>JBAOIR010000053.1:0-105943 GCA_037045585.1 Microthrixaceae bacterium
GCACGATCATCGACACCTGGCTCGGGTTCCCGTCGATCCTCCTCAGCGTGCTGGTCGTCACGGTCCTCGACCGGGGAGCGGGCGCGGCGATGGTCGCCATCGGCATCTCGTTCGCTCCGTTCTTCGCCCGGCTCACCCTCACGTCCGCCTCAGCGGTTGCCGGACGCGATTTCGTGGCGGCCGGGAGGCTCCTCGGCCTCTCCCGCTTCCGGATCGTCCGTCGCTACATCCTCGGCAACATCGCCGACGCGCTGTCGTCGCGGTGTTCTCGACGTTCGGACAGTGCCTCGTCGCGATCTCCGCGCTGAGCTTCCTCGGTCTCGGTGTGCAACCCGAGGTGGGCGCGCAGGAACGCTTCACCGTCGACTGGGGTGTGCTGCTCGACCAGGGGGTGAAGAACTTCCGCGAGGCGCCCGCCGGGCGCTCGGTCCCGCGTTCGCGATCGCCGTTGCCGGTCTGGCGTTCGGTTGGTTCGGCGACGGTCTCGCCCGCATCTTCAACCCGCGGCTCACTGTCCGACGCCGGAGCAGCGACTCGTGAGCGGCGACGCCGTGTTGGAGCCGCGCGACCTCCAGGTCTCCTTCGGCGCAGGGAAGCACGAGGTGACCGTCGTGCACGACGTGAGCCTGCGGGTCGGCCGGGGCGAGATCGTTGGAGTGGTCGGCGAGTCGGGCTCGGGCAAGACGCTGACCGCCATGGCGGCGACCGACCTGCTCCCGTCGGGAGCCCGCCGGACCACGAGTGCGTGGGCCTTCGACGGCACCGACCTCCTCGGCGCCGACCGCAACGGGCGCGCCGCTGCGCTCGGCGGCAAGCTCGGTGTGGTCTTCCAGGACCCGATGTCGTCGCTGAACCCCGCCCGTCGCGTCGGGTCGCAGCTGTCCGACACCTCGCGATTCTGGGGGAAGCGGACCCGGGCCCAGGCCCACGACGACGCCGTCGACCGGCTCCGTCGGGTGCGGATCGCCGCCCCCGAACGGCGTGTCGACGACTACCCCCACGAGTTCTCCGGCGGCATGCGGCAGCGGGCGATGATCGCCATGGGCCTGATGGCGACGCCGCAGCTCATCGTGGCGGACGAACCCACGACGGCCCTCGACGTGACCGTGCAGGCCGACGTCATGACGCTCCTCCGCGAGCTCAACGAGGAGCAGGGCACGGCCGTCCTGCTCGTGAGCCACAACATCGCGCTCGTCGCCGAGATCTGCCACCGCGTCGTGGTCATGTACGCCGGCCGGATCGTGGAGGAGCTCGCCGCCGCCGACCTCGCCACCGGTGCCCGTCACCCCTACACGCGGGCCCTCATCGGATCGGTCCCGACGCTCGACGCGGACCTCTCCCAGCCGCTTCCGGCCATCGGCGGCGCCCCGCCCGACCCCGGTCGCCTGCCGCCCGGGTACGCGTCGCAGCCCGTTGCCCGTTGGCAACCGATCGCTGTTCGACCGAACGGCCGCCACTCGTCGAGGGCGTCGCCTGCTGGGAGGTGTCGTGATGTTGCACCTCGACGACATCTCGATCCGCTACCCGGGCAGCGTCGCCGACGTGGTCGAACGCGTCACGCTCGACATCCCCGAGGGCGCTGCGTTGGGCCTGGTCGGCGAGTCCGGGTCGGGCAAGTCGACGGTGGCACGGGCCATCGTCGGTCTCACGCCCGTGCGCTCCGGTTCGGTCACCGTGGCGGGCACCGACGTGACCAACGCCAGGGGAGCGGCGCTCGCCCACGTCCGGGCCAACGTGCAGATGGTCTTCCAGGACCCGAACGCATCGCTGCACCCCCGCATGACCATCGGCGACGCCGTCGCCGAAGCGGTGCTCGTGCGGAGCCAGAAGCTCTCGGGCTCGTACCTCGACGCCGAGGTGGGCCGCCTGCTCGACCTGGTGGGCCTCCCGGCGCGGTTCCTCGATCGGTTCCCCTTCGAGCTGTCGGGCGGGCAGCGCCAGCGGGTCGCCATCGCCCGGGCCCTGGCACCACAGCCGAAGCTGCTGCTGCTCGACGAGCCGACCGCGTCGCTCGACGTCTCCATCCAGGCGACGGTGCTCAACCTGCTTCGCGACCTCACGCGAGTTGGGCCTCACCTACCTGGCGATCTCCCACGACCTCGCCGTGATGCGGTACCTCTGCGACCGCATCGCCGTGATGGAGCTGGGCTCGATCAAGGAGTCGGGCCCGGCGACGGAGATGTTCGCTGCGCCCCGACACCACTACACGGCGGCGCTGCTCGACGCCGTGCCCCGCCTGTCGGGCCGTACGACCGAACGGATCGTGTTGCGGGGCGATCCCTCCGACGCGTCGGATCGGCCTCCGGGGTGCAGCTTCCACCTCCGGTGTCCTGACGGCCCGGGAGCGGTCGAGGGTCACGAGCGCTGCGCTGTCGACGTTCCTGCGCTCGACGGGTCGCCGCACGCCGTGGCGTGCCACTTTCCCCTCACCTGAGCGTCGCATGGGCAGCGGCGATTGCTGCGCCGGTGGCGCGCATCGCCTCGCGCACCGCTGGTGGCGCCAGCACTTCGACCCGCCCGCCGAGCCGCAGGAGCTCGCCGTCCGCGACCTCGACGGACTCGGACTGCGCGACGAAGGTGACCGGGTCGCCCTCGGCCGCTGCTGCGGCGTCGAGGGCCCGGGAGGCTGACGGTTCGGGAAGTGCGTGACGCGGCCGCGGCACGTCGGCCCGGGCCATCCGGATGACGACATCGAAGCTGCGTAGCGTCTGCTCGAACCCGGCCTGGAGCTCGCCCCATGCGGTCGCGAGGTCGAACGACTCGGGTCGCTCGACGGCACGGTCCATCGGTCGCACCGCCCGGACGTGGTCGACACGAAACGATCGGAGGCGCTCGGGCCGCCGAGACCCGGCCACGAGGTACCAGTTCGCCCCCTTGAGCACGAGACCGAGCGGATCGACGCGGCGGCGAACGGTGCCGTTCCGGCCGGCGTAGTGGAGCTCGACCGCCCGCCCGTCCCACACCGCTGAGCTGAGCGCCGGCAACATGGGCACCGACGTCGGGCGCTGAAACCACCCGGGGGCATCGACGTGGAACCGTTCCGCGTACCCGGACCGCTCGTGCCCGCAGCTCCGGCGGCAGCGCCGCGTCGACCTTGGCCTGGGCCGCGACCAGGACGGACCCGAGTCCGAGTTCGGCGGCCGCAGTCGGGACTCCTGCCAACCCGATGGCCGTTGCCTCGTCGCCGGTCAGGCCGGTGAGGCGTGTCTCGTAGCCCCCGATGAGCGACACCCCGCCGCCGGGCCCGCTGTCGGTCACGACGGGGACGCCGGCCATGCCGAGTGCCTCGACGTCGCGGTAGATCGTCCGGACCGAGACCTCCAGTTCGGCGGCGAGATCGGCGGCCGTCACCTTGCCGCGTCGCTGCAGCACCAAGAGGAGTTGGACAAGTCGACTGGCACGCACGATTCGACGGTATTCCACCATCACTGACAGAAGGTGTCAGTGATACTCCGGCAACATCTCCGGCATGATCGATTTCAACGAACTCTCCCGGCTCGCTCCCGAGGTCGCCGGCCCCATCGGCGAACGATTCGCGGCCAGCGGGCTCGGCATGCTCGGCACCGTTCGATCCAACGGTGCGCCCCGTGTCAGCCCGATCGAGGTCGGGCCGTACGAAGGCGGGCTGTTCGTCGGCATGATGCCCGGGTCCCAGAAGCACCTCGACGTCACCCGCGACCCCCGCTGCTGCCTGGTCACGGCCATCGCCGACCGCCACGACCTCGGGGGCGAGGGCAAGCTCTACGGCGTCCTCGACCTCGTGACCGATCCCGACCGGTCGGGGGCGATCCTCCGTCATCACGCCGAGGCGAACGGCTTCGATGCCGAGGTGTTGTCCGGCTCCCCGATGTTCGAGGTGCTGATCGATCGGGCCACGTGGCAGCACGCGTCGTCGACGACGCCTGGACCACACTCTCGTGGCGACTACGGGGTCGATGGTGTGCGCCGCCGTCGCCGTACCAACTGAGCACGAACGACAGCGACCGGTCAGGTCGAGGCGATCAGCACGTCCTCGCCGGTCGATGGGCGGAGTCCGTCGGTTCGGTCCGCGAAGAAGCGGTCGGCGAGGGTGGCCGATGCGATGTGTCGAGCACGCGCGAACCCGGCGTCGAGCGCACATTCGACGATCTCATCGGGTGTGTAGAAGCTGACGAAGGGCGTGCCCGACGCCGCCGCGCCGCGGGCGCTCATCTCGAGACCGGGACGGTCCGCCTCGTCGGCCAGGTCGAGCGGTACGAAGAAGGTCATGGCGACGGTCGAACCGGTGGCGAGGGTGGCCAGCCGACGCAACGTGGCCGCCGTCGCCGACTTCGTGAGGTACATCGAGACCCCGGTGGAGCTCACGACCGCCGGCCGCCCGGGATCGAAGCCGGCCGAGCGCAGGCCGTCCCACCAGTCTTCGCCGGACTCGAAGTCGACGGGCACGAAGTGCAACCAGTCGGGGAGGAGCGTGCCCGATCTCGACGAGCCGGCGACGCTTCCACGCCTGCGTTCCGGGCTGGTCGATCTCGAAGAACTGTGCGCGCTCGCCGTGTTCGGGGTGGCGTTGTGCGAGCGTGTCGAGCCCGGCCCCGAGCAGCACGATCTGGTCGATGCCCGCGCCGATCTGCTCGGCGACGAGGTCGTCGATGAACCGTGCCCGGGCGACGATCGCCGCACGGGGCCCGCTGGTGCGCTGAGGATGCATGTCGGCCGGTCGCGCCACCCCGGGTCGGGGTTTGCGAGCTCTCGGCCGAGGACGTCGTCGACCACCGGAGGGGCCGCGTCGATCTCGACGTGGAGCGCTCGCCAGAGCGCCGTCCTGACGGCGGTGTTGTCGGGCTGCCCGTCGACGTCGGTCATCGATCGCCGGCCGTGGAACCGGGAGCCTGGAGGCTCCACATCCGTCCGTCGGGATCACGGACCACCATTTCCCGTGTGCCCCAGTGCGTGTCGGCCAATGTGCTCACGACGAACTCCAGCTCGTAGCCCAAGGCCTGGAAGAACTTGGCGGCCTTCCCCCAGTTGTGGGTCGTGAGGAACACGCCCTCGATTCCTTCGGTCGTCGTCATGTCATGTCTCCTTGTCGGAACCGGCCGGTCGGGTGCCGCGTACCTGTCCGCGAGGTACGAGCGCAGCGCTTCGGCAACGAGTGCCGAGAGCGAGAGCTCGGACTCGATGGCGTGGTGCTTGACCTCCTTGATCAGTTCGATGGGGAGGTAGACGTTGAACTGCTTCACGTCGTCGGCCATGAACTAGAATGCTAGCAAGATAGATGTGCGGATGCGAGCGCCGATCGCACCGGGCCGACATCGAACCTCGTTCGTGGGCTAGACCGTGACCAGAACTCCGTCACCGTCCCATCTCGAAACGAATGAGGTACCCCCATGTCGCTCGCCATCACCGATGACCATCGCGCCCTCGCCGAAACGGCCGCCGACTTCCTGGCCAAGCGCGACGCCCGCGCCGCGTCGCCGTGCCCTGCTCGACGGCGCCGAGGAGACCCTGCCCGAGCTCTGGGGCGAGCTGACCCAGCTCGGTTGGCTCGGCCTGCACCTCCCCGAGGAGTACGGCGGCTCGGGGTACGGCCTCGAGGAGCTGGCGGTCGTCGTCGAGCAGCTGGGGCGTGCCGATGCTCCCGGGCCGTTCGTGCCCACCGTGATCGTCAGCGCGCTGATCGCCGCGGCCGCGGATGATGCGACGAAGGCGGCGTGGCTCCCGCGACTCGCCGACGGCTCGCTCGCTGCCGCCGCGGCGCTCGACGGCGACGTCGCCGTCGACGGCGGGACGGCCACCGGCTCCGCCGGAGTCGTGCTCGGCGGCGCGCTCGCCGGCATGTTCCTCGTGGCCACCGGCGACGACGTCGCCATCGTCGAGGCAGGCAACGGGGTCACCGTCGACGTGCCGACCAACCTCGACCCGACCCGCCGCTCCGCCAAGGTCACGCTCGACGGGGCGCCCGCCACCGTGATCCCCGGCGCTCGCCAGGCGCTCGTCGACCTCACCCGCCTCGTGCTGTCGGCCGAGGCGATCGGCCTCGCCCGCGAGTGCACCGACATGGCAGCCGCCTACGCCAAGGAGCGCGTCCAGTTCGGCCGGGTGATCGGCACCTACCAGGCGGTCAAGCACCACTGCGCCAACATGGTCGTCGCGACCGAGCTCGCAACCTCGGCCGTCTGGGACGCAGCGAAGGCCGCGGCGACCGGTGGCGACCAGCTCACGTTCACCGCTGCCGTCGCCGCCACGTTGGCGGCACCCGCCGCCGACCTCTGCGCCAACCTCAACACCCAGGTGCACGGTGGCATCGCCATCACGTGGGAACACGACGCCCACCTCTACATGCGCCGGGCGACCACCCTGCTGTCGTTCCTCCGTCCGGCCGATGCGGCCGCCGATCTCACCGACCTCACCCGGCGCGGCGTGTCGCGTGGCAAGCAGGTGGAGCTGCCGCCCGAGGCCGAATCGATCCGCGACGAGGTGCGCGCCTTCGCCGAGAGCATCAGCGACCTGCCGGAGGATCAGCAGCGCGCCCGGCTCATCGAGACCGGATACGTCATGCCGCACTGGCCCACGCCGTACGGGCGGGCGGCGGGTGCGGTGGAGCAGCTCGTCGTCGAGCAGGAGTTCGAGCGCGCCGGGGTGCAACGACCGTCGTATGGCATCACCGCCTGGAACATCCTGACCCTCATCCAGTACGCGACGCCCGACCAGCTCGAGCGGTGGGTGCTGCCGGCGCTCAACCAGGAGGTCATCTGGTGTCAGCTGTTCAGCGAGCCCGATGCTGGCTCCGATGCGGCCGGTGTGAAGACCAAGGCGACCCGGGTCGACGGTGGTTGGCTCGTCAACGGCCAGAAGGTGTGGACGTCGGGTGCGCACGTGTCCGGCATGGGGTTCGCGACGGTGCGCACGAACCCCGACGTGCCCAAGCACGACGGCATCACGACCATGGTCATCGACATGCACGCCCCCGGCGTCGAGGTTCGCCCGCTCAAGATGACGATCGGCGCGTCGGAGTTCAACGAGGTCTTCTTCGACGACGTGTTCGTCCCCGACGACGACGTCGTCGGGCCGGTCGACGGCGGCTGGACCGTCGCTCGTGCCACGCTCGGCAACGAGAGCGTGAGCATCGGCGGTGGCGGCGGTGGCATGTCGATGCCGGGCTCGGCCCTGATCGCCCCCTTCGACGCTCATCCTGATCGGCTCGCCGGTGGCGCCGCCCGGGTTGGGCGGTACATCGCCGAGCACCAGGCCATGGGGCTGCTCAACCTGCGTGCCGCCAACCGCGCCGTCGCTGCGGCGGGGCCCGGCCCGGAGGGTGCGATGACCAAGCTCGTCCTGTCCGAGCTCGGCCACGAGGCGGCGGCCATCCTCACCGAGCTCAACGGGCCGGACTCGGTCTTCATGGACGGCCCCGGAGGCATGAGCAACCTCCTGGTGCTCATGCACCGCGGCATGTCGATCGCCGGCGGCACGTCGGAGATCAAGCGCAACCAGATCGGTGAGCGCATCCTCGGCCTGCCCCGCGACCCCCTGATCAAGTAGCACCGGCTCCCCGGGGGGTTTTGTACTGCGAGGAGCGACGTCAGCGTCGCTCCTCGCAGTACAAAAGCCCTCAGGGGACGGTGACGGTCGTGAGGTCGTCGCCCGCCACGATCGGCCCGGCGAAGTGCTCGGCGGCGATGGCCACCCATTCGTGGAGCGAGTCGGGCGCCGGGGCGGGCACGTAGTGCGTCAGGACGAGCGTGCCGACGCCGGCCCGTGCCGCCGTCTGCGCCGCGTCGGTGACCGACGAGTGGTAGTCGAGGATGTCCTGCAGGCGAGGGAACGGGATGAGCTTCACCAGGTCGTCACGGATCACGGTCTGGACGTAGGCGTCGGCGCCGGCGCACAGGGCGTCGAGGCCCTCGCACGGCACCGAGTCTCCGGCGATCGCCACCGACGCTCCCTCCTGGTCGAACCGGAAGCCGATGGCCGGTTCGACGGGGAAGTGGTTGGTCCGACCGACGGTGACCGACGCCGCCCCGACGGTGAACGAGGCGCCGGCCTCGACCTCGGTGACCTCGAGCAGCGGCTCCCACGTCAGGTCCTCGTGGTGGGCCAGCCGGTAGCCGATGTCGGGCGCGAGTGAGGCCAGGATCGCGTCGACGACCGCGCCGATGCCGGGCGGGCCGTAGATCCGCAGCGGAGTGGGCTGCATCGTCATGACCCAGTGGGTCGTGATCACGTCGTTCAGGTCGGTGATGTGATCGCTGTGGAGGTGGGTCACCAGCACCGCGTCGAGCATCGGCGGGAACACGCCGGCAGCGACCAGGCGCTGCACGACGCCGCGCCCGCAGTCGACGAGGACGGTCGTGCCGGTGCCGGCGACCAGGGTGCTCGGCCCGGCGCGCAACGCGTCGGGAATCGGATTGCCGGTACCCAACAGGGTGATCGTGAGAGACATCCCCTGATCATGGCACCTGATGGCCTCGGCCTCCTCCGCTCAGGCTCGCTCCCTCGTCCCTCGGGAGCTGCTTACGCTGCGGTACCTCGGCTGGTCACCGTCGGCGGGCGAACACGACACTGTCGATCAGGGTTCCGGAGTGACCATCGGGACTCGAGCCCTCGCGTTCGCGCTCCTCGGCGACGACGATCGTCCACTGCTCGCCTCCGAGGTCGAGGGCATCGACGGTGCCCTCGACGGTCGGGAACCCTCCCGGCGGCGGTGTGTGGTTCGACCACGCCGGCATCGCGGCGTGCGCGACGACGAGGAGATGACCGTCGGGAGCGACCGCGGCGGCGGCGCGGCGCAGCACGTCATCACGGGGGAAGTCGATCGGTGACTGCAGGAACTGCGCCGACACCAGGTCGAACTCGCCGGTCGGGAACGAGTCGGCGAGATCGTGACGCTGCCAGTCGATCGCCGCCCCGACTCCCGAACGCTCCGCGGCAGCCGCGGCCCGTTCGAGCGCCGTGGTCGAGACGTCGACGGCCGTGACCGTCCAGCCACGGTCCGCCAACCAGACGGCGTCGCCGCCTTCGCCGCTGCCGAGGTCGAGCGCCCGACCCGGAGCGAGGTCGGTGGCGAGGTCGACGAGCCAGTGGTTCGGCCGTCCGCTCCAGACCTGGTCGCGAGCGCCGTAGAGGTCGTTCCAGAACGCCTCGGGGTCGGCGTCGGCCTCGACGGGACGGTCGTGGGCCGGGGAGTGGTGGTGGTCGTGAGCCATGTTGCCAGTGTCGCCTCGACGTGCGCTCACGACATGTCATCATGCTGAATTGGCAAGGCGCCGGGTGGTTGCCTCAGGCCGGTGAAGGTCGCCGTGGTGGCGGCGTCGTAGACGGCCTCGGCGTCGCTGTCGAGGAAGCCGGCGAGCTCGAGCATCACCACGCCGTGTGCCGTGGCCCACATGAGCAGGGCCAGTTCGCTCGGCTCGCCGTGCAGCAGCCCCGCGGCGACACAACGTTCCGCCTGCTCGACCATCGCCCAGAACGCGTCCAGGCCCTCCTCGAGGCGTTCGGGGGGAGCGTCGGCGGCGCGGTGGTTGGCCGGATCGGTGAGCGCCAGGGGGTTGAGCTCGAACATGACCCGATAGAGGTGGGCATTGGCGAGGGCGTTGCGACGGTACGCCGTCGACACCGCAGCGAGGTCGGCGAGCGGGTCGTCGGTCACGGGAACCGAGCGGACCTCGGCGGACAGGCGGGCGAAGGCTTCGACGACCACCGCCCGGACGAGGTCGTCCTTGCTGCCGAAGTGGGTGTACACGGCCTGGGTCGAGGTGCCGGCGTCAGCCGCGACCTGGCGCAGGCTGAGGGCGTCGAGCCCGCCCACGGCGAGGCGTTGCGCCGCCGCCTCGATGAGCGCGGTGCGAACGGTGGGATCGGCGGTGCGTGCCATAACTGCTTGCCAGCATGCCGGACAAGGACTAGAAAGATTCCACAACAGCGTTATGGAATGAGCGCTGTCCGAACCGAGGACGCCATGACCGCCACGCCCGGCACCACCACCAACCGCTACCTCGAGGGGCTCTACGCCCCGATCCGCACGGAGTACACCGAGTTCGAGCTGCCCGTCACGGGCTCGTTGCCACCCGAGCTCGATGGTCGGTACCTTCGCAACGGTCCCAACCCCTTCGACCAGCCGGACCCGGCGACCTACCACTGGTTCGCGGGCAACGGCATGGTGCACGGCATCCGCCTTCGCGACGGGCGCGCCGAGTGGTATCGCAATCGCTGGATCCGCTCGACGAGCGTCAGCGAGGGGCTGGGCGAGGTGCCGATTCCCGGCGTTCGCCATGCGGGGATGGAGGCGGCCAACACCAACGTCATCGGCATGGCCGGCCGCACGTTCGCGATCGTCGAGGCCGGGGGCAGTCCCGTCGAGCTCAGCGACACCCTCGACAGCATCTGCTTCAGCGACTTCGACGGCACGCTTCCCAACGGGTTCACGGCACACCCCAAGCGCCATCCCGGGACCGGCCGCCTGCATGCCGTCAACTACTACTGGGCCCGGCCCGAGGTGTTGGAGTACGTGACCGTCGGCGCTGACGGCCGGGTCGAGCGCAGCATCGACATTCCGGTGCCCGGCAACCCGATGGTGCACGACTGTTCGATCACCGACTCCCACCTCGCGGTGTACGACCTTCCGGTCACGTTCAACCTCGAGGCCGCGGTGGCCGGCGCCCAGCTTCCCTACGTGTGGGACGACGACTACGGCGCCCGCGTCGGCATCATGCCCCTCGATGGCGAGGCCGCCGACGTGCAGTGGTTCGAGGTGGACCCGTGCTACGTCTTCCACCCGATGAACGCACACGACGACGGCGACGCTGTCGTGCTCGACGTCGTGCGTCACCCTCGCATGTTCGACCACAACCGCCTCGGTCCCGACGAGGGCGTGCCCACGTTGTGGCGCTGGCGGCTCGATCGCTCGACCGGCACGGCGACCGAGGAACAACTCGACGACCGGGGCATCGAGTTCCCCGCGTCGACGAGCGGCTCGTCGGGCGGCCCCACCGGTACGGGTGGGCGTCCTCGGTGACCCAGTCGGCGGTCGACGCGGGCCAGGACCTCATCGGGGATTCGCTGGTGCGCTACGACGTCCGGTCCGGCGCCGTGGACGTCATCGAGTTCGGCCCCGGTCGCTCCATCGGAGAGGCCGTGTTCGTACCCCGGGCCGACGATGCGGCCGAGGACGACGGCTGGTACCTCACGCTGGTGCACGATCGGGCGACGGATCGCAGCTCGCTCGCGGTGCTCGACGCCGGCGACCCCACCGCCGGGCCGATCGCGGAGGTGCACCTGCCGACGCGTGTGCCGGTCGGGTTCCACGGCAACTGGGTGCCGACCGGTCACTGAGGAACGAGCCTGATCAGGTGCCTCGCATCGCGAGGAACCGGTTGAGGGACGCAGTCGCCGGCGCGGGGTCGCCGGAGGCCACCGCGTCGAGGAGGAGCCCCCGAATCACCGCGACACCGAGGCGCAGCTCGGCCGGGTCGTGCTCGACGCCGAGGTCGTCGGCCAGTCGAGCGCCGAGGTCGAGCCACGGTTCGGTCAGGCCGGCGAGGAACCCATCGGTTCCCGGTCGGCCGAACATCGCCTGGGCGGTCACCTCGAAGAACAGCCGGATGAAGGGGGCAAGGGCCGGATCGGACAGCTGTGCCCACTGCCGCTCGATGATCTCGGTGGTCGAGGTCGCTTCGGCGGCGATCTCGGCGAGCGCGTCGCGCTGTTGGGACTCGATCCGTTCGACGACCGCCGCGACGACGCCGGCACGTGAACCGAAGTGGTAGTTGAGCATCCGGTGGCTCGTACCGACCGCTGCGGCCAGGTCTCGAAGGCTCGTGTCGGTCAGACCGTTCGATGCCGCGTGCTCCACGAGACGATCGATGAGTTCGCTCCGAGCAGCGCCAATTTCCGACGTCATGTACCAAATGGTACATTCGTTCGGGAGAAGGGAGTGATCATGCAGATCGAACACGAACTCGTCATCCCGGTGGACGTCGACACGGTGTGGGCGATGACCATCGACGTCGAGCGGTGGCCGTCGTTGACGCCGACGATGACGAGCGTCGAACGACTTGGTGGCGAGCCGATCGGCATCGGCAGTCAGGCACGAATCGTGCAGCCGAAGCAGCGGCCGCGGGTGTGGACCGTCACCCGATTCGAACCGGGCCGTCTCTTCGAGTGGTCGGCCGAGATGGGCACCGTGACCATGACGGGTGGTCATCATCTGGAACCGGTCGAGGGCGGGACGCTCAACCGTCTCACGCTGCAGCTCTCCGGTTTCGGCAGCCGTCTGCTCCTGGCGATCGCCGGCAAGCAGCTGCTCGCCGCCATCACCACCGAGAACGAGGGATTCGCTGCCGGAGCCGGCGCGCGCGTTCAGCCGGGCGGTTCGACGACGTAGATCCGCTCGGGGCGGAAGAGGCCGTTGAGCAGATCGCCCCGGGGATAGGCCGACCCGTTCGACACGATGCCGACGTCGGCCCACGACTGACCCGACGCTCCGATGACCGAGTCGGTCTCGATGTGCATGCCCCAGCACCCGGTCTCGGCGACGATCCAGCCGTAGTCGCGGAGCGCGACCGCGAAGATCCGCGCCGTTTCCCGGATGCGTCCGGAGTAGCCGCGGGAGTCGAGCCATCGAGCGATCTCGTCGTCGCTGACGCGTAGGGCGAAGCGCATGCCCTCGGGCACCGTCTTCGATCGCTCGGCGTCGGTGACCGTCTGGCTGGTCGGGCACCCGACGTCGGGGTTGATTCGTTCCAGCTTGGTGGCCGGCGGCAGGAAGAACCCACACGAGACGCCTGCGCCCGGCGCGGAAGCGCCACGACCCGGCGAGCAGGCCGGGCCGAACATCGAGGCGGTGACGGTCATCTGCAACGCGTGCCGGATCGCTCCGGCCTTCACCTCGTCCGCCCGCGAGCAGCGCCAGCTTGTTGATGCCGGCGCCGCGACCGTCGACGGTCGTCGCGTCGGTGGCCGTGAACAGGTTGTCGTAGATCCGTACGCCGCCCACGCAGAGGTACGTCGACGAGAAGTCACGGTTCTGCTCGGCCGCCGCGACGTTGGCGCGGTTCGCGCAGTTGACGTTGAGCTGACCGACACCACCGATCTCCCACACCCGACCCGTCTGCTCGTCGACGATCGCGAGGATGTTGTCGTTGCCGGTGCCCGGCCGCCACGCCGGGTTCCACGGGATCTTCGTGCCGAGCGGCACCCCGAAGCCGTAGAGCTCCATCGCCCAGCTCGTCTGATAGGCCCGCGCCGTCGTGGTCGCCTCGCTCAACGGGTACACGGGCACGGAGTAGTCGCCGAACGCGACGTTGATCGTCCCTGCGGGAGCCTCGCCGCCGCCGAAGTCCCACAGCCGCTGGGCGTACTGCTGGAGCACAGCGGACGGTCCGAAGTCGGAGACCGGCCGGTTCCACGACGCCGACGGGTCGAACCACGGAAGTCGCGCCGTCGATCGGATCGTCGCGGTCGCGAGCGGCGCGTTCGTCGGCGGGGGAGCGGTGGTCGCGTTCGGCGGTGGCGACGTCGTCGGCGCGACGGTGTCGACGGGCGCGGCCGTGATGATCGGTTCCACCGTGGTGGTCGACGTGGCGGCGGTGGTCGAGGCGCTCGTGGGCGCGGAGCGAGTGGTCGACGGTGTCGGGCGCTGCGAGGCCGGACGCTCCGGCTCGGCATCGCCGACGCCGATCAGCACACTGCACAGTGCTGCGGTGACGACTGCGGCGCCGACGACCGCCTTTCGTCTCCGTGAGGCCATACCACTTCGTCGGCCAGCCGGGCCGGCCCCTGAGCGCCCGATGGTCTCAAACCCTCGTGTGAGGGGTCGAGTGGGTCATGGTGTTGCGAGGTCGACGCGTCACGGCCCGGCGGGCGCGCCGACGTCCGCCGGTGGGCCCTGCCAGGATGACGCCATGACATACCGGGTGATCCAGTGGGCAACGGGTGGGGTCGGACGCGCCGCGATCGAAGGGGTGCTCGACCACCCCGAACTCGACCTCGTCGGCTGTTGGGTGCACAGCGCGTCGAAGGCGGGCGTCGACGTCGGTGACCTGCTCGGCCGCGACCCGATCGGGGTGACCGCCACGAACGACGTCGATGAGCTGCTCGCGCTCGGTGCCGACTGCGTGATCTACAGCCCGTTGATGGCCGACCCGGCCGTCGTTCGTCGCATCCTCGGCGCCGGCGTGAGCGTCGTGACGCCGCTCGGGTGGTTCTACCCGGCGCCCGACGAGCGGACCCGGCTCGACGAACTGTGTCGGTCCGCCGGCTCGGTGCTCCACGGCACGGGCATCCACCCCGGCGGCATCACCGAGCGGTTCCCGCTGGTCCTCTCGGCGTTGTCCGGTTCGATCACCCACGTGCGGGCCGAGGAGTTCTCCGACATCCGCACCTACGGGGCGCCCGACGTGATCCGCGACTGGATGCTGTTCGGCGCGACGCCGGAGGCCGCAGCAGCGAGCATCATGCCGGCCGCCCTCGGCGCTGGCTTCGGGCAGTCGGTCCGCATGCTGGCCGACGTGCTCGGTCTCGTCCTCGACCCGGAGTTGACGGTCACCCACGAGATGGCCGTCGCCACCGAGCCGATCGATTCGCCCATCGGGCCCATCGCTCCCGGCCTGGTCGCGGCGCAACGCTTCCGGTGGGAGGGGACCGTCGACGGGGTCCCCGTCGTCACGGCCGCGGTCAACTGGTTCATGGGCGACGAACACCTCGACCCGGCCTGGACGTTCGGGCCCGGCGGCGAGCGGTTCGAGGTCGAGATCACGGGCGACCCGACGACGCTCACCACGTTCCACGGACTCCACCCCGTCAGCATCGAGGCCGGCCTGCAGCGCAACCCCGGCATCGTGGCGACGGCGCTCCACTGCGTCAACGCCGTGCCGTACGTGTGCGCCGCCGAGCCCGGCGTGCGCACCTACCTCGACCTGCCGCCGGTTGCGGGTCGCGCTGCCGCCCACCTCCGTCGCTGACGGCGACCGACACCATCGAGCCACCCGATCGGGGGGATCTCACCGTTGACCGACCCCGGTCGGTTCTGCGACCGGCAGTGGTCGGGTATCGGGCAGGGCGAATCCGACGATCCGCACGGAGGATCGATGCAGTTGCCCACCATGCCGTACCCAGTCCCGCCCCTGAGACCCGGCGACCGCGCCCGCCCGGCCAGCCCTCACATCGTGCTCATCGGGGCGATGGGATGTGGCAAGACGACCATCGGTCGGTTGGTCGCCGCCCGCTTGGGCCGGCCGTTCGTCGACAACGACGTCGCACTCGAGGCGGCGACCGGAGCGACAGCACGTCGCATCGAGGAGGAGTTCGGCACCACCGATCTCCATCGGCGCGAGCTCGGAGTCTTCGGGGCGGCGCTCCGGGGCGACCAGCCGGCGGTCATCGCCGCCGCAGCGAGCGTTGTCGACTCGGTGACCATCGACGACGTCGCATCCCACCTCGTCGTGTACGTGCACTGCACCCCGCCGGTCGGCGCCCGACGCTCGATCGCCGGCCGACACCGGCCCGACATCCGATCGACCGCGCAGGCCCAGGCGCGACGTGACCGCCGGTGTCGAGCGCTCGCGGACATGGTCATCGACGTGGACGAACTCGATGCCGTCGCCGCGGCTGACCGGATCGCCGTGGTCGACCTCACCGCGCTGTCCCGCCGATTACCGTGACGACGTGCGCCGCCTCGCCCTCCTGACCACACCGTTCCTCTTGTTCGCCGTCGCGATCGGACACGCCCCGGCCGCCGCCGCGCACGGTGCGGAGGCCGCGCTCAGCGTGGTGTCGGCCGAGGAGCAGGCCGGTGCCGTCCACTACCGGGTGCGCGTGGTGTACCAGAACGACGGTGAGCCGGTGCCGAACGTGACGCCCACCGCCGTGGCGATCGCGCCCGACGGCGCCGAGGCGGCGCCGGTGACGTTCGCGAAGGCCGACACTGCGGGCGAGTACGAGGCCACCGTGTCGTTCCCGGCCCCCGGTGCGTGGAAGGTCCGTTTCGACGTCGCCGAACCCGAGGGCTCGCTCACCGTCGACCAGGCCGTCGCCGCGTCCACGACGGTCGCCCCGACCACCGGGGCGCCGACGACCGAAGCGCCAACGACAACCGGGGCGCCGACGACCGAAGCGCCGACGACGACGGCCGCGTCCGACGACGACGATGGCGAGTCGTCGGGCGGGGCAGCGGTCGTGGTGGCCGCGCTCGCCTCGGGTGTGGTGCTGATGAGCGCGATCGTGATGTCACGACGGCGACGAGACCGAGGGAAGGCATCCGACTGATGACAACTCCACTGACGGGGACCGGGATCTGGAGCAGCGGCATCCGGTACGGCGATCGGGGCCAGGCGCTCGACGCTGCGGCCGAGGTCGAACACCTCGGGTACACCGCCATCTGGCTGCCCGACATCGGCGGTGACCTCTTCGAGGCCGTCGAGGCGGTGCTCCGGGCGACCTCGACGATCACGGTCGCCACCGGCATCCTCAACCTGTGGATGCACGAGGCGTCCGAGACGGCCGAACGGCACCACGCCTTCGTCGAGGAGTTCGGCCACCGCGTCCTGTTCGGCATCGGCATCAGCCACGCGCCGCTCATCGACGCGACGGTCGAGGGCGGTTACTCCCGCCCGCTGGCGACCACCCGGGCCTATCTCGACGCCATCGACGCACAGCCGATCCCGGTGCCTGCCGACGAGCGCCTGCTCGCAGCGCTCGGGCCCAAGATGCTCGAGCTCGCCGGCACCCGAGCCGGTGGCACTCATCCGTATCTCTCGACACCGGTACACACCGCGCGGGCCCGAGCTGCACTCGGTCCCGACCGGCTCGTTGCCCCCGAACAGGGCGTGGTGCTCGAGACCGACCCTGCCGAAGCCCGTCGCATCGCCCGGATCCACCTCAGCACCTACCTGGCGCTCCCGAACTACTCCAACAACTGGCTGCGGCTCGGCTTCACCGAGGACGACCTGCTCGACGGGGGGAGCGACCGGCTCGTCGACGCGCTGGTCGCCTGGGGTGACGAGGCGAAGATCCTCGAGCGGGTGCAGGAGCATCGCGACGCCGGCGCCGACCACGTGTGTGTGCAGGTGCTCGGCGAGGACCGGGTGGAGTTCCCGCTCGACGCCTGGCGGGCGCTGGCTCCGGTCCTCCTCGGCTGATCGTCCCGGCTCGGGTCAGACCAGCTGCGTCCCGGCGCGGACCCGCCGGCGGAAGTCGGCCAGGTACACGTTGTACGGCAAGTGGCGCACCGGGGCGGGGAGGACCTGGTTCACCAGGCCGATGGCGCGCCACGTGTGGTCGAACCGCCGCTGCTGTGCCGCCGACCACGAGAAGTGCATCTCGTCGCGGAACTGCTCGGGGAGGAACCCGATCGTGTTGAACCGGTGATTCGGTGCGAGCGCGAGGCGGATGGGGGCAGGGAGGAACGTCATGTCGGTCAGGTCGGTGAGGTAGCGGCGGACCGTGTCGTCGATCGACACCAACTCGAGGCCCTCCTTCCAGTACCTCTCGAACGCGTCACGGTCGACCGGCCAGCGGTCGGCCTTGACCTGGAGTGTGCTGCCCAGGGTGTGTGACGCCTCGTAGATACCGTGCTCGCCGCGGAAGTTCGAGTCGGGGAACATGGCGCGGTGCACGTCTTCGAGGCCCCGGTAGAGGCACGCCGCGACCCAGAGCTGGAGGTCGGGGTCGAACGCGTTGTACTCGACGGGGCTGGCGTCGGTCGAACGAACCTGGGCGTGGGAACCGTTCACTGCGTTGCGGTACACCTTGCGTTCGACGTCGGTGCCCCACAACGCGACGGCGAGGTAGGTGAACGTGGTGCGCGCCCGCTTGATCGGGTGCAGCGTGGCCTTGCCGGAGTCGACGGGACTCTCGACGACGCCGTGCCCGACCCCGGGCCGTGACAGCTGCATGATGATGTTGGCCGTACCGGCGGCGAGCGCGGCGCCGAACACGGCATCGTCGACGACGGTGGGGTGGATGACGCTCATCGATCCTCCGTATTGGCGGTTCGCCAATAGTACGCACGTCAGGCTACTCGGCACCCGGTGGTGGTCGCCTCCACCGCTCGGGCGACACTCGTCCTGCCACCTTCGGGGTAGGCCCAGCGGATCATTCGGCGTTGGCGGCCGACCATCGCGGGTACGGGAGCATCCATGAACGGCCTCGTCCCCCCAACCCGGACCGAGCTGAGCTTCGCCCCCATCTACGAGCAGATCATGGCGATGGGATCGATCCTCCGGAGCGCCGACCGCCCGTCTGCGCCGGGCCGTGCCGTCGGGTGTGGTCGGGCGAGGCTGGCGCTCGACGCCATCGACGGGCCCGCGGACGGGGGTCGCTGCCAACACGAGAGTGTGCTCCGGCAACGGTACGAGACACTCGCCGCCGTCGACCCTGCCGCGACGACCCACGACCTCGCGGACGCCTGACGGTCGACACCATCTCAGTACACGCGTTGCCCGGGGCGTCGAAGGCCGAACAGCCGCGCCGTGACGGCGTGCTCCACCGGCGCCGGCACGAAGTCGGCGACGACGCCCAGCCGGGACGCGAACCCCACCCGGTACACCGCCTTCGGGCGTTCGTCGGTGGCGGCGCGGGCCACCACGGCGCCCACCTCCGCTGGTGAGGCGAACCACGGTTTCACCCGATCGGTGAGATCGACCCATCGGCGCCGGGCGCGGCGCGTGGTCGGGTCGTCGCCGGCCAGGACGTCGGTGCCCGCGATGTCCCACGCCCCCGTTCGAACCGCGCCGCACTCGACGCGGACGACGTCGATGTCGGACGGTCGCAACTCGAGCGACAATGCGTCGCCGACGACGTCGAACGCCGCTTTCGCTGCGCTGTACCAACCCGTGAACGGGAGGTCAGTCGAAGCGAGCATCGAGGAGATGTTGATCAGACGCCCGGGCCGCCCTTCGGCCCGGAGCCGCTCGACCGCGAGGCGGCTGAGGCGTGCCGGTCCGATCACCGACGACTCGAACTGGGCGCGGATCTCGTCGTCGTCGACGTCCATGATCCCGCCGAGCTGGGCTGCCCCCGCGTTGTGCACCACGATGCCGGGACGGTGCCGATCGACGATGCGTGCCGCAGCCTCGGCGTCGTCGAGATCGAGACGCTCCACCACGAGCGAGTCGTGCGTCCCGTGGGACGCCAGAACGGCACCCTCGGCCTCGTCACTCCGCACGGTTGCGACGACGGCCAGGCCCTGGTCGAGGAGTGCGGCGACGATGGCGTCGCCGATACCCGAGTTCGCTCCCGTGACCAGCGCGCTCGGAGGAGCGCCGATCGTGGTGGTCGTCATCGTCGCGTCGCGATCTGCCGGGCGATCGATGCCGCGCCGAGGCCGGCTGCAGCGAGCGGCGCGACGCGACGGACGCGGTCGAGCCGGGCCCCGAGGAGCGCAGCGGCGGCCGCGTTGGCACCGCAGGCCCCGTGTACCGAGCCGCCGGGGTGCGCCGACGACGAGGCGAGGTAGAGCCCGGTGATCGGGGTCTCGGGCCGGGCGAGGCCGGGGACCGGGCGGAAGACGAGCTGCTGGTGGAGCTGGGTCGTTCCGCCGCTGATGTCGCCGCCGACCAGGCTGGCGTTCGCCGCCTCGAGATCGTCGGGCCCTTGGACGTCACGTGCCAGCACCGTGGATCGGAAGCCCGGTGCGTGGGCCTCGATACGGTCCTCCATTCGCTCGACGAACGCAGCGAGCGCGTCGCCGCGGAGTCGCCCCGACACGTCGACCTGTCCGGCGGCGTCGCCGGTGATCTCCTGGGGCACGTGGGTGTAGGCCCACAGCGATTCGGTGCCAGCAGGCGAACGGGTGGGATCGGCGGTCGTCATCTGGCCGATGAGCAGGAACGGCTTGGAGGGGAGCATTCCTGCTGCGATCTCCCCAGCTGTCGCGGAGAGCTCGTTGACGCTGTCGGCGATGTGCACCGTGCCGGCGCCCACGGCGCGGTCGTCGCTCCACGGCACCGGGCTCGACAGCGCGTAGTTGACCTTCACGGTGGAGCCGGCGTGGGTGAACTGGCGCATCCGAGCCATGAAGGCAGGGGGCAGGTCGCGGTCGTCGATCAGCCGGCCGTACAGCATCGGGGCGTCACACGCAGCGAGCACCGCTCGACGGGCGTGCAGCACACCGTCGGCCGTCACGATGCCGGTGGCCCGGCCGCCGTGCACGGTCACCCGCTCGACGGGGGTACCGAGACGGATGGACCCGCCGGCGGTGCGGCAGCGCGACACGAGCGCATCGGTCATGGCGCCGGCGCCGCCCTGGGGCACGGGGAATCCGACCGTCTGGGCGAGGCCGACGAGCATCCATCCCAACAGCGCGCGCTGGGCGACGCCTCGGGCGACACATCGGCGTGCAGCGCATTGCCGGCGAGCAACAGCGGTGCCATGTCGCCTTCGAACAGCTCGGTACCCATGGTGCGAACCGGAAGCACGAGTAGGCGTACGAGGTCCCAGAGATCGGCCCGAGCCGACCAGCCGAGCCGGCCGGCGGCGCGGACCGGGGGGAAGGGCGAGAGCAGCGCCGACAGGAGGTCGGTGCCGTAGCGACGCCACTGATCGTCGAGTGCCAGCCAGGCGGGCCCGTCGTCGGTGCCCTCGACGGCCAGGTCGCGCGCCGTGGCCTGCGGATCGCGATGGAGCACCGCTCCGGGAGCGCCGGCGCGGACGTTGGTGAGCACTTTCGGCGCGTGCACCCAGCTGAGTCCGTGGTCCTCGAGGTGGAGGTCCTGCATCACGGGCGAGGCGGCCGTCATCGGATAGAACGCGCTGAAGACGTCGGTGGCGAACTCGGGGTCGAGCCGGCGGTCGGTCTTCACTGCACCGCCCGCCTCGGTCGATGCTTCGACGACCACCACGTCCCACCCGGCGTCGGCCAGGTGAGTGGCAGCGACGAGCCCGTTGTGCCCGGCGCCGATCACGACCGCGTCGCAGCTGTCGGAGGTGCGGCCGGCCGAGCCGGTGGAGGATCGTCGCGTCATGCGGCCGCGTCGGCCTCGGCCTGCCGCCGGACCCCGTCGAGCACCAGCTCGGCCTCGTCCGCGGCGCGATGCTCGGCGCCGAGTTTGGCGGCGAGCCGACCGAGCGGGCCGAACGGGAGTCGGTACTCCATCGTGAGGGCGAACGTGGTCGCCTCGGAGCCGTTCGCTTCGATCGTCTCGGTCATCCGGTAGTGCGTGCCGGGCAGAACCGAACCTTCGATGACCAGACGCGCACCGGGTTCGATGTCGGTCACCTCCCATGTCGACGTGAAGGAGCGACCTGCCAGGCGGACGGTCTGCTCGAAGGTCTGGCCACAGGCCGTGAGCCGGGCAGGGGCGACGACCTCGACCGTGCTGGGCGAGAAGTCGGGAAGGCGACGGACGTCCTCGAGGACGGCCCACACCGTCGCCGGTGCGGCGTCGATCTCGACGGATCGGTGGACGCGGTTCATTCGGCGGCCCCGGAATCGGACGGGCCGGGGACATCGACGACGGCGCCGGCCACCGGTGTGGCCTCGGCCAGCGTGGCGAGCGCGTGCAGCGACACAGCGTTGCGGCCCCACAGGAGACCGAAGATCACGGGGCGGTAGATGAACCATCCCAGCCGGGCCAGTCCACCGCTCGGCGTCTCCTCGATCGTCACCTCGGTGGAGGTCCCGTCGATCCCACGCAGGCGGAAGTCGACTCGGGCCTCGCCGAGCGGACCCATGCCGGCGGCCAACGCGAAGTGGTTCGGACTGTCGAGGATCTCCACGGTGGTCGAGCCGGGGATGCGGATCGGGCCGACGCCGATGCGGTGCTCGAACGTCGATCCGACCGTGGGCCACTCGTCGTCGATGCGGCGGATCTCCTGTGCCCCGACCAACCATTCGGGATAGGTCGTGGGATCGCAGACCAGGTCGAATACCGCCGAGAGCGGGCGGGCGATGGCGACGGTGTTGGAGGAAGCCACGGGTCAGTTCCCCGTCGTCGGAAGATTGGGATCCGACGGGAACGGCGTGCGCGTCGCGGCGTCGGTGCGGCCCCGGATCTTCTCGAGGGCCAGCTTCACGACGAAGCCGGCGACGGGCGGGAGAATGGCCATGAGGAGTCGTCGTCGCATGGTGGCCGTTACCCAGGACCGGGGAGGGGCAGTCGTGACATGCGCCCGATCCGTTCCCCCGAAGGGGTGGTTTCGCCGGCCCCGGGTGGGTCGCGGTCGTCTCTTCAGTCGTCGAAACAGGAGGTCCGCCATGCCACAGCGAGCGTGGAGCACGAAGCGGGAGCGGGAGCGGCGAACACATCAAGGCGGGCCTCGACGACCTCTCGTCGGGACGCCGAGGGGGGCTCCGGTCGTGTCGCGGTGAAGGCGGTCGCACCCGCGATCAGCTCTACAACGAGGCGCGCAAGCAGAACATCCCGGGCCGCTCGAAGATGACCAAGGCGCAGCTTCAGCGCGCCGTCGACGGGTGGGTGACGGGACGGCGAGGAGACGGCGAGGGAGGGCGTGGGCCCGGAGGCAAGATCGGTCCCGCGCCGGTGGAGCGCCGGGTCTGATGGTGCGTCGAAATGTCATCCGATCCGAGGCCGAGTCGACGGTGGCACTCTCGATCGCTCAGATGGAGTCCGACTGCACTTCAGCGATCGAGAGTCCACCGCCGCCCAGGCGACTGTTCGGGAAACACGCATGAGCGCCGGGGGTGAATACATCGTCCGCCAGGCCTGTCCGGTGAAGGAACGTATGAGAACCCTCGAACTCAATCGCCTACGCGTGAAGTGCCGGGTCTCGATCGAGCACGAGCTGCGATCGTCCATCCGGCCAGGGCGATGCACCCGACCGGGATCAGGTAACCCGAGATCCACCCACTCGGCCCTCCGAGGAGCAGCACGACGACGACTCGCCTCCACAGCACAAACTGCGGCCCGACGACGAGCCACCAAGCCACAACCGAGGCGATCGATGCGATCCCGGCTACACCGTTCCAGGCCACCACAAACCGGACTCTATCGGGCGGTGCCGACGGGGCAGGGTGGCTCTCGGTCACGTCGGACGGTACTTCGTAGGAGGTCACTGAGGGCCAGGCCACTGTTGCGGAAGAGCGCATGACCGCGATCGGGGAATTCGTGCTGAAAGCGACATCCGACGTCACTTCCAGCTCGGATTGCTATGGCAGCGTCGGCCAGGCGACAGTGATCTTTCTTGAGGGTTCGGGGCGCGGCGAAGGACCCACCGGGTGGGCGTTCGCCGGGGTTCGGATCGATCTGCCGGGAGTCGGGCGCGATCGTGATCTCGCTCACGCGCCGGGTGGTGCGCCGGATCGGATGGTGCCGTGGCGTTGGCACCAGAGGCTGATGCCGGAGGGGGTGGTGATCCACGACCAGCCGTCGTCACCGATCTGGAGGTTCCAGCCCTTGCGGTGGATCACGCCGTGGTGGTGGCGGCACAGGAAGACCATGTGCTTGATGTCGGTCGTTCCGAGGTCTCGGTGCCATTGGGCGATGTGGTGGGCGTCGCACCAGTCGGGCCGGAGCCCACATCCGGGGAACACACAGCCACCATCGCGGGCCTCGAGTGCTTTGCGTTGTTCGTCGTTGGCGTTGCGAAGCTCACGGCCCATGTCCAACGGGAGGCCCAAGCTGTTGAGGATGATGGTCCACACCGCCATGTCACACGCCAACGCCGTGGCTGATCCGCGGATCAACGGTTTGCCGTCGATGTAGACGAGGTCGGGGGTGTCGGCGTGGAGCACCAGGGTCGCTTCGACCTTCGGTTTCTTCACCGCTGTGCCGTCTGCTTTGACCATCAGGCCACGGCGCACCGCTTCGGCGAGCGCCATCGCCAACAACGTCGCCCGGGAGGGGACAGCGATTTCGCCGTTGGTGCGTTCGGAGTCGTCGCGGTACTGGCGCCAGAGTTCGTCGGCGATCTGCTCGACCGCTGCCTTGGTCGTGGCGGCGAGATCACCGACGAGGACGCCGGCGAGTTTCATGCCGTCTCGGCCGCCGCGGAGGCGGAGCCGGTTGTTGTTGGGATCCTCGGAGGGTTCTGGGCCGTCCTGATCCAACAGCGCGGCAACGATTGCGACGCGTTGGGCCCAGTCGGCGAACGTCATCGACGCTGATTCGGCGATCAGTGACGCTTCCAACTGGCGGAACTCGGTGGCGATCCGGTCGTTGATGGCGTTGGCCATGACCTTGGCTCGATCCGCACACAACCGCCCATCGCGTACGGCCCGATCGGTCTCGGGGAGATCGAGACGCAACGACGCCGCCAACCGCACCCGGGCTTTCGCAGCCGCTGGGGCGATGCCGGTTTCGTGGGCCAACCAGTTCGCGGTGCGATGACCGGACACGACGTCGGTGGTGCCGCGGGCGTCGAGTTCGCCGAGCAGCGCGCTTTCGGCGGCGTCGAGGTAGCGGCGGGCTTCCTCGATCGCTTTCACCCCGGCCAACAGGTCGTCATCCGCGTAGAGGTGCTCGTCGAGGCCGGCGATTTTCGCCGTCAGCTCGGTCAGCACTGTCACGTCGAACATGCGTTCGAGTGTACCGGAAGGGTCTGACAGTCAACCGCAGGACGGGGCGTTTCGTGCCGATCGGGTGCAATCACCCAGGCGGTGGCGCGCCGAGCGGACCGCGCCCGTAGCCCGTAGCCCGTAGCCCGTAGCTCGCCTCGGGTCACGGCCCGAAATCCCTCCGACGAGGGGGCTGTGGAGCGGGTCTGACGGGGAATCAGGAATCATCATGGATGACGCACCTGCACTTCCCGCCGCCCGAGGACCGATGTCGCAGCACCTCTTCGAGTACCTGCGGCTCGGCAGCGACGTTCTGCCGTCACTCGCCGATCTGCCGTGGTGCGACGACCCCCTCGGCGATGACGACCTGCAGCTCACGCTGTACTGCTGCTACGAGCTGCACTACCGCGGGTTCTCCGACGTCTCCGACGACGTCGAGTGGGACCCGGAGGTGTTGCGGTTCCGGCGTGAGCTCGAGGGACGCTTCGAGGACGCGCTCCGGAACTGCATCCAGCCGAGCCCGCGAGCGGCGCTCATCCCCGCCGACGAGCTGGCCGCGATCATCGACACCGGAGCGGGGCGGCCGTCGCCGTCGCGGTTCATGGCGGAGGAGGGCACGATCGAGCAGATGCGCGAGTTCGCGATCCATCGCTCGATGTACCAATTGAAGGAAGCCGATGCTCACACCTGGGGCATCCCTCGCTACGCCGGCCCCTCGCGGTCGGCGATGATCGAGATCCAGATGGACGAGTACGGCAACGGTCGTCCCGGCGAGGCCCACGCGGAGCTGTTCGCCGACACGATGCGGGCGCTCGGCCTCGACGACAGCTACGGCGCGTACCTCGAACGGGTCGGCGCGCCGACGCTCGCCACCATGAACCTGGTGTCGTGGCTCGGGTTGCACCGGCGACTCCTGCCGGCTCTGCTCGGACACCTGGCCGTCTTCGAGATGACGTCGGTGGTCCCGATGGGTCGGTACGCCGCGGCGTGTGATCGCCTCGGCCTGGGACCCGAAGCCGCGACGCTTCTACGACGTGCACGTCGAGGCGGACGCCCACCACGGCCCGCTGGCGGCAACGCACCTCGTGGGCGACTACGTCAGTGAGCATCCCGAGTCCCGGCAACTCGTCATGTGGGGTGCGTGGGCCGTGATGGAGGTCGAACGGCGCCTTGCCGCTCACCTGATGGCGTGCTGGGAGCGCGGGGCGTCGTCGCTGCGGGCGGAGGCCGAGCCCACCGGGCGCCCCCACCTCGCCGCGGCATGAACGGCTGACCATTCCCGGAGTGGGGTGACGCCGCTCGGGCCCGCACGCGAGCCCGAGCGGTCAGTCCGACCCCGGCCCCGGGTAGTTGGCGCCGCTGAGCAATGCCGCGAGGTGCGCCGCGTTCGACGCTGCGAGCTTCGTCGCCGAGTCGGTCTTGGCACTGCCCTCGGGCAGATCCTGGTAGTCGGTCGTGTGCATCGCCTCGCCGACCCAGTAGGTCATGCCATTGGCCGGGATCGTGAAGCCGACGTCGTCGAGGCCTTGGAACAACTCCGCTGCGACGTGGTGGGCACCGTCCTCGTTGCCGACCACGGCGACGATCGCGACCCTCCCGAACGCGGGCATACGACCCTGGTCGTCGGTCTCGCCGAGGAACGCGTCGAGCCGTTCGAGCACACGTTGGGCGTTGCTGCAGGCGTGGCCCATCCAGATCGGGGTGCCGAGGACGAAGATGTCGGCCTCGAGGATCCGGGTGCGGATGTCGGGCCATTCGTCGTCGCCGCCCTCGTCGGAACTGACACCAGGCGAGATCGTGAAGTCGGCCAGTCGTACTGAACCCTGGCTCGTGACGCCGTGCGTCGACAGTTCGAGGAGCACCTCTTCGAGCAGCTTGCCGGTGCTCGATGCACCGGCGCTGCTCGGGGTGAGGGTGCAGTTCAGGGCGAACGCGGTGAGGCCCGCCACGTCAGCCCGCGCTTGGCAGCGGACGCGGTGCGCTTCGCCCCGCTCCGTGCCGTGCTCGAGGTCCGCTTGGCCGCGGTGGTGGCGGTACGAGCCGTGCTCGTGGCGGTCGCCTTGGCCGCCGAACGGGTCGCCTTCGCTCCCTTGCGGGCGGTCGTCGTCGTCCGGTCGGCACTGTTGCGGGCCGTCGTTGCCGTGCGCTTGGCGCCGGTCTTCGCAGTCTTCACGGTGCGTTCCGCACCGGTCTTCGCTGCCTTGACCGTGCGCTCGGCGCTGCTCTGGGCGGCCTTGGCGGCGTCGATGGCCGCGTCGGTGAGATCGGCGACCTCGTTGCGAACCTTCTTCGCCTGCTTGCGGGCGACGGTCGAGCCGGTCGGTGACGTCGACGGGCGCTTGCGGCGCAGGACCGAGCGCGATGAGGTCCTGCAGTGCCGTCACGGTTCCCTGGGCGACGCCGCTGATGGTGTCGGTGACGTGATCGACGACGCCTGCGGCAGCGCCGGTGACCAGGTTGCCTGGAGGGGTGTCGGGCGAGGTGGGGTGCGGGTGGGTCGGAGCGACCTCCTTGAACTTCGCCATGGTGTCGCCGAGATCGCCGAGCGCGTTCCGCCCGAGCTCGTCGCGTACCTTCGGGAAGAACTCGGTCTCTTCCTCCTCGACGTGGTGGCGAACGTTCTCGATGAGCACGGTGACCTTGGCGTCGAAGCGTTCGTCGGTCGGGTCCATCCTCTCGAGTTCGCTCAGTACCCACTTGACGATGTGATGCTCCTCGAGGCTCTCGAGGGTGATGTCGTCGGTGTCGGGCACGGTGGCCCGTGCGACCGGGTAGAAGAGCTGCTCCTCGATCGCTGCGTGGCGGGAGAGCTCCTCGATGATGCGGTCCACGAGGGCCCGCTTCTCGACGAAGGCGCGGTCGCCGGCCTGCTCGAAGCGCTTGAAGAGTCGTTCCAACGACCGGTGGTCGTCCTTGAGAAGGGTGATTGCGTCCATGGTTCCGCGCTACCCGTCGGCTTCGGCGCCCATACGATCGCGAGCGAAGACCCCCCGTTTGGGGCGTGGGTCGATGGGGAAGCATCCGCCATGGCAGATTCCGCGCTGACCGAACTGGGAACGCTCGACGCGTCGAGCCTCGACGATGTGAAGGATCGCGAGGAACTGCGCCAGCGCCACGAGGTGCTGTTGCAGGAGCTACGCGTCGCGCTCCCGGGTGTTCAGGTGCTGTTGGCCTTCCTGCTGACGGCGCCGTTCGCCGACGGCTTCGATCGACTCGATCCCTTCGGGCGCGACCTGTTCGGCGTGGCGATGATGAGCGCGCTGTTCGCGGTGGTGCTGCTGATGTGCCCGGCGGTCTTCCACCGAGTGGGTGAGCGCACGGCCCGTGTACTGCGACTGACCTGGGGCATCCGGATGGTGGTCGGTGGTCTGTTGATGCTGGCGGTGTCGTTGACCAGCGCCGTCTGGTGCATCTCGAGGTTTGCGTTCGGCAGCTCCAACGCCCAGTGGATCCCGGCAGGCGCCGCCGTCCTCTTCCTGGTGTTCTGGGTCGTGCTCCCGCGGTGGGTCCTGAGGAGTGAGTCAGCAGAGGATGACTCGCCAATGCCGTGATCGGGTAGATCGGGCCGACCGGCAAACGCACCCACGGCGGGCCGGAGACCTCAGGAGCACCAAGTGACGACCACCTACCGACGCCCACCTTCGAGTCGCCCGATGAGAGGTGCACGTACAGCCGCTGGCGCCCCGGTCGGCCGGGTCCGGCGGGGTGTCGCCGCTGCGGTGCTGTTGGCTGTCCCCGCGTTCGCCGTCGCCTGCGACGACGGCGGTTCGCCCGACGGCACCACCCCGACCGAGGAGGTCAACCCCGACTCGACGACGTCGGGTGTGGCGCCGACGAGCGATCCCGTGGACGTTCCGACGAGCGTCAGCGGCGGACCTGCGGGACAGGGCTCGATTCCCGAGCAACCCGGTGGCACGGCGCAGCCGATGGAGCAGGGCGCCACGGACACGACGTCGGCACCCGACGCCGGCTGACCACCTCCCGCGTCAGGGGGCCGATCCCTCCGACGGGGTGTTCGTCGCTGGCGGGTCGGCGCTCCATGGCGACGAGCGCATCAGCCTCGTCCACGCTCGCCTCGGCGCCGTCGTTGAGGACGAGTGAACCGCTCGTCGAGCAGTGCGGACAGGTGACAGGGATCACGACGACCATGTCGGACGGGTCCGAGGCGCCTTCGAGGCGGGTCAACCGGTCGGCGGGGACCGTCGAGGCCGGAAAGGTCTCGCGACACGTGAAGCATCGGAGTTCGGCGTGCTCCAGCACACCGAACTGGCCGGATCCCCGCTTCGAGGGTGGTGTGGGTTGCCCCGTGCGTCAGGCGGCGGGCTGCGCCCACGCCCCGGAGGGATCGGCGAGGGACGGGTTCGAGGCGATGTAGTTGCGCAGCTTTCGGAGCATGAGGCGGTTGCCGACCTGCATGGCCGAGCGGATGACCGGCGTCAGCTTGCCCGAGACGCCCGACAGCTCCATCGCCATGATCCACTCGATCCGCGTGCTGCCGTTGCCGAGGTCGGTGAGGTGGTAGTCCTCGGCGAACGCGATGGGGCCGCCCGCCACGCTCTCGTTGAACCGGAAGGCCATGCGCCGGGGAGGCTCCCGCACGATGAACTCCTCCCACCCGACCATGCCGCCGCGCATGCGAACCGTCCGGGTCGACCCCACCTCGAGCGGCCACGGCGACGTCCACTCGACACCGGTGATGGGCATCGCCCACCGGCTCCAGGAGTCGGCGTCGGCGAAGACGTCGAACACCCGCAGCGGGGGAGCGGGGACGACCTCGCGTACCCGGACGCGACAGGGCGCCGTGGCGAAGAACTCCGTGCCGACCCGTGTGCAGTCGATGCGTTCCGGTTCCGTCGTCGTCATGTCCAGAACCCTAGGCGTGCTCACCGGCGGCTCGTTCTGTCCCGCGAACCAGCGCAACCTGTGCACTGATCGCGGGACAGAACGGGTCAGTTGATGAGCGAGAGCGTGTTGTGGTCGCGGATCGCGGCGCACACGCGGGCCGTCATCGTCGCGAACATCGCGTCGCCGCGGGTCGTCGAGGAGCCGAACGCCGCCCCCAGGACGATGATGAGTGGCCCTTGCAGCAGTCCGTACCGGTAGTCGTCGAACGTGGTGGCCGCGTCGACGGGCCCCCTGCCGGTACCGGCGGTCAGCTCGGCGAGCCGGTCGTGGTACCCGGCGATGGCAGCGTGCTCCGCCTCCCGCCGTGCGTCGGGTTCGAGGCTGGTCGCGATGAGATAGGCGAGGTCCCGGCCGGCAAGGCCGACGCCGAGCGTCTGCCAGTCGACTGCAGCGACCGTCCCGTCGGGGTGGAACATCAGGTTGTCGAGCCGGTAGTCGCCGTGCATCAGCGAGAACCGTTCCGGCCGGCCGATGAGGAAGTGCGGCATGGCGGCGGCGCAGTCGTGGAGCAGGGCGACGTCGGCGGGCGACACGGCGTCGCCCAGCCGCTCGGCGAACGGCGCGACCGCCCCGGCGAGGACCTCGCCGAGGAACGCCGCGGTGTCGGGATCGGCGGCATCGAGCGGACCCCGGAGGCCCACGATGTCGGGGTCGCACCAGCGGGGTCCGTGCAGCCCGGCCAGGTTGTGGGCGGCGGTCACCAGCTGCTCGGTGGTGCAGCCGGCGAGCTGGTCCCCCTGCGCGGCGGGCGCCAGATCCTCGAGCAGGAGCGTGAAGCAGGTGGCGTCCTCCGACACGAGGGCGAGGTGGCACTGCGGAGTGCGGGCGGCGATCGTCGACGCAACGTCGCGGTAGAACGTCACCTCGGTGCGATGGCTGGACGCAATGGCGACCCACGCTTCGACGTCGGAGGTCGGCAGTTTGGCGACGAGGGTCCGTGGGATCGGACCCGACGGGGTGGGTGAATGCTCGGTCACGTCGAGCGTCAACCGGAAGCTGGACCCCATCTGGCCGGTCCCCACCGGCTCGACGGTGACAGCGTGCACGGTGGCGTCGTGGCCCGCCGATCGGAGGGCGTGGGTGAGCCAGGCCGGCGTGAGGCCGCTCGGGTCATCGACGACGGGCACGTCGAGGGAGAGGTCGGCGGAGTGGTCCGCGGGGTGGTCTGCCATCGCCCCAATCTAGACACGTGTCCAGTTGCCGGGCCGGGAAACCGAGCTGCGATCTCGCTCAGAATGGGGAGGTGACTTCGCGGGGTGGTTGCCGATACCCTTCGGCGCGGCAGCAATGGGCAATCGGGCTTCGGGGGTAGGAACATGGCAGCGCAAGCCGGTTGGTACGTCGATCCGAGGGACGCGCGTCAGTACCGATACTGGGACGGTGAACGCTGGTCCCAGTCCACCCAGCCCATCCCCGAGCCGACCGACACTGCTGGAGTGAACGGCGCGAACGGCGTGGCCACGGGATCGCTGAGCTCCGGCGGAGCGAAGGACCCGGTCGGCGCCGACGCGTTCGACCAGGCCGCGGAGCAGACCCCTGCGACCGGCGACGGGGTGCTGGCCGACTTCATGTGGACGTCCGGCTTCGGTGAGACGCCCGACGATCCAGCCGCGAACGCCGGTCCGACGATGTTCACCCCCGGTGACAGCGGACCCGCCGCGCCGCTGCCGCCCGCTCCGGTCGCCTCAGCCCCTCCTGCACCGGTGCCGCCCGCTCCGCCGGTCCCGGCTCCGCCGGCCCCGGTCGCATCGGCGCCCGCACCGCCCGCGCCCTCCGCCCCTCCATCTCCCGCAGGGCCGTTCGGGGGCACCCCCGAGTCGACCACGCCGCTGTTCCCGCCGCCTCCTGCCGCGCCGACCTCAGCATTCGGTGCGCCCGCCGACCTCGGGACGACCTCACCGTCGGCACCCGTCGGCGGGGGATCGCTGTTCAGTGCCCCGCCCAGCGGTGCCGCACCGCAGTTCGACCCCTCCTCCTCGGCAACGCCGGCCGATGCCGGAGGTTCGCTGTTCGCACCGATCGACCCGTCGCTCCAGCCGATCTTCGGGTCCGGCGAGCACGTCGACCCGGCGTTCGGCGGTGCCGTTCCCAAGCGCGGCCGGAAGGGCAAGGCCGACAAGGCGGCGCCCGAGCCGCCAGCGCCCGCCCCGGTCTCGCTGAGCGCCGGCGAGGCGTCGGCGTTCCGCATGCCGGAACCTGATCCGTTCGTCCCCAGGCCCGATATCTCCGTCGAGCCACCCGTCGGCCCTGCCGATGCAGCCGGCGCGGTCAAGATCAAGATGGACCGCAAGTCCGACCGCAAGCCCAAGCCGCCCAAGACGAAGGGTGCGCCCAAGCAGAAGGCGCAGAAGGGCAAGGACGAGCCGAAGTCGAAGCTCCCGGTCCTGCTCGGTGCACTCGCGATCGTGGTGCTCGGCGCCGGTGCGTTCGTCCTGCTGTCCGGGGGCGACGACGAGGTCGACACCGGCGCCGACGTGGCGGGCACGACCGTCGAGAAGACGTCCACGTCGGTGGTCGCGCCCACGACGACCGCAGCGGTCGTCGCCACCACGGCAGCCGTGAGCGAGACCACCGCCGCTGCGACGCCGACCACCGTCGCTCCGGTGGTGGACCCAGCTGCGATCGCCGCACTTCAATCGGCCTTCGACGCCGAGGCGACCCGCGCCTGTGATGTCATCAAAGCCGATCCCGGGCTGTTCACCGAGAACGTCATCCAGTACCAGGACGCGTGGGCCGCGATTCCGAAGACCTACGCGGATCTGCAGAAGAGCGTGAACGACTGCTCGTTCCAGGCCCGCGACGAGGCCCTCAAGCGGGTTGCCGAGGCCGAGGGCGCGACCACCGGCGGCTGATCGTCCGCCGTCTCGCGCGTCGGGCAACGACCGGGCGGGTCAACAGTCGCGCAACGCGCCGACGTAGGCGTCGGCGAGGAGCTTCACCCCGGCCGGGGTGGGGTGCACCGAGTCCTCGGAGATGATGCCGTCGGCGACGTGGTCGGCGACGATCTGGTTCCAGTCGATCACATGGGTGTTGAGGCGCCTCGCTGCGATCTCGCGCAGCTTGGCGTTGAAGGCGGCAGCGTCGGGCCCGAAGTCGTCGCCCAGGCGGTTGATGCGCTCGTTGACGGTCACGAGGTGCAGGCAGCTCGCGTCGTCGAAGAGGTCGAGCATCGCAGCGAGGTCCTCCGCCGACGCCGTGGTGTCGTGGCGTTGGAGCACGTTGTTGGTGCCGATGTTGATGATCACCTGGTCGGGCGACGATTCGGCGGCGACCGCCGCAGGATCGAGCTCCTCGTCGATGCGGACACCCCACGTGGCGGTGACCTCGATGTCGTAGTCGGCCTTCGCCTCGGCGGCGACCTGGTCGCTGACGAGCACCGTGAGCGAGTCGCCCACGAGGACGACACTGTTGCCACCGCCCACGATTCCGCACCCGGCGAGGGGAGTCAGCAGGAGGACGGTCGCCAGTGCACCCAGCGCGGTTCGCGTCGTCATCGGTGGTCGATGCTGAGCGCTACTGGGAGGTGAGCGATTGCCAGACCTCGACGCACCGGACGCACGCCGGCAGGTCGTCGGGGGCGTGGCCCTTGGGCACCCAGCGGTACCCGCACAGGGCTTCGACCTCCATGCCGGACTCGGCGGCCGCAACGATCAGGGCGCCGGCGCCGAGGGCGCCCGAGCGGCGAACGATGTGTGCGCACTCCTCGGGCGGGGTCTCGCCGAGCACCGACTCGAGGTCGAGGTCGTACCCGATATCGGGGAGTATCTGCACCGAGGGCGAGTCGCTCACGGCAGCGAGGTTAGCAACGGAGGAGCGCCAGTAGGATGCCGGCCTTCGGGGCTGTAGCTCAGCTGGTCAGAGCAGGGGACTCATAATCCCTTGGTCGCGGGTTCGAGCCCCGCCGGCCCCACCCGACGCGGTGTGTGCTCGCGAGACCGTGGTGTGGCGCACGCCGAGGGCGCCGGTCAGATGCTCAGGTTGGTCGTCTCGGGCGGATGATGGTGGTCGTGGACGATGTCGCCGGAGGCGGCGCCATGCCCGCGGTCTCGGGTGAGTCCGAGGGTGATGAGCCAGCCGACGAACACGATCGCGACGATCGGGAACGACGGCGGAAGGTTGAACATGGCCGAGGCGACCAGGCCCGCCCACACCGCACCGAGTCCGATCGCCGTGCCGATCGCCACGACGGCGCTCGGTCGCGCGGTGATCGCGATGGCGGTGGCGGCGGGGGAGACGACGAGCGCGAACAGGAGGAGCGTCCCGACGACCTGCACGGCCATGGTGACGACGAGTGCCAGCATCACCATGAACGCGATGCCGAGCGCCCGGACGGGAAGCCCCTTCGCCTCGGCGACCTGGGGCGTGATCGAGGCGAAGAGCAGCGGCCGGGCGATCGACGCGACGGCGATCAGGAGCACCACCGTGAAGACCGCGAACGTCACGAGTTGGTCCGACGAGATCGCGAGCAGGTTGCCGAACAGCACGCTGGTGATGGTGTTGGTGCTACGGGTCGCGAGCGAGGCGAACAGCACGCCGAGCGACGTGGCAAACGCCAAGATGGTGCCGGTCGCCACTTCGCGACGGTCGACGCGCTTGCCGAGTGCTCCGATGGCGAGCCCGCCGGCGATGCAGAACACGGCGAGGCCGAGGGTGACGGGTGCTCCGATCAGGACAGCCCCCGTGGCGCCGGGGAATCCGATGTGGGCGAGGGCGTGGGCGGCGAACGCGTCGCGGCGGATGACCACGAAGTAGCCGATGAGGCCCGACGCCAAGGCGACCAGGGTGCCGCCGATGAACGCGTTGCGCATGAAGTTGGTACCGAGGATGTCGAGCCAGTTCGACTGATACGCGATGTCGGCGAGCACGGACATGTCAGGCGTTCCTCGTGAACAGGTCGCCCTGCGGTGTCCGGACCACCCGGATGGCGGTGCCGTACAGGTGGCTGAGGAGCGTCTCGTCGACGACGTTGCCGATCTCGTCGTAATGGGCGTGCCCGTCGAGCAGGTACACGGCGCCCGTCAGGATCGACAGCAGCGGGTTGAGGTCGTGGGCGACCACGAACATGGTCATGTCGGTCGACGCGGCGAGCGAGCCGAGCAGCGCGACGATGTCGTGCTGGCTCCGCAGGTCGAGGTTGGCGAGCGGTTCGTCGAGCAGGAGGAGCTCGGGTTCGTGCACGAGACCTTGCGCGATGGCGACCCGCTGCTGCTGCCCGCCCGACACGGTGGACATGCGGCGGCGTGCGAATGCCTCCGCACCCACCGATCTCAGTGCCTCGTCGACGAGCTGGCGGGTCTCGTCGCCGCCTCGTCGGAGCCCCCAGCGGGATCCGGTGAGGCCGAGCTCGACGAGGTCTCGGCAACGCACCGCCTCGCCGATGGCGGCGGTGTAGTTCTGCGGTACGTAACCGATGCGAGGGTTCCCGCGGTTCGGCGTCGAACCCAGGACCTCGATGTGGCCGGTGGTCGGCGTGAGGAGCCCGAGCAGCATCTGCAGGAGCGTGGTCTTGCCCGACCCGTTCGGGCCGATCACTCCGACGACCGACCCGGTCGGCACGGTGAACGTGCCGTCGGACCAGATGGTGCGACCCTGCCGGACGATGGAAACGCCGTCGAGAGATGCGGCTGCGGTCACGCCCCCAGGGCGGTTGCCAGCGCTGTCAGTTGGTCCACCTGCCACGTCACGAAGCTAGTGGTCCCCGGAGGCACCGTTTCCGTGACGTCGACCACCGGGACGTCGGCGTCGTCGGCGACGCCACGAATCTGCTCGGGGGTGGGGCCCTCGGTCTGGGTGTTGTACACGAGCACGTCGATCTTGTCGTCCCGCAACGACTGCTCGAACTCGGCGATGTCGGCGGGTGACGGGTCGGACTCGTTGAGCGCAGCGTCCTGGTAGCCCTTCGGTGTGCCGTTGGTGAGGCCGAGCGCGTCGGCCATGTAGTCGAAGACCGGCTCGCTCGCTGCGAACGTCTTGTCGGATGCCACGGCCGTGATCCGGGCGATGACGTCGTCGTAGGGCTTCATCGACGTCTGCCACGCGGTCTGCTGCTCGTCGAAGTAGGCGGCGGAATCGGGCGCCAGTTCCTTCAGCTCCGCGGTGACGGCCGCCGAGATCTGGCGGACGTAGTCGGGGCCGTACCAGATGTGGGGGTTGTCGCCTTCCTCCAGTCCGACGACCTTCCCGCCGTCGACGACCGCCGGTTCGGAATCGAGGTTGTCGACCGCCTTCTCCGCCCAGTGGTCGTAGTCGAGGCCGTTGACGACGACGAGCTGCGCCTCGTCGAACTTGGCGGTGTCGGCCGGGGTCGGCTCGTAGTCGTGGGGGTCGGCCGACGAGCCCTTGATCACGGTCGTCACCTCGGCGCAGTCGCCTCCCAGTTGCTCGACGATGTCGCCCCACTGGTCGACGGTCACCACGACCGAGACCGGCTCGGTCGGGCACGAGCCGGCCGTGGACGAGCTGTCACCGGTTGCCGTGTCGGAGCCGCACCCGGTGCCCAGCGCTGCGAGCACCAGGACGGGGAGCATGAGTCGTGTGAGCTTCATCGGGTTCGACCTCCAGGTATGGGTATGAGACGCATTCCCATTCCCATAGAGTCAAGCCCGCTCCTCCGGGAGCCGTCAAACGCCGCCGCTCGGGAGTGCCCCGTTACTGACAGACGGCGCAGAGGCCGACCAGATCCATCTGGTGGCTCGAGGCCGCGAATCCCCGGGACGCCGCGAGCTTGTTCAGCTCCCGGGTCACACTCGTCTCGACCGATGCCGGGAGGGTGACGTCCTCGACGGCCCCGCACGACGAGCAGATCAGGTGATGGTGATGGTGTCCGCTCAGCTCCTCGGACAGCTCGAAGCGGGCGAATTCGTCCTTGGTCACGATGCGGTGGACGATGCCGGCCAGTTCGAGAATGGCGAGGTTCCGGTACACCGAACTCTGGGCGAGTCCTCGGTCCTGATCCAACACGTCGGGGATCGACACCGGTTGTGGCGCGGCCGCCAGGATGTCGACGAGCTCTCGTCGGCGGGTGGGGTAGGTGTGGCCCAGCGCTCGCAGACGAGACGCCGCAGCGGCGTGGAGGTCGGATGGGGGTTCGGTCGATGCGTGTCGGGCCATGGCGGATCGGTTCCCTCACGTTGGCCGCAGACCGCGGCGGAACTGACCCACCCTACCAATCCGTGAGAACCGTTCCTGGCCCCGGCCGGCGCCTGGGCTCGGCCCTCCAGCCGGCCTCAGCGCAGAACGGCCTCAGCGCAGTACGGCCTCGACCAGCCCGAGTTGCGCAGCGACCTCGCGGAGCGGCGTTCCGGGCTCGATGGCGTCGAACCCCGGCTTCGGCGGTGCGCCGGGTTTGGGACGCACCACGGCGTCGTCGCCGCAGTAGCGGATCGACAGGGCCCGGCGGGTCGTCGCCGTTGCGTTACCGCTCGCGGCGTGCAGCGTGCGAGCGTGATGGATCGTCAGATCACCGACCTCGAGGTCGTAGCCGACGGTCGAGGGGTGGTCGATCGTGTGGTCGGGCGGCGCGTCGCCGTCGGTGCCGGGGATCGGGTCGTCGGTGACGAAGAGGGTCGGGCGATAGCGCCGTTCGGTGGCGTGGGACCCGGGCATGAAACGCAACGCTCCGGCCGACAGCGGCGCCGGGTCGAGCGGCACCCACATCGTCGCGAGCTGACGGCCCTCCACGTGGAAGTAGCCGTCGTCGGTGTGCCACTTCGTGGAGACCTCCGAACCGGGCTCCTTGACCAGGACGCTGTCCTCGTAGAGCCACACCCGTTCGCTCCGCAGGACCGCCGCCGCGAGCGCCGGCAGGATGCCCTCGGTCGCCAGCGCCTCGAACGCCGGGTGGGTGCGCCAGTGGTCGACACCGGCGCGGAATCGGGCGCCACCGGAGTCACCGGCGAGCGCGCTCAGGTCGGCGAGCTCCGCTGACGGCAGGGCGTCCACGGCGGCACTCGCCGCTGCCAGCGTGTCAGCCGACACGACGGAACGGAGTACGCAGAACCCGTCGCGCCAGAACTGTTCGGCCGCCTCGGCCCCGGTATCGATCGCCCGTGTCGACATCCCCCGAAACCTAGTTGCGCTGTCGGCGAGGATCCGAACCATCGGGACGTCGGGACTCTGGGCAGGTCGACCGGTTCGGTCCTCGGCTCCCATCAGCTTCGTCGATTCCGGTTTCGGGTCGTAGGTTGCGGTGATGAGGATCCTCGTCATGGGCGCTACCGGGTACATCGGCGGTCGCCTTGTGCCTCGCCTCGTCGGGGCGGGCCACGACGTCCGATGCCTCACACGCCGACCGGCGACGTTGGTCGGCGTGGTGTGGGCGGACTCGGTGGAGATCGCCCGCGGCGACGCGCTCGACCGCGCCAGCCTCGACGAGGCGATGAGCGGTGTCGACGTCGTCTACTACCTCGTGCATTCGATCGGGAGCGGGACGCACTTCGAGGACACCGACCGCCTCGCGGCGACCAACACCGCCGCGGCGGCTGCGGCAGCGGGGGTCGGTCGCATCGTGTACCTGGGCGGACTGGTGCCGGAGGGCGAGACGGCGTCGCCGCACCTGGCGTCACGTGCCGAGGTGGGCCAGATCCTGCTCGACGGGCCCGTGCCCGCCGTCGTGTTGCAGGCCGGCGTGATCATCGGCAGCGGATCGGCATCGTTCGAGATGCTCCGCTACCTGACCGAGCGGCTCCCGATCATGGTCACGCCTCGTTGGGTGCGCTCGCTCGTGCAACCGATCGCTGTTCGCGACGTACTCCGCTACCTCGTGGGTTCGATCGAGCTCGACCCGACCACGAACCGACGCTTCGACATCGGCGGGCCCGACGTCGTCTCCTACCGCGAGATGATGCAGCGCTACGCAGCGGTCGCCGGCCTGACCCACCGGGTGATCATCCCGGTGCCGGTCCTGACGCCGCGGCTCTCGAGCCACTGGGTCAACGTGGTGACGCCCGTGCCGAAGGCGATCGCCCAGCCGCTGATCGAGTCGCTGCGCAACAACGCCGTCACCCACGAGCACGACATCGAGGACCTGATCCCTTTCGCGTTGTGCCCGTTCGACGAGGCCGTCCGCCTTGCTCTGCAGAGCGTGCGGAACGCCGAGGTCGTCACCCGCTGGTCGGGTGCGGAGTGGCCGGGTGCTCCGAGCGACCCCATGCCGACCGATCCGGACTGGAGCGGCGGCACCGTGTACCGCGACGACCGCGAGGTGCCCCTCGACGCCACGACCGATGACGTGTGGCGGGCGGTCGAGGGAATCGGAGGCGACCGCGGTTGGTACTCGTTCCCGCTGGCGTGGGCCGTGCGGGGACTGCTCGATCGGTTGGCCGGGGGTGTGGGGCTGCGACGCGGCCGACGCGATCCCGATCGACTTCGGGTCGGCGAGCCCGTCGACTTCTGGCGGGTCGAAGCGTTGGAGCGGCCGCACCTGCTCCGCCTCCGCGCCGAGATGAAGTTGCCTGGCGAGGCGTGGCTCGAGTTCTCGATCCGCGAGGACACCGGCCGGCCCGTCCTGCACCAGCGGGCGATGTTCATCCCGCGCGGCTTGGCCGGGCACATCTACTGGTGGTCGGTGGCGCCGTTCCACGGGATCGTGTTCGGTTCGATGATCCGGAACCTGGCAGCGGCGGCGGAGGCCGAGTCGGCGTAGGCCGAGTCGGCGTAGGTCGAGTCGGCCAGCGCCGGAGGCGTCACTCGGTCTTGTGGTGCGGGGCGTTCAGAGGTCGTCGAGCCAGATGGGTGACTGATCGAGCAGGTAACGGCTGACGTCGAGGCAGCCATCGAGCGCCGAGCACAGATCCTCGGTGTCCATGAAGATCTGAGCGAGCGCGACGTCGATGCGGGCGATGACCGTGAGGCTCCGCTCGGCAGGGTCGGTGACCGACGCGAACGAGTCGATCGCCGACACCTCGAGGGGCAGGTCGGGGCCACCGATGCCGGCCAGCTCGGTGGCGAGCACCAGCAGGTCGGGGCAGTGGGGGAGCGGCGGCATCGACCACGTGAAGTTGAGGGGGAACGCCAGCGGGGAGTCGGGTTCGTCGTCCTCGGGAAGGTCGATCACGAGGTCTTCGAACGCCAGCACGACACGGGGGTCGACCTCGAGGGAGAGGTGCAGGTCGAGCGGGCCGCCGCACGCCTCCTCGGGGTGCAGATCGACCTCCCACGCCTGCCGCATCGAGTACGTCTCGACGAAATGCCGTTCGTCGTGGACGTGGAAACCGTGCCGGGTTGCGTGATCTTTCAAGTCGGCGATGAAGCCGGGGACATCGATGACTGCCATTCGCAACAGCCTGCCATCTCAGCCATACCGGGGCGAGCCAGTACCGTGTCGCGGTGGACGTCACCTCGACCTGGGCGCTGTTCGACGAGGTCGCCGCGGCGGTGCGCCACCGGCTCGTGTCGTCGGACCTCGTCGCCGCCGGGTCCCGGGCCGGCCAGTACCAGCTCGACCTCGATGCCGACGCCGTCGTGGTGGAGATGCTGACGGCCGCCGGATACGGCGTGATGTCGGAGGAGTCCGGCCGCCATCACCCCGATCGGGCCGTGTGCGTCGTCGTCGATCCGGTCGACGGTTCGACCAACGCGTCCCGTGGACTCCCGTGCTGGGCGACCAGCCTGTGCGCCGTCGACGCCGACGGTCCGTGGGTGGCGACCGTCGTCGACCACTCCCGCGACGTCACCTATCGCGCTGCTCGTGGCAGGGGCGCGTCGCGTTCGGTCGGGGACCGGCCACCGAGGCCCATCGCGGTCGCCCCGCCGGTGGCGCTGTCCGACGCGATCGTCGCGCTCAACGGGTGGTCGAACGATCGTCCCCGGACCCGGCAGTACCGTGCGCTCGGCGCCGCCGCGATCGAGCTGTGCCTCGTCGCCGACGGCTCGTTCGACGGGTACGTCAACCTCGACGGGGACTCCCACGGCCCGTGGGACTACCTCGGTGCGCTCCTCGTGCTGCGAGAAGCCGGGGGTGTGGCCGCTGACAAGCGCGGACGCGACCTCGTCTCGGTCGACCACTCCGCCCGACGCTGCATCGTTGCTGGCTCCGATGAAGCGCTCATCACTGCGATGATGTCGGCATGAGTTCGCGTTCGGGCGGAGCACAACTCGCCGGCCTCAAGCTGTACGGCCGGATGCCGCCGCTCATGCGGCAGCGGTTCGTGCGCGCCGTCAAGCCGTCGTTCACCGTCGGCACGATGTCGGTGGTCACCAAGCCCGACGGCGCGATCCTCCTCGTGCGACACAGCTACCTGGCGAACTGGAGCTTCCCCGGGGGCCTGTTGAACCGTCGTGAGCTGCCGTCGGTCGGTGCCGCCCGTGAGACGCGCGAGGAAGTCGGGATCCGCATCGAGCTGGCGGGCGAACCCGCCGTCGTCGTCGACCCGTACAAGCAGGTCGTGCGCGTGATCTACCGCGCCGCCCTCGCCGAGGGGGTCAGCCCCGACGACGCGCATCCGGCATCGGCGGAGATCGTCGAGGTCGGCTGGTTCCAGCCCGACGCCATCGGGGCGATGTCGCCGGAGTCGGCCGACGCCCTCGCCGCGCTCGTGCGCTGCGAGCGCCGCGGTCGCTGACCCCACCGGTTCTGTCCCGCGAAGGGATGCAGAACGCTTCCCTTCGCGGGACAGAACGTCTTCGCTGGCGGGCGGGCCGCGCCGGTAGCATGGCGGCTCCGCATCGTCGGGGCGCATAGCTCAGTTGGCTAGAGCATCTGGTTTACATCCAGAGGGTCGGGGGTTCGAGTCCCTCTGCGCCCACTTCGTCGAACCCTCGTCTCGATGTTCAAGCCCTCAAACCTGCTGGCTGCCTCCTAGGGGCACCGTCGGGAGAGCGACATCGCACGGGCTCGGGATCGGCCTCCCGCGACGCGCGGGTGGCCGTGTCGCGAGCGAAGCGTCCCGATTCGGTCACGCGACGCGCGACGATGGTGACGACGGCGAGGGCTGAGACTTCGATGGCAGGCACCGAGAACGAGGAGACGACCGACCCCGACGACCCGCAGGGCGGCGCGCCGGCGGACGAGCCACCGTCGGGCTCGAGCCCGTACTCCACGGGCGGTGGCGGGGTCACCTTCGAACGCAAGGTCGCGGTCACGTATCTGGCGCGTCTCCTGACCGGCGACGGCGCCGCTGAACTTGGCGATGGCCGTCAGATCGTGAGCGTGCGGTTCCAGCAGGCCCCCGAGCACCCTGTCGACGACCTTGTCGTCTTCGCCGCTCGGGAGGACGAAGCCGACGCCTCCCTCGTCCTCGCGCTTGGCATGCGGCGGTCGCCCAACATCGTGCAGAGCGACGAGACGACGACGAAGCTCATCACGGACTTCGTCGAAGGTGTCATCAACGCGCCGGCAGGCGGGCCGGAACACCGATTCGCCCTCGTCGTCGCAGGGCAGCAACAACACGCAGAACAGCTCGCCGTGCTCGCCGACGTTGCGGCGAACCAGATGAACGCGACCGAATACTTCGATCTCGTGCGTACGCCGCTGCGCTACTCGCAAGATATTCGGGGGCGTCTCGATCAGGTCGAAGGTCTCGTCAAGAAGGCGCTCATCAAGCACGGCACTGCCGATCCAGACGATGCATTGGTGCAGCAGCGCACCTGGGAACTCCTTTCACGGCTGACGGTGTTGATGCCGCGTCTCGAGGCGCCCGACGAGACGGACTGGGCGAACCTCGTCAACGCGCTCGTTCCCGTCGCGCGGGCCGCGATCTCAACGGTGCGATCGCGCTGCGTGATCGGCTCGCAACACTCGCAGCGGACTACTCGCCGACGGCCGCGACCATTGACCTCTCCTTGCTGCGCCGTGACGCCCACACGACGCTCGACGCGACGGTTCCGCGTCACCGCAAAGGCTGGGAGGCGCTGGCGCACCTGCACGACCGGGCCGTGGCGTCAGTGCGCGACGCCATCACGTCGGGCGATGGCCAGCGCACGCTGCACCTTGATCGCGATGACGCGGCGGAGGCGTTGCTCGCGCTCGCGACGACGGGCAACGCCGTCGTTGCGCATGGTGATTCTGGTGTTGGCAAGAGCGCGCTCGTCCTTCTCGCCGCGACATCGGCGGCCGCGACGGACCCTGACGCCACGCAAGTGCTGTGCATCAACCTGCGCGACCTTCCCGCAACGACCCTCGAGTTCGAGTCGATCCTCGAGGTGCCCCTCGCTGGACCGCTTTCCGAGCTGAGCGCACCGCGCCGGCTGCTCATCATCGACGGCGCCGACGCCGTTGCCGAGGGAAGACAGCAATCGCTGCGGTATCTCGTCGACGCGGCGCATGAGGCCGGGCTCGGTGTCGTGGCCGTGAGCGCCACCGACTACCAGCAAGTCGTTCACGACGCGCTCGGCACTCGGTTCGCCGAAGTCGTCGAGTATGGTGTGCCGGACCTGAACGACGCGCAGATCGAGACGGTTGTCTCTGTCTTCCCGGAGTTGACGAACCTCGCGGCGAATGCCCGCTCGCGCGATCTCCTGCGACGACCCGTGGTGATCGACCTGCTCGTGCGAAGCGGCGTCACGGGTGTTCCATTGAGCGATGCCGACGCCATGCGTCAGGTCTGGGCGGGTCTCGTTCGCCGGCACGAGCTGACGGATCGTGGTATGCCCGATGCTCGCGAGTTCGCGCTGTTGCAGCTCGGTGGTTTCGCACTGTCGGGCGGCGACGCGCTCGACGTTGCAGCAGACCTGGATGCCGAAGCACTCGATGGGCTGCGCCGCGATGGCTTGCTTCGCGCGTCCGCCGACAACGAGTGGCAGATCCTTCCCGAGTTCGCGCATGACGAGATCCGTCGGTACGCGGTTTCGCGGGTGTTGCTTGTCAACGGCGATCCTGCCGGAGCACTTCTTGCCGCGGGCGCACCACGCTGGGCGCTTCCGGCTGCACGTCTCGCGTGTCAGGCACACCTTGCCGGTGCCGATCGCCCCCACAATCCGCTGCACGGGCGCCTCGCGCGAATGCAGGCTGCGTTCGATGCTCTTGTTGACGCGGGGCACGGCGCGCGCTGGGGAGACGTACCGGCGGAGGCACTGCTCACCATCGGCGATCCCGCGCCGCTGCTCGCCGACGCGTGGGACGACCTGCGCGCTGATGAAGGCGCGGGGTTGAAGCGCCTCGCCCGCCTGCTCGATCAGCGCCACCGTCGAGATGCCGTCGTCGATGCCGTCGTCATAGAACCGATCATCACGTTGCTCCTGGACGATCCGACCCCGTGGTGGTCGGGCGACTACGTCGCGAAGATGCTGCGCGAGTGGTTGCATGCGCTCGTCATGACGAACACCATCGCGGGTCATCCGATGCGCATTCGCCTGCGCGAACGACTGGTCGCCGCCTGCGATGCCGGCGATGCACGATTGGTTCGGGAACGCGAGGGAGCTGCTGCGAGACGAGCGGCGCGGACACCGGAGGAGATCGAGGAAGAGCGCGAGCGTGTGGAGCGCAATCATGCGCTTTTCACCGCCATTGGCCATGGCGGGCGCGAGCGACGCCAACGCCCGGAAGTGCCGCAAGAGATCACCGATGACACCGTGCTCGAACTGCTCGCGCTGCTCGGTCCCGATCTCGGCGACGACGGCGAGCGCATCCTGCGCCGCGTGGCCGCGGACGCGCCGTGGCACTTCGCTCCCGCGGTCGAGGAAGTCCTGACGGGTCGAGCACTCGCGAGTTACGGCCAGGGGCTCCTCGCCGATCTGACCGAGGCGTACTACCTCGACGAGGAGGACGACGGCGGTTCCGGGCTCATGGATGACGGCATCCGCAATCACCACACGCGCGGGCTCATTACGCCGTTGCATGCGTGGTACCGCGGGCCGTTCATGCCCCTATTCCAGACGGACCTCCGCCGCGGCGTCGCCGTCCTCAACCGCATGCTCAATCACGCGGCGCTCGTGCGTGCGCACACGCTTGCCGGTTTGCATGGTCCGTGGGGCCAGGTGTCGGAAGAAGAGGCCGATCAGTACAAGACCGAACTCCGCGTCACTGGTGAGCCGCGCATCTACGCCGGCGACGATCACGTGTGGATGTGGTACCGCGGCACCGGCGTCGGTCCATATCCATGCATGAGCGCTCTCGCTGCACTCGAAATCGTCTGCGACCAGTACATCGCTGGCGGCGCGTCGCTGCCGAACCTCATCGCGCTGCTCCTCGACGGATGCGAGAACCTCGCGATGCTCGGGCTGGTGGTCGGCATTCTCGTACGCCACATCGAGCGTGCCGAGGCCTTGCTCGACCCCTTCCTGGCCGAGCCCACGGTCTGGCATCTCGAAGTCAGTCGCATGGTCAGCGAGTCCGGTGGCCTTGCTGCAAGTTCGGGGCACATCACCGAACCCGAGCGCAGGAAGTGGACATTGCGTGAGGCCGCAAGCTGGCTCGCGATCTACGCCGACGTTGAGCGCGCCGAGGCCCTCCGCGCAGTCGGCGATGCACTGGTGGCCAACGCCGTGCGGCTCGTGTCGGAACGTGAGGGCGACGACGACGCCGCGGACGCAGGTGAACCGGCCGATCCTCGTGCGGCCAAGTACGTCACGACGGTGCGCAACTGGGCAAGCGCACTCGACCGCGACCGGTACCGGACGTTCGAGCAGGACGGCCTGACGTACGTCCAGGCCGTACCGGACGAAGAAGTCGTCGCCGCGTTGCAGGAGGGCAACAAGGACCTCGAACGCGGCCAGCACGCGACGCGGATCATCTGGCGCTACTTCATCCAGCAGCGCCGAAACGACGCCGAGCCCGTCACCGATGACGAGCTGGCGGCGGATCTCGTGATCGCGAAGGATCTGCTCGACGACCCTCCCGGCATGAGCGCTTACGACCCGTGGGACGCGCCCGCAGCGATCTCCGCTGTTGCGCTTGAAGCGGACCTCGTGCGCAGCGCGGCTCTCCCGCCGGAGACGATCCAGTTCGCAACGCACACGGTGATGCGCGTTGCCGAGGGCGTCGTCCCTCCCAGAGAGTTCGAGTACCACGGCACGTTCTTCGAACAAGGCTCGGACCGGAGCGCCGCGAGCGCTTCCATTACTGCTCCTGCCGTCGGCGGCGGCGCTTCGCGCTGCGCTCGGCGACAGTGATGAGGCTGCGGGGTACGCGCGCGTCGTGAGTGCCGGCATGCGTCTCGCACACGCCATCGCCGATGAGACCCGGTTGCACCTTGCCGCGGATTCGACGCTGTGTGGTTGGCACCGTGTTCGGCAGATGCGTGTTATCACGAGGATGCACTCGCGATCGCGCTGGAGTCGATGAGCGTCTGCGTGTTCGGACCCTGGAATCCCGATCAGCAGCGGCGCGACATCGTTCGCCTCGACGAACCGTACACCGACGCCCTGGTGGCGATTCCTGATGACGCCATCTTGATGTCGCGGCTCGATGCGGCCATTCGCGCATGTGGTTCGGCGGCGGTCGCCGGGAATTGCGTATCCGCACGGGCGCGAGACGCGCTGCTCGTGCTTGCCACGGCACAACGGCGTGCTCTCCTCGCGCACGAGCACAGCTACGACGAGCGCGGGACACACGCACTGGTGACCGCTCGCGCACTGCTCAACCTCGCTGCCTTCGGTGAAGACGCTCCGTTGCATGACCACATCGCCGCCTACGCCGACAACGCCACGCTCCTCGGCGGATTCTTACGGGCATTGGCAGCCGCCGCTGAGGAGACACAGTCGCGAGCCGATGCGTGCCGACGCGTGTGGCCCGCAGTCATTCGACAGGTGCTCGAGCTGAACAACGCCGGGCATCACCCGTTCGACGATCGCTACTTCGGGGACATGGCACTCGCGTCGCTCATGCCAACGCCGACGTATGAGGGGTCGTTCCTGTATTGCGAGGTCGAGACGGCCCCGATCCTGTGGACCGATCCGCTCGCCTGGCGCGACGAAATCGACGAATGGTTGAAGGTGGCGGCAGGCAACCCGCATGGCGTCGACTCGCTCATCGGGCTTCTGCGCAGTGTTCCCGTTGCCGATCAGGTCGATGCCGGTCTGCCGTGGGTGTCGGCCGCCGTGTTCGGCGACGTCAGTGCCGTCGCCCGCGGCAGCTATTCGGTGTCGAGCTGGCTGACGGAGATACGGGAAGCCGCGGAGAGCGCGGGTGTTCTCCACGAGTGGCAGCGGGTTGTCGACGCTCTCGTCGTGGCCGGCGACTCCGCCCTCGCGCCCTACTCCGAGTAGCGGTCTTCGCCAGGGCCGCAGCCAGCGGCATTACTTGTCCGAATCGTCGGAGACGACGAGCGGTCGGAGGTCTCTCCGGTTGGCGCTCAACGTGACGGACGTATCAGAGGTCGGGTCCCTCCGGGGCGGAGTCGATGGCAGAACCCCTCTTCGGAACCGGTTGGCAAGCACTGGATGCTCGACACGCGCTCCTGGGCGCTTCACGACCACCCCCGGCGTCGCCGCACCGGCAGGCCTGCCCGACGGAAACGGTTGGCGACGGTTGACTTGTCGACGCCGAGGTGCTGGCCGACCTGGGCCAGCGAGTGGCCTGCGGCGTAGAGGTCGGCCGCCTTGGCCAACTCGGGAGGCGTCCAGTCTGCATCTCGTCGATGGGGGAGTCCCTGGCGCGTGACGTGGCCGATGACCGTGGTGCGGCTCACGCCGAATCGTGCCGCGATGTCGCGGATGAGGTCGCCGGCGAGGTACGCAGTCAGTAGTTCGTCGATCTCGGCGGGCTTGAGTCGTCGCTGAGCTTGGCGGGCGGGTCTCGGGGAGACGGGGTTTGAATGCTGCCCCTTCTCTTCGCTGGTGCCATCTTTGGACCCCGAATCGACTTCCTCAGACGCCAGATCGGGGCCGACCCGGCGTCGCCGAGAAGCTCGCGACCCCTGTAGACCAAGGGTTTCAAGCTTCTCGCCGGGGTTTGAAAGCTGCCCCTTTAGGTCCACCCAGGCGGTGTGGGGTCCTCCGGGGATCATCGCCTCCGCAGTTCGAACGTGCCGCCCGCAGCGTCGCGGGAGTGGACGATGACGATCGACTCGGTGCCCGGGGCCAGGAGGACCTCGATCTCGGGATCGGGCCGGTCGCACATCGGGATCCCCGTGCTGGTGAGGTCCTCCGACGACAACAGGATCGACGTGATGCACAGGCCCGGCGCTGCGGTCACCGCGAACTTTGCGTTGGTGGTGCCGCCGGGGATCCGGAGGGTCGCCACGTCGCCGATGCCCGAGAGCGATCCGCTCCAACTCGCCCCGGAGAACTCGTCGGCAGTCGGCGAGTCGTCGACGAACACCGACAGCTCGACTCGGCGCGTGGTGCCGTCTGGGGACAGGTCCTCCAGGGTGATCTCGTGGGTGCCCCCGTCGGCCACCCATTGGTAGGCCTCCCCGGAGCCGGGCTCGTCGTTGTCGTCGGGCACGCCCAACCGGGTGCCGCACAACGGGAGGGTGGTGGTGGCGCCGGCCGGGCCGCTCACGCTCACGACGTAGTCGGTGGCGGCCGGACACTCCAACGACACGAGGATGAGCGAGCCGTCCGGCACGTCGACCTCGCCCTCGAGCTGGGGCACGGCGTCGGCGGGCGGCTCGGGATCGGAGATCGGGGCGAGCTTCCCCGAGAGCGTGAGGGCCGCCGTTCCGGTGGGCGCGGTCGCTCCGCCGGACCTCGTCGTCGTCGGTCGGTCGGGGAGCGGAGCCACCTCGACGGAACGTTGGTCGTTGCGGAACTCGACGACCTCGGCGTAGGCGTCGGCGTAGGTCGGCTCGCCCGATGCGACGACGTCGAATGCGCACGCGTCGAGTTCGGGCGTCGTGGCCGCGCGGCCCATCGACCGGTGACACTCGCGGCGGGCCTCGATGAACTCGTCGGTCTCGAGCTCGGCGAACGAGTCGGGGAACGACCGGTCCGTGAACGTGTCGGTGGACTCTCCGGGGAGATAGTCGAATCGGCTCGTCTCGGGTGTGACCCGCCACGAATCGGCGAACGCACCGTGGACCTCGGCGGGGTCGAAGGCGTTGACGGGGGTGCCGTCGGCTCGGCGCACGTCATCGAGCGGGTCGTCGTTGGCCGAGCCCAACATGCCGACCTGCCGGGCGGCGGTCGGCTCGGGCGGCGCGACCTCGACGAAGAACCCGTTGAGGTACTTCAGTCGGAGCTCGGGGCCGTCGGGCGCGGTGAGCGTCCAGTTGCGTTCGTCGTCGCGCGCGAGAACGAACGCCCCGAGCGTTCCGCCGTCGATGTCGGCGGTGTCGCCGTTGTGGCGCACCACGATCTCGTCGGGTTTGGAGAGGTAGTCGGCCGCGGTGAGGGTGATCCGGTCGTCGCCGTACTCGGCCGCGAGCGCGGTGATGAGCGAGTACCGGTCGCCGGGCGTCGCCGCTGCGGCAGTGCGCATCTGCAGGTCGAACGCCGGGGTGTCGTCGGCCTCGGGGGTCGACGCGAGTACGAACTCGCCGACCGACATCACGTCGAACGCGATGCCGTCCATCGTGAGCAGGTGCGGGTCGCCGTCGCCCGATCCGCGAGGACGTTGCTTCTCGCAGTGACGCTTCTTGTCGAACTTCTCCGCGAGGAACGTGACCAGCCCGGATTCGCGGGAGGCCGAGAAGCCCACGGCGACGTCGGTGGAGTTGAAGAACCGCAGGCTGCCGTAGTTGCCGTCGGGACAGGTGCAACGAGACTCGTCGACGCAGAGGCGCATGGTCTCGTTGCTCCCGAGGACGAGGTTCTCGCGGTCGTTCGCCAGGCTGACGAGGTGCTTGCCCTTGTTCCGGACGGTCACGATGTCGACGCCCGGCCCGAAGACGTGTGCTCGGAGGGCGTGGGAGTAGTTGGCGGGGCCGCGGAGGTTTGTGCCCCCGAGCGCGATGGTGGCGCCCTTCTCGAAGTTCTCGTGGCGGCCGTCACCCGCTCCGGTCCAGGGCATCGACCACGACGGATGGGTGTAGGCCTGCGACCGAACGGTTCGGCTCGGCCAGTCGAGCAGCAGACTCGGTGAGTTCAATCCGGCCGCGGCCAGGACGGTCTCGGTGTTGCCCGTCGCACGGAGCGCGACCTTGATGGACGAGTAGGGATCGATGCCTTCGGCCGCGGCGATCTCCCACAGGCCCGCTCCGCTGTAGGAGCGGCCGGCCAACGGGGTGTTGCGAGACGTGAACCACTCGACGAACTGGTCGTCGACCTTGACCTGCTTGCGGTAGTAGTCGTACCCGGCGAAGTCGGCTCCGCCTTCGACGACCCAGTCGGGTGCGGTCATCCAGAAGCCGGGCGCCCACTCGAACTCGACGCAGTGGAACAGCTCGTGCGCCAGCACGAACGCCACGTAGGCGGGAGTGAGCTCGACGATGTGCTCGTACAACAGCGGGTAGATGGTGATCAGGCATCCGTCGCCGTTCGGTGTGGCGGTGGCGTACGCGTCGAGGCCGGTGGCCGTCGTCAGACCGGTGTTCGAGTAGGAGGAGGTCACGCTGGGGAGCCCGACGTTCCCGAGTCGGTTCCGCCATCCGATGATGATCCGGGTCATGAGCCCGTTGAGGATCGTCTGCAGCGCCGCGTCGGGCGCCGCCTTCCGTGCGAACCCGGCCGCGGCAGGCGCCCGCAGCTGTCGCAAGGAGGAGGTCCGCGTCGTTGTCGTGGTCGCTCCGTCGCCCGGTGGGGCGGTCGCCCCGGGGACTGTCGCCCCGCTGCTCGGCGGGACCGTCGCTCCGTCGGCGAGCGCCTCCCACTCCGGCGGGAGCTCGCCCGCGGCGTCGGGGAGCGGGGTCCCAGCGCCGCGTTCGGCGCGGACCTCGGCAACGCGGCGCGTCTGCTCGGGGGTGAGGTCGTCGGCGAAGTGCTCGACGAGACCCCATGCCCGGGTCGCCGACACCGAACCGGGTTCGTCGAGCTCGCGCTCGGTCGCGCCGGGCATGTCGCCGAAGGCCAGGTCGAACGCGTCGACGGCGATCTGTGCGTCGAGGCCGTCGGTCTCCTCCCGCCAGGCGAGGTCCTCGGCAGCCGTCGCAGGCTTCCACTCGGGCGCGGCGATCTCGGTGTAGCCCTCCTCGCCCACGGCCTCGCCCGTGAGGCCGTCGAGCGGCTGGTCGACCGGTGCCGGGGCGAGCGTGGTCGTCGCCCGAGGTCGAATGGTCGCGTCGTCGGTCGTGCAGCCGAGGACGAGGACGGCGCAGGCGGTGACGACCCCGCTCAACGTACGAGCGGACGAGGTCGGCCGACCCGACCCGTTGCTGGAGGACGACATGTCAGCCTGCCGTCACGGCGACGATCTCGACACGCCGGTTGAGGGTCTGGCCGACGGCGTTCGGTGATCCGTCAGGGTTGGTCTCGAGCGCTGCGGGAACCGTGCTCCCGAGGCCGACCGAGCTGACACTGCCCGCTGGGAGGCCGCCGTCGCCGACGAGCCAGGCGGCCACCGCGGCGGCTCGGCCCTCGGAGAGGGTCTGGTTGGCGGCGGCAGCGCCCCGCGAGTCGGCGTGTCCTCGCACGGTCACCGTGGCGTCGGGTAGGTGTGCGGAGAGGGCGGCGGCCACCGCCGGGAGGGCGGCGATCGCGTTCGTTCGCAGGGCGGCCGAGCCCGTGTCGAAGAGGGTGTCGCTGCCCAGCTGGAAGATCGTGACGCGACGTCCGGCCTCGTCCCGGGCGAACCGGATCGTGACGTCGACCTCGTCGGTCTCGGGGTAGCTCGTGCCGGCGAGGGTGAGGGGTCCGCCGTCGACCGGGATCACGCCGTCCTCGTTCTCTGGGGCCATCGACGTGCACAGGGTGCGGACGACGAGCCCACCCCCGAGGTCGGCGGTGCCGCACGTCGGGTCCGGCTCGCCGTCGCCGTCGACGTCGTCGATCCCCGGGGTGCCGCCCTCCGGGAGCCCGGCCGCTTCGTCGTCGGCGCGGCTGTCGGAGTCGTCGGGTTCGGTCACGGTCGGGCCGGTTGCCGTCGTGGTCGGGTCCGACGGAGCGGCGCTCGTCGAGGTCAGGGCATCGGTCGGGGCGGTTTCGTCGGAGCCGCCGCAGGCCGTGGTGCCGAGCAGCAACACCAACACGACGGCGCCGATACGTCGTCGGTGGGCGAAAGGGGAGTCGTTCATGATCTGAGTGTGTGGCGCCCCGCCATCGGACGCGTACGTAGTCGCTACGCGGGTGGTGACGGTGCGAACGCGTAGCGACTACGTACGCGTGGTGCGGACCGGATCGCCGAGGCTGCTCCCATGAGACGACGTGTCGGCACCCTCCTGTTGTGTTCGTTCCTCCTCCCGCTCGCTGCGTGCGGCGACGACGGCGACGCCGACACGGCGTCGTCGGCGGGGCCACCGCGGCCAGCGGCCACCGCAGCGACCGTTGATACCGCCGTTGATCCCGCCGGTGACTCGTCGGGCTCGACCGACGACCCCGCCGAAGCGCCCGAGGTCGCGGCCGACGACGACTTCTGTGGGGTCCTGATCGAGCAGGCCGCCAAGGTGGCGGATTTCCCCGACAAGATCGGTACACCCGAGCAGGCCACGGCGTTGGAGGCCGTGGCCGCGAGCAACGAGCGGATCCTCGCCGCCGCGCCCGACGAGTTGAGCGACGCCATGGCGACGATCAACGAGGTGTCGGAGCTCGCCCGCAAGGTGCTGACGTCGGACGACGCCGCCGCCGCATCGGCGGCATCGGCCGAGGCTGCGAGTTCGCCCGAGGCGACGGCGGCATTCGCCGACTACCGGTCCTGGGTCACGGATCACTGCGGTGCCGACGCCGCCACCATCCTCTCGACCGGAGGCTGACCGTCAGACGCCGGGATCGAGGCGATCGGCGTGGAGGAGGAGATCCTCCCGCCGGTCCGCTCCGAGCTTGCCCATCGCCCGGTGCAGGTGGGTCTCGGCGGTGCGGACCGACAGGCCGAGCAGCTCGGCGATCGCCCGATTCGTGAGGCCACGGGCCGCGAGCGCGGCCACCTCGGCTTCGCGGCGGGTGAGGCTCTCGGCCAGGAGGTCCCGCGGTTCGGCTCCCGAGATCCGGCGCCGGTGCTGCTCGACCAGCTCGGCGAAGCGAGGCGCGCCCATGCCGGTGAACACCTCGTGGGCGATGGTGAGCAGGTCGAGGTCCTGGTCGAGCCAGCCCTGAGCGGTCGCGGCGAACGCTCGTGACCAGTGGCCGTCTGCGGCTGCGGAGCTCTCGATGACCAGCCTTGCGCTCGCCGCGGACTGGACGAACCGCCAGCCGTCGAAGGCGCACCAGAGGGCACAGTGGTGCTGTCGGGTGTCGAGCCCTCGACGGGCGCCGAGCTCGGCGGTTCGCGCCGCGCCCGTGCGGTCACCGGCGGCGGCTTGCGCCCAGGCCTGGGCGAGCGGCACCCAACCGGCACCCAACCCGAACTGGGCGGCACCGTCGGCGGCGAACGACGCGAGGTCCGCGGCACCGGCCGGATCGCCGCCCTGCGCGTGGGCGATGGCCAGGAACGAGGCGGGGACGACTCGGCGGAACTCGCTCTCGGGGACGTCGGAACGCGAGACGGCCTCGGCGAGCAGCGCCCGGGCGCCCGTGAGGTCGCCACGCCACATGGCGGCGATCCCGCGGGTCTCGGAGCGGAGCACGGCGGCGACGCCGGGCACCATCGCCAGATAGGCCAGTTCGTCGAACGTGCCGATCGCGTCCTCGGCCAGGTCGAGGTCGCCATGCAGGAGCGCGGCGGACGATCGGAAGGCATGGAGCCAGGCGACGGACCGTCCGGCGTGGTCGCCAGCCTCGGCGACCAGGCCACCGACGACGTCGAGCACCTCGGTCGTCCGGCCGAGCGCGGTCATCGCCCCGGCCCACCCGGGGACGAACGGGACGCGCTCCCACCACTGGCCGGCAGCGACACCGTCGGCTGCTGCGGCGACGGCGTCGGCGAGCTGCCCGCTGAAGGCGAGGGCCGAGCCCCATTCGCTGCGGACGAACGCGGCGAGCGACGGGTCGGTCGTCGAGGCCAGCAGTTCCTCGTGGGCGGCAGCGATCGACGGGTCGAAGCCGGACCGGTAGGCCCGGGCGAGGCTGCCGGTGACCGAGGCGAACGTCCGGGTGGCCTCGTCCAACGCACCATCGACCGCCGCCTTGGCCGCCACAGCGGCGTCCTCGAGGCGGCCGTCGTAGAGGAGGGCCATGGCGAGCGGTAGCGCCACGTCGGTTCGCCCGGCGTCGGTGGCGGCCTGTCCGAGGTCGATCGCCGTTGCCGTGTCGAACATCGTCATGGCCAGGTGCGTGCCCTCGGCCAGTTCGGACGGGTCGACGTGGACCCCCGCTTCCTGTCGCCAACGCAGGTGGCGGAGGCGGAGGGCCGGCCGCTGCGCGGAACCGGCCGTCAGCTCGATGAGCTCGGTGAGGCGCTCGATACGTGACTCCGGATCCAGGTCGACGCGGGCGGCTTCGGCGAAGAGGGGGTGGGCGAGCCGGACCGCGGACAGCGTCGATGGTGCCGATGTCGGCGTCGACGAGTTCGTCGACGGCCGTTGCGGTGGCCGGGCCCGCGCCCGCCAGGTCGGCCAGTTCGAGTTCGCCGGCGATGACCAGGAGGTCGACGAGACGCCGGGCCGGCGGGGACAGGGACTGCATGTGGTGGGCAGTGAGCGCTGCCGCGTTCGGTACGAGACCGTCGCCCTCGTCCCACCGCCAGGCATCACGGCCGCGGACCAGCGACCCGTCGGCGATTGCGGCCCGGACGAGCTCCCGGATCACGAGGGCGTTGCCGTGCGAGCGCTCCAGCACCCGGCGGGCGATGTCGTTGCCCACCGGTTCCCCCAGCGCCGCGTGCAGGAGGTCGCCGCACGCCGCGAGGTCGAGCGGTGCGACATCGAGTCGCCGCAGCACCCCGAGGTGCTCGAGCTGGGCGACGGCCTCCGATGACGGCGCGCCGGTTCGTGAGGTGAGGAGGAGCTTCGACGCGCCCAGTCGCGCGACATGGAGGAGGACGACCGCCGAGCCGGCATCGAGATGGCCGACGTCGTCGACCCAGACCAGGTCGGGAGCGTCGATCATCCAGCGGTCGAGCACGGCCTGGACGTGGCCGGCGGGGTCGATCGACGTCACTTCGAGTACCTCGGGCCGGAGGAGCCCGATGCCGTCGAAGCGGGCGAGGGTGTCGGGGCCGCGGACCTTCACCACCGACGCACCGGAGGCGGCGGCGAGGGTGGTCGCCACGTGGGCGGCGATGGCCGACTTGCCGATGCCCGCCGGGCCCTCGAGCAGGACCGCTGCGACGTCGGGGTCCTGCAGCAAACCGGTGACGTGGTCGACCGCTTCCTCACGCCCGACGAAGGGCCACCCAGTCATGGGCCGCAGTGTACGCATCGCTCCGGGGTCGCCAGAATGGGCCGGTGCCCGCCCCCGAGTCCCCGCCTCACTCCACGCTGCTGCGGTCCGGTGGTGGCTCCGGTGTCGGCGACGGGGAGCTCGATCCGGCCTGGGGGCAGCTCGTCGCCGCCGTCGAGCAGTGGGCCGGTCGCTGCGGCGGAACCGTACTGACCCTGCGCCCTGTGCCCGGCGATGTCGAGACCCCGCTGGGCGCCCTGGCCCGTTCGGCAACGGCCTTGGTGGACCTGCACGGCGTGTCCGGTGCGGCGCCCGCCGTACGCGCCTGCCGGGAGCTCGGCGTCCGGGCGATCGTTGTCGAGCGGATCGAGTTGCTCGACGACGGCAGCGCCGCGGTGATCCACCATCTCGTCGATGCCGGCGTCGCAGCCGTGGTGGCGACGGTGACGGGTTCGGCGCCGCTGCCCGAGCCGATCCTGGGGTTGGTCGTGAGTGATCGGATGCGGGTCGTCGACGCCGAGCGCGTGCCTCGCCCCGACCGCGAGTCCGCGGCCGGGTCCGACGGTGCGACTCGCGGTGAGCTCGGCGGGCCGCCGCTCACGGATCGGGAGCGCGAGATCGCCGAGTACGTCGTGGAAGGCTGGCGGAACCGTGAGATCGCCGACCGTCTCTGCGTGTCGGTGAGGACCGTCGAGGGCCACGTGTTGCGGCTCTGTCGCAAGCTCGGCGTCACCGACCGCAACCAGGTCGAGGCCCGGCATCTGGATCCCGTCGGCGGTGCCGGCGCTGCGGGTTCCTGACATCTGCTCGTGCGGGCACCCGCCGTGGGCCACGACGGAATCGGGGGATACGACGGGCACGCTGCGGGACCTTCGGCCCTCGCCGCCCACCCTCGGCGAGCGCATGATCGCGAGAGACCGAGCATGGAGGCCCGATGTCCATGACCCCGAACCACCCGCAGCACCGGCGGCTACCGGTCGGGCGGATCGTCCTCGTGGTGTTGGGGTGCGTGTTCGTGCCCTTGGCGTTGGCGCTGTTGGGCGGCGGCACGGTGCTGACCTGGGCGCATCAGACCCAGCGGGACGCGTCCGGCTACTTCACGAGCCCCGCCGAGCGCCTCGAAACCCTCGACTACGCGATCGTGTCCGAGCGTGTCGACCTCGATCTCGACAGCGGGGACTACCTCGGCGTCGGTCAACTCGGCACTGTGAGGATCCGGCTGGACAGCACCAACGAGCGCCAGGTCTTCGTCGGAATCGGACCCCGCGGCGCTGTCGAGGACTACCTCCGTGGCGTGGCCCGGGCGGAGATCGCCGACGTCTCGACTGATCCGTTCTCGGTCGAGTACCGGCATCTCGGCGACGGTGCGCCGACAGGTCCCCCGGGGGACGAGCGCTTCTGGCGGGCGCAGGCCGAGGGCGCCGGACCCCAGACCCTGACCTGGCCCGTCGAGTCCGGCGACTGGGTCGTCGTCGTGATGAACCGGGACGCATCGGCAGGCGTCGGCATCGACGCCGCTGTCGGATTCAAGGCGGATTGGATCCGGCCCCTCGGTATCGGCCTGCTGGTGGCCGGCGGACTGGTGCTGATTGTTGCCGTCATCGCGCTCGTCTTCGGCATCGTCGGCTTGGGACATCACGCCGCGAGCGACGAGACCACAGGATCACATGCGCTGGCCGGATCCGGGCCGGTTCGACTCACCGGCCGGCTCGACCCGGCACTGAGCCGGTGGCTGTGGCTCGTGAAGTGGTTCCTCGTCATCCCACACCTCGTGATCCTCGCCTTCCTCTGGCTGGCGTTCGCGGTGCTCACGGTCGTGGCGTTCTTCGCGATCCTCCTGACCGGCCGCTACCCGCGAGGCATCTTCGACTTCAACGCCGGTGTGCTCCGTTGGTCGTGGCGGGTGAGCTACTACGCGTTCGGCGTCGCTGGCACGGACCGCTATCCGCCGTTCGGTCTCGGCGAGTACCCCGACTACCCCGCTCGGCTCGACATCGCCCCGCCGAACCGTTTGTCGAGGGGTCTCGTCCTCGTGAAGTGGTGGCTGTTGGCCATCCCGCACTACCTGATCGTCGGACTCTTCGTGGGCACGACGGTGTCGGGCCAGAGCGGCAACCGGTGGGTCGAGGTTCCGGTCACCGGGCTGATCTCCTGGCTCGTGCTGGTGGCGGTCGTGACGCTCCTGTTCACCGGCCGGTACCCGTCGGGCATTCACCGGCTCGTCGTCGGCCTCCATCGTTGGGTGTTCCGCGTCGTCGCCTATGCAGCGCTCATGACCGACGAGTACCCGCCGTTCCGTCTCGATCAGGGCGACGAGGAACCGAGCGTGGACTTCGAGCCCGGAGCCCCCCGCTCGTGAGGCGCTGCAGGTTCGGAGGCGTCGCAGCGACGGGTGCAACCGCAATGCTGGCAGCGGTGGGGCGCCGACGGCTCCTGACCTGGGGGGTCGACACCGGACGAGGTCGCGAGGGCGCTGCCGGGTGACGAGCTCGTGCGGTCGCCGCACCTGACATCGACTCGTTCGATCACGGTGCGCGCCGCTGCGGTGGACGTCTGGCCGTGGTTGGCGCAGATGGGGCAGGGGCGCGGCGGCTTGTACTCCTACGACTGGTTGGAGAACCTCGCCGGTTGCCAGATGCGGAGCGCCGATCGGGTGGTGCCCGAGTGGCAATCGGTGGAGGTGGGCGACCCGTTTCGCCTCCATCCCGATCTGGCCCTGCGCGTGGCCAGGATCGATCCCGGGGAGGCGCTTGTCGTCGAGGGTCGAGTGAGCCCCACCGGTCAGGAGACCAGCGGTTCGGACGCCCCGTACGACTTCAGCTGGGCGTTCGTCCTCGTGCCGGTCGGCCAGGACGCCACCCGACTGATCATCCGCGAGCGATACCGGTATCACGCGCCATGGGTCCGGTTGATGGTCGAGCCCGTCTCGGTGATCAGCTCCGTGATGACCGAGCGGATGATGCGGGGGATCCGCTACCGGGCCGAGCGATCACGTACCGGTTCGTAGCCTCGCTCGGCGCCGCCTGGTTCATCCGTCGCGGGGCTCGAAGACCACGACCGCCGTCTCTGTGGAACGGAGCGCCGCGTACGCGTCGAGGTTCTCGTCGATCTCTCGCTGTCGCGCCCAGAGGCGTTCCCGCTCCTCACCCACAGCGGCCCGCGCCGTGACCAGACGTCTGTCGCCGACGAGTTCGACGACTGCGTCGGGGTGCGCCTGCAGGTTGAGCCACCATGCGGGCTCGCCCTCGCCCCAACCGTTCATGGCGATTCCCACCAGGTTCGGTCCGTCCTCGAAGTAACCGACGACCACCTGACGCTCCCGCCCGGTGCGGCGCCCCACGGTGGTGAGTCTCATCGCGCCCCACCCGCCGGGCTTCGGTCGCCAGAGACCGACGCGACCGCGGGTCGCTCGGAGCAGGGCACGGTGGCCGTGCCAGAACGAGCGGATGAACCAACGCGGTGAGAGGCGAGCCGTCTCGGTCGATCGTCGCGGCATGGACCCTCCTCTGTCGGGTTGAGCGTCTGCCCGACTACGAGTCTCCTCAGCCGCCGCGGCGACGTGAAGGGTCTTCCGTCCCGAATCGGCGGGCGGGCAGCAGCGCCGCCCACCCCGATTCACTCATGTTGCACAGCGGTGGTCGTGCGGCCGGTCGAGCGCTCGTACGCACCGAGGAGCTCCGTTGACAGCCACCGTGCCGCGACCAGCGCCGTCGAGTCGGTGAAGTGCACACCATCGGGCCGGAGTTCGCGGTCGTCGGGCCGGGCGTCGATCCACGAGGCCAGGTCCACGAGCACCACACGGTCGTCCGACGCCGCGACGCGACGCTGAATGCTGCGGAAGCGCTCCATCCGTTCCGGGTCCGATTCGGGGAACGGCGTTGTCGGTGATCGTCCGTCGATACGACCCATGTCGATGTCCGGCGACAGCACCAGGCCGACGATCGCGCTCTGCTTCAGCAACATGTCGACGGCCGATCGAAGCGCTGCTTCGATGGCAGCGTCCAGGTCTGCGTCGTCGCCGATCGTGAGCAGCGGGCCCGTGGGCGTGAGCCGCTGGTCCACGACCTCCCACGGGCCGACCTGGATCACGGCGATGTCCGCCGGGTTCTCGACCGAAGCGTCGTTCCATTCGGTGGGCCATCGACGACAATTCGCCGGCACCTTCAGCTCGACACCCTTGGTGACCCGAGCACCGTCCACCAACAGTCCACACCCGAGGTCTGCCCATCCTCCCGTCTGAACGAACCGCTCCGGTTCGTTGCGGCTGAGCTCCGCGAGGCCGCTACTGGCCATCAGTGCCGTCGAGTCGCCGTACACCGCGATCCTCGGCGCATCCGACGAGGACTGCGCGGCGGTGGCCTCGAGGTACTTCTGGTACCGGGCTGCGTCGGCGAGGTCGAAGGGGTCCACCGGGCGAACGATGCCCGTCACCACGAGCACGAGGGCGCACGTCACGGCGACGCCGACCAGCGCTGCAGGGCCGGTGACGCGCCCCGACCAGCGCTCGCTCCGGCGGATCGGGCCCTCGAACCAGCGGGCCGACGCCCCGGCGATCGAGCCCACCACCGGTGCTGCGACCAGGAGGCGCGCCGCTGGACCGAGGCGAGTGTGCGCCTCGAGCCAGATCAGGACGGGATAGTGGACGAGGTACGCGCCGTACGAAACGGTGCCGATCCACACCAGCGGTCGCCATCCGAGCAGGCGTTCCACCAGCCCGCCCGACTCGAGCGCCGCCAGGACGAGCGTGACGGTGAGCAGCGAGTAGGCGGTGAGGCCGCCTCGGTAGTACCAGCGTTGCTCCAGGTCGGCGGTCGCCCACAGGGCGAGCACCGCGACCAGCGCGACCGGACTCACCACTCGGATGAGGCTGCGAACTCGTTGTTGTCCGACGCCGCCCCTCGACTGCCACCAGATCGCGAGCAGCGAGCCTGCGGCGAGCTCCGCTGCTCGCGTATCGGTGCCGAAGTAGAGGCGGCTGATGGTCGCCCCCGAGTTGACCAGGATGTTGCCCCAGATGACCGACGCCGCCAGCAGCAGCCCGAACACGACGCCGATCCGGCGGAGTGACCGCGTTCGTCCGAGCGCGAGTACGACCACCAGCGGGAGCACCACGTAGAACTGCTCTTCGATCGCCAACGTCCAGAAGTGCGTGAGCGGCGACGGGCTCGCGAAGGCTGCACCGTAGGTGTCGCCGGCTGCGATGAAGCGCCAGTTCGCCACATACGCCAATGCGGCGAGAGCGTCGACCCGGAGGCGACCCATCTGCCCGGAGTCGGCCAATGCGACCGCGGCAATGACGATGAGCGACACTGCGGCGAGCGATGCCGGAAGGAGCCGGCGGAGCCGTCGCGCCCAGAACGCCCTCAGTGAGATGCGGCCCGTGCGCTCGCGTTCGACGAGGAGCAGCGCAGTGATCAGGAAGCCCGAGAGCGTGAAGAACGTCGACACGCTGAGGAACGCTCCCGGCACCCAGCCTGCTCCGGAGTGGTACACGAAGATGGCCACGAGCGCGAGGCCGCGGAGTCCGTCGAGCCCTCGGTGGTACCCGATGCCCTGCGCCGTGCGATCGGCTTCGCCCATGACGACGGGACTCTAGGGGGTGGCGTCAGCTGCCCAGGACCAGTGGTTCACCGTGCGCGCCGCCAGCTCACCGCGAGCGGAGCACGCAGAACTCGTTGCCCTCCGGGTCGGCGAGCACGACCCACGACGGTGTGCCTTGGCCGATGTCGACGTGGGTCGCGCCGAGGGCGACGAGTCGTTCGACCTCGGCGTCACGGTCGTCTGGCCGGACGTCCAGGTGGAACCGGTTCTTCACGGTCTTCGCGTCGGGCACGTGCTGGAAGAGGATGCCGGGGAAGCGCTCGGGGGCCGACCGGATCTCCACGTCGCCGTCCTGGTCGACGATGAGCTCGGTCCACCCGAGCGCATCGGCCCACCAGCGAGCCAGCGTGTCGGGGTCGTCGGCATCGATGACGAGCTGTTCCCAGGCGAGTGTCATGGTCACTGGCTACCAAATGAGCCCGGGCTCGCGCACGGATGTCGGGGCGCGATGGCGTCCCGCTCGGAGTGCGGTGGGTGATCCTTCCCGATCGGCCGGATCCGGACGCTCGCTGTCACCCCCATGTGCTTGACTGTTCCCATGGAAACGAACACCAGTTCGGTGCAGGCGGAGATGGGGGCGGTGCTCACACCGCTGCGCTCCGTTCTGGCACGGCTGGAACCGAACGACATCCCCTTGCCCGAGGTGGCCGGCATCTGGGAGCTGTTCTCCCAGGTGCGGCGACTTGCCGGCAACGCCGAGACACTGTTGGCCGGCCGCGTCGCCGAGGCGCGGGAGTGGTCGCGTTCGGGGTACGCAACGCCGGAGGAGTGGATGGCGGCGAAGGCCGGCACGTCGGTGGGCGAGGCGCGCGGCCAGATCACGACGTCGGAGCAGTTGGGCCGTGGGCTCGACGAGACGGCGGAGCGGATGCGGCAGGGGCGTCTCTCGCCCCAGCAGGCCGGCATCGTCGCCGACGCGGCTGCCGTCAATCCCGATGCCGAGCGTGAGCTGTGCGACCGAGCCGAGCGCGACAGCAACAAGAACCTCGGCGACGAGGCCCGCCGGCGAAAGGCGCAGCGATCCGACGGCGACGACCGCGCTCGTCGGCACCACCGCGAGCGTCGAGCGCGGCGCTACTCCGACGCCGACGACAAGTCGCACCTGCACGTCGAGGGACCCACGTCGAAGCTCGCGGAGTTCTTCACGGCGCTCGAGCGTGAGACCGACCGGCGGTACCGCGATGCGACCAAGCAGGGGCGGCGCGAAGGGCGCGAGGCGTACGCGTTCGACGCCTTCCTCACCCTCGTCACCCGGGGCATCGCCGGTGATGCCGGGACGTCCTCGAAGCCGAAGCACCTGGCGATGATCCGGGTCGACCTCGATGCCCTCGTTCGGGGCCACCTGGAGGGTGAGGAGACGTGCGAGATCGCCGGGTTCGGTGCGATCTCGGTGTCCGAGGCTCGCGAGCTCTTGAGCGAGTCGATCCTGTACCTGGTGTGCACGAAGGGCGTCGACGTCGTCAATCTCACGCACCTCGGTCGAGGCCCGAGCCGTGTGCAGGAGCTCGCGCTGCTGTGGGCGTCGCAGACGTGCCAGGTCGCAGGGTGCTGCCGCACCCACACGCAGTACGACCACCGGATCGACTTCGCCGAGACCCGGCATACCCGGGTCGACGAGACCGATCTGCTCTGCGTCCATCACCACAAGATGAAGACGTTCAAGGGCTACGCCCTCGTCGCCGGTACGGGCAAGCGTCGCTTCGTCCCGCCGGGTGACCCCGATCACCCGGCGACGTCGGGGTCTGGTCCAGGCTCACCTCGGTCGGGCGGGCCGTCTCCGGGGCCGGCGCAGGGCGACCTGTTCGGTCTGGCGGAGTAGCGCGACCCGGACCCGGGCCTTGACCCGAATCCGGCGCAACCATCGGAGCAACCCACTTCGGTGGGTCGCTTCGTCGCGTCCCGATGCCCGCTCGGAGCGGCACCTTCCCCGGTACCATCGACTCCGGCGGACAGAGCTGTCCGCCACCAAGGGGGGTTCACCGACATGTCCACTGACGAGCAGATCCTCGGCCGCGACGCGGTCGACGACCTTCAGACGATCATCTCGATGTACAACACCGACGTCACCGAAGCGCTGCACGTCGTCGCGGACAACGCCCCGGCGATCTTCACGTGGGACTACGAGAAGGGTGCCCGCCCGCAGCTCAACAAGCTCTACGAGAAGGCGAAGCACGCCCAGTGGAACGGCGAGACCGACCTCGACTGGTCGATCGAGGTCGACCAGGAGCACTTCGCCAAGCTGCTGTCGGACATGCGGGCCATCCAGATGGCCGAAGCCGGCATCACCTTCGAGGGCACCCCGTTCGCCAACTGGGGTGACAAGGAGTGGCTGGCCCACTCGATGGAGAGCCAGAACTGGAGTCTCAGCCAGTTCATGCACGGTGAGCAGGGTGCGCTGATCTGCACGGCGAAGATCGTTGAGACGGTGCCGTGGATCGACGCCAAGTACTACGCGGCGACCCAGGTGATGGACGAGGCCCGCCACGTCGAGGTGTTCGCCAAGTACCTCGACACCAAGCTCAACGGGCACTACCCGATCAACACGCACCTGCGGATGCTGCTCGACGACATCATCAACGACTCGAGGTGGGACATGACCTACCTCGGCATGCAGATCATGGTCGAAGGGCTCGCCCTCGCCGCCTTCGGCATGGCGATGCAGACGACCCCCGACCCGCTCCTCAAGCAGCTGCTCCGCTACGTGATGAGCGACGAGGCCCGCCACGTCGCCTTCGGCGTGCTGTCACTCAAGGAGTTCTACGAGGGGCTGACCGACGCCGAGCTGCTCGAGCGGCAGGAGTTCGCGTTCGAGGCCGCCGTGCGCATGCGCGACCGCTTCCTCCAACAGGAGGTGTGGGACCGCCTCGGTGTCAACGTCAAGGACGCGGTGAAGCTCTTCGACGTGCCGGCCGAGGTCAAGAACCGCGACCCGTTCCAGCAGCTCCTGTTCTCGAAGATCGTGCCCAACTGCAAGAAGCTCGGCCTGCTCGACGCCAACGACGGCTGGCTCCGCAAACGCTTCGACACCCTCGGCGTCACCCAGTTCGAGGACTGGGCCGACACCGGCGAGGAATACCTCGAGATGGACGCCGTCTCCCAGGACCGCCTCGCCGCCCAGGCCGCCGCCAGCTGACAGCACGGCCCGGCGGCTGGGCCCTCCTCGCCGACGGCTCCAACATGGCGGCGTTCGGGTCGCTGTGGCTCGTGCAGTTCGTCATCTGCGACCGCCACCTCTTCGGGCATCGTTGACCATCGGGCCCACACCCGTCGGGGGCGAGTCTGGCCAACGCGCCTCGCCCGGTAGCGTTCCGCTCCATGGCCGACGACCGCGAACCGTGGTTCCACGACGTGCACGGCAACCTGGTGGTCGTCCAAGCGCCGAACCTCCCGATCCTGGTGTGGCTCGGCGCCGTGGTGCTGCGCACCCTCGTGCACGGCGGGGCACCCGAACGCCTGGCCGACGCCGTCGGGTTCGGCGCACTCTTCACCTGGGCGTACCTCGAGGTGGCGCAGGGCAGCGCCCGAATCCGGCGGATCCTCGGCGCCGTGGTGCTCGTCGCCATGGTCGTCGGACGCGTCCGGGGCTGAGAGCGCCGCCGTCGACGCCGATCCCGGGCCGTCGACGCCGATCCCGGGCCGACGATGCCGATCCCGGGCCGACTACGGACCGACGACGGCGACGCGCCCGAGCGCTGCGGCGGTCACATCGGAATCCGGTGAGAGGATCACGACCGCAGCCCACGCCTCCGCGCCCAGCACCCGGGTGTGGGTGCAGTTCCGGACGACGATCTCCTGATCCGGAAGCCCGTCGACGGCGACCTTCTCGGCCATCGTCGATGGCGTCGGCACGCTGCCGTCGGCGGGTGCGAGCCGCGGCAGCAGCTCGGCCAGCAGTACGTCCTTCGACGTGGTCCGGCCCGGCAGCGGGCACGTCTCGCCGCGGTCCTCGAGCAGGGCGATCGTGTCGGTCATCGTCGGTGGGGCCAACGACACGAGCCTGAGCCCGAGGTCCGACACCGTCGCGACGGCCGTTGGCGCGGCGCCGTCGAAGAACCCGTAGCGCGCCGTCCCAGCGGTGACCACCAGCAGCGATCGGCCACACGGCGTGAGGGTGGCTGCGATGGTGGGATCGAGGGACGTCACTGCCCGAACGAAGTCGTCGGTGGCGTCGCGGAGGTCGGCGGGGCCGGTGGACGAGTCGGCAGCAATCCGTTCGACGGCGGCGACGAGATCGGCATGGGGCAACGCGGCAGCGTCGGAGGCGCAGGTGATGCCGTGGCGGAGGAGCGCCGTGATCACGTCGGCCTCGGCCGCCGAGCCGTCGTCATCGCCGGCGGACACCACCGCCCCCGGCCGGTCGAACTCGCCGGCGCCCCCGACGGTGTCGGCGAACTTCCAGACGCCGAACGCTGCTCCTGCCACGACGCCGATCGCGAGCACGCCGAAGAGGGCGATACGCCACACGGGGCGACGTCGCCCCTGCCGACGGCGTGCGGTGGAGGTCGGCGCCATCGACCGCGGCGTCGGCGGTGGTGCGGCCGTGTCCTCCCAGGCCGCGACGGGGGGACCGAACGTCGACGGTGCCGGGGGCGGCGACGGTGTGGAGGCCGGGTCGACCCCGAACGGCGGCATCGGGGGCAGCACCGAGGTGGACGGCATCGGGCGCACCTCGTCGGTCCACGCCGCGCCGTCCCAGTAGCGGAGGAGACCGGGATCGGACGGGTCGGGAAACCAGCCGGCAACGGACATACGGTGCGTGAGCCTCTCGGGTCGGGGGGAACCTCGGTGGATCGACGGGGAGCGTAGTTCGTGCTCGCCCCAGCGCCCGGGTGTGGCCGGGCGCTGGCCGTGGGGTTCAGGCCGGGAACTCGGCTCCGAGATCGGCCGCCTTCTTGGCGGCCTCCTCGGGGAACACGTTCTTCACGATGAACGGGTCGGCGGTGAGCGAGTAGTCGGGGGCGAGGTGCTTGGTGTAGCGGTCGATGTAGAGCAGCTGTTTCGCAATCAGTACCAGCTCGCGGGGAATCGACGCGTCGTAGGCCTTCAGCATCTTCACCGACTCCGACACGAGCTGGGCGATGTCGACGCCGCCGAAGCCGCTCGACAACATGGCGCCCAGGACGTTCGTGAGGAACGCCGCGAGCTGGTCCTCGTCGCCGAACTCCTCGGGAATCGCCCCCACCCGGCGGTACGCACTGGCCACCCGGGAGAAGTCGAGGTCGAAGGCGCACGTGTAGAACAGGTCCTGCAACAGGTCCCGCCACTCCTGGTCGAGCTCGCCCATGATGCCGAAGTCCAAGAAGCAACCACGGCCGTCGTCGAGCACCCAGATGTTGCCCGCGTGCATGTCGCCGTGGAACGGGCCGTGCAGCATGGCCGCCTCGGCCCACACCTTGGCGCCGCGTCGGACGACGAGCTGCAGGTCGAGCCCGCGGTTCGCCAGTTCGTCGAAGTGATCCATCGGGACACCCCGCACTCGTTCCATGCAGATCGTGCGGGGCCCACAGTGGTCCCAGTACACCTCGGGCGCCGTGATCATCGTGTTGTCGCCGAACGCCCCGATGCGGTCCCGGAAGCGGTCCTGTTGCCACGCCTCCCGGACGGGGTTGAGTTCCTGGAACGTGACGGCGTGGAGGTCGACGATGATGTCCCGTGCTCCCGAGGCCTTCCCCCACGGCGTCTTCTCGAACAGCCAGGCGATGCGGTACGAGTTGCGGAGATCCTGGGCCATGCCGTCGCGGATGCCGGGTCGCTGCACCTTCACGACGGCCTCGCGGCCGTCACGCAGGGTGCAGGCGTGGACCTGCCCGATCGACGCGGCCGACAACGGGTGGTCGTCGAACGAGGCGAACACCTCGGTGACGGGTCGCCCCAGGTCCTCGGCGACGGCGGCCCGTGCCTGTTCGCCGGGGAACGCCGGTACGGCGTCGAGGCAACGGCGGGCGGCGAGGACCAGTGGCTCGGGGACCAGTGCGCCCGAGCTGGCGAGGATCTGCCCCGCCTTCACGAAGGTCGGGCCCAGCCGGATGAACCCGTCGACGAGGCCGTCGCAGGCCGTCGCGACGATCGGCGTGGAGCGGCGTCGCACCAGGCGACCGGCGAGTGCTCGGAGGACCGACGTGCCCAGGACGGCGACGACAACGACGAATCGCCCGACGTCGCGGACGTGGAACGTGTCGAGCGGCGGCGCGTCGACCTCGAGCGCGGCGGCGGGCGGACCGTCGGCGTACGGGCCCCGGAAGGGGGTGGCCGAGCGTCGACCGGTGGTCTCGCCGGGGCTCGTGGTCATCCGGATCTCCTCGCCGTTGTTGACCTGACGTCAATACGAGGGACACTAGGCCCGGCCGTCGGGCCCGGTCGAGACCGCGCTGGGTCGTTCGGGCCAAGCGGCCGGGAGAACCACCCACGGTCCGGCGGCGGTCATCACTCAAGACGGATCCGAGGGACCCCGAAGGTCTCTTCATGGCAGGACGAACCGTGGAGCGCGCCGCCCGGAGGGCCCGGCGGCGCTTCCGCCGTCTCTACAGGGTCGCTGTCGTCCTGATCGTCGCGTTCGGCGTCATCCTCGTCCGCAACCGGGGTGACGACCCGGTGTGGACCGCCGTCGACACTGCCGGCCAGCTGCTCGCGGCCGTCCTCGCTGCCGCCGCCGGAGCTGTGACCGCCCGCCGCAGTTCCGGTCGAGCACGGTGTGGATGGAGCACCATCGCCGCCGGCTGTGCGGCGTGGGCTGTCGGGCGGGGCATCTGGCTCGTGTCCGCGATGGTGCTGCACCACAACGTGCCGGCACCGGGCATCGCCGACATCGGTTTCGTCGCCGCGCCCGTCCTGTGGACCGCCGGCATCCTGATGCTCGTCGACACGCCGCCCGGCACGCGTTCTCGCACGAGCGGTCTCCTCGAGGGCCTGATGATCGCCGGTGGAGTGTTCCTCCCCACCTGGGCGCTGGCATTGGCTCCCGTCGTGCGGGAGTCGGGCGGGCCGGGCCCGGCGCAGATCGTGGACCTCGCCGCGCCCGGTGCTCGACCTCGTGGTGCTCGCCTCGCTGCTGTTCGCGTTCCCCCGCTGCCGCCGCCACGCTCGGGGAAGCCTCGCGCTCGTGGCGATCGGCGTGGCCGCGATCGCGACCGCCGACAGCGGGTTCTGGTACCTCCGCACCGTCGACTCCTACATCGGGACGAACCTGTTCGATCTCGGGTGGTTCGCCGGGTTCCTGTTCATCGGACTCGGATCGTTGCGACCTTCGGCCGGAACGCCGACGGGAACGTCGGCCGGCACCCAGGCCGGGGCGCCGGCTCTCGACCCCGAGTTCCGGGACAGCTGGCGACTCCTCTCGGTCCCCGACGTCATCTACGCCGTGGGGATGTGCGTCACGGTGCTCGTGGCCTTCCGGAGCCGCACGACGGTGCTCGGACCGTTCGAGCGGTACGCCTTCGGTGGGTTGCTCGTCGTTGGGCTCGTGCACCGGATGTCGGTGCTCGTCGAGAACCTGTCGCTCACGGTCGGCCTGGAGGCCCGGGTCCGTGCCCGCACGAGCGACCTCGAGAAGCGCGAGCGCTACTTCGCGGCGCTGGTCCGCTCGTCCTCCGACATCGTGATCGTGGTCGACGAGGCGCGGACGATCCGCTCGGTCAGTGCCTCGCTCGATGACATCTACGGATGGGACCACCACCGGCTCGTCGGTCGGCCGTTCGATTCGTTCGGACCGTTCGAGGCGCTGATCGCGGCGGTTGATGCCGCCGCGGCGAACTCCGGACGGGTGCACCGGGTCGAGTGGCAACTCGTCGACGCGTCCGGCGTCACCCGATCGGCCGAATCCACGGTGTCGAACCTGCTCGGCGACGCCGACATCGGGTGCTTCGTGATCAACACCCGCGACGTCACCGATCGGGCGACGCTCGAGACCCAGTTGCGCCACCAGGCGTTCCACGATCCGCTGACCGGGCTCCCGAACCGGGCGCTCTTCGCCGATCGTGTCGGTCACGCGTTGCGTCGCTCGGGTGTCTCGGGCGCCCGCGTCGGACTCGCCATGGTCGACCTCGACGGCTTCAAGGCGATCAACGACAGCCATGGCCACCATGCTGGCGACCGGGTGCTCCGGTCCGTGGCCGATCAGTTGACCAGCGCCCTCGAACCAGGCGAGACCGTCGCCCGCCTCGGTGGGGACGAGTTCGCGATCCTCGTCGAGGACATCGACGACACGGTCGACCCGGCGTCGATCGCGGAACGACTCCTCGAGTGCATCCACGTCGTCGTGGACGTCGAAGGCATGCAGTACGAGGTGCGGGCGTCGGTCGGGCTCGCCATCAGCACGCGATCGACGTCGCACCCCGCCGACGCCGTGCAGCGCCTCCTTCGCGACGCCGACATCGCGATGTACTCGGCCAAGCGTGCCGGCCGCGGTGCAGCACGGGTGTTCCGGCCCGAGATGTACGCCGATGCCCAGGACACGTTCGAGCTGCAGTCGCAACTTCGAGGCGCGGTCGAACGTGGCGAGATGGTGCTCTTCTACCAGCCGACGTTCGAACTCGCGACGGGGCGGATCTCGGGGTTCGAGGCGCTCATCCGGTGGCAGCATCCGGCGAAGGGACTGATCGGACCGTCGAAGTTCATCCCACTCGCCGAGGAGAGCGGCGTGATCGTGTCGCTGGGCGACTGGGCGCTGCGCACCGCCGTCGGCCAACTCGCGGCGTGGAGTCGGGAGTTCGGCGACGGCGGGTCCCTGTCGATGGCGATCAACGTGTCGGTCGGCCAGCTGCGGTCGCCCGGGCTGCTCGACAGCCTGCGGGAGGTGATCGGCGACGCCGGGATCGATCCGCGCCGCATCGTCCTCGAGATCACCGAGAGCATGTTGATCAGCGACACCGACACGGTCGTCGGGCTGCTCCACGACATGGCCGATCTCGGGGTACGGATCGCTATCGACGACTTCGGGACCGGCTATGCGTCGCTCGCCAACCTGCAGAACCTGCCGCTCGACGTGCTGAAGATCGACCGGACGTTCGTGAGTGGCGAGTTCGAACGTGACGGTGCACCGCTGCTGAGCACCATCCTGAACATCGGCAGCACCCTCGGGCTCATGACCGTGGGCGAGGGCATCGAGAACCAGGACCAGCTCGCGATGCTCCGCAACGGCGGTTGCGACATCGGGCAGGGCTACTACCTGGCCCGGCCGCTGCCCGCCGCTGCGGTGCGCGAGATGCTCGTCGTCAGCCGGGCAGCCGATCGCCGTGACCGCAACATCGTGTTGCCCGTGTTGCCCGTGGCGAGCGCGTGATCGGTACCACGGGCGGGGGACCGCCCGTCAGACGACTGCCTGCTCCCGGTCGCCGGAGAGGTCGATCGGGTCCAGCGTGAGATCGAGGCCGGCAGCGTCGGGTTCCGGAGGCTCCGGAGGGTCCGACTCCGAGAACCCGATCCGGTCGTGGATCCACCGCATCCACCGCGGCGCCCACCAGTTGGCCTCGCCGGCGAGCTTCATGAACGCCGGCACCAGCGTTGCCCGGATCAGCGTCGCGTCCATCACGACGGCGAGGGTGAGGCCGAGGCCGAACAGCTTGATGAACGAGATGCCCGAGGTGGCGAAGGCGATGAACGTGACGGCGAGCAGTGCCGCTGCGGCCGTGACGATGCGTCCGGTGCGCTCGAGACCCATCGCCACCGAGGCGGCGTTGTCGCCGGTGCGGTCGTGCTCCTCCTTGATTCGGGAGAGCAGGAAGACCTCGTAGTCCATCGAGAGGCCGAAGGCGATGCAGAACATGAGGATCGGCGTCGTCGTATCGGTCAGGCCGGTCGCCGTGAACCCGAGCAGCCCGGCACCGTGACCGTCCTGGAAGATCCACACCATCGCCCCGAACGTCGCACTCAGGGACAGGACGTTCAGCACGATCGCCTTGAGTGGCACGAGCACCGACCCGAACATCAGGAACAGCAGGACGAAGGTGGCCCCGGCGATGATCCCGGCCGCCAGCGGCAGACGGTCGGCGATCGACGCCTTGGTGTCGACGAGGGCCGCCGACTGGCCGCCGACAAGGGTCCGACCGATCGGCGACTCGACGTCGCGGAGGTCGTGGACGAGCGCCTCGGCCTCCGTCGAGATCGGCACCACGTCGGGAACGACGCTGAACCGGACCGCACCCGTCTCGGCCGACCGGAAGCCGGCGAGCGACGGGTCGGGCCCGATCACCTTGGTGCCGTCGATGAACCGCCCGGTGGCGGCGTCGACCCGGGTCACCCCGGGGACCGACGACAGCGCGACCGCGTAGGCGTCGATCGTCGTGTCGTCGGGATCGGCGGCGTCGAGCGCGACGACGGGCATGGCCGACGATTCCTCCGACGAGAAGTCGTCGGCGATGCGCTCGGTCGTGATGCGGGCGGGCGTGTCCTCGGGCAGTACCCGCTGGTCGGGCAGACCGAATTCCACCCCGAAGAAGGGGGTGCCCAGGAACACGAGGAGGGCGACGACGGCGGCGCCGATCACGAGGGGCCGCTTCATGACGACCGTGGCGATGGTGTGCCACATGCCGTCTCCGACCGGCTTGGGCTCGGTCCGCTTCCAGAGGCGCAGCGAGTCGACCCGGTGACCGAGGACCGCCATGAGCGCCGGCAGTGTGATGACGCTCGTGGCCATCGCCACGAGCGTGACGCCGACGCCCGCGTAGGCGAACGAGCGGAGGAAGTAGAGCGGGAACACGAGGAGCGCCGAGAGCGACACGGCGACGGTGAGCGCTGAGACGGCGATCGTCCTGCCGGCCGTCTCGACGGTGCGGATGATCGCCGCCTCGACCGACCGGCCGGCGCGGATCTCCTCGCGGAACCTCGACACGATGAACAGCGAGTAGTCGATTGCCAGGCCGAGCCCCAATGCGGTGACGAGGTTGATCGAGAAGATCGAGACGTCGGTGAACTGGGTGATCACCCACAGGGTGAAGAACGTGCCGAGCACCGAGACGGCACCGACGACGAGCGGGAGCCCGGCGGCGACGAGGCCGCCGAACACGAGGACGAGCAGGACGAGCGTGATCGGTACGGCGATGCTCTCGGCGCCGGCGAGATCGCCTTCGATCTGGCTCGACACCGACTGGAAGATCGGAGAGCGGCCGCCCGACCCGACCGTGATCGGTCCGTCCGATCCGAGCAGTGCGCCGTCGAGTCGTTCCGCTGCCTCCTGCTGCTCGGTTTCGTCGCCGCCGAGGCGGGCGACGATGAGCGCTGCGGTGCCGTCGTCGGATCGCAGGGGAGCGACCTTGCCGAGCGACCAGTAGCTCAGTACCTCCGCCACGGCGGGGTCGTTGCGGAGGCGGGTCTCGATGGCCGTGGCCGCATCGGAGACCGACGCGTCGTCGACGGCGGGCGGCGTGGCTCCTTCGGCGCCCTCATTGGCGTCGACGAGGAGGAGGTAGTTGGGGACACCCGTGTCGAACACGTCCTGCAGGGCCGCCTCGGCGCGGGACGAATCGGCGGCCGGATCCTCGAACCCGCCGCCCGACAGGCGGCCGAACACTCCGCCGCCGAGTGCGCCGGCGACGATGACCAACAGCACGGATGCGACGAGGATGGCTCGGCGGCGGCGTACGGTGAAACTTCCAAGTCTGCTGAACATCGATCGATCCGTCCCCCGGTAGCGTTGTGTTAACGGGTGTACATATATGCCTGTCAACCTAGGATGAGCAACATGTCATCGGTCACACCCCGACCTCGAAATGCCCGCGGCCAGGGCGCACAACTCCGCGACGACCTCCTCGACGCGACCCTCGCCGGGCTCGCCGTCACCGGCGACCCCGAGGACGTCTCGATCCGCGGCGTGGCCAAGACCACCGGCGTCTCACCGACCGCGGTGTACCAGCACTTCACCGACCGCGACGCCCTGATCGAGGCCGCGTGCGACCGGGCGTTCGACTACTTCGCGGCGTACCTGCTCGCCGCGGTCGAGCCCGCCGTCGACGCGTTCGACCGCCTGCGCCTGGCCGGTCACGCCTACCTCCGCTACGCCGTCGACGAGCCGGGCCTCTACCGGGTGTTGTTCAGCAATCCACTGCACCTCGCCCTGCACACCGACGAGACGAAGGCGGTCATCCCCGGCGCGCCGGGCGCGCCGGGGACGCCTGGCGTCTCGGCGTTCGGGGTGCTCGTCGACATGGTGCAGGCCTGCCTCGACGCCGGGGCACCGGCGTCCACGTCGTCGGGCACCGCTCCCGACGCGACGTACTTGTCGTTCCAGGTATGGACCTGGCTGCACGGCATCGTCGACCTGCGCATCACGCACCCCGCCATGCCATGGCCGCCGGCCGAACCGATGGTCGACGACATCGCCCGGGTGCTGGGTCTCGACAGCCCCCGAGTCGCTCCGAGATGAGAGTTCCGAGCGTGGCACCTGCTCGGGAAGCGTCGCGTTCCTGAGGATGGTGCTCGTGCGGTCCGATTCGGGCGCGCTGGCGCACCATCCTCGCAACGACGGCTAGCGCAACAGGCTCGCCAAGATGCCGCCCGAGCGGCCGCCCACGTCACCAACGAGGCGGTCGATCTCGGATTTCTCGAAGCCGAGCGACCGGAGCCGTCGGCGGTCCGCCTTCGACCCGTCGTCCGACGCGAGGTGCGCGATGGCGTCGCCGGCGAAGAGCAGGCGGGACTCGTTCGTCTCGAGCGGCGCGTCGAGGTGGTGCGAACCGATTGCGCCGACGAGCGACTCGGGAAACGACCAGTTGGAGAGCACCATGGCCGCGGCCTCGGCGTGGCTGAGTCCGAAGAGGTCCGCCTCGAGTTCACACGCCGCGGCGTCGTCGACCGATGAGATGCCGGCGAAGGCCACCGGATCGACGGTGTTGAGCATCGGGATGCCGATGTCGTGGATGAGTCCGATCGCGAATCCGTCGCCGGGTGAGACGCCGAACTGGCGGCTGATCACCGAGCACGCAGCGGCCGTCGCTGCGGAGTGCTCCCAGAACCCGGCCGGGGCAGGATGCTTCAGGTTGCGGAGGCCCGAGGCGACGAGAATCGCCATCGATCGGATCGTCGAGAAGCCGAGGATCGCGACGGCGATCTGCGTCGTCTTCACCTGGCGGGCCATACCGAACGCGGCCGAGTTGGCCAACCGGAGGACCTGCGCCACGAGGATCGGATCCTGCTCGATGCACGCTGCGACCTTGCGGGCGTCGGCGTCGGGGTCGTCGGCCAGTTGCAGCACCTGCATGGCGATGGGGCGGGCCGCCTGGACGTTCTCCAGTGCGTCGGCGAGCTCCGCGACCCGCTGCGATTTCCCCGCGTCGGGTGCGCGCTCGGTGGCATCAACGACATCGTGACCTCCTGGTGTCCCCAGAGGTGTCGGCAGGCCCGCGAGAAACGTTGAGCGATTGTCGGGAGAACGACGCCGGAGCGCGCGGCACGGGCCCGCCCAACTCCTGGCGTCAGAAGGTCGTCGTGATGATGCGGCCGACGCGGTCGTCAGCGGAGGCCGAGAGGTCGGCGACGACGAACGAGCGTTGCAGCCACCGATCGGTGCCGTCGAAGCGAGCGGCGAACGGACTGCGTCCGTGGACGCACCGGTGGTTGTCGACGACGAGGAGGTCGCCGGCCTCGAGCACGAGCGACGTGTGGTGCGTCTCGACGAGCGCCGTGAGGGCATCGAGCGCGGCCTGGGCCTCGTCGTCGAGACCGGTCGTGAGCTCGGCGTCGAACGTGAGGGTGGGGTGGTCGGGGTCGCCCGTGAGCACCCGCATCGGGGGGAGGAACCGGGCGTCGACGCCGCCGCCGAAGGACTCGTCGGCGCGGGTGTGGAACCGGGGTTCGGCGAGCACCTGGCGCTGACGGGTGTCGAGGCCGGGGAGGATGTCGTCGATCGAGCACAGCGTGGTCGACGCCGCCGGGTCGCCCTTGAGGCACAGGAGCACGAGGAACCGGGGCTTGTGGGGGTGGAACGCCGTCTCGGTGTGGAACGCGAGCTGCACCCGCGACGAGGTCGAGGTCTGGCGGGCGACGTCGGAGGACGTCGGGACGATGTTCTGCACGAGGTCGCCGCCGTGTTCGGGCAGGTAGCCGACGGGTTGGCCGAGGAGGCGGGCAACCGTGAGGAGGGTCAGCTCGCTCGTGGTGTCCTTGTCCGTCGGTGCGGCGGGGTGTGGGGGAGTCGCGGGGACTCGGCCGACGGGGAGACCGCGCAGGACCACGGCGCCGACGCCGTCGAGGTCGTCACCGAGATCGACGAGTGCGTCGTAGGCCGCGTCGGGGAGCGTGCGGGCGGAGCGGGCGGCGAAGCGGACGAACGCAGGGGTGGTGGGTCCGTCGGTGGGGGCGACCGGCGCAGTCCAGGACACGGGCACGACCGGCACGGCCCGGTGGGTGATCGAGGGTGTCAGCGTCTGAAACATACGTGCCAGAATACACACGAGCTGAAACAAATGCTACGGCGGCACACCGGCGGGCGCTGGGCCCGGCATCAGTCCTGAGGGTCGACGAGGGCGCCGCTGCGGCGCCAGGCTCCCTCGATGCGTTCGAGGTGCGCCGCGGCCGGGGCCCGCAGGCGCACCGCCACGCCGGCAGTGATCGTCGCCAGCGCGGCGAGCGCCCCGACGTAGTTGTCGAACGGCCCGATGCCGTCCGCCTCGATCGAGATGACATGGGCGGCGCCCGACGCCAGCGGGGAGAGCGGCCCGTCGGTGAGCGCGATCAGCGTCGCTCCGGCGGCCGTCGCCGCGGCGACGGCATCGAGGACCCAGCGGTCGTAGCGGCGCAGGTCGAGCGCGACGACCACGTCGCCGGAGTCGATGTCGGCGAGCTGACGGGCAACGTTGACCGGGGATCCGGTGAGCTCGACCACCGACGGCCGCAGCATCGACAACTCGGTCGCGAACTGGCGGGCGATGCCCGACGACGCGTCGCCGGCCACCACCCAGACCGGGCGCGACCGAATCGACAGGACCTTCACGATCGCGTCGAGATCCGCCGACTCGACACCCGCCAACGTCGCCTGGACGCACTCGAGCGCGGCAGCGAGCCCCTGTCCCCGCAGGTCGCCGGGGTGGGGATCGTGGATTCGCTCGGTGGCGGGGCGCAGTCGACGGCCGAGCTCGGCCTGGACGGCCGCCTGCAGGTCGGAGAACCCGCGGTACCCGAGCTTCGTCGCGAGTCGTACGACCGACGCACCGCTCGAGCCTGACCGGGACGCGATCTCGGCGACCGTGCCGAACGCGACCGCCTGGGGGTCGTCGGTGATCGACGCCGCCACCTTGCGCTCGGCCGCGGTCAGTCGGTCGGCGGCGGCGTGGATGCGGTCGAACACGTCCCCCATGCCGGGACCTCAGGGGCCGGTCGGGGCGGCGGCGAGCAACTCGTCGCGGAACGCAGGGTGGGCAATGCCGGCCAGCGCCCGCGCCCGGTCGCTCGTCGACAGGCCCCGGACCTCGGCGGCGCCGAACTCGGTGATGATCGTGTCGATCTGGTGGCGGGGCGTCGTGACGATGGTGCCCGGCCCGAACGTCGGTTCGATCCGCGACCGCAACACGCCGCCGACCTCGACGGTGGCAGGAAGACAGATCAGGGACCGGTCCTCGAGCTCGAGGCCCGAGCCCGACACGAAGTCCTCGTGCCCACCGACGCCGGAGAACTGCAGGCCGCCGATCGAGTCGGCCGTCACCTGCCCCCAGAGATCCACGGCGATGGCTCCGTTGATCGTCACCATCGTGTGGTTCGCCGCAATGCGCTCGGGTGAGTTGACCACCGACACCGGAGCGAACCGCACGTCGTCGCGGCCGTCGAGCCAGGCGTAGAGCTCGGCAGTACCGGCCGCGAAGGTCACGAGCGAGTACCCCTCGAACTGGTCCTTGTGCACGTTCGTCACCTTGCCCGCCTGGTGGAGGCGCATGAGGCCGGTGGTGAACATCTCGGAGTGGACGCCGTACTCGCCGCCGTCCCCGTGGGCGAGCACCGACGCGATCGTCGACGGGATCGAACCGAAGCCGGTCTGCAACGTCGCGCCGTCGGGGATGAACCGCTGCGCGTGCGCCGCGATGGCGAGCTCGACCTCGGTGACCTCCGGATCGACGAGCTCGACGGGTCGGCGGTCGGATTCGCACACCACGTCGACCTCGTCCACGTGGAGCCGGTGACCCTCGGGAGTGATGCCCGCCGTGCGCGGGAAGTGGGGGCTGGCCTCGACGATGAGCAGCCGGTCCGGGTCGGCGGCGGCCCGGTGCAGCTCGCCGACGCTGGCGCCGGCGTGGAGCGAGAGACTCATCCAGCCGTCGGCGTCGGGCGCCGTGGCCATCGTGGCGATCACCCGGGGGCGCCGGGCCTCCATGACCGTGGCGAACCGACGGAAGTCCGACGGGACGTAGGCGATATTGCGGCCCATGTCGCGGTAGATGCGTTCGGCCGGGCCGAAGAACGTCGACGTGAGGAACACCCCGGGGTGGTCGAACAGGGCGTAGAAGTCGACGAGCATCGCCCCCAGCACGTCGAAGCGTTGCCAGTCCGAGCGCTCTCCCACGCGTGCACGAGGCCGACCGGTTGGCCGGGGCCGAGTGGCAGGCCGAGGGAATCGACGGGATCGAAGAGCGCCGCCGCCTCGGTGAGCGACAGGCGCCGGGTGGGTTGGCGTTCGGGCACAGCGAGACCGTAGCCGCGCGACGGAACCGTGCAGGCGCCCGGACCCGTGTCGGGCCCGGGCGCTGCTCGAATCAGGCCGCTCGAGTCAGGACTGCTCGGATCAGGACTGCTCGGGGCGGCGGCCCTTGCGGCGGCTGAAGCGCACGAGCACGAGCCCGCTGCCGAGCGCAACGAGTGCGACGAGCGCCATCGCGGCCGCTTCGCCGCCGGTCACCGGGAGTGAGCCCGACGACGGACGCGAGCTCTGGGTGGCGGCCTTGTAGACGGTCGAACCGAGCACGTCGGGCATCGAGGGCGTCGGCGGCACCGGGGTGCGCGGCGGTTCGGTCACACCGATGCAGGTCGTGGTCGCGGTGACGGCGACGAGGCCGTCCGTGTCGGTCGCCGACACGCCGATGACGTCGTCGGGGCGGAGCGTCAACGTGATCTGCGACGTCGTGCCGTCGACGACCTTGCCGTTGACCGCCCACGTGAAGACGAGGTCGGCGACCTTGGCGTTGGTCGACGTCGCCACGAGCTTGGTCGGCTGGCCGAACGTGAAGTCGGCGGGGCACGTCACCGAGATCTTCGGGCGCTCCTTGCCGGTGCAGTCGAACGTGGCCGCCGCCGAGGCGAGACCCGTCGGATCGGTGGCCGTCACCGTCACGACGTCGCCCTTGGCGAGGGTCAGCGTGACCCTCGCTGCGGTCTGACCCGCGACGGGTGTGCCGTTCACGGTCCAGGCGTAGGTCAGGGTGTCGCCGTCGTCATCCTTGCCGACCGCCTCGAAGACGACGGGCTCGCCCCACACCACGCGAGCGGGGCAGGTCGTCGTCACCGTCGGGGTGGAGTCGCCGTCGCACGTGGAGGTGGCGGCGGTGGACGTCGCACCCTTGGAATCGGTCGCGGTGACCGTCACCCGGTCGCCCTTGGCGACGGTCAGCTCGGCCGTCGCCCCGGTCTGGCCCTTCACGACGTCGTCGCCGATCTTCCACTCGTAGGTGAGCTCGTCACCGTCGGCGTCGGTCCCGGTAGCGGTGAACGTGGTCGGCTGCCCGTAGACCAGCTTCTCGGGGCAGACGAGGGCCACGGTCGGGCGGCTGTTGCCGGCGCAGTCGGCGGCCGCCGACGCCGACACCGCGCCCTCGGAGTCGGTCACGGTGACGGTGAGCACGTCACCCTTCGCGACCGTCGCGGTGAGCTTGGGGCTCGACTCCTTCGGCACCGGGGTGCCGTTGACATACCAGGAGTACGCGAGCTTGGTGTCGCCGTCGGGGTCGAGACCGTTGGCGATGAAGATCATCGGCTCCCCGTAGACGAGCTTGGCGGGGCAGGTGATCGTCACGGTCGGCCGCGACGTGCCCGTGCACTGGATCGTCGTGCTGGCCGACGCGGTCTCGGAATCGTCGATCGCCGTGACGTTGATGCGGTCGCCCGCCTGGATGGTCAGCGTCGCGGTGGTGCCGGTCTGGCCGACCACGGCCGTGCCGTTGATCTTCCAGAGGTAGGTCAACGGGTCGCCGTCGTCGTCGATCCCGATCGCGGTGAACGAGATCGGCTCGCCGTACAGGACCGACGTCGGGCAGGACAGCTCGACCTGCGGACGGCTGTTGCCGTCGCAGTTGCCGGTGGCGGCGGCCGAGGACGCCTTGCGGGTGTCGGTGACCGTCACCGAGATGACATCGCCCTTGGCGAGGGTGGCCGTGATCTTCGGGCCGGTGGCGCCGGGGATCTTCGTGTCGTTGATCTTCCACTCGTAGGTCAGCTTGTCGCCGTCGGGATCGTTGCCGGTGGCGGTGAACTCGGTGGCCGAACCCCACACCAGGTCGGCGGGGCACTCGAGCGTGACGGTCGGAGGCTGGTTCTTCTCCTGGCCCTCACAGGTGATCTCGACGGCGGGGCTCGTGAGCTTGCCGTCGTTGACGGTGACGGAGACCTTGTCGCCGCGCTTGACCGTCAGCGTGGCGGTCTCGCCCGTCTGGCCGGCGACGACGGTGCCGTTGACCTTCCACTCGTAGGTGAGCGGGTTGCCGTCGGGATCGGTGCCCTGGGCACCGAACTCGGTCGGGTCGCCGTAGATGACCGACGACGGGCACGACATCTTCACGGTCGGCGGCTGGTTCTTGGTGTTGCCGGCGCAGGACGCTTCCGCAGCGTCACTGGTGGCCTTGCCGTCGTTGACCGTGACCGAGACCTTGTCGCCCTGGTTGACGGTGAGGGTGGCCGTCGATCCGGTCTGGCCGGCGACGGCGGTGCCGTTGACCTTCCATTCGTAGGTCAGGGGATCGCCGTCGGCATCGGTGCCGATCGCGGTGTAGGTGGCGGGCTCGCCGTAGACCATGTCGGTCGGGCAGGTGAGGGTGACCGACGGCTTGGCGTTCTCCTTCGGCGGGATGCACGGTGCGGTGACGGCGTCGGACACGAGTCCGGTGCTGTCGGCGGCAGAGACCTCGAGCACGTCACCGCCGTTGATGACGGTGGTCAGGGTCGGTCCGTTGGTGCCGCTGAGAGCCACACCGTTGAGCGACCACTGGTAGGTGAGCGTGTCACCGTCGAGGTCCTTGCCCACTGCGGTGAACGTGTTCTCGCTGCCGAGGACGAACTTCGCCGGACAGGTGAGGGTCACGGTCGGCGCGTTCCGCCCGGGGCAGTTCACGTCGGCCGAGGCGACCTGGCCGGCGGTGTCGGTGACCGACACCGAGAGGAGGTCACCGGCGTTGAGGGTCACGGTGGCGGTGGGGCTGGTCTGGCCGGGGATCGGCTGGCCGTTGAGCACCCACTGGTAGGCGAGGGTGTCGCCGTCGGGGTCGGTGCCCGTGGCGGTGAACGTGGTCGGCTGGCCGTAGCGCACGCCGTCCTTCGGACAGGCGACCGACACCGAGGGGCGTCCGTTGGCCGTCCAGCTGACCGACACGGTCTCGCTCGACTGGGCGGCGCCGGCCTTGCCGATGATCAGCTTCTGGCGGGCGGGTCGAATGAACACGCGCCCGGCACTGACGGGGGCGGACGCGGTCCGGATGGTCATCTTCACGTTCGTCCGAGCGCTCGTGGAGGTGAGGCAGATCCTCGACGGGCCGGTGACGGTCGAAATGTTGGTGGCGGTGTCACACGTGGTGCCGTTGGCGGGGTGCGCCGTCACGGCGGCGTCGGACAGCTCGATGGAGAGCGCGCCGGTGGCCGTCGTCGCGATGTCGTAGAAGACCGGCTGGCCCTGGGCGACGCTCGTCGTCGTGGGGGTCACGCTGAGCGTGCCGGCGGGCTCGTTGGACACGGGGTTCGCCTCGGCGTCGGCGACGAGCGCGTTGTAGCGGGTCGTGACGGCCGCGTCGTTCTGGGGGTTGGCGACGTCGAGCTGGAAGCCGTCGGAGAAGTGCCAGATCGCGGCCTGCGCGGCGGCGATCTCGATCGGGTCCTTGGTGACGGTCGCGTTGGTCTGCGACAGCACGCGGGCGACCTTGTTGAGGTTCGGCACCTTGGACGTATCCCAGCTCTGCTCGTCGTACGTGACGCCGAACTGGATGTAGGTGGCGATGTCGATGCAGAACATGAACGACGCCTCACCGTTGAGGTCGACCTGGAAGAGCATGGTCTGCAGCTTCTGGGCCTTGCCCTGGTAGGTGCCGTGGACGATCTTGCCCGACGGCCCCGCCTTCGGCGTCACCGACGACGCCGCCTCGACGGTGCCGAACGCCAGGCCCAGTCCCGCCACGATCACTGCGGTCGACGCCAGGACGGCGACGATGCGTCGTTTTCCGGTGAGCATCCCACTCTTCATTGCAGCCTCCATCGGCCCGCGCTCGACGCGGGTCCGGAGACCAGTCTGGGGACGTTTCGTCGGTTTTCCTCCCGGGCGAATTCCCCAGGAGCCCCGAATGGGTCGAACGAACCAGCCGCGTCCCCACCCAGCACCGCATCTGTCCTGCGGTTTCGCCCCTCCAGGGGCGGAACCGCAGGACAGAACGAGTGAGGGTCAGGCGCGGGTGACGGTGACCGCGAGCGCCTCGCCGTCGGCGAGTTCGACGGCGGTCGCGAGCACGGCGTCGCTCACCATCGCCTGGTGGGCGCGGATCGCGTCGAGCGTGGCCGCCGGCGCGGTCACGGTCAGCGCGATGCGGTCCGTGATGTCGAGGTCGGCGTCCTTGCGAGCCTGTTGCACCTGGCGGATCACGTCACGCGCCAGGCCCTCGGCCTCGAGCTCGGGCGTGACCTCCACATCGAGGCTGACGAGCAGTCCGAGGTCGACGATGCCGCCCTCGGGGTCGAGCTGGCGGGCGGACGCGACGGCCAGGCCGTCGGCAGGCTGCAGCGCCACCTCGAACTGGCCCTCGGTCAACCGGTGCCCGCCGGCGGTGACGGTGCCGTCGCCGTGGTCGGTCCAGTCGCCCGATTTCGCCGCCTTGGTGACCTCGGGCAACGCCTTGCCGAGCACCGGGCCCAGCAGCTTGAAGTTGGGCTTGAGGTGCCAGGAGCCGAACGACGATGCGTCGGTCTGCAGGTCGACGGCCTTCACGTTGATCTCGTCGGCGATGAGGGCCGTGAGCGCAGCGAGTTCATCGGCGCCCGCCCCGGCGATCGTCAGGCGGGAGAGCGGCAGGCGGGTGCGGAGCTTCGCGTCCTCGCGCAGGCCGAGCGCCGCCGAGCACACGGCCCGCACCTTGTCCATGTTCGCGACGAGGGTGTCATCGGCGGGCAGCGTGTCGGCGGACGGCCAGTCGGTGAGGTGCACCGAGGCAGTGCTGTTGCTGCCTCCGGCAGATCCGCCGGACGTGAGTCCCCGGTACATCTCGTCGCTCAGGAGCGGCAGCAGGGGAGCGGCGAGGCGGAGCAGGTTGACCAGTACGGTGTAGAGCGTGTCGTACGCGTCGCGCTTGTCGTCGCTCAGCGCCCCGTCGGTCGCCGACCCCGGCGCCCAGAACCGGTCGCGGCTGCGACGGATGTACCAGTTGTTGAGTGCGTCGATGAACGCGACGATCTCGTGGCACGCGCCGGCGACGTCGTAGGCGTCCATCAGCTCGGTCACGTGGGCGACCAGCGCGTGCGTCTTCGCGAGGAGATAGCGGTCGAGCTGACCGGTGGCGTCGGCCCGCTCGGTGGCGCGGTAGCCGTCGACGTTCGCGTACCGGCAGAAGAACGTGTACGCGTTCCAGATCGGGTTCACGACCAGGCGCACGACGTCGCGCATGTCCGACGCGCGTCCTTGGCGATCTTCAGGTCGCCGCCGCGGAGGATCGGCGAACTCATCAGGTACCAGCGGAGCGGATCGGAGCCGATCGTCTCCATGACCTCGACGGGGTCGGGGTAGTTGCGGAGCTTCTTGGACAGCTTGCGGCCCTCGCTGTCGAGCACCACGCCGTGACACATGACGTTGCTGAACGCGTGGCGATCGAACAGCGCGACCGACAGCACGTGCATCGTGTAGAACCAGCCGCGGGTCTGGGCGATGTACTCGACGATGAAGTCCGACGGGCTGTGGGTGTCGAACCACTCCTTGTTCTCGAAGGGGTAGTGCACCTGGGCAAAGGGCATCGCGCCCGACTCGAACCAGCAATCGAGCACCTCCGACACGCGCCGCATCGTGCTCTGGCCCGTCGGGTCGTCGGGGTTGGGACGGGTCAGCTCGTCGATGCCGGGGCGGTGCAGATCGTCGAGGCGAACACCGAAGTCGCGCTCGATCTCGTCGAGGCTCCCGTACACATCGGTGCGGGGGTAGGTCGGGTCATCGGAACGCCAGACGGGGATGGGGGCACCCCAGAACCGGTTGCGGCTGATCGACCAGTCGCGGGACCCCTCGAGCCAGCGGCCGAACTGGCCGTCGCGCACGTGGAACGGGATCCAGTTGATGTCCTGGTTGGTCTCGACCAGACGGTCCTTGAAGTCGGTGACCTTCACGTACCAGCTCGACACGGCCTTGTAGATGATCGGGGTGTCGGTGCGCCAGCAGTGCGCGTAGTTGTGGTCGATCGTGTCGTGGCGGACGAGCTGGTGCTCGTCGCGCAGGCGCTTGGCGATGATCGGGTTGGCCTCGAACACGTTGGTGCCGACCATGTCGGCGATCTCCGCGGTGTAGCGGCCGGCATCGTCGACGGGCGACACCAACACGATGCCGTTGGCCTCGCCCACCCGCTGGTCGTCCTCGCCGTGACCGGGCGCCGTGTGCACGATGCCGGTGCCGTCCTCGTCGGTCACGAAGTCGTCGGTGAGGATGCGGAACGCGTCGGCGTGGCCGGCGAAGTAGGGGAGGAGCGGGGTGTAGGTGCGCCCCGCGATCTCGGCGCCGGGGAACGTGGCGCGCACCTCGGCGTCGTCGCCGAGCTCGGCGGCGTAGCGACCGGCAGCGGCCGCGCCGAGCAGCACGAAGCGGGCGCCGCCGTTCGCCTCGTTGGTGGGCGACTCGACGATCACGTAGTCGATCGACGGTCCGACGGTGAGGGCCAGGTTCGCCGGGAGCGTCCACGGCGTGGTCGTCCAGGCCCAGGCCTCCGTCGGGCCGAGATCACTTGCCTGGGGGTCGAGCGCGAAGCGCACCGTGAGCGCCGGGTCCTGGCGGGGGCGCATGGCGTCGTCGAGACGGATCTCGAAGTTCGACAGCGGGGTCTCGGCACCCCACGAGTACGGCATGACCCGGTACGCCTCGTAGAGGAGGCCCTTGTCCCACAGCTCCTTGAACGCCCACATGACCGACTCCATGTAGGTGGGGTCGAGGGTCTTGTAGTCGTTCGCGAAGTCGACCCATCGGGCCTGGCGGGTGACGTAGCGCTCCCACTCCGCCGTGTACTTGAGCACCGACGCCCGGCAGGCGGCGTTGAACTTGTCGATGCCGTACTCCTGGATGGCCGCCCGGCCGGCGACGCCGATCTCCTTCTCGGTCTGCATCTCGGCGGGGAGACCGTGGGTGTCCCATCCGAAGCGGCGCTCGACGCGGTGGCCACGCATGGTCTGGTAGCGGGGGATGACGTCCTTGACGTAACCCGTGAGCAGGTGGCCGTAGTGGGGGAGCCCGTTGGCGAACGGGGGCCCGTCGTAGAAGACGTACTCGTCGTCGGCGGGCCGTTGGTCGATCGACGCCCGGAACGTGTCCTCGGCCTCCCAGGTCGCCAGGATGTCGCGCTCGATGGCCGCGAAGTCCGGCTTCGGGTCGACATCGGGGTAGGGGCGTTCGTTGCTGTTCGATTCAACGGCGGGGGCCTGCTCAGTCACGGCGGAGAGACTACCGGCCGGGTCGCGCGCCCCTCGAAGCCATATCGCAGTACGGGCGGCGCCTCTGGAGCGCTGATGTGCCAGAAACTGGCACATCAGCGCTCCAGAACGGCGTGAGGGCACATCAGCGCTCCAGACGGGCGGGCTTGGCTGCTCGCTTGCTACTCGCTTCGTTCGTAGCGCCAGCCAGCCGGGTCGAGCCAGAGGCGGTGGCGGGGACCGTCGTGGGCCGGATCGCCCTCGCCGTACCCGACGTCGCCGTGGTACAGCGCCACGACGTGACCGTCGACCTCGGCGATCTGGGTCGCGAACGCCTCGGGCACGTGGTGGTGCATCGACGCGAGGAGGTCCTCGGCGGTTTCGTGCGCCGCCAGGTAGCTGAGGGTGATGAACGTCGGCGGGGCGAGCTCGATCTCGCCGCGGTCGTGAGCGGCGAGCGCCCCGCGTGCGGTGACCCACTGGTGGGCGCGGATCTCGCCGTCGTCGATCACCACCGTGCCGGCGGCCCCGCTCGGCGCCGCGGCGAGGAAGAATGCGGTCGAGAAGCGCTTGTTGGCCTGCGGCGGCGGGGTCCAGTGGCTGAAGCGCACGAGGTCGGCCGGGTCGATGACCAGTCCGGCTTCCTCCTGGGCCTCTCGGGCCGCGGCGTTGCGTTCGGCGAGATCGAGGTCGTCGGGGGATGCAGGGTCGTGGTCGCCGGGGTCGACCCGGCCGCCCGGGAACACCCACAGGCCACCGGCGAAGCTCAACCGGGAGTCGCGCTTGAGCATGAGGATCTCGGCCTCGGACCCGCCCGAAGATGACTCACGGACCAGGATCACGGTCGCCGCGGCGACGGCGTCGGGGCCCATCTCGGTCGATCGGCCCATCTTCTGCAGTGCTTCGCGCTCGCCCATGGGCCCCAGTCTGCCCGCCCCGCAGGGAGGACGGCGGCGAGGCCGAGGGATCCGCGCGCGGCTCTTGACGCGGTTGTACTTTCAAGGCTGTAATTACGAACCCGTTACGGCGGGTCACGGACAACGGCAGTCCGTCGGGCAGGTGGGGGAGGCCAACGCGGCCTGCTTCGTCGACCCCCCGAAGCGAAGCACTGGACACCAGCAGTACCCCGGCAATCAGCAAGCAAAGAGGCGGCAATCGTGGCACTTCAGGAAGACACCCGACCGGTACTGGTGGGCAACACCATCGACCTGACCGAGAGCGCCGTCCCGTCGACGCAGATGCAGGTGCGCAAACGCGATGGCAGCCTCGAGGCGGTCGACCTCAACAAGATCGTCCGGGCCATCGGCCGGTGCGCCACCAACCTCGACGGCACCCAGCTCGACGGCGTCGACGTGATCCGCGTCGCCACCCGCACGATCTCGGGCCTCCACGACGGTGCCAGCACCCAGGAGCTCGACGAGCTGTCGATCCGCACCGCCGCCGCGCTCATCTCCGAGGAGCCCAACTACTCGAAGCTGGCCGCCCGCCTGCTCGACACGGTGATCGACAAGGAGGTGCGCAACGGCGACGTCCACTCGTTCAGCCAGTCGGTCGCCCTCGGTCTCTCCCAGGGGATCATCGGCGAGGAGACGGCCAAGATGGTCGCGACCCACAGCCGCAAGCTCAACGACGCGATCATCGCCGAGCGCAACTGGCTCTACGAGTTCTTCGGCCTGCGCACGGTCTACGACCGGTACCTCCTTCGCCACCCCGAGACCCGCAAGGTCATCGAGACGCCGCAGTACTTCCTCATGCGGGTGGCCTGCGGCCTCTCGACCAACCCCGAGGACGCCATCGAGTTCTACCGACTCATCTCGAGCCTCGAGTACCTGCCGTCGTCGCCCACGCTGTTCAACTCGGGCACCACGCACCCGCAGATGTCGAGCTGCTACCTGCTCGACTCGCCGACCGACAGCCTCGACGGGATCTACAAGCGCTACCACGACGTAGCCCGCCTCTCGAAGCACGCCGGTGGCATCGGCCTCAGCTACAGCCGCATCCGCAGCCGTGGTTCGCTCATCCGTGGCACCAACGGTCTCTCCAACGGCATCGTCCCGTGGCTCAAGACGCTCGACGCGTCGGTCGCCGCGGTCAACCAGGGTGGGCGTCGCAAGGGCGCCGCGTGTGTGTACATCGAGTCGTGGCACGCGGACATCGAGGAGTTCCTCGAGCTGCGTGACAACACCGGCGACCTCAGCCGCCGCACCCACAACCTCAACCTCGCCAACTGGGTCCCCGACCTCTTCATGGAGCGCGTCGAGAAGGACTGGCAGTGGTCGCTCTTCGACCCGAAGGAGGTGCCCGAGCTCGTCGACCTGTACGGCAAGGAGTTCGAGGACGCCTACCTCGCCGCCGAATCGGCCGGCAAGTACGTGCGCCAGGTCAAGGCCCGCGACATCTACCAGCGCATGATGCGCACCCTCGCCGAGACCGGCAACGGTTGGATGACGTTCAAGGACGCCTCCAACACCAAGTCGAACCAGACCGGCCGTCCCGAGAACGTCATCCACCTCTCGAACCTGTGCACCGAGATCCTCGAGGTCACGAACCAGGCCGAGACCGCAGTGTGCAACCTCGGTTCGCTCAACCTGGGCCTGTTCGTGCGTGAACTCGCCGACGGCACCACCGGCGTCGACTACGACCACATCGCCGACGTCGTGCGCCTCGCGGTCCGCTACCTCGACCGGGTCGTCGACATCAACTTCTACCCGACCGAGGAGTCGGGGGCGTCCAACTCCAAGTGGCGCCCCGTCGGCCTCGGCCTCATGGGCCTGCAGGACGTCTTCTTCAAGCTGAAGCTGCCGTTCGACTCGCCCGAGGCCCGTGCCATCTCGGCCCGCATCTCCGAGGAGATCTACTACAACGCGCTGTGGGCCTCGACCGAGCTGGCCGAAGCCTCGGGTCCGCACGAGAACTTCGCCGAGACCCGCGCCGCCAACGGTGAGCTGCAGATGGACCTCTGGGGTGTGACCCCGAGCGACCCCGAGCGTTGGCAGGGTCTCCGCGACCGTGTCGCCGCCCACGGCCTGCGCAACTCGCTGCTCATCGCCATCGCACCGACCGCCACGATCGCCTCGATCGCCGGCTGCTACGAGTGCATCGAGCCGCAGGTGTCCAACCTGTTCAAGCGGGAAACGCTCTCGGGCGAGTTCCTGCAGATCAACGCCTACCTCGTCCGTGACCTGCAGTCGCTGGGCCTGTGGAACGACCGGGTCATCTCCGCCGTCAAGAAGGCCGAGGGCTCGATCCAGGACATCGAGGAGATCCCCGCCGAGCTGCGGGCGATCTACCGCACCGCCTGGGAGCTGCCGATGCGGTCGCTCATCGACATGGCGGCCGAGCGTGGCCCCTACATCGACCAGAGCCAGTCGCTGAACCTGTTCGTCGAGTCGCCCACGATCGGCAAGCTCAGTTCGATGTACGCCCACGCCTGGAAGTCGGGGCTCAAGACCACGTATTACATGCGGTCCCGCCCGGCGACGCGCATCAACAAGACCACCACGGCCGCCACCGTGTCGACGACGCCGCCGGCACCCACCGGCGGTGGCGTCCCCGCCGGGTCGTCCACCGAGGCGGCCGCCGCTCCGGCTGCCGCACCGAAGAAGACCTTCACCGAGGACGAGGCGCTCGCCTGTTCGCTCGAGAACCCCGAGTCCTGCGAGGCCTGTCAGTAGCTCCGGCGCCGCTCCGCCGGCACCACCACCGGCGCACGCCGTCGATCGGCGCGCCCACCCTCCCTTCAACACCGTCAGTACCGCTCATCGAATCCGCTTCCCCCCTCCCTGGAGAACCACCGTGGCGCTCGCCTCAACCAACCCCGAGTTCGACGACTACGCCGAGTTCGGCTTCGCCCCCGAGACCCCGGCCCCCGTCGCCGTTCCGCAGGCGGCCAACCTGCTCGACCCCGGCTTCAACCTGACGTTGCGCCCCATGCGGTACCCGCAGTTCTACGACATGTACCGCGACGCGATCCGCAACACGTGGACGGTCGAGGAGGTCAACCTCGGCGACGACGTGAGCGACCTGCAGCGCAAGCTCATGCCGGCCGAGCGGCACCTGATCAACCGCCTCGTGGCGTTCTTCGCCACCGGCGACTCGATCGTGTCGAACAACCTCGTGCTCAACCTCTACAAGCACATCAACTCGCCCGAAGCCCGCATGTTCCTCTCCCGTCAGCTGTACGAGGAGGCGCTCCACGTCCAGTTCTACCTGACGCTGCTCGACACCTACATCCCCGACCAGACCGAGCGCGCCGCGGCGTTCGACGCCGTCGAGAACATCCCGTCGATCCGGGCCAAGGCCGAGTTCTGCCAGACGTGGATCGGCTCGATCGACACCCTCGACGAGCTGCACACCAACGAGGACCGCAAGGCGTTCCTGCTCAACCTCATCTGCTTCGCGGCGTGCATCGAGGGCCTGTTCTTCTTCGGCTCGTTCGCCTACGTCTACTTCCTCCGGTCCAAGGGCCTGCTCAACGGGCTGGCGTCGGGCACCAACTGGGTGTTCCGCGACGAGAGCGGCCACATGAACTTTGCGTTCGCAGTCATCGAGCAGGTCCGCGAAGAGCAGCCCGAACTGTTCGACGAGGACCTCGCCGAGCGGGTCACCGCCATGATCCGTGAGGCCGTCGACTGCGAGACGATGTTCTCCGAGGACGTGCTCAGCCAGGGTGTCGCCGGCATGTCGGTCGCCGAGACCCGCCAGTACCTCGAGTACGTCGCCGACCAGCGCCTCACGACGCTCCACCTGCCCAAGGTCTTCGGGTCCAAGAACCCGTTCAACTTCATGGAACTCCAAGACGTCCAGGAGCTCACCAACTTCTTCGAGCGCACGACCAGCTCGTACCAGGTCGGTGTCGAGGGTGAAGTCACCTTCGACGACGACTTCTAGATGGCCTCGGCCACCTTCGCTCAGGTTCGCTCCTTCGTCCCTCAGGAGCTTCTTACGCTTCGGTACCTCGGCTTTGGGACGGCCTCGGCCACCTTCGCTCAGGTTCGCTCCCGAATTCGTCGGGAGCTTCTTACGGCTCCGAACCTCGGCTGATCCGAGTCACGATCCAGATCGCTGCCTGCCAAGACATGCGAGACCCCGACGGCCCCCGCGAGGGGGCCTTCGGCGTTCTCAGGCCCAGGAGCGCACGATCCGGAGGACCTGCTCGGCGTCGGGACCGGTGCCGACCAGGCCGGTCTGGTCGGCGGTGTACCGCTGCGACGCGACCCGGACGAGATCGAGGCCGGTCCCGGAGATGACGGTCGGTGGCGCGGTCCCGTCGTCGAGCGCCATGCCGAACTGCCAGGCATCGCCGTGCGGGCCGACGAGGTCGAATCCGACGGGGCCGGGCGGCCCGAGGCCGACGCGGCCGAATGCGTGGGGGAGGGTCCGCCACGAGAGCCGGGCGATCTGGAAGAGCCGATCGGTCGGCGCCAGCTCGACCCCGAGGCCGACGGCGACGTCACCGGTGTGGATCCACGTCTCCACGATTCGGGTCGTGGCGAGCGTCTTCGCCGACAGCGTGCCGACGACCCACGGCACCCGGGTGCTGGCGCCGGCTGCGTCGAGCGCGCCGATGAGTCGCTGCGCTCCGTCCTGCCACTGCTCGTACAGCTCCGCCGGCGTGGCGCCACGTGCACGCCGAACGGCCAGGTCCACCACGTCATCGAGCGACGTCACGCTCTCGTCGGGCGCGTAGAGCGGCGACCGGATCAGCTCGTCGAAGCGCCCCTCGCAGCTGGCGATCGCCATGTCGTTCGTCTGGACGAGGTGGAGCACAACGTCGCCGACGCTCCAGCCGGCACACGCCGACGGTTGATGCCACTCGTCGTCGGTCCGACCACCGAGCAGATCGGTCAGCTCCTGCTGCTGGTCGGCGAGCAAGTGCAGTATCTCGTCCATGTCACCCCCTCGCGTCGCGTTCTGTCCCACGATTCAATCGGCAAACCGGTCGTTCTGCAGGGCAAAACGACGGGGGGCAAAACGACGGGGGGGGGGGGGGCGGTGACGGACTACCCGCGCCAGAGCTGCAGGGGAGTGACGTCGCGAGGGCCGTCGTAGGGCAGCAGCACCTCGTCGCCGTCGCGGCCCGCCGAGACATATGCGGCGCACACCATCTCGAGCATCGACCGGCCGAAGCCGGCAGGACACACACGGCCGCCGCGTCGAGCGACGACGGAGCAGAACCCCTCGAGCTGTGCGTGGTAGCCGAGGTCGAAGATGCGGGCGTCGATCTCGGAGTCGACGTGGGGGACCGGCACCGACGTGCCGTTGACCTCGACGGTGACGTCGGGCTGGAAGTCGACGCGGACGACGCCGGTGGGCGAGGAGGCCTCCGCCGACCACTCGATGACGTCGCTGTTCCAACTCACGTCGATCGACGCGATCAGGTCGGAGGCGAAGCGGACTTCGACCCGCCCGACGTCGTCGGCGCCGTCGTCACGGCTCGACCCCAGTCGGGCCCGGAGCGCCACCGGCTCGTCGTCGCGGGCCAGCACCAACAACACCGCCAGCGCGTGCACCCCGAGGTCGAACAGCACGCCGCCGGCGGTCAACGGTTCGGCGAAGTGACCCCACGTCGGCATCGGCTGCGCCATGCGCACCTCGAGGTGGTCGATCGCTCCGAGGGCGACCCGGCGGTTCACGGCCACGTCGAGCGCCGGGGCGAAGAGGAGGTTCTCGGCGTAGCAGGCCGCCGCACCGGTGGCCTCGGCGGCCGCCACGATGGCGTCGGCCTCGGTGAGCGTCGCGGCGAGCGGCTTCTCGATGAGGACCGCCGTGCCGGCCGACAACATGCGGACGGCCAGCGCCGCATGGTCGGGCGGTGGCGTCGCGACGACCACGGCCTCGGCGCTACCGGGGAGCTGGTCGGCGGTCACGGGGCGGGCGCCGATCTCCGACGCGAGGACCTCGGCCGACCCGACCGACCGGGTCGCGATCAGCGGCACGGTGGCGCCACTGACGGCGGACGCCGCCAACGTGTGGACGCGGCCGGCCCAACCGGCCCCGGCGATCGCGAGGCGCGTCACGCTCAGTTGCCGGCGAGGCGGGCGACGATCGGTGCCATCGTGTCGAGGGCGTCGCCCTGGAACACGTAGTACGAGAGACCCCACCGCTCCCGACGGGCCTCGATCGTCTCGCAGATCCCGTCCTCGGTGCCGAACAGCGCCAACGGGGCCTCCGCCATGAGGTCGGGGGTGGTGCCGAAGAGCGGCGCCATCATCTCGGCGACGCCGGTGGCGTCGTCGGTGATCTGCGCGAGGAACACGAGCACGTTGAGTTCGATGTCGTCGAAACGGTCCCCGGCGCCCTCCCGGACCCACTCGAGCTTCTGGTCGAAACGGTCGGCGGCGCCGTCGCGTGCCGCCTCGCCGTCGATCGCGCCCGAATGGATCGACGGGTTCACCCCGACGATGTCCGCGTGGGCGCCCGCGAAGCGGAGCATGCGGGGTGCGCCGCCACCGATGAGCAGCGGCGGACCACCGGCGCGGGCCGGCTTGGGGAGGCCGTTGAGGCCGGTGATCGTGTAGTGCTCGCCCGAGAAGTTCACGGGCTCCTCCGACCACAGGCCCTTGATGATCTCGACGCCCTCGAAGAAGCGTTCGACGCGGACCTTGGGGGCGTCATAGGGGATGCCCGACTCGTCGTAGTCGGACTTCATCCACCCCGAGCCGAGCCCGAACTCGACCCGGCCGCCCGACAGCTGATCGATCGTGGCGATCTCCTTGGCCATCACGACAGGGTGCTTGTAGTCGTTGTCGAACACGAGCGCGCCCACGTTGAGGGTGGTCGTGGCGTCGGCGGCGGCCATCATCGCGGGGATCGGGGCCAGTTGGTCGCCGAAGTGGTCGGGCAGGAACAGCGTGGAGAACCCCAGGTCCTCGGCCTTGCGGGCGCTCTCGGCCCAGCTCAGGCCGGCGAGCGGCTGGGACAGTTGGATACCGAAGCGGAAGCGGCGGTCGTGGGCCATGGAAGTCGTCCCCCAGGAGGTCGGTCGAGGCGATCGAGGCGATCGCGGGCGACGATACCAGCGGGTGCAGAAGTCGGGACTCACCCGACAACTATCCTGGGATCGCTGTGGCCAACCTCCGACGGGGCACCTCCCCGCATCCCCGTTCCCCGATCAGGCTGTTGGCGCGCGCCGTGTTCGTGTTCGCCCTCGGTGGCGCGTCGATCGCAGCGACGATGGGGCTCACCTGGAACGTGGCGTCGCAGTCCGGGCGGGCGATCTCGACCTCGCCGTCCGAGCCGATCCTGCTCAAGCCCTTGGCGACCCGCTCCATCATCTACGACGCCGGCGGCAACGAGATGGCGTTGCTGTACGCCGAGCAGGACCGCCAGGAGGTGCCGCTCGAGAGCGTCCCCGAGCTCGTGCAGACGACCATCCTGACGAGCGAGGACGCCGACTTCTACTCCCACAAGGGTGTGAACGTGCGCTCGCTGATCCGGGCGCTGCACAGCGACATCGATTCGGGCCAGGTCGCGCAGGGCGGGTCGACGATCACCCAGCAGCTCATCAAGCAGTCCATCACGGGCGACCGTCAGACGCTCGAACGCAAGGTTCGCGAGGCGATCCTCGCAACGAAGCTCGAGAAGCAGATGTCCAAGGAGGAGATCCTCGAGCGGTACCTCAACACCGTGTACCTGGGCCACGGCGCCTATGGCGTCGAGGCGGCGTCGGAGACGTACTTCAACAAGAGCGTCACGGACATCGGTTGGGCCGAGGCGGCGATGCTCGCGTCGCTGATTCCCAACCCGACGCGCTACGACCCGATCTCGACCGAGACCCGTGACCGTTCGAAGACCCAGCGCGGCATCGTCGTACGCCGCCTCGTCCAGGAACAGGTGATCGACCAGGCGGCCGCCGACAAGATCAACGACACGCCGCTCCCGACCCAGGTCTTCGAACGCGAGAAGGCCACGGCCCAGGCCCAGCTGGTGGGTGGCAGCTACTTCTCCGAGACGGTGAAGCAGGTCCTGCTCGACCTTCCGGAGCTCGGCTCGACGGCGCAGGATCGATACGACGCCGTGTTCACCGGGGGCCTGCGGGTGTACACGACCTACGAGCCGGCGGCGCAGCAGGCCGCCGAGGCGGCCACGCTCAAGGTGCCCGACAGCGGCGGCAAGTACTTCGTCGGCGTGGCCGCCGTCGACCCGAAGAACGGTGCTGTCCGGGCGATGGTCGGCGGTCCCGATTTCGAGACCTCGAAGGTCAACTACGTCACCCAGGGGTGGCGCCAGCCCGGTTCGTCGTTCAAGTACTTCGTGCTGATGGCGGCGATCGAAGCGGGCTACGTGCCCAACGACACGATCTCGGGCGCATCGCCGTGCAAGTTCCCCGACCCCACCGCGAAGGACGGCGTGTACGTCGCCACGGGCGGCGGCAAGACGACGACCATCACCGGCCAGACGCAGGTGTCGTCCAACTGCGGGTTCCTCCGCCTGGGCCAGACCGTCGGGCTCGACCGCGTCGCCGACATGGCCAACCGCATGGGCATGTCGACAATCGAGTCCTATACCGGCGAGGACGGCTCGACCGGTCTCCGCGAGACCCCGATCCCGAGCGACATCTTGTCGCTGCCCCTCGGCAGCAAGGAGGTGCACCCGGTGAACATGGCGGCGGCCTACGCGACGGCGGCCAACGATGGCATCTACAACCCGCCCTACTACGTCGACAAGGTCACCGACGCCAAGGGCAAGGTGCTCTACCAGCACCAGTCCGAGGGCACCCGGGTCGTGTCGGTCGAAACCGCCCGACTGGTCACCCAGGTGCTCGCGAAGAACGTCACCGGTGGCACCGGTCGCAAGTCGGCGCTGAAGGAGCAGGAGTCGGCCGGCAAGACCGGCACCACCCAGGAGAACGCCGACACGTGGTTCGTCGGGTACACGCCGTACCTGTCGACCGCGGTGTGGCTGGGGTCGCCGACCGGCCGCGACAAGATCGTCATCAAGGGTCGCGCCGTGATGGGCGGCGACTACACGGCGCAGGTGTGGCAGGCGTTCAACGAGCCGTATCACGCGCTGCTCCCGCCGATCGACTTCGAACCGCCCGAGCCCACGCGCAAGGGCAAGGCCATTCGCTACACCAACAAGGTCGACAGGGGCGGCACGACCAAGAAGCCCACGACCACCACGACGGTCCCGCAGGGGTTCCCACCGGGGTTCCCGCCGGCCGCGCCCAGACCAGTCCACCAGCGACCACGCCGCCGACCACCCCCGCCGGTGACGGCGGGACGGCCACCGGCGGCAACTGATCCGACGCCGGTGCGATAGGTTCCCGCCCAGGCTCGGAAAGGACACCCGTTGGATCTCGAACAGTTGTTGGCCCTGCAGGAGCTCGACACGCGTCTGGCGCAGCTCGGTCATCGGCTCACCCACGATCCGGTCCTCGCCAACCTTGCCGCGGCGCAAGCAGCGGTCGCCGATGTCGAGCGCCGTGAGCTCGAACTGTTCGGCGAACGCGACGTCGTGCGTCAAGAGCTGAAGCGGTTGGAGGACGAGGCGTCGCTGACCGAGGACAAGATCGCCAAGGTCAACGACACGCTGTACGGCGGGGTCGTCACCGCGCACAAGGAGCTCGAGTCGCTCCAGCACGAACTCGCGATGCTCAAGGAACGCCTGGGCGGGTTCGAGGATCTCGAGCTCGAACAGATGGAGCTCGCCGAGCCCCTCGAGGCCCAGGCCGTCGCGTTGGCAGCGGAGAAGACCGCTGCGATCGCCAATGTCGGCGACGCCGAGATGGGCGTCACCGCCATGCAGGCGGAGGTCGGCGCCGAACTCGACACCGTGACGTCGGCGCGCGAGGCGCAGGCCGCCACGCTTCCCGAGTCGCTGCTCGCCCAGTACGACAAGCTCCGCAACGCGCTCGGCGGGCAGGGCGCCGCACGCCTCGCTCCGGGTGGCCGTTGCGAGGGATGCCACCTGACCCTGCCGCGCGCCGAATACGACGCCATCAAGCACGAGCCGCCCGACGCGGTCCACCTCTGCCCCGAGTGCGGCCGCATCCTCGTTCGATGACCTCGGGTTCGATGACCTCGGGTTCGATGACCTCGGGCGCCGCCGCTCGGGCTCGCTTCCTCGGTTCGACGCACCGGGGATGTTGATCTGGTTCGCCGCCGGCAGTGTGGCGATCGTGTGGGTGATCTTCCGGAGCCCGGCGGTCGACTACCGCGTCGTCGCGCTCGGGTCGGTGCTGGCGTTGGTCGAGGTGCCGATCGGCGTCGGCCCGTTCCAGACACTGATGCTGTCGGTGGTCGCCCTGGCGCTCACCATGGGGCTCACGATCGGGCAGCGACTCCGGCGGCGACGGTGGCTGGGCATCCCCATCGGGATGTTCCTCCACCTCGTGCTCGACGCGTCGTGGTCCGACCAGTCGGTGTTCTGGTGGCCGTTCGGCGGATGGACGTTCCCCGACGTCTCGGCACCGGTCGTCCAACGGGGCATCTGGTCGCTGCTCCTCGAGTTGGTGGGGTGCATGGTCGCCCTCTGGTTGTGGGGCGAGTTCGGGCTCGACGACCCCGAGCGGCGCGGGCGATTGTGGCGGACGGGCCAGCTCGACCGGACGCTGATGCGCCGACGCGGCGTCCCCGAGGACGACGAGTGATGCGGCGCGGAGTGCCGAGGAGGACCGAGGAATGATCGTCGTCGTACGGCACGGACGCACGGTGTCGAACGCCGCCGGCCTGTTGTTGGGCCGCGCCGACCCCGACCTCGACGAGCTCGGCATCGACCAGGCGCGGCGGCTCGGCGCGGCGCTCGGCCATGAGGCCGGCCCCGCCGTCGACCGGATCGTCACGTCGCCCCTCGCCCGCACGCGGCAGACCGCTGCGGCGGTCGCTGCGGCGACGGGTGCCGCCGTGACCGTCGATGAGCGGTTCGTCGAGCTCGACTACGGCGAGTGGGATCAGCGGCCGTTGGCCGACGTCGCCGCCGACGAGTGGGCGGCGTGGCGCGCCGACGTCGCCTTCGCTCCGCCGGGCGGCGAATCCCTTGCCGAACTGGGCCGCCGGGTGCGCTCGGGGTTGGACGACCTCGCCGAGGAGGCCCGCGACCGCACGATCGTGGTGGTCACGCACGTGTCCCCGATCAAGGCCGCGGTGGCCTGGGCCGTGGGCGGCACCGACGAGATGGCGTGGCGGATGTTCGTGGCGCCCGCCTCCATCACGAGGATCGCGACGTCGGTCGGGGCGCCGTCGCTCCACACGTTCAACGACTGCTCCCATCTGACCGGCTGAACCCGGCGCCTGCCGCTACTCCTTGCGACGGGCGCCGCGGACGATCCGGAGCTGGGGCTTTCCCGTCTCGTCGTCGATCTCGATCTCGACGCGACTGTCGGTGAAGACGGCGGCATTTCGCAGCTCGGGTTCCACCGCCTTGTGGGGTGCGGGGCGCCGCCAGCGGCGTCGATGGGTCTCCGGTGATGGGTCGGAAGGCTCAGGCATGGGCCCAACATCGGTATTCCGGCCCATTCGCCTTGAGCGCCTTCACCTCGCCCCAGTGGGCCGAAGGTGCAGGACAAAGGTCAATCCGCACGGCGAAGCTGCCGAGATTCAGACGATGGCTCCGCAGCAGTCGCTCACACGCGTCGACCTCATGGGACCGGGTACGGACGTCGGCACCCTCGCCGCGGTCGCCGCCGGTCTCCCCGACGGGATCCTGGTCGTCGACTCGATGGCCACGGCCCTGTGGGCGAACCGGGCCGCGGAGCGGTTGTTCGGCATCTCGTTGGCCGACGGTCTCGGGCTGAACGGATTCGACCTCATCCACCCCGACGATCTGCAGATGGCCATGCTCTCGCTCTCGAGTGTGCAGGACAAGGAGGTGGGCACACCCCTCGAACTGCGGGTGCGCGCCCACGACGGCTGGCGACTCGTCGAGATCGTGGGAGCGCCGCTCGGCGACCTGCTCGTGTTGAGCATTCGCGACCTCACGGACCGACGACGGTGGGAGGTCGCCCACGACGAGGACGCTCGGTTCCGGTCGCTCATGCACAACGCGTCGATCCTCACGATGCTGATCGGCGGCGACGGTATCGTCGAGGCGTCGACCTCGGCGCTCAGCCGGATGCTCGGCCATGACCAGGAAGGGTTGGAGGGGCGCCACCTCGGTGAGATCGTCGAGGTCTGGGACCGCTCGCGGCTGGCCGAAGCGATGGCGTTCGTCCTGGCCCCGACGTCGGGCTCGGGCGTGCCGACCATCACCGTCGATCTCGACTTCCACCGTCGGCACGGCGGCACCATCCCCATGGCCGTGACGATCAAGAACCTGCTCGATGACCCGACCGTGAGCGCGCTGGTGGTCTCGAGCCACGACATCACCGACCGCAAGGCAGCGGAACACGCGCTGCTGTCCGCGAACTCGGTGCTGGCGGCCACCCTGGAGTCGACGGCCGATGGCATCCTCGTCGTCGACACCGAGGAGCGGATCACCAGTGTGAATCGCCGTTTCATCGAGCTGTGGTCGATCCCGGCGGAGCTGATCGCGAGCCGCGAGGACTCCCGGACCATGGCGTTCGCCATGTCCCAGCTCCGCAATCCCGAAGGGTTCGTCGCGAAGATCCGAGACCTCTACGACGATCCCGAGGCGGAGAGCCACGACGAGCTCGAGTTGATCGACGGCCGAGTCTTCGAACGCGACTCGCTCCCACAGCGCATCGACGGCCAGGTCGTCGGGCGCGTCTGGAGCTTCCGCGACGTGACCGAGCACCGCGTCCTCCAGGAGGAGCTGACGCGCCAGGCGTTCCACGACGCCTTGACGGGGCTCGCGAACCAGGCGTTGTTCCGTGACCGGGTGGATCATGCTGTGGCGCGTGCTCGACCGCACCGGCGGGCAGCTCGCAGTGCTCTTCGTCGACCTCGACGACTTCAAGCACGTCAACGACAGCCTCGGCCACACGGTGGGCGACGAGCTGCTGGTGGCGATCAGCGATCGGCTCGCCCGCAACCTCCGTTCGTCGGACACCGCCGCCCGACTCGGCGGCGACGAGTTCGCGGTGCTCATCGAGGACCTCGACGACGAGGCGCAGGCCATCGCGGTCGCCGAACGGATCGTCGCCTCGCTTCGTGAGCCGGTGACGCTCGCAGCGAAGCCCGTCACCATCAGCGCCAGCGTGGGGATCGCCTTCGGGCGAGCCCGGCTCGGCCTCGACAGTGACGCCCTCCTTCGCAACGCCGATCTCGCGATGTACACCGCCAAGGCTCGGGGGAAGAGCTGCTACCGGGTGTTCGCCCCGGAGATGCATCTTGCCGCCGTCGAGCGTCTGGAGGTGGAGACGTGTCTGCGTGGTGCCGCCCGGCGCGGCGAGCTGGTCGTGCACTACCAGCCGATCTACGACCTGGCCACCGGCCGGATGCGGGCGGCGGAGGCGCTGGTGCGGTGGCAGCATCCCGAACGTGGGCTCCTCGCCCCGGGGGCATTCATCGCCCTCGCCGAGGAGAGCGATTTGATCGTCGAGATCGGCGACTACGTGCTGGGCGCCGCACTCGCCGAGGCCCGGGCGTGGCAGCTGGCGGTCGGTGACGACCTCGCCCCGGCCGTCAACGTCAACCTGTCGCCCCGGCAGCTGCTCGACCCGACGCTGCCGGAACGGATCGGTGACCAGGTCCGGGCGGCCGGCCTGCGTCCCGATCTCCTGATCCTGGAGATCACCGAGGGCGCCCTCATGGCCGACCCGGCGATGGCGGCGCAGAACCTCCGTCGGCTGAGCGAGTCGGGGGTCCAGCTCGCGGTCGACGACTTCGGCACCGGGTACTCCTCGTTGGCCTACCTCCAGCAGTTCCCGATCGACTTCCTGAAGGTGGACGGCTGCTTCGTGAACCAGATGCTCGAACGGTCCGATGCGGGCCTCGTCGACGCGATCGTGCAGCTCACCCACACGCTCGGCCTCACGCCGATCGCGGAGGGGATCGAGTTCGCGTCGCAGGTGGAACGGCTGCAGGCCATGGGCTGCGACCTCGGGCAGGGGTACCACCTCGACCGGCCCCTCGATGCCACGACGGTGCGCGAGCGGATCATCGCGAACGCCGGGGGACCCACGTCGCTCCGCCTCGATCCGATCTGCTGAAGATCGCTATCTCTGCACGGAAGTGGTGACGAGCGGTCGAACCGTGGTTACCTTGCCCAGGGTTGCATGAATCGCACCGAAACGCATCGTGTTCTGGAGGGTGGAATGGCAAGAAGTAGCCGGTGGAGGGACGCCGCGGCGCAGGCGCAGTCGCAGCCCGCGTCGCCGGCCCCCGACGCCCCGGCCCACCCCATGCCGCCGGTGAACGCGCCGGTCGCCGGTCCGCCGATGCCACCGTTCGCCCCGCCGATTCCCGTCGCCGGGCCGAGCCCGCGGATCAACCCGTTCGCCCCGCCGGCCCCTCCGGCCCCGCCCGCCGCCCCCGTAGCGGCGGTGGCGTCGGCGTCCGAGCTGCCCGAACCGCCAGCACCGTCAGCACCGTCAGCACCGTCAGCACCGTCAGCACCGTCAGCACCGTCAGCACCGTCAGCGACCCCATCGCCGCCTCCGACGTCCTCGGCGCCGACGGCCGGCTCGCCGGTCGAGGCCGATGTCGCCGAGTTGCGGGCGACGCTCCAGCAATTGCAGACCACCGTGTCGGCGCTCGTCGAGCGGTCCCACGAACCGTCGGTGCCGACGGGCACTCCGGGCACCGATCAGGCGTCGCGCATCCTCGTCATGGCGAACCGAGCCGCAGAGTCGACCCTCGAGGAGGCTCGTGCCGAGGCCGCGGAGATCCTGGCCGCCGCCCAGGCCCACAGCGTCGAGATCATCTCGGCGGCGCGTGAGCTCGCCGACCAGGAGTTGGCGGCCGAACGGGTCCGTGTGGCCGCGGCCACCTCGGAGTGGACCGAGCGTCGGGCGCAGATCTCCGCACACCTGCGCGACCTCGACGCGGCGTTGAACGGGTACCGCGACGGGCTCGGCGAGACCGCCACCGCCATCCGCGAGGCGGCCGTTCGCCTCGAGGCCGAGCGGGCCGAGCCGCCGGTGATCGACGAGTTGCCGGCCCCGGATCCGGCCGCCTTCGTCAGCGCCCACCTCGCGCCGAACCCCGATGCGGTGGTCGACCTGACCGACGCCCCCGAACCCGGCGCCGTTGCCGACACCTCGGGTGACTCGGCCGATTCGAGCGATTCGGCCGATTCCACCGACGAGCTCGCGGCGTCACCGCGGACGAGCCTGTTCGGTGGTGCGGTCGCCACGGGGGTGCCGGGCGGCCCGCTCGCCGCCGAGGCCCCTGCCGACGCTGCGGTGGCGCCACCGGAGCCGCCGGTGGCGGACGATGCGCCGGTGGAGGAGCCGCCGTCGCGCAACCTCCGGCCCGGTCTGTTCGGCCGCTGAGCGCACGCGACGCCGGCCGGGCCCGTGCCAGGTCATCGGCACCTCGGAGAACCGGTTGCATCGGCAGATTCGGCCGTTAAGGTTTGAAACGTTGTGAAAAGCACTGAAAGTGCTCACTCGTCTCGGAGGACCCTATGGTAATCGGATCTCGACGCAAGCAGGTGGCGGCTTGGGACCGGTCGACGGGCCCCGCGTTGCCCGCTCCGCCCGCCGTTGCGCAGCCGACCCCCGCTGTGACCCCCGCTGTGGCCCCCGCGCCCCCGCCCTTCGTCCCGGCGGCGGTTGCGTCTCCGGCCGTCGCCACGCCGGCTGCCGCGTCTGGGGCCACCCCGATGAACGCCGCAGCACCGAGCAGCGCCGAGGCCGACGTCGCCGAGCTGCGGGCCGCCGTCGGCGACCTGCAGGCGCTGGTTGCGACGCTCCTGGAGCGTCCCGCCGCAGCCGCTCCGGTGGCTACTCCGGCCGCCGCGCCCGTCGTCGGCGCCTCCCGATCGTCGATCGAGGCGTCCGACACCGCTGCACGCATCATCGTGGCCGCGAACGAGGCGGCCGAGGCGGCAGTGATGACGGCCCGTGCCGAAGCCGACCAGATCATCGCCGCAGCGAAGGTCAAGAGCTTCGAGATCGTCGGCGTCGCCCGCGACCTCGCGGACAGCGAACTGACCGCGGAGCGCAATCGGGTCGCCACCGCCACCGAGGTGTGGAACGGCAGCCGTGCGAGCCTCGCGGCGCAGCTCGCGTCGCTCGATGCCTCACTGTCGGCGTACCGAACCGAACTCGCGGCGACTGCCGGTGCTGTCGCCGACGCGATCGCCCAGCTCGGCGATGCGGTCCCGGCCGGTGACGTCCCGCCTGGCGCGGAGAGTTCGAATGCGGCCATGGCCGCTCCGGTTCCCGGCGACGCGCCGATGCGCAGCAGTCGCTCCGGCAGCGCGGTCTCGGCTGGCCCGAGCGCAGCGTTCGCCGTCGGCTCGACCCACCAGCAGCGCGCCGGGGTCTTCGGCCGCTGATCTCCGACATCCACACTGGCGACCGGGGCCTGTCACCGTTAGCTTGACGTGAGTTCCGGTGGCGCGGCGGGTGCGCTGTCGGGATGGATCGAGACGGCGGACAACGGCGGGGCCGGCGGGCCTTGCCCTCGATAGGGGGCGCATGGGCGCAGCGATGTGGGAGAGCGATCTGTCGCCCCATGGGGTGACCCTGACGTTCGGAGCGGTGAGCGCCCGGATCGCGCTCGAGGGGAGCGTCGACGTCGCCACCGGGGTAGCGCTCGTCGACGCCGCCACCAGCGCCGTCTCCCGCTTCCGATTCCTCGATCTCGACCTCGCCGCCGTCACCTCCATCGACGGGCCGGGTGTCCGCTCACTGATCAAGATCAAGCGGTTTGCCGACGCCTACGGCGCCATCGTCTCGGTGGTCGAGGCGTCGCCGATCGCGGGGGAAGCGCTCGTGGCGTCGGGACTCGACGCCGACCTCGGGTGGACCGGCTCGGACCGTCCCGTGCCCGGCGGGTAGGAGCCGTCGGGCGAGGGTCGGGGAATCATCCGATTTCGTGACTCCCGATGTTTGGGGTCGCCGACGTGTGGGCATCAGGTCCACAGCAAGGGTTTCTCCCAGCCCTTCCCGCACAGCCCGAGAAGCCCCCCGTTGTGAGCAGCGGGGGGCTCTCTCGTTCTCCCGGCCCCTCGGGGTGACTCAGCGTCGAGCCGGATCCTCGTCGACGGGATCGGCGAGCGAGAAGTAGCCCTCCTCCTCCTGGCTGTTGTGCAGCACGAGGATGGCGTGGATGCCGTACAGCAGTCGGCACAGCTCGGCTCGTTCGACCGAGGTCGGTGTCTCCCGGTCCCCGACGTCGTCGAGCGTCATCTCGAGCCGATCGGTCAGCCTGCGGAGTTCGAGGTGGGTGCGCGCCATCAAGGCTGTGGGCTCGTCGCCGTCGAGGACCGCGTCGAGTCGGGGTACAGCTCGTGCGCTTCAGCGACCTCGTGGGGGAGGAGCTCCTCCCGGAGGACTCGGAGCGCCCGTCGCGCCGACTCGGTGTCGGCGTCAGGCAGGGTGAGAGCGTCGGCGAGCCGCAGGAGGAGGTCGAGCTGGGGCCGGAGCCGGTCGTGCTCGCCTCCGAAGTGGCGCATCACGTCGGCGTCGTCATCGCCGAGCGCCTCCCGGCGCCGGGGGTCGGTCGCAGCGCGGACGGCGTTGAGGATGACCGCCACGTCGATGACCTCCTGGGTGACTGCTCCCCAGATGGGTGGGAGGAACCCGAACGCCGCAGCGACCATCGCCGCGACCGACAGCGCGACCCCGATGCCGGCGTCGGCCGCCGCCAGCGCAGGAGCGTCGTTGATGCCGTCGCCGACCATGGCGGCGACGCCACCGGCGGCGCGCGCCGAGACGATGGCGTCGAGCTTGTTCGCCGGCGTCGCGCCGGATCGGATGTGCTCGAGCCCGACCAGGGCGCCGACCGCCCCGGCCGGTGCGGCTCCGTCACCGGTGAGCAGCACGATGTGTTCGACCCCGGCGCGCCGGAGACGGCGAATGGTGCGGGCCGCCTCCGGCCGGGGACGGTCGGCCAGCACGATGCCGCCGGCGGTGCTGCCGTCGATCTCGACCAGCACCACGATGCCGTCGAGCCGGGCGGCGAGGCGTGTCGCCCGTTCGCAGATGGGATCGTCGTCATCGATCCAACCGGGCCCGCCGACCCGCACGGTGCGTCCGTCGACGGTTCCCGTCACTCCGGCGCCGGGAGCTTCGTCGAGGTCACGAGCCACCGGGAGGGCCAACCCGCGGTCCGCAGCGGCGCGGTGCAGGGCTGCGGCGACGACATGGGACGAGCCCTGGTCCACCGCGGCGGCGAGCGTGAGGAGCTCGTCGTCGCCGATGCCGTCCGCGGTGATCACCGACGTCACTTCCGGACGGCCGGCCGTGATCGTGCCCGTCTTGTCGAGGAAGACTGTGTCCACCTGGCCGAGCCGTTCGAGCGTTCCACCTCCACGCACCACCACGCCGCGTCGGGCCGCCCGGGACAGGCCCGACGTCACGGCGATCGGCACCGCCAGGATCAAGGGGCACGGAGTCGCGACGACGAGCACGGCCACGGCGCGCTCGAGCTCGCCGGTCGCCACCCACGCGACGGCCGCCAGAGCGACACCGACGCCGAGGAATCCCACAGCGAGCCGATCCGCGAGGCGGACCATGGGCGCGGTGGCGGCGCTGGCCCGCCGGGCGATCTCGACGATTCCGGCATACGTGCTGTCGGCCGCGGTCGCGGTCGCTCGCAGGTCGAACGGCGCGCCGGCGTTGATCGATCCGCTCGGCACCTCGCCGCCGGCTGCAGCGTGACGGGGGAGGGGTTCACCCGTGAGCGCGCTCTCGTCGAGGTCGGCGCCGCTGCCGTCCACGGTGGCAGCGCCCGTGTCGTCCACCGTCCCGTCCACCGGCACGATGTCACCGCTCGCGATCACGAGGACGTCGCCCGCAGCAACCCGCTCCACGGGAACGGACTCGATGCCGTCGGCAGCGCGGCGTCGCGCCGTTCGGGGCTGGCGATCGACGAGGAGGCTCAGGTCACGACCGGCACGGCGCGAGGCCCGGGCGTCGAGCACCATTCCGCTCACCAGCATCAGCGTGACGACCGCCGCTGCCGCGGGCTCGTCGATCACCAGCGCGCCGACGAGCGCGAGGAGCGCCAGGAGGTCGGCCCCGACCCGCCGGGCCCGAGCCGTGCGGACGACCGACCAGCCGGCGACGAGGACGCCGATGACGCCGGCCGTGAACGCGACGGCGTGCCACGCGCCCCCGTCGGGGGTCATCGCGATGGTGAGGTGTCGGCCCGACGTCGGGACCGTTGGGTCCCGACGTCGCGGGCCGACGACGTCACTTCGAGCGACCGGTTGCGACCGGCTTCTTCGCAGCGGTCTTCTTCGCAGCCGCCTTCTTGGCGACCGGCTTCTTCGCAGCTGCCTTCTTGGCGTGTCCGTTGGCGGACGGTGCGGAGTCGGCGACGGTCCCGAGTGCGGTCTCGACGCGGTCGAGCGTGGTGCGGAGGTCCTTCTGGATCGTCGCGACCGTCTTCTTGAGGTGCTTCAGCTCCTGCCGGAGCGCCGCCACGATGTCGTGTTCGAGCCCGGCGGCGGCGTCACCGATCGCCTTGGCCGGGGAGGTGACCTTCTTCGTCGCCTTCGCCGCTGCCTTCTTGGTCGCGGCGGTGGCCTGTTTCGTTGTCGTCGCCATGTTGTGTTCCTTCCGATGTCGCGGACCGTTCGGCCCGTTACGATCTGACCACCTGCGCGCGAGTCGTCACAGGGCCGAAGGTCACCTGGCACCGTGTCATTGCGCGCTGCCCGAACGGGCCCAAGGACTCTGGTCCGACGCGGCGGTCGGCAGGACGATCAGCGGATGGAACGCATCGTGGTCGGAATGGACGGGTCGGCGAGGGCGGCGAATGCGCTCCGGTGGGCGGTCGAGGAAGGTTCGGTGCGTCAGCTCCCGGTGGTCGCCGTGCTGTGCTGGTCGATGCTCGATCAACACCACGTCGGCGACAGCGTCGAGTTCGATCCCAACTACTCCGAGCAGGACGCCGTCGAGGCGTTGGACGCGTTCGTGACGTCGGCGGTCGGTCCCGACGCCGCCGGGGCCGTCGAGCGGGAGGTCGTGTGCGAGCGCCGCGGTGCAGGGCTCCTGGCCGCGGCCGCGGGTGAGGCGCTCCTGGTGTTGGGATCGCGGGACTCGGCGGGTTCCGCGGTCTGCTGATGGGTTCGGTGAGCCAGCAGTGTCTCCACCATGCGCCCTGCCCCGTCGCCATCGTCCGGCCGCTCGACCCCGACCGGTGGGTGGACCGCCGCATCGTCGTCGGCCTCGACGGGTCGGCGAACTCGCGACAGGCGCTCGACTGGGCGCTGGACGAGGCCCGGGCCCGTGGGTGCGCCATCGAGGTCGTGCACACGTGGGCACAGCCCTACGCGTACGGCTACCCGACGCCCGTTCCGCTCGATCCGGCTCCGGTCGAGGCGCGCGCCCGCGAGATGGTCGAGCGCTGTGTCGACGATGCCGACACGACCGGCCTCGCTGGTCCGGTCGAGGTCATCGTCACGTCGGGCGGCTCACCGGCGGCAGCGCTGCTGGTCCGGGCCGAAGCCGCTGACCTGGTGGTCGTCGGCGCCCGCGGCGTCGGGGGGTTCCGGGGGTTGCTGCTCGGGTCGCTGGCCCACCAGGTGGCCGTGCACGCCCCGTGTCCGGCGGTGGTGGTCCCGCCGGCCGATCTCGAGCCGTGAACGAGCGGGCGCCGGAGCGTCCGTCGGGTGGGTGGGTCGCGTGGTGGTACCTGCTCCTGGGCACAGCCTTGCTGTCGGGTGCGGTGACGGTCGCCTGGACCCACCTCCGTGCCGACGGGTTGACGGTCGTCGCTGCCGGGGGCCTCGTCGGTCTGCTCGCCGGTGCAGCGGCGTTCTCGGCGGGACTCCGGGGGACCTGGTCCCGCCTTCGCGGTCGAGGTCGCAGCGCGCTGGTGCTCGCCGTGCTCCTGGCGGTCTACCCGCTCCTCATCCCGTGGTGTATCGCAGTGATCGCCACGGTCCCGGCGCGACACCGGGTCGACGACTCCGCAGCCGTCCGCGTCGGGGTCGGGGTGGTCGAGATCACCTTTCCGGCGGGAGACGGCACCGAGCTGTCGGGCTGGTTCGCCGACTCGCGCAACGGCGGATTCGTCGTTGTGCTCCCCGGCTCGTCGTCGACGCGCTCCGACGTGGTCGCCCAGA
>JBAOIR010000017.1:0-52964 GCA_037045585.1 Microthrixaceae bacterium
CAGGTGCTGGGAAGATTCCAGTTCGGCGGTGCAGCGGATCAGCTTGGGTGCAGGTGCCACGGCCGGTGTGCTAACCACGGATTCATCTGCGGTGGCGTCGAGGGCGGCAAGGAGGTCGGCAAACAGGGTCGCCGGCCGGCTGTCGGGATTGGCAGCCGCAATTTGCATATCTGACATTGCTTTTTCTCCCTTGTCCTCGCTGTGCATTTGAAGCTCCTCCGCTTCCTCTCAATGCAATCGCAATGGTCTTGCAAATACGAAGTTTGAACCAACTGTAGCGGAGCTGAACCCTGTTCAAGGGAGGCGGTATTTCCTGAAAATCGGACTGCCTGAAACGAACCGAAGGCGGCGTTGCCGCCCAATACGAAACCTCAACGGAGCAGGGTTTGTCCAGGCGCCACCGGCCCCGATCAGGCGGCGTGCTGCTTCCTGCGTCGAGTCCGGCAAGCCGAGACCGGCAAGCATCATCGCGCAGGTTTCGGACCCAAGAATGGGAACAGTGTGGCCAACAGCGAAGTCTGTCGCAATAGTCCATAGGGACTACGTCGAATGCCGACCAAATCCGCTTTCTGGCGCTTGTGGCAGACTGGCGGCGAATCGTGCGGGGCGGGCGCGACCGGTTAAGCGCGATGCGCCGAACTCAATGTACACTGGCAACGTTCATACACTCTATTGCGAAAGGAAACACCGTGGCACGCATGGTCAATTGCATCAAGCTGGGGCGCGAAGCCGAGGGTCTAGACCTGCCGCCGATGCCCGGCGAAATGGGCAGGAAACTTTACGAGAACGTCTCCAAGGAGGCGTGGCAGCAATGGATCAAGCTGCAGACGATGATCATCAACGAGAATCGCCTGACCTGGCCGATGCGCAGCACCGGAAGTACCTGGCCGAGCAGGTGCAGAAGCATTTCTTCGGCGACGGCGCCGATCAGGTGGGCGGATTCGTTCCGCCGAAGTAATACCGGCGCGGGGCAGGAATCGTTGCGTTAGCGCGCGACTTCCTGCTCCATCGCTTCCAGCCCGATGTGGCGCACATCGCGGCCCTTGACCAGGTAGACCACGTATTCCGAGATGTTCTTGGCATGGTCGCCGATGCGTTCGATGGAGCGGGCCACGAACAGGAGGTCGAGCGAGCTCGAGATGGTTCGCGGATCTTCCATCATGAAGGTAATGAGTTGGCGCATGGCGGCCTTGAAGCCGGCGTCAACCTCGCGGTCTTGGCGCACGACCTCGGCCAACAGGTTCAGGTCGAGACGGGCGAAGGCGTCGAGCGCCTTGCGCAGCATGGCCACCGCAATGTCGGCCGGCCCGCGCAAGTCAACCCGTGGCACGGCGCGGGTATCGCCGCCGTGGATGGCGCGGGCCATCTTGGCGATCTTCTTGGCCTCGTCGCCGATGCGTTCGAGGTCGGTGATGGTCTTCACTACGGTCATGATCATGCGCAGGTCAACCGCTGCCGGCTGGCGCTTGGCGATGACATGGTTGCAGGCCTCGTCGAGCTCGACTTCGTGCCGGTTAACCTGGCGGTCGGTAGCGATCACTTTTTCGATCAGCGCGATATCGCCGGAGTTGAGGCCCTCCATGGCGCGAATGACCTGCTGCTCGACCAGGCCGCCCATGGCCAATACGCGGGTGCGCAGGCCTTCGAGATCGGCGTCAAACTGCTTGGAGATGTGTTCCTGATTCATGCCGCTGTACCGATGTTGGCAAAGCCGACACTATAGTGCCGGCATGTGAAGGATTTGTTTCAGCGGGTATAAGTCTGCACGCCTTCCGGCGCGGCCAGCAGCAGCACGTCGGCTCCGCGCCTGGCGAACAGGCCGTTGGTGACGACGCCGACGATCCGGTTGATCCGTTCCTCCAGCCCGGCAGGATCGGTGATCGACAGGCCGTGCACGTCGAGGATCAGGTTGCCGTTGTCGGTGACCATGCCAGCGCGCAGCATCGGCGTGCCGCCCAGCTTCGCCAGTTCGCGGGCGACGTAGGCGCTCGCCATCGGGATCACTTCAACCGGCAGCGGGAACTTGCCCATAACCGGCACCCGTTTGGACGCATCGCAGATGCAGACGAAGGTGTCGGCCACGGCGGCGACTATCTTTTCGCGCGTCAGCGCGCCGCCGCCGCCCTTGACCATGGCCAGGCCGTGATCGATCTCGTCCGCGCCGTCGACATAGATGCCCATGGTGTCAACGTCGTTGAGGTCGAGCACGCGTATGCCGTGCCCGGCGAGCCGCTTTGCAGTCGCTTCCGAGCTCGCCACGGCACCGCCGAGGCGGTCCTTGATGGCGGCGATTTCGTCGATGAAGAAGTTCGCCGTGGAGCCGGTGCCGACGCCGAGGATGGCGCCCACCGGGAGTCTGTCGGCCACGTAATCACGGGCGGCACGTGCCACCGCCTGCTTGAGTTCGTCCTGGGTCATGATGCCTTTCACGATAGTCGGGTGAATTCGATGCGGTCGTAGTCGGGTCCGCTGTCAAGAAGCGATTCGAGGCGCACCCGCCACGGCCCGTCTTCGCTGCGGATATCGACCTCCAGGGCGGCGACAAAGGTGCCGGCCGGAAGGATGATCTCGCGGCCCTCCTGGCTGACGATGATGGCGTCTATCCAGCCGTAGGCTCCCTCGACGATTTTGGCCCAAACATGCGGGTCGCCGGCCAACTTGGTCTGCGCGCAGAGGGAGGGCCAGGGCAGGGCTTCAATCCCGACGCTGGGCCGGTTCTGCGAATCCCGTCCCATGCGGCGGACGATGCCCAGGCGCCAGTCGATTCCGTCCAGGTTGCGAAGGCAAACCAGCAGGCCGATCCGGTGGCGTGGGAGGAGGGCCGGCACTACCACGCCGAAACCGGTTTCGCTGGCGTCTACCTGTGTCCAGGATTCCATTTGCGCCTGGTCGCCACGCAATTCCAGTTTGCGCAAAACATCTTGCGGGGTGCTGATCTCCTGTTCGGGGGCGACAGCGGGGCTGTCGGTTGCCAGTTCTCCCGAGGACACGCGGCCGAAGCGGTATTCATCATCTCGGCGATGACCGACTCTCCCTCGTCCGCCTGAACCACGCGGTCGCGATCGCGATGGCCGATGGCCCCCACGCCGGGCTCGCTGCACTCGAGCTCGTCGACGGGCTCGAGAACTACCACCTCGTCCACGCCGTCCGAGGCGAGCTCCTCGCCCGAGCAGGACGACCCGACGACGCCACCGAAGCGTTCACCGCAGCCATCGCCCGTACTACCAACGAGGCCGAACGCCGCCACCTCACCAGACGCCGAGCTGCAACGAGGCCGGCTTGACGGCTGGCGGGAGCGACCAGGATCACGTCCTCACGAACCTCTCGGCACGCCCTGGTGGAGCTGGGGAGAATCGAACTCCCGTCCGCTCGGCGGTCACTTGACCTGCTACGACCATTCCCGCGGTTGTGGCTCTACGGCTGCCACGTCGCCGGGTCGATTGGGCCGGAACCCACCGCCGAGTCTTTCCTCGAAGTCAGTGTTCTTTCACACCGCCAGCGGTCTCTCCCTGCCGTCCACCACTACTTCTGTTGCCGGGCTGTAGTGGTCTGGCCCCGTGCGCTCTTACGAGTCACGATGTCTCTCTACTACCTAATGGTTAGATCAGGCGGCGAGAGCGAAGTCGCTGTTGGCGCTTCTTTTTGGTTGCCCCGTTTAGCGAGTCTGAGCAACTCGGGTCGCATGAACAAGCTTCCGGTCCGAACGTCGAAACCAGTCAGCCCCTCGGTGATCGTCCTTCTTGTGTGGTCCGGATGGAGCCTCGGATGATCGGGACTCCACCGTAGCGGGTCCGGCGGCGTCGTCGTCAGCGAGTTCGGCGTTGGGTGATTGTTCCCAACGGGACCGATTCGGAGCCTGACTGTCGGTGGTCGATGCTTGAATGGTCACATGGCTTCGAACACCAGTTCGGTTGCAGCAACGTGTGGCATGGCGGCCGACATCTTGTCGGCGGTCGAGCCGGTGCGTGCGTTGGTCGGGGGTCTCGACCCGCGGAACGTGCCGTTGCCGTGGGCGCCCGAGGTGTTGGCCGCGTTCGTCGAGATGGAGCGGGTCGCAGCGTCGGGTCGACTCTTGATGACGGGTCGGGCTGCGGAGGCGGGGGCGTGGGAACGGGAGCGGTTCGCGTCGGCGGCGGACTGGTTGGCGAACCAGCAGGGCACGACGGCCGGTCGTGCTCGGGCCGATCTGGAGACGTCGGAACGACTGGCAGATCTGGACGCGACATCGGAGGCGGTGCGGGAAGGTCGGCTGTCGCCGGAGCAGGCCTGTGCGGTGGCCGACGCGGCAGCGGTGAACCCTGACGCCGAGCGAGACCTGTTGGACCGGGCGCAGCGCGAACAGTCTGCGACGCACTCGGCAGGAGGCGGAACGCCGCAAGGCCGAGGTGCGGTCCGAGGCCGAGAAGGCGGAGCGTGAGGCTCGGGTTCGGAACGAGCGGTCGGCGCGGTTCTGGTACTCGAACGGGGCGGGGCACCTCGAGGTGCGTGGCCCGGTTGCGGAGATGAAGGAGTTGGAGCAGCGGATCCAGCGCGAGGTCGACCGGAAGTTCCGCGCCAACCGAGCACCGGCACAACGGAGCTCGCGTGCGAACTACGCGTTCGACGCGCTCATCGAGATGGGCAACAAGGTCGCCGACGCGGAACGAGCGCCGCTGACCCGCATGACGTTGATCCGGGTGGATCTCGCCGCGCTCACGCGTGGGCACACCGAGGGCGCCGAGTTGTGTGAGATCGGCGGGGTGTCGGTGTCGGTCGGTGAACTGCGACGACTCTTGGGTGACTCGGTGCTGCAACTCGTGCTCACGAACGGCGAGGCCGTGATCGACGTCGTGAACCTGGCGCGGAAGCCGACGGTGGCGCAGATGCTGGCAAAGCTCTTCACCGATTCGTGCTGCACGGCCGAGGGGTGCGACCGGGCGGCACGGTTGGAGTTCGACCATCGTGACGACTGGGCGCGGGTCCAGGTCACCGAACTCGCGAACCTCGACCTGCTCTGCGACCATCACCACGATCTCAAGACGCTCGAGGGCTGGCAGCTCGTCTCGGGCACCGGCCGGCGGCCGATGGTCCCACCGGGCGACGCTCGACATCCTGGCCACGTACCGGATGACGAGCCGGAGCCGGTGGTCCCGATCGTCGTGTCGGATCTCGATGCGACCCCGATGCCGGTCGAAGCCGACGCAGAGCCAGTAGCGCGGCTCGGGTCCGATGCTCGCGTCGCCGATCTCGCCGCCCGCCTCGCCCGGATCAGGCAGAAGGAAGCGGAGCATCGTGCCCGGAGGTTGGGGCAGGACCGCCTGTTCGACGCCGGTTGATCGACGCCGGCGTGGCGGGTTGGGTGGCGGCGGGCGACTGTGAGGACGGGGCAAAGTGGGCGAAGCGGGCTCAGCCCGCCGCCTCGGCGCGACCCGTCAGGACGTGAGCGGTGCCGTTGCCGGCGCGGTTCCGTCGAACCAGTCGAGCACCCAGTCGGCTGCGACTGTGTCGCCGCGCCAATCGGTGTGGGGAGAGGCAGCGGTCGGTCACGATGTTGAGCGCCCCGTCGAGCGCTGCGCCCGTGAAGGGCACGATCGTGAGGTCGCACCACGAGATCATCGAGACGTACTCGACGTCACCCCACGTCTCGTCGCCGGCGTTGAGGTTCGCGAGGAACGGGCCGTCGGGCTTCATGTCGCAGGTCGACTTCGACCAGAACGCGAGCTCGCACACGTTGGCCCACACGGTGCCGTGGTTGGCGCCGGCGATCGACGCGAACTTGTCGACCTTCCCGGCGCACGCACCGAAGCGGATGCACGAGCGGGCTTCGATCGCCCCCATCGAGTGTGCGATCACGTTGACCTTCGGTGCACCGGTCCGGGCGAGGACCCCGTCGACGAAACTCCCGAAGTCCGCGATCGTGGTGGCGCTGGGCTGACACGTGTCGTACGAGAAGACGCTGACGTCGTCACGTTCGTAACCGCGGGCAACAGCGTCGTCGATCCACGCCTTCCACGTCTCGGCGTCCTCGAACCCGCAGAAGAACTGCCACCCGTGGATGATGACAACGGGCCGACGAACCGACGGCTCGCCGCGGACACTGGTGGCCGGCGGCGACGGCGGGGGAGCGCACGCCCCCACGATCAGGGCGACGACCATCGTCAGCACCGCCCCGGCTCGAGTCCGTCGTGTCCCCAACTCCCACAGCCGCATCGGGACAGGTTGCCGTGTCGGCATCGGGGGATGCCAGATCGAATCTGGAGATCCCCGTGGGCGATCGACTCAGTTGCCGTACTTGAGGGCGCGGCCCATGGCATTGCGGACGTCGCGCTCGGCGTCCTTCTTGGCGAGGTCCTGGCGGCGGTCGCCCTTGGTCTTGCCCTTGCCGAGTGCGATCTCGACCTTCGCCTTGCCGTCCTTGAAGTAGATGCGAAGGGGCACGATGTTGAGCCGGTCGGCGAGCTGCTTGCGGCGGATCTTCTCGATCTCACGGCGATTCAGGAGCAGCTTGCGGACCCGGAGCGGATCGTGACCGGAGTACGCCTGGCTGAACGAGTACGGGGCGATGTGGAGGTTGTGCAGCCAGAGCTCGCCGTTCGACAGCTGGGCGAACGCGTCGACGATCTGGACCTTCGATTCGCGGAGCGACTTCACCTCGCTGCCACGGAGCACGATGCCGGCCTCGAACGTGTCCGTCAGCGTGTAGTTGTGACGGGCCGCCCGATTCGTGGCGATGTTCTTGATCTCGGGGGTCTCGCTCTTCTCGGCCATGGCGGGTTCGATGCTACCGAAGGCGGGGTCGGCGCCCGCCGGGCTTTCGGCGGCCTAACGTTCAGGCGTGCTGCAGCTGACCTCCGCCGTCCACACCGCGATGCTGGCCCACGCCTACGACGGGCTGCCCGATGAGGCGTGCGGGCTGATGGTCGGCAGCCTCGGCGACGGCCACACGGCAACCGTCGACACGTTCGGACCGTGCCCCAACGTGGCCGAGTCGTCGCGCATCTACTCGATCGCACCGAAGGACTTCATGCGCATCGAACGGGCGGCCGACGATGCCGGCGCCGACATCGTCGGGGTGATGCACAGCCACACCCACACCGAGCCGTACCCGTCGGTCACCGACGTGAACCAGGCCCCCGACCCGTCGTGGCACTACGTGATCGTGTCGCTCCGCGACGAACTCCCGATGCTGCGCTCGTACCGCATCGTCGACGGCGGGATCACCGAGGAGGCCGTGGTCGTTTCCGGCTGAGCCGATTTCGAGCTGGGTACTGTCACTGCAGTAGAATCCTTACCGAACAGGTCGGGAATTGACCTGGCTCCTCCAACGTTCTGGAACCTCGATGACCGTCTTCTCCTCCGTGCTCGACATGATCGGCAACACGCCGATGGTCGACGTCTCACGCCTCAGCCCCAATCCGAACGTTCGGATCCTCGGCAAGATGGAGGGCCAGAACCCCGGTGGCTCGGTCAAGGACCGCATCGCCCGCCAGATGATCCTCGAGGCCGAGGCCGACGGCACCCTCTACCCGGGCGCCACGCTCATCGAGCCGTCGTCGGGCAACACCGGTATCGCGCTGGCGATGATCTGCCAGGAGCGCGGCTACCACATCAAGATCCTGCTGCCCGAGTCGGTGTCGATCGAGCGCCGGCAGATGCTCGAGGTGTTCGGCGCCGAGATCATGCTCACCCCCGGCGGCGAGGGCTCCAACGGCGCCGTCCGCCGAGCCATCGACCTGGCCGCCGAGAACCCCGACTGGGTGTTCCTCTACCAGTACGGCAACGAGGCCAACCCTCGCGCCCACTACGAGACGACCGGCCCCGAGATCTGGGCGGACGCCCCCGAGATCACCCACTTCGTGGCTGGCCTCGGCACGTCCGGGACGCTGCTCGGTGTGGGCACCTACCTCAAGGAGCGCAACCCCGACGTGTCGATCCTCGCCGTCGAGCCGCCTTCCGGTGAGCTCGTCGAAGGGCTCCGATCCCTCGAAGACGGATACATCCCTCCGGTCTTCGAGAAGTGGGGCGGCTACGAGCTGCTCGACGGCAAGTCGATCGTCCGGCCCCGCGAGTCGCTCGAGTACACCCGCAAGCTCGCCGGCATCGGCATCTTCGCCGGCATCTCGTCGGGCGCCACGCTCGCCGGCGCCTGCAAGGTCGCCGGCCGCATCGAGTCCGGCACCATCGTCTTCATCGTGTGCGACTACGGCTGGAAGTACCTGTCGACGGGCGCTTGGACGGTCGACCTCGACGAAGCCGCCGCCAACGCCGAGAAGATCATCTACTTCTAGGGCTCCGCGTGCTTCGTCACGCCGGTGGCTTCACCATCTCGTCGGCTTCGCCGACCAACGAACTGTCTTGATGGGCGCCGGCCCGACTTCGTCGACCGTCGCCGGGTCCGGGTTGCGAGATCGTCGTGATGGGCACCGGCCCGACTTCGTCGACCCCCGCGCCCGGGCGCGCGCACCGGCCCGACTTCGTCGCCAGGCCCGACTTCGTCGACCGTCGCGTTTCTGATCCATTTCGACTACTGCCAGTCGCACTCATGTCAGGTACCTTGACTCTCAGCCCGCGCTGGAGGGGGTGGACATCAGCGATCAGGAGATGGTGGCCGCTCGAGCGGCAGGTGAGGACGTGTTGGGGCGCCGCGGCTTCTTAGCGAACGTCGACCGGGCCCGGACGTTCGGTGGTAACTCCCTCTCGGGCGTCCTCGACGTCGCCGGGGTTGCAACGCTCATCGTGTCGGCCGTCCTCGTCGTACTGCTGCTCACCCACCATGCCTCGGGTCCGACCCGAGAGGACGACTGGCTGACGGCGGCGGTCGTCGCGATCTGCGGCGCGACATGTGGCCTGTGCCTGTTCGCGATGTCGCGTCTGGTCACCTACGTGAAGGCCTGCGCGGTGCTGCTCGCCAAGTCGAGCGCCGACGTCGAGTAGCCACCTACCGTGTGGCCATGAGCACGCTGCCCGCCATCCCCGCCGCCCTCCACGTCGACGACGCCGACTGCCCCTGGGTCGACTCCTTCATGGGGTTCGAGTTCAAGCTCGTCCAGGTCCGCATCTCCGAGGGCCTCTGGGTCATGCGCAACCGGTTCCAGCCCGGCGCCCGCATCCAGAAGCACAAGCACACCGGTCCCGTCTACGCGTTCACGATGTCGGGTTCGTGGAAGTACGAGGAGTACGACGACGTGAACCGCGCCGGATCCTTCCTCTACGAGCCGGCGGGCTCCACCCACACGCTGATCGTTCCCGACACCAACACCGAGGTGACCGACGTGTGGTTCGCCGTCTGGGGTGCCAACCTCAACCTCGATGCCGACGGCAATGTCGAGAGCGTGTTCGACGCCCAGTTCATCCTCGACGGCTACGTCGGTCTCTGCGAGGCGGCCGGGCTCCCGACACCCAAGGTGCTCATCGGCGAGTGACGTGCCGGCGGTGACGACCGGCGTCGGCGCTCAGTCGGTCAGTCGGGCCGAAATCCCACCCGTGGTCGTAGCAGGCGTCGACGATCTCCTGCCGGTCCATGAAGTGGAGCGGCAGCCGATGCTCGCGGTCGAGCGTCGACAGGACGAGGGTCTTCGAGCGGAGGGACCCTTCCTTGGCGATGCGAAGGCTTCCCGCCGAGCGAGGAATCCGGCGTCGCTCGGGTTCGAGGCCGCCCGGCTCGAGTCGGATCTCGTCGTCGGCGATGACGAGCGACGTCGGATTGCGGATCGTGTAGACCCACAACCCGACGATGCCGAGGGCCACGAGGATCAGCGCGCCGATGGCGATCTGGGTGCCGGTCTCGATGGGCTCGGTCCGGAGCATGGGCGAGAGGATCGCGAGGGCGAGGAGCGCGAGTCCGGAGGCGAACCCGAGGTTGCGGCGTCCGGCACGTTCGGCGACGACCGTCGGCCCCACTGTCGAGGTCATCGGTCGGTCGTCGCCTGGACGCCGGCGATGATGGCCTCGAGGCCGTAGCCGAACTGACGCTCCGCGGCGGCCTTGCCGCTGCGGCTGGCACCGCCGCCGGGTCCGCCCAGCTCCACCAGCGTCGAACCCATGAGGTACCGGATGAACGTGCGGAAGACGAGCAGCGCTTCCTGCTCGTCGAAGCCCCGCTGTTCGAGCAGCGCCCGCACGTCGTCGGCGGTCCGCAGCAGGGCGTTGGGACGCCGGCCGACGAGGAGGACGCGGAACACCGACGGGTGTTCGATGGTGAGCGAGCGAAACGACCACGCCAGCGTGCGGACCGCGTCGGGCCACGAGGCGTCGGGAGCGGGTCGCTCGAGTGAACCCATGATCCGGTCGGCGATGCCCTCGACCAGCGCCTCCTTGTCGGCGATGTGGTGGTAGGTCGACATGGTCGACACGCCGAGTCGGAGCGCGAGGCGGCGCATGCTCAGCGCGTCGGGGCCCTCGTCGTCGAGCAGGGCGATTGCCTCGTCGACGATGCGCTCCCGGGACAGGGTGGTGGTTGCCATGACGTCGCAATCGTACGCCGTACGAGCTACAGTCATCCGAAACCGTACACCGTACGAAACCCACTCACGCCACCCGTGTCCGTCTCCGGCTCCGTCGGAGGCGCCTTCGCCCAGGGGATTCCATGACCGACGCCAGCACCCGTCCCGACCACGACGTCAACGACGTCGACCACATCCTCGCCATGTACAGCCGGCGCGACGTCGACGCCGTGGCGCACACGGTCGAGCTCAACGCCGACGCGCTGTTCACGTGGGACTACGACCGCAGCCGCCACGCGCTGTCCAAGCTGTACGAGAAGGCGAAGGGCGCGCAGTGGAACGGTGCCACCGATCTCCCCTGGGACACCGACGTCGACCAGGAGAAGGTCGCCACGCAGCTCGTCGCCAGCAGCATCGACCGGTTCAAGCAGCTGCAGAGCATCCCCGGCTCACCGTTCAGGAACTTCGGCGACAAGGAGTGGTTGCAGGTCGGCGTCGAAATGCAGAACTGGCAGCTCAGCCAGTTCCTGCACGGTGAGCAGGGTGCGCTCATGTGCACCGGTCTCATCACGGCGACCACGCCGTGGATCGACGCCAAGTACTACGCCGCCACCCAGGTGGTCGACGAGGCTCGTCACGTCGAGGTGTTCGCCCGCTACCTCGACGAGAAACTGAGCGGCACCTACCCGCTCAACCCCAACCTCGGTGGTCTGATCGACGACACGATCAGCGACGCCCGCTGGGACGTCACCTACCTCGGAATGCAGATCATGATCGAGGGGCTCGCGCTGGCGGCCTTCGGCGCGATCCACATGGTCACGCCCGACCCGCTGCTCAAGCAGCTGCTCCGCTACGTGATGAGCGACGAAGCCCGTCACGTGGCGTTCGGTGTGCTCAGCCTGCAGGAGTACTACCAGGGGCTCGGAGCCGCCGAGCTGCGCGAGCGTCAGGAGTTCGCCTTCGAGGCGGCCGAGAAGCTCCGCAACCGGTTCTTCATGGTCGAGGTGTGGGAGCGAATGGGTGTCGACGTCAACGACGTCCTCCGCACGATCATCGACAATCCGCCTCCGGCCCAGACCGACTTCCAACACCTCCTCTTCTCGAAGATCGTCCCCAACTGCAAGAAGCTCGGCATCCTCGATGCCGGAGACGGGTGGCTCCGCCAGAAGTTCACCGAGCTCGGCATCATCCAGTACGAGAGCTGGACCGACACCTCCGACGAGTACGAGACCTTCGCGTTGGAGAACCTTCCCGCCGCTGGCTAGCCAGCGGTCGACGGACCCCGGCGGCGCTAGCGTTGCCGGCGATGACCGCCGGCCCCATTGCCATGTTCGACTCCGGGTTCGGCGGGCTCACGGTCGCACGAGCAGTCATCGACCTGCTCCCGCACGAGGAGATCGTCTACCTCGGCGACACCGCCAGGTATCCCTACGGTCCTCGACCCCAGGCCGAGGTGCGCGAGTTCGCCCACCAGATCGCCACCGAGCTCATCGAGGAGCAGGGCGCCAAGCTGCTGATCGTGGCGTGCAACACGGCGGCAGCCGCCGCGCTGAGTGAGCTGCAGGAACACTTCGACATCCCGGTCGTCGGCGTGATCGAACCAGGCGTGCGGTCGATGGCGGCGGCAACCCGTAACGGACGCGTCGGCGTGATCGGCACCGTCGGCACGATCGAGTCGGGCGTGTACCAGACGGCCGTCGCCGCCGAGGCCCCCTGGGTCGACCTGTGTGCGCTGAGCTGCCCGGGCTTCGTCGAGTTCGTCGAGCGTGGCGAGTTCCGCAGCCACCAGGTCCACGTGCTGGCCGAGCGGCTGCTGGCACCCGCCATCGACGCCGGCATCGACACCCTGCTCCTCGGGTGCACGCACTACCCGTACCTGGCGCGCACCATCGGCGACGTCATGGGCCGCGACGTCGTGTTGGTGTCGAGCGCGGACGAGACCGCGTTCGAGGTGCGCCGAATCCTCGACGGCTCCGATCTCGCCCGGTCCGTCGACCTTCCGGCACCTGAGCCCCGGTTCCTGACCACCGGCGACGTCGACTGGTTCCAGGTGCTCGGCAGTCAGTTGCTCGGCCCCGAACTCGACAAGGCCGAGCAGATCAAACTTCCTTGATGGCCTCGGCCACCTCCGCTCAGGCTCGCTCCTTCGTCCCTCAGGAGCTGCTCACGCTTCGGTACCTCGGCGTCCTTGACGGCCTCGGCCACCTCCGCTCAGGCCGGCGAGGTCAGGAACCACTTCGGACGGGCATCGTCGGGGGTGCTCAGCTGCACACCCCACGACTTCAGCACGATGGCCGGGGCGCCGAGTACGAGAACGTCGCCCACCTGCCGCACGAACCGGCTCTGGTGCTTGATGTCGCCGATGCCGGCCTTCTTCTGGTCGGCGTAGAACGCCGGCTCGTTGGCGACCGCGGACTCGAGACTGCGGGTGTTGAGGTTGACGGTGCCGTCCGACGTCGTGGTCCACGGGAGGAGCGCGCCGAGCGCCGTGAGCGATCCCTCCGACACCTCGCCGAGGTCGAGGTTGACGACGACCACCGGGGCCTCGGCGACGCCGTCGACCACAGCGATCGTGTACGGCGTGTGCTGGTACGCCATCGCCCAGCAGAGCTGACCGAGCAGGCCACTGGCGACGGTATCGCCCGTGATGGTCGCTCCGTCCTCGACGATGTCGACGCTCAGGACCGGGCCCTCGTCGGCTCGAGGCGAGAGCACTGTGTACACCGCGCCGTCGAGGTGGGTCTTGCGCCGGTGAACCTTCAGCCGCTGTTGCTCCATGGCCGGGGACGTTACGCCGGTCGGCCCGCTTTCGTGGGGACTTGTCCCCAGCAGGTGATGACAAGTACCCGCTGAACCGGGGGCGTGGAGGGCCGAGGGGGTCAGTTGACCTGCCGCTCGATGCCTTCCCAGTAGGGGGCGTGGAGGCGGAACTTCTGCAGCTTGCCGGTGGCCGTGCGCGACAGATCGTCGCGGACCTCGATCGAGGTCGGGCACTTGTAACCGGCGTGGGACGTCCGGCACCACGTGATCAGTTCGGCCTCGACCTCCTCGTGCGACTTCGCCTCGAGGTCGCTTCCCGGCACGAGCACCACGAGGGCTTTGATCGTCTCGCCCCATTTGTCCGACGGCACCCCGATCACGCACGCCTCGGCGACGTCGGCGTGGTTGAAGAGCGCGTCCTCGACCTCGATCGAGCTCACGTTCTCACCACCCGTGATGATGACGTCCTTCTTGCGGTCGCTGATCGTGAGATACCCCTCGTCGTCGATCGTGCCGCCGTCGCCGGTGTGGAAGTAGCCGTCGATGATCGCCTCGTCGGTGGCGGCGGGATTGTCCCAGTAGCCGTTGAGGATGTGGTTCGATCGAGCGATCACCTCGCCCTGGTCGTCGACTTGGAGGTCCACGCCGAGCGCCGGTGCCCCGGCGCGGCCGAGCTTGACGGCGCGTTCCCGTGGCGTCAGATCGTCCCACTCCGAGCGCGACCGGCTCATCGTCAACAGCGGCGACGACTCGGTGAGCCCGTAGATCTGGATGAACTCCCACCCGAGTTCGACCTCCACACGCTCGATCGTCCGCGTCGGCGGCGGCGCGCCTGCCATGACCATGCGCACGCGGTCGCGGCCCGGAACCGGGTCGAACTCGCCGTCGGCGTTCGCCGCCGCGGCGTCGAGGACCATGGCCCCCACCGCCGGGGCGGCGCACAGGTAGGTGACGCCGTGCCCTTCGATGCGGCGGAGGATCTCGGCGCCGTCGACCTTGCGCAGGACGACGTGTGTGCCGCCCATACCGGTCACGCTGAACACCTGGCCCCAGCCGTTGCAGTGGAACATCGGCAGTGTGTGGAGGTACACGTCGCGGTCGTTCACGCTGGCCTGCCAACCGAACACGGCGGCGTTCATCCAGAGCTGGCGGTGGGTGCAGTCGACGCCCTTCGGCCGCGCCGTGGTGCCCGACGTGTAGTTGAGCGTGGCCGTCGCGTCCTCGTCGGGCTCCCAGGCCCGGGGCTCGGTGTCGAACTTGAACAGCACAGCGTCGGATTCGTCGCCGATCACGAACCGGTGAGCGCACTCGATGTCGGCCATGGCATCGGCGAGTTCGGGATCGACGAGGAGCACCGTGGCGCCGCTCTGCTCGACGATGTAGCGCACCTCCTCGGGATGGAGGCGGAAGTTGATCGGCACCAGCACCCGACCCCATCCGCACACCCCGAAGAACGCCACGAGCAGGCGCGCCGAGTTGTGACTGACGACGGCGACGCGTTCGCCCACGCCGACGCCCAGCGCGTCGAGGCCGGCGGCGAGCGCCGCCGCGTGTTCCCCGAACTCGCGGTAAGTCAGCGAACCCCCACCGAGCGGGGCCGCGGGCTGATCGGGCTCATCGATCACCGCAGTGCGATCGGGGTACACCCGGAGCGCTCGGTCGAGGTAATCACGGACGTTCAGGTGGACCTTCATGAGGAGCCTTTCGGGACGAGGCGGACGGGAAGATGGCGAATCGAGGTGTGCTTGTTCGAACGGCCCCATTCGATGGGACCCGTCGACTCGAACTCGTCGACACGATCGGCGAGGACCTCGAACATGACGGTGAGCTCGCGGCGGGCCAGGGCGGCGCCGAGGCAGTGGTGGATGCCGTGACCGAACGCAAGGTGCGGGTTGGGCGAACGGCCCACGTCGAACCGACCGGCGTCGGCGAACACCGACTCGTCGCGGTTGGCTGACGGGTACCAGTGCGCCACCTTCTGTCCTGCCGCGATGCGCTGACCGCCGAGCTCCACGTCGCGGGTTGCGGTGCGGCGGTTGTAGGCGGTCGCACTGGTCCAGCGCAGGATCTCCTCGACCGCTGTCGGGAGCAGCGAGCGATCGTCGACCAGGCGACGCCACTCGCCGGGCCGTTCGACGAAGGCGTGGACCCCGCCGGCGATCGAGTTGCGGGTCGTCTCGGAGCCGGCCGTGAACAGCAGGCTGAAGAACGCCTGCTCCTCCTCGGGGCTGAGCGGCGGGTCGGCCGCCAGCACCTGCCCGAGCAGGTCGCCGTCGATCGCGGCACCGTGACGCGCCACGGTGGTGCGCCGCTCGGCGATCGTGGCGTCGCCGTACGCTCGGAGTCCGAGCCCGGCGGCGGCGTACTCGTCGGTGATCTCGGTCAACGACCGGTCGCCGTAGTCGAGGATCGTGCTCGTCCACTCGAAGAGCTGGTGACGGTCGGACTGGGGGACCCCCATCAACTGGGCGATCGTCTGCAGCGGAAGCTCGGCCGCGACGTCGGTGAGGACGTCGACCGTGCCCTCGTCGGAACAGGCGTCGAGCGTGTCGCCGACGAGCTGCTCCGCCAGTGCCCGTAACCAGTCGTCGAGGCGGGCGATGGTGCGCGGGGTGAACGCTGCCTGCGTGATCGACCGGATCCGCCGGTGGGCCGGCGGGTCGGTCATGTTCATCATCACGCCGGTGACGAACCCGGCGGGCATGTCGACGAGGGTGGTACCGCCGTTGCCGTCACGACCCGGGCCGGACTCCGAGGAGAACGTCTCGGGGTCTCGCACCACGGTGAGCACGTCGGCGTGGCGTGTGACGCACCAGAACCCCTCGCCGTCGGGAGTGTTGGGCGTCGGTGGATGCCACCAGACGGGGGCGACGCGGCGGAGCCGGTCGAAGGTCTCGTGTGGGAACCCGTCGGCGAAGCGGTCGAGGTCGCACAGGTCGAGCGTCGCCAGCCATGTCGCGTCGTCGTCCACGTCGCTGGTCCCCACGGCAGGGGAGTCTTGCACCGCCCACGCCACGGAGTCGGCTTCGCCGGCGCCGTCTCATGCCAGAACTAGGGTCGAGCCCATGAGACCAGACGGCCGCGCCAACGACGAACTCCGCCCCATCACCATCGAACGTGACTTCACGACCACCTCCCACGGCTCGGTCCTCGTGTCGTTCGGCGACACGAAGGTGCTCTGCACGGCCACGGTCGAACTCGACGTGCCGCGGTGGATGAAGAACACCGGCAAGGGATGGGTGACCTCGGAGTACTCCATGCTTCCCGGTTCGTCGCCGGACCGCATCGGTCGGGAGCGCAAGGGGCCCAAGGGCCGCACGCACGAGATCGAGCGGCTGATCGGCCGGTCGCTGCGGGCCGTCGTCGACATGAAGGCGCTCGGTGAGCGCCAGATCCACCTCGACTGCGACGTGTTGCAGGCTGACGGCGGCACTCGCACCGCATCGATCTCCGGCGTGTGGATCGCGCGCACGACGCCTGCACCCGCATGGTGCAGGCCGGGCTCGTCAGCCGACACCCGGTGCTCGACCACTGCGCCGCCGTCTCGGTCGGCATCATCGAGGGGGAGCCCCGCCTCGACCTGCCCTACGTCGAGGACTCCCGCGCCGAGACCGACATGAACGTCGTGATGACCGGCGCGGGTGGCCTCGTCGAGGTGCAGGGCACCGCCGAGGGTGTGCCGTTCAGCCGTGACGAGCTGACGTCGTTGCTCGACCTCGCGACGGGTGGCATCACCGAGATCGTCACGCTGCAACGCGAAATGGTCGCCGAAGCGCCCTCGGCCCGCTCGTTCGACAAGCGCTGATCCGGAGCGTCCGGTGGCTCTCGCCGTCGCTGCTGCGACCGCCAACCCCAAGAAGTTGCGAGAGATCGAGGAGATCTTCGCGTCGGCCGTCGGTGACGGCGTGGAGCTGTTGCCGCGGCCGGCGGAGCTGCCCGATGTCGTCGAGGACGGCGACACGCTCGCGGCGAACGCCGAGCTGAAGGCCCGGGCGGTGGCCGACCACGTCGACGGTGCGGCGATCGCCGACGACACCGGCCTCGAGGTCGACGCGCTCGACGGAGCGCCGGGGGTGCGTTCGGCGCGGTTCGCCGGTGAGGACGCAGTCGATGCCGACAACGTCACGCTCCTCCTCGAACGCCTCGAAGGAGTCGACTCGACGCACCGGACGGCCCGGTTCCGCACGGTCATCTGCCTCGCCCGTCCGGGACGTGAGCCGTTGTTCGCCGAGGGAGTGTGCGAGGGCCGCATCGCGCGCTCCCCGAGCGGTGACGGGGGGTTCGGGTACGACCCCGTGTTCGTGCCCGACGACGGCGACGGGCGCACCTTCGCCCAGATGGACGCGTCGGAGAAGCACGCGATCAGCCACCGGGGCCGGGCGATGGTCGCTGCGGCCGCCCTGCTCCGGGAGTTCCTCACCGATGAGCGGTGAGCTGCGGCTCGATCCGCTGACGGGCAACTGGGTCAGCATCGTCGGGAACCGCCAGGCGCGCCCGAACCTGCCGGCGACCGGCTGCCCGTTCTGTGTCGGTGGCCTCGAGGCGCCGGAGCCCTACGACACCAAGGCGTTCGTGAACCGGTGGCCCGCCTACGCCCCCGGCGAGCCGGTCGATCTCGCGGCGGCTGCGGCGACGGGACGCGCCGCGGCGGTCGGCGCTGCGGAGGTGATCCTCTACTCCCCGGTGCACGACGGCTCGCTCGGGTCGCTGGGCGTGGCGCAGGTCCGCAAGGTCGTCGACCTGTGGGCCGAGCGCACCGCGGCACTCCTGGCGCGTCCCGAAGTCGAGTACGTCCTCGTGTTCGAGAGCCGCGGCGCCGAGGTGGGGGCGACGATCCATCATCCCCACGGGCAGCTCTACGCGTTCCCCTTCGTGCCGCCGCTGCCGGCGACCGAGGCCGGGCGCTCCCGCGACATCGGTTGTGTGGTGTGCTCGTCGATCACGACGGAGCTCGACGTCGCTGAGCGTGTGGTTGTCGACGACGGCGAGTGGGCGGCCTGGGTGCCGTTCGCGTCGGGCTATCCGTACGGCGTCGACCTGGCGCCGCGTCGGCACGTGGGTTCACTGGCCGATCTCGACGACGCCGGACGCGACTCGCTGGCCCGGATCCTCACCGATGTGCTGGGCCGTTACGACCGACTCTGGGCGGACGACCCGAAGCGCAGCCCCATCTTCCCGTACCTGATGTGGATCCATCAGGCTCCCGCGAATCACGACGGCGAGTACCACGTGCACGTGCACCTGGCGCCACCGCAGCGGGCTCCCGGCGTGGCTCGCTACGTCGCTGCGGGCGAAGCCGGCGCTGGCACGTTGTCGAATCCCATCGTTCCCGAGGACGCTGCGGCCACGCTGCGGCGGGCCTGACCAGACGCCTGTTCTCGCCGGCGCCGCCGCACGGTGGCGTCACCAGTTGCGCAGATCGATCGGCCAGGTGTCGACGACCTCTCCGTCGCGAACGACGTGGACCCGCTCGTGCAACGCCATCGTGGGGTCGATGTCCGCGGGCCACATCTCGACCCGCTGTCCGATCGTGATGCTGCCGGGCGGGTCGGGCACGATCGTCGCGTGTTCGTCGGAGGTGAAGAACAGGGTGTGGGGGCCGACGACGGTCGGTTCGCCGTGGTCCATGCCGAACGCCTTGAGGCCGGCGTCGGCGACGACGAACCCGGCCTCGTCGTTGCGAGAGATGACCGTCGCCCACACCGAGAGTGCCTGGCGGAAGGGCAGGTCGAGCTGCTGGTAAGCGGTGTCCATGAGCAGGTACGAACCCGCCTGCACCTCACCGGCCCACGTGTGGAGGTCGTAGGTGCCGGTGCCGCCGGCCGAGGTGACGTCGCCGCCGACGTCGCGGTGGGCCCGACGCAACTGGTCCATCGACAGCTCGACCTGCTCGGCGCGCCAGACCCGGTCGGCGTTGCCGACGACGTGGCCCTCGTACCCCATCACGCCGCGCACCTCGATGCCCGCGGCGCGGGCGGCGTCGGCGAGCGCTCCGGCCCGTTCGGGTGCGATGCCACAGCGGGGGAGCCCGACGTTGACGTCGACCAGCACCTCGAGGGGGCCGTCGCGCTGCGCGTCGACGACGGCGGCGAGCGTCTCCTCGGAGTCGATCGCGATCGTGATCCGCGAGTCGGTTGCCGCCCCGACGGCGGCGAGGTGCCGGAGCCGATCGACGTCGAGGGTCTCGTTGGCGAGCAGCAGGTCGACGCCGAGGTCGGCCTCGGCCATGCCGACCATCTCCCGCACCGTGGCGCAGCAGAACGAGTCGGATCCGGAACGGACCGCGGCGTAGCGCGCCAACTCGGTGCACTTGTGGGCCTTGACGTGTGACCGCAGGGCGGCTCCGGGGCGAACCGTCGCCATGGTGTCGACGTTGTAGTCGAGCTGGTCGAGGTCGATGACAAGCGCCGGGGTGGGCAGGTCGTGGGGCGTCATCGCCGCACGCTATCGCCGCGCCGTCAGTCCGGTTGGTGGACGGGGCAGAACTGGAGGGGCCGTCCGCCGACTTCGATCGTGCGCAGCTCGGTCCCGCAGCGACGGCAGTGGGACCGGTGGTACACGTACAGGCGATCGTCGCCCTCGATGCGGGCGAGGGGGCGGCCGATCTCGCGGGGATCGGTGGTGACGATGCGGTTGAGGCGAACGCCCCGCCGCAGCTGCCGTCGGGCCTCGACCCACAATCCGTCGATCTCGTCGGCGGACAGCGACGACGACGGTCGGAGCGGATGGATGCCACGGAGGAAGAGGATCTCGGCGCGGTACACGTTGCCGATGCCGGCGATCACCTGCTGGTCGAGGAGGGTCGCTCCGATCGGTTTGGTGGTCCGGCCCAGACGCTCCCCGAATCGGCGCGCGTCGGCGCTCCGCCGGAGGGGGTCGGGGCCGAGGTGGGCGGTGATGGCCGCCTTCTCGCCGGGATCGACGAGGTCGCAGCGGGCCGGCCCGGTGAGGTGCCAGGCGACCCGGTCGTTCTCGAGGCGGAGCCGGATGGTGTCGCCGGCCGGGGCGTCGGGCGGTTGGGGACGGAACTTGCCGATGAGACCGAGGTGGACGTGGAGGAGCACACCGCCGCCGAACTCGCAGAACAGGTACTTGCCGTAGGCGTCGCTGCGCACGAGCGGTTCGCCGGAGATCAGTGCCGCCCCGTCGGCGAACCGGCCTTGCGGCGAGGTCGCGGTGACGGGCCCGCCGGCGAGCGTGGCAGCGAGATCGTCTGCGAGGCGGTGAATCGTATGTCCCTCGGGCATGGCGGCCAGTATTACGGTTGTCGGTCCCCGGCGAGGTCGTCGCCGGGGCGCCCCCAAGGAGTCCCGATGAGCTCGCTGCCGCCACCGCCGGAGGACCTGCCCGAGCCGACGGGCCAGCCGGTACCGGGGCTCGGCCATCCCACGGGTGCGATTTCGGGGTCGTGGCCCGAGCCGCCGGTCGACGCGCCGTCGCCGTTCGCTCCGCCCGGCGGTGGCGCGTTCGCTCCGCCCGGCGGTGGCGCGTTCGCTCCGCCCGGCGGAGGGTCGCCCGAGACCGGGCAGGGGTCGGTCCCGCCGCAGTTCCCGCCCCCGCAGCCGCCACAGTTCCCGCCGCCCCAGTTCCCACCGATCGCCGGGCAGTACGCGGCCCCTCCCGGGCCTGGGCTGCCCGCTCCACCGGGAGGCTGGATCCAACCCGAGGCCTACGGCGAGGCTCCACCTCCGCACCTCCCACCACCCGGCGGACCCGGCGGCCCAGGCGCTCCCTACGGTGGGGGCTACCAGGCCTATCGGCCCGGCATGCGCGCCCCGAGCTACGCCGGGTTCTGGTCCCGTCTCGGGGCGAACTTCATCGACAGCCTGATCGTGGGTGTGGTTCCGGCGATCCTCTACGGCGTCGGCATCGCGACGTCCCCGCAGGACGCGTGCACCACGACCTACGACTCGAGCGGCGGGGTGTACACGTCGTGCGGCGCCGATCTCGGGGCTGTCGGTCCGTACCTCATCGCAGCGTTCCTCGCATACGTCCTGCTGTCGTTCTTCGTCATCGTCCGCCCCATCGGTCTCACCGGTCAGTCGATCGGGAGCCGGGCCACCGGGGTCCGGGTCATCGACTCCGCCACGGGCCGACCGATCGGGGTCGGCCGGTCGTTCGGACGGTTCCTGGCAGCGCTGTTCATCTCCCGCTGGTGCTGCAACCTGGGGTTCCTGTGGATGCTGTGGGACGACCGAAAGCAGACGTGGCACGACAAGCTCGCCACGGCGATCGTGGTCGACGCGTGAGCGCCGCAGCGATCGTCGGGGTCGGCGAGACGCCATTCCACCGGGGCTCGCCGCACCTCCCCGTCGAGCTCATGCTCGAGGCATCCCTTGCCGCCCTCGACGACGCCGGCCTCGACCGGACCGACATCGACGGCATCTGCCCGCCGCCGGGCTACACCAGCGCCGAGGAGCTCGCCGTCAACCTCGGGGTGACCGACCTGGCCTTCTCCGCGACCTCGTCGCTCGGCGGAGCGTCGAGCATCGCCGCCATCCGCAACGCAGCGCTTGCGGTCCGCGGTGGCGCAGCGTCGTGCGTGCTGGTCGTCGTCGGGTGGAACGGGTTCTCGTGGTTGCGCCCCCGCGAGGGCGTCCCGGTGCCGCGGCACGGTCTCGCGCTGACGTCGGCTCAGGACGTCGTCACCGACGTGATGGTGCCCAGGGCGCCATCGGGCCACCCCAGTTCTACGTGCCCGTCGCCAACCGGTACCGACACACGTACGGGATCGACGAGCACGATGCCGCGGCGTTTGCTCTGACGATGCGTCGCCATGCCGCGAACAACGACCTCGCCGTCATGCGCGATCGCCCCCTCACGCTCGAGGACTACCTGGCATCGCCGATGATCTCCGACCCGTTTCGGGTGCTCGACTGCTGCCTCGAGACCGACGCTGCCGCGGCGATCCTGGTGACCTCGGAGGAACGGGCCCGCGACCTCGCCCAGCCGGTGGTCTCGGTGCTGGGCGCCGGCGAGGGGCGCCCCGATCCACCCGACGACATCGCCGGCCGCGACGACGGCCTTGCGCATCGGGCTCCACGGGGCCGCCCAACGTGCCTTCGAGGGATCCGGCGTCGGTGTCGGCGATCTCGACACCGTCGGCATATGACCGCTTCACCTACATCGCCCTGCTGCAGCTGGAGGCGCTCGGGGTGTGCGGACCGGGTGAGGCGGGTGCGTTCGTGCGGAGCGGCGCCGCCTAGTTCGGTGGGGCGTTGCCGCTGAACACCCACGGTGGCCTGCTGTCACAGGGGCACGTGTGGGGGATGAACCACGTCGTCGAGATGGTGCGTCAGCTCCGGGGCACCGCCGGTGCCAGTCAGGTCGCCGGCGCCGAGGTCGGCGCGCGGTCACCGGGTGGGGCGACTTCGGCGATGGCACTGCGATCGTGTTGGGGGCGGGCCGATGACGGGGTTCCCGGAGTCCGACCCGGGCGCGTCGGGCCTCCACGCCCGTTGGTACGAGGCCAACCGGCTCGCCGGTCGCCTGACGGCCCAGCGCTGCGAGTGCGGCCGGTGGCGCACCCCTGCCCGCTACCGGTGTCCCGGGTGCGGCACCGACGTGTGGTCGTTCGAGCCGGTCGCTCCCGTGGGACGGGTGGTGAGCTGGACGATCACCCGCCGTCCGCTGCACTTCGCGTTCGCCGAGGCCGTGCCCTACGGCATCGTGGTCGTCGTCACCGACGAAGGCGTTCGCTTCCTGTTGCAGTACCGGGGTGACCCCGACGAGATCACGATCGATGACGAGGTTGGCATTGCGGTCGATCGCTTCGGGGTGCCGTACGCCGATTCCCGACCCGACTGACCCGACTGACCCGACTGACCGGCCGACGCGGGTCAGTCGCAGCCGGGCACCGGGTTCCGCAACTCGAGTTGTGGCACCCCGGCGGCGTCGGGGCCCGTGTAGCGCCAGTACTCGGTCTCGGTGCGGAGCCACCCGCTGGCCCGAACCTCGTCGAGTCCGTCGGGCCCGGCCGGCGTTGCGTAGTCGAGGGCGGGGTCGGTCAGGCGGTCGGCGTCGATCGCCGTGATGACGATCCGCTTGTCGTACTCGCACGCCGTCTGCTCGGCCGCCGCGACCGGACCCCCGCCGTGGGTCACGAGCACACCCGCAACGGTCGCCGATGCGGCCAGCGACATGAGGACACCCATGGCCGAGAAGCCACCCTGTCCCCGAGTTCGGACGCGGTTCGTCCACCAACCAGCCTGCTGCATGTCCCCAACTTCCTGATTCGTCGATTGACCTCACTTGGTTCGACGGCTGCAGGAATCGTCTTGAGAAAAGAGTCGCCCGGTCCCTCAACTTCCGGCGGACGCGGTCGAGGGCCTCGATCAGTCGTCGGCGTGACGCACGATCAGCACCGGGCACGGCGCATGGTGCGTGGCGTACTCCATCACCGATCCCGAGACGAGGCGGCGAAACCACCCCTTGTCGCTTGCGCCGACGACCAGCACGTCGGCGTTGCGTTCGGCGGCCAGGCGGCAGATCTCGCGGCCGGCGTCGTTGCCTTCGACCACGGTGACGGTGGCGGGTTCCCCGAGTGCGGCAATCGTCGATTCCAGATCGGACTGGGCCCGTGCCTCATCGGCGCGGTGGGCGGCCTCGGCCTCTTCCTCGGTGATGAGCGGCCCCTCGAATCCGCCGGCGCTGTCGTTGGGGTCCTCCTCCTCGGGGATGACGCGTACGATCTCGATCTCGAGATCGGGATGGAGCAGCGCGACCGCTCCGTGCGCGGCGGTGATCGCTGCGGTCGTCCCGTCGGTGGCGATGAGTGCCTTCATGGGTGCTCCTCTGTGGATCGGGCGAAGTCGGCTCGATGACCTGGTCCGTACTTCAGCACAGTTGTGCCTGCTCCGTCGGGGCGCGCCGTCGAACGCCGGCGGAACCTCGTCGGCGGTCAGCGCAGCTAACCTGACCGGAATGTCTTCAGATCTCTCGATTCCCCCGATGATGAGCAACGGCTTCGACCCCGCCGGTGACGTCCAGAACAAGCTGCTCAAGAACCGCATCGTCATCCTCGGTTCCGAGGTCAACGACCAGATCGCGAACCTCATCGCGGCCCAGCTGCTCTACCTCGACGGCGAGGACGACTCGGCCGACATCTGGCTGTACATCAACTCGCCCGGCGGCTCGGTGACGGCCGGCCTGGCCATCTACGACACGATGAACTTCATCAAGCCCAACGTGGCCACCGTGTGCATGGGCCTTGCTGCGTCGATGGGCCAGTTCCTGTTGTGCGCCGGCGAGAAGGGCAAGCGCTTCGCCCTGCCGAGCGCCCGAATCATGATGCACCAGCCGTCCGGCGGCTTTCAGGGCCAGGCGGCCGACATCAAGATCCAGGCCGAGCAGATGGTGTACATCAAGCAGATGCTGTCCGAGCGCATCGCCGAGAACACCGGTCAGACCGTCGAGCAGATCATCAAGGACTCCGACCGTGACCGTTGGTTCACCGCCGAGCAGGCCAAGGACTACGGCATCATCGACCGGGTCATCGTCCGCCGCGGCGAGACGAGCTGATCGCACGTCGACATCGATCGACAACAGAAACGGCCCGCTCACTCGATCGAGTGAGCGGGCCGTTCTGATTGCGGGGCGACCTCGGTCGGGTCGGGTCAGCCTCGGAACACTTCGACGACGTACACGAGCCCGCCGTTCTGGGCGACGCCGATCCCGACGGACCTGTAGCCACCGTTGAGGATCGCCTCGCGGTGCTTCGCCGAGTTCATGAACCCGTTGTGGGTCTCGTCGATGCTGCGGGCGAAGCCGACGTTCTCGCCGAGCACGGACCAGCTGCCCTCGATGCCGTCGGTGAGCCGGCTGTGGGAGAGCGAGCGGCTCGCCGCCAGCTTCTGCGCCCACGCCTGCGCCTTGTCGGCGGCGTTCTCGTCCCAGGCCAGTTCGGGGAGGCCACGCCTGGCCCGCTCGCTGTTGATGAGGTTCTGGGCCTTGCCGCTGAACTCGGTCGGCTTGCAGCCGGTGCTCAGGGTCGCGACCCCGAGGAGACAGACCGTGATGAGCGCAAGTACGCGGAAACTCGGACGACGGCGTGACGTGTCAGTCATGGTGCTCCTCCAGCAGAACCCCTCATGTAGGCCGAGAACCTAACACGACTCCGAGGCCCAATGTTGCATTCTGATGACGAAAGGATTACGGATTGAGCTTCAACCCACAACTCCTGTCGGCAAAATCCGCGACGTGTTGAGCGGGTTCCTGAATCTCGGCCAACTGCTGGCGGAGCAACGTGAGGTCGACGGGGACCTCCTCGCCGTTGGCACCGGGTGCCTTGGTCACGGCGCGCACCGCGCCGCTGACCGCGTCGACGACCATCCGGACGTCGTCGTGGATCTCGTCGGGAGCGATGTCCTGGAGTTCACGGAGCGCTTCGAGGCGCTCGGTGATCCGCCGCTGATCGTGCTTCTCGATGGCGGTGACCAACTCCTCGAGCTGGTAGTCGTCGCGCAGGCGACCGCAGAACTGGTCTTCGCTGCTCGTGCACGCGGTGAGGCCGACGGACCCCGACAACACGGCCATCGCGACCGCCCCGACCTGTCGGCGGAAACGGGCGGCGTCGTGGCGCACGATCACGCCCCGGTCGCCGCCGCCTCGCCGAGTCGCCGGATCTCGGCCGTGGCATGGCCCAGCCCCTCGGGATCACGGAAGAGCGCACTGCCGGCGACCAACACGTTGGCCCCTGCTGCGGCGGCACCCGACACCGTCGCCGGTGACACACCGCCGTCGACCTCGAGGTCGCAGTCGTAGCCGCCCTCGACGATCCAACGCCGGATCTCGGCGACCTTCGGTTCCATCGACGACAGGTAGGCCTGCCCACCGAAACCGGGGTTCACCGTCATGACGAGCACCATGTCGACGAGGTCGAGAACGTGACGGATCGATGACGCTGGTGTTGCAGGGTTGAGCGCGACGGCCGGCGACGCGCCCAGCTCGCGGATCGCCCCGAGCGTGCGGTGCAGGTGGAGGCATGCCTCGGCGTGGACGATGATCACCTGACAGCCGGCTTCGACGTAGCGAGCCATCAGCTTGTCGGGCTCGACGACCATGAGGTGCGCCTCGAACGGCACGGCGACGAGGTCGCGGGTGGCAGCGATGACGTCGGGCCCGAAGGTCAGGTTGGGGACGAAGACGCCGTCCATCACGTCCCACTGGATGCGGTCGACGCCGGCCTTCTCGAGGGCCTGGCACTCCTCGCCCAACCGGGCGAAGTCGGCGGGGAGCACGGACGGGGCGATGTGGATCTCTCGGTCGGTACCGGGCGTGTCGAGGGACATCGCCCCAAACTAGCGCTGACCGCACCGGCGGCTCGCCGCTGACCGCACTGGCGGCTCGCCGCTGACCGCACTGGCGGCTCGCCGCTGACCGCACTGGCGGCTCGCCGCTGACCGCACTGGCGGCTCGCCGCCGTACCCTGCTGGACGTGGATTCGATCGAGATCGTGGTGGACGCCTCCGAGGCCGAGCTGGCCGGGGGCATCATGTGGGCGACCGGCGTCGCGGGGATCGAGGAACGCTCCCAGCCCGATGGGCGGGTGAAGCTGATCGCCGGCGTCCCCGAGGAACACAGCGACGACGTCGCCGCAGCGCTCGACCGGCACTGGCCCGTCGTTCGCGGGCGGATGGACCCCGACCAGTGGGTCGACAGTTGGCGGCCGTACGCCAAGGCGGCGCGCCTGAGCGGGGGCATCGTCGTGCAGCCGCCGTGGATCGCTCCCATCGCCGAACCGGGCGACCTCGTGGTGTCCCTCGACCCCGGTCGAGCCTGGGGTCACGGGGCGCATCCGTCCACGCTGCTCGCCGCCGAGGACCTCCTCGCAGCCGGAGGGCTCGACGGTCGGCGCGTCCTCGACGTCGGGTGCGGCAGCGGTCTCCTCGCCATCGTCGCGGCGATCAGAGGAGCCCACACCGTCGTCGCCGTCGACATCGACCCGGCCGCCGTCGAGGCGACGCTCGCCAACGCGATGGTCAACGGCGTGGGGGACCTCATCGAGGTGTCGTCCACGCCCGTCGCCATCGTCGACGGTCCCTTCGACCTCATCGTGGCCAACATCGGCCTGTCCGTGCTGGCCGACCTCGCCACCGTCCTCACCGGACACCTGGTCGAGGGCGGAGCGATCATCCTGAGTGGGCTCCTCGACGATCAGGTCGATGCCGCAATCGCCGCCTATCCCGCCCTCACCGAAGTGCGGCGCCGCGATCTCGACGGGTGGGGCTCGGTGATCCTCACTCGCTGAGGCCGACAGATCGATCAGGTCGGCGGGGCCTCGGTCACGACGCCGTCGGCCTCGTCGGCCGCCTCGACCTCGGACCGGCGGACCCCCAGCACGAACAGGATGGCGTCGAGGTAGGGCACGTTCACCGAGGTGTGGGCGGCATCCTGCACCACCGGCTTGGCGTTGAACGCGATGCCGAGCCCGGCCGCCGCCAACATGTCGAGGTCGTTCGCGCCGTCGCCGACGGCCACCGTCTGGTCGACGCTGATGCCCTCGACGTGGGCGACCTCCTCCAGCAGTTCGGCCTTGCGGGCGCGGTCGATCACCCGCCCGACGACGTTGCCGGTGAGTACGCCGTCGACGGCCTCCAGCTCGTTGGCGAACGCGTGGTCGAGCCCGAGTTCGTCGCGCAGGTGATCCGTGAAGTACGTGAAGCCGCCCGACACGATCGCGATCTTGAAGCCGAGGCGTTGCAGCGTCCGGACGAACGTGCGAGCGCCAGGCGTGAGGCGCACGCGGTCGCGGGCCCGGAGCAGGTCGGCGTCGGTCAGACCGGCGAGCAGCGCCACCCGTTCGCGTAGGGCCTGCTCGAAGTCGAGCTCGCCGGCCATCGCCCGTTCGGTGATGTGGCGGACCTCGTCCCCACAGCCCGCCTCGTCGGCGAGCAGCTCGATGACCTCGTCCTGGATCAGGGTCGAATCGACGTCGAGCACCACGAGGCGCTGGGCGCGGCGCCCGAGACCCTCGGGTTGCAGGGCGATGTCGAGCCGGTGGACCCGGGCGAGGTCGACCAGGTCGCGGCGGAGCGACTCGACGTCGGCCCGGTGCACCGCCAGCTCGTACGCCATCACCGGGTAGCGGGCGATGCGCACGATGCGGTCGATGTTGCCACCGCAGCCGCGGATCGCGGTGGCGACGGCGCTGAAGTGCGTGGACGTGACCGTCGGAGCGATGACCGTGACGACGAGCCCGGGGCGGCGATCGGTGGGTGTGGCGTCGACCTCGTCGAAGGTGACCTGGAGATCCTCCTGGTAGCCGAACAGCAGCAGGTCCTTGCGGAGCGAGTCGTTGGTGCCGTCGGCGGTCGTCGGGATGGTCGCAACGACCCCGAGGACGAGGTGACCGCGGACCACCACCTGTTCGACGTCGCCGATCGACGCGCCCGCGGCCGTCAACAGCGACATGAGGTTGGACGTGACGCCGGGGTGGTCGGGACCGGAGACGGTGATGAGGAGGGTCTCAGTCGTCGGGTCGTTCGGACCGGTGGGGTCGGCCGGGTTCGCCTGCACGCCCCAACGCTACCGGGGACACCCCACCGGACCTGACATCGGGGGCCGGTGATCACCACCGAATGTGCGTCGCTGGTTGATGGGTGTCTCGCTCGGCGACGAACGTGAGCGTGCCCGCAGCGTAGGGTCGGCAGCGTGAACCGGACCGACCCGCTCGACCTCGTGACGACCGGTGTGGCCGTCGGGGGAGCGGGTATCGCCCGCGACGGTGACGGTCGCGTCGTGTTCGTCGAGGGTGCCCTCGTGGGTGAACGGGTCAGCGTCGAGATCGTCGAGACGAAGAAGTCGTTCCGCCGTGGTCGGGTGCTCGACGTGCTCGAACCGGCGCCCGGTCGGGTGCTCCCGAGCTGTCCCGAGATCGCCAACGGCTGCGGTGGGTGCGACCTCGCCCACGCATCGCACGCGGCGCAACGCGAGATGAAGGCGGCGATGGTCGCCGACTCGTTACGACGTCTCGGTCGCCTCGCCGACCTTCCCGACATCGACCCGGGCCCCGACCTGGCCACGACCGGATTCCGCACCACGATCCGCGCCGCAGTCGTCGATGGACGCGCCGGCCTGCGCCACCGCCGGTCCCACGATGTCGTCACTGTGGCCTCGTGCGAGGTCGCGCATCCGGTCGTCGAGGGGATGTTGGTGGACGGCCGCTACGGCGACGCCGACGAGGTGACGATCCGGGTGGGCGCCAACACCGGCGAGCAGGCCGTGTTCGTCGGCGGCAGTGAGCCGGACGAGGGCACGGTCATCCACGAGGAGATCGCCGGTCGCCGCTTCCGGATCTCGCCTCGTTCGTTCTTCCAGACGCGCGCCGACGGCGCCGCCGCCCTCGTGTCCGTCGTCGACGAGGCGATCGGCCCCGACCCGACCGGCACCCTCGTCGACCTGTGCAGCGGTGTGGGCCTGTTCGCTGCGACGATCGGCGACCGCTTCGATCGGGTCGTCACCGTCGAGTCGAACCGGTCGTCGGTCGCGGACGCTCGAGTGAACCTTGCTCACCTCGGTGACAGGGTCGCAGTTCGGTCCTCCACGTTCGAACGATGGACGCCCGAACCGGCCGACGTCGTGATCGCCGACCCCTCCCGGGCCGGCCTCGGCAGGGAGGGCGTCGCCAACGTCGCCGCGACCGGCGCCCCACTCATGGTGCTGATCAGTTGCGACGCCGGCTCGCTCGGGCGCGACGCCGGGCTCCTCACCGCGGCGGGCTACCGCCTCGACGCGATCACCCTCGTCGACCTGTTCCCCAACACGGCTCACGTCGAAGTCGTCAGCACCTATCGGAGGTAGCGCATGCCCACCCGGAGATCCTCATGAGCGGCAACGGCCCGCTCGGCCCCTCGGACGAGCTGCTCGTCCACCAGTACGCCGACACCTTCGCGACGGTCAGCCAGAGCGACCTCTCGTGGACGGAGAAGGTGTGCGCCATGGCGGCCGCCCGTGACGGCAGCATGCAACTCGGCTTCGGCCTGGGCAAGTACGTGAACCGCGACGTCATCGATGCCTACGGCGGTGTCGCCGTCGGCAACGAGAACCGGGTCGTGCGGGCCAGCCGGCAGCTGGCGCCCGAGTTCGAGTCGACCGCGGTCGGGCCCCTGACCTACGAGATCGTCGAGCCGATGCAGGCCGTGCGGTTCGCACTCGAACCGACCGAGCACCAGCCGATCTCCTACGACGTGACGTTCCGCGCCGTGATGCCGGCGCGGCTCGAAGGGCGTGACGCATCACGTAGTCCGTCGGGAGCGCGGGTCGCCGCCGACCTCACGCGCTACCACCAGATCGGCGTCGCGTCGGGTTGGGTCGACGTGGACGGCGTGCGTACCGAAGTGCACGACGACGAGTGGATCATGACCCGCGACCACAGCTGGGGAGTCCGGTACCACGTGGGTGAGCACCCTCGCGATCTCGCGCCGCCCCATGAGTTGGACACGATCGAAGGACTGCAGTGGCGGTTCGGCTGGTCGCCGGCGTTGATGACGACGGGCGACGGCGAGCCGTACGGCATCCACCACTTCTTCCAGGAGCTCGACGCGTTCGGATTCCAGCAGCGCAAGCTGTCCGGCGGCATCGAGTGGCCCGACGGTCGTGTCGAGGAGTTCGCCGCCCTCCGTCCCGAGCTCACCTACGACCCCGCCAACCGACGTCTCATCGGTGGGGTCCTCCACTTCACGATGGCCGACGGGACGGCGCGGCCGATCGAGATCGAGCCGGCGGGCGACGCCGGGTTGCACCTCGGTCTCGGCAAGTACTTCGGTCTCGACGGCCACTGGCACGGTGCGTGGCGGGGCCCGCTCTTCGTCGAGGGAGAACACGTGCCCGACACCCGGCCGATCGACGTGCAGCGCCGGATCCATCAGATCCGCGACAACCTCGTCCGCTACCACGACCCGGCGACCGGTGGGACCGGGCTCGGCAACTACCAGTCCACGATCGCCGGCGCCTGGCCCGACCTGGGCCTGGGGCAGGACACCAGCTTCATGTGAGGCGGCGTAGGGTTCCGCCCATGTCGTCACGCCGCCGATTCGTCGCGCTCGTGAGCGCCGTGGTGTTGGCGGCTGCGGGTTGCGACGGCGGGGGCAGCGACGCGGCCACGACGACGGCAGGGTCGAGCGCCAGCGGCATCCCGGCGCTGACCTACGAGATCGTGAGCCGGTCTCCCCACGACACCGCAGCGTTCACCGAGGGCTTCACCTTCGGCGACGACGGGCGCCTGTTCGAGAGCCTGGGGTTGGAGGGCAACTCATCGGTTCGGGAGGTCGATCCCACGACGGGAGCGGTCCTGGGGGAGTCGCGCCTCGACCCCGCGCAGTTCGGCGAAGGCCTCGCGGTGGGACCCGACGGGCTCGTGCAACTGACGTGGAAGGACGGCGTCGCCCACCGCTGGTCGATCGACGACCTCACCCCATCGGGCGTATTCGACTACGAGGGCGAGGGCTGGGGCCTCACGTTCGACGGCGAGGAGTTCGTCCAGAGCGACGGCTCGCCGACCCTCACCCGCCGCGACGCGACGACGTTCGAACCGACCGCCACCGTCGAGGTCACCCGCGGCGGCGATCCGGTCGAGGAGATCAACGAACTCGAGTGGGTGGACGGTGTGATCTGGGCGAACGTGTGGCACTCCGACGAGATCCTCCGCATCGACCCGTCGACCGGTCACGTGACCGGCGTGATCGACGCGTCGGCGCTGTGGGAGGCCCCGGAGCGGACCGCCGAGATGACCCTCAACGGGATCGCCCATCGGCCCGGCGACCCGCCGAACCGACTGTGGCTGACCGGAAAGAACTGGCCCGAGATGTTCGAGGTCGAGGTGACGGAGCGATGAGCAAACGCAGGTCGAGGATCGTGGTCGTGGCGTTGGCGCTCGTCGGCGCGGTCGGGTGCGGTGGCACCGACTACGAGTCGTTGCACCGCGGCGAGTGCCTCCCGAGTACGGCACAGGTCGTGGGGGAGCGCGAGCCCGCCCCGCCGACGGTGGACTGCTCCGAACCGCACCGCTACCAGGTCTACGGCGTGACCCAGCTCGATGGCCCCCGCACGTATCCGGGCGAGGATGTGGTCGACCAGGAGGCGGAGCATCAGTGCTTCCTGCTGTTCGAACCGAACCTCGGCTACCCCGCTGCGCAGATGCCCGACGACGTGAAGGTGGTCTACCTTCAGCCCACCGAATCCAGCTGGAACGACCAGGCCGACCGCGACGTGGAGTGCCTGCTGATCTACGACGACGACACCACGGGGGACGCAGTGACCGAGAGCAACGACCCGGCGACCGAGACGACGACGGGGGGAGACGCGTGAGCGACATGAGGATCGGTTGGTCGCTGCCCACCATGATCGCCGGGATCGACGGCCCGACCGTGCTCGACTGGTGTCGGCGCATCGAGGCGGACGGCTACTCGACGATCGGGTTCGGAGAGCGCATCGCCTACCAGAACCTGGAGCTGTTCTCGGTGCTGGCGGCGGCCGCCGCCGTCACCGAGCGGGTGCGCCTGATCTCCACCATCGTGGTGCTGCCCATGCACGCCGAGGCGTGGGTGGCCAAGCAATCGGCGACTCTCGATGTGCTCTCCGGCGGCCGGTACACGCTCGGCGTCGGCGTCGGCGGACGCAACGAGGACTACCGCACGCTGGACTCGCCGTTCGACCACCGTTTCGATCGGCTCGACCACCAGGTCGACCGCATTCGTTCATTGTGGGCCCAGGAGTCGCCGGGCGAGGGCCTCGACCCCGTCGGTCCCAAGCCGGTCCAGGAGCACCTGCCGATCCTGAGCGGTGCGATGGGTCCCAAGTCGATCGCCCGATCGGCGCGCTGGGCGGACGGGATCGCCGGGTTCGAGATGGACCCGTCGGCCGATGCCCTCGGGCGAAGTGTTGCTGCGATGGATGCTGCGTGGGAGGCGGCGGGCCGTGACGCCGCGCCGTACCGCATGACGAGCTTCTGGTGCGCACTCGGCCCCGATGCCGAGACCCAGTTGCGCTCCTATGCGGCGCGCTACCTGTCGGTGTTCGGCGCCGAGTTCGCCGACGCGCTGGCTGCGTCGTGCACCGCCGCGGGGCCCGACGCGATCCGGCGCGCCGTCGACGACGCCCGCGCCGCCGGTTTCGACGAGATCCAGCTCGTGCCGACGACGACCGACATCGCCGAACTCGACCGGATGGCCGAGGTGCTTGCCTGACGCTCGGAGTGCGGTGGACGCCGGGTCAGCCGGACCCGGGCCCACCACGATGAACGACCGAGGCCAGGCCTCGGTCGTTCATCTCGATCTCTCGGTTGAGAAGCGTCTCGTCGGTGGTCAGATGACCTTCACGTTCTGGGCTTCCTCGCCCTTGCGGCCCGGAGCGACGTCGAACTCGACGGCCTGGCCTTCCTCGAGTGAGCGGTAGCCGCTTCCTTCGATGTTGGAGTAGTGGACGAACACATCATCGCCTCCCTCACGTGAGATGAAGCCGTAGCCCTTCTCAGTGTTGAAGAACTTCACGGTCCCTGTTGCCAACGGATTCTCTTCTCTCGCATTGAACGAGCCCTTGTGGCCCGCTCGAATGTGGTCAGTGTAGGCAGCCTTTCCCGCCCGGTGGGTGGGAAAGTTCGGACCTCGAACACCTGTTCGTGTCGCGCGCTATGGTGTCCGTCATGGCAGACGGGGCCACCGATCGGTGTGACGACTGGACGGCGGCGGTCACGTTCGTGCCGGCCGATCCGCCGCGCACCTCGAGCCTCGCGTGCTGGCGGCCCGACGCGGCCACGGGCCTGTTCGCCGACGATCCGGGTGCTGGCGCGATGCTCGACGTCGTGGTGCCCCGCGGCGACCGGCCGCGTCGTGAGTCCGTGGCCGTCCGGCAGGTCGCCCTGGCCGACGCGATCGTGCCGCTGCTCGAGCTCGACGGTGCCGCGACCGGATTGCCGCCGGCGTCGGTCTCGGCGCGGTGGTGGTCGGCGGCGACGGTCGTCGCGCTCGACCTGATCGCCCGCGGTCATCTCATCCCGGCGGTGACGACGGGCGGGTGGGACGCCTGGCAGATCGACCCGCTCGAACCGGCCGACCACGCCGTGCTGGCTCGACTCGTGGCGGCGTGCCCACCCGAGGCGCATGCGATCGCAGCGCCGTCGGGCCGGTCCGAGGTGGCCGATCCGGCGTGGCTCTTGCGGTCGTTCCTCGACGCCGTGGCCGACGCGTTCGTCCGCACGGCCGCGGCGCCGCTCGCGCTGGGTTCGCATCTGTTCGCCGGCGCGGCCCCGTCGCCGGCCGAGCCGCTGCGACCGTGGATCGGCGCCGCGTTCGGTCATCTCACGAGCGCCACGCGTCTCGGGCTCCGCGTCGACCTCGTACAGGAACGCAGCGACGACGAGACCACCGCCCGGTTCGACGTCGTCCTGCAGCTGCGCAGCACGCAGGATCCGTCGTTGGTCGTCGACGCCGACGAGGTGGCCGACTGCCCGCCGATGCTCCGGGCGCGTCTCGGTGCCGGCGCTGGCTCCGAGTTGTTGGTCGCCATCAGTCGAGCGGCTCGGTGGTGGCCGACGCTCGACCGGGTGCTCGACCACGACGAGCTCCCCGGTCGCGTCGCGGTCGAGGTGGACGAGATCGAAGATCTCATCGAGGTCGCGGAAGACCTCGAGGCCGCCGGTGTCGAGGTGCTGTGGCCAGCGTCGTTCGTCGCCGATCTCCGACCCCGCCTCGTCGCGTCGGCGCCTCCTCCCGTCGCCGGCAAGGAGCCGATGGTGGGGTTGGGCACGCTGCTCGACTTCCGGTGGGAGGTCCTGTGCGACGGGGTGCCACTCGACGACATCGAGCTCGATGCGCTCGCCGACGCCAAGCGCGGCCTCGTCTGGATGCGGGGCCGGTGGGTGCGCACCGACGCCGACGTGATGCGCCGCATCCGCCAGGTCCCGAGTGGCCTCGACGGCCCGTCGGGCCTGGCGGCAGCGCTGGCCGGCGAGGTGGTCGACGACGACGGGGCCACGGTCGAGGTCGTCGCCGCCGGCTTCGCCGACACCCTGCGCCTGCGGCTCGGCGAGCTGGCGGGTCTCCGCGAGGAGGCCGAACCCGAGGGGCTTGCCGCGACGCTCCGCCCGTACCAGCGCCGTGGTGTGGCCTGGATGGCCGACCTGTGCCGGGCCGGCCTCGGGGGAGTCCTGGCCGATGACATGGGGCTCGGCAAGACCGTGCAGGTCATCGCCCTCCACCTGGTCCTGGCACGATCCCGCCCGATCGCTGCGCCGACCCTGGTCGTGTGTCCCACGTCGGTGCTGGGTAACTGGGCCCGCGAGATCGCCCGGTTCGCTCCCGACGTCCCGGTCCGCAAGCTGTCCGGTCCCGATCGGAGTCTCGCCGGTCTGGCCTCCGACGAGATCGTGCTCGTCACCTACGGCGTGATGCGGCGCATGGCCGATGACCTGGCCGAGGTCGGGTGGGGTGTGGTCGTGGCCGACGAGGCGCAGTCGATCAAGAACCCCCGGGCGCGCACGTCCCGGGCGATTCGTCGCATCCCCGCCGACGCCCGGATCGCCCTCACCGGAACCCCGGTCGAGAACCGCCTGAGCGAGCTCTGGGCCCTGCTCGACTGGACGACGCCGGGCCTCCTCGGGAGCGCCGAGCACTTCCGCACCCAGTTCGCGGTGCCGATCGAGCGTCGGGGCGTCCGCACCACGTCCCAGCGACTGTCGCTCCTCACCAAGCCGTTCATGTTGCGGCGACGCAAGACCGACGATGGCGTCGCCCCCGACCTGCCGAGCCGTACCCAGCACGATGTGGTCGTGCCGCTCAGCGTCGAGCAACTGTCGATGTACGAGGCGCTGGTGCGGGAGTCGCTGTTCCAGATCAACGGTTCCGAGGGCGCCACCCGGGTGGGCATGGTGTTCCGGCTGCTGACCGCGCTGAAACAGATCGCCAACCACCCCGGTCAGTACCTGCACGAGATCGACGGGCCGCTCGACGGTCGGTCGGGCAAGCTCGACGCCACCGTGGAGCTGGTCGGTGCCGCCGTCGAGGGCGAGGAGCGTGTGCTGGTCTTCTCGCAGTACGTCGAGATGTGCCATCTGCTCCGGCGCCGGTTCGCCGAGGAGGGCATCGACGCGGAGGTGCTGCACGGTGGTCTGTCGGCCGACGCCCGCGACCGTCTCGTCGACCGGTTCCAGGCCGGCGACATTCCCGTGCTCGTCATCTCCCTCAAGGCGGGCGGCACCGGCCTCAACCTGACCGCCGCCACCCAGGTCGTTCACTTCGACCGGTGGTGGAACCCCGCCGTCGAGGACCAGGCGACCGACCGGGCGTGGCGGATCGGCCAGACCCGACCGGTGGTCGTACACCGCATGATCTCCGAGGGCACGATCGACGAACGCATCGCCGAGATGATCGAACGCAAGCGTTCGCTCGCCGAGAGTGTGGTCGGTGGCGGCGAGACGTGGATCGCCGATCTCGACGACCGCCAACTCGCTGAGCTGGTGACACTCCGGTCGGCGGCCCACTTCCGTTCGGGGGTCCTGCTGTGAGCGCCGGGTCGCCCATGCGCACGACGTCGTGGGGCGCGGCGTGGATCGAGCGGATGGTGGCGGCGCGCACGTTCGAGGGCACCGAGCTGAGCCGGGGCCGAGGCCTCGCCGCCCGGGGGGCCGTCGACGAGTTCACCGTCGAGCCGGGTTCGGTCGGCGGGGTGGTCCGGGGCCGCAGCTCGCTCGAACGCCGGGTCCGGGTCGGCGTCCGTCGGTTCACCGACGATCAGTGGGTGACGGTTCGGACGACGCTGGCGGGTTCGAGCCGGCTCGTCGCCGCCGTGCTCGAGGGCGCGCTGCCCGAGGCGTTGCACGATCGCCTCGAGGCGGTCGGCTGTGGTCTGCTCCCCGGTGTCCGTGACGTCTCGATCGACTGCAGCTGCGGCAACCTCGCCGAGTCGTGCGTCCACGCCGCTGCCGTGGTGTGTCGCCTCGCCGAAGCGCTCGATGCCGACCCGCTGTTGTTGGTGATGTTGCGTGGTGGCGATCGGTCGGCGTTGGTGCAGGGCATGGTCCCGGTGTCATCGGGTCGTGATCGTGAACGCGCCGCCGCCGATCAGCGGGTGTCGGCGATCCCGGGTCGTCCCGCCGATCCGACGATGTCGGCCGCCACGGCGTGGAAGCGCCGTCTCGACGAGATCCCGACGATCGATCGCCGCCGCCGTGCCCCGGGTCGGCCGCGGGTGGGGGCCGCCCCGCCGTCTGCCGAACTCGGCTTCGACCAGCCGGGTCTCGATCGCCTGGTGCGCGACGCAGCTGCCCGCGCCGGTGCGCTGTTGGGAGCGCCTGCGTCGGGTGCGGGCCTCGATCTCGACCCGATCGCCGACGCCGTCCGCCGGAGCGCCTCGGGCACGCTGGCGGCGGCCGACTCCGTATCGGCAGTCGTCTCAGCGGCGGCGGGCTGCCCTCCCGAATCGGCGCCTGCCCTCACCGAGGCATGGCGTCATTGTGGGCCAGCCGGCATCGACGTGCTGCTGCGACCCCGTCGTCTCGGTCCCGATGAACTCGACCTGATCGCCGCGACGTTCGAGATCGAGGTCAAGGCGCGGTCCACCGGCGCGGTCCTCCCCGGTGGGCGACAGATCCGTCGGGCCGACGACGGCACCTGGATCGTGTTGGCCTCCGACGATGTCGCCGGATGGCGAATCGTCGACGCAGCGGCCGACCTCGACGACCTCACCATCGACTGACCACACCGGCGCTGGAGCGCCGCCCCGGGTCCGGCGGGTCGGCGGTCAGGCTGGGGGAGCGGGGAGTTCGAACCCGACCGCGGCCCCGCCACCGTGGTTGCCGGCGAACACCCGCCCGCCGTGGCCCTCGACGATCTGGCTGACGATGGCGAGCCCGAGGCCCGACCCCGGCGCGGTCCGGGCCTCGGTCGCCCGGTAGAAGCGGTCGAAGATGCGGGGGAGGTCGGCGGCGGCGATGCCGTTGCCGTGGTCTCGCACCTCGACGCGGGTGCCGTCGACGATCACGTCGACCGGTGCCCCATCGGGGCTGTACTTCACGGCGTTGTCGATCAGGTTGGACACGGCCCGTTCGATCATGTGCTGGCGGACTGTGACCACGACTCCCGTGCCGGTGCCGGTGCCGGTGCCGGTGCCGTCGGGCCCGACGACCGAGATCGCCCGGCCCGTCCGTCGTCGCGCTCGCTCGGCGACCCCCGACGTGAGAACGGTGAGGTCGACCGGTACGGACTCCTCGCCTCCGGCGCGATCGGTCGCGAGCTCCACCAGTTCGGTCAGGAGAGCCGTCAGCTCCCCGGTCTCGAACTGCAGGTCGTCGATGACGGCGCGCCGGTCCTCGGCCGAGAGCGAGCCGGGCGCGGCCAGCTCGGCGCGGGCCAGCAACTCCAGGTTGGTGCGCAGGCTGGTCAGGGGGGTACGCATCTCGTGCGAGGCGTCGGAGATCAGTCGTTGCTGTTGGTCCTGGGACTCTGCCAGCGATTCGACCATGGTCGTGAAGCTGGCCGACAGGCTGCCGATCTCGTCGGATCCGGCAGCGGGCACGGGTGTCGTGAGGTCGCGGGTGGCGGCGATGTGCTCGGCGGTCGTGGTGAGCCGCCGGATGGGTCGGACAATACGTGTTGCCAGGGCGAACCCGACGGCGGCGGCGACCACGATGCCCGTGAGCGCGATCAAGAGCAGGCGGATGCGGAGCCCGTCGAGCACCCGATCGGCTTCGCCGGTCTCCCGGGCGAGCTGGATGGCGCCGCCGTCGGGGAACGCCATCGTGATGACGCGGACCGTTTCGTTGCCGATCCGGGCCCTCGAGAAGGCGTAGTCGGCGTCCGCGGCACCGTCATGGTCGTCGGCGTGTGTGTCGGTGCCGTTCGCGATGGCGAGGTCACGTTCGGTCGGCTCGATGGTGGCACCCCCCACGATGCACTGCCGCACCTCGCCGTCGTCGATGAGTTGGGCGGCGGTGAAGGTCTGCAACGCGTCGACGTCGGGGCAGCGGGCCCGTCCCGGCATGATGGGTTGGCGGTTGCCGGGTTCGCCGCGGCCAGGTCGGGACGTGTCGTTGACCGCGGCGCTGGCTCGTTCGAGGAGGGTCTCGTCGATGGTGCGGTCGAGTTGGCGCGCTGCGGTCACGTAGGCACCACCGGCGGCGAGCGCCGCGATGATCCCCGCGAGCGCTGCGAGCGCCGCAGCGATCTTGAGGCGAAGGCTCATGTCGCTCGGGCGACGTAGCCGACGCCACGAACGGTGTGGACGAGGCGGGGCCGATCGCCGTCCTCGGTCTTGCGGCGGAGGTACCCGATGTACACATCGAGCGAACGTGACCCGGTCTCGAAGTCGAAACCCCAGATGCGGTCGTAGATGGTCTCGCGGGACAGCACGATGCCGGCGTTGAGCAGGAGCAGTTCGAGCAGGTCGAACTCGGTCTTGGTGAGGTCGATCTCGCGAGCGCCACGGGTGACCTGCCGGCGAAGGGGGTCGAGGGTGAGGTCGTCGAGTACGAGCGCCTCGGAGCTGCCGCTGACGCTGGTGCGGCGGACGAGCGCCCGAAGACGGGCCAGCAGTTCGTCGAGTGCGAACGGCTTGACCAGGTAGTCGTCGGCTCCGGCGTCGAGGCCGGCGACGCGATCGGCGACCTCGTGGCGGGCCGTGAGCATGAGGATGGGAAGCGCCGGATGGCGATCGCGCATCATGCGGCAGGCGGTGAGACCGTCGACGTTCGGCATCATGACGTCCATGACCACCACGTCGGGAAGCTGGCGGGTGACGGCTTCGAGGGCCTCGGCTCCGTCGTTGACCGCGTCGACCTCGTAGCCCTCGAACCGCAGCACCCGGGCCAGCGAGTCGCGGACACTGCGGTCGTCCTCGGCGACGAGGACGCGGGCGAGGGGTTCGGCGGCGGACATGGCGACCACCCTAGGAGGCGTCTGTAAAACCGACGTAAGACCTTCGCTCGCCGGGCGGGAGGCGGGTGATCAGCGGAGGAATCGGCCGCAGACCGGCCAGGGTCGCCAGCCACGTTGGGAGTAGAGCAGCTTGGCGCGTGCGTCCTGTTCGGCCGGTGGCGCCGCAGCCGGATCGCCGGTGCCCCCGAGTCCCGCCCACGTGCGGTAGTCGAACTGGTAGGCGCCGCGGTACTTGCCCGAGCTCGACACGGCTCGGTAGTTGCCGCTGGACTCGCAGTTGCGCAGCGCTGCCCATTGGGCCTCGGAGGGCCCGCCGGCCGGCACGGCCGGGAGGGGCACCGTCGCCAGCGGCACCGGCGCGGCGGCCGGTGCAGTGGTCGCCGCGGGGACCGGCGGCGCCGGCTCGGAGGGGGCGCGATCGGCGACGACGGTCGCGGCTGCCGCTGTCGTTGGGGTGGTGGTCGCCCGTGCGGCGGCTGCGGCCGCTTCGGCGGCGGCCCGTGCGGCCCGCTCGGCTCGTGCCCGCTGCTCCGCCTGGCGCTCGGCCTCGGCCTCGATCGCCCGGGCGGCGAGGGCCGCGTCGTTGGCGTCGGCGACGTCCTGTTCGAGCTGCTGGATGCGTTCGCCGAGCTCGACGACCTTCGGGTCGACGCCGGCCTTCAGGTCGTTGTAGTGGCGGAATGCCTCGCTCGACACCTCGGCAGAGTGGGTCATCATGCGGATCCGCGCCGATGACTCGAACAGATCCTGGCCGCCGACGAGGTAGAGGACCGTCTCGTCCTGTTCCTCCGACGAGACGAACGCTCCGACGGCGCGATCGCGGAGCTCGGCGCGGGCAGCGGCGATCTGATCGACGAGCTCGGCGGACCGGGCGTTGAGCGAGTCGAGCTCGAGGCGGGCGGCGTCGAGCCTCCCGGTCACCTCGATGAGGTGCTGTTCGCTGCGGAGCACGTCGGCGTGTGCCACGGCGACGGAGGGGATCGGCGGAGCTGCGGGGGTGTCCCCGGCGGCTGCGGCGCTCACGGGGGCGAGGCCGAGGACCAGCACCACGCAGAGGGCGCGGCGCCGGTGAGTGTTACGAAGTCCGAAATCCATCCGTCATCTATCGGCAACATCACCCAGATCTGAAGGCGCACATTCCTCCGTCAGGCGGCGTAGGGTCAAATCTGCCTCTGGGGGAGGGGCGGTAGAGATCAGCGCGGCTGGCCGAACCCAAGGAGCAGACATGGATCAACCACTCGTGAAGCGGTGTGGAGCCGAGTTCTTCGGAACGTTGTGGCTGGTGTTCGGTGGGTGTGGCACCGCCGTGTTCGCCATCATCACTCGCGGTGACCTCGACACCGTCGGGCTCGTCGGGGTGTCGCTCGCGTTCGGCCTCACCGTCCTGACCGGCGCGTACGCATTCGGGCACATCTCCGGTGGCCACTTCAATCCGGCGGTGAGCGTCGGCCTCGCGGTCGCGAAGCGGTTCGACTGGAAGGACCTGCCGGCCTATGTCGCCTCGCAGGTGCTGGGTGCGATCGCAGCGTCGGGCCTGATCTGGGCGATCGTCAGCGCCATGCCCGGTGGGTTCGACAAGCAGTACGGCAAGCTCGCGTCGAACGGGTTCGGGGTCGAGCACGGCTACTACTCCCTGGGTGGGGTGCTCCTCGCCGAGGCGTTCCTCACGTTCATGTTCCTGCTCATCATCCTGGGTGCGACCCACACCAAGGCGGCCGCCGGCTTCGGTGGTCTCGCCATCGGCCTGGCGTTGACGCTCATCCACCTCATCTCGATCCCGATCTCGAACACGTCGGTCAACCCGGCCCGTTCGACGGGCCCGGCGATCTTCGAGGGCGGCACGGCGCTCTCCCAGCTCTGGGCGTTCTGGTTGGCGCCGATCGTGGGCGCTGCGATCGCAGGGCTCGTCTACGTGTGGCTGCGTCCCGAGGATGCGGCGAACTCGGGTCCGGTCTCGACCCCCGCCGAGGCCTGAGGCGCACGATGGTCGTCAGAGGCTGACGTTCTCGCTGGCGTCGTCGTCGCCGACCACGGTCTCACACGATGGACACCACAGCCGGGTGACGAGGGGGCTGCCGCACGCTGTGTGCATGGCTGCGTCCTCGTCGCCGGTGTGGGACGCACCCCAGTCTCGGAGCAGCTGGATGGCGCCGGCGAGGGCGCGCCCGGGCCCGGTCAGCTCGTAGGAGAACCGGAGCGGCCGTTCGCTGTACGGGCGCCCGACCACGATCCCGTCGGTGTCGAGCTGGCGGAGCCGCTTGGTGAGGACGGTCGGGGCGATCCCGGTGACGTCCGCTTCGAGTTCGCCGAACTTGCGGGGGCCCGACATCAGCGCGTCCACGATGAGGATGGTCCAGCGGTCGCCGATCCGTTCGACGGCGTAGGCGAGGGGAGCGGCGGGTTCCACCCCGCCAGTGTGGCAGCGAACCTGGTGCTACGGTAGTGACTACTCAAACGCTAGTGACTAGTCACCTATCTCTGAAGGATGTCCATCGTGTCCCTGATCTCCGAACTCGAAGCACAACTCACCCACACCGCCGCCCTGGTCGCTCCGTCGACCGTGTCGGTGGGGCGCGACCCACCGCGGCGCCGGTGTCGTCGTCGCACCCGGCAAGGTCCTCACCAACGCCCACAACCTGCGTGACCGCACGGTGCAGATCACGTTCGACGACGGCCGCGTCGAGCAGGCCAAGGTGGTCGGGGCCGATCCGGGCCACGACCTCGTGGTCCTCGACGTCGACACGGGTGACGCCCCGGCGCTCGAATGGGCCGATCGCGCCCCCGGTCTCGGCGCGTTCGTGGTCGCTGCGGCTCGCGACGGTGCCGGCGTGCGGGTCACGCTCGGCACCGTGAGCCAGCCGTCCCGCTCGTTCCGAGGCCCTGGTGGCCGCCCGATCGCCCTGGCCCTCGAGCACACCGCTCCGCTGGCGCGCGGATCGTCGGGCGGGCCGCTGACCGACCTCGAGGGCCGCCTCGTCGCCGTCAACACCCACCGCCTGGGCAAGGGCTTCACGGCGGCGCAGGTTGCGTCCGACGCGTTGCGGTCGACGGTCGACGACCTCAGCGCCGGGCGCTCGCGTCGTCCGCTGCGCCTCGGCGTCGAGGTCGCTCCGTCCCACGTGGCGCACAAGCTCCGGGCAGCGGTCGGCCTCGATCAGCGAGACGGGCTCCTCGTCCGCGGGCTGGTCGACGGTGGCCCGGCCGCCGTCGCCGGTGTTCGCGTCGGCGACCTGCTGGTGTCCGCTGGCGGGGTCGCCCTCGTTCGGCCCGACGACCTCTTCACGGCGCTGTCCTCACACGACGCCGGCGACCCGTTGGTGGTTGCGGTCGTGCGGGGGTCGGAGGAGCTCACGTTCGACGTGCGCTTCGTGGCCGACACGGCGGACACCGCCGACGCCGTGACCGACGAGGCCTGAGCCCCCGGTCGTCAGCCCGCCGACTCGATCGTCGCCAGCCCCGACGCTGCGACGGCCGACTCGGCGCGGCTGACGCCGTCGTCGTCACCGAGCAGGAACTGGTCGAGCACGTCGATGCTCACCGTCCGCACCAGGCCGTCCTGCGCCGACGGGTCGTCCTCGTACGGCGCGGCGTGGCCGGCGTCGGGCATCGTCACGAGCCAACGCCGGTTCTTCGCCGTGTCGAAGTAGTCACGGGAGCCCGAGTAGGGCAGCGTGGTGTCCTTCTGACCGTGCATCAGGAAGAGGGGTGCCGCGTCAGGGGCCTGGTCGGTCGCGAACGGGACGGGGGAGAACGCCAGCACGACGCTGGGAGTCAGCCCGGGACAGCACCCGGAGTACGACGCCAGCAACGCCGTGCCGCCGCCGAGCGAGAGCCCGGCGACCGCGAGCGCATCGGGGTCGATGCGCCCGTGGAGCGGGTCGGCTGGATCGGCCGACCCGGCGAGCACCCGGGCGGCGACGAACTCGAGGTCGAGCGCCTGCTGGGGTGCGTCGGCGACGCTGTCGGCGAGGGAGCCTCCGGCGTCGGCGGCGCTGAGGGGGAAGCGGGGCGCGACGACGGCGTACCCGGCGGCGGCCCACGCCTCGAACAGCTCGTGGAACTTCCGCGGGTGGCCGGACATGCCGTGGGCGAACGCGACGAGGGGGAACGGGCCGTCGCCCACGGGCAGCCACACCTCGGTGAGCAGGTCGCGGGTGGAGCCGTCGGCGGCCGTGCGTTGGTAGGTGCGCTCGGAGTGCTCGGTCGTGAACGGCCGGCGGGACACGACCGACGGTGTCGTCGTTGTCGTGGTGGTGGACGCCGGGGCAGTGGTCGTCGGAGCGGGTGGATCCGCGGCGTCGTCGGTGCCGCCGCACGCGCCCACCACGAGCATCGCGACCGCCGCAGCAATCGTCGACCTGGATCGTCGATGTGTCCCCGAACCCCTCATCGGGGCGAGCCTACCGGTGGAGACGCCGACGTCTGCTGGTGATCGGGCTCGGGTAGGAGCCCGTCATGGCCCTCGTTCACCGTGTCCTCCCCGAATCGCCCATCGTCACGCTCGACGATCACCTCGCCAACGGGGGCGGCGTGGGCCTGGCCGCAGCCCGGGAGCTCGCTCCGTCGGCGGTCGTGGCGCTGCTCGATGACGCCGGGTTGCGGGGTCGCGGCGGTGCGGGGTTCCCGACGGGACGGAAGTGGGCGGCAGTCATCGAGAATCTCGCACCCGATGCTCCCGCCACGGTCGTCGTCAACGGCGCGGAGGGTGAGCCGGGCACGTTCAAGGACCGCTCGATCCTCCGGACCAACCCCTACGCGGTGCTCGAGGGCGCGTTGATCGCGGCGCACGCCGTCTCCGCCGACCGGGTGATCGTGGCCGTGAAGGCCTCGTTCCATCAGGAGGCGGACGCGCTGCGGGACGCGGTCGCCAACCTGCAAGCGGCGCGCTGGTGCGACGACGTCGAGTTCGACGTGTTCGTCGGTCCGTCGGCGTACCTGTTCGGCGAGGAGACGGCGATGCTCGAGGCGCTCGACGGTCGCCCTCCGTTCCCCCGCATCGCCCCGCCGTTCCGCCGAGGCGTCGACGAGGTGGTCGCCGGCGCGGTCGACCTCACCTCGGGGAGCGGCCTGTCGGCGCACGTCGAGATGTCCGAACCGACCGGTGCCACCGACGCTCCGCCGGCGCTCGTGGACAACGTGGAGACGCTTGCCAACGTGACGTTCATCCTCGCCCACGGGGTCGATGCGTTCCGCTCGCTCGGCACATCCGAGTCGCCCGGCACCGTGGTCTGCACGGTCTCGGGCTCGGTGGTCGCGCCGGGAGTTGCCGAGGTGGAGATGGGCACGACGCTCGCCGAGGTCATCGAGGAGATCGGGGGCGGAGCGTTGCCCGAGCACCGGGTCGTCGCAGCGCTCCCGGGTGTATCCGGCGCGATGATCGTCGCCGACGCGTTCGATGTCGCGCTCACGTACGAGGCAATGGCGGCGATCGGCTCGGGACTGGGGTCGGCCGGATTCCTCGTATTCGACGATCACGACGACCTCGTCGCCGTCGCTGCCGGGGTCTCGAGGTTCCTCTACGTCGAGTCGTGCGGGCAGTGCACCCCGTGCAAGCAGGACGGCGGGGCGATCTCGGGGGCGCTCGACGCACTGCTCGAAGGTTCGCTCGGCGACGCCGAACGCTCCGGCGCCCTCGCCACCATCCGGGAACGACTCGACACCGTTGCTGACGGGGCGCGCTCGCGCGCTCGCCCGCCAGCACGAGGAGGTGGTGGGCAGCATCCTCGGACGCGTTCCCCGCTGCGGTGACCAGCTACGTCGACCTGCCCGGCACACCCCGTGATCGGGTGCTGATCGGTGAGCTCGTCGACCTCCGCGACGGCATCACCCTCCTCGACGAGCGGATCCTCCGGCGCCAACCGGACTGGTCCGACAACGAGGTCGATTCGGGAGAGACCCCGGTGGAGCGTCTGACCGACCACCGTTCGCACGCCACCATCGTGCGCTGACGGGCCGTCCGCCGGTTCGTCCCGCTGATATCGGCGTCGGGGGCCCGGTGGCGGTGCCGTAACCTCTGCCGCCATGAGTCTGAGCGTCGAACACCTGGCGTACGCCCATCCCGGTGGGACGGTGCTGTTCGACGACGTGTCGTTCAAGGTGCCGGCCGGCACGGTGAGCGCGCTGGTGGGGGGCAACGGCGTCGGCAAGACGACGCTCATGCGCCTCGTCGCCAAGGAACTGACGCCGCTCGACGGTGAGATCGCCGTGTCGGGCGAGGTGCACTACTTGCCGCAGGATCTCGGCATCGGCTCGACCGACGTGCCGATCCGCCTGATGCTGACGCGTGCGGCCCCGTCCCACGTGCGCGCCGCCGGTGAAGCCCTTGCCGACGTCGAGGCCCGACTCGCCGCCGGTGACGACGCGGCGGCCTTCGAGATCGGCGACGCGTTGGAGCGGTGGGGAGCGCTCGGTGGCTACCAGCTCGAGGCGATGTGGGACGAGGTGTGTCGGCGGGTGCTCGGCGCCGGCCTGACCGAGGTCGGTGACCGGTTGATCAGCACGATGTCGGGCGGTGAGCGCAAGCGGCTCGTGCTCGACGCGGTCTTCGAGACCGAGCCGGCGGTGCTGCTCCTCGACGAGCCCGACAACTTCCTCGACATCCCGGCGAAGGAGTGGTTGCAGGGTCGCCTGGCCGACACCAAGGCCACGGTCCTGCTCATCTCCCACGACCGTGAGCTGCTGTGCGCGAGTCCCAAGCGGATCGTCACGCTCGAGGCGAGCGGCGCGTGGGTGCACGGCGAGAGCTACACGACCTATGACGACGCCAGCTACCAGCGGCAGGAGCGTCTCGCCGCCGACCGGTCACGGTGGGAGGAAGAGGAACGGCGGCTGTTCCACTTCTACAAGATCATGAAGCAGCGGGCGGCCTCGAGCGGCAACTCGTCGCGCGCCGACGCTGCGGAGACCCGCTGGAAGAGGTACGTCGAGGCCGGGCCTCCTCCGGCGCCGGCGCCCCGCCATCGCATCACGCCGAACCTGGTCGGCGCCGACAGTGGTCGCATCGCGTTGCGCTGCGACGACGTGGAGGTCGACGGGTTGGTGCTGCCGTTCACGGCCGAGGTGCACTTCGGCGATCGGGTCGGGCTCGTCGGTCCCAACGGCACCGGCAAGTCGCACCTGATGCGCACGATCGCAGCCGAGCTGGCCCCGTCGGGCGGGTCCGTCACGTTGGGTGCCCGCATCAACCTGGGCTACTTCTCCCAGATGAACCGGCGAGCCGAGTTCGAGGACAACGAGCTGTTCGACATCGCCCGCGGGCGGGTGACGACCGACACGGCGGCGATGGGCGCCCTCGGCCGGTACGGCCTCGCCACGGCGTCGGATCGTCTGCCGTCGACGCTGTCGGGTGGTCAGCGGGCCCGACTCGACGTCATGTGCCTCGAGCTCGACGGGTGCAACCTGCTCCTGCTCGACGAGCCCACCGACAACCTCGACCTCGAGTCGTCGGAGGTGTTGCAGGAGGCGCTCGAAGGGTTCACGGGCACGGTGATCGCGGTCTCGCACGATCGCGCGTTCCTGCGGTCGCTCTCGACGTTCTGGCATCTCGACGAGGACGGCATCGTCCGGGAGTTCCCCGAGATCGACCTCGTCATGCCGGTCCTGACCGGGCGGGCCCCGGCCGACTCGGTGAAGCACGCCAGGGTGCTGACGGTCTGATCCGTCAAGCGACGCCTTGGTGCTCGACCACCTCGGCGGGAGGCTCGGACTCGCGGTGTCGTTCGTAGGCCCACCCCGGCCCACGGAATACGAACGACAGACGGTTGCGCCATCCCTTCGCCCGGAACACGTCGCGGACGATGTCGCCGTACTCGCGGAAGATGATCGACAGCGGCGAGAACGTGTGCAGGTTCTTGGTGAGGCCGTAGACGACCTTCTCGTCCTCGGGCTCGAAGGTGCCGAACGCCTTGTCCCAGGAGATGAGGATGCCGCCGTGGTTGCGGTCGATGTACTGCGGGTTGCTGCCGTGATGTACCCGGTGGTGTGACGGCGTGTTCATCTGGGCCTCGAATCGTCCCAGTTTGGGAATCGTCTCCGTGTGCACCCAGTACTGGTAGAGCAGGTTGACCGAACGAGCGGTCTCGATCATCGACGGGCGCACGCCGAGGAACGACAGGAGGCCGTACGGCACGAAGGTTCCGAGGCCGTCGGCCACCGGCTGACGTAGGGCGACCGAGAGGTTGTACCGCTCGCTCGAGTGGTGGGGCACGTGGATCGCCCACATGAACCGGCTCTCGTGCATGAACCGGTGGTTCCAGTAGTAGATGAGGTCCCAGCCGACGAGCGCAGTCGCCCAACCAGCGAGGCCGGTGCCCAGGTCGGTGAGGCGCCGGTCCCACAACCGGGGTGCGGCGAAGCGCTGTGCCCAGGTCGACGTCACGACCAGGCCGCCGGTCGCGAGCGCCGCCACAGCTGCGGCTCCGGCCACCTGCTCGGCACGGCGTGCCACGGCGTCGTCGCGTTCGTCGGTCATCGCGACGTCGTGGAGTTCGACCGTCGTCCGGCTCCGTCGACGGCGCGCCACGGCATCCGCCACGGTCGCCGTGGTGGCCGCCACGGCCGCAGTCGCGAGCATCGGCACAGCGGCGCGGCCCTTGCCGAGCTCGAGGTGGCGGCGGAACTGCTTGTTGAGCAGGGGAGCGACGACGCTCAGGTGCGCCATCGTCATGTTGGCGGTGGTGTCGCGCCCGCTCGAACTGGCCCGGCATCGTAGGCCGGGTCGTCGCGGTGAGCCTTCAGCCAACGGTGCTCCGCCAGCATGGTCGCGTAGTAGAACGGCGTCGCGAGGACGGTCAGATCCATCGGTGCCCCCTTTCGCCGTCCATTGTGCCCGATGGCGGGCCGGGGGCTCGCCTCGTCAGGAGTCGGTGCGGGAGAAGGCGTCGCGAATCGACCAGACGGCGGTCGCGAGGAGCCCGAGCGAGATCGCGGCGATCCGAATCATGTTGTCGATGGTCTGCGCCGTGGTTCCCACGAGTGGTCCTCTCCTCGAACTCGACGGGGAGGGTACGACGGCTTTTCGCCCGTCGGCCATGGGCAATCTGGGCCATTCGGTACGCACCGTGCGACCGATCACGCCACGAACGAGCAGAGCCTCGGATTGCTCGGAGGCCCGTTACTTCGATGTTCTTCGTGTGCGCCCCCTGGGACTTGAACCCAGAACCTGCGGATTAAGAGTCCGTTGCTCTGCCAATTGAGCTAGAGGCGCTCGTCGCTGTGACCCGGCGAGTGTAGTGCGACGACGACCTCGCTCGACAAGCCGAGGGACGTCGTCTCCGGGGTGAGTGAGGGGTCTCGAACCCCCGACCTCCAGTACCACAAACTGGCGCTCTAACCAACTGAGCTACACCCACCAAGGGCGAGTCACTATAACCCGCGCACCCCGATCGATCGAAACGAGTTGGTGGGCGAGACGGTGCCGGTCGACCATGACGAGCGTCACAGAAGAAAAGCGAGAACATCGTTCTCGATTCTTGTATGGTGACCACATGGCCTCCACCATCACCCTCGTGCTCACGGTTGTCGGATCGTTCGTCGGGGGAGCGTTCTTGTGGACGCTCGGCGAGTACGTCCTGCACTCGAGCTTCCATTGGGCGAAGGGCAAGGGGTTCGCATCCCGGGCGCATCTCGACCACCACGTCCATGCCAGCTGGCACTTCGACCCGATCATCACGCTGGCGTGGCTCGGGGTCGTGCTGTTCGGCGTGGCCTACGGGTACCTCGGGTCGCTGATCGTCCCGGCGTCGGTCTCCTACGGCGTCGGTGCCGGCTGGACCGTCGGCTACTTCTTCTACGAGTGGCACCACCGTGCCTCGCACCTCCGTGGGCCGCGGAATCGCTGGGAGCGTTGGGTGCGGATCAACCACTTCAACCACCACTTCGGGCACCCGATGATGAACCAGCAGGTGAGCATCCCCCTGTGGGACATCGTCTTCCGCACCTACTACACGCCCGACATCGTGAAGGTGCCGCGTCGCCTCGCCATGCCGTGGCTGTTCGACGACGAGGGCAACCTCAAGGCCGAGTACGCGGCCGACTACGAGATCGTCGGCGACGAGTCGACGACGAACGAGCGCAAGCTCGCGCTCGACAAGGCGCGGGCCTACGCGAACCTCGAACCGGTCGCCTGACCGACGGGTGCAGCGCTGACGACGGCGGCACCACGCGGCGCTAGCCGGGTGGTGCGCCGGATCTGATGGTGCCGTGGCGTTGGCACCAGAGGCTGATACCGGACGGGGTGGTGATCCAGCACCATCCGTCGTCGCCGATCTGGAGGTTCCAGCCGTTGCGGTGGATGACACCGTGGTGATGGCGGCAGAAGAACGCCATGAGCTTGATGTCGGTCGTTCCGAGGTCACGCCACCACTGGGCGACGTGATGGGCGTCGCAGTGTTCGGGCCGCATTCCGCAGCCGGGGAACACACACCCGCCATCACGGACCTTCAGCGCCTTGCGTTGCTCGACCGTGGCGTTGCGGAGTTCGCGGCCCATGTCGAGGGGGAGGCCGAGCGAGTTGAGGATGATGGTCCACACCGACATGTCACACGCCAACGCCGTGGCGGATCCTCGGATCAGCGGTTTGCCGTCGATGTAGACGAGGTCAGGGGTGTCGGCGTTGATCACCAGGGTCGCTTCGACCTTCGGGCGGGTCGCCTTGCCGTCACTGTTGACCATCAGACCCCGGCGACAGAGTTCGGCGAACGCCAACGCCATGAGCGTGTCGCGTGACGGGACAGCGATCTCGCCGTTGGTGCGTTCGCAGTCGTCACGGAACCGGCGCCACAGTTCGTCGGCGGTCTGTTCGAGCGCGGTGCGGGTCGTGGTCGCAGTGTCGCCGACCAACTGGCCGGTCACTCTTCGTCCCGTCTCTGCCGCCGCGGAGGCGCAACCGGTTGTTGTTGAGGTCCTCGGATGGTTCGGGGCCGTCCTGATCCAACAAGGCGGCAACGAGTGCGACGCGTTGGGCCCACTCGGTGAACGTCATGTGAGCTGATTCGGCGATGAGCGACGCTTCCATCTCCCGGAACTCGGTAGTCGATCCGGTCGTTGATCGTGTTGGCCATCACCTTCGCCCGATCGGCACACAGGCGGCCCTCCCGTACGGCCCGATCGGTCTCGGGAAGATCCAACCGCAACGACACCGCCAACCGCACCCGGGCTTTCGCTGCGAGCGGGGCGATCCCGGTCTCGTGGGCCAACCAGTTCGCGGTGCGGTGCCCCGAGACGACGTCGGTGGTGCCGCGGGCGTCGAGTTCACCCAGCAGGGCGCTTTCCGCGGGCGTCGAGGTAGCGGCGGGCTTCCTCGATCGCTTTCACGCCGGCCAACAGGTCGTCGTCGGCGTAGAGGTGCTCGTCGAGGTCGGCGATCTTCGCCGTCATCTCGGTCAGCACTGTTGCGTCGAACATGTGTTCGAGTATACGGGAGGGGTCTGACACTCAAGCACGGCAACGACCGTCAGCCCGGCGACGGCCGCAACTCGACGAGCGGTTCCAGGCGTGGCTCCTGCTCGTGAGGCGTCGCGTCCGCGAGGATGGTGTCACCCGCGGCCCCATTCGGGGCGCGCTGGCGCACCATCCGCGCGACTGCGGCGAGCCCTGGTTCTTCTCCGGCGGCCGCGCCAATCGAACGCACGACCTGGATGTGAGCGCCCGGCGTCGAGATCGAGAGGTGCACCATGCTCCTGGCCGGTTGGGCCGGTAAACCACGCCAATCGAACGCATCGACGCACCTAAGGTCGGGAGATGGTTGACGTTCCGTACCTCCTCCTCGACGTCTTCACCCAGACCCAGTTCGAGGGCAATCCGTTGGCCGTCGTGATCGATCCGCCGCCTTTGACCGACGGGCAGATGGCCAACATCGCCCGCGAGTTCAACCTGTCGGAGACGATCTTCCTCGGCGGTGTCGGAGGCGGTCGCTGGACCACGAGGATCTTCACGCCGGCGCACGAGCTCCCGTTCGCCGGGCACCCCACCGTCGGCGGAACGATGGCCTCGCTCACAGGCCGGGCACAGCCGTCGCCCGACCTCACCGCGCCGACGGTCGTGTTGGTCGAGGGCGCCGGGGACGTGCCGGTCGGGATCGTGCCGACCGGGCAGGATTGCACGCGACCTTCCAAGCGCCGCGGTCGCCGTCCCTCGACGCTCCCCATCGACCGGGCGCAGGCCACCGCGGTACTCAATGCCGTGGGGCTGGAGCCGTCCGACGTGTGCTGACCGCACTCGAGCCCGGTGTGTGGAACGCCGGCGTGCCCATCACCGTGGTCCCCGTGGCGTCGGTGGATGCGCTGGGCCGCGTCGCCTCGACACATCGAAGCTCGCTGAGCTGGTTGCCGCTGGACTCCCCCCGGAGATCTACCTCCTCGCGCCCGACAGCTCACGATCCGAACGGTGGCGGGCCCGCATGTTCGCTCCCGGCATCGGCATCGGCGGAGGACCCGGCGACGGGAGCGGCAGCGGTTGCCGCTGCGGGGCTGCTCGCCACGGTCGCGGTCGACGGCGAGGCGCGATGGTTGATCGAACAGGGCGTCGAGATGGGCCGACGCAGTCGTCTCGACCTCAGCGCGACGGTTCGGCTCGGGTGTCGCCCAGACGGCTCGGCTCGGGGGATCCGCCGTGTTGGTGGGGGAGGGAACCCTGCGCCTCGCCGACTGATCAGCTGCGAACGAGTTCCACGACGGGGATGACCCGCGTCGGGCATCCTGGTACTCGGCGAAGCCCGGCATCAGAGTCGCCTGCGCCGAGTAGATCCGGTCGCGTTCGGAACCCTCGACGACGGTTGCCGTGGCCTCGAAGGTGTCGGGCGCCCGAACTCGACGGTGACGGTCGGGTTCGCGGAGATGTTGTGGAACCAGTCGGGGTTGGTCGGCGTGCCCGCCTTCGACGCGAAGATGAACAGGCGGTCTCCCTCCAGCAGAACGAGTAG
>JBAOIR010000041.1:0-111005 GCA_037045585.1 Microthrixaceae bacterium
GATGAAGGCCATCAGCTCGTCGTCGACGATGCCGGGTTGCACCGAGTTGACCCGGATGCCGTCGACGCCGAGCTCGTCGGCGGCGCTGCGGCAGAACATGTCGATGCCCGCCTTCGACGCGCCGTACGCCCACAGCCAGCGGTGCGGGAAGCCACCCGCGCCCGACGACATGGCGATGACCGAGCCGCCGCCCGCTGCCTTCATCGGGGCGATGGCGTGCTTCACCGACAGGATCGTGCCCGTGAGGTTCACGTCGATCGTGGCGCGGATCGCCTCGGCGTCGGCGTCGGCGAGCGCCCCCATGTGCATCGACCCGCCGGCGTTGGCGACGAGGATGTCGAGCCCACCGGTCACCTCGGCGGCGAACGCGTTGGCCGCGGCGATCTCGTCCTCGACGGTCACGTCGGCGACGATGTGGCGAACGGTGGCACCGTCGGCTGCCTGGGCGGCGATGACGTCCACCGCGGCCACGAGCTTGTCCTCGGTGCGGCCGCAGATGGTGACGTGGGCGCCGTCCTGCACGAGGCGGATGGCACAGCCGAGGCCGATGCCGCTTCCGCCGCCGGTGATGAGCGCTGACTTCCCGGTGATCGTTGACATCTCAGGATGATGCCACGCGCCCGGACGGTCAGCGGGCGACCTGTGCCGTCACCCGATCCGCCGCGGCCCGCACGGCATCGCCGACCGCCGCGACCTGTGGCGTCGTCATCGTCGACCAGTACGTGACCAACGTGATGCTCAGCGCGGCGGCGCCGTCCGGTCCGAACACCGGAGCGCCGATGCTGGCAACGTGATCGCCGTCGCCCTTCGCCGACAGCATGCGGTGGAGGCGACCGTCCCGGTAGGGCGACTCGCGGTCGTCGAGCACCTCGGTGAGCTCGCTGGTCTCGGTGAAGTGGGGAGCCAGCTCGACCACGTACCCGAGGCCGAGTGCCTCGCGGCGAGCTGCGACCCCTTGGTCGTGCGCGCTGGCATCGGGACTGCGGGCAAGCCAGCCGTCGAACCCGTGGTCGTCGCCCCACGCGACGAACAGCAGACCGAGCGGCGGGACCATCGGCACCGACTCCCCCACCCGGACCTGGCTGCGGTCGATCGTCTCGTCCCGGGGCCACGTCACCTGCGCCAACCGTGCCCGCTCACCATCGGGAGCGAAGGCGAAGCAGGCGGCGCCGAAGCGCTCCGACAGCGCCACCATCTCCGACCGCGCCCGCGACGAGCAGCGGGTACCGGCGTTCGGCGAGCCGACCGGGCAGCGCCAGCGCCGGCCCCAGGTGGTAGCGGCGGTCGGGCTCGCGCACCACCACCCCCGCCGACGTCAACGCCGCCATCACGTGCACACACGTGGCCGGGTTGATCGACAGGTGACGGGCGATCTCGGTCATCGTCGCACCCTCGTCGCCCGAGGACAGCAGCTCGATCACGGCGACGACCCGGTCGGTCTGCGGCGACGGGCGGGGCACCCTCAGCCTCGGGCGGGGTCGGGGACGAGCGGTTCGTAGTGGGCGAGATCGGGGCGACGCGTCCAGTCCCAGTAGTCGACCATGCGCCACGGCGACAGGATGTAGATGCGTCCGCTCGGGCTGCGGTACCAGCTGTGGCGGATGCTGGGATGGCCCCAGATCATCGTGTCGATCTCCGCCTGGAGTCGCTCGTTGTACTCGTCGTGCGCCTCCCGGCGCACGGCCAGCGCCGCACCCTCGCCGGCATCGGCCAGCGCTGCGAGCGCTCCCATGACGTAGCGGACCTGGCACTCGATCATGAAGATGATCGAGCCGCCGTGGGCGAGATTCGTGGCCGGCCCGTACAGGCAGAACAGGTTGGGGAAGTCGGGCACCGTGACACCGAGCAGCGCCGTCGGTTCGTCGCCCCACTGCTCCGACAACACCACACCCCCACGGCCACGGATCTCCATCGGCCACAGGTACCGGTTCGCGTGGAAGCCGGTGGCGTAGACGATCACGTCGACGTCGTGTTCGACCTCGGGCTCGCCTCCCGTCACCACCCCCTCGGGACGGATGCGGACGATGGGATCGGTGACGAGTTCGACGTTCGGCCGCTGCAACGCGGTGAGCCAACTGCCGTTGTCCTGCAGCGTGCGCTTGCCGAGGCACACGTAGTCGGGCACGACCTTGGCCGCGAGCTCGGGATCGTCGGTGATCTGGTCGGCCATGTACTGCCCGAACACCTCGCGGGTGGCGTCGTTGATCTCGCTGATCGCCCGGTCCTGGTGGGGATACTCGGGGTCGATGCGCATCGCGGCCAGACCGCCGTCGCACGCCGGCCAGAACAGCAGGAAGCGGTACCAGCGCCCGTAGAACGGGAGGTGCCGCACCGCCCACGTGACCCCTGGACCGACCTTGTCGTGGTAGTGGGGGTTGGGGAACATCCACGACGCCGACCGCTGGAACACGGTGAGGTGTTCGACGTCGGGGGCGATGGCGGGCACGAGCTGCAAGGCGCTGGCACCGCTGCCGATCACCGCGACCCGCTTGCCGGTCAGGTCGGTGCCGTCGACCCACTGCGCGGAGTGCATGGCGAGTCCGGCGAAAGAATCGCGACCCTCGATATCGGGGAGCTTCGGCCGGTTGAGCTGGCCCACCGCGCTGATGAGCGCCGTCGCCGTCAGGTGCTCGGTGTCACGCTCGTCGCCACCTGCGGGGCGCACCTCGACGGTCCAGCGGGCCGCGGCCTCGTCCCACGTCGCACCCACGACCTCGGTCGAGAACCTCACCCGATCGGCGATGCCGTACTCGTGGAGGCACCGCTCGAAGTACGCCTGCAGCTCGGGCTGCTGGGCGAAGAACTCGGTCCAGGCGTCGTCGGGTGCGAACGAGTACGAGTAGAAGTGGTTGCCGACGTCGACGCGGCACCCGGGATAGCGGTTCTCGAACCAGGTGCCACCGACCCCGGGGTTCTTCTCGATGATCGTGAACTCGACGCCGGCCTCGGCGAGACGGATGCCGGCGAGCAGGCCCGACATGCCGGCCCCGATCACGATCACTCCGAAACCGTCGGGCGCGCGACCGCCGATGTCGACGTGTTCGGGCTCGACGCGGGGATCGACACCGTCGAGCTCGAGCTCCTCCAACAGCATCGGGAGGTACTCGTCGGGCACCGTCTCGACGACGAGGAAGTCCATCATCTCCTTGACGAGCTCGGGCCCGGGCGGAGGCGGCAGCACACAGCCGCCGTCGTGGAACTCGATGAGTGCGGCGAGCGCCTGGGCTCGCACCGTCGCCTGGTCGACCGGGTCGATGAACCCCTGCACCTCGTTGATGAACAGTCCGACCGGTTTGATCGGCCCGCGGATCCACGACGGATCACCGGTGACGTGCACCATCGACGCCATGAGGGTCGGGACGCTGAGGTCCTCGAGGTAGGCGGCGATGGTTGCGTCGTCGTCGGTGAACGGGGTGCCGGCAAACCGGCTCTCGATACTCATGACACACCGCTCACGAGACCACTCGCGGTGTTGGCTGGTCAGTGCTCATGGATCCCCCCGGATCGGCCCGTGTTCCGGCGCACCATAGCGCCGCGACGTCCCACCCAATTCTGAGGTTCAGCTGCGCAGCGTCCCAGCAACGACGCCGATCGTGGACGGATGCCGACGCCCCGCCTCAGCGCCCGTACCCGGTCCGGGCTCCTCCTTGCCACTGCCGTGGTCGTCCTCACCACGCTGGCCGTCGTCGACCCGGCCGGCGTCGAGCTCATCTCCGCCGGTGCCGAGCCCGTCGCCACCACATCGACCACCTCCAGCACGTCGACGACCACCTCCAGCACGTCCACGTCGTCGACGTCCACGGTCCCCAGCACGACCTCGACCACCACGGTCCCCGACCCGACCACCTCCACCGACGCGACCGCCGGCCTCCGGCTCTCCGACGACCTGCTCGGGGCCATCGCCGGCGACTTCCCCGACGCCTCCCTCGCGCAGGACGGCCAGGTGTACCTCGCCTACGCGACCAACATCGAGACCGACGCTGCACTCCTCAACGTGCCCGTCCGGGCGTCGTTCGACCTGAGCACGTGGTCCGAGGCGATCGACGCGCTCCCGTCCTGCCGTCGTGGGCGACGCGCGGGTCGACGTGGGCACCGACGGTCCAACGAATCGGCGGCGTGTGGGTGATGTACTTCACGACGCGAGACGTCGACAGCGGGCTGCAGTGCATCGGCGTGGCGACCTCGGCCACCTCGGCCGGCCCGTTCGTGTCGTCGGGCGACGAACCGGTCGTGTGCCAGACCGACCTCGGCGGGTCCATCGACCCGACGATCGTCGTCGACAGCTCCGGCGGCACCTGGCTGGTGTGGAAGAGCGACGGCAACTGCTGCGGTCTGACCACGTCGATCTGGTCGGCACCGATCGGCGCATTCGGATCGATCACCGGTACCCCTGTTCGCCTGTTGGCCGCCACGAAGCGTTGGCAGCACGGCGTGATCGAGAACCCGTCCCTCGTCGAGACCGACACCGGTTGGGTGCTGCTGTACTCCGCCGGGAGGTGGGACGACGACACCTACGCAACCGGCTTCGCGCTCTGCACGGATCTCGCGTCGGCGTGCACCAACGCATCATCGACGCCGCTCTTCGATGACGTGGCCGGCACCTACGGCGGCGGCGGGCTCTCGGTCACGGCGCTCGACGACGGTCGCCTCGTCGCCATCTGGCACGCCTGGTCGACCAACGATCCCGACGCCGGACGCTCCGCCTGGCTCGCCGAGCTGGAACTCGTTTGACCCCGGGCCGGGCACCGACTGCAGTGGCGGGGTGTCGCCGCCCCGACTCCACGCCGACGAGGTCGACCTCGACGACCGCATCATGCGCCATCTCGTCGACACCCGGTTCCCCCACTGGGCGGACCGTCCCCTCCGCCGCCTCGACACGACCGGCACCGACAACGCCATCTTCCGCCTGGGCGACGACTTGGGCATCCGGGCACCACGACTTGAACGAGCCGTCCAACAGATCCATCGCGAGTGCCGATGGATCGCTCCCCTTGCACCGCACCTGCCGGCGGCGGTGCACGAGCCGGTAGCGATCGGCGATCCGGATCCGACCTATCCGTTCCCGTTCCTGGTCTTCCGGTGGATCGACGGCACCGACCTGGGCGCGGCCCCGTCGCCCGACCCCGTCGGGCTCGCGCTCGAACTCGCCGAGTTCGTCATCGCGCTCGGAGCGATCGACCCGGCCGGCGGTCCGCGCGGCGGTCGACGGACGCAAGCGATCGGCGCCACCGACCGAGCCACCCGCGCCGCGATCGCAGCGCTGGCCGATGAGCCCGGCCCGCCCGTCGACATCGACCGAGCGCTGGCCGTCTGGGACGGCGCGCTGGCGGCCGGAGAGTGGAACCGGCCGCCCGTCTGGGTGCACGGCGACCTCCTGCCCGGCAACATCCTGGTCGCCGACGGCCACCTCGTCGGCGTCGTCGACTGGAGCTCCGGCGGACTCGGCGACCCAGCCGCGGACACGATGCTGGCGTGGGCCCTGCCGTCTGCCGCCCGCGCCGCCTACCGCGACGCCCTGGGCGTCGACGACGCGACCTGGCGCCGGGGCCGGGGCTGGGTGATCGAGCAGGCGGCGAGCTTCATCGCGTACTACCGCGACACGATTCCCGACGGTGTCGCCCTGGCCCGAGCCCGACTCGACGCCGTCCTCGCCGCCGACGACTGAGGACGGGAGCGTGACTGCCGCCCGCCCCGGTCAGGGAGCGGGGACGGGCTGGGGTGGGACGGGGCCGACGTAGCGGGCGCTCGGCCGGATGATCCGGTTGTCGGCGGCCTGCTCCATGACGTTGGCGCACCAACCGATGACCCGGCTCACCGCGAACGTCGGCGTGAACAGTTCCGGCGGCAGGCCGGCCGCCTCCATCACCACACCGGCGTAGAACTCGACGTTCGCGTACAGCTGCCGACCCGGTTTCACCTCCGCGAGCGTGTCCACGATCAGTCGCTCGACCTGCGTGGCGAATTCGGCGCGGGGGCCGCCGAGTCGTTGCGCGACCTCCCGCAGGAGCGTCGACCGGGGGTCGTCGGTCTTGTACACGGCGTGCCCGAACCCCATGATCCGCTCGCCGCGGACCACGGCATCACGAATCCAGTCGGACGCCCGGTCGGGAGTGCCGATGGCGTCGAGGAGATCGAGCGCCCGGCTCGGCGCCCCGCCGTGCAACGGTCCCGACAACGCGCCGAGTGCACCCACGATCGCGGCACCGACATCGGCGCCTGTCGACGTGATCACCCGCGACGTGAAGGTCGAAGCGTTGAACCCATGGTCGACGGTCAGCATCAGGTACTGCTCCACGGCGCGGGCGATCTCGTCGGAGGGCACCTCGCCGTTGACCATCCACAGGTAATTCGCAGCGTGGCCGAGGTCGCCGCGGGGAGCGATCGGTTCGAGCCCACGTCCGAGCCGGTGGAGCGCTGCCACCACGGTGGGGGTCACCGCCGCGATGCGCAGTGCGTCGGCGCGGATGGCGGCGGCGTCGAGGTCGTACGTCGGCCGGAAACGCTCGGCCGCGGCGACCGCGGAGAGCACGGTGCGCAACCCGTCGAGCGGGCCCTCCCCCCGGGCCCGACCGGCGACCTCGGCAACGAGGGGTGCGAGGACGGCGGGGATGGCACGGCCCGGGACGAGCTCGGCGACGAACGCGTCGCGGTCGGCATCGTCGGGCAGGGCGCCGTCGATGAGGAGCGCCCACACGTCCTCGAGGTTCCGCGTCCGGGCGAGCTCGGTGGCGTCGTACTGGCGATAGTGGAAGAAGCCCTCGGCACCCCGAACGTCGCCGACGGTCGTCTCGGTGACGACGACGCCCTTGAGACCACGGGGAGCATCGACTGCGGCCTCGCCCGCCGGACGGACCTGAGCGACCTTCATCAGATCACGCATCGACACGATGCCGATCAGGTCACCGTCGTCGACGACGGGGATGTGCCGGTAACCACGGCGGGCCAGCGTGTCGAGCGCCCGGTCGATCGAGACATCGGGAGCGACGACCTCGGGGGCGGCGGTCATCCATTCGGCGACAATGCCGACGCGGGTGTCGACACCTGACGCAGCAGCACGGACGAGGTCGCGTTCGGTGAGGATGCCGACCGGTCGCCCGGGATCGCCGACCACAACGACGGAACCGACGCCGGCCAGCACCATCGCGTCGGCGGCCGAAGCCACCGTCTGGCCCGGGCCCGCAGTGACGACGGGGGAACTCATGAGATCACCGACGGTGAGACCGCCGGTGCGTGGTTGCGCTGTTGCAGTGATGGTCTCCATCTCTCGACCTTGACTGAGATCGCGACATTGATCAAGATTGATCAATGATCAACATCGCCGTCCCGACCGGTTCCGGAGGATGAGCGTCGGGCGGCTCACGACGGCCCAGGCGGCCGAACGGCTCGGGGTGAAGCCGGAGACGCTCTACGCGTACGTGAGCCGCGGCCTCATCGAGCGTCACCGCACCCCCGGCGGGGTCAGCACGTTCGCCGCTCGCGACGTCGAACGGCTCGCCCGGGCGGGCAAGCGGACCAAGTCGCTCCCGCCGGTCGTGTTCCCGTCGGGGCTGACGTCGATCGCCGATGGCCGGTACTCGTACCGCGGCGTCGACGCCGTGCGCGCCGCTGCGGAGCACCGCTTCGAGGAGATCGCCGAGTGGTTGTGGCTCGGCCGTTGGCCCGACGAGACCGTCTGGCCGTTCGACGGCGCCGCGCTCGACCGAGTGCTCGCCGCGCAGGCCCCACTCCCCGAGCGCTGCCTGCCCCTCGACCGGTTCCGCGTCATCGCCGCCGTCGCCGGTGCGGTCGACGACACCCACGACCGCAGCCCCGATGCCGTCGTCGACCAGGCACGACGACTCCTCCGACTCCTCGTGCACGGACTCCCCCGCGCCGATGGTCGGGAGGCCCGGCGCGCCGAACCGGCCCGGCGTATGGCCGAAGTCCTGTGGACCCGCCTCAGCCGACTCCCCCGCACCCCCGAGCGCATCGACCTCCTCGATGGCGCCCTCGGGCTGCTCGCCGACCACGAGCTCGCGAGCTCGACACTCGCCGTCCGGGTAGCCGCCATGGTGCGGGCAAACCTGTACGAGGCCGTCGGTACCGGACTGAACGTCATCGGCGGGTCCCGACACGGCGGCGCGTCGCTCCCCCTCGAGGCGTTGTTCCGCGACGCGGCGCAGTTCGGGGTGTCCTCGGCGATCACCTCGCGACTCGGCGACGGCCGCCCGCCCGCCGGCTTCGGTCACCCGCTCTACCCCGACGGCGATCCCCGCGCCGTCGCGCTGCTCGACCGGCTCGCTGCGACCGACCCGCCCGGCGACCGCCTCGCCACCGTCGATGCCGTGCTCTCGGCCATCGCCGCCAGCGGCGTCGAGCCGCCCAACGTCGACGCCGCGCTGGCGGCCATCTCCTTCTGCGCCGACATGCCGCCGGGGTCGGGCGAGGCGATCTTCGCGCTCGCCCGGTGCGCCGGATGGATCGCCCACGCCATCGAGCAGTACGACCAGCCGACGTTCATCCGCGCCCGGGTCGACTACACGGGTCCGAGCCCGGGCCGACCCTCCTGAGCGGGGTGGTTACGCGGCGCGGAGGCCGTGTGTTGTGATGGCTCCGTAGTACCCGCCCTGGGTGGAGGAAAGCCGGTCGAATTCCGGCGCTGTCGCGCAACCGTGGGGGTGGTCGGTCCGTCTCGCCGAGACGACCCGCTCACCCGAGCCGGAACGCTCCAGCAGGGTGCCTTGCTTCGAATCGTCCGTCGCGAACACGGATGCCGGAGCCCGGTCGCCCCACCCCGGTGGGTCCCCAGGGCCTGCGGCCCAGGAGGAACCCCCCGACATGCCGACCATCCGCCCCGCACCGACCAACCGATCCTCGAACGCCGCCTCGAACATCGGCGTCGGGGCACGACTCGAGCGTGACCTGCATCCCGGCGCGTGGTGGATCTGGTCGCTGGGCATGGCGACCGCCGCGAGCCGAACGACGAACCCGCTGCTGCTCGCCGTGATCGTGGCCGTCGTCGCCGTCGTCGTGTCGGTACGGCGCGGCGACGCCCCCTGGTCGAAGGGCTTCACCGCCTACCTGGTGCTGGGGCTCATCATCATCGGCCTCCGGATCGTGTTCCGCATGCTGCTCGACGGGGAGGGCGGTCAACACGTCCTGTTCCGCCTCCCCGAGCTGCCCCTGCCCGAGGTGGCGCGGGGCATCCGCATCGGCGGCGCGGTGTCGCTCGAGGGGATCCTCGCCGCGCTCTACGACGGCCTCCGGCTCGCAACCCTCCTGATCTGCCTCGGCGCTGCCAACGTGCTCGCGAACCCCAAGCGGCTCCTGAAGTCGGTGCCGAGCGCGCTGTTCGAGGTCGGCGTCGCCGTGACCGTTGCGTTGACCGTCGCGCCGCAGCTCGTCGAGAGCGCGCAACGGGTCACCCGGGCGCGCCGGCTTCGAGGCGACGTGGGACGCCGCACCCGCTGGTTCCGTCAGGTCGTCGTGCCGATCATGACCGACGCGCTCGACCGCTCCCTGCTCCTCGCGGCGGCGATGGACTCGCGCGGGTACGGCCGCACCGCTGGTGTCAGCCGTCGGTCGCGCCGTCTCACCGGTGCGCTGGTGCTCAGCGGCCTGACCGGGATCTGCGTGGGCGCCTACGGGGTGCTCGACGCGACGACACCGCGAGCGCTCGGCCTGCCGATGCTCCTCGTCGGCGTGGCGCTCGCCGTGGGCGGGCTCGCGGCGAGCGGCGGCCGCGTCCACCGCACCCGGTACCGGCCGGACCACTGGCGACTGCCCGAACTCGGCGTGGCCGTCTCGGGTCTCGTGGTCGCCACCGTCCTCTTCGTGGCCGGGTCGGTGGATCCCGAGAACCTCAACCCGTCGCTGCAGCCGCTCACCTGGCCCAATCTGCCGCTGCTCGCCACCGTCGGGGTCCTGCTCGGCCTGCTCCCGGCCGTCGTCGCGCCGCCGCCCGCCGACGCAGCGAAACCACCGTCCGCCGCCTCCGACGTCCTCGACGCAACACCTCCGGCGCCGACCCGACCGGCGGGAGCGCCCGACGCAGCACCAGCACCCGACGCCTACGCGGGGGTGCCTTCGTGATCGAGTTCGACCGCGTCACCGTCACCTACCCCGACGCCGAGGCGCCGACGATCCGCGACGTCTCGCTCGTCATCCCCGAGGGCGAGCTGTGCCTCGTGACCGGCCACACCGGCGTCGGCAAGTCGACGCTGCTCGGCACCATCAACGGCCTTGTGCCCCACTTCACGGGCGGCCACCTGCAGGGCACGGTCCGCGTCGACGGACGCGACACCGCGGCGCATCCGCCCCGCGAGCTCGCCGACGTGGTCGGCGTGGTCGCTCAAGATCCCCTCGCCGGCTTCGTGACCGACACCGTCGAGGAGGAACTCGCCTACGGCATGGAGCAGATGGCGATCGCTCCCGAGGTGATGCGCAAGCGCGTCGAGGAGACGCTCGACCTGCTCGGCATCGCCGACCTGCGCTCGCGCTTGCTGCGCACGCTGTCGGGCGGCCAGCAGCAACGCGTCGCCGTCGGCTCGGTCCTGACTGCCCATCCTCGGGTGCTCGTCCTCGACGAACCGACCTCCGCGCTCGACCCGACCGCCGCCGAGGACGTGCTCGCGGCCGTCACCCGTCTGGTGCACGACCTCGGCGTCACGGTGATGATCGCCGAGCACCGGCTGGAGCGGGTGGCCCAGTACGCGGACCGAGCGATCCACGTGCACCGTGACGGCACGGTGGTGATGGGGACGCCGGCGGAGATCCTCGAGTGGAGCCCGGTCGCCCCGCCCGTCGTCCGGCTCGGCCGGGTGGCCGGCTGGTCGCCGGTGCCCCTGTCGGTGCGCGACGCCCGTCGACTCGCCGGGCCCCTCCGCGCGCGCCTCGCCGCCCTTCCTGGCCCGACCGCAGTGCCCGATCCCACCGGTTCTGTCCCGCGAGAGCGCGCTGATCTGCACGCGTTCGCGGGACAGAACGAGCGCGGCGAGGGACCGATCGTCGTGGACGCCCGCGGGGTCACGGTGCGCTACGGCAAGGTCGTCGCGGTGCGGGAGGTCGACCTCCGCCTCGCCGAGGGCGAGATCGTCGCGCTGATGGGCCGCAACGGGTCGGGCAAGTCGTCGCTGATGTGGGCGCTGCAGGGGTCGGGGCCCCGCGCCGGGGGCATCGTGTCGGTGACCGGATCCGACGGCGTCGCGGTCGATCCCGGCGCGCTCAAGGCCGGCGAGGCGCGCCGGCGGGTCGGTCTCGTGCCGCAGACCCCGGCCGACCTCCTCTACCTCGCGACCGTCGCGGCCGAGTGCGCGCAGGCGGACGCCGACGCCGCCCAGCCCGCCGGGTCGTGCGCGGCGCTCCTGGGTCGGCTCGTCGGCGAGATCGACGACACCATCCATCCCCGTGACCTGTCGGAGGGCCAGCGCCTGGCGCTCGTGCTCGCCATCCAGCTCACGGCCGCGCCCCGGGCGATGCTGCTCGACGAGCCGACTCGAGGCCTCGACTACGACGCCAAGGCCGGTCTCGGCGCGGTGCTCCGTGAACTGGCCGACGAGGGGCGTTCGATCATGGTGTCGACCCACGACGTGGAGTTCGTCGCATCGGTCGCCGACCGCGTCGTGGTGATGGCCCAGGGCGAGGTGGTCGCCGACGGCACGACGGCCGAGGTGGTCGTCGCGTCACCGACGTTCGCGCCGCAGGTTGCAAAGGTGCTGGCTCCCGAGCCCTGGCTGACCGTCGAGGCCGTCGCCGCAGCGCTCGCCCGAACCGAGGCGCCGACGTGACCACCCAGACGATCCCCGACACGATCCCCGACCGCCGTCACGACGTGATGCGCCTCCGCGCCCGGGCCGTGATGGTGCTGTCGCTCGCCTCGGTCGCCGGCCTCTGCATGTTCCTGTGGCCGCTGCTCGTCGTCCCGCCGACCGAGTTCTCCCACAACACCGACGCGCCGTTCGTCTTCGTGCTGATCATGCCGGTGGTCGTCGCCGTGGTCCTGTCGGAGCTGAGCAGCGGCGGCATGGACACGAAGTCGCTGGCGATGCTCGGCGTGTTGTCGGCGATCGGCGCCGCGTTGCGCCCGATGGGCGCCGGGGTCGCCGGCATCGAGACGGTGTTCTTCATGCTGGTGCTCGCCGGCCGTGTCTACGGTCCCGGGTTCGGGTTCGTGCTCGGCAACACGACGCTGTTCGCCTCGGCACTGCTCACCGGTGGGGTCGGCCCGTGGTTGCCGTTCCAGATGCTGGCATCGGCGTGGGTCGGGCTCGGCGCCGGGCTCCTGCCGTGGCCCCGGATCCGCGGACGGGCCGAGATCGCGCTCCTCGCCGCGTACGGGGCCGTCGCTGCGTACGCGTTCGGCTTCCTGATGAACATGTGGTTCTGGCCGTACTCGATCGGCGAGGGTACCGAGCTGTCGTTCGTACCGGGCGATCCGATCTGGTCGAACCTGCACCGATTCGCCCTCTTCACCCTGGCGAGCTCGACGTGGGGCTGGGACACCGGTCGCGCCATCACGAATGTCGTGGCCGTCGCGTTGCTGGGGTCGACGGTGCTCGCGACGCTACGGCGGGCGACACGCAAGGCGAACTTCGGGGCCCCGGTGACGTTCACGGCAGCCCACGCCACGGCTGACGACGGCGGGTTGTCGCCGAACCGGGGTTGAACAACACCTGCCCGTCGACACCGACGGTATCGCCACGTGCGTGTCGGCGAGCACCAGAACGGTCAGCGGGCGGTCCACGCCCTCGGTTCGGTGCAGTCGGACCGCACGTCAGGTGGGGGCGTCGTCGGCGAGGACGAGCTCGAACCAGACGACCTTGCCGTCGGTCCGCTCCTCGACGCCCCACTTCGTCGACATCTGGTCGACGATCGCCAGGCCGTACCCGCCCGGGTCGAGCGGGTCGAGCGACGAACCGAGGCGGGGCAGGTCCGTCGACGTGTCGTGGACCTCGACGCGGACGGCGTCTCCGTCGCTTGCCAGGGTGATCAGAGCGGAGGACAGGCAGGCATGGGTGATGGCGTTGGTCACGAGCTCCGACGTCAGCAACTCGGCGGTGTCGACGGCCACGGTCGGCGCATTCATCAGTGCGTCGCGGACGAAGTGGCGGGCATCCGACGGGGTCTGGGCCCGGTACACGAGCTCGATGGTCATCACTCAGACCGGTGCCCCCTTCGCAGGTGGCCGAGACACATCATCGACAGAACCTGCGGTCGGCCCCCCACCCCGGGCGCCGAATCACCGAGCAGCCGATTGCCCCTCAGACTCCGGGACGGCCGGCAGCGCGCTGCTCGTCGGGCGGATACGGGCAGTGGCGACAGCCATTGCCGCAGCAGTACCCACGATCGAGCAGGTACACCGACGTCATCACTGCGTACCCCGTTGCCGGGTCGACGTAGGTCGGGGCGCCGGCGGCGACGGCTCGATCGTGCGCTGCGACGGCCTGCGGATCGATCATCGGCCGAGGCGCTCGGTGAGGTCGACGATGATCCGCTCGAGGTGCTCGGGCGACGGCGGCGGAGCACCGACGAGCGCGTTGAGGTAGAGCCCGTCGCCGATCAACCGCACCTGCTCGGCGAGGAACGGATCGAGCACCGCCAAGGGCCGGGTGAAGCGCACGAACGCGTCGCTGATCGCCTGGGCGAGCCCGTCGTCGACGGCGTGGATCGCGGCGAGGAGCGAACGCCACACCGCCAGCTCCACGGGGTCGGACGGATCGTAGGAGAGGTACCAGCGGATCAGCTCGGCGGGCTCGTCCGGCGCTGCGGCAACGATCTCGTCGACCCGTGTCATCAAGCGCTCGACGAGGCCGGCGAGCAGCGCCGCCTTCGACGGGAAGTGGTAGATCAACCCGCCCTTGGAGATGCCGGCGCGTTCGGCGACGGCATCGAGCGTCGCGCTGCCGGCGCCGTCGTCGAGGAGGACCTGTTCGAAGGTGTCGAGGATGCGTTCACGGCTGGACGGTCGGGCCACGGCGTCAGTCTCCCCCATCACGGAGCCGGGTCACCGCAGCCCACACCGCGACGACGAAGGTCGCCGCCGACGCCACGATCGCCGCGGTGTGCACTCCCTCGACGAAGGCCGACCTCGCTCCCGACTCCAGCGCGGCGCCGGCCGCGCCCGACAGCTCCTCCGACGCCACGATCGCGGCGCCGAGGGTCTCGCGGGCCCGGCGCAACGCGTCGTCGGGGACCGCGTCGAGGAGCTCCATCCTCGACCGGTAGACCGCCGTCATGATGCTGCCGAGCAGCGCGGTGCCGAGGGCGATGCCGAGCTCGTTCGCGGTTTCCGACACCGAGGCCCCGGCGCCGGCCCGCGCCGGCGGGACCGACGCCAAGATGCCGTCGACCGCGACCGACATGGCCATCCCGAGGCCGCCGTTGAGCACCAACACCGCGACGGTGACCAGCGGGACCGAGTCGGTCCCGAGTTGCGTGAGGAGCGCGAACCCGACGGCTCCCATCGTGAGCCCGACGGCGATCACGGCGAACGGCCCGAACCGCCGGGCAGCCGCCGGCGCCGCGGCCATCATCGCCATCGATGCCACGAGGGCCGGGAGCAGCTGCAGTCCGGCCCGCAGCGGCGACATGCCCGACACCAGCTGGAGGTACTGCGTCACGATGAACAACGTGCCCGCGAACCCGAAGCACGCGAGCAGGTTGCCCGACACGGCCATCCGGAACTTCGGGACGCGGAACAGCGTCACGTCGATCATCGGGTCGGTCAGTCGCCGCTGACGCCGAACGAACAGCACTCCGGAGACGACGCCGACCACCAGCGCCACTGCAGCGCTCGCCGTCGGACCGTGTTCGGCGAACATCTTCACCGAGTAGACGCTCGGGATCATCGTCAGCATCGAGAGGGCGGCGCTGGTGAGGTCGAACGCGCCCGGCTGCGGATCCTTCGATTCGGGCACCAGGCGCGGCGCCGCCACGAGCAGTGCGCCGGTGACGGGGACCCCAGCGAGGAACACCGAGCCCCACCAGAAGTGGCCGAGGAGGAAGCCGCCGACGATCGGCCCGAGCGCCGTGCCGACGGCGAACGATGCGGCCCACAGAGCGATCGCGGTCTGACGCTCACGGTCGTCCTCGAAGATGTTGCGGATCAGCGAGAGGGTCGAGGGCATCAGGGTCGCCCCGGCGATCCCGAGCAACGCCCGGGCGCCGATCAGCATCTCCGGGCTCGTCGAGAACGCCGAGACGAGCGACGCGACGCTGAACGCCCCCGCACCGATCGTGAGGAGTCGCCGGCGACCGATGCGATCGCCGAGGGCGCCCATCGTGACGAGGAGCCCCGCCAGGACGAACGAGTAGATGTCGATGATCCACAGCAGTTGCGAGCTGGACGGTTCGAGCGCCTCGGAGAGTTGTGGGACGGCGAACCCGAGGACGGTGGCATCCATCGAGATGATGAGCACCGGGAGCACGAGCACCCCGAGCGCGAACCAGCGTCGTCGAGCCGCTGCGGTGTCGGGAGCCATCGGATAACTGTACCAACCAGTCGGTACAGTTTGCAGGGTTTTGTACTGCGAGGCGCGCCAGATGCGGCGCGTCTCGCAGTACAAAACCCCTCAGCTGGCGGTGAGCCGCTCCTCGACCGCCCGGATCCGGTCCGGGTAGTGGGCGCGGCCGTACTCGGGACGCTGGGCGAGGACGATCTCGAGGAGTTCCTCGTGCTGGGGCGTCTCCCGCCACGGCAACGGGATGTACAGCGGACGGTCGAGGACGCGCAGTCGGTCGAGGCCCGAATACACGGCCTTCTGGTAGTGGTAGCGGTCCTCCCACGCCCAGCCGTGGGGCCCGAAGCCGGTGCCGGGGTCGAGCCAGCAGCGATCCCGCACCCCGAACCGGTCGGCGGTCGAGAGACGGTCGCCGAAGTAGTCGATCATGGCGTCGAGCGGGTCGCCGACGACGTGCTCGAGCTCCAGGGGATTCGGGCCGTTCATGAACGGCACCACGATCGAGGTCCCGAACTCGGCGGCGAGCTCCCAGAACGTGTCGTCCTGCATACCGTTCGCGGCGTTGAGCACGGTGACACCGGCTTCGAACGCCGCCCGTGCGACCTCGACGCGGAACGTGTCGATGCTCACGTCGGAGGTGCGTGCCGTGGCCGCCCGGATCGCCGGGGCCACGCGGTCCCACTCGGTTTGCCAGTCGGTTAACGTCGCGATCTCCGTGCTCCCCTGACCACCGATGTCGATCCCGTCGGCACCAGTGCTGAGGAGTGCGTCGATGCGCCGGGAGGCCTCCCGTTCATCACCCACGAACGATTCGGTGTTGAGCGAATCGGGAGAGCAATTGACGACTCCGAAGATCATCATGGGCGAGAACCTAACGGTCGGAACGACGCGCCGCGACCACGTCGAGGTCGACCTGGCGTCGATCCTCCGCCGCAAGGGATCCCGCACCGTGTCGGTGTGCCTGCCGTGCCGCAACGAGGAGGCTTCGGTCGGTCGCGTCGTCGAGTCGCTCCTTCCCGACGGCGACGCCCGCAACCTGATCGACGAGCTGATCGTCATCGACGACCGGTCCACCGATCGCTCCGCCGAGCGGGCGCTCGCCGCCGGCGCCAAGGTCGTGTCGATCGACGAGATCGAGAACGCCCACGGCCCCACCGTCCGCCCCGGGGCCGGCAAGGGCAACGTGTTGTGGTCCTCGCTCTGGTGCACGACCGGCGACCTCGTCGTGTGGATCGACGCCGACGTCGAAACCGTCGACGTCACGTGGGTCGCCCGCCTCGTCGAACCACTCCTCGACGACGACGGTGTCGGTCTCGTCAAGGCGTCGTACCACCGACCCCAGGACGCCGGCGGCGGAGGTCGCACCACCGAGCTCGTCGTCCGCCCGCTGCTCTCGCTGTTGGCTCCCGGCCTGAGCTGGCTCCACCAGCCCCTCGGCGGCGAGGTCGCGGTGCGGCGCACGATGATCGAGCAGCTGCCGATCGCCCAGGGCTGGGGTGTCGAGATCGGCATGCTGCTCGACGTCGTCGAACGGTTCGGTCCGGGCGCCATCGTGCAGGTCGACCTCGGCGAGCGCCGGCACCGTCACCACGACCTCCTCGACCTGCGGGTCCAGGCCGCCGAGGTCGCAGCGACAATCCTTCGCCGAACCGGCGTCGACATCGGCGAGCTGCCGCAGCTCCTCGTCCCCGACGGTCCGGCCGTCGACCTCAACCTCGCCGATCGCCCGCCGGTCGCGAGCCTTCGCCACGGCTGAACGTTCGGGCCTCCCGGTCAGTCGTGACCGGAGCCGTGTCCCGAGCTGTCGTCGTCGCCCCCACGTCCGCGACCGCGGCCACGACCGGAGCCGTCATCGTCGGAGTCGTGGTCGGCGCCTCGGTCTCGGTCTCCACCGTGGTCGTCGATCGTGACGGTGGGTGACGGCACCGGCGCCGCCGTGGTGGAGGGGCGGTCGCCCCGGCCCTGATCGGGCGTGCCGTCGTCGTCGGTCGAGCCGCCGCTGGCGGGGGCGGAAGCGGGAACCGGCGCCACGGTGACCGCCGGAGCCGAGGAGGCGGGGGCGGGAGCGGGCACGGCCGGCACCGGCGCGTCGCCCCGACCCTGGTCGGGGGTGCCGTCGTCGTTGGTCGCCGGAGTCGAGGGGACGGCGGCGACCGTGGTGGTCGGCGTCGTCGGAACGGTCGCCGGTGCCGCGGGGACGATGACGTCGCCCCGGCCCCGGTCGGGAGTGCCGTCGTCGGCGCTGCCGCTGGCGCTCGCTGCGGTGATGCCGGCGGCGAGGGCCCCGGCGACCAGCACCGCGCTCGTAGCGATCACCACCGGGCCCCGCTTCGTCAGTCGTCCGATTGCCGTGAAGTGCGTCATGTCGATCCTCTCGTCGGGCGGCTCGCGTCGAGCCGACGAAGAGGGACACGGGTGACCCGGTCCCGAGGTTTGGCCGACGCCTCAGTTCACCTCGAGCCGACCGGCGACCACGCGTGCGTCGATCGTCGCGGAGCTGGAGCCCGGTCCCCCGTCGTCGCGGCGGAACTTCACGACGACCCGCGTCGGTTCCTTGCGCTCGACCTGCTCCACGGTCCACCCGGCGGCCGGGTCGGTTCGGTCGACGACGAGGGACGTTGCAGTCCAGGTGACCGTCGCCGTGCCGCCGTCGGACGACAGGACCCGCTGTCCGCCGGGCGTTGCCGTCGTCGGCGCCGGCACGGCCGACGTGACGGTCGGCAGGGGGTTCGCCGGCGGCGTCGACGTCGCCGGGACCGGCGAGGTGCCGGGGTTGGTCCCGCCGTCCGCCGTCGGCGTCGGCGTCGGCGTCGGCGTCGTGATCGACGGCCCGGGGTCGGCGGACGTCGGAGGGCTCGTCGGCGCTGCGCTGGTGGGAGCGACGGTGGTCGTCGTCGAGGTCGTCGTCGTGGACCGCGGCGCCACCGACGAGTCAGCGACCTGGACGCGTTCGTCGCGAGGGCCACCGCCCAGCGACAACGCTCCCACGACGACGATCGCCACCGCCGCCGTCGACGCTGCCGCGGTGACCGTCGCACGCCGGCGGCGCGCCCGTTCGAACCGAGGCCGCATCGACGACAGTTCGTCGTGGGCGTCGCCGCCCCCACGAATGCCGGCCTGCATCCGCTGCCGGAGTGCATCGTCGAGGTCGTCGTGGTCGCTCATGGTGCCTCGATCGGGTCGGGAAGGTCGGCCAGTGCTACCCGGAGGCGGCCCCGTGCCTGGTGCAGGTGGTACTTGACGGCGCCCTCGCTCAACCGGAGCGTCGACGCGACGTCGGCGACCGCGAGGTCGTCGAGGTAGTGCAGTGCGACGACGGCGCGTTGTTGGGGACTCAGTCCGGCGACCGCGGTCGCCAGTTCGCTGTCGTGGAACGCGGCGGAGTCCGACCACTCGAGCTCGGCGGTCCGCGACGCGTCGGCGCGGCCGGCGAGACGCCGCAGGGCCACGGCGCCGGTGGAGCGACGACGCTGCTGGTCGATGGCCCGGTTGATCGCCACGCGCCGGACCCACCCTGCGGGGTCGTCGAGCCGGCCCACCCGGCGCCAGCGCACGTAGGCGCGCTCGAACGCGTCGGCCACGCAGTCGGCGGCCGCCTCGGGATCGCCGGACACGACCGCGACGACCCGGACGAGGCGGGCGTGCTCCCGCAGGAAGAGCGCGTCGAAGTCGGGCACTGCCCTCACCACGGCGTCCTCACCGGCGCCCGACATCCACGACACGGTCGTCATTCAATCGGGTGACACGCACGGGGCCGCGCCAAGGTTTGGTAGCGTCTCGTCGAACTGAAGGGGAGTAGCCCCCAATCCGTCGATCGACACACTGGCCCGCCGACCTCTCGTCGTCGGACCCGGTCGGCGGGGCCTGTGCGAGCAGGCGGGCGAGACCTTCGGCCGAACGACCGCTGTCGTTCCGGCCGGAGGAGTCTGCCTCTGATGGTCGGGACCCGAAACCCACCGAGGACCCATGTCCGTCAAGTACCTGCTCCAGGCCTTCGCCACCGTCTTCCCCGCCGAACTCCCCGACAAGACGATGATCGCAACGATCATCCTCGTGACGCGCTACCGCCGTCCGGGCTGGGTCTGGCTCGGCGCCGTGAGCGCGTTCACCATTCACGTCATCGTGGCCGTCGCCGCGGGGAGCGCCATCAGCCTGCTCCCCGAGACGCTCGTGAAGGTCGTGGTCGCCACCCTGTTCGCGGTCGGCGCCGTCCTCCTGTTCCGCTCCGCCCGGAATCCCGAGGAGGAGGACACCGACACCGAGATCGTCACGGGCGCCACGGTCCGAGCGACGGTGCTCGGCAGCTTCGGCCTGATCCTGCTCGCCGAATGGGGCGACCTCACCCAGCTCGCGACCGCCAGCCTGGCTGCCAAGAGCGGTGCGCCGATCTCGACCGGCGTCGGGGCGCTGCTCGCCCTGGCCTGCGTCGCAGGCATCGCTGCCACGTTCGGCCGTCAGATCGTCGCCCGCTTCCCCATCGAGCGCATCAACTACGTCGGCGCGGCGGTGTTCGCCGGCCTCGCCGTGTGGACGGTCGTCGAACTGGTCTGACGCCGACGCGGCGGGGCGTCAGTCCTGACGGGCGTCGCGTGCCGCGACCCGCTGCGTTTCACGTTCGTCGAACCGGAGGCGCCAGTACGTGTACCCGGCTCCGGCGCAGATCGCGACGACTCGCAACAGTGGGAAGGCCATGTCCTCTCCTCGGCAGGGCGGTCAACGACCTTGAGCTTCTCCGATCGGGACGGCGAATGGGCGTCAGGGCTCCCCGACCGACGCCACCTCGTAGCTCCGCACGTCGGCGGCGAGCACCTGGATCTGCTGGTCGGCCTCGGGGCCGGTGCCGCGGAACGCGACGAGCGAGGCCGCTGTCTCCCACCGCTCGAAGATGCGCACCACAGCGGTGTCGACCGTGTCGGCGGTGACCGAGAAGTCGAGACAGCCTGGCGCAACGCGGACTGCTGCCACGACGGGGACGCAATCCGCGACGTACGTGTCGCGGTGAGCGGGATCGACGACGAGATGTCCGGCGATGATGAGCATGTCGGTGCAGACGATCTCCCGGCCGCCAACTCATCGCGTGACGCTGGCGCCGGGTCGGGGCGACCTCGCGACCCGGTTCCGCGGCTGCGCCCGTCAGTGCCCCGACGATGCCTGGATCAGCGCGAACTCGACCACGCGGCGGCGGACGAACCCGAGACCCTCGTAGACCCGCAGCGCACCGGCATTGTTCTCGGCGACGTGCAGGAACGGTTGCTCGTCCCGCTCGAAGATGCCCTCGGCAACGACGCCGGTGATGCCCGAGGCGAGGCCGCGACCACGGGCGTCGGGATGGGTACAGACGGCGGAGATCTCGGTGAACCCGTCGAGGTGCAGCCGCTCGCCCGCCATCGCCACCAGCCGGGCACCGTCGAAGTGCCCGTAGTACCGGCCCATCTCGATGGTTCGGGGCCGGAACGGGCCGGGCTCGGTCGCCGCCACGAGGGCAAGCATCTGCGGCACGTCGTCGACGGTGAGCCGACGCACGTCGGGGCGCGGCGCGGCGACGTACGCGTCGACGTGCACCGTCAACTGGTGACCGCGACCACGATGCAGCTCGTCCCACCCGGCCGGCAACGCTGGGATCTCACCGCGCATCAGCGCGAACGGCCCGTCGGAACCGCTCAGCGCAGCGAGATCGGCGAGAGGCTCGTCGTCGATTCGGTCGACCGCAGCGAAGGGCGACACGTCCACGGGGTAGCGACGGGCATGACCCTTGGTCTCGGCGAACGACTCGTGGTGCGACGTGAGCGCCGCCCAGCCGGCGTTGTCGAGGACATGGGGAGTGGCGGTCTCGGTCACGCCCCGATCTTCGCGCGCCCGACGTTGGGTGAATGTTCCCGACCCGGTTCCGAACCCGCGGATCCGGATCTCACTGTCAGGACCACCTGCGATACTTGGGCCATGACGAACACCAGTTCGTACCAATCACAACTCGCCGGTCAACTCCGAGTCGCCGCCGCACCCGTACGCACACTGTTGGGCGATCTGTCGCCGGCCGATGTGCCGTTGCCGTACGCCGTCGACATCTTGGACGCGTTCATCGAACTCGAACGCCTCGCCGCCTCCGGCCGCGTCCTCATCGCAGCCCGAGCCGCCGAAGCCGACGCCTGGCGACGCGACGGCTGCCCATCTGCGGCAGCCTGGTTGGCGTTGCGGCAGGGCACCGACACCGGCCGTGCCCGCGCCGATCTGGCAACGTCGGAGCAACTCGGTGCACTGCCCGACACCGCCGACGCTGTGCGCAACGGCGAACTGTCACCACAACAAGCCGGCGCCGTCGCTGATGGGGCGTCAGCCAACCCGGCCGCGGAGAACGATCTGCTCGAGACCGCCAAATCCGATTCGCTCCGTCACACCAAAGAAGAAGCTGCACGGCGGCGCGCGGAGGTCGAGGCGGAGGAATCGAAAGTCGAACGCGAACGCAAGGTGCGGGCCGGTCGCAAGGCGTACTGGTGGACCAAAGACGGACGCTGGTGCCTCTACGCCGAAGGACCGTTGGCTGAGGGTGCCGCGTTGCAACAAGCCCTGGAGAACCGCATCGGTGAAATCCACCGCAACCGCCGTCACGGGCAGCGTGAAGGCCGCGAACAGTACGCCTACGACGCGCTGATCGACCTCACCTGCGGCACTGCCGCCGAGCCCCACACGCCGCGACGCGAGTCGGTGCGCCGCCTGATGCTGGTCCGGGTCGACCTCGCTGCGTTCATCAACGGGACGGTTGGTGACGGTGAAGTGTGTGAACTCCCCGGCATCGGGCCGGTCTCGGTCGAACAAGCCCGGACCATGTTCGGCGACTCGATCCTGCGGCTGGTCACCACCAACGGCACCGCCGTCATCGACGTCGTGAACCCGGCGCGCAAACCCACCGAAGCACAACGCATCGCGAAACTCTGGACCGACCCGAAATGCTGCGTGGCCGGATGCAACCGGACGGTGGATCTCGAGTACGAGCATCGCGAGGACTACGCGAGAACCCAGCACACCGTGCTGGTCGAGTCCGAACACATGTGCACGTTCCACCACCAACTCAAAACACTCGAGAACTGGCAACTCGTCGAAGGAACCGGCCGACGAGCCTTCGTCGACCCCGACGATCCCCGCCACCCCCACCACACCGGTGGCAACACCACCGATCCACCGGCTCAGGGCACCCCAGCCACCCCCGTCACCCCCGACCTCCGAGCCCGCTACAACGCCGCGCATCGAGCCGCGGCCCGATGCCCCACCGCCGGTCGGCCATCATGAGGAGGCGACTCCGGAGCCCGGGGCCGCACACCAGCCGCCCCGGGGGGGAGCCCAACGTGACCATCGAGACCTTCGACGACGCCCGCATCGCGGTCCGCGACGGCATGCCTGTCGCCGACGCCGCACGCGAGCTCGTCGCCGCACTGACGCCCGACGAACGGCTCTGGTGCCTCGACGGCGACGCCCCGACGTGGGCGGGCCTCGGCTTCCTCGCCGACGACGGCTATCACAAGGCGCCGTTCGCCGCCGCCGAGGTCGAGCGCGTCGGCATCGGTGGCATCCACTTCAGCGACGGCCCTCGAGGCGCCGTCGTCGGCAATGCCACGGCCTTCCCCGTCTCGATGGCCCGCGGCGCCACCTGGGACCCCGAGCTCGAGGAGCGCGTGGGCGACGCGATCGGCCGCGAGCTCCGGGCGGTCGGGGCCAACCTCACGGGAGCCGTGTGCATCAACCTCCTCCGGCACCCGGCGTGGGGTCGCGCCCAGGAGACCTACGGGGAGGACCCTCATCACGTCGGCGAGCTCGGAGCGGCGCTCACCCGCGGTCTCCAGCGGCACGTCCTCGCGTGCGTCAAGCACTTCGCCTGCAACTCGATGGAGAACGCACGGTTCACCGTCGACATCGAGGTGGACGACGTGGCGCTGCACGAGGTGTACCTGCCCCACTTCCGCCGGGTCGTCGACGAGGGCGTGGCGTCGGTGATGTCGGCGTACAACAGCGTCAACGGCGAGTGGGCGGGCCAGCACCACGGGTTGCTCACCGAGGTCCTCCGCGACGAATGGGGGTTCGAGGGGTTCGTCATCAGCGACTGGATCTTCGGCATGCGCGACGCCGCGACGTCGGTGACCGCTGGACTCGACATCGAGATGCCGTACCGGATGATCCGGGCGAGCCACCTGCCGGCTGCGCTCGAGTCGGGTGAGGCGTCGTGGGCCGACGTCGATCGGTCGGTCGTGTGCATCGTCGGTACCCTCCTCCGCTTCGACGCCGTGTTGTCGTCTCCCGACCCGGCGGCCGCCGTGCTCGGTTCGACGGCTCACCGCGACCTCGCCCGCGAGGTCGCGGGCCGGTCGGTGGTGCTCCTCCGCAACGAGGCGCTCGACGGCGCACCGGTCCTGCCCCTGGCGGACGGGGTTCGTCTTGCTGTCGTCGGTCGCCTGGCCGACGCGGTCAACCTCGGCGACGGCGGTTCGAGCGACGTCTGGGACCTCGACTGCGAGACGGTGCTCGACGGGCTTCGGGCTGCAACGTCGGACGTCGTCCACGACGACGGCACCGACCCCGATCGCGCCGCCGCGGTGGCGGCCGGGGCCGACGTGGCGGTCGTCGTGGTCGGCTACACGTGCGCGGATGAGGGCGAGTACATCGGTTCGACCGACCCGGCGCTCGCGTCGTTGTTCCCGCCCGCCGACGAACCGGACGTGGCGCAGCAGTTCGGAGCGTGGCTGACGACGATCCCTCCCGTCACCAAGCCCGATCGTCTGTCGGAACGGCAGATGGGCTTCAGCACGGGCGGCGACCGTTCCTCGCTCCGGCTCCCCGACCCCGACGTCGAGCTCATTCGCCGGGTCGCGGCCGCGAACCCCCGCACCATCGTGGTCATCCAGGCCGGGAGCGCAGTGATCGCCACTGAGTGGATCGACGCTGTCCCGGCCGTCGTGCAGGCCTGGTACGGCGGGTGTCGCGCCGGTTCGGGTCTCGCCGACGTGCTCTTCGGCACGGTCAACCCCTCCGCCCGTCTCCCGTTCTCCGTCCCCGTCGACGAGGCCGACCTCCCACCGTTCGACCGCGACGCCACGTCGTTCCGCTACGACCGCTGGCACGGGTGGTGGCACCTCGGCCGCACCGACACCGCCGCGGCCTTCCCCTTCGGGTTCGGGTTGTCCTACACCTCCTTCGAGGTGTCGAAGGTACGGGTCGACGTCACCGCTGACGGCATCGTCGCCCGGGGCGAGGTGACCAACAACGGTGACCGGGCCGGCGCCCACGTCGTGCAGGTCTACGCCGTCCTCCCCGACCCCGAGGCGCCGCCGCGGCTGGCCGGGTTCGCCCGCGTCGAGGTGGCGTCGGGTGACCGACGGGCCTTCGAGATCCTCGTCCCGACCGACCGTCTCGCCACCCGAGACACCGCCGCCCGAGGGTGGCGCTCCCCGACCGGGATCCATCGCATCGTCGTCGGCACGTTCGCCGGCGACCTCGACGCCACGGAGGTCGACGTCGATCTCGGGGCCTGAGGGCCGCATGGACGAACCCGACAGCGAGAATCGCTGGACGGACCGCTGAACGGACCGCTGCATGAACCACGTGCGACACCACACCGACGACCACCTCGCCCACGTGCGCCGGATCACCGGCACCCTCGACGGCTGCATCGAACGGGCCGGGGACAGCCGGCCCGGTGTTCGAGATCGCGAACACTGCCCTCTGCTCGTTCCACGACAGCAGCACTGAGCACGACGGCAGCGCTGAGCACGACAGCGGCGCTGCCGGCCGGATCGCGAACTGTGGTGCGCTGCACCGCCCGGGGTGCCCGGCGAAATGGTCGACGCCGAACCGTCGTGGTTCTTCCACCCGCCCACGACGGGAGCGTCATCGGCGTGGCTCGGGGTGTACCTCGACGGCACGGGCGAGGACGCGGTCGACTGGGACGAGATCGCCGCCATGATCGCCGACGCCCACATGACCGTCACCGGTTCGACCACTGCGTCCGGTCACGCTGCGGCCGGTCACGAGGTGGCCGACTCCCCCGGCACGTTCCGGTTCACCGCCCGCCTGTGGATCCACGACGGCGGCTCCTGGTACTTCGCCACCGTCCCCACCGGTGATCGCCACAGCGATCGATCTGCTTCAGGCCGAGGAACGACGCGGGCTTCGGTTCCCGGCGTGTCCACGTCACGATCGGGGCCACGTCGTGGGACACGTCGATCTTCCCCGACGCCGCCACCAAGACGTACGTGCTCCCGGTCAAGAAGGCCGTTCGGACCGTGGAGCGGCTCGACGAGGGCGACGACGCCCACGTCACGATCGAGCTGGTCGACGTGACCGACGCCCGAGGCTGACGGCCGGACGTCGGACGCCGACCCCGGTATGGTCGCAGGGTGCCCCGACTGCGACCACGCCGACCGCGGTCGATGTCGCTGCGGCGCCGTCGGCCGACCAAGACGCAGCTGGCAGCGCTCGCGGTCGTCACGATCCTGTCGTTCGGCCCGATCGTGGCCCTCCTGGCCGTGATCGGGAGGGACTCGGGCCCGGTCGCCTCCCTGTCGACGGGCCGCACCCCACCCGACGACGGGGCCAAGGTCGACGTGTCGTTCACGGCCGTGTCCCCGTCAACGGGCACCATGACCGCGTTGGTCCAGGTCGAGCCGTTCCCCGGGCTGCTCGACGAGCAGGGCCTGACCGACGAGCTCGTGATGCGCGTCAACGACGCCCGCGGTGACACGTCGATCGTGTTCCCGGCCGGCGAACCGCTGCGGGCCGTCACCGTCACGCTGCCGCTCAGCGGTCGTTCCATCTCGAGGTACCCGTTCGACCGCTACCGGTCCGCCGTGCTGATGCGGCTGGAGCACCCGACCGGTGCCGAGACCGAGCCCGAACCCGTCCGCTTCACCGTCGACGTCTCGTCGCAGCTGGCCGACTTCGACGTCGGCCTCGACGACTTCACCGACGGCGACACCCGGGCGGCGCCCGCCGTCGGCGTCGGGTTCGAGCTGTCACGGGCCACGACCACCACCGTGTACGCGGTGGGGATCATGATCCTGATGTGGGGCCTCGCCCTCGCCGGGGTCGCCATCCTGTGGGCAGTGACGATCTGGGGCATCGAGGTGCCGTTCTGGTCGGTGGGCTACCTCGTCGGTGTGCTGTTCGCTCTCGCCCCGCTGCGAGCGTCGCTCCCCGGCAGTCCCCCGCCCGGCACGTTGCTCGACTTCGTGGCCTTCTACTGGTCGATCGGCCTCGTCGGGCTCACATTGATCATGGTGATGGCGGTGTGGCTGCAACGGGCGCGCCCGGCCAAGCCGGCCCCGGCACCGCCCGACGACGAGGAGACGGCGACCAATCCGTCGTGAGCCAGCAGCTCGCGGATGCGGCGGGACCAGCCCGTAGCATCGGGGCATGGACCCAGCACCCATCGTGCGACTCGCCGACCCGAGCGACGCGGTCGAGCTGGCCGGACTCCTGCACGACTTCAACACCGAGTTCGACACGCCGTCGCCGGGCCCCGCCGTGCTGGCCGACCGCCTGGCGACGCTGCTCGGCGGCGACCGCACGCTCGCCCTCCTCGCCGGGGCACCCGCCGTCGGCGTCGCACTCGTGACCCTCCGCCCCAACGTCTGGTACGAGGGGCCGGTCGCCCTGCTCGACGAGCTGTACGTCCGGCCGGCGCTCCGCAGTCGGGGCATCGGTACGGCGATCGTCGATCGACTCGGCGTCGAGTGTGCCCGCCGGGGTGTCGACGCCATCGAGATCAACGTGGACGAGGGCGACGTCGACGCTCAACGCTTCTACGAGCGTCAGGGATTCTCCGGCGTCGAACCGACCACCGGGGAGCGGGCCTTCTACTACTTCCGCGAGCTGGATCCCGGCTGAGCGGCGCCGGACCGGGCGACGATTCGGTCGGACAACTTGTGCAGCATCGTCGTGTTGCGGCTGGTGCTGAACTCGCCGAGCAACTTCCAGTGCTTCTTGCCCAGGGTGGTGTCCATCGACGAACCGTGCATCCGCCAGTGGACCTCCGCACCGTCGACGACGACGGAGTCGACGTCGTTGGAGCACGCCTCGAACTCGGTGGCCACGGCGACGCTCGGCGTCGCTTGGAGGAACGTGACGAAGTACGTGTCGCCGTCGACGACCTCGAACGGCTGCGCCGCCAACACGGCGCGGATGTGCGCTGCGGTGCGGACGAACGTGGTGACCTCGAACCCGTACTCGGCGGCGAGCGTGTCACCGATGCGGCGTTCGTGCTCCGCACGCGACCCGGTCGCGTCGAACACGACGTTGCCGCTGTTGATGTAGGTCCACACCTGCTCGTAGCCCAGCTCCTCGAAGATCTCGACGACCCGCGCCATCGCGACGGTGCGCTTGCCGACGTTGACGGCACGGAGGAACGCTGACACGAGTGGTCATGCCGACATCATGGCAGCGCGCCGCCCCGGCGACCGATGGCGTCGGTTCACCCGGTCGGGGGGTCTGCCGTAGCCGGCCGTCGGGCAGCAGGGCAACGACGCCGACACGAAGGACTCACAGCACATGGCCTCCTCCAAGACGACCGACGCCGGAACGACCACGACGGGCACCACCCCGCCGCCCCGGGCGAAGGCCCCCTCGCGGCGACGGCCCTCGCGTGGTGTGACCACGTCGACCGAACCGCAGCCGAGCGGCACCCCCGTCGGCGGAACGGTCGAGGGCGATCCGACGGCACCAGCCACCGCACCGGCGAAGGTGAGCACCAAGACGGGCTCCGCACCGCGCAACACCGCCGTCGACCCGGCGTGGGGCAAGCAGGGCGATGCGCTCACCACGAGCCAGGGCCAGCGTGTGGAGGACACCGACAACAGCCTCCGGGCAGGCCGTCGGGGTCCGTCGCTGTTGGAAGACCACCACCTCCGCGAGAAGATCACCCACTTCGACCACGAACGCATCCCCGAGCGTGTGTACACGCCCGCGGCGCCGGCGCCCACGGCCACTTCGAACTGTTCGAGCTCGCTCGAGTCCGTGACGTCGGCGGGCTTCCTGACCGAGGTAGGGGTCAGCACACCGGTGTTCACCCGCTTCTCGACCGTCGCCGGTTCCCGCGGATCGGCCGACACGGCCCGCGACGTGCGGGGCTTCGCCGTGAAGATGTACACGTCGGAGGGCAACTTGGATCTCGTCGGCAACAACATCCCGGTGTTCTTCATCCAGGACGGCATCAAGTTCCCCGACCTGATCCACGCCGCCAAGCCGGAGCCCGATCGCGAGATCCCGCAGGCACAGACCGCTCACGACACGTTCTGGGACTTCGTGTCGCTCCAGCCCGAGAGCACCCACATGTTGATGTGGGCCATGTCGGACCGCGGAATCCCCCGCTCGTACCGCACGATGGAAGGCTTCGGCGTCCACACGTTCCGGTTGATCAACGCAGCCGGCGAGTCGTCGCTCGTGAAGTTCCACTGGAAGCCGACCGTCGGCATCCACAGCCTCGTCTGGGAGGAGTCCCAGAAGCTGGGCGGCATCGACCCCGACTTCCACCGTCGTGACCTCGTGGAACGCGATCGAGGCCGGCGCGTTCCCCTCGTGGGACCTGGGAGTGCAGATCATGCCCGACACCGACGACCAGACGTTCGAGGGCATCGATCTCCTCGACGCCACGAAGATCGTCCCCGAGGAGCTGTGCCCGGTCCGGCTCGTCGGACGGATGACGCTCGACGCCAACCCGACCAACTACTTCGCAGAGACCGAACAGGTGGCGTTCCATCCCGGCCACGTGCCGCCGGGCATCGACGTCACCGACGACCCGCTGCTGCACGCCCGACTCTTCTCCTACATCGACACCCAGATCACCCGTCTCGGCGGGCCGAACTTCGCCCAGCTCCCCATCAACCGGGCAGCGGCGCCGGTGAACGACAACCTGCGCGACGGATTCGGCCAGCAGGCGATCCACAGCGGTCGAACCGCCTACTCGCCGAACACGATCGGGGGCGGCTGCCCCTTCGCCACCGGCGACGCGCCGTTCGTGCACTTTCCCCAGCCCGTCGACGGCGTCAAGGCCCGCAAGCGGCCGCAGTCCTTCGACGACCATTTCAGCCAGGCGACCCTGTTCTGGAACAGCCTCACCGAGGTGGAACGTGACCACGAAGTGGACGCGTTCAGCTTCGAGCTGTCGAAGGTCGCCGACCCCGGGGTCGTGGCGCGAATGGTGGGGAACCTCGCCAACGTCGACCCTGACCTCGCGTCGTCGGTCGCCGCCAACCTCGGTCTCGTCGCCCCGTCGGGTTCACCCGAGGGTGACGCCGGGGCATCGCCCGCCCTGTCGCTCGTCCCGTCGGCGAGTGGCCCGATCGACGGTCGGGTCGTCGGCGTGCTGGTCACGCCCGGCGCCGACATCGGCGGCGTCGCAGCGTTGCGCAAAGCGCTCGACGCCGCCGGTGCAGCGATGCACGTCATCGCACCGACCGCCGGTTCGGTCAAGGGCTCCGGCCGTTCGACCCTCGCCGCCGACGCCACCGTCTTCAACTCCGACTCCGTGGTCTACGACGCCCTGGTCGTCGCAGGCGGGGTCGCCGAGCTCGACCCGAAGTCGGCGATGATGCTGCAGGAGGCCTACCGCCACCACAAGACCGTGGCCGCCTGGGTACCGGCACCGACGCGCTCGCCGCAGCGAGCATCGATCCGACGGCGAACGGCGTGGTGACGGGTGACAAGGTGGCGAAAGGCTTCACCACGGCGCTCGTCGACGCGATCGGCTGGCACCGGCATTGGGCGCGCTGACCCCTCGACCAGGGCAGCCTGGGCACGGCGGTCAGGTCGTGCGAGCCTTCTGCAGGTTGGCCCACTCGTCCTTCAGGCCGACGGTGCGGTGGAACACGGTCGTGTCGTCGAGGTCCGCGGCGAAGTACCCCAGCCGTTCGAACTGCACGACCTGCCCGGTCTCGACCTCGGCGAGCGCCGGTTCGGCCTTCGCCCGGGTCGTCTGGCGGGAGTCGAGATCGAGGTCGTCCAACGGGTCGCGGCCCTCCGCAGCGGGGTGCGGCGATCGGAAGAGGCGCTCGTAGCGGTGCACCGTCGCGTCGATCGCGTGCGGCCGGGACACCCAGTGCATCGTCGACTTCACCTTGCGACCGTCGGGTGCTGTGCCGCCGAGCGTTTCGGGGTCGTAGGTGGCGAGCACCTCGACGACGTTGCCCTCGTCGTCGAGCACGGCCTCGGTGGCGGTCACGAAGAACGCGTTCCGCAGCCGGACCTCCCGGCCGGGTGTGAGCCGGAAGTACTTGGGTGGGGGCTCGAGCCGGAAGTCGTCCTGCTCGATCCAGAGCTCGCCGGTGAACGGCACCGAACGGGTGCCGGCCGACTCGTCCTCGGGGTTGTTGACCACGTCCATCCACTCGACGTGGGCCGTGCCGTCCGCGTCGGTGGGCCAGTTCGTGATCGTGAGTTTCAGCGGTTCGAGGACCACCATCCGCCGGAGCGCATGCAGGTTGTGGTGCGTTCGCACGAAGTACTCGAGCAGCTCGATGTCCACCACGGAGTTGGTCTTGGCCACCGAGATGTGGTCGGTGAACGCCCGCAACGCGGGCGCCGGGTAGCCACGGCGACGCAGGCCACGCACCGTCGGCATCCGGGCGTCGTCCCAGCCGTCGACGTGGCCCTGTTCGACCAGCGTGCGCAACACCCGCTTCGACAGCACGGTGTGGGTCAGGTTGAGCCGGGCGAACTCGGTCTGCTCGGGCCGGTCGAAGGGCAGCTCGAGCTGGTCGAGGCACCAGTCGTAGAGCGCCCGGTGGTCGGTGAACTCGAGGGTGCAGATCGAGTGCGTGGTGCCCTCGATGGCGTCGGACTGGCCGTGAGCCCAGTCGTAGGTCGGGTAGATGACCCACCGGTCGTCGGTGCGGTGGTGGGGCACACGACGGATGCGGTACAGCACCGGGTCACGCAGCCACATGTTGTCGGCCTGCATGTCGATCTTGGCGCGGAGCACCTTCTCGCTGTCGGCGAAGACGCCGTCGCGCATCTGCCGGAACAGGCCGAGGTTCTCCTCGACGGAGCGGTCGCGATGGGGGCTCTCGACGCCGGGCTGGCCGAACCCACCCCGCTGCTCGGAGATCGTCTCCTTGTCCTGGTCGTCGACGTAGGCAAGCCCCTTCCGCACGAGCTCCTCGGCCCACTCGTAGATCTGCTCGAAGTAGTCCGACGCGTAGCGGGGCGGACCCGACGGCGTGACACCGAGCCACGCCAGATCCTCCTGGATCGCGTCGACGTAGGACACGTCCTCGGTCGCGGGGTTGGTGTCGTCGAACCGGAGGAAGCAGGTGCCGTCGAACTCCTCGGCGATCCCGAAGTTCAGGAAGATCGACTTGGCGTGACCGATGTGGAGGAAGCCGTTGGGCTCAGGTGGGAACCGGGTCTGCACCCGGCCACCGAACTTGCCGGCGGCGATGTCGGCCTTGACCTTCTCGCGAACGAAGTCGAGGGAGGCAGATGGGGCGTCGTCGGACATGGGCGCCACGCTAGAGGACTGCGCTGAGGCGTCGTCTCACCTCGGCCTCGCCGAGGATCGCGGCGACGGCGTCGAGCTCGGGGCTGCGGGTTGACCCGCACAGCAGCACTCGCACCACCTGGGCAGCGTCCTTGAGGAGCCCCACGTAGGCGTCGCCCCTCCCGGCCAGCTCAGCTTCCTTCAGCTCGGCCTTGTTGAGCGCGAACCGGTGACGCCCGGCCAGCGCCTTCACCTGGTCGAACCAGAGCGCCGGATCGGGCTCGGGCACGAACGACTCGGCGAAGTCGGCGGCGAGCGCCGACACCACGTCGGCGGGGACACCACCGAACCGGTCGTCGGCCGCGTCGGCGACCGGCACGAACACGGCGTCGAGGAGGAAGCCGAACTCGCCGCCGACCTGCGACCAGCGGCCAATGTCCTTGCGTTGACGATCGGTGCCACGCCCGATCGAGAAGGCACCCCGCACCCGATCGGGTTGTGCCCGGGCCGCCTCGGCGAGCGTCGCGTCGAACTCATCGGCCCACCGGAGCAGCGCGTCACCGATGTCGTCGAGGGACATCTCGGCGACGACGTCCTTCGAGATGTCGTCGAGTTTGACGAGATCGACGAGCGGGCCGGCGACACCACACCGGTCGAGCTCGATCGGAGCGGCGGCGGCCTCGGCGATCGGCAGCTCGGCCAGGTTCGCGTTGGCGAGACCGCGGAGGTAGTGGTGGACCACGGCGGCCGGATAGCCCTCGGAGATGTAGAAGTCGACCGACGCCTCGGGGTCCTTGCGCTTGGAGAGCTTGCGCCGCGACGAGCCGTCGTTCTTCATCAACGGCGCGATGTGGGCGTACGTGGGCGCCTCGAAGCCGAGCGCGGCGAACAACTGGATGTGCAGCGGTACCGAGGAGATCCACTCCTCACCACGGATGACGAGGTTCACCCGCATCAGGTGGTCGTCGACGGCGTGGGCGAAGTGGTACGTCGGCATGCGGTGCTCGCCGCTCTTGAGGATGACGACGTCGTTGAAGTTGTCGAGCATCTCGATGTCGCCGCGGATGGCGTCGGTGAACGTGACCCGATGGTCCATGGCGTCGGGTGTCTTCAACCGGATCACGGCCTCGCCCCCCGCCGCGAGGCGCTCGGCGACATCGGCCTCGGTCAGCGAACGACACGTCGCCCACTCGCCGTAATAGCCCGTCGCCAACTTGGCGTCCTCCTGGGACCTCCGGGTCGCCGCCAGCTCGTCACGGGAGCAGAAGCAGGGGTACGCCGCGTCGGTGGCGAGGAGCTCGCGGACGTAGGACAGGTAGATGGCGGCCCGCTCCGACTGGAGGTACGGACCCCACGGGACCTGCTCGGCGGTCTCGTCCGACGCGATGCCGAAGTAGGCGAACGCCCGCTCGAAGTGCTCGGCGGAGTCGGCGACCTCGCGGGCCTGGTCGGTGTCCTCGATGCGCACGAAGTACGTGCCGCCCGTCGAATGGGCGACCGACTGCGAGATCGACGCCGTGTAGACGCCACCGATGTGGACGAAGCCCGTGGGACTCGGGGCGAAACGGGTCACCTTCGCTCCGGCGGGAAGGGGCCACGGCGGATAGACGGACTCCCAGTGGTCGGGCGCGTGCTCCACGGGCGGCAGGAGGGCGGTGATCAGGTCGTCGTGCACCGGACGATCCTACGTGGCCTGCCCGGAACGCCCCGCCGGTTCGAACCGAGCGCACGAGCGTCGGCTGGCTACGCTGCGGCGGTGACCGGATCCGCCACGTTTCCGTTGCTCACGGCGCCGACCGCGATCGGCCCGTTGGCGCTGCGGAACCGCATGGTCATGTGCCCGATGGGCGACGATCTCGCCGAGCCCGGCGGCGCGATCTCCGAACGTCAGCTCGCGTACTACGAGGCCCGCGCCGCCGGCGGTGCCGGGCTGCTGCTGGTGGGCTCGGTCGGGGTCCACACGAGCGGCCGCACGACGCCCGAGCAAACCGGCGCCCACCTCGACGACCACGTCGAGGGCCTGCGCCGCCTCGCCGACGTCGTGCACTCGCACGGCGCCGCCATCGGGGCGCAGCTCGTCCACTGCGGCCCCAACGCGGTGCTCGACATGGCCGAGGGCCGACCCGTTCTGGTGCCGTCACGGCCCGGTCGCCTCCAGATGGACGCGCTCTCGGGCATGGTCACGCCCGACGAGATGGCGGCAATGACCGAACCGTTCACCCGGCCGACGTCGTCGTTCGCGCATCACGTCGCCACCGACGACGACCTGGCCGCGGTCGTCGCATGGTACGCGGCCGCGGCCGTCCGCCTCCGTGACGCCGGGTTCGACGCGATCGAGATCCACGCGGGCCACGGCTACCTCATCGACACGTTCCTCTCCCCCGCCTCCAACCACCGTGACGATGCGTGGGGCGGCGACGTCGCCGGCCGGTCCCGGCTCCTCGTCGAGGTGCTGACCGCGGTGCGTGCCGAGGTCCGCGACACCATGGCGGTCTGGCTGCGCCTCAACGCCCGGGAGGTGCACAAGGAGGGCGGTGAGACCATCGAGGATGCGATCGCCGTCGCCCGCATCGCCGAAGCTGCCGGCGCCGACGCGGTGCACGTCACCGCGTACGCCGCAATGGGTTCGGCCACCGGCATCACGGCGTCGCACACGCCGCACACCCCCGGTGCCCGTGTCGCCGACGCGGCGGCCGTCAAGCGTGCGGTCGGCATCCCCGTGATCACCTACGGCCGACTCGACGCCGAGGCCGCCGAAGCAGCGCTCGCCGACGGCAGCGCCGATCTGGTGGCGTTCGGCCGTACGTTGCTGGCCGGCCCCGACCTACCGGCGGCGATCGCCGCGGGGCGCCCCGGCCGACGCGCGCCCCTGCGCCTACCAGTACCGCTGCATCGGCAACATCTTCCTCCACCGCTCTCTCGCCTCCGCGGTCAACCCGGACACCACTCGCGAGGTCGAGCTCCGCGTCCGTCCGACGGTGGCGCCCGAACACGTGCTCGTCGTCGGCGGGGGCCCCGTCGGGCTCGAGGTCGCGCAACGGTTGGCGGCGTCCGGCCATCGGGTCGACCTCTGGGAGCAGACCGATCGCCTCGGTGGCAACCTCGTGCTGGCCGGCCGGGCCGATCCGGCCCTCGCCCCGCTGCTCGCCTGGTTGGCCGGTGCCGCCGAGCGCACCGGCGTCACCATCGGTCTCGGTCGTCGGGCGACGGCCGCAGCGGTCGACGAGCTCGCCCCCGACCGCGTGATCGTCGCGACCGGCGCCCGCTGGCAGCGTCCCGGCGCCCAGGGTGGTCCGCCGGTCCTGACCCCCGACGACCTCCGGGCAGATCCCGACGCTTCCTTCGCCAGGCTCCCCGAACGCCTGGTGGTACTCGGCTCCGGCAAGGTTGCGGTGTCGCTCGCCGGGGCGTTCGCCGCTCTGGGCCGCGAGGTTGCGCTGGTCACCGACGACGCAGTGCTGGCCCCCGAGATCGGCACGCCGGGCCGCTTCCGGCTCGTCGACGACCTCGAACGAGCGGGGGTCGCGCTGCATCTCTCGGCGACGTTCGAGCGGCTGGATCCCGACGGCGTGGTGCTCGCCGACGGTGCGGTCGTGTCGGCCGGAGCGGTGATCGCCGCCACCGGTCGCGATCCGTCGACCGACCTCGCCGACGAGCTGCGTGCCGGTGGCCGGCAGGTCGACGTCATCGGCGACGCCACGGGGCTCTTCGGGTTGGAGTCGGGGCTCCTCGCCGCGGCCCGCCTCGCAGTGGGCTGAGCGCTCCGGCCCGAAGGTCGGTCGGCGGTACGACGCTACGTCCGTCCGCGACCGAATCCGTGCAGGACGTGACGGCGTCTGCCGTCACGCCCTGCACGGAGTACGTCAGAGGGCCAGGCCGTCGCGGGTGAACCTGTCGATGTCGCTCTTCACCCACGACTGGCTGTAGATGCCGAACCCGAACTTGAAGTTCGAGAGCCCGAGGCTGACCAGCTGACCGTTCGTCACCCGGAGCGAGAACGTCACCCCGACGTTGACCTGCAGCAGGACGACGAAGAAGCGGTAGTTCATCGTCACGCTGTTGAGCGAGAGGTCGAGACCGCCCTGCGGCGTCGACGCCAGCCGGACATCGATGTTGGTCAGGTCGAGCTTCGACCCGAAGTACCCCGCGTTCTGGTACAGGTTCACGGCCGCGATGCGGGCGGTGACGACGAACGACGAGACGCCGTCGACCATCTTGATCGAGCCCGACAGGACCTCGTTGTTGTTGAGGATCACCTTGCCCTGGAGCCCGCAGCCCTTCGCAGCGACGTTGACGCCGACCGACCAATCGGTGGCGGACGTGTAGGACAACGAACCCGACGCCGTCACCGTGCCGACGGGGCAGGCAAGCTTCACGGTGCCCGAGACGCCGCTCGTTCCGGTGTTGGTCAGCTTGAACGACGCTGCGGTGAGGACGGTGCCCGACGTGAGCGCCACGGTGCCCGACAGGGACCCGTTGAGGTTGAACACGACCGGTGCGCCGCGCACCGACGAGAAGGTCCCGCTGAACGTGGCCCGGCCCGTCGTACCGATGGCGATCCGGGTGCCGGTGAGGGCGAACGAGAAGCTGCCGTCGGATGACACCGATCCGGTGAAGGCCAGGCCGTCGGACGACCGGGCGCCGACACCGACGCTGTACCCACCGGTGCCGCCCTTGACGTCGAGATCGAGCTGCCAGCTTCCGAACGGCAGGCCGGCGCCGGTGGCGGTCGCCGTGCCGGCGATCCGCAGGCTGGCCGCACCGGCGACCGAGGCGAGAGTGCCCGAGAAGGTCGTGGCGCCGAGCTGGACGTCACGTGCGATCGCGCACCCCGCCGTCGATGCGCTGACCCCGAAGCTCCAGTTCGCCGCATCGGCGACGACGGTGTCGAAGCCGGCCGACAGCGACCCACCGGCGACGCAGGCCAGTTGTACCTGGCCGCTCAGCCGCAGGCCCGTCGACGAGAGGTCGGCGTTGAGCGACGCTGCGGTCAGCGAGTTGGTGAGGCTGAGCGGTGCGTTGATCTGGGCGTGCAGGTTGCCGCTGACGGGGCCACCGGCAACGGCACGGCGCACCGAGCCCGTCGCCACGAAGCGGGTGCCCACGACGGTCACGGCCGCAGAACCGGTGAGGGTGAACGTGCCGTCGGCACCCACGGCGCCGGTGAGGCTGCCGCTGATCGCCGACGAGGTGGCGGCCAGGTCGGCGCGGAGGCCAGAGGCGTCGAGCACGAGGTTGGCCGACACGTCCCAGGCGTTCGTCGACCCGAGGGGCAGGAAGCTGTCGGTGATCCGCGAGCTGAGGGCGAGGCGGGCCGAGGTGGCGCCGGACACGGTGGCGACCGTGCCGCTGAACGACGACCCGGCGCCGAGCACCAGGCCCTGGGTGACCTCGCAGCCGGCGGCGGGAACGGACCCCGTGAGCGATGCAGACCAGTTGGCCGTGTCGGTGACCGCGGTGGAGATGGTGCCCACGAGGACTCCGCCGGCGTTGCGGCACGCCAGTTGCGCCGTGGCCGTGAGACGGAGCCCGGTGGACGTGAGTGAGAACCGGACGTCGACGAGCTTCAGCGCCGAGCTGACGGTGATGTCCTGGCCGGTGCCCGAACCGGTGAGGGCGGTGAGGTGACCGGCAGCGTCGACGACGACGGCGAACTCCCCGCTCACCGACACCCCGCCGGCCAGCTGGATCGAACCGGTGAGGGTGAGGTCGACCCCGCCCGACGAGGTGCGGGCGAGGTGCAGGGTGCCGCCGACGACCGTCGTCGAGCCGATCGTCAGGGGGGCCGAGATGGCGCCGGAGAGGTCGAGCTGGGTGACCGCGGTGCCCGCGATCGTCGCCGACCCGGCAAGGTGCACCGCCGTGCCGTTGAGGGTCAGGTCGAGCCCACCGTTCATCTGGGCGGCGTCGGGCGTGCCGGTGATCTCGAAGTTCACTCCGGCGGCCGCCCACGGGCCGACGTTGCCGCTCCCGGTGAACGACGTGTGCACGGCGCCGGCGGCGGTGGCGCCGACGACGGCGGTGCCGCTCACGGCGATCGGGGTGCCGTCGGCGAGTGCGCCGCCGTAGGACGCGGCAGCGGTGCCGGACAACGTTTCCAGGCGGGCGTTGTCACCGTCGTAGACGAGCTGCCCGTTCACGCTGGCGCTGCCGCCGGGGAACTGCAGGCCGAACACTCCGGAGATGGTGGCCCGCTGGCCGACGAGTCCGATCGAGAGGTTCGACGGGGTGAGTTCGACGCTGCCGAGGCGCCCGGACGCCGAGAGCGACAGCGTCGCGACGTTGCCGGTGATCGACACGGTTGCCTGACCGGAGAGCTGGGCCGGGCTGCCGTCGGGGAGGTCGCCACGGAGGTCGACCGACGCCGACCCGGAACCGGTCACGACGGTGCCGTCGGGGGCGAGTTCGAGCGACAGGTCGAGGCCGACCGAGGACGGCCCGATGGCGGCCGTGCCGGCGACCTCGAGACGGGTCGTCTGGTTGCCACCGGCCCGCAGCCGCAGGTGGGTGCCGCTCAGGGTGAGGCCCTGGAAGAGCAGGCGGCCGGCATCGGCACGGAGGTCGACGCTCACGGTGCCGTAGAAATTCTTGACGGTGCCGGAGAACGAGAAGGCGTCGGGCGCGAACCCGGGCACGGTGATGCCACCGGCGGGCGTCGACACGTTGAGCTCGTAGTTGTCGAGGTCGCGGAGATCACCGACGAAGTTGAGGTAGGTCGACACACCGTTGAGGCGGAGCAGGACCGTTCCGTTGACGAACCAGTAGAGGTAGATGCCGTAGTACGGGTCGTTGCCGACGCGCAGCTCGGTGTTGAACACACCGATCGCGACGTTGTCGACGACGAGGGTGCCCTCGCCGACGGCGGGGGTCGCCCCGCCCTGGCCGCGGGTTGCGGCGCCGACGCGGCTGCGCCCGTGGAGCTCGGCCGCCGGGCGCCGGAACACGCCCCCGTCGAGTGCCACGCGGGCCCCCTCGGCCTGACAGGTCTCGCCGGTGGCGTGCACCACGTCGGCGTCGACGAGCGTGCCGTCGGGAAGGGCGACCCCCGAGGCCGACAGGCCGTCGTAGGGGCGCAGTGCGTCCCACACGGCGCAGTACGCCGCTGGTCGTCCCGCCGGTTCGCCGTCGGCGCTCGCCACCGAGGCGCCCTCGAAGCCGAGCCCGATCAGGCCTGCCACCACTGCGATCGCCAGCGCGATCCTGCTCCGTCGTCCCCGCACGTTCCCTCCCCAGATGAACCGACGAGGAACGTAACAAATAGTATGGCAGTCGGCAACTGTCCGAACCTGAACGAAGCTGCCCGAACTGGGACTGGCCCGCGGGGTCGGCAGGGTCAGCCGCCGAAGGAACGGAGCATCGCGGTCTGCGTCACGGTCGCGACGTGAGCTCCCGACTCGCTCCACAGGTGCACCACACCGCTCGCGAGCCCGTTGCCCACGTCGGTGCACAACGAGTCGATGCCGATCCATCGGCCGCTGATCGGGGCGAGGACCTGGATGCCGATCTGCAGCGACACGCTGCCGACGGGGGTGTCGCCGCCGCCGAGGGCCACGACAAGCGCGGAGCCCAACGAGTCGCCGGGGATCGGGAGCAGGGCCGGGGCCCAGTCGACGTCGAGCGGCGCGGGCGGGTCGGTGAAGCGAAACCACAGCGCCAGCCGCGGCACCGGGCTGCCGGCGACAACCGGGCGCGTCGGCGTGGGCCGGATCGCGGCGAGGTGCCACACGGTGTTGTCGAGGAACCCGAGCTCGAACCGGTCGTCGGCCGGCACCGCCGACTCGACGACGTCGCCGGGCGGCTCGCTCAGCTCCACCGGACGTTCGAGCGGCGACAACCTCGGGCCCTCCAGCTCGGGATCGGTGAACACCGCGGTGAGCACAACGTTCGCCCCGCCGTCGGTCCAGTGCTGGTCACGGAGCGTCGCGTGGACCTGAGCGCCCCGACGGCCGCTGCGCAGCACCTCGACCTCGGTCGTGACCGGCCCGCACGCCACCGGCCGACAGAACGTCGCACTGGCGCTCGCGAGCGTGAGGTCCGGACGGTCGAGCACCGCCTCGATGGCCCGCAGGGCCGCCGCCATCACCACACCGCCCTGGGCGTACACGAGGCCCCACGCGTCGGTGATCACACACGTGGGCGAGTTCGGATCGGATGGATCGACGACCGGGGTCGTGTCCGTGAAGATGTTCGGCACCGCATCGTCCCTTCGCTCGCGGTCGGTACGACGAACTTACTGGACAGGTGTCCAGGAAAGGATCGGGGGATCGAGGTGATCTGTCACGGTCGGTGTTCTCAAGCATCGGCCCGGCACCGCCGATACTCCGACTACGCCCCGAGAGGGCACACGTTCGTTCGAACGCACAGCCTCCCGCTCGGTGCATGGTCGACGGACACGACGCGACCTCTCCACCTCGGAAGTAGCGCTATGCCTCGAACACGAACCAGCCACGCCAGCACGAACGCGCCCCGGCGCCATCGGTCGGCGTGTCCCCGTCTTGCCCTCGTCGGCGTCGCCGTCGTGGCCCCCACGCTCTGGTTCGCCCTTCCCGCCGCCGCTGCCGTCGCACCGATCGGCCTCGGGACGGCGTCGTCGTTCTCGGTCCTCGCCGGGGCCGGCATCACCAACACCGGGCCCACGACGATGTGGGGCGACGCCGGCACGTTCGCCACCACCAGCGAGAGCGGCTTCGGCACCGTCACGATCCTCGGGACGAACCACGGCGGCGATGCCGTCACCCAGCTGGCCAAGAACGACCTCACCACCGCGTGCACAACCAGGCGGCAGCGAGTGCACCGCCCACGAATGTCGCCGACGAGCTCGGCGGACTGACCCTGACACCCGGCGTGTACGACGGCGCAGCGCTGCAGCTCACCGGCACGCTCACGCTCGACACCCTGGGCGACCCCAACGCCGTGTTCGTCTTCCGGACGGGCTCGACGCTCATCACCGCGAGCTCGAGTGACGTGATCGTGCTCGGCGGGGGCGTCGCCTGCAACGTGTTCTGGCAGGTGCCCAGCTCGGCCACCCTCGGGACCGCGTCGCACCTGATCGGCACGGTGATGGCCTCGACGTCCATCACGGCGAACACCGGCGCCACCATCGTGGGCCGACTCCTCGCCTCGACAGGAGCAGTCACCCTCGACAGCAACACCCTGACCAACACCGGGTGCGCCGACTCGACGATGAGCACCACGACGTCGACCACGACGTCGACCACACCGCCGACGACAGCCCCACCGACCACCGCGGCCGCCGTGCCCACGAGCTCGACGACGCCGACGGGTCGTCGACACCCACGACGACGCCCGGCGACATCACCCAGGGTGAGCGACCCCCGTTGGCCTTCACCGGCCCCGGTCGCTCCGTCCCGTTCGCCGTGACTGCGGGGGTGTCGCTGTTCGTGGGCACGGCCGCGCTGCGGATCCGTCGCCACCGCCTGCGAGCCGCCGGATCGCCCGGTTCAGCCTGACCGGAACGCCGGCGTGAGGAACGCTTCGAGGAAGTCGACGAGCGACGCCCGGTCGTCGACATCCACCGCCCTCCCCGGGATACCGACGAGGGACACGACCGCCCGGATCACCCACTCGGCGCCGGCGTCGAGGTCGACGCCCTCGTCGATGACCCCCCTTGCCTGCGCCCGACGCAGCTGATCGGTCCAGAACCCCGAGAGTCCGGGCACGATCTCGTGCACGAACGTGCCCATGACCGCTGCGTACTCGGCCGGCTCGGTCTCGGCGAGCTGCAGTGCCAGCGAGCCGAGGGGCGCCGCCCGCGACAGGAGCACGGCCTCGGCGACCATGCCGGCAAGGCCGTCCGCGGCCGCCACACGCTGATCGGCCTCGGCCCAGAAGGCCTCGTCACGACGGATCAACGCTGCCGACACGAGGGTCGGCTTGTCGGCGAAGAACCGGTACACGTAGGCGCGAGATGTCGGCCTCGGCCGCGACCGCAGCGACCGTGGTTCGCCGGATGCCGTCGCGACGCAGGCAGGCCTCGGCGGCATCGAGGATCCGTTCCCGCATGTCGGGGTGATGCCCCGCCCGCTGCTGCACGTCGAGCACAGTACACACTTTGTGAGAAGTGTGTACTGTGGCTCCCGCACCGGGCCGCAACGGTTCCGGCGCTCGTCGAGGGGGACACGCGATGGGATTCCTGCAGCCCAACCTGCCGGTCGTCGATCACGAGGAGTGGGGCCGGCTCCCCCGCCAGGAACGGCTGGCGCCCATGGCCCGGCACTTCGCCGAGTTCGGCTTCGGATCACCCGACGTCGTCATCCTCTTCTACCTGTTCAAGATCGTGCTCTATGTGGCCGGCGGATGGGCGTTCGTGCTCACGACGCCGGGCATCGACGGGTTCTTCGATCCGGGCTCGTGGTGGACCCGACCCGAGGTGTTCTTCAAGTTCGCACTCTGGACGTCGCTGTTCGAGGTGCTCGGCCTCGGATGCGGGTTCGGGCCGCTCAACCTGCGCTTCGTTCCACCGATGGGCTCGTTCCTCTACTGGCTGCGGCCCGGCACCATCCGCCTGCCCGCCGGCAACGGTCGTCTCCCGCTCACCCGGGGCGACACCCGTACGGTCGTCGACGCCGTGCTCTACGCCGGGCTCCTGGTCTCGCTCGTCGTCGGTCTCTGGGGCGCGCTGACCCGCACCGAGGTCGTGGTCGCGCTGGCGTTCCTCGCACTCATCGGGCTCCGCGACCAGACGATCTTCCTCGCGGCACGCGGCGAGGTCTACGGCACGCTCCTGCTCGCCTACCTGTTCGCCGCCGGCGATCAGATCACCGCTGCCAAGCTCGTCCTCGTCGTCATCTGGTGGGGTGCCGCCGCCTCGAAGATCAACCAGCACTTCCCCTTCGTCGTCTCCGCGATGCTCAGCAACAGCCCGCTCTGGCGGTTCGGCAACGTCAAGCGGCGCCTGCACCGCAACTTCCCTGACGACCTCCGCCCCGGCCGCATCCCCACCCTCCTCGCCCACGGCGGCACCGTCGTCGAGTTCGCTGCGCCGGCGGTGATGCTCGTCACGAGCGGCTGGCCGCTCTACATCGCCGCCGCCGTGATGATCGGCTTCCACCTGATCATCCTCACCAGCTTCCCGATGGGCGTCCCGCTCGAATGGAACGTGTTCATGATCGGGGGCATCGTCACGATGTTCCTCGGCCACGAGGGGCTCCACCTCGGCGACCTCCGGCAGCCGGCGTTGGTGGGGTTGCTCATCGTGGCGCTCGTCGCGATGGTCGTCTACGGCAACCTCGTCCCCCGCAACGTGTCGTTCCTGCTGTCCATGCGGTACTACGCCGGCAACTGGGCCGCCACGTTCTGGTGCTTCCGTGGCGACGCCCTCGAACGCTTCGACGCCAACGTCGTGAAGGCGTCGATGCTCCCCCACCAGCAGCTCGAGCAGGTGTACGGCAGCGCCGAGGACGCCGCCGTGCCGCTGCACATGGGGTACGCGTTCCGTGGGTTCCACACCCACGGCCGGGCGCTGTGGACCCTCGTGCCGAGGGCGTGCGGACCCGAGCACGAGGACTACCTGGTGCTCGACGGCGAGCTCGTGGCCGGCACCGCGCTCGGATGGAACTTCGGCGACGGACATCTCCACGACGAGCAGCTGATCGCCGCGTTGCAGTCACGCTGCGACTTCCGGCCCGGCGACGTCCGGGTCGTGTTCCTCGAGTCCCAGCCGTTCCACCGCCGCACCCAGGAGTACCGCCTCATCGACGCCGCGACCGGCGAGATCGAACGCGGGTGGGTCGACGTGAACGACCTCGTCGAGGCTCAACCGACCGACGCGAACGTGCCGGTGCACCTGCACCCCCAGGCTTCCGGTCGCGAGATCGCCCGCTGAGCGGGCGACAACGCGACCAGAACCGGAGGGATTCGGGTCAGAGGCCGAGGGGATCGTCCACGAGGCCGAGCCACACCTGCGCCGCGTCGATCGCCACCTTCTGGCTGATGAACGCGTGCTGCGTGCCGGTGTAGAGGTCGCGGAACGCACGCTCGAGGCGGCTGCCTTCACGGATCGCGGTCGTGCCGGCGGCGAGGTGCGCCCACTGGGCGACCTCCCGGGACACGTCGGTGGCATAGACGGCGGCAGCCCGGAGATCGGCGCGCATCGTCGGGGACAGGTCGGCACCCTCACCGACCGCTGCTTCGATGTCGGCGAACGTCTGCACGACGAGCAGGCGGGCCGCCCGCCACGCGCACTCGTGATGGGCGAGACCGGATTGGAACGACGCCGTGTTCGCCAGGGTCGCCGGCTCGCCCATGCGCACCTTGCTCATCGCCAGCTCGCGCACGTCGTCGAGCATGCTTCGAGCGACACCGAGCGCCCACGCGGCGTGGCCGGCGGCGACGATCGGCATGATGCCCATCCGGAACGTCGGCGCCGCGCCGCGGCGGCCGGTCCGGGCGAACAGGTCGAAGGTGCGGTACCCGGGAACGAACACGTCGGTCAGCTCGTAGTCGTAGGACCCGGTGCCCTTCAGTCCCTGCACGTGCCAGCCGTCGGTGAACACGACCTCGTCGCGGGGCACGATCGCCACTCGCAGCTCCGGGATGCCATCGGCGGCCCACACCATCTCGCCGTCGACCATCGGCATGAACCCTGCGGCGATGTACTCGCTGTGGCCGGTGGCCGAGCCGAAGTTCCACGCTCCCGTCACCTGGTAGCCGCCGGCGACGGCCGTGCCGGTGCCGTTCGGGAAGAACTGGCCGCCGAGGGTCACCCGATTGTCGTGGTCGGTGAACACCGCCTCGAAGCCGGCGTCGGGCAGGAGTGCTGCGACCGCTGCAGTGGAGGGCAGGTTCGCGATGCCGACCCAACCGAACGAGCCGTCGAGCCGGGCCATGTCGATCCAGGTGCGGATCATGTCCTCGAAGGACGGCTCGGCGCCGCCGGCCTCCGACGGGTTGAACCACGTCATCAGGCCGGTGTCCCACATCGCGTCGACCACGGGGGCCGTCGTGGTGCGGAGTTGCTCGCACGCCTCGGCCTCGGCCAGCACGAGGCCGGCCATCGCCGCCACCATCGCCGGCCCGTTCGTAGGTGTTGTGGTCATGTGTCTCCCCCGTTCCTTCGCGGCGTCAAGCGTCGCGCACGGACCACGTCGACGCGTCGACGAGCCGGTCCATCTCGACGTGCAGCGCCAACGTCTCGCCACGGTGGACCTCGCGGTCGAGGCGGAACATGCGGTTGCCCCAGCTGGTGTTCGCCGCGAGGGGCGAGGTCGTGAGGGTCGTCTCGTCGTCGAACTGCGCCTCGAACCAGACACACACCCCGTCGACGATCGCGTCGGCCGTCGCCGTCCGAACGATGTCGTGGCGACGGGGCAACGCGTCGACGGACACGAGCGTGGCCAGGTCGAACTCGATGACGGGCTCGGGGGTCCCCACGGTGGCGGTGACGGCTCCGGGGCGCGCCCAGAACTGCTCGAACCGGTCCGACTCGTAGGGCGCCAGCGCCGGCGCGCCCTCGGTGCCGGCGAGGTCGATGCCGTCGGGCAGTTCGATGTTGTGGAAGCGACGGACCCGCATGTCGGGACGGAACGTCACGGGTTCCATGAACAGCCGGAACCGGGAGGGCAGGATGCGACCGCCGGGGGCGAGCACCCGGTCGCGCAGGTCGAGCAGGTTCTCGAGCATGTTCTCGTTGAAGAGCTCGTCGCCCATCTGCTCGTGCAACACCACGTCGACCGGCTCGGGCGGGGTGAACTCACGGCTGTTGGCCTGCACGAACTCGACGTTGGTGAAGTCGTTGCGGCGGCCGATGTCGCGGGCGACCTCGATGAAGTCGGAGTGTTCGACGGCGTACACCTTGGCGGCGCCGGCCCGGCTGGCCATGAACGCCAGGAGGCCCGTGCCGGTCCCGAGGTCGAGCACCACGTCGCCGGGGCGCACGTTGCGGTGGATGCCCCGGTGGTAGGCGTCGACGCGGACGCCGTCGCTCAGCATCTCCTCGTGGTGGGAGAGGCCGGCGAAGTTCGTCTCGTTCATGTTGTCGTACACGAGGCTCATGAGCCGCTCGCTCGACGCGACGCGTTGCGCTCCGAAGGCGACCGCCGATCGGAGCGCCTGGTTGGTGGTACGTCGGAAGCGGTCTCGCATGATGACGCCAGTCTGGCCGATGGGCGCCGGCCCGCCGGATCCAGGCTCAGTCGGGCACCTGTGCCCGGCTGGGCCTGGATCGCGTCAGCGCGTGCGGGGCCGACCCCGCTCCCGCGACGTGAAGATCGCCTGCCCCTCGGCGAGCGCCTCGACGGTCATGGCCTTGGTCAGGAACAGGTTGCCGAGCGACTGCAGCTGCTGGGGGCTGAGGTCCGCGGGCGGCCCACACCGTCCGCAACGAGGCCTGCACCGCCTGGGGCGGGTTCGACGCGATCGACTCGGCGAGCGCGAACGCCGTGTCGAACAGCTCGTCGGCGGGCACGACCTCGCTCACGAGGCCCAACCGCAGAGCGGTCGCGGCGCTGATCCGCTCGTCGTTGCCGGTGAGTGTCATGCGCAGCAGATCGCCGAACGGCATGCGCGGCATCATCAGGATCGGTTCGAACACGGCGGGCATGCCGTAGGTCACGTGCGGGTCGAAGAACGATGCGTCCTCCGACGCGATGAGGATGTCGGACTCGCCGAGCAGGTAGAAGGCACCGCCGCACGCCATGCCGTTGACCGCAGCGATCACGGGCTTCCACAGCTCCTGGCTGCGCGGGCCGATGAACTTGCCGGGATCGTCGTAGGTGTAGGGGTCGAAGAAGAACTGCTCTTCGGTCACCGGGATGTCGCTGCGGTCGATGCCGGTGCAGAACGCCTTGGTGCCCGCGGCGGTGAGCACCACGGCCCGAACGTCGTCGTTGACCTTGATCGCCTGCCAGGTATCGCGCAGCTCGCGCTGCATGACGGTGTTGAACGAGTTGTGCTGCTCGGGCCGGTTGAGGCGCACCACCGCAACGTGGCCGCGTTCTTCGTACTCGAGGGTTTCCAGTTCCACCGTGGGGCTCCTGATGCCGATGACGGCTCGTCGATGTCACGGTCGCCACGACGGCGCCGACCCGCCCGACAGTAGCCTCGGGCGCCATGGCCACCCACCCTGAACTCGGCTTCTACACGCTCGCCGGATCGCCCCGCTCTCCGCGGGAACTGCTCGACGAGGTACGCGAGGCCGAAGCGCTCGGCCTCGGCGCCACGTTCATCTCGGAGCGCTACAACATCAAGGAGGCGTGCACGTTGAGCGGCGCCGCCGCCGCGGTGTCGAGCGACCTTCGGATCGTGACCGGCGCCACCAACCACAACACCCGGCACCCGCTCGTGACGGCATCGCACGCCACCACCATGCACTTCCTGTCCGAAGGCCGATTCACGCTCGGGCTGGGTCGGGGCATCGCGATGTTGCAGGACCTCTACGGCATCCCGCGTATCACGACCGCGCAGATGGAGGACTTCGTCGGCCTGATGCGCCGCCTCTGGAAGGGCGAGACGATCTTCGGCCACGACGGGCCGGCCGGATCGTGGCCCATGTTGCGGCTCGACCCCGAGTTCGACGAGGACATCCCCCTCGCCCTCGTTGCGTTCGGGCCGAACAGCCTGGCGCTCGGCGGTCGGGCGTTCGACGACGTCATCCTCCACACGTTCTTCACCGACGAGACCCTCCAACGCTGCGTCGGCGTCGTGAAGCAGGCGGCCGAGGAGGCCGGCCGCGACCCCGACTCGGTGCGCGTCTGGTCGTGCCTCGCCACCGTCGGCGACCACCTGCCCGAGCCGCTGCGACTCAAGAAGACCGTCGGACGTCTTGCCACCTATCTGCAGGGCTACGGCGACCTCATGGTCGACACCAACGGGTGGGACCCGGCGGTGCTCACGGCGTTCCGCGCCGATCCCGTCGTCGGCAGCCTCCTCGGGGCGATCGACCAGGTCGCGACGACCGAACAGCTCGAACACATCGCCACGCTGCTCCCCGACGAGTGGCTCGCCCCCGCTGCGGCGGGCACCGCTGCGCAGTGCGTGGCGACGGTTCGCGAACAGCTCTCGCTCGGCGCCGATGCCGTGATCCTCCACGGCGCGAGCCCGACCGAACTCACCCCGATCGTCCACGAGTACAGCGGGTAGGACGACCACCCGCCCGCCGCCGGGGAGAATCCCCCATTCTCCCCCTTCGCTCGGCCCGCGGACCCGGGTAGGTTCGCACCGTGACGGTCACGACGGACGACGGTTGGCTCACGCACGTGTGCGCACCGACCGAGATGGGTCGGCTCGTCGCCGCGTTCGACTGGGCCTCGACACCACTCGGCGCGCCGTCGACGTGGAGCGCCGGTCTTCGCGCCGCGACCTCGTTGTGCCTGACCTCGCGCTTCCCCATGCTCGTCGTGTGGGGCCCCGAGCTCATCCAGATCTACAACGACGGCTACCGACCGATGCTCGGCGACAAGCACGCCAACGCCCTCGGACGCCCTGCCGGCGAAGTGTGGTCGGAGGTGTGGGACGTGGTCGGGCCGATGTTCGAATCGGTCATCACCACGGCCGTGCCGACGTGGGAGGAGTGCCAGTCGCTGATCGTCGATCGGCACGGGTACGCCGAGGAGTGCTTCTTCCAGTACTCCTACAGCCCCATCTACGACGACGACGGAACCGTCGGCGGCGTCCTCGACGTCGTCACCGAGACAACCGCTGCCGTGGTCGCGGCACGGCGCCTCCGCTGCCTTGCCGCGCTCGGGGCGAGCGTGTCGGGCGACGGCGACATCACCGACGCGTGCGCCCGGGCGGTCGACACGCTCGGCCGGTGGCGACCCGACATCACCGGGGCGGCGATCCATCTCACGATCGACGGGACGCTCACCACGGTCGCGTCGAAACGCGAGCCGGGAGCGCCGAGCCTGTCGCTCGACCGCCTGGCGGCCGTCGAGAGCAACTGGCGGTCCGACCGGTTGGAGGGCGAGTCGGGGCTGGTCCACCAGGTTGCCGAACCGATCGGGCTGCGGGGAGCGGGGGTCCGCGGCGTGCTCGTCCTCGACCTGGATCGACGCCGCGCCTTCGACGCCGACTACCAGGAGTTCACGGCCCTCGTGGCCGGCACCGTCAGCGGGGCGATCGAGTCGGCGTTCCAACGGGCGCTCGAACTGGGTGAGTACCGCCGCATCGCCGACACGTTGCAGAGCGCGATGCTCGCACCGGCGAGCGACATCCCGACCGTCGCCGCGCGGTACGTCCCGGCGCTCGGGCGACTCGCAGTCGGTGGCGACTGGTACGACGTGATCGAGCTCACCCCGGACACCAGGGCGCTCGTCGTGGGCGACTGTGTCGGGCACGGTCTCGACGCAGCCGCAGCGATGTCACAGTTGCGCATCGCAGCGCGATCGATGCTGTTCGACGGCCGGGACCCAGCCGGCGTGCTCGACGGCCTGCACCGCTATGCCGAGTCCGTCGAGGGCGCCGAGTGCGCCACGGTGGTGTGCGCCATCGTCGACCGGACCACCAGTGTCATCACCTATTCCCGCGCCGGCCACCTCCCGCCCCTCGTCATCGGCGCGGAGGACTCCGGGACCCGCTGGCTCGACGGCGCCGGTGGGCCCCCGCTCGCGGCGATCCGCGACTGCAAGTACGAGAACGAATCGGCAGCGCTCCTCACCGGCGATCGGCTGATCCTCTTCTCCGACGGCCTGGTCGAACGGCGCGACGAGACGATCGTCGACGGCCTCGAGCGGCTCCGGGTGGTCGCCGACGCCGCGAAGGACCTGCCGATCCACGACTTCGCCGATCACATCCTCCGAACGCTGCGCCCCGACGGGGCCGCCGATGACATCGTGCTCGTCGCCAAGTTGAACCGGTGACCGACAGGACGTCACCGAGAACAATTCCGAAATGTGGGCAATCCGGTCGTTCGCGGGGTACGAACTGATCGAGATGACACAGTTCTGGTTCGTCGCGGTAGGGCTGCTGGTCGGCGTCGCGCTGTTCGGTCGGCCCCGCCGGCTCGAATCGACGACGGCTGGCGAGGTCACCGCTGCGTCCGGATCGCAGGTCCGGATCGTCGTCCCGGCGTGCAACGAGGCCGCCTCGTTGGCGAATCTGCTCGACGACCTCGCGATCGCCCGCCCCGACGGCGCCGACGTCGTGGTCGTCGACGATCGCTCCACCGACGCGACCGGTGACATCGCCCGGTCGTACTCCTTCGTCACCGTGGTGCGCGCCGACGAGCCACCGCCGGGTTGGCGAGGAAAACCGTGGGCCTGTTCGGTCGGTGCCGCAAGGGTCGCGACGCTGCCCGACCCCGAGGTGCTGGTGTTCCTCGACGCCGACGTGCGGGTCCGCCCCCGCGCCGTCGACGAGGTGCTGGCGGCGCGACGTGCCGGCGGGGTCGTGTCGGTCCAGCCGTTCCACCGCCCCGAGGGCACGGTCGAGCAGCTGAGCGCCGTCTTCAATGTCGTCTCGATGATGGGCATCGGGGCCGGCGGTGACCGGCCGACGGGGATGTTCGGGCCCGTCGTGTGCTGCACGGCCGCGGAGTACCGATCGGTGGGCGGTCACGCGTCGGTCCGCAACGCCGTCACCGAGGACGTGGCGCTGGCCCGACGATTCATCGAGCACAACGTGCCGCTTCGGGTTCGTCTCGGCGGCGACCGGATCTCGTTCCGCATGTACCCCACCGGGTTCGCGGCGCTCGTCGAGGGCTGGACGAAGAACATGGCGACCGGCGCCGGAACGATCTCCCTGGCGCGTTCGCTCGCCGTGGCCTGGTGGGTGACGGCGATGGTGTACGCGGCCGGCCTGGCGTTCGACGCCGCCCAGGGGCACCTCGATGCGCCCGGTGCGGTCACCTACGTCCTCGCCGCCGCCACCCTGTGGTGGATGCTGCGCCGTGTGGGTGGGTTCCGCTGGTGGGTGCCCGTCCTCTTCCCCGTACCGCTGGCGTTCTTCGTGGTGGTGTTCGTCCGGTCGGTGTGGTTCACCTACGTCCGCCGCTCGGTCACATGGCGGGGCCGAACCATCGACCTCAGCGAACCGGCGACGCACGACGCGGCGGTCGAGACACCATGAGCGCCGGCGTGTCGGTGCTCGTGTTCTCGGCGGCGTGGGCCGGCTTCGGTTTCGCATCGGGCTGGTTGGTCAACCAGGTGCCGCTGCGGTGGCTCGACCACGATGGCCGACTGACCCGCCTCCGGGCGTTCGAGGAGCGGGGTCGATGGTACGACCGGAACCTCAGGGTGCGGTGGTGGAAGGACCGCGTTCCCGAGGCGGGCGGGTGGTTCCGCGGCGGTGTTGCCAAGGACCGGATCCGTTCGTTCCGTACCGAGGACCTCGAGCGGCTCACGGCCGAGACCCGCCGCGCCGAGTGGGTGCACTGGGCGAACGTCGGGTTCGGGTTCACGTTCGCCGCCTGGACCGAACCGCTCGTGGCCGCCGTGATGGTCGTGTTCGGCGTCGTGACCCATCTGCCGTTCGTGATCATCCAGCGCTACAACCGCGCCCGGTTGCTCTACGTGCTCACCACGGCGTCTCGCCGGGCCCAGTCCGACCCGGCACAACCCGACCCGGCACAGCCCGCCGTCGGCTCATGAGCCGCGGAACGGCTCCAGGAGCGGCAGGACGCCCACCCCGACGTCGCGGGTGACCGCTGCGACCTCGTCGGGGAACCCGGCGACGTCGACACCGAACGCGAACCCCGGCGTGGCGTCGAGGGGGCGGAGGAAGTCGTCCTGGTGCATGACGATCACCTGGCGGGGGCTGAGTCGCGGGAGGATCCGGGGCAGGTACCGCTCCGTCACCTGCCGACCGGCGATGCCGCACAGGAAGTAGTCGACCTCGGCGGCCCGCAACTCGTCGTCGAGCAGGTCGGCGGAACCCTGGTGGTAGAAGGTACGCCCGGCGACCGAGATGTGGATCCCCCAGACCTGGCCACAGCAGTACGCCTGGGAGGTGAGCCCGTCGAGGTGCTCACAGGTGATCTCACCGGCGCTCGGCACCGAGCGGCCCAACACGAGCTTGGAGTGCACGCTCGGGACGAAGCGGAACTCGAACGGCCCGACCTCGTGGACCCGGTGCGGTTCGACGGTCACCGCACGGTCGGCCAGACCGTGCAGGCCCATGAGGTGGGCGGCGGAGGTGCCGCCGAACACCGTGCACCCGTCGCGGCGGGCGATGGCCGGGGCGTCGAGCGCGTGGGTCGAAGTGGGTGTGCCCGAGGAGGATGGCGTCGGCGGTCGGCACGAAGCGGTCGAGCAAGGTGGCGTCGGGACGGACGACCCGACGGCGCAACAGATCGCCGACCGGCGCCCGGGTGACGTAGGGGTCGATCAGGATCCGCGTGCCTTCGTAGGCGAGCGAGACTCCGGCGACGCCGAGCCAGGTGAGCTCGAGTCCGGGCGGGAGGTCGAGGTCGTCCGCCGTCATCGTGAGCGACGTCGCGACCTCGCGGTCGTGACGGTCGTGGCCGCGCCGCGTCGCCGCATAGGCCAGGGTCTCCCGCAGGTACTGCGCTGGTCTCATCGCTCGCGACTCCTCCCGAGGTGCGAGCGATGAGTCTCGCAGGGATGCGCCCGCTACCGGGCAGTCTCCCGGGCAGTCCCCCGGGCACGACCGCTGCGCCCCGGCCGACGGCCGCTCGGTCTCCCCCATCGGGATGATTGCCGCAGAGGTAGCTTTGTGCAAAGCTATCTCCGTGACGTCGTCAGCCACACCACCTGACCCCCGGGTCCCGGGTCTCGAGCCCACCTTCCGCTCGCTCGACGACGCCGACGTGCCCTGGCAGCAGGTGCGCCGACAGCGCAACGCCGACGGCTCCGAGGCCGCCGTCTGGGAGAAATGGCTCGCGTTCTCGCCCGACCCCCAGTACCTGTCGCTGTACGCCAAATACGACCCCGGCATGATCGTGCGTCGCCACGGCCACTTCAGCCCCCACCTCGTCTTCGTCATCGACGGCGGCGCCTGGTTCGGTGATCGCTGGTGCCCGGCCGGCACCCACATCGAGCTACCGCTCGGCGCCGCGTTCGGGCCGGTGCGCGCCGGCGACGAGGGCGCCGTGATGTTCGAGGTCATGATGGGCGACCCCCGATCGTGGGGCGACGCTCCCGAGCAGTTCGATGCCGCCCTCGCCGAGCACGGCGCCACACCCCTGCCCGACGTCGAGCTCGACTACCCCGCCTGGCTCACCGACCTGCGCACCCACTGGGTCGCGGCGGGCACCCCCGAGACCGAACCCGAACCCGAATCCGACCCACTTCCACGAGGAGCGACATGACCGCCACCGACATCCCCACCTCCGTGACACCGGCCGCCGAGGACCTGCCGAAGATCATCTCGGTCGACGACCACATCCTCGAACCCCGGACGCTGTGGCAGGAGCAGCTTCCGCCCAGCCTTCGCGACCGCGGCCCCCGCGTCGTCCGCGAGAAGGTCTCGCTCGAGTTCAAGGGCGGGCACTACGGGTTCACCCGTGGGGCCGAGGACGGCAAGCTGTGCGACCTGTGGCTCTTCGACGACCTCGTTGTGCCCACCGGCCTCCTGCACGCCGCCGTCGGCTACCCCGACGAGGAGCAGATCAACATCCCGGCGATCTACGAGGACTTCCGTCCCGGCACCTACGACAAGACGGCGCGCCTCGAGGACATGACGGCCAACCACGTCGAGGCCGCCATCAACTACCCCAATGTGTTCCCCCGGTTCGCCGGCCAGGGCTTCGCGGAGCGCGACGACAAGGACTTCGCCCTGCTGTGCCTGCAGATCTACAACGACTGGATGATCGACGACTGGTGCGGCGCCGACGCCAACGGCCGTCTCATCCCGCTCACCCTCGTGCCCCTGTGGGACCCGGTGCTCGCCGCCGCCGAGGTCCGTCGTTGCGCCGCCAAGGGCAGCTACGCGATCGCCTTCTCCGAGAACCCCTCGAAGCTCGGCTTCGCCTCCATGCACAGCGGCGAGTGGGACGTCCTGTGGGACGCCTGCCAGGAGAGCGACACCACCGTCAGCATGCACATCGGCTCGTCGTCGACCATGCCGACCACCAGCCCCGACGCGCCCCTCGGTGTGTCGATGGCGCTCAGTTCGCAGAACGCCCAGGGGTCACTCACCGACTGGATCTTCTCGGGCACGCTGTCCCGCTTCCCCACGCTCAAGATCGCGTTCGCCGAGAGCCAGATCGGCTGGATGCCCTACCTGATCGAGCGCATGGACATCGTCGCCACCGAGGGCGCTGCCGCCGGGGTGCAGCTCGACCGCATGCCGAGCGAGATCGTGAAGGGCCGGGTGTGGGGCTGCGTGTTCGACGACCAGCACGGCCTCAAGAGCCGCGACGCCGTCGGCCTCGAGCACATCCTCTTCGAGACCGACTACCCCCACACCGACGGCACGTGGCCTCACTCGCGCTCGGTCGCGCACCGGCTCTGCGCCGGCGCCGGCATGAACGAGCAGGAGTGCTACGAGTTCCTCCGCGGCAACGCCATCCGTTGCTACGGCCTCGAGCGCTTCGGCATCAGCGTCTGACGCGACGGGCCGTGGCCACTCCCCCCGACGACGGGCTGCTCGGCGGCATCGTCCGCCTCAACCTCGCGGTCACCCGCGTGCTCGAAGGCATCGCCGGCGCCCACGGCCTGACGATGGCGGACTACCTCGTGCTCGGGGTGGTCCGCGGCGCGCCCGACGGGCGGAGCGCGCCGACGGCGATCGCCGACACGCTCGGACGGACCACCGGGGGCATGACGCTGACGCTCGACCGCCTCGAACAGGCGGGGTGGTTGCGCCGTTCACCGGACCCCGAGGACGGTCGGCGCGTCGTGGTCGAGCTGACCGACGGGGGCCGCGACCTCGCCGTGGCGATCAACACCGAGCTCCACCGCTGGGAGGCGGGCCTCGACCTGCCCCACGGCCGCGGTGAGGTCGTCGAGCTCGTCGACGGCCTGACCGAGGCGATCGGGCTCCACCGGACCTGACGCCGGTACGATCCGCTGATGCGCGTCACCTCGAGCCGGATCGTCCTCACCAAGCGGCACGCGCTGACCATCAGCCGGGGCACCATGGCCGGTTCCACCAACGTGGTCGTCGAGGTCAGCCACGACGGGATCGTGGGCATCGGCGAGATGGCGCCGAGCGACGTCACCGGGGACTCGGCGGAGGACACGGAGGTCACACTCGAGCGATGGGGGCCACTCCTGGCGCCGGTCGCTCCCGTCGAGCGGCAGCGCATCGCCACGCTCCTGGAGCACGACGATGCCGGCAGCGCGGTCCGCGCCGCGCTCGACATGGCGCTGTACGACTGGCTCGGCAAGCGCGCCGGCCTGCCCGTCTGGCAGCTCCTCGGCGGCGACGCCGGCCGGATCGTCCCCACCTCGCTCACCGTCGGCATCAATCCACCCGACGTGGTCCGCGAGGTCGTGCCCGAGATCCTCCACCGCACGGGGGCGATGGTGTTGAAGGTCAAGCTCGGTCAACCGGCTGGCCTCGACGCCGACCGGGAGATGTTCGCGGCGGCACAGGAATCGGCGCGGGCGACCGCCGACCGACCCGTGGTGTGGCGCGTCGACGCCAACGGCGGTTGGGACGTGGAGGGAGCGCTCGCCATGGACCGGTGGCTCGCCGACCGCGGTGTCGAACTCGTCGAGCAGCCGCTCCCCCAGGGCCATGAACACGAGCTGCCGGCGCTCCACCGCGGTTCGTCGTTGCCGATCGTCGCCGACGAGTCGGTGCGCACATCCGCCGACGTCGCCGCGCTGGCCGACCGGGTCGACGGCGTCAACCTCAAGCTCATGAAGTGCGGTGGTCTCGACGAGGCCCTCCGCATCATCCACACCGCCCGGGCCCACGGCCTGTCGGTCATGATCGGTTGCATGGGTGAGTCGTCGCTCGCCATCGGTGCCGGCGCGCAGCTCGCTCCCTTCGTCGACCACCTCGATCTCGACAGCCACCTGAACCTGCTCGACGACCCCTTCGACGGGCCGACGTTCACCGACGGGGTCGTGCGACCGTCCGACCGACCGGGGCTCGGGGTGCGCTGGACTGGCGCCGACGCATGACGACCCCCACAACCCCCACGACGGCGTCGACGAGCGACGCACCGAGGATCACCGGTTCGACGCGCCTCGCCCTCCTGATGCACGGCCACCTGCGCCAGTACACCGGCAAGATGGGGTTCGGTCTGCTGCGCTACTCCCCCGGCACCGTCACGAGCGTCATCGATGCCGACGAGGCCGGCGGGTCGCTCCGCGAGGTCGCCGGCATCGACTCCGACGCGCCGATCGTCGCCGACGCGGCCGCCGCGGCGGCGATCGGTGCCGACGTCCTCGTGATCGCCGTCGCCACGTCGGGCGGAGTGCTCCCGGCGGGATACCGGTCCGAGATCGTGACGGCGCTGCGCAGCGGGATGTCGCTGATCAACGGCCTGCACGGACGGTTCGCCGAGGACCCCGAGTTCGCGGCGGCGCTCCAACCCGGCGCGTTCATCTGGGACGTGCGCCGCGAGCCCGAGGGCCTCGTGAGCGGCACGGGCCGCGCCCGCGCGCTGTCCTGCCGGCGCATCCTGACGGTCGGCACCGACATGGCCATCGGCAAGATGACAGCGAGCCTCGAACTCGACGCCGAGTCCCGCCGCCGCGGTCTGCGGTCACGGTTCGTGGCGTCGGGCCAGATCGGCATGTGCATCAGCGGCGATGGCGTGCCGCTCGACGCGGTGCGCGTCGACTTCGCGTCGGGGGCGATCGAGTCGCTGTGCCTCCGTCACGGACCCGACCATGACGTGTTGTGGGTCGAGGGCCAGGGCTCCGCGCTGCACCCGGGCTCGACGGCGTGGATCGCCCTGCTGCGCGGTTCGATGCCGACCGATCTCGTCCTCGTCCACCGGGCCGGCCAACGACACCTCGACGGGCTGCCCGACGTGGCGATCCCCCCGCTCCCCGAGGTGATCGACCTGTACGAACGCGTGGCTGCGGCGACCACGGCCTACCCGGCGGCGAAGGTCCGCGCCATCGCTCTCAACTGCGGCCACCTCACTTCGGAGGAAGCTGCCGACGCGGTCCGCGCCGTGCAGGCCGAGACCGGCATCGCCACCGCCGATGTGCTCCGCGACGGCCCCGGCCCCCTGCTCGACGCCCTCTTTGCCTGACCTCTGGGGTTTTGTGCTGCGAGAGACGCCACGGATGGCGTTCCTCGCAGTACAAAACCCCTTGCCTGACGTCTGGCCGTCTAGGTGAGCCCCAGACGTTCGAGCTGATCAGACGGCGCGTCGATCTCGACCAGAGCCGTCCGGAGCAGGGCGGCCAGCTCCGCCTCGGCGGGCGTGTCGACGAGATTTCGCTCCTCGCCCGGATCCTCGGCCAGGTCGAAGCACAGCGTTTCCATGCGCTCGGCGTACGCCCAGAACGGCAACAGGTCACCCGGAACGAACGGCTGACGGATCACCGGGATCTTCGACCCGGGCATCCGGTCGAGCGTGGCCCGGTCGTCGGGCGGCGGCATGCGCAGATCGGGGAAGGAGTGCAGCGGCATCGTCGACCACCGGTTGCTCCACATCGACAGCGGAGCGTTGTCGCCCCGGGGCGCCCGGACGTACTTACGGCTGCCGTCGAGCACGTGCACCTCGCGGCCCCAGACCCCGGCGAGCGCCCACTCCCGAACGCTCGTCGCCGAGCCGTCGAGCAGCGGGCGCAGCGACATCCCGTGGGCACGGGTCGGGGCATCGACGCCGAACGCGTCGCACAGCGTCGCATGCAGGTCGACGTTGGTGGTGAGCGCGTCGACCGTGCTCCCAGGCACCGACACCCCGGGCCACGAGATGAACAGTGGCGTGTGCAGCAGCGGCTCGAAGAGCGGGATGCCCGGCTTGCCCCACGCATCTCGCTCACCCAGGTAGTGCCCGTGGTCGGTGCACACGATCACGACGGTGTCGTCCCACCAGTTGCCGGTGTCGAGCTGGTCGAGCACCCGACCCAACCAGTGGTCGATCATCGAGAGCTTGGCGCCGTACTGGGCGCGGATCTGCCGGCCCTGCCGTTCGGTGATCGCTCCGCCCCCGACGCCCGACCCGGTGTACGGCGGCCAGATCAAATGGGGCCCATCGACGCCTGCGTCCCACTCCGGGTCGTAGCGCGACGCCCACGGTTCGGGAGTGTCGAAGGGTTCGTGCGGGTCGAACTCGTCGACGAACAGCAGCCACGGGACCCCGGCGTCGCGATGGAACGGAGCATGGTCGCGCAGCCACGACGCCGCCGCCGTCATCGTCCGCGGGCCGGGGAAGTCGGCCTCGTCGCGGAACCAGCCCCGCGAGTTGTCGTACGGGGTGTGCCCACGGCCGAAGCTCGGAGCACCGGCCCACGAGGGATCGGGACGGGTCTTCCACGTGTCGCCCTCGTGCCCTCGCTGGTAGTCCCAGGCCGTGAACTCGGTGTGGTAGTTCTCGCCGCCGGTCTCGAAAAGATGAGGGTGGTCGGTGACCAGCTGGGTCGTGACCCCGGCGCGCCGGAGCGTTGCCGTCACCGGTTCGTCCCACAGCTCCAACGATCCCCACGGGCGCCACAGGAAGTCGAGCGAACCGGTGAGCAGGTCGTGACGGGCCGGCATGCACGGCAGCGACCCGGCATGGTGGTTGGTGAACCGGGTCGAACGTCGGGCCACGCGGTCGAGGTTCGGGGTGTCGAACTCCTCGGACCCGTAGGAGCCCAGGAGATGACGGTTGAGCGAGTCCAGGAGGATGACGACGACGTTCTGCGCTCGGTCACGGTCCTCTCGAGCCCCACCGGCGGTTTCATTCATGGGCCAGTGATCTACCAGGAACGGCGGGCCGATGCGCTCGGCCGCATGCGATGTCGACGTTCCACTGACAGGTCGGTCGCGACCGCTGTTCGTCGTGACCGCTCGCGAGGCCGTCGACCTGTGAGACTGCGGTCCACGTCCCCGAACGCGAAAGCGAGCCGACATGCCCAACTTCAAGGTCTGGATCGATCAGGACCTGTGCACCGGTGACGGCATCTGCGAGGAGATCACCCCTGCGCTCTTCAGCGGCCACGACGACGGTCTGTGGTACGTGAAGGAGAAGGAGTGGGCCGATATCTACAACGGCGGCCCGAAGGACGCGCCCGTGTACCGCATGGCCGAGGGCCAGGCGACGGTCCCCGAGAACCTGGTCGAGTCGGCGATCGAGTCGGCCGAGGAGTGCCCCGGCGAGTGCATCTTCATCGAGGTGCTCGACTGAGCTCGGCGCCCGACGACCGCTCGCTCCGCGCTGAGCGAGAGCGACTGACCGGAATCGTCGCGTCGCTCCGAGCCGCGTTCGAGGACATCGTCGACGCCGCCGCCGATGTCGCCACCGACGACGAGCACGATCCCGAAGGCCACACGATCGCGTTCGAACGACAACAGCAGGCCGCCCTCCTCCGCGAGACCGAGGCACAAATCGACGAGGTCGACCGAGCCCTCGAGCGGATGGGCGCCGGATCGTACGGGCGGTGCGAGACCTGCGGCGCACCCATCCCCGCCGAACGACTCGACGCCGTCCCCGCCACCCGCTTCTGCGTGACCTGCGCCGCAGTCTGACGGCGTCCGGCCCGGCCAGTCCGACCGGTCCGACCGGTCCGGCCGGGCCGAGCGGGCCGAGCGGGCCGAGCGGGCCAAGCGGTTCCCACAGCGATCACTCCGCGCGGCGGGCGGCGCGATGGGCAGCGTCGTACCGGGCGCGAAGCTCAGGTGACGCGGGGGCGGCTCGTGGTCGGCCGGGCGGTTCGGGCGCGCGTGTCGGGGACTCGGGTGGATCGGGGGTGTGGTGGGGGTGGCGGGGATCGTCGGGGTCGACGAACGCTCGGCGCCCGGTGCCGGCGACGAGTTGCCAGTTCTCCAGGGTTTTGAGTTGGTGGTGGAACGTGCACATGTGTTCGGACTCGACCAGCACGGTGTGCTGGGTTCTCGCGTAGTCCTCGCGATGCTCGTACTCGAGATCCACCGTCCGGTTGCACCCGGCGACGCAGCATTTCGGGTCGGTCCAGAGTTTGGCGATGCGTTGTGCTTCGGTCGGTTTGCGTGCGGGGTTCACGACGTCGATGACGGCGGTGCCGTTCGTGGTGACCAGCCGCAGGATCGAGTCGCCGAACATGGTCCGGGCTTGTTCGACCGACACCGGACCGATGCCCGGGATCTCACACACGTCACCGTCACCCACCGCCCCGTTGACGAGGGCAGCGAGGTCGACTCGGACCAGCATCAGGCGGCGCACCGATTCACGGCGCCGTGACCCGCGGCCGCTGGACCCACCCTGCCCGCTTCGGCGGACGCTGTCATCGGTCCCGCCAGCGTCGGTATCGGCATCGCTCGTGTCGCCGGGTTCGGTGCTCCCGTTGGCACCGGTGGTGAGATCGATCAGCGCGTCGTAGGCGTACTGTTCGCGGCCTTCACGCTGCCCGTGACGGCGGTCGCGGTGGATTTCGCCGATCCGGTTCTCCAGGGCTTGTTCCAACGCGGCCCCCTCAGCGAGCGGTCCTTCGGCGTAGAGGCACCAGCGTCCACCTTTGGACCACCAGTACGCCTTCCGCCCCGCCCGCACCTTGCGCTCGCGTTCGACTTTCGATTCCTCCGCCTCGACCTCCGCGCGCCGCCGCGCAGCCTCCTCTTTGGTGTGCCGCAGCGAATCCGATTTGGCGGTCTCGAGCAGATCGTTCTCCGCGGCCGGGTTCGCTGACGCCCCGGCGGCGACGGCGCCGGCTTGTTGTGGTGACAGTTCGCCGTTGCGCACAGCGTCGGCGGTGTCGGGCAGTGCACCGAGTTGCTCCGACGTTGCCAGATCAGCGCGAGCTCGCCCGGTGTCGGTGCCTTGGCGTAACGCCAGCCACGCTGCCGCAGATGGGCAACCGTCGCGTCGCCACGCGTCGGCTTCGGCGGCTCGGGCTGCGATGAGGACCCGTCCGGAGGCGGCGAGGCGTTCGAGTTCGATGAACGCGTCCAAGATGTCGACGGCGAACGGCAACGGCACATCAGCCGGGGACAGATCACCCAGCAACGTGCGTACGGGTGCAGCGGCGACTCGGAGCTGACCAGCGAATTGCGATCGGTACGAACTGGTGTTCGTCATGGGTCAAGTATCGCAGAGGGTCCTGACAGTGAGATCCGGATCCGCCGGTACGGAGCCGGATCGGGAACATTCACCCAACGCTCCCGACTCACCCAACGCTCCCGACACATGCGACGCCGTGCGTCGGCAGAGCAGGCGCAACTCCTCGGGCGTCCAGTCGGGCCAAGGGAGCGGAACGTCCGGCACACCCAGCCGGAACGCCGCCACCTCGATGGGCTCGACACGTCCATCAATCTGATGCGAGGTTGGCCGCAGCCCTCAGTTGGTGTCCCGCCGGGCCAGGAGCAGGGTGCCGATGGCGAGCGTGACGAGGGCGTAGCCACCGAAGATCAGGGCGTACATCGGCCGGGACAGCTCGTCAGCGATGACGACCGGCGCCTTGAAGTCCGCGCCGGCGTCGAGGAGCCGGTAGCCGGCACTGAACGGCAGGAAGTGGAGCACGCCGTCGGGCAGCGCCGGGGCGAAGAGGGTCTCGATCACGAACGACCACATCAACAGGCCCGAGATCGCACCGGCGCTGTGCCGAACGATCATGCCGACGCCCAGTCCGATGACCGCAGCGAGCGCGATGTACAGCAGCGCCCAGGCTGCCCGTGACGCCATCGCCGAACCGTCGCCCAGCTCGGCGCCGCCGGCGAGCGCCCCGGCGAACCCGGCCGCCATTGCCGCAGCGCCGTAGGTGGCACCCACGGCGACGGCCATGGCCGTCTTGGCCACGACGGTGACCCACCGCGCCGGGCGGGCGGCGAGCGTCACGGCCAGCGTGCCGTGCTGCGCTTCTGCGGTGAACATCAGGATGCCCGTCACGATCGCCAACGTGGCCACGAGCGGCAACGGGTAGATGAAGAGTTCCGAGGCGGACACGGCCCCGTCGGTTGCGGTGGCGGCGAGCGCCGCCGCGATGGTGGCTCCGACCCCGGCCGTGAGGCCGAGGATCACCTTGTTGGTGCGCAACGTGGACACCTTGATCCACTCGCTTCGCAGCGCGGCGGGAACGGCGTGGACGTCGTCGGTCCGGCTTCGGAGGACCGTGTCGGTCCTGGTCTCGGGTCGTGGGGTGACGATGGTGGTGGTCATGGTTCGTGCTCCTTGGTGAGTTTCTGGTCGGAATGGGTTCGGGAACGGGGTTCGGTCGGGTGGTCAGACGGCGGTGAACTCGGCGGACGCACCGGTCATCGCGAGGAGGCTGTCCTCGAGCGACTGCGTGATCTCGGTGAGCTCGAGGAGGCGGATGCCGTGTTCGTACGCGAGCTGGGAGATCTCCGCTTTGGTCGTGCCGTGAACGGCGAGCCGGTCGTCGGTCGTGTCGGCGGCGAGGCCGCGTGCGTCGAGGAGCTGCAGGAGTTCCTCCTGTTGGGGCGTCTCGACGACCACGCTGGTCGCCGAGCGGGCGGTGATGGCCTCGACGGTCTCGGCGGCGAGCAGCCGGCCGGCACCGACGACGACGAGGTCGTCGGCGAACATGCTGAGCTCGCTGATGAGGTGGCTCGACACGAACACCGTGCCGCCGCGCTCGGCGTAGGCGGTGAGGTGGTTGCGCAGCCAGCGGATGCCGTCGGGATCGAGCCCGTTGGACGGCTCGTCGAGCAGCAGGACCGGCGGATCGCCGAGCATGGCGCCGGCGAGAGCGAGACGCTGACGCATCCCGAGCGAGAACTGTCCGGCCTTCTGGTCCATCACGGACTCGAGGCCGACCTCGACGAGCACCTGTTCGACCCGATCCCTCGGGATCTTGCTCGCCGCGGCCATCGCTCGCAGATGGTTCCGGGCCGTGCGGTTCGGGTGAATGCACCGGGGGTCGAGCACTGCGCCGACCGCACGGGCGGGATGCACGAGGTCGGTGTAGCGGGTCCCGCCGTAGCGCACCTCGCCGGCATCGGGCCGGGTGAGCCCGACCATCATGCGCATCGTGGTCGACTTGCCGGCCCCGTTGGGGCCGACGAACCCCGTGACGCGTCCGGCGGCGGCGTCGAACGAGAGGGCGTCGACCGCGGTGTGGTCGCCGTAGCGCTTGGTCAGTCCTGAGACGTTGATCATGATGTGGCTCCTGGTTGTTGGTGGTCGGTGATGTCGGCGATGCCGACCTGGGTGAGCGACTCGAGCACGAGGCCGACGTCGCGCAGCTTCTGGAGGAGGCCGTGCAGCGCGGCCTGGTCGACGACGGACCCCCGGATGACGGAGGTGCCGTCGGCGTCGCTCGTGACGCTCAGTCCGTCGAACCAGGCGTCCCAGTTCGAACTCAGGCGGCCGGCGACTCGGATCTCGTAGATCGGCGGTTGCGGTGCGGTCATGGGTCGACCGTACGAAGCGACCTGGTGAGCTGTGATCACCAGGTGTGGTGATCGTGGGTGGTGATTGCCGCGGGCGCCTACAGGCCGAGCTGGTCGGCGCGGCGCACGGCTTCACGCCGGCTGGTGACGCCGAGCTTGGCGTAGATGTTCTTCGTATGGGTGCGCATCGTGTTCAACGACACCATGAGCTCCCGGGCGATCTCGGGGCCGGCGAGCTCGCTGCGGAGCAGGCGCAACACGTCGAGCTCACGACTGCTGAGTTCGTCGACGGGACCCGACGCGAACCGCACCGGTTCCGCCCCCGACCAGGCGGCAAGCACCACCCGGCACTGTGATGCGGCGACCCCGTCGAACGACGCCGTGCGCAGCAGCGTCCGCAACGGTTCGCCGGCCTCGAGGAACACCGCAACGAACCCCTCGGGTTCGGCGAGCACCAACGCCTGCTCGACCGCGGTCAGTGCACCTGACCGGTCGCCGGTGGCGGAGCGGGCCAGCGACAGGAGCACCAGGCACTCGATGACCACGCCGGTGCGGCCGCCGGCCTCGGCCGCCGACATCAATCGCTCCACCAGACCGACTGCGCCGAGGTCCGACCGGTCGCGTGCCTCGATGGCCACCAGCACCCGAGCCAGGGTGAGGTGTTCGAACTCGCGGACATAGACGAGCTCGTCGCCGACGGACAGGTGCTGCTGTTCGGCCCATCGCAGCGCTGCATCGAGCTCGCCGCGGGCCAACCGCACTCGGGCCTCGAGTGCGGGCACGGGCCGGACCGACGGCGAGTAGTCGGTGTCGTAGCGACCCTTTGCCTCGTCGAGCAACGCCAATGCACCGCCGAGGTCGCCCTCGGCGCGACGCAGGCGTGCCGCCGCGACCCGCCACCGATAGGGATACTGCGGGAGTCCGGCCCGCTCGCCGAGCGCGACGCCCGCGGCGAGGTGCTCACGCGCCCGTCCCAAGTCGTTCCGTTCGATGCACACCTCGCAGAGCCCGATGTGCATGTCCGCGGCACCACGGAGGCCGGGATGAGCGCCGACGAGATCGAGGCCGGCGTTGCACGCCCGCTCCGCACCGTGCAGATGCCCTTGGGCGAGGCACATGTCGGCGAGGCCGAGCGAGCAGCCGAGCGCGTCGGCGAAATGGGCGCCCCGGGTCAGGTGGTCGATCGCCGCGCCGTACCGGGACCGGGCAAGATCGAGGTCGCCGGTCGACCAGCTCGCGAGACCCAGCAACCCGGCCGCGGCACCACGGCGAACGTGATCATCGGGCGTTGCGAGCGCGAGGACACGCTCGGCGTGGGCGGTCGCGGTCGCGAGGTCGCCTGAGTGCAGCGCCAGTCCGGCCCGCTGCACGGCCGTCTGCGCTGGGAGACGGGCGAACTGCTCGTCGTCGGCGACGATCGGTCCCCCGTCGCCCGATGCGTCGGCCCCACCGTCGAGCCAGCCCTCGACGTCGGCGAGCAGCGCCTCGACCCCGGTCATGTCACCGGTTGCCATCCGTGCACCGACGAGCGCGAGGCTCAGCACGGGCCGTGGCGGGAAGATCTCGGCCGGCAGGGCTTCGAGCCACGTCCGCAAGAGGCCCTCCTGCCTCGTCCGCTGCATGCTCGGTGCCGCCAACTCGATGAGCTCTGCCGCCAACTCGACGTCGGCTCCCGCCATGGCGTGACCGACTGCCTCGACGAGGTCACCTTCGCCCGCCCACCACCGCGCCGCCTGCCGGTGCAGCTCGGGCACGAGGGCCGGCTGCTCGTCGAGGAGGCGGGCACGGAGGACGTCGGCGAAGAGATGGTGATAGCGGTACCAGTGGCGGCGATCGTCGAGGGGGACGAGGAACAGGTTCGCCCGGTCGAGTCGTTCCAGGGTCGCCCGACCGGAGGTCCCTCCGGTGACGGCATCGCAGAGCGACCCGCTGAGCCGATTCAGGACCGCTGTCCGGAGGAGGAACTGGCGGACATCGGGCGGCTGGCGGTCGAGCACCTCCTCGATCAGGTAGTCGACGACGAAGCGATCGTCACCGGTGAAGCTCTCGATGAATCCCGCGACGTCGTCGCGGCCCTGCAACGAGAGCGCTGCGAGCTGGAGCGCCGCGATCCAGCCCTCGGTGCGGGCCTCGAGTGCGCCGACCTCGTCGACGCTGAGCGCGAGGCCCATCGTGGTGTTGAAGTAGCGGGCCGTCTCGTCGGGCGTGAAGCGCAGGTCCGCGGCCCGACGTTCGACGAGATCCCCGCTCGCCCGGAGTCGCGCCAGCGGGAGCGGTGGATCGACCCGGGTCGCCAGCACCAGGCCGACGCTCGGCGGCAGATGGTCGATCAGGAACCCGACGGCGTCGTGGATCTCCGCTTCGTCGATCACGTGGTAGTCGTCGAGCACGAGGACCACGTCGGCGTCGAGGGCGTCCAGATCGCCGACGAGCGATTCCACCGCAGCGTCCGTCGGCCCGGTCGAGGTCTCGAGGATGGCGAGCGTGGCGGCCCCAACCTCGGGTGCGACGGTGCGCAATGCCGCGATCACGTAGGTCCAGAACGTGCCCGGATCGTTGTCGCGCCCGTCCAGCGACAGCCATGCCGTGCCAGATCCGGCCCCACCGGCGTACCACTCCGACAACAACGTCGTCTTCCCGAACCCGGCCGGCGCGGACACGAGCGTGAGGCGCCGGCGTTCGCCGGTGGGCGCCCGCACGGCGAGCCGCGGCCGGTCGACGGCGCCACGGCGACGGCTCGGCGCGTGCAGCTTGGTGCGCAGGAGCGGCGCGGCGACCGTCGGGTCGGGCGGAGGGTCGGACATCCCCGCAGTCTTCCAGGGACGGCGGGGAACGGCGGCGGTTCAGGCCCGGAAGGCCTCGTCGGCCCGGTCGCCGCCGTAGTCGTCCATCTGGCCGTACACCTCGGCGAACCCCGCCATGATCTCGTCGAACGGCAGGTCGGCGAAACTGCCCCGGGATCGCACGTACTCCATGTGGCGGTTGCCCTGCCGGTCGTACGGGTGCATCAACGCGTCGTGCTCCCCGTCGAACTCCAGCACCTCGGTGCCGAACCGGTCGCACAACTCACGGTTGAACGCCGAGCTGACCTTCAACCACCGTCCACCCAGCCACAGCTCGCTGAAGCCGTGGTACGCGAACACGTCGGTGCCCATGCTCTCGCGCAGCTTCTCGCTCTGCAGGTGGTTGCGGACATCCGCGAACCCGAGACGGGCCGGGATGCCGGCGGCACGGCAGGCCGCCGAGAGCAGGATGGCCTTGGGGATGCAGTACGCCGCCGGGTGATGCAGGACGCTGCTCGCCTTGTACCAGTCGCGATCACCGCTCACCGCGTAGGGGTCGTAGCGGATGCCGTCGCGCACGGCCAGGAAGAGCGCCACCGCCCGCTCCCGTTCGGTCGTCGCCCCGGCCTCGGCGCACACCCGCTCGACGAAGTCGACGATGTCGGGATGATCGGCGTCCAGGTAGGTCGTGGGGGACAGGCAATCCTCGGGCCGGGGAGCATCCTCGTCGGTCATGTCTCCCAGCCTGCCACGATGCGCAGGTCGGGCGCTCCGGTCCGGCAACGGGGCTGACCCCGATGCCGGACCGGCGAACGACGCCGCTAGGACCGGGGGACGAGGACCCGGTTGATGACGTGGATGACGCCGTTGGAGGCGTCGACGTCGGCGGTGGTGACGAGGGCCGTGCCGTTGACCGTCACCCGCCCGTTCTTGTACTTCCGGACGACCAGCTTGTTGCCGTTGAGCGTGGTGACGACGTTGCGCCCCACCTTCAGCTGCGACGAGGTGATCTCACCGGACACCACGTGGTACTTGAGGATCGAGGCCAACTTGGCCGGATCGGCCAGCAGCTTCTCCGGCGTCGTGCGGAGGCGACGCAGGAGCGTACGGAACGCAGCGTCGGTCGGCGCGAACACCGTGTAGGGGCCGGGGGCCTTGAGGGCGTCGACCAGGCCGGCCGCCTTCGCGGCGGCGATCAGCGTCGAGAACGACCCGGCGTTCGCAGCCGTATCGACGATGTCGGGCTCGTGGGCCGGCGGAAGGAGCACCTGGTCGATGACGTGGATGACCCCGTTGGTGGCCTCGACGTCGGCCGTGATCACGGTCGCGCTCAGGTTGAGGGTCACCTTCCCGTCCTTGGGCACGACGAGGACCTGGCGACCCTCGAGCGTGGTGGGGCCGAGCGGGCCGGTGATCGCCGAGGACGGCACGGCGCCGCTCAGGACGTGGTACTTCAGGATCGCCGCCAGGATGGGCCCACTGTTGAGCAACTGGTCCTTGCTGATGCCGAGCTTGGTGAGCGCGGCGGAGAACGCCGCGTCGGTCGGAGCGAAGACGGTGTAGGGGCCCGGGCCCTTGAGCGCGTCGACGAGGCCCGCCTTCTGCGCCGCCTCGAGCAGCACCGAGAACTGCCCGGCAGCCTGCGCGGTAGCAACGATGTCGCCGGTCGGTGCCGCCGCCGCCTTCACCGGTGCCGCCCCGGCCGAGGCCATCGGGCTCAACAGCGTCAGCGCCAACCCGGCACCGGCCATTCGAACGATCCAGGATCTCTTCATTCGATTCCTCCGTTCAGTCACACCACCGATCGGTGGTTCACCTGGTCGTTCGGGAGGTGCAACTCGTTCGGATGCACCACGGCGGAATCACCACACCCCCGCCGGTCACGTCCGGCCGGTGCATCCGTTGGGGGCGGATCGACCGAAGCACAGGTATGACTCTCATGAAGCGTTCTCTTGTCGCGTCCGTACTCGTCCTCAGCTCGCTCGCCACGGCGTGCGCGCCGATGCTGCCGACCCGAACGTCGACCGTCCCGTCGGTCGACGTCAGCCGCTATCTCGGCACCTGGTACGAGGTCGCGAGCGTGAAGCAGTTCTTCTCGATCGGACTGGTCGGCAGCACCGCCGAGTACTCGCTCAACCCCGATGGATCGATCCGGGTCTTCAACTCCGGCAACTACTTCACCTTCGACGGTCCCCCGTCGAGCATCGTCGGATCGGCCGTGCCGGTCGACAGCTCGAACGCCCGACTCAACGTGTCGTTCACCGGCTTCAACTCGGCCGAGGGCGCCGGCAACTACTGGATCGTCGATCTCGACCCCGATTACCAGTGGGCGATCGTCAGCGACCCGACCGGTGTCTCGTGCTTCCTCCTGAGCCGCACCCGCTCGATCTCGCCGGAGCTGCGCGCCGACCTCCTCGCCCGTGCAGCGGCGAAGGGCGTCGACATCAGCAACGTGAGCGAGACCCTGCAGCCCCCCGCCTGATCACCTGATTGCGTTCCTGATCACCGGTGCGTCGGTGCGACGATCACGTCGTGCCGGCGCACCGTTCGCGTTCGGAGCATGTCCCGCTGAGCGGGCGAGTCGTCACGCTCACATCCATTGTTGACAGAGTGAGGGCCCCGCTCGCGGATTGGTGTTGCGACACATCAACCGGGAGGAGGCCCTCATGGGTCACGCCAAAGCGAAGCTGACGGTGCCGGGACGACAACTGTTGATCCATCGGATCGAGATCGAGCTCTGGAAGATCAGCGCAGCGGCTGAGGCCCAGCGGATCTTTCAGGAAACTGCGCACAAGTGGCACCGACGTTGGATCGAGGAAGGCCCCGCCGGGTTGGAGGACCGATCGAGCCGGCCACACTCCTCGCCGACACGAACCTCCGACGAGATGACCGCAGCGACCATCGAGTCACGGATCGCGAGTCGGAAGGGCCCACATCGGATCGGATACGAGCTCGGTGTCGCACCCTCGACAGTCCACGTCGTGCTGCGCCGAGCCGGGCTCTCGCGGCGGCGCGATCTCGACGGGCCGACCGGGCTGCCGATCCGTTACGTCCGACTGCCTGGATTACGGGCAGGGCACCTGCGATCTCTGTCTAGGTGAGCGTGCCGCGCATCAAGCTGTGGCCCGAGTGCGCGTGGTTGCCGTCGTCGGGCTCGAGGCTGATGTCGACGATGGCGTACTCGTCGGGGTCGATCGACGACGGCACAACGACATCCTCGGTGCCCGTGATCGTGCCGAGCGACCGGGGATCGGTCACGCCACGATCGATCAGCCACAGCTCGTACTTCGAACCGGCAGGAGCCGGCGCCATGTCGCTCGCGTCGATGTGCAGGTGCGTGGTCCCGTTCTCCACGACGAGGCGTGCCGTGGCACGTGTGGAACCGAGCGGCTCCAGCTGCTCCAGTTCGGCGCGGGCGAGCTGACGTTCCGTTCGGACCGGGGCGCGGGTCGCAAGCATCGCTCCGACGGCCGCCACGACGAGCAGTACGGCGGCGGCAGCGGCGAACAGGAACGGACGGGGACGACGGCGCTCGTCCATCGAGATCACGACGGGTGCCGACGAACCCGACGCCGCAGCGTCGGCGCCGGACGAGGCGTCGCGCTCGGCAGCGGCGTGGGCGGTGATGCGGCCGAGGAGGTCGGCCGGCGGATCGACCCGTTCGAAGTCGGCGTCGGTCAGGCCGCCGAGCAGCTCGGACAGGCGGCGGTCGCTCTCGGGCGACGGGTGCTCAGGATCGTGGTGCGTCATCGAACGCCTCCAGGTGTCGACGGAGCCGCTGGAGCCCTCGTCGGATATCGCTCTTGACCGTGCCGAGCGGAACACCGCTCTGCTCGGCGATCTGGGTGTGGGTCTGGTCGTCGAAGTAGGCGAGGCGGACCATTTCCCGTGATCGCTCCGGGAGGTCCATGAGTGCGTCGGCGATCAGCATGCGTTGGGCCATCAGGTCGAGATCCTCTGTGACTCCCCGCTCGGCGTCCTGTGCGCTGACCGGCGCCAACGGGTTGCGCTGCTCGGTCCGGTGGATGTCGACCACCTTGAACCGGGCGATGCCCATGAGCCAACCGGCCAGGGAGCCGAGGTCGGGGCGGAACCGCTCCCTCGACCGCCAGGCGGCCAGGAAGACGTCCTGGGTGGCGTCGGCGGCACGGTGGTCGTCGAGGGCCCGCCGGCAGAACGAGTACACCAGGCGACTGTGCTCCCGGTAGATCTCCTCGAGGAGCGCGCTCGTCACCGGAACGGAACCGCTCGGCGAGGAGCGCATCGGCGTCGTGGTTCGAGTCCATTCGAACAGTCCGATCGCTCATCCGGACGCGTTCGAGCACATCGACGGCCACAGCGCTTCGTTCGTAGGTGTCGACAGCCACATTGAGTCGTTCGGAGTCACCGCCCTATCCGGATGCATAGGGCCGCAGCTTCTCACAGCTGCGGCCCCTGCATCACGGTGGGGAAGACGGTCGGATCAGAGATCCGCGGGGCGAAGCACCAGGGAGAGGCCGTGGATGTAGCCGTTGGCGAGGGAGCCGCCGTAGTTGAACTTGCTGTACACGACACCGGCGTCATCGGCGTTCGGGTCGAGGTCGCGGAAGAGGATCAGGCTGAGCGCAGGGTTCACCACGTCGACCTTCAGCTTCCCGCCCTGCAGGGTGGTGAGCTCGGCACCGTTGGACGCCAGGGCGTCGGCAGCAGAGATCTTCGAACCGACGATGTGGTAGGTGAGCACCGTCTTGACGGTGGGCAGGCCGAGCGAGGCCACTGCGTCGAACACACCCTGCTCGTCGAGCACGACGTTGCCGGTGAGGCTGTACACCAGCACCTGGAACGCCCGGTCGTTGGGCAGGAACACCGTCAGGGACGCCGACGGGTCGGACGCGGCCTCGACGAGGTCGGGGTAGAGGAGGATCGCCTGGGTGGCGATGTCGAAGTCGTACCAGTCGTCGTCGAAGCCGGCGGCGTTGTCACCGGTGTCGGACAGCAGCTGCTGGGCGATCGTCTTCTCCGACGGCGCCGGGGACGGCACCGTGCAGGCACCGGCGGCGAGCGCTACGGCGAGGACGAGGGGGATGAGTGGGAGTCGTTGACGAAGTCGCATGGAGCGGCCTTTCGGTCGTGGTCGGGGTCGAGAGGTGATTCGGTCGACGGGGCCCCTGCGGATGCAACCTTGTGGTGGCCGCAGCGGCACTCCCGGTCGCCGGAGCAATTGACCCATACCCCCTGTGGGTATATCGTCGACTTCGAAGCGATACCCCTCAGGGGTATCACTCGACCGAGGAGGACGCCATGCAGAACCACACGTACCGGGTGACCGGGATGACCTGCGGCCACTGCGAGGCCGCCGTGCGGTCCGAGGTCGGTGGGATCGACGGCGTCGACTCGGTCGACGTTCAGCTCGACACCGGAGAGCTCGTCGTCCGAGGCAGCGCCGAGGTCACCGACGAGGCTGTCCTTGCGGCCGTCGAGGAGGCGGGGTACGACGCCGTGAGGGTCGGGTGACCGCTCCGACGAAGCTGATCCTCTTCGGCATCGCGCTCGTCGCGTTGTTCCTCGCATCGTTCACGATCGCCGGTGCGGTGGTCCCCGACGACGTGGTGACCCGCTGGACCGAACGCGGCGCCACCCACGACATGGGTACCACCGGCACCAGTACCACGATCACCGTGCACCCGAACGGACACGGATCGTGACCACGCCCATCACCGCCACCACCGACATCGAGCTCGAGATCGGCGGCATGACCTGCGCGTCGTGCGCCATGCGCATCGAGAAGAAGCTCAACAAGCTCGATGGCGTCACAGCGACGGTCAACTACGCCACCGAGACGGCCCGGGTCACCGCCGCCACCGACCTCGATCCCGCGATGCTGATCGCCGAGGTCGAGAAGACCGGATACACCGCAGTGGTGCCCGCAGCGCACGGAACCATCCCCGACAGCGACGACGTCGTCGACCCCGAGCTGGTCGCGCTGCGACAGCGACTCGTCGGGGCCGTCGTGTTGACCGTTCCCGTGATCATCCTGGCGATGGCCCCCGCGCTGCAGTTCGAGTACTGGCAGTGGGCGTCGCTCACGCTCGCGGCACCGGTGATCACCTGGGCGGCCTGGCCTTTCCATCGCGCCGCCTGGACCAACCTCCGCCACGGTGCAGCGACCATGGACACGCTGGTCTCGGTGGGCACGCTGTCGGCGCTGCTCTGGTCGCTGTACGCCCTGTTCCTCGGCACCGCCGGGGTGCCGGGCATGAAGCACGGTTTCGACCTGACCGTCACCCCCGGCGACGGCGCCGGCAACATCTACCTGGAGGTCGCCGCGGGCGTCACCATGTTCGTCCTGGCCGGCCGCTACTTCGAACAGCGATCCAAGCGCCGTGCCGGTGCCGCGCTGCGGGCGCTGCTCGAGCTGGGCGCAAAGGACGTCGCCGTCGTACGCGACGGCGTCGAGACCCGGGTCCCGATCCACGACCTCGTCGTCGGCGACGAGTTCGTCGTCCGCCCCGGCGAGAAGATCGCAACCGACGGCGTGGTCGTGGCGGGCCGATCTGCCGTCGACGCCAGCTTGCTGACCGGTGAATCCCTCCCCGTCGAGGTGGCCGAGGGCGACGCCGTGACCGGTTCGACGGTGAACGCGGGTGGCCGCATCACCGTGCGGGCGACCGGCGTCGGCGCCGACACCCAGTTGGCGCGGATGGCGAAGCTCGTGGAGGACGCCCAAGCCGGCAAGGCACCGGTGCAACGCCTCGCCGACCGGGTGTCGGGCGTCTTCGTGCCGATCGTCATCGCGATCGCGGTGGCCGTCCTCGGCGCCTGGCTGGGCGCCGGATTCCCCGCCGACGCGGCCTTCACCGCCGCCGTCGCCGTGCTCATCATCGCCTGTCCCTGTGCGCTCGGCCTGGCGACGCCGACGGCGCTGCTCGTCGGCACGGGGCGGGGCGCTCAGCTCGGCGTCCTGATCAAGGGCCCGGAGGTGCTGGAGTCGACCCGCCGGGTCGACACGATCGTGCTCGACAAGACGGGCACGGTGACCACGGGGCGCATGACGCTCGTCGAGGTGCACGTCGGGGACGACACCGAGCGCGCCGACGTGCTGCGGCTCGCCGGGGCGTTGGAGGCGGCGTCGGAGCATCCGATCGCCCGGGCCGTCGCGCTCGGGGCCGTCGAGGAGCTCGGCGCCCTCCCCACGCCGACCACGTTCGACAACCTCGGCGGCCGCGGGGTCGTGGGCACCGTCGACGGCCACGACGTGGTGGTCGGGAGCGAACGATTGCTGACGGAGCGGTCCCTGCGCCTCTCCCCGCGCTCGCCACGGCCAAGTCGCAGGCCGAGGCGAACGGGCGCACCGCGGTCGTCGCCGCCTGGGACGGGCGGGCGCAGGGTGTGCTCGTCGTCGCGGACGCCGTCAAGGGGACGAGTGCCGAGGCGATCGCCCGGTTCACCGAGCTGGGGCTGACCACCGTGCTCCTCACCGGCGACAACACCGCCGCCGCCGAGCAGGTCGGCCGCGAGGTCGGCATCGCCGAGGTGATCGCCGAGGTCCTGCCCGCCGAGAAGGTCGACGTGATCAAGCGGCTGCAGTCCGACGGCAAGGTGGTCGCCATGGTCGGCGACGGCGTGAACGACGCCGCCGCCCTCGCCCAGGCCGACCTCGGTCTCGCGATGGGCACCGGCACCGACGTCGCCATCGAAGCCGCCGACATCACCCTCGTCCGGGGCGACCTCCGCTCGGCGGCCGATGCCATCCGTCTCTCCCGTCGGACCCTCGGCACCATCAAGGTCAACCTCTTCTGGGCGTTCGCCTACAACGTCGCCGCCATCCCGCTGGCGGCGTTCGGCCTCCTCAACCCGATGCTCGCCGGCGCGGCGATGGCCGGCTCCAGCGTGTTCGTCGTCAGCAACAGCCTGCGTCTGCGGTCCTTCCGTTCCGTCGCGACACCCTGACCCCGTTCCGTCCCCCGGTCCCCCTCCCGAAAGGCACCCGTCGTATGGACGACACCACCGCACACCACCACGGCTACATGGGCGACAAGGCGAAGTACCTCGCCCGCCTCAAGCGCATCGAGGGCCAGGCTCGCGGGCTCCACCGGATGGTCGACGAGGAGCAGTACTGCATCGACATCCTCACCCAGATCTCCGCGGTGACGAAGGCGTTGGAAGGCGTTGCGCTCGCCCTGCTCGACGATCACCTGCGGCACTGCGTCGTCGACGCCGTGACCAGCGGTGGCCCCGACGCCGACGCCAAGCTCAAGGAGGCGTCCGACGCCATCGCCCGGCTCGTGCGCTCCTGAGCGCCGGGCCTCGCCTCACCGACCCGGCGTGCGCCGGACGGCCGGCATGTCGAGCGGGGAACGCCGAAGGCGGACCTCCACCACGAGCCCGCCCTCGGGGCGCAGCCGGGCCGTGACTCCGCCGCCCGACGCCTCGGCGAGACGCAGCACGATGGGGAGTCCGAGCCCGCTCCCACCGTCGACGGCGTTGGGCCCGCGCCAGAACCGGTCGAACATGCGCCCCAGCTGAGCGTCGGTCACGCCCGGGCCCTCGTCGGTGACGGCGACCGTCACGGCGTCGCCGGTGGCCGTCACCGAGACGACCACGGCGCTGTGGGGCGGCGCATGATCGGCGGCGTTGGCGATGAGGTTGTCGAGGATCTGCTCCAGGCCCCCGTCGACGACGTCGGCGACCGCGCCCCCGGAACGGTCGTCGACGGTGAGCCCGAGGTCGCGCTCCTCGGCCAACGGCAGCCAGGTCGCGACCCGTTCCGCGGCCACGGCGCCGACGTCGACCCCGACGATCTCCCCGGCCGACGTGTCGAGCCGCGCCAACGACAGGAGCGCGTCGACCAGCTCGGCGAGGCGGTCGACCTCGGCCATCGCGGCGAGCAGGTCGTCCGACGGTGCCCCGCCGGAGTCGGCGACGGCGTCGATGCGGAGGCGGAGGGCCGTCAGTGGCGTCCGGAGTTGATGGGACGCGTCGGCGAGGAAGGACCGCTGCGACTCGACCAGCGTCTGGAGCCGCGCCGCCATGGTGTTGAACGTGGTCGTGACCCGCACGAGGTCGGCAGGCCCCTTCGCGACCGGCAGCCGGGCACCGAGGTCGCCCGAAGCGAGCGAATCGGCCGCCGATTCCAACCGCTGGATGGGCCGACCGAGACCTCGGGCGACGAACCAGCCCGCCGTCGCGACGACGGCGAGCACGATCGCGTCGAGGGAGACGAGTTGGACCCACACCCCCCGGGTGCGGCTGTCGACCGTCGTCGAGGGATAGCTGACCCGGACGGCCCCGAGGACCTCGCCCTCGTGGCGGATCGGGATCGCGACGTACGCGATCGAGGCGCCGAGCGTGGCCGACGGGCGAGCCCCGCTCGAGAAACGCCCGGCGAGCGCGGCGGCGATCTCGGGCCGGCTCGAGAACTGGCGTGACGGTCCCGACAACGAGCTCGAGTCGACGACCGACCGACCGACGGCGTCGACCATCACGACGCGCCCACCGGTCTCGGCCACGTACCGGCGAACCAGGGACGGGAGCGAGCTGAAATCGGAGCTCTCGAACGCGTCGTCGGACTCGGCACCGAGCACGCGTGCGTCGCGCTCGATGGCGGTGAACAGGCGGTCGCGCTCACGCGCCGCGAAGGTCAGTCCCAGCGGAACCGTGAGCATCGCGAGGATCAGCAGGGTCATCAGCAGGTAGCTGACGAGGATCCGGCGGGTCATCCCGGGACGCCGAACCGGTAGCCCACCCCACGCACCGTCTCGATCCAAGCCGGATCGCCGAGCTTGCGGCGAAGGGCAGCAACGTGGACGTCGAGGGTCTTGCTGGGCCCGTACCAGTGCTCGTCCCAGACCGACTCGAGGATGTCACGTCGACGGTGAACGACACCGAGGTCGGACGACAGGTAGGCGAGCAGGTCGAACTCCTTGGGCGTGAGTTCGAGTTCGACCCCGTCCATGGCGGCGCGGTGCGCCGCCACGTCGATGGTCAGCGGGCCGAGCTCGCGTTGCCGCTCCGGCGCCTCCTCGGGCATGGTCCGGCGGGCGACGGCACGAATCCGGGCGATCAGCTCTCGGGTACCGAAGGGCTTCACGACGTAGTCGTCCGCGCCCGATTCGAGGAGCAGGACACGATCGATCTCGTCGCCGCGGGCGCTGATGACGATGATCGGCACGGAGGAGGTCTGGCGGATGCGGCGGCAGACCTCCGAACCGTCGAGATCGGGAAGGCCGAGGTCGAGGAGCACGAGGTCGCTGCCATCGACGGCAGCGAGACCGTCCGCTGCGGTCGCGACGGCGACCACATCGAAGCCGGAACGCATCAGGCCGTCGGCGAGGGGCACCGAGATCGTCGGGTCGTCTTCGATCAGCACCACTCGCATGCCACCACCATGGCGGACGGGACGGGGCGTCCGGTGGGTTTTGTCCAAGCCTTTACCTTCTCCGCCCCGGGTCCTGGTTCGACGGTTCGTACCGTGGGCGGCACAGCCACTGACCAGGAGGAATGCGATGGAACGACGCACGACGATCGGGGTCGCCGCCGGCATGACCCTCACCATCGCCGCGATCGCCGTCGCCGTCGGACTGAACGTCGCGATCATGTCGGATCGGTCTGCGACGACCGGTCCGGGCACGTTCGAACCGGTCGCCGAGACCGGGGCACCGGCCGGCTCCTCGGCGAACCCGACACCCGCATCCGCTCCCGCCGTCGAAACGGCACCCGCACCTGCATCGACACCCACCGGGGAGATGACCCCGCCGACCGCGATCTCGACATCACCCGCCCCGACGTCGTCGGTCCGCCACGACGACGACCAGCGCGAGGGCCACGACGAGGGCCACCACGAGGAGGACGAGGACGGCGACGATGACTGAACGCCGTCGTCGCCCGCACCCGGCGCTCGGGGCCCGTTGGGTGTCCGCCGGGCTGGCCGTCGCCGCGACGGTCGGGATCACGAGCTACCTCGAGATCGACAGCGTCCTCCACCCCACCCCCCTTGCCACCATCGCGCCGCCCACGGTCGTGCCCGGCACCGCCAGGATCGCCGTGCCGCCACCTCCACCCGTCACCGTCACGACCATCTCGCCGGTCACCGCGCCGGTCTACGTCCCGCCGACCCACGCCCGAACCCGGGGCTCCAACGGGTGAGCATCTCGAACGCGACGCGGCGGGCGATGGGGACCACGGTCGCGGTGACGGTCCACGGCGGTCGCCTCGACGCCAACGACGTCCTCGCCGAGATCGATCGGCTCGAGCAGTCGTGGAGCCGGTTCCGGCCCGACAGCGAACTGAGCCGTCTCAACGACTGCAGCGGCAGCCTCACCGTCGTCTCCTCGACCCTGCTCGTGCTCGTTGAGCACCTCATGGCGGCGCACCGGCTGACCGGCGGCCGGTTCGACCCGACGATGGGAGCGCACATCGCTGCGCTGGGTTACGACCGCACGTACCGCGACCTGCGCGACAGTTCGCGGCAGCCCGTTCGACCGCTGCCCGACATCGTCCGGGCCGACGACGTCGTGGTCATCCCGTGCACTGCAGCGGTACTGCTCCCGGCCGGCGTCCGTCTCGACCCCGGTGGTCTCGGCAAGGGCCTCGCGGCCGACCTCGCCGCCACGATGGCGTGCGATGCCGGCGCCGACGGCGTGCTGATCGACCTCGGCGGCGACATCGTCACCCGCGGCTGCGCGCCCGACCGCGGCCCCTGGCGCATCGACGTGCCGTCCACCGGCATGCGGCCGCGGCGGATCCTCGAACTGCACGACGGTGCCGTCGCCACATCGGATACCTCGGTGCGAACGTGGACGGTTTCGGGAGTGCGCCACCGTCACGTCCTCGACCCCCACACCGGCCTCCCCCTCGAGCGTGACCTCCGGGCCACCGTGGTGGCCGGCGCCGGCTGGTGGGCGGAGGCCGCGGCGACGGCGGCCATCATCTCCACGGCGCGGGGCGACCGATGGGTGGACTCACTCGGAACGATCGACGGGATCAGCGACGTCGACGTATCGGAGCGATCGCGTTCCTGGTGCTGCACGTCGGGGCGCTCGTCGCCGACAGCTTCGTGCACTTCGGCGTCACCGACGTCGCAACCTTTGCCATCCCCTAACCCGTGACACCCCCTCTGTTGGCACGACCGTCCCTACCCTGGGTCCCAGATCCCCAACACCCGGAGCCGTTGCTGCTCCTCCCTCACGAAGGCTGCCCATGACCGAGACCGAGACCGAAGCCAGCGCACCGAAGAAGAGGTACTTCACCTCGTGGTGGTCGAAGGTGCTCCTCGTCGTCGGCATCGCCGCGGTCGCGATCCAGTTCGTCCCGTTCGGGGTCGACAACCCGTCGGCGCGCGACGAGCCGCAGTGGGACAGCCCGACCACCCGGCAGCTCTTCATGACCGCCTGCGCCGACTGCCACAGCAACGAGACCAAGGTGCTGTGGTTCGAGCACGTCGCACCCATCAAGTGGTACATCGCCGACCACGTGGAGGAAGGACGTGAGGCGCTCAACGTCAGCGAGTGGCACACCAACCCCGGGCGTGACACCGACGCGTTCGCCGAAGTCGTCGAGGAGGGCTCGATGCCACCCGACTACTACACGTACTTCGGCCTGCACAGTGACTCGAAGCTCACCGAGACCGAGAAGCAGCAGCTGATCGACGGTATCGAGAAGACCCTCGCCGCCGACCCGCCGACCTCGGGCCGATAGACCCCGCAACCGGCACCGATCAGGCGGCCGAGATTCCCCAGACCAGGGCTGCACCGACGAGCCCGGCACCGACGGCGACGACGCTCACGAGCAACCGGAGCTCCCCGAACAGCGAACCGAGCGCCGGGTCGCTGAAGCGGGCAACCATCGGTTCGTCCGACGGCGGAGCCGACCCCGAATCGGGGCGGAGGATCGTCCGGAGCGCGAGCACCCCGGCGACCACGACCGCCGAGCCGAGTCCGCCCACGAGCATCGGGCCTGCCGCGCCCCCCATCTCAGTCCACCTTCGAGGTGGTCGGTGCCGTGGACGGACGGGGTGTCGAGTTCATGGCACGGACCGTACCGACACCACGATCTGCGCCGACCCAAGCGACGGTGAGCGCACGGTTAATCCTCGATGGAACCCGAATCGAGCGCTGGGTGACGCGGGTGAGCCGCCCGCTCACCCGAAAACTCCCGGCAGCCCACCGTCGGTCCGGCAAACTTGCACCATGCGGCCGTGCCGACGAGGTTCCGAATGACCGACGAGTTGCTCATCGTCGAGGACGATCCCGGTATCCGGTCCGGCCTCGTGCGGGCCCTGACCAATGCCGGCTATGCCTGTCGTCCCGCTCCGGACGCCGCAGCGGCGCGTGCCGTGGTCGACCCTCCGGGTCTGGTACTGCTCGACCTCGGCCTCCCCGATGCCGACGGCCTCGACCTCGCTCGCGAACTGCACGACCGCTGGCCGGACGTGCCGATCGTGATGGTCACCGCTCGCGCCGAGGAGATGGACGTCGTGGTCGGCCTCGACAGCGGCGCCATCGACTACGTCACCAAGCCGTTCCGGCTGGCGGAGCTCCTTGCCAGGATTCGCGCCCACCTGCGTCGCCCTGCGCCCGCCGCCGACGCCCCTGCCCTCGTCGGTGCCGGGGTGATCGTCGATCTCGGGGCACGGATCGTGCGGCTGGACGGCGAGGAGATCTCCCTCCGGGCCAAGGAGTTCGACCTCCTCGTGGCGCTGATGAGCAACCAGGGCAATGTCGTCACCCGCGAAGATCTCATGGCCCAGGTGTGGGACGAGCACTGGTTCGGGTCGACCAAGACGCTGGATGTCCACATCTCGGCCTTGCGGCGTCGGCTCGGGGAAGCCCCCGGCGAGTCGAGCCGCATCACAGCGTTACGCGGCGTCGGGTACCGATGGGAGCGAGATGCCTGACCGCAACGGTGTGTTCCGGTGAGGCGTCGGATCCTCACGGCGATCGTCGGGGTCACAGCGCTGGCCACCATCGTGCTCACGCTTCCACTCGTGTTCCTCATGGCCAGCCGGGAGCACAACGACTCCGACCGGGAGCTCACGCTCGTCGCCGAACAGGTCGCCAACGAGCTCACCTCCGACTCGGACTTCTCCGCCAGCGGACTCGAGCTGCCCCGGATCGACGACGCCCTGATCACCGTCGGGGTGTATCTCCCCGACGGTGAGCTCGTCGCCGGCGAGGGTCCGACGCCCGCCGACGAGTTGACCCGGTCGGCGGGAGTTCTGTCGAGCCTCGACAACGTCGACGACCACCGCGTGCTCGTCCGGCCGATCGTCGAGCGCGAGCAGAAGGTGGCGGTGATCCGCGTGGCCGAGCCGCTCTCGGAAGCGGAACGCAAGATCTGGCGCGACATCCTCGTCCTCGTCGGGATCGACGCTGCGGCGCTCATCGTCGCCGCTGTCGTCGGCTCGTGGGTGACCTCGCGCCTCGTGCGCCCCCTGCGAGCGATTCGAGACGACGCTGTCCGCCTCGGCGAGGGGGACTTCTCCATCGTGCCGACGCCGAGCGGGATCGACGAACTCGATGCCACCGCCGGCGCCCTCGCTGACACGGCGGCGCGCCTCGACGGTGTCCTCCAGCGCGAGCGCTCCTTCACTGCCGACGCGTCCCATCAGCTCAGGACGCCACTCACCTCGCTGCGGCTCGTGATCGAGACCGAGCTGCAGTCGCCGGGAACCGACCCGGCGCCGGTGCTCGACGAGGCGCTCGGTGAGATCGATCGGCTGGAGCGCACGATCACCACGCTCCTCCGGGTAGCGCGTGACCAACCGGTCACCCGCGCTCCACTCGACATCGACCAATGGCTCGACACCGTCGTCGGGCGGTGGCAGGCAGTGCTCGACGAGCGGGGCCGCTCGATCACGGGCACCACCGGCGTCGGCGTCAGCCCCCGCGTGAGCCTGTCCGTGCTCGACCAGATCGCCGACATCCTCCTGCAGAACGCGGTGCAGCACGGCCGTGGTCAGGTGCGGATCGACGTCGCCGAGGAGGCCGACCATGTCGTGATCACGGTGACCGACGAGGGCACCATCGCCCGCGACCCCACCGAGCTGTTCACGCGCCGCGTGACCCGGGCGCCTCGGGTCACGGCCTCGGGCTGGCGCTGGCCCGGGCACTCGCCGAGTCGGAAGGGGGCCGGCTGGTGCTCGCCGCACCCACGCCGACGACGTTCCGGCTGCTGCTCCCCGATCAGTCCGGGGCGGGCGGGGGCTTCGGGCCGAGCTGACGGCACGCGGCTGCCCGATCTGGGTGCGCTGCACCGAGCGTGGGGCAGCGACCCGCTCGGAGGAGCCGGTGCGAGATGATGGTGGAGATGGAACCGAACACGGGAACCCACGACGTCGGTGAGCCCGGCGTCGGCGACCGCTACCGGGACGCGCGCCTGCGGATCACCGCCCTGCTCGAGCCCGTGAACGACTCGGCATGGGACACCCCGGTCGACGCCTGCACCGGTTGGCGGGTCCGCGACGTCCTCGCTCATCTCGTCGGCGTGATCGAGGACGCCGCAGCCGGCCGACTCGGCGGGCCTCCCGACCCGGTCCAGACGGCGGCGGAGGTCGATCGTCATCGCGACGACGATCCCCGAGAGCTCCTGCGCACCTGGTCCGCCATCGCCGCCGTTCGAATCCGCCATCACCGACGGATCGACGTGGCCCGCCCTCATCGACGTGGTGTCCCACGAACACGACCTCCGCACGGCCCTCGGCTCGCGCGCCCACCGTGACCACCCAGACATCGCCCTGCTCGCCCGGTTGCTCACCGGCGGGATTCCCGGTGACGTGTTCGTCGACCTCGGCGAGGGGGCCGAGGTCGGCACCACCGAGGGTCTCCGGCTCCGAACCGATCACTTCGAGTTCTTCCGCCTCCGGCTCGGTCGACGGTCCCGCCGACAGGTGGCCCGTCTCGACTGGAGCGACGATCCCGAGCGGGTCCTCGATGCGATGTTCGTGTTCGGACCGGCGGCCACCGACCTCGACGAGCGCTGACGACACCCCCACAGCCAGCACGGCCCGCGCCCGCGTGCCCGCACGTGACCGATGACGCGGACGGGCCCGGGTCGAATCCGACCCGGGCCCGTCGATGCAGGTACGTTCGGGGCCCGAGGGCCCCGGTCGTCATCAGCCGTTGGCAGCGGTGATCACCGAGTCGAGGACGTGGATCACACCGTTGGAGGCGACGATGTCGGTCGTCACGACCTTGGCGCCGCCAACCGTGACCTCGCCACCGTTGACCTCGACCTTGAGCTTGCCGCCACCGAGGGTCTCGATGGAGGTGCCGGCCGCGGCCACGGCGTCAGCGGCCATGATCTTGCCGCTCACGACGTGGAGCTTCAGCACGTCGGCGAGGGCTCCGGTCGGGTCGGCGGCGAGCGCCTCGAGCGTCGCGGCGTCGACCTTGCCGAAGGCCTCGTTGGTCGGGGCGAACACGGTGAAGGGGCCCTCACCGCTCAGCGCCTCGGCGAGGCCGGCCTTGCCGACGAGGTCGACGAGGGTCGAGAAGTCCGGGTTGCCGGCGGCGATGTCGACGATCGTCCCCGACGCCTCGGGCGCCTCGGTCGTGGCCGGTGCCTCGGTGGTGTCGGGTGCCTCGGTCGTCGCCGGTGCCTCGGTGGTCGTGGTGTCGTCGGCGGTGTCGGAGTCATCCGAGCAGCCGGCGGCGAGCAACGCGACCGGGAGGGTCAGAACGGCGAGGGCACGAGAAATACGCATGGCAAAGCTCCTTGGGAGATGGATTGCCCGTACTTCGTTCGGACCCGCCGGTCCGGATGCAGGAATCTTCGCGAGGCGTGATCAGCCGTCGAGGCGACCGTCGCGGATGTGGACGGTGCGGTCGGCGTAGTGGGTGATGCGATCGTCGTGGGTCACGATGATCGCCGCCGTGCCCCGCGACTTCATCTCGTTCTGGATGAGCTCCATCACCTGCTCGCCGAGCTTGGAGTCGAGCGCGCTGGTCGGTTCGTCGAACAGCACCAGCGTCGGTTCGTTCATCAGCGCCCGGCCGATCGCGACCCGCTGACGCTGGCCACCCGACAGCTGCTCGGGGAGGTTGTTGCGCCGATCGGTCAGACCCAGCTCCTCGAGCAGCGTGTCGGCCCGATCACGGGCCGCCTGGCCGGTCCGTCGGCCCAGCTCGTCGACGACGAGCAGGTTCTCACGAGCGGTCAGGAACGGGATCAGGTTCACCGACTGGAACACGAAGCCGATGTTGCTCTGGCGGAACTCGGTGAGTTGGCGGTCGGAGTACCCGCTGATGCGCGTGCCCGCGACCGTGACCTCGCCCGACGTCGGAGCGAGGATGCCGCCGGCGATGGAACACAAGGTCGTCTTGCCCGAACCGGACGGGCCGATGAGGGCGACGATCTCGTCGGACCCGACCGTCAGGTCGATGTCGGCGAGCGCAACGATCTCGTCGTCACCGACCTGGTAGGTCTTCGTGACGTCGTCGAGGTGGAGGGCGGGGTGGTCGGTCATGTCGAGGTCCCGATGGCTGAGGCTGGATCGATACGGAGCACGCGTCGGAGCGAGAACGATGCGCCGAGCACCGACGCGAGGAGGAGCAGAGCGAGGGAGGTTCCGACCCGTGCGGGGGTCAGGGTGAAGGGGATGCTGTCGGCGGGCAGGGCCGCCTGGAACACGATCGCGACCACGCTGGCGATGACACCGGCGATCAGCGACAGGACGACGGCCTGGGTGATCACCGCTGCGAAGATCGAGCGGTTGCGGGCGCCGATCGCCTTGAGCACGCCGTACAACCCGACCCGCTCGCCGGTGAGCAGCGCGAAGAAGAGGGCGACCACCGCGGCCGCGATGACCACGGTCAGACCGATGATCTGCTGGAGCACGCCGCCCCCCGTGTCGGGGATCGCGTCGGCGGCGGCCGCCCGGGTCACCGTCGACGTCGACCCCGTCGCTTCGTCGATGGCACGGGCGGTCGCTGCGGGTGTCGACGTGTCGACGACCACGACCTGGGTGGAACCCTCGGGAAGCACGGCGTCGGGCTTGTTGGCCGCGACGACCTCACGGAGCGACGCCGACGACACCAGCATCGTCGGTTGGGTCTGGAAGCCGACGTCGTCGGCGAAGCCCGCGACCCGAAGCGGGGTCCGGGCAGCGCCCACCTCGATCACGGTGCCGACCCGCACGCCGCGGTCGCGCAGGGTCGAATCGACCCAGGCGTCACCGTCCGGCATCGAGTCCGGCAAGCCGGCGAACGGCCGGTCGTAGCCGACGACGACGACGTCGATGAGATCACGGGGTGCTGCGTCGGGCAGCCGGCCGCCGAGCTGCACCAGGCCGAGCGAACCGGTCGCCGTGACACCGTCGGTCGCAGCGATCGCCGCGACGGTGTCGGCGGGGACGAGGCTCTGGGGGATCGACTCCTCCGAGGTCGCCGAGAACACGATGAGGTCGGCGCTCTGGGAGCGCAGAAGACCGTCGTTGTTGGCGTTGAGCCCCTCGACGAGGCCGCTCAGCAGGAGCAGGAGCGAGCCGAGCAGGAAGAGGATCGCCGTGGCAGCCGCGAACCGGCCGGGACGTCGACGCAATTCGCGCCATGCGAGTTTCATCGGCCCGCACCTCCCCCGCCGGTTGCCTGGTTCGGGTCGATCGCCAGGACGCGGCGGATGGACGCGACGGCCGACACCACCCCGAGCACCACGAGGGTCGCCACCCAGAACCCCACGTTCGTCGGCTCGAACCGGAGCCGGAGGCTGCCCGTCTTTCCTCGTGTCAGCAGGGCGAACCCGCCGACCGCGATGCCGAGCCCGACGCCGAGCACGAGCGACACCTGGACGAGGAGCGCCTCCACCAGGCGACGGGCCGGAGCTCCGAGGGCCCGCAGCAGCACGAGGGAACTGGCTTTCTGGAAGGTGAGGATCAGGAAGAACAGGCCGCACACGAGCGGGACGACGAGTCCGAAGAGTACGAGGATCACCGTGAACGACTGCTTGATCGACTCGATGCCGGGGTTGAGCTCAGCGGCGTCGACGCGTGACAGCGCGTCGATCGACTCGTCGGCACGGTTGAGCCGCGTGGTGAGCTCGGCGACCGTCGTGCCGCTCGCCGGCGACACGCCCAACACGTTGGGCACGTCCAACGTCGCGGCAGGATTCCGCGTCTGCAGGACGGTGAGGTACGTGTCCGACGTCGTGAAGACGGTCGGCAGCACGTTGATGCCCACGTCGTCGGCGAGCCCGACGACCTCGAGATCGATCCCGGCCGGTTGTACCGTCACGGTGGACCCGATTCCGAAGCCGTCCTCTTCGTTGCCGGCGTTGGCGACGACCTCGCCAGCGGCCTCGGGGAGACGACCTTCGAGCAGCGGGCCGGGGCCGCCGAGGTCGGGGTCGGTGTAGCCGAGCACCGAGGTCGCCTGGGTCTCACCACCGGCCTCGATCGGGAACGTCCCCTGGTAGATGGCGGCGATCCCACCGATGCCCTCGGTCGCCCGCACCTTCTCCTCGAGTTCGGGGCTCACGGAGCTGCTCTGGGGAAACCGGCGCCCGTCGACGTTGAACACGAGCACGGGCGCGGTCTGGTGACGCACGCCGCCCACGAACTGCCGGATCAGGGAGTTCTGGATCGCCGATTGGAACAGGATCAGGAACGCCAACAGCGCAACGGCTGCGATCAGGAGACCGAAGCGGACCTTTGATCTTCGAATCTCGCGGAGGGCCAAGAACACGACCCAGTCTCCTCCCTGGTGGGGGCACACGCCCAAACGGCTGCCGGACACCCGCGGGCCGGCACCGGATCGGGACACAACGGTGGTGCAACCTACTTCGGACGGACCCGTCGATCCGGATGCACCTGGTCGCCCGTCGACCAGATCGTGGGATCGTCCGGACCCGAACGCGGACGGAGGGCCCGACGAGCGGGCCCTCCGGTACCGGCGACGACTCGACGGTCCGGCCGGTGGTGCGGCCGAACCGGCGCGATCACGCGGCCGGCGTCGGTTGCTCGATCGACATGCGTTCGGCGCTCGACGCGTCGAGCGCGGTCGGTTCGACCGGGGCCGTGGCGATGCTGATCTTGCGGGGCTTGGCGCGCTCGGAGATCGGCACCCGCAACACGAGGACCCCGGCGTCGTAGCCGGCACGGACCCGATCGGTGTCGAGTGTGTCGCCGAGAACGATCTGCCGACTGAAGACCCCGCGGGGTCGCTCGGCGGCGACGTAGTCGCGATGCCCCTCGGGTTGGGGACGCTCGGCGCGGACCGTGAGCACGTTGCGCTCGACGTCGATGTCGATCGAGTCGGCGCTCACCCCCGGAACGTCCAGCTCGATGACGAACTCGTCACCGTCGCGCCACGCATCCATCGCCATGGCGGCGGGACGTGCCGCGGTGCCCAGGAGCTGCTGGGTGAGCCGGTCGAGATCACGGAACGGATCGGTGCGCATCAACATGGTTCATTGCCTCCTGACGTGACGTTGGGATGAAACGACAGCCACTCATTGCTTATCTGTTGCGACTGCCATAGATTTAGGATATTCAAATCGATCACAGGTTGCAACCAGTTCGGAGCGGTTCCATGGCCAACGGCGAAGACGATCCGACGAGGGGTCTCTACGGGATCTCGGTCGCGGCCGAGCTGGTCGGCAACGGCGAGCAGAACATTCGCCTCTACGAGCGGCGTGGCCTCGTGACCCCGGCCCGATCCGCCGGCGGCACCCGTCGCTACAGCGACCACGACCTCGGTCGGCTCCGGCGGATTGCCGAACTCCTGGGCGACGGGCTGAACCTCGCCGGGGTGGGCCGGGTGCTCGAGCTCGAGGACGAGATCGGTCGGCTCCGGGCCGAACGAGACGCCAGCGACCGGCGCTGACGCCCTCGGCGTCAGCGCGACGGCCAGAGCAGGCCCTCGCGCCGAATCGCATGGTCGAGGGCCTCGACGAGGCGATCGACCGATCCCTCGCACGCGTCGAGGTCGGCCGGCGCCAGGAGGTTCACGATGCCGGCGGTCGTCTCGGCGACGACCACGGGGGCAACGTCGCCCGTCGCGGCGCGGACCTCGGCCGGTTGGTCGTCGCGGTGGTACGCGTCGAACGGCACGGGGAGACCGTCGCGGCACGTCCGCCACTCGGATCGTTCGCGGACGAGCCCGTGGGTGATGTCGCAGAGCGAGCAGTGCGCCCGCCCGAGGCGGGCACCGACCCAGTAGGTGAGTTCACCCCGGAGCGAGCCGTCGGCGTCGTACACCCCGACGAGCCTGACGACGTGGGTCGGGGCCTCGGTGGAGGGCACGTCGGAACGGTCGGTCGGCACGCGCTCAGGGTACGGCACTGCCGTCCCGGGACACCGTCGTCGGCGATCCCGCGGCCACGACCGCCGTCGACACCACCAGCACACCCGCCGGCAGGAACAGCAGCCACTTCGAGGAACCGAGCGCCGCTGCGACCGCCGCGCCGGCGACGTAGCTGACCAGCACCGTGGCCAGCACCAGCACGGTGACCCGTCGTCGATGCGCCGAGGACCGGCCGGCGCGCCGCCCGGCGAGCGCCACCTTCTCGCCGATGCGCACGATCGCCCCGGTCCCGTAGGTCGTCGAGACCGCGACGTCGCCCACACGGCGAAGGGTCGCCGCCTGGACGCCCATCGCCGCGGCGGCGACCACCACGATCGGTATCGCCGACCCGGTGAGCCGGGGATGGAAGCCGACGCCGTGCCGACTCCGGAGCACCGCAACCGCCACGAGCAGCACCGACTCGACCGCGAGGAGCACCTCGGGCCGCAGGTGTCCCCACCGTCGCAGCCGACGGTCGTGCTCGACGATCGAGACGATGACACCGGTGGCGAAGGCCACGACCGCCGCTGCGGCGCCGACCGCCTGCCACCAGTTGCCGTCTCCGACGAGCATGCCGATGTGGACGAGGTTGCCGCTCATGTTCGCCACGAAGATCGGTGACACCGCGAGGTAGATGTGGGCGTCGACGAACCCGGCGACCATCGCCAGCGCCACGGCGAGCAGCAGAGGACCCGAGGGGTGGTGCGTCGACTCCTGGGTCACCGTTGCGCTCAGGCAGCCGTTGTTGTCGGTGAGGAACGATCGGGCTCGGGCAACGGGTGCACGGTGGCCAGGTCCCACGCTGCAGCGGATTCGACCGCGTGGTCGGCCATGAATCGACGCAGCGAGAGCAGGATGCCGACGAAGGGGCCGGCGAAGAGCGCCGGAAGCAGCGAGCCGACGAGCACCACCTTCATGTCGGCGCCCAGGGCCAGGAGACAGATGGCGGCCGTGACGAGGTAGGCGCCGACGAGCCCTGCCACCACGTCCCGCATGATGTCACCGGCGGTGTTGGCGGGTTCTGGCTGCGAGTTCATGGCGGCTCCGATGGTCGGGCGACCCGGGCGCGGGCCTGACTCGACCGTGCGCCCCGTGCCGGCGCCACACCAGTGCCGAACGTCCCGAGCGTACCGCTCCCACCCATCCCGCCCTGTCCCGCCCCGCCCCGCCCCGACGACGGCGCCCTCTCGTAGCGCGCGGGTCGGTCAGGTCGGTCGACGCGAAGTCGACGGGGGAATCCGAGACCCTTTACTCCTTACGGTCCTCGGGCCACAGCGGTGCCGCGGTCTGGTTCACCGGGTAGTGCCCCGGCTGCTTGCCGAGGGCACGGTGCATCCGCGACGTCATGCCCTCCGACAGGACGTCGGCGGACATCATCTCGAGGAAGAGCGAACCGGCGTTGCCGAGGTCGAACCAATCACGCTGCCAGGCCCACTCCATGTTGCCGCCGTACTTGAACCAGCTGCCGCCGATGCCGGCGATCTCGTAGGACGAACCGTCGGGACGCTTGGCGTCGGCGACCTGCCGCCAGAGGCCGATGACCTGGCCGATCTTCTCGTCGATGACCACCGTCTCGTAGGGGTAGGTCCAGCCGTCGAGGCCGTCCATCTCCAGGCCGATCGCCCAGTCACGGATCTGGTCGCGACCGACCGCCATGAAGTTGACCTCGGGGCCGTAGTTCCACCCGTAGGTCGCGTCCTCGGCGTAGCACTCGGCCATCACCCGCCAGTCGCCCGACGCCTCCGCCTGACGGTTGACGTCGAGCCACTTCTCGACCATCGCTTCGAGTTCTTCTCTCGGAAATGCTGGCATCCGTCCTCCCGGGTCCTGAGCGCCGGGTCGGACAGTAACGGATGGCGACGCCGAACTCGTCGGAGCGCGGGGTTCTCGGAGTCGGATCGACTGCGGGGCCGGTGGTATCGAGGTCGTTCTCGACGACCGGCAGGCGTTGACCTGCCACGCACCTCACGAGCGGGTCAGGACCACCTTGAGTGCGCCCGTGTCGGCGGCGCGGGAGAACACGTCGTAGGCCTCGTCGAACTGGTCGAGGGTGAAGCGGTGCGTGATGAACCGGTCGACCTCCATCTGATGGCCCTGCGCGAGTCGCAGCAGGGTCGGAGTGGAGGAGGTGTCGACGAGGCCGGTCGTGATGGTGACGTTGCGGATCCAGAGATCCTCGAGGTGGAGCGTCGCCGGTTCGCCGTGCACACCGATGTTCGCGATGTGCCCGCCGGGCCGGGCAAGCCTCGTCGCCAACTCGAACGTCGCCGGAACCCCAACGGCCTCGATCGCGACGTCGGCGCCGAGCCCGTCGGTCATCGCCATGACCTCGGCGACGGCGTCGGCGCGGCTGTTGTTGATCACGACGTCGGCGCCGAACTTCTTCGCCGCGTCGAGTCGGGTGTCGGCCAGGTCGATCGCGATGATGCGACTCGGGCTGAACAGCTTCGAACCCATGATCGCGGAGAGCCCGATGGGCCCGGCCCCGACGACCGCGACCACGTCACCGGGGCGGACCCGGCCGTTCAGGACGCCGACCTCGTAGCCCGTCGGGAGGATGTCGGCCAGCATCAGGATCTGCTCGTCGGTCACCCCGTCGGGGATCGGGTAGGTCGACGTGTCGGCGAACGGCACGCGGACCTTCTCGGCCTGTGTCCCGTCGATCTTGTGCCCCAGGATCCACCCGCCGCCGCCGAGGCACTGGCTGTAGCTGCCCTCGCGGCAGTACTGACACGCCCCACACGCGGTGATGCACGACACGAGGACACGATCGCCCACCTTGACGTTCTTCACGCCGGCGCCCACCGTCTCGACGGTGCCCACGGCTTCGTGACCGAGGATTCGACCGTCGGTCACGGCGGGGACGTCGCCCTTGAGGATGTGCAGGTCGGTGCCGCAGATCGTGACCGCGTCGACGCGGATGATGGCGTCGGTGTCGTCGATGACGACGGGGTCGGGCACGTCCTCCCACGCCTTGTGGCCGGGACCGTGGTAGACGATGGCCTTCATGGCGACTCCTTGAGGGTCGAGGAAACCTGATTCGACCGTACGCCCGCGGTGGGATGGCGGGCAGAGGACAAGGTCCCGCCCGATGTCCCAGACCGGGAGCAGCGAGCGCCGGAGGTCAGGCCCAGCGAAGGGTGACGACCGATCGAGCCGGGAGCGTCACCGCGACCGACCGGTCGCCGTCGGTCAACGCGACGTCGACCGGCTGGCTCGCGGTCGAGACCAGGAACGCGACGGTCGACCCGTCAGGGTTCTCGAACACCACGTTGTGGATGCCGCCCGAGGCCGAGGACGAGCCGATCCGGGTCGCCCCGACGTCGACGCCTCGTCCGAACTGCGCGAGCGCGTAGAACTCCTCGTTGCGGGTGACGTGCCCGTCGGGATGGATGGTCAGCACACCGCGACAATCGCGGCAGCCTCCGACGCGGGGGCCGCTCTGCTCGTCGAGCGCGAGGTTCCAGAGCACCACCGACCGGGACCAGTTGCGCACCGAGTCGACGAGGAGCACACGGGCGTTCCACAGGAGGTTGGACTCGAAGGTGCCGCTCGACTCGGTGCCGGTGCACTCGGTGAAGTGGATGTCGAGGTCGGGGTACGCGTTGTGCACCGTCGACTGCGCGGACGGGTTACCCGAGTAGCAGTGGAACGCCGACCCGGCGATCTGTGGGGTGCCGGCGACGTGGGCCAGCACGTCGAGGGCGCGGGGAGCGCCGTTCCAGTTGTGGTCGTGGACGAGCAGCTCGGTCGACGACCCGTCGGTGTGGAGCCCGTCGGCGAGTTCGATCGCGAGGTCGGCTTCCTGCTGGGGCGACAGGACCATGCCCGCGTAGTTGTTGGTCTCGTGGGCTGGCTCGTTCTGGACCGTGAGGAGCGCGAGCGGGACCCCGGCGTCGGCGTATCCGGCGACGACCCGCCGCAGGTACCGCGAGTACACCTCGGTCATGCCGGCGGCCAGCGTGCCGCCGACCACGCCCAAGCGGTCGGCCGAGGCGCCGGACTTCATCCAGCCCGGTGCTGTCCACGCCGAGCCGACGAGGGTGAGATCGGGGTTGACGGCGCGGGCGGCGCGGAGGAGGGGGAAGCGCTGCTGCTCTTCACGGACGAGCGAGAAGCCCGTGAGGTCGGGATCCTCGCCCGGCGGCTCGATGTCGTCGTAGGTGAAGTCGTCGAGCGAGAAGTCGGTCGATGAGAGCGGCACCCGCACCACGCTGAGGTTGGCGCCGCGCCGGCCGAAGAGGTCGTTGATCACCTGGGTCCGGGTCACGTGGTTCAACCGGGTCGAGAGCACCCACGCGGCCGAGTCGGTCATCGCCGCGCCGACGCCGACCATCGACTGGTAGCGGGCGGACCGGTCGATGTCGACCACCACCGCGGCGGCACCGGGATCGTCGGCGATCGGTACCCGAGGTTCGACCGACAGCAGCTTCGCGCCGTCGCCGGTCGTGACGAGGACGTTCGCGTATCCGTCGACGAGTTGTTCGGCGCCCGTATCCACCACGGGTGAGTCGGGACCGCACGACGCCACGATCGACGCGCTCAACAACAGTCCGAGTCCGGTGCCGATCATCCGCCGCATGTCGTTGGTCTCCCCTCGCCCCGTGGCCTCCCTCCCAAGGCCTGCGACCACGATAGAACGACATCTCCACCCGGCACCGGTTCAGCCGAACATCGATTCCACCGCGACTCGTTCGGGGCGCTTGGCACGCGAAGTTAAGCTCACCTACTGTGCGGCCGGTGGGTGGCATGACGAAACGAGGTCGGTTAGGTCCAGCCCGCCATCCGTTCCTCCGCGCCCAGCGGCACCACCATCTTGGAGACCCCTCATGACGTCACCGCGTCGATATGCACTGCTCGCCCTGCTTCCGCTCACCGCCCTGCTCGCCGCCTGCGGCGACGACACCTCCACGGCCGACGACACCCCTGACGGCACCGCCGGCGGGACCGGCGACGTGTCCGGCCAGACCATCACGCTCTACTCCGGCCGCGACGAGGAACTCATCGCGCCCCTCATCGAGAAGTTCACCGACGACACCGGCATCGAGGTCGACGTCCGCTACGGCAACTCCGCCGAGATGGGCGCCCAGCTGCTCGAGGAGGGCGAGGACACCCCCGCCGACGTGTTCTATTCCCAAGAGGTCGGGGCGGTCGGTGTGCTCGCCGAGGCCGGACTCCTCGCCTCGCTGCCCGACGAGCTGGTGGGGACGGTCGACGAGCGGTTCCGGCCCGAGGGCGACAACGAGTGGGTCGGCGTCACCGGCCGCTCCCGTGTCATCGTCTACAACCCGAACCTGACCGACGCCCCCGTCGGCGTCGAAGAGCTCACTGACCCCAAGTACCGGGGTCAGGTGGCGATCGTGCCGTCGAACGCCGGCTTCCAGGCGTTCATCACCGGCTTCCGGGCCAGCCAGGGCGAGGACGCCGCTCGGACGTGGCTCGAGGACCTGATCGCCAACGAGCCGATCACCGACATCGCCAGCAACGGCGACGTGCTCGAAGCAGTCGAGGCCGGTGACGTCGCGATCGGACTCATCAACCACTACTACTGGGCCCGCGACGAGCGGCAGCCCAACCTCACGTCGAAGCTCGTGTTCCCCGAGGGCGACGATCCCGGTGGCCTCGTGAACGCCACGGCGGCGGCCATCACGAAGGGCTCGGCCGACAACGCTGCGGCGCTGGCATTGCTCGAGTACCTGCTGTCGGAGGAGGGGCAGACCTTCTTCGTCGAGGAGACGTTCGAGTACCCCGTCGTGGACGGCATCGTGGATCCGGCGGGCATCCCGCCCCTCGACGAGCTGGACGGACCGGACCTCGACCTGACCGATCTCCGTTCGATCGAGGAGTCCCAGGCGCTCCTGACCGAGTTGGGACTCCTCAGCTGACCCTGCCGACGGCTGTCGTCACCGACGAGGGGTCCGGCGTCGCGGCGCCGGACCCCTCCCTCGGTCGCGCCGGGGCGCCGCGCCGCGCCCCGGCACCGGTGGTGTTCGGCGCGGCCGTCGCGGGCCTGATCGGGGTGCTGCCGCTCGTCTACCTCGGCATCCGCGCCACCGAGCGGGGATGGGGCGAGATCGCCGAGACCCTGTGGCGCGAGCGCACCGCGACCCTCGCGCCGCGTTCCCTCGAGCTCGCCGGCATCGTCACTGTCGCGTCGGTGGTGCTCGGCGTCGGCTTCGCGTGGATCGTCACCCGCACCGACCTCCCCGGCGCCCGGGTCGTGCAGGTGTTGTTGGGCCTCCCCCTGGCCCTCCCCTCCTATGTCGCGTCGTTCGGATGGATCGGGTTGTGGCCCGACCTGGCCGGCCGGTCCGGCGCTGCCGTGGTGTTGACCACGATCTCCTACCCCTACGTGTACCTGCCTGTCATGGCGGCCCTCCGGCGGTGCGACCCCGCGCTCGAGGACGTGTCCCGCAGTGTCGGCGAGGGCGCCGTCGCGACGTTCCGACGGGTGACGCTGCCGCAGATCCGCCCGGCGGCCGCCGGAGGTGGACTCCTCGTGGCGCTGTACGTGCTGAGCGACTTCGGGGCGGTGGCGACCATGCGCTACGAGGTCCTCACCAACGTGATCTACACGTCGTACCGCGGCTCGTTCGACCGCACGCCGGCGGCGGTGCTCGGGTGCGTGCTCGCGGTGCTCGCCGTCGCGATCGTCGGTCTGGAGCGGCTGACCGGCCGCCGCTCGCGCCACATCGCGCGGGTCGGCTCCGGCGTGCCCCGACCCCAGTCGATCGTCCGTCTCGGACCGGCCCGATGGCCGCTGCTGCTCGCACCGGTCGGCTGGCTCGCCGTCGCTCTCGGGATTCCTGCGGACGGTCTGCGCCGGTGGTTCGAGCAGGGCACGTCGCGTCCCGACGGCGGCCGGTTCGCCGAAGCGACGCTCAACACGCTCGAAGTCGGGGCGCTGGGCGCCGCCGCCGTGATCGTGGTGGCGTTCCCCCTGGCACTGTTGAGTGTCCGGAACCCCGGCTGGCTGTCACGCGCCGCGGTGTCGGCCGTGTACGCCAGCCACGCGCTCCCCGGCGTCGTCGTCGGGCTCTCGCTCGTGTTCTTCGGCGTCGGCTTCGCCACGCCGATCTACCAGGAGCTGCCGTTGCTCGTGCTCGCGTACGTCGTCATCTTCCTCTCGCTGGCGCTCGGTTCGCTGCAGAACGCGATCGCCCAGATCCCACCGGGCCTCGACGGGGTGGCGCGGTCGCTCGGACGCACCGGCGTCGGCGTGTGGTGGTCGGTCACCGCACGGCTCGCCGCGCCCGGAGTGGGCGCAGCGGCAACGCTGGTGTTCCTGACGATCATGAAGGAATTGCCAGCGACCCTGTTCCTTCGACCGACCGGCTTCGACACCCTCGCCACCCAGTTGTGGGGCCACACGTCGTCCTTCTCGAAGGCGGCCGTGGCGCCCTACGCCGTGGCGATCGTCGTCCTCGCCGCACTCCCGACCGCGCTGCTGTCGAGCCTCGGGGGCCGACGCAGCGCCACCTCGCCTCCGACCGACGGGACCGATCAACGATGACCACGGTCAGGATCCGAGCGCTGACGAGGGCGTTCGCGGGACACCCGCCGGTCCGAGCGTTGTCGGGGGTCGATCTCGACATCGCCGATGGCACGCTCGCCGCCGTGCTCGGCCCGTCGGGGTGTGGCAAGACGACGCTGCTCCGAACCATCGCCGGCATGGAACGCGCCGACGGCGGCACGATCGCCGTCGGCGACCGGGTCCTCACCGACGCCGGCTCGCACGTCGCACCGGAACGGCGTCGCATCGGTCTCGTACCCCAGGAGGGCGCGTTGTTCCCGCACCTCGACGTCGCCGGGAACGTCGCGTTCGGGCTCCGACGGCTGGCGTCCGACGAGCGACGCCGTCGCGTCGACGAGCTGCTCGAGCTCGTCGATCTCGCCGGCCACGGCGGCCGGCGCCCCCACGAACTGTCGGGCGGGCAGCAGCAACGGGTCGCGCTCGCCCGTGCGCTCGCGCCCCGACCCGACGTCGTCCTCCTCGACGAGCCGTTCAGCGCGCTCGACACGGCGCTGCGCTCATCACTCCGCGACGAGGTCGCCGACGTCCTGGCGGCCACGGGCACGACCGCCATCCTCGTGACCCACGACCAGGAGGAGGCCCTGTCGCTCGCCGATCATGTCGCCATCATGCGCGACGGCCGGATCGTCCAGGCCGGCACGCCGACCGACCTCTACCGCCGCCCGGTCGATCGGTGGACGGCCCGGTTCCTCGGCGACGCGAACGAGCTGCCGGGGCGACGAACGTCGCCCACATCGACGGAGGTCGGCACCCCGCTCGGAACCGTGGGGCTCGACCCACTGTCGCCGCAACCGCCCGGCACCGAGCTCACGGTGCTCGTCCGCCCCGAGCAGATCGTCCGCGACGACGGACCGGGCTCCGTCGGCGCCGTCGTCGAACGGGTCCGCTTCCGCGGCTCCGACGCCGACGTGACGCTGACCGTGGGACCGACGACGGTGACCGCCCGTTGGCGGTCGACCGAGCTGGCCGACGCCGGGAGCGCCGTCATGGTGCGGGTCACCGGGCCGGTGATCGGCTACGGGGTGATCGGCTACGGGGTGACCGGCGACTGAGGCGGTCGACCGAGGGGGTCCCCGTCCATAGGATGCGGCACGACCGGGGGACGTGGTGTCACGATCGATCACACCTGTTCGGCCTGAACTGACTGGATCCACGATGTCGAAGCGGGTGCTCTACGCCGGAAGTGTTCACGACGAGGCCGAGATCGAGGCGTGCCTCGACGTGCTCCGATCCGGGCCGACGGCGTTCCGCATCGGTGCGCGGGTCACGGCGTTCGAGCAGCAGGTCGCGGCGCTGTTCGGCAAGGCCGGCGGGATCGCCGTGAACTCGGGTTCGTCGGCGCTGTACCTCGCCGTCGAGTTGCTCGACCTCCCGAAGGGATCGGAGGTCCTCACCTCGGTCCTGACGTTCTCGACCGACGTGGCCCCGCTCGTCCGGGCCGGCCTGGTCCCGGTGTTCGTCGACGTCGAACCCGACACCTACAACGTCGACCCCGATGCGCTGGAGCGCCTCATCGGCCCGGACACCAAGGCGATGCTCATCCCCAACCTGGTGGGCAACACCCCGGACTGGGACCGCCTTCGCGTGATCGCCGACGCCCACGACCTCCTTGTCATCGAGGACTCCTGCGACGCGCTGGGCGCCACGCTCCGCGGCACGCCCACGGGCACCCGTTCCGACCTCAGCGTCACCAGCTTCGCCGCATCGCACATCATCACCGCGGCCGGCAACGGCGGCATGGTCCTGCTCGACGACGAGCAACTGCGCGACCGCGGCCTGCTGCTGCGCCGCTGGGGCCGCAGCAGCGAGGTGCAGTTCTACGGTTCGCGAAGGGCGACCGGCGCTTCCTCGCCGAGGTCGACGGCATGGAGTACGACAGCCTCTTCGTGTTCGAGGAGCTCGGCTGGAACTTCGAACCGTCCGAGCTGGGCGCGGCGTTCGGCCTCGAGCAGCTCAAGAAGCTCCCGAACAACCGGGAGGTGCGCCAGCGCAATTTCGCGAGCTACCACGAGTTCTTCTCCACGTTCCCCGAGGTCTTCACCCCACCGGTGCAGACCGAAGGCCTCGACACCGCGTGGCTGGCGTTCCCGTTCGTGATCGAACCCGACTGCGGCATCGCCCGGTCCGAGTTCCAGCGTGAACTCGAAGGTCGCGGCATCGACACGCGCATGGTGTGGACGGGCAACGTGACCCGGCAGCCGATGATGCGCGGCGTCACCTACCGCAGCGACCCGGCCGGATACCCCAACGCCGACCGCATCATGGAGCACGCACTCCTGCTCCCCTGCAACCACGCCCTGACCGACGAGGACGTGGAGTTCGTCTGCAGCGCCGTGTCGGACGTGGTGGCGTCGCACACGTCGTGATCGATCGGATCGGGGTTCGGATCGGGGTGCCGCATGGGTGAGCAGTGCAGCGGGCGCGTCGCCCTGGTGACCGGAGCCAGCAAGGGTGGAACGGGCACGGCCATCGCCGTGCGGCTCGCAGCCGAAGGCGCTGCGGTGGCGCTCGTGGCCCGTGACGCGGCCGGGCTCGATGCCACCGCGGAACGCATCCGCGCCGCCGGCGGCACCACGATCACGATCCCCGTCGACCTCGCCGATCCCGACGGCGGCCGAGCGACCCTCGTCGACCGGGTCGCCGACGAGCTCGGGCCCGTCGACATCCTCGTCAACAACGCCGCCGCCAACGGCTACCGACCGTTCACCGAGTGGACGAGCCGCCAGCTCGAGATCGCCCAGCAGGTCAACGTGTGGGCGCCGTGGCGCCTGATGGCCGACGTCGCACCGTCGATGATCGAGCGCGGCGAGGGCTGGATCGTCAACCTCACGAGCTTCGCCGCCGAACTCCCGCCCGGTCCGCCGTTTCCCACGAACCTCGTCGCCCAGCAGGGGGCCGGCTACGGCTCGACGAAGGCCGCGCTCAACCGGTTGACGGTGTCGGTCGCGTCGGAGCTCTACCCCCACGGGATCGCAGTGAACGCCGTCGGCCCGCAGTCCGCCATCGCCACGCCCCATCTGCTTGCCCGCGGTGACCTCGACCCCCTGCTGTTCGAGCCCCTGGAGACGATGGCCGAGGCCGTCCTGCTGCTCGCCACGTGTGACCCGGCCACGCTCACGGGACGGATCGGCCGGAGCCTCGAACTCCTCGCCGAAGTGGACCGCCCCGTGCTCGGCCTCGACGGGAACGATCTCGTCGAGGGGTGGCAGCCGACCGACCTGCGGGGCGTCGTCGCACGTCTGAGCGAGCGCCTCGCCGGCCTCGGCTGGCCAGACGCCTTCGGCTGACTCCGGTTACGCCGACGCCGGACGCGATCGAGCTCAGCTCCGGGTGGCCGCCGCGGCAGCGAGGGACTGGGCCAACGCCGCCCGCACCAGGGCCCGCACCTCGTCGACCAGCGCCGGGTCGTCGCCGACGACGACGCTGCTGAACAGCGCAGCGCCCGCCGCCATGACGATCGTGGCGCGAGCCGTCACCGTCGCCGTGGCGCCCTGCGCGACCACGAGATCGGTCGCCGGACCGGCGAAGCCGTCCCACATCGTGGCGCGGAGGTCGTTGTGGTCGTGGAGCGTGGCGAGGAGCGTGGGCATCGCCGACTGCATGTCCGCCCGGGCGAACAGGTCGAAGCTGCCGTCGACCACACCGTCGACCCAGCCGAGGAGGTCGACGTTCTCGAAGGCTCCGAGGTCGGGCTCGGCGCCCAGGAGCGCCTCGATCGCGAGATGGGCCTTCGTCGGCCATCGTCGGGCGATCGCCGGTCGACTCACACCCGCCCGCTCGGCGATCCCCCGGATGCTCGTGCCGTCCCAGCCGTGCTCGACGAGGCTCGCCCGGGTCGCGTCGAGCACCCGCTCGTCGATCGCGGGGTCGCGCCGACGACCGCTCGGCGAACGTTGCGGCGTGGTGGGGTCGCCCATAGGCCGTACAGTCTGCCAGCCACATTCCGATACCAGTGGTATCGTTCGGGTCGGGAGGGACGACACATGACCGAGACCAGCACGTCCACGGCGTTCGAGCCGGCCCGGCTCGGGCCGCTCACGCTTCGCAACCGCATCATCAAGGCCGCCACGTTCGAAGGGGTGATGCCCGACGGCGCGGTGAGCGACGAACTCGTCGAGTTCCACCGTCGCGTCGCCGCCGGCGGGGCCGCCATGACCACCGTTGCGTACTGCGCCGTCAGCCCTGGGGGTCGGGTCCAGCGCAACACCATGGTGATGTCCGATCAGATCGTGCCCCGCCTCCGTCGACTGACCGACGCCGTGCACGCCGAGGGAGCACTTGCCTCGGCCCAGATCGGACACGCCGGCCTCGTCGCCAACACCCGCTCGAACCGCACCAAGACACTGGCCCCGTCAACCCGCTTGAGCCCGCCTGCCATGGGGCTCGTCCGCGGCGCCACCCACGCCGAGCTCGACGAAGTCGTCGACCAGTTCGGGCGAGCCGCACGCGTCGCCGTCGAGAGCGGGTTCGACGCGATCGAGGTACACCTCGGCCACAACTACCTCCTGAGCTCGTTCCTCAGCGCCAACCTCAACAAGAGAACCGACGAGTACGGCGGCAGCCTCGAGAACCGCATGCGGCTCCCCCGCCGCGCCATCGCAGCAGTGCGCGCCGCCGTCGGCACCGACGTCGCCGTGACCGCCAAGTTCAACATGGCCGACGGCGTGCCCCAGGGTCTGTGGCTCGACGAGAGCCTGCCGTTCGCGGCCATGCTCGAGGCCGACGGGCAGCTCGACGCCCTCCAACTCACCGGCGGCAGCTCCCTCTTGAACGGCATGTACTTCTTCCGCGGCGACGTGCCGATGGCGGAGTTCATCGCCACCCAGCCCGCGGCGGTCGGGCTCGGCCTCCGCGTCATGGGCCACAAGATCTTCCCCGAGATGCCGTTCGAGGAGGGGTTCTTCCTCCCCTTCGCCCGCCAGTTCCGCGCCGCGCTTGTCGATGCCGTTGATCCTCCTCGGCGGCATCAACGAGCTGGCGACGATCGAGGGGGCGCTCGCCGAGGGCTTCGACTTCGTGGCGATGGGGCGGGCGCTCCTGCGTCAACCCGACCTGCCGAACCGCATGCGCGACGGAGAGCAATCGGCCAGCCTCTGCGTGCACTGCAACAAGTGCATGCCCACCATCTTCACGGGCACCCGGTGCGTGCTCACCACCCCGGAGGTCCACGCATGAAGCGACTCGCCGACCGCGTCGCCGTCGTCACCGGGGCCGGCAGCGGCATCGGCCGCGCCACGAGCGACGCCCTGGCCCGGGCCGGCTGCCACCTTGCGCTCGTCGACATCTCACCCACCGCCGTCGAGGAGACGGCGGCGACGATCCGCTCCCTCGGTCGTCGAGCGTCGACCCACATCCTGGATGTGCGTGACGCCGACGCGCTCGCCGCGCTCCCCGCTGCTGTCGTCGACGCCCACGGCGCCTGCCACATCCTCGTCAACAACGCCGGGGTCACCTCGGCCGGCCCGTTCGAGGACGAGTCGCTCGACGACCTGCGCTGGATCGTCGACATCAACGTGTGGGGTGTCGTGAACGGCTGCCGGGCGTTCCTCCCGGTCCTGCGTGAGGCCGACGAGGCCCACATCGTCAATCTGTCGAGCATGGTCGGACTCCTCGGCCTGCCCCAGAACGCGTCGTACGCGCTCACCAAGGGGGCAGTGCGGGGTTTCAGCGAGGCGCTCCGCAACGAGCTGGTCACGACCAACATCGGCGTCACCGCGGTGTTTCCCGGCGCCATCAACACGAACATCACGAACTCGGCGCGTGGGAGCCAGTCGGGCCGGCTGGCCGAACTCGGCCGCTCACGACTCGCGCCGCTCGCCATGCGACCACCCTCCGCCGTGGCGAAGCGCATCGTCGCCGCGATCGAACAGGACCGGGGCCGCGCCGTCGTCGGCCCCGACGCCCACCTCGTCTCGTTGTGGTCACGCGTCGCCCCCGGCCGGGCCGGGCTCATCGGACGGCTGACCGCCCGCTTGTGACTCTCGGAGGCACCGGCGGGTCGGGACGTTGGGCCCTGTCGTTCCACCCGCCTTCGCACGACGATGAGAGCGTGAGCGGCACGGACAGGAGCGACGATGGTGACCACAGGTAGCAACCGGATCGTGGTGGGCTACGACGACTCCGAGGGCTCGCGTCGCGCCGCGGAGTGGGCTGCCGCTGTCGGCCGGCACACCGGCGCCGACGTGCTCCTGCTGGGCGCGTCGATGCCGGGCACCGGCGACCACCTTCGTCTCGACCGGGCGATGCGGGCGGAGCGGTGGCGCCTGGATCCCGCCGACGGACCCGGGTCGGCGCCAGTGTCAACCGCGGTCACCGACGTCGCCGGCGGCGACCCCCGTGAGGTGCTCACCGGGTCGCCCCACACCCACGGAGCGAGTCTGATCGTCACGGGTCGCGCCGGTCACGGCAGCGGACCGGGCCTGTTCCATGTCGGTTCGGTCGCCGAGTATCTCGCCCACCACACGACCGTCCCCCTGGTGGTCGTCCCCGACGACGCCGAGGTGACGTTCATGCGCATCGTCGTCGGTGTGGACGGCTCGCCGGCCAGCCGGGCGGCCGTCGCCTGGTGCGCCGACCTCGCCGCTGCCACGGGCGCCGCCGTCACCGCGGTGAACGTGCACGAGCCCTACTTCGAGTGGACGCCCGAGCCCGATCCCGAGGGGTGGCGTCGTGACGCCGAACGACGGATCCGCGACGAGTTGGCACCGGAGTTCGTCGACGCCGGGATCGACCTGACGACCGTGGCCCGCCGTGGCGAGCGGCCCACCGACGGCATCCTCAAGGCCGCCCACGGCGCCGACCTGCTGGTGATCGGGCTCGGCCCGGTCGGCCCCCTCGGGGTCCGCGCCGGCGGGACCGCGTTCCGCACGCTCCACGGGGCCCGCTGCCCGATCGCGTTGGTCCCCGTTCCGGCATCCTGACGACCGGATCGACGGTGAGCCTGCGAAGCTCGTTGCGGCGGGCGACGTCGAGCCGATCGGTTGCCGCATCCGAACCCGAGGAGACCCGATGGCCCGATATCGCACCAGCGTCCGCTCCCCGTGGCATCCCGCCGACGCGTACGACGTCATGAAGGACCTGAGCCGGTTCGACGAGTGGGACCCCGGCATCACCGCAGCGGTGCTCGTCAGTGGCGAGGCCGGAGCAGTGGGCTCGACCTACGACCTCACGGTGAAGGGCATCGGCGGCGGCACGGTCATGCGCTACGAGATCGTCGACGCCGTGCCCGGCTCATCGGTCGAGGCACGGTCGCAGACGTCGACGCTCGAGTCGGTCGACGTGATCACGGTCGTGCCCGACGGCGACTCGGGATGCATCGTGACCTACGACGCCGACCTCCGGTTGCGCGGCCCGCTCCGCGTCGTCGACCCGTTCCTGGCGTTGCTGTTCCGACGCATCGGCGACCGTGCCGCCGCAGGGCTGCGCCAGCGTCTCGACGGCGTGGCCGCCTGAGGCCGACGACGTAGCTCAGGCCCGCTTGACGCCGAGGAGTGCGCCGTCGACCCACCGGGCGATCGCCGGCCCGGGCAAGGCACCGACCTGCCGGGAGATCTCGGCACCGTCGAAGAACAGCACCATCGTCGGGATCCCCTGAACGCCGAGACGTGCCGAGACCTCCGGCGACTGGTCCACGTTGACCTTGACGATCCGCAGGGCGCCGGCACGATCGACAGCCAGCTGTTCGAGCGCCGGCGCGACCGCCCGGCACGGACCGCACCACGGCGCCCAGAGATCGACGAGGACGGGCAGCGCGGAACGTTCGATGACCCCGTCGAAGTCGGCCGAGCCGACGTCGACCAGCCACGGCAGGTCGGTGTGGCACGAACTGCAACGCGGGCGGCCGCCGGCGTCGTCGGCCACCCGGTTCCGCACCCCGCACGCCGGGCATTCGATCACCGTCTTCGTCATCGGAGCTCCGTTCGTCGTCAGTGTTCCTCCAGTGCCTACTTGCCCCGGAGGCGGGCCAACAACCCACCACGGCCGGCATCGGACGGCGCGGACGTTGCTTTCGCTGCCGCCTTGTCCTCACGACAGTGGCAGCGCTGGGCCGGCGGCACGTCGCCGAGCACCTGCTCGACGTGGGCACCGCAACCGGACCAGGTGGGCTTGTGGCACTTGGAACAGGTCGTTGCTCTACACATACCCCCCAGGGTATCCAGGAACCGACTCCGAGTCAACGCGTTCACACCCGCTCCCGATCCGTCAGCTCTGCGGGCCGGGCGTGACGGTCGCGGGTTCACCGCTCTAGCGTGACGTCACCCCCGACGACCGGGCCCGACGCGAGGTGACGAGACGTGGACACGAGAACGAACCGCCACCGCCACCGCCACCGCCACCCCCGGCCAGCGTCACCGATCGTCGTCGCACTGCTCGTTGCGGCACTGGCCGGCCTGACAGCCACGGGCTGCGGCTCCTCCGACGACACGACGTCGTCGGGCGACGACGACTCCCTGGCAGCCGTCACGGTCACGCCGCTCGCCGACGCTCCCCCGCTCCGGCTCGGCAGCGCGTCGGCAACGCCAATGGTCCTGAACGTCTGGGCCACGTGGTGCGCCCCGTGCCGGAAGGAGATGCCGGCCTTCGACGTCACCGCCTCGAAGTACGAGGGTGTCGTCCGCTTCGTCGGCGTCAACCTCGGCGACACCGAGGTGGCGGCGCAGCAGTTCGTCGACGAGACCGGGGTCGGGTTCGACCAGTACCTCGATCCCGACTCCACCTCACAGATCGCGCTGTCCATCACCACGATGCCGGCGACGGCGTTCATCCGCGCCGACGGCACCATCGCCGCCACCCACAACGGGGCGCTCGACGAGGCCGAACTCGAACGGCTGATCGCCGACGAACTCGGGGTGCCGGCGACCACCACGACCGGCCCCTGAGGTCACTCCGCCGGCAACACCGTCACGCTCAGCGTGCCACCCATGCTCATCGTGCAGGCGCCCTGCAAGACGCCCGGAGACGAGAAGTGCTGGGTCATCGTGGTCCCCGCCTTCACGAGGTAGGGCCCGACCTCCTGGTCGAAGTCGTCCTCGTTCACGATCGTGATCGAGTCACCGACCCGGACGGTCAGGTCGGCCGGGAAGATCTCGGGCGCACGATTCGTGGCGATGAGGCCGGCCGTTCCCTCGGGGATGACGTACTGGTACTGCTTCGACGCCCGGACGGGCGAGCCGCACGACGACACGACGAACGCCACCAGCGCGATGCCGATCGCCGCTCGCCGTGCGGCCCGCCGGATCACGGTGCGTCCTTGACCTCGACGGTCACGACCTGCTCGCCCGCCTCGGCGAATGTGAGCGTCAGGTCGAACGACTCGCCGACGACGAGGGGCTGGACGAGGTCGAGCAGCATGACGTGGTACCCGCCGGGCTTCAGCTCGGCCTTCTCGCCGGCCGGCACCTCGATGGCCTCGACCGGGCGCATCTCCATGGCCGGAGCCAGGGTGGTGGCGGTCATGGTGTCCCCGGCGACCGTCGTCGGGGCGCCCATCGTCGTGGCGCCCATCGACCCGTCGCCGGAGTCACCGGCCGCCACGGTCTCGTGCAGTTCCACCTTGCCGGCGATCGTCGACTCGACCGACGCCGAGACGAGCGCGTCATCGGAGGTTCCACCGGTGATCACCATGTAGGCGGCACCGTTGGTGGCCTCCATCGGCGAGTTCCGCGCCCACGCACCCGAGATCGTCGGGCCGGCGGCGAGGGTCGTGGTGGTCTCATCCGATGCAGCATCCGACGCGGTGTCGTCGCCGCACGCCGGGGCACCGAGGACAGCGAGCGTCAGGACGGACGCGAGGGCGAAGGAACGGGCGTTCATGGTGTTCTCCTTGTCGGCCGAGCGGGCGCCCGGCGGGGTGTCAGGCGAGCAGTTGCTCGAGATCGAGGGCGATGTCGGCGGCCGTGGTGCCGAACGGCCACGCCAGCACGACGTGGCCCTGGTCGTCGACGACGTAGAGGTAGGCGCTGTGGGAGACCCGCGGCTCACCGGTGTTCGGGTACTCGGTGAGGTAGGACGCTCCGAACGCGTTGGTGACCGAACGGAGCGCCGCGTCGTCGTCGGTCCGCAGCGCGGTCGCCGAGGGGAAGAAGCTGTGGAGGTAGCCCGAGATCACGTCGGCGGTGTCGCGCCGGGGGTCGATCGTGGCCATGGCGATCGACAGCTGTTTCGACGGTGTACCGAGCTGCTTCAACGCCGCCTTGAGGTCGGCCAGGGTGGTCGGGCACACGTCGGGACACGCCGTGTAGCCGAAGTAGACGAGCAGCAGATCGCCGTCGTCCGCGACGAAACGGAACGGGTCGGCGGCGGGCGACGCCTCGGGGAGCGACAGGGCCGACACGTCGGGAATGGGCTCGACCACCACACCGCTGAGCTTCCGGGCGCCGGTCGCTTCGCCTCCACCCCCGCCGGCCGCGGTGTTGGAACAGCCGGCCGACCACATCGACGCAACCACGACCATGATCGTCGCTGCGATCGACCAGGTGCCGGGGCCTCGCGCCACGCTCGTCTGGCAGGTCATCGGGGTGGTTCCTCCGGGCTCGCGTCGACACCGAGCGGCGACGATCGACCACACGATACGAACGGGCCCGCCATCGCTCCTAGGGCACTTGGTCACACATCACCGGCCACGGGGACGGGGAGGACGGGACATCGGTCACACCACCATGAGGACCTTTGGCCATATCCATGAGAGATAGTGGTCCGTAGGGTCAACGCTGACAGCGATGAGAGGACGACATGAACACACTCGATCTCGCGAGATGGCAGTTCGGCATCACGACCGTCTACCACTTCTTCTTCGTGCCGCTCACCATCGGCCTCGCCCTGGTCGTGGCCTGGTACCAGACCCGTTGGTACCGCACCGGGACGAGGCCTGTCTCCGGCTCACCAAGTTCTTCGGGAAGCTGTTCCTCATCAACTTCGCCATGGGCGTGGTCACCGGCATCGTCCAGGAGTTCCAGTTCGGCATGGCCTGGTCGAACTACTCCCGCTTCGTCGGCGACGTGTTCGGCGCGCCGCTCGCGATGGAGGCCCTCGTCGCGTTCTTCCTGGAGTCGACGTTCCTCGGCCTGTGGATCTTCGGCTGGGACAAGCTCCCAAGAAGGTGCACCTGGCCACGATCTGGCTCGCCGCGATCGGCACCACGGTCTCGGCGTACTTCATCCTCGCCGCCAACTCCTGGATGCAGCACCCGGTCGGAGTGATGTTCAACCCCGAGACCGGCCGGGCCGAGATGGTCGACATCTGGGCGGTGCTCACCAACACACGACCCTCGCCGCCTACCCCACACGTCATCGCCGGCGCGCTGGTCACGGCGGCGACCTTCGTCGGCGGCATCGCCGCCTGGCAGCTGTTGAAGCGGCGCGACACGCTCGCCGATGTGGATCGCCGGGGTCTCCGACGAGCGATCCGCGGCGCCATCGTGCTCGTGCTCGTCGCCGGCGTGGGCGTCGCGCGTCACCGGGCACGTCCAGGCCCGGCTCATGTTCGAGCAGCAGCCGATGAAGATGGCGTCGGCCGAGGCGCTCTGCAACACCGAGCAGGGCCCGGGTTCTCGGTGCTCGCCATCGGCGACAGGAGAGCGCCGACTGCGACGTCGCACCTGGGCGATCCCCGGGGCCTCCGCCTTCCTGGCGACCGACACGACCGACGCCACGATGCACGGCGTCAACGACCTCAACGCCGAGTACCAGGCGCGGTACGGCCCCGGCGACTACCGGCCGAGCCTCGTCGTCACCTACTGGGCGTTCCGCCTGATGATCCGGTTCGGCGCCATCGCCGCCTTCGGCGCCGTCGCCGGCCTCTGCCTCACCCGGCGTGGCCGCGACCTGCCCGCGTGGAAGTGGCTGCCGGTCGCCACGATCGCCGTGATCGCCACACCGTTCCTCGCCAACGCGTTCGGCTGGATGTTCACCGAGATCGGCCGCCAGCCGTGGGTGGTCGCCCCGAACCCCAACGGCATCCCCGAGGTGCGGATCCTCACCGCCGACGCCGTCTCCAACGTCTCGGCGGGGACCGTGCTCACCTCGCATCGTGGGCTTCACGCTCGTCTACGGCTCCTCGCGGTGGTCGAGCTCAGGCCTGCTCGCCCGCTACATCAAGGCCGGCCCCGCCGGCGTGATGCCCGTCCCGAGGCCGAGGGTTCCGACGGACCGACGCCGACGCTGGCTTCGCCTTCGCCTACTGAGGAGGCACGTCATGGAACTCACCACCCTCTGGTTCATCCTCATCGCCGTGCTGTGGATCGGCTACTTCTTCCTCGAGGGCTTCGACTTCGGCGTCGGGATGCTGCTGCACCCGCTCGGCCGCACCGACGTCGACCGCCGCGTCATGATCAACACCATCGGCCCGGTCTGGGACGGCAACGAGGTCTGGCTCCTCACCGCCGGCGGCGCCACGTTCGCCGCCTTCCCGAACTGGTACGCCACGCTGTTCTCCGGGTTCTACCTGCCGCTCTTCCTCATCCTCGTCGCGCTGATCGCCCGCGGTGTCGCCTTCGAGTACCGCGGCAAGGTCGACGACGCCGGGTGGCGCCAGCGGTGGGACCTCGCCATCGCCGTCGGCTCGTGGCTGCCGGCGGTGCTGTGGGGCGTCGCGTTCGCCAACATCGTCGCCGGCGTGCCGATCGACAAGGCCGGCGACTTCACCGGCACGCTCTTCACGCTGCTCAACCCGTTCGGGCTGCTCGGCGGGATCGTCACGGCGTCGCTGTTCGCCCTCCACGGCGCCAACTTCCTGGCGCTCAAGACCGAGGGGGAGATTCACGACGCCGCCCGTGCGGCCGCCCGGCGCATCGCGCCGGTCACGATCGTCGCCGGCGCCGTCTTCCTCCTGTGGAACCAGATCGAACGCGGCACGGGCTGGACGTGGGCCACGGTGCTGGTCGCGGCGGTGGCACTCCTCGCCAGCGCAGCGATGGAACGGGCCGACCGTGACGGCTGGGCATTCGTCGCCACCGGGGTCGCGATCACGGCGGCGGTGGTGTCGCTGTTCGGGTCGCTCTTCCCCGACGTCATGCCCTCCACGACCGATGTTGCGTACAGTCTGACCGTGCACAACGCCAGCTCGACGGCGTACACCCTCAAGGTGATGACCTGGGTCGCCGCGGTCATGACGCCGATCGTCGTGGGCTACCAGGCCTGGAGCTACTGGGTGTTCCGTCAGCGGATCGGGCGGCGCCACATCCCGGCCGTGCACGTCCCCGGTGGGAGCTGACCGGGCGCTCCTCCGGCGGATCCCGGCGCTCCGGGTCCATCTCGGGGTCTGCCTGATCCGGCGGTGGCGACAGCCGCCGCCGTGATCGCGCAGGCGCAGGTGTTGGCCGACGGGATCTCCCGGCTGGTCGACGGCGATGCCGATGCGCTCGGCCCACTCGTCGTCGCGCTGGTCGTCATCGGCGTCGTCCGGGGTATCGCCCGGTGGGCCACGGACCGGTCGGCGACGGCCGCTGTCATCGCGACCCGTCGTGACGTGACCGAGGGGATCGTGGCGAAGCTCGATGCGCTCGACGAACCCGGCCGGGCGGCCGCGACGCCCTCGACGGTCACCTCGCTGGCGACGACGGGGGTCGATGCCCTCGAACCCTGGATCCGCAGCTACGCGCCGGCGCTGGGCTGGCGGCCGTCGTGCCCCTCGCCGCCGGGGTGCGGATCCTGTTCGCCGACCTCCTGTCGGCGGTGATCCTGCTCATCGCCGTGCCGCTCATCCCGGTGTTCATGATCCTCATCGGCCGGTTGACCGAGGAGCGGTCCCAACGCCAGTGGGCCACGCTGCAGCGGCTCGGGTCACACTTCCACGACGTGCTCGTCGGCCTCGAGACGTTGCGGCTCTTCGGCCGGGCAGAGGCGCAGATCGACCGGGTCCGCCAGGTCACCGACGACTACCGCCGAGCCGTCATGGGCACACTCCGCGTCGCGTTCCTGTCCACGCTGGTCCTCGAGCTGTTGGCGACGTTGTCGGTCGCGCTGGTCGCGGTCACCGCCGGCGTCCGTCTGGCCGACGGGACGATCTCGCTGACCACCGCGCTCGTGGTGCTCCTCCTCGCACCGGAGTGCTCGCTCCCCCTTCGCCGCGTCGGTGCAGCGTTCCACGCCGCCACCGCCGGGGCGGACGCCGTCGACGACCTCGAGGAGGTCGACGCGCTGTCGGAGTCCGCGGACGGCACCGGGAGCGTCACGACCGGTGGCCTCCACGTCAAGGCCCTGGTGATCACCGATGCGGTCCGGGGGCATCGGGTGGGTCCGGTCGACCTGGACGTCGCTCCGGGCGAGGTGGTCGCGCTCGTCGGACCGACCGGTTCGGGGAAGTCGACGGTCCTCGCCGCCGTCACCGGTGACACGCCGATCGGTTCGGGGAGCGTCGAGGTCGGCGGCGTGTCGATCGGCGACCTGTCCCGCGATCGACGGAGGGCGGCGATCGTCGCGATCCCCCAACATCCCGCAGCACTCGGTGCGACCGTGGACGAATCCGTCTCGCTCGGTTGTCCCACGTCGACGACCGACGGCCGTCGTGCGGCGCTGGCCGCGGTCGGCCTCGACCACGCCGAGGCGCGGCGGCCCGGAGAACTGTCGGGCGGCGAACGCCAGCGACTCGCCGTCGCGGTGGCGCTGCTCACGGCGAGGATGCGGCATGTCGACGTCCTGGTCGCGGACGAACCGACCGCGGACCCTCGACGCCGAGCGGGTCGCCCTCGTCGTCGACGGACTCCGCTCGGTCGCCGACCACGGCACTGCGGTGTTGATCGTCACGCACGACCCGACCGCGATCGCCGCCGCCGACCGGGTCGTCCGCCTCACCGCGGTCGCAGCCCACTCCCCGATGGCACCGACGGGTCCGACGGCGCCCGCCGACCTCGGTCACGAGTCGGGCCGCCCAGCACCCGGTCGCCCCGACGACCGTGCCGCTCCTCCTCGACTGCTGCCCGAGCCGATCGCCGGTGACACCGCCGCCGGCGCCGCCGACGCCGGCGCTGGGGGCACGGTCGGCGACCTCGCCTGGTTCGGTCGGCTCGCGCCAGCGTCGCGGGGACGGATCGCCGGCGCCCGGGCGCTCGGGATCACGGCAGAGGCGTGCACCATCGGGCTCGCCGGCACGGCCGCCTGGCTCATCCTCAGGGCGGCGGAGCACCCGTCGTTCGCCGACCTCGCCGTCGTCGCCGTCGCCGTGGCGTTCGGGCTCGGCAAGGGTGTCCTCCGCTACGCCGAACGACTCGCGTCCCACGACGCAACACTGCGGGCGGCTCGGCGGGATCCGACCACCGTCGTCGGACAGTTGGGTCGCCTCGTCCCCGGCAGGCCTGCCCCGCACCGGGCGTGGCGAGATGCTCTCCTCGGTCGTCGACGACGTCGACCGGCTGGGCGATCTGGAGCTTCGGATCGTTGGACCGGCGATCAGTTCGGTCGCCGTTCGCGGCGGCAGCCGTCGTCGGCGTGGCGGTGGTCGCCGGCCCGGCCGCCGTGGTCCTCGCTGCGGCGTTGGCGATCGCCGCCGTCCTCGTGCCGCTCTGGGTGGGCCGGCGGGCGCTCGGCTCGGCCGCATCGCTCGTTGCACGTCGAAGTCAGCGGTGGCGACCCGGCTCCTCGACCTGGCGGAACACTCCGGGGAGATGGCTGCGCTGGGGGCCACCGCCCACTGGGCCGAGACCGATCACCGTCGCGACCGTCGAGGTCACGTCCGTCGAGCAAGCGCGCGGGCGCACCGCAGCGGCAGCATCGGGTCTCCTCGCCAGCGCTGGGCCCGTGGACCGCGGACCACGACGGCGGCCGTCGTCGGCGGGCCTGCAGCCGGGATGTCGGGTCCCGCCATCGGCGTTGCGGTTCTGCTCCCCTTGGCCGTGATCGAGCTCGTCACGCCGTCGGTCGCCCGCAGGCGTCGACGTCGGTCGTGGCGGCATCGGCCTCACGGTTGCGGGCGCTGTTGACACGGCCCGATCCTGCACCCGAGCCACACGATCCGGCCGCAGCGGGGCCGGACGCCGACCTCGTGCTCGACGGCGTCACGTTCTCGTGGCCCGGCGGCCCCCCGGTGCTGACCGACCTCGACCTCGCACTGCCGGAGGGCTCACGGCTCGCGGTGCGTGGACCGAGCGGGTCGGGAAAGTCGACCCTCGCAGCGGGACTCGTGGCGTTCCTCGTCCCCGCCGACGGCGAGTACACGGTCGGCGGTGTCGACTCGACGGCGCTCGGGGGTGCACAGGTCCGCCGGTCGGTGACGTGGTGCACCCAGGACCCGTGGCTCGCCGACACGTGGATC
>JBAOIR010000002.1:0-35378 GCA_037045585.1 Microthrixaceae bacterium
GGCCGAAGGCGCGGGCGACGTGTACCGCGTCACCCCGAACTTCATGGTCGTGGTCCCGACCGACCGCCACGTCACGCTCACCTACACGCGGGCGCCCATGGAACTCATCTCGATGTTCCTGTCGTTCCTCGGCCTGCTCGGTCTCATCTACTTCGTGGTGCGTCCTCCGAAGGTGGCGCTCGCCGGTCGGGAGTTCTTCGGCGATCGTGAACCGGAGGACGAGCCCGATCCCGAGCCCGATCCCGAGTCCGAGCCCGAGCCCGAGCTGGATCCCGGCCCCGGACCGGCGATCGAACCCGACTCCGGACCGCGTCCCGACAACAGCGACGAGACCGATCCCCGTTGAGATTCGCTCGGCGCTTCGCGTCGGTCGGTGCAGCGGTCACGCTGCTCGACCTCGGCCTCGTGCTGCTCGGGGCGCGCTTCACCGATTGGCCGCTGCCGGTCGTCGACGCCGTCGCCATCGTCGTCGCCACGTTCGTCTCGTACTGGTTGCACCACGCGATCTCCTACACGGCGGAGCCGGCGCGTCGCTGGTACCGCGACCTCCGTCACTACGTGATGGCCGGGTTCCTGGCGCTCGCCGCTGACGTCGCCGTGTTCAGCATCCTCGTCCAGGGGTCGGACCATTCGGTGCGCTCGGTGGTCATCCCGAAGTTCCTCGGTCTCGCCGCCGGGTTCCTGGTCCGGCTGACGTCGTACCGGCAGACGATGTTCCGGTCGATCCGCGCCGACCAGAACCGACCCCGCGGTCGGCAGGCAGCGCCGGGCGACGTCCGCCTCTCCCTGGTCATCCCGGCCTACTTCGAGGAGGACGGTATCGCCGAGACCGTCGCCGCCGTGGATGCGGCCCTCGGCCACCTGCGGACCGATGGCGGGTTCGAGCTCATCGTCGTCGACGACGGCTCGACCGATGCCACTGCCGAGCGAGCGCGTGCCGCCGGCGCCGACCGCGTGATCGCCCTGGAGCAGAACGGGGGCAAGGGCGGCGCGGTGCGCGCCGGCGTCCTCGCGGCGCGGGGCCGAACGGTCGCCTTCACCGACGCCGACCTCAGCTACTCGCCCGATCAGGTGCTCCGTCTCCTCGCCGAGGTCGAAGGTGGGTGGGACGTCGTCGTCGGCTCCCGGAAGCACACCGAGACCCGTACGTTGGTGACGGCTCGCCGGCTCCGCGAGGTCGGCGGGCGGATCGTCAACGCGTTCACGGCCTTCGTGCTCCTCGGTCAGTATCGCGACACCCAGTGTGGGCTCGAAGGCCTTCCGGTCCGACGTCGGCAAGGTGATCTTCTCGCACTCGCGCATCGACGGGTTCGCGTTCGACGTCGAGGTGTTCCACCTCGTCGAGCGGTACCGCCTGACGCTCGCGGAGGTACCGGTGGAACTGACGAACTCGACCCGCTCGACGGTGCACGTCGTGCGGGACACGACCCGGCTGGTGCGCGATCTGTTCCGGATCCGTTCGGTGGCGCACACCGGCGGGTACGAGTTGGAGGCGGAGGAGCTGGCCACGCTCGGCAACTGAGGTTTCGACGAGGTCGTGACCTACGATGTGCGCCGTCATGACGCACAACTTCAACGCCATCTTCAAGGCCTACGACGTCCGGGGCACCGTGCCCGACCAGTTCGACGACGACATGGCCCGCTCCATCGGCGCAGCGTTCGCCAAGTTCGTCAGCGGCGAGGATCCGTCGGTCGGCCAGGTGCTGGTCGCCCGCGACATGCGGCCGTCGGGTGAGGCGATGGTGGCAGCCTTCGCCGAGGGGGTCACGTCACAGGGGCTCGACGTCGTCGACCTCGGCCTGGGCTCGACCGACCTCCTGTACTTCGCCGCCGGCACGCTCGACCGCGCCCGGCGCCATGTTCACGGCGTCGCACAACCCGGCCCAGTACAACGGCATCAAGTTCTGCCTGTCGGGCGCCCGCCCCGTCGGTGAGGACTCCGGTCTGACGCAGATCCGTGACGACGCCGCGGCGGGCGTCGCTCCCACGGCGACCACGGGCACGGTGACCCGCCGCGACGTGCTCGGCGCGTTCGCCGACCACGTGCGTTCGTTCGTCGATGTCGGGGCGCTCCGGCCGCTGAAGGTCGTGGCCGACACCGCCAACGGCATGGGCGGTCTCGTCGTTCCGGCCGTGTTCGACGGCCTCCCGTTCGACCTCGAGGTCATGTACGGCGAGCTCGACGGCACGTTCCCGAACCATCCGGCCGATCCGATCCAGCCCGAGAACCAGCGTGATCTCATGGCCCGTGTGCTCGAGGTCGGTGCCGACATCGGGTTGGCGTTCGACGGCGACGCCGACCGCGTCTTCCTCGTCGACGAGCAGGGGGTCGGCCTGTCGGGCTCGACCACGACCGCGATCCTCGCTGACGCCATCTTGAAGTCGAAGCCCGGTGGCAAGGTCGTGCACAACCTCATCTGCTCCAAGGCCGTGGCCGAGGTCGTGGTCGAGGCCGGTGGCGAGCCCATTCGCTCCCGGGTCGGTCACAGCTTCATCAAGGAGATCATGGCGTCGTCGGGCGCGGTGTTCGGCGGCGAGCACTCGGCGCACTACTACTTCGCCGACAACTTCCGCGCCGACTCGGGCCTCATCGCCGCTGTGCTGGTGCTCGAGCAGCTCTCGATCCGCAACCTGCCGCTGAGCGAGCTGCGCAAGCCCTACGAGCGGTACGCCGCGTCGGGCGAGATCAACACGGTGGTGCCCGACACGGGCGAGGTCATCGAACGTGTCGCTGCGGCCTACGTCGGTGTGCAGCAGGACCGCCTCGACGGGCTGACCGTCGACCACGGCGACTGGTGGTTCAACCTTCGCCCCTCCAACACCGAGCCGTTGCTCCGCCTCAACCTCGAAGCGGCCGACGACGAGGCGGTTGCCGCTCGGGTCGCCGAGGTGAAGGCCCACTTCGGCCTCTGAGCGGCGCGGCTCCTCATCGAAAGGTGACGCGCCGCAATCGCAGAACCGCCAGGCTCGCGTCACATTTCGGAGCGGTCGGTCGCCGCAACTAGTCTCTCCGGCCATGGCCATCTCCGACGTCCGCCTCCTCGAGTTCCTCGCCTGCCCCGAGGACAAGGGTCCCCTCTACTACTTCGAGGACGAGGACACCCTCTACAACCCGCGCCTCAAGCGGCGCTACCAGATCAAGGACGGCATCCCCGTCATGTTGATCGACGAGGCCGAGTCGGTGTCTGCCGCCGAGGACGAGCGTCTGGTCGCCAAGGCCAAGGCCGACGGCATCGAACTCAACTTCGTGGCCTCTTGACGCAGGAGATCCTCGACAGCGAGGGCGCCTACGCCGCAGCCCGGCTCGTGCCCGCCGCGATTCGCGCCACCTTGGACGTGGCGCGTCGCTCCGGCGTGCCCGACGACCTCGACCTCGGGGCCGTGGTGCTGGCGGCGTCGGCCCGGTCGAAGCTGACCGCCACGACGGTGGCGGCGATCGCCACCACCGCGGTGGCGCGCCCGGTCGTCTCGTTCGTCGACGAACGGCTGCCGGTGTGGGTCGGTCCGTCCACCCTCGTCGTGGCGCTCGACGCCGGTGTGGCCGAACGGCTCGTGACCGACACGACCGTCGCCGGTGTACCGATCATCGCCGTCGGCGGAGCGGTCCACGACCGGCCGGCACCCATCGTGGAGGCGGCGGCGGCGCTGGCCGCGCTCGACCAGTTCGGTCTGGCCCCTGGGCTCATCGCCGACATGGAGGCCGCGTGCGATCTGCTCGACGCCCGCCTGGCGGAGCTCGCGGCGTCGCCGTCGCCCGCTGATCGACTCGCCAAGCGCATCGGCCGCACCATGTCGCTCGTCTACGGCGGCGGGGCGGTCGGCGCGGCAGCAGCGGCGTCGTGGAAGCACTCGATCAACCGCAACGCCAAGGCGCCGGCCTTCGCGAACTCGGTCCCCGGTCTCGACCATGACGAGGTCTGTGGGTGGGCCCAGCACGGCGACGTCACGCGTCAGGTGTTCACGCTCGCCGTCCTTCGGCACGGGTTCGAGACTTCCGACCAGGCTCACCGCCTCGACGTCACCGCCGAGACCTGCGACGAGATCGTCGCCGGGGTGCACCCCGTGACCAGTGGCGCGACCACCGCCGTCGGAGCGCTGTTCGACCTCATGTTGTACGGCGAGCTGGTCTCGCTCGAGATGGCTGCTCGCGCCGACATCGACCCGGGTCCCACGCCGATCACGAGCCGCTACACCGACTGATCCGCCCCCGCTCGCTGTGATGGCCTACGCTGTCGCCTGTCGTACGGGCTGCCGTGTACCCGGTGTCTGATGACCCCAGCCACGCACACTTCACACACGAGCGGTGACCCCGTGCGCCGAGACCGTCGGCGCCGAGAGCACCGCACACGATTTGTCGCGGAGGGCGCACACATGGACTTCAAAGTCGCAGACCTGTCCTTGGCCGGATTCGGCCGCAAGGAAATCAACCTCGCCGAGCACGAGATGCCCGGCCTCATGGCCACCCGAGCCGAGTTCACCGACAGCCAGCCCCTGAAGGGCGCCCGCATCATGGGCTCCCTCCACATGACGATCCAGACCGCGGTGCTCATCGAGACGCTCACGGCCCTCGGTGCCGACGTGCGCTGGGTCAGCTGCAACATCTTCTCGACCCAGGACCACGCCGCTGCTGCGGTCGTCGTCGGCCCCGAGGGCACCGTCGACCAGCCGGCCGGTGTGCCGGTGTTCGCCTGGAAGGGTGAGACGCTCGAGGAGTACTGGTGGTGCACCGACCAGGCGCTCCGCTGGCCCGACGGCAAGGGCCCGAACATGATCCTCGACGACGGCGGCGACGCCACGATGCTCGTGCACAAGGGCACCGAGTACGAAGCGCACGGTTCGGTCCCCGAGCCCCACGAGTCCAACTCCGACGAGTGGAACGTCGTGCTCGACCTGTTGGCCAAGTCGGTCGCGTCGGAGCCGACCCGCTGGACCGAGGTCGGCAAGGACATCCTCGGCGTGACCGAGGAGACCACCACCGGTGTGCACCGCCTCTACCAGATGTTCGAGGCCGACCAGCTCCTGTTCCCGGCGATCAACGTCAACGACTCGGTGACCAAGTCGAAGTTCGACAACCTCTACGGCTGCCGTCACTCCCTCATCGACGGCATCAACCGTGCGACCGACGTGATGATCGCCGGCAAGGTCGCGGTCGTCTGCGGCTACGGCGACGTCGGCAAGGGATGTGCGGCGTCGCTCAAGGGTCAGGGTGCCCGGGTGATCGTCACCGAGATCGACCCGATCTGCGCGCTGCAGGCGGCGATGGAGGGTTACCAGGTCACCACGCTCGAGGACGTGCTCGAGACGGCCGACATCTTCATCACGACCACGGGCAACAAGGGCATCATCAGCTCCGAGCACATGGCGCGGATGAAGCACCAGGCCATCGTCGGCAACATCGGCCACTTCGACAACGAGATCGACATGGCCGGCCTGGGCCGCATGAGCGACATCCAGCGCGTGAACATCAAGCCGGGCACCGACGAGTTCGTCTTCCCCGACGGTCACTCGGTGATCATGCTCGCCGAGGGTCGTCTCCTGAACCTGGGCTGCGCCACCGGCCACCCGAGCTTCGTGATGTCGAACAGCTTCACGAACCAGGTCATCGCCCAGATCGAGCTCTTCACGAAGACGGCCGACTATCCCGTCGGTGTCTACGTGCTGCCCAAGCTCCTCGACGAGAAGGTCGCCCGCCTGCACCTCGACGCCTTGGGTGTGAAGCTCACGAAGCTGAGCCAGGAGCAGGCCGACTACATCGGAGTGCCGGTCGACGGGCCCTACAAGCCCGATCACTACCGCTACTGATCGTCCGCTTCTCCGCCGGTTCGGTGGCGTGGGTTCGGGGTCATCGTCCCCGACCTGCGCCATCGAACCGGCGTGAGGCCGATACCGTTGCCGCCCATGAAACGAATGACGGCAATTTTGATGATTCTGCTCCTGTCGGCCGTTGCGCTGACGGGCTGCGACACGGTCCGGGCCGGCACACGGTGCAAGGCCGGCGCTGCGCCCGGTCGCGATGCCACCCACGTGCTGTTCTGCCAGGGCGGGAAGTGGAAGCGCGTGATGACGATCGGCCAGGCCGCCGATTTCATCCTCGGCACGATCCCGGGCGCCGTGACTCCGGTGAACGCCACGGCCACGGTCAAGGCCGGGACCAGCTCTCCCTCGCCGTCGCGTTCACGGTCACGAGCCGGACGGGCAAGCCACTGCCCAAGGCGAAGGTGACGTTGAGCGCACCCTCGACCGGTGCGGGCCTCGTGCCGTCGGCCGAGCTCAGCGGCGTCACCGGTGACGACGGACGGGTCTGGTTCCCGAAGGCCGTCATCAACAACGCACTCGGCTCGTTCACGCTGACCGCGAAGGTCGACGGCAGTGACGTAGCGGGCACGGTGGCCGTCACGGTCGTGGCCGGCGAGCCGGCGGCGATCACGATCGTCAGTGGGCAGGGGCAGACCGCGACCGTCGGCACCGCGCTGGGCGCGCCGATGTCCGCCCACGGGTGACCGACGCCCGCGGCAACCCCGTGAGCGGGAAGTCCGTGGGCGTGTACTACTCCGGCGGCCTGCAATCGGGGAACCCGCCGAAAGCCGTCCTGACGACCGACGCCAACGGTGTGGTGGTCACGACCCTCCCCGTGTCCGGCGCCCACCACGCCCGGCTCGTTCCCGGTGTACTTCGAGGTCGAGCGCACCAGCTACTTCGCGACCTTCAACCACACCGTCGTCGTCGGCGCGCCGTCGTCGATCACGCCCGAGGGCCCGTCGCCGTTGACGGCGGTTCACGACCAGGCGTTCGCCGACCCGCTGACCGTCTTGGTGAAGGATGTGTACGGCAATGCGCTCGGTGCCCGGAGCGACGGCGTCGTTCACGGCGCCGTCGAGCGGCGCAACCGCAGTGCTGTCGGCGCCGACGGCGGTCACCGGCGCCGATGGTCGGGCGTCGGTCACGGCGACGGCCGGATCGACGGTCGGGACCTACCAGGTGAGCGTGGCGGCGGGTTCGGCGAACTCGTCCGTCTCGATGCAGAACACCTGACCCACCAGCTCCACCACCGAGCGGATGCCGATCGGGGCGTCGGGTATGACCCGGCGCCCCGATGTCGCGCCCGGGTTCGGTGCGTTCTCTGCGTCCCGGCCCTCCCTCGCCCGTCTGGCGGTCCTGCGCCGTCGACACACCTCGTTGTATTTCATGCGTCGGCGTTCGCTACCATCGGCGGATCGCGATCGCCTGCTGGGGGAGGTCGCTCCAGAACGAAGGAAGCCCGTCATGGCGCACCGGAACGTCCGTCGATCAGTCGCCGTGTTGGCGTTGGCCGCCTCAGTGCTCACCGTCGCCGGCTGCGACGTGGTCAAGCAGGGTGCCAAGTGCCGCAACGGCGCCGCGCCCGGCCGTGACGCCACCCACGTGCTGTTCTGCCAGGGCGGGAAGTGGAAGCGCGTGATGACCATCGGTCAGGCCGCCGACTTCATCATGAGCACGTGGCCGTCGAACGTCGAGCTGCTCGAGGGTGGCGGCCAGACGACCGGCGTCGGCGAAGCGTTCGGTCAGGTCGTCGTGCGGGTGACCCGCAAGGACGGTCAGCCGGTCAAGGGCGCCGACGTCGTGTTCAAGGGCCCCGATTCGGGCGCCGGCCTCGCCGCTCCGAGCGGGTTGATCGCTACCGATGCCAACGGCGTGGCCCGATTCACCCCGGTGGCCAACAGCCAGCTCGGTGGCTACGCCGTGAGCGCGACGGTCAACGGCGGCACCAGCCCGTATGTGGTCTTCGGGCTCAACAACGGTGCCGCTCCGGCGTCGAGCATCGTCGTCGTGTCCGGAGCTGGGCAGAGCGCCGCAGCGGGGACCCAGTTCGCCCCCGTCGGCGTGAAGGCGGTCGACCGGTTCGGCAACGTCGTGCAGTACAAGAACTTCGAGTTCTCGTCGCCGGTGGCCGGCGTGTGGTTCGGTCCGGCCCAGGCGTTCGCCGGCGAGGACGGGATCGCGACGACCACGATCGGGACAGGCAACGCCGCCGGCACCGTGCCGGTGACGGTCAAGGTCGTCGGCACCGACACCGCCACGACGTTCAACCTGACGGTGGTGGCAGCGGCGATCGATCACACGCTCGACTTCTTCACCGGCGACGGCCAGGTGCCAACCCGACCTCGGATCCGCAGTTCCCGAACCGGGTCAACAACCCGCTGAACGTCGGGATGCTCGACAGGTTCGGCAACGCGGCGGCGGGCCAGCCGGTGATCGTTCACGATCCAGCCGAGCGGCGGGGCGAGCGCCACGTTCGACGCGACGCCGAACACGACGGTGACGTCGGCGACGACGGCGACGATCACGGAAGCCGACGGCATCGCCAAGGCTCGACAACGGCAGCGGCACGTTCACCGTTGTTGCGTCCTTCGACGGTCGGTCGCACACCTTCACGGTCACGAACCCGGCCCTTCCCCCAGCCTGATTCCGCCCCGTTAGTCTCCCGGGTCGAATCCGATCGAGGGGGAAGCACATGGACGAGTTCGCGGGCAAGGTCGCGGTCATCACCGGTGGCGGGGCGGGCATCGGCCTCGCCATGGCTCGGCGCTTCGGCGCCGAAGGCATGAAGTTGGTCATCGCCGACATCCAGCAGGACGCGCTCGACGACGCCGTCACCGCGAGCGCGGAGGGGATCGAGACGATCGGTGTGCAGGCCGACGTGTCGGACCGCGCCCAGGTGCAGGCGATCGCCGACGCTGCCATGGAACGGTTCGGCGCAGTCCACCTGGCATGCAACAACGCCGGCGTCGGATCAGGTGGCCTGTCGTGGGAACTCACCGAGGCCGACTGGAAGTGGGTGCTCGGCGTCGACCTGTGGAGTGTCATCCACGGCGTCGGCATCTTCACCCCGCTGATCATCGCGTCGGGCGGTGGTCACATCGTCAACACGGCGTCCATGGCCGGCCTCACGTCGCCGCCGTTCATGGCGCCGTACAACGTGGCGAAGCACGGTGTCGTCGCGCTGTCGGAGTCGATGTTCATCGAACTGCAGATGATGGCGCCGAACGTCGGCATCACGGTCGTGTGCCCGGGATGGGTGCAGACGCAGATCCACAACTCGGTGCGCAACCGTCCGACGACGGGGGAGCAGGCGCCCGACAGCGCTGCGACCGAGGAGGACGCCGAGAACCTTCGGAACACGATTGGCGCGCTGATCGCCGACGGTCTGCAGCCCTCCGACGTGGCCGAGCAGGTGTTCACGGCGGTCTCGACGGATCGCTTCTACGTGTTGACCCATCCGGACTGGTCCCACATGGTGCTCCGCAACACCGAGCGGATGTTGGCCGGTGAGAACCCGCAGATGGCCATCCCCGGCCAGGACGCGCGACCGGGGGAGTGACAGCGGTCGTTCTCGCCCTAGGGTGGATCTCCTGGACATATCGTCCAAGACTTGGGAGGTTGTGATGGCGACATCGATTCTCGTCGATGGCTTCGGTGGTGCAGAGACGATGCGGATCGCTGAGTTCGATGATCGCATGCCTGGCCCCGGGGAGGTCCGGATCGCGGTGCGAGCGGCGGGTGTCAATCCGATCGACTTCAAGATCCGCAATGGCTGGTGAGGACGTCTTTCCGTCGACGTTTCCGTACGTGCCGGGGCTCAGAAGTGGCTGGCGTTTGTCGATTCGGTCGGTTCAGGTGTTGACGGTCTTGCCGTCGGTGACGGCGTGGTTGCGATCGTGCCCGAGGGCTATGCGACCTCGGCGATCGCTGCGGTCGAAACCGTGTTCGCCAAGCCGGATGGGCTGTCGTTTGTGGAGGCCGCTGCGTTCCCGGTGGCCGCAGAGGTCGGCTACCGGACCATGTTGCAGCTCTCGGTCTCGGCCGGCGATGTTGTTGTGATCAACGGTGCTGGTGGTCCTGCGGGCTCGGCGGCCGCCCAGTTCGGGGCGCGGTTCGGTGCGCAGGTGATCGGAATCGTCGGCAGGTCGACCTTCGACTGGATGCAGAACATTGGCGCGATCCCCGTCGAGTACGGCGATGGCGTCGTCGAGCGAGTCGCGGTTGTGGGGTGGCCAAGGGGAGTGGACGCGTTGTTGGATTGTGCGGGCAGAGGGAACCTCGCGGGAGTTGGTCGACATCGCCGGTGACCCGGCGAAGGTGATCACGATCGCTGACATGTCCGCCCCGGCCCTCGGCATTCGGTTCAGCGGCGCAGAGCCAGGCGAGCGGAACGTCGAAGGTGTCACCAAGGCGCTCGAACTCTGGACGGCAGGCAAGATGCGGATCCCGGTTGCCGCAACATTTCCACTCGGCCAGGCGGCCGAAGCGTTGGCCCTGAGCGAGAGCGGCGGCGCTGGCGGAAAGCTGATCCTGACGGTCGGCGAACTGTCGTGACGGCAGACCTGTCGGCGAGAGGTCGAACGAGGATCGGGCACACATCGCTGTAGTCGCGGACGACCCGCAGGCCGCGGCCGGAGCGCTCGCGACACTGCTCGGCGGCCACGCGTGCGCCCTTTCCTCCTCAGGAGGGCGGTTTCGTCTGGCGAGCAGTTCCCGGCGCATGACCGCTCGAGGAGTCGACCCGCGGGTCGCCCGAACCCGCGCTGCCGTACTCCACAAGACGCTCGAGCTGCTCGCCACCGCCGGGCCGTCCGCCATATCGCTCTCCAACGTCGCCGCCGAAGCCGGTGTCTCGCCGCCAAACGATCTACACGCACTGGGGTACTCCGAACACAGCTCATCGCAGAAGCGATCCTTGAAGGATTCGAAGGCGGCTATCCCGATGCCGCTCCAACGGTCACCGACACCCTCCGGGGATGGCTGACCAGCCTGCGAGACGCCAACACCGATCCCGCACGGGCCGTCGCAATCGTCGCAATCGTCGCCGGGCGCACGCTTTCCACGATCGCACCAGCGGGCGGTCGCTCTCCAGCACATCGTGATCGACCGGCACGCCGCATTGAACGTGTTGCTCGCACCCTTCGGAGTCGAGATATCGATCGAGATGCTCGCAGTCCTCAATGGCCCTGTTATCTTCAGCCTGTTCTTCCTCCGCCAGCCGGTTTCCGACCAGCTCATCGACCGCATTGTCAGCCAGACCGAGCCACTCCTCACCCGAAACACTCGCTGACGTCGAATACCCATCGGTGCCGTGTTCCCCCGACAGCGACTCGGGCGCCGGCTCCCGTCGAATCTCTGCGAACTGGTCATCCAACGCAAACGCGCTGTGAGGGGAGAAGCCGTGGTCCTTCTCCTCGCCGACCGACGGGGTTTCGCCGTCAGTGGCCGTCCGTAGGGTCGGTCCCATGGCTCTCACCCGCTGCTTCCTGCCCGTGCACTGCGTCGTGTGCCGGGGGAGCTGGCGCGAGCCTGTGCCCCGACTGTGCTGCGCTGCTCGTGCCGCCGCCCGACGCCGGAGCCCTTCGAGGACTCGATCGTGCCGTCGCCCTGTTCGCCTACGACGGCGCGGGGCGCACCGTGATCCGGCGGCTCAAGTTCGACAACCATCGCGACGCCCTCCGCCCACTCGCCGCGATGCTCGCGTTGGCAGTGGACGAACCCATCGACGTCGTCACGTGGGTGCCCACGAGCCCGGCGAGGCGGCGGGGTCGCGGGTACGACCAGGCCGAGCTGCTCGCCCGTGCCGTCGGCCGGGCGGCGGGCTCGCCAGTGCGTGCCACCGTGCGTCACGTCGGCGGAGTCACCCAGACGGGGCGGGCCCGCGCGGAACGCCTGACCACCCGGTTCGAGGCCCGTCCGGCCGCCCGCACCATCGGCGCGAACGCCACCGTGGTCGTGGTCGACGACGTCCGAACCACCGGCGCGTCGCTGGTCGGCGTGGCCGAAGCGCTCCGCTCCGTCGGGGTCCGGAAGGTGATCGGTGCGACCCTGGGCGCAACTCCCAGATCGGTGCCGTTTCCGCGATCCGATCCTCTACAGTCGGGTTGACCAACGGCACTCCCTTCGTGGACCGGTTGTGCAGCCGGCTGATCGAGGGGGAACAGGAGGTCAACCGTGCAGATCAACGTGAGCGCTCGCCACACCGAAGTCGCCAAAGGAGATCGAGATCTCATCGTCGAGAAGCTCTCCAGGCTCGGCGGGAAGTTCCTCGAGATGGATCGGGCGGAGGTGCACTTCTTCCAGGAGCGCAACCCTCGCATCCATGACAAGGAGTGTTGTGAGATCACGTTGGAGGGCCACGGCCACCACATCCGGTGCAAGTCCCACGGGCCCGACCATCTGACCGCCGTCGACCGGGCGATCGAGAAGCTCGAGAACAAGCTCCACAAGCTGAAGACGAAGCTGTCCACGTACCGCACCCACCGCGACGTGACCCGGGCCAAGCAGTGGGCCAACGCCTCGACCGACATCCCCGATGACCTGGTTCGCGAGGTCGTGTCCACGAACGGCGCCGCCGCCGACGTCGTCGTCGAGTACACCGACGCCAGCGCTGAAGCGACCGAGCTGGTCGAGAGCTACCGCATCGTGAAGACGAAGACGGTCGAGAACATGGTGCTCACGCCGATCGACGCAGCGATGCGCATGGATCTGGTCGGGCATTCGTTCTACTTCTTCACCAACGTCGAGACCGGCGGCCCCGCGGTGGTCTATCGCCGCGAGGACGGCGACATCGGGCTCATCGACGAAGGTGTGAGCTCCGACCGATTCGCCTGAACCGGCCCCCCGGGCAGGTCCTCCTGCCTGACGATGTGACGGGGAGTCTGCCGGTAGGCTTGGCCGCGTTATGGCCTTCTTCGACAAACTCCTTCGAGCCGGCGAGACCCGCAAGGTCCGCGCCCTCGCCGATCTGGTTCCCGACATCGGCGCGCTCGAGCCCGAGCTGCAGAAGCTCGACGACCACGCGCTCCAGCACAAGACCGTCGAGTTCCGTGAGCGGCTCGACCGCGGCGAGGACGTCGACAACCTCCTGATCGAGGCCTTCGCGGTGACCCGCGAGGCCGCCAACCGGGTCATCGGTCAGCGTCACTACGACGTGCAGCTCATGGGCGGTGCCGCGCTCCACTTCGGCTGGATCGCCGAGATGAAGACCGGTGAGGGCAAGACCCTCGTGAGCTCCCTGCCGGTGTATCTCAACGGGCTCACCGGCAAGGGCGTCCACGTCATCACGGTCAACGACTACCTGGCCACCCGTGACTCGGAGTGGATGGGGCAGATCCACAATTTCATGGGCCTGTCGATCGGCCTCGTGGTGCCCGACGCCTACGACTGGGAGCACAAGCGCCAGCAGTACGCGGCCGACATCACCTACGGCACCAACAACGAGTTCGGCTTCGACTACCTGCGCGACAACATGGCGATGAGCCGTGAGGAGCAGGTGCAGCGCGGCCACGCGTACGCGATCGTCGACGAGGTCGACTCGATCCTCATCGACGAGGCCCGTACCCCGCTCATCATCAGCGGGCAGCTCGCCGATGCCGCCAAGCTCTACTACCGGTTCGCGTCGATCGTGCGTGGTCTCAAACGCGACGCCGACTACGAGGTCGACGAGGAGAAGCGCACGGTGTCCCCGCTCGAGTCGGGCATCGAGAAGATCGAGAAGGCGCTCGGCATCGAGAACATGTACGACGACGTGTCGTCGAACCTCGTGCACCAGCTCACCGTCGCCCTCAAGGCGAAGGAGCTGTTCCACCGCGACAAGGACTACCTGATCGCCGACGGCGAGGTGAAGATCGTCGACGAGTTCACCGGTCGTGTGCTCGAGGGTCGACGCTGGTCCGAGGGCATCCACCAGGCGGTCGAGGCCAAGGAAGGCGTTCGCATCAAGGAGGAGAGCCAGACGCTCGCCACCATCACGCTGCAGAACTACTTCCGCCTCTACGAGAAGCTCGCCGGCATGACCGGTACGGCCCAGACCGAGGCCGCCGAGCTGATGAACACCTACAACCTCCAGGTGGTCTCGATCCCGACGCATCGTGGCATCGTCCGCAACGACGAGAGTGATCTCATCTACAAGACCGAGGACGCGAAGTTCGACGCCGCTGTCGAGGAGATCCTGTCGAAGAACGAGCACGGGCAGCCGGTGCTCGTCGGCACCATCTCGGTCGAGAAGTCCGAGAAGCTGTCGCGTCTGCTCGACAAGCGTGGCATCGACCACGAGGTGCTCAACGCCAAGCAACACACCCGTGAGGCCGAGATCGTCACCCAGGCCGGTCGTCTCGGCAAGGTCACCGTCGCCACCAACATGGCCGGACGTGGCGTCGACATCCTCCTCGGTGGCAATCCCGAGGGCCTGGCCCACAAGGAGTGCATCGCCGAAGGGCTCGTCGACGGCAGCGAGGAGTACCACGCGCGCTTCGACGAGCTGCTGCCGGGCCTCAAGGCGCAGTGCAAGGCCGAGGGTGACAAGGTGCGCGAAGCGGGCGGCCTGTTCGTGCTCGGCACCGAGCGCCACGAGTCGCGACGCATCGACAACCAGCTCCGCGGCCGGTCCGGCCGCCAGGGCGATCCCGGCGAGAGTCGCTTCTACCTGTCCCTCGAGGACGAGCTCATGCGCATCTTCGCGACCGGCGCGATCCAGATGGTGATGGGCAAGAACTGGCCCGAGGATCTGCCGATCGAGCACCGCATGGTCTCCAAGGCCATCGAGCGAGCCCAGAACACCGTCGAGCAGCGCAACGCCGAGATCCGCAAGAACGTGCTCAAGTACGACGAGGTCATGAACGAGCAGCGCAAGGTGATCTACGCCCGGCGCGACCAGGTGCTCGACGGCATGGACCTGTCCGAGGACGCCCTCGGGTCGCTCGCGGATGCCGTCGACAGCACCATCGGCACCTATTGCGCCGGCGACTTCGCCGAGGAATGGGACACCCACGGTCTCCGCACCGAGATCCTGACCTACTGGCCGACCGACATCGAGGTCGAACAGCTCGGTGCCTGTACGTCGACCGACGAGATCTACGAGATCCTCATGGCCGACGCCACGCGGCACTACGCCGAGCGTGAGGCCGAGCTCGGCTCGGAATCGATGCGCGAGGTCGAGCGCCAGGTCATGTTGCGCATCATCGACCAGCGGTGGCGTGACCACCTGCGGGAGATGGACTACCTGCAGGACGCGATCGGCCTTCGTGCCATGGGTCAGAAGGACCCGCTCACCGAGTGGCAGCGTGAAGGCTTCGAGATGTTCGAGCAGCTCATCACGACCGTCGGGCACGAGTTCGTGAAGTACATCATGCACGTGCAGGTGGTGGTGGAGGATCCGGCCCCCGTCGTGACGAACGTCAGCGAGTCGGGGCCCGACGAGTCCTCCGGAGCGGCCTCGATCTCCCGGGCCGCCGCTGCCGAAGCCGCCGAGACGGGCGCGCCGGTTCCGCAGGACGAACCCGAGTCGATGCAACCCGTCGTCAAGGACTCCGAGTACGACAAGGTGGGACGCAACGACCCCTGCCCGTGCGGATCGGGCAAGAAGTTCAAGATGTGCCACGGTCGGGCCTGAGTTCGACCCCCGTTCCGGCCCGGTCGTCGACGTCGCTGCGGAGATTCGTGCAGTAGGTGACGCGTGCCGTCACATCTGGCACGGATCTCCGCGGGCGGAACGCCGGTCGGCGGTTGCGCTCGGCGTCAGGGCCCGGTCGTCGATCGGCACAGAGTGACGGGGAACTTGTCGGGGCCCACCCGAGAGTCCGTCACCCACGCAACCACTTCCTGTCCGCTATGGGCAACGCAGTCGACGAGGAGCTCGTTGACCGTTGCATCGAGCTCGCCGCTGGTGGAGCCCAGCACCCCACTCGGGTTCTTGCCGACCGGAAGCGAACCCGGTGACGATGTGGTCGTCATCGCGGCGGCGGTGGTGGTCGTGGCAGCAGCGACTGCTGCGGCGGGCGAGTCCACGATCACGGCGACGGCGACTGCGCTCAACCCGCCGATGAGCGCGACGACTGGCGGCACCATCCAGATCGGATTGCGGTGGATCGGCGTCCGAAGGTTCGGATGAACCTTTCGATGGGGAATCATTCGTTCATGGTGATTCGACCGCGTATGTATTTTGGTCGGCAGGTCCATTTGCCTGTTGAGTCGTCGATCGACATGCCCCTCTGGGGCACCGGCTTCGCCCGCCTGAGACTGGTTTGCCGCACCGCTAGGCTCGACCCGCCATGCAGGACTTCAGCACCGCTCTCTCCGACCTCTCGCGCCGACTCGCCGAGGCGGCGCTGTACCTCCGCGTCGAGGAGCTGACGGCACGCCGCCCCCAGCTCGAGACCGAGCTGGCGCGCCCCGACCTCTGGGACGACCAGGAGGCGGCGCAGAAGATCCAGCGCGAGTTCTCCTCGATCAGCGACGACCTCGCCACCTACGACGGCCTGGCCGAGGCCATCGACGACGCCTCGGTGCTCGCCGAGCTGGCCCGTGAGGAAGGCGACGAGTCCCAGGAACCGGAGATCAATGCCGCGATCGCGGCGCTCGTCACCCGCTTCGACGAGCTGGAGTTGCGGGCGCTCTTCACCGGCGAGTGGGATGAGAACGACGCCATCATGGAGTTCAACTCCGGTGCCGGCGGCGTCGACGCCCAGGACTGGTGCGAGATGCTCATGCGCATGTTCCTCCGCTGGGCGGAGCAGCGTGGCTTCGAGGTCGAGATCGACGCGGCCTCTCCGGGAACGGAGGCCGGCATCAGCTCGGCCACGTTCATCGTGAAGGGCCGCTACGCGTACGGCTACCTCCGCAGCGAACACGGGGTGCACCGCCTCGTACGCATCTCTCCGTTCGACAACGCCGCCCGCCGCCAGACGTCGTTCGCGTCGATCAAGATCACCCCGTTCATCGAGGACACGTCGGGCGAGGTCGAGATCGACGAGAAGGACCTGCGCATCGACGTGTACCGCAGCTCGGGCGCCGGCGGCCAGCACGTCAACGTGACCGATTCGGCGGTGCGCATCACCCACCTGCCCACCGGCATCGTCGTGTCGTGCCAGAACGAGCGCAGCCAGCACCAGAACAAGGACCAGGCCATGAAGGTGCTGAAGGCCAAGCTCCTCGACGTCGAACGTCAGAAGCACCAGGCCCGGCTCAACGAGATCACCGGCGACCAGCTCGACGCCAACTTCGGCAGCCAGATCCGCAGCTACGTGCTGCACCCCTACCAGCAGGTCAAGGACCTTCGATCCAACGTCGAGGTGGGCAACGTCGACGGTGTGCTCGACGGTGATCTGGACGGTCTGATGGAGGGGTACCTCCGCTGGGAGCGGGCCAACGCCTCGGTGTGATGGTCCGGTACCCCGTGAGGGGTGCCCCAGGCGGCCCCGGGCGTGCCGGTAGAGTCTGTGCCGCTCGCAGAACCGGCCCCTGTCGCTCGCGCCGGTTTCCCCGCCCCTTCCCGCCGCGGCAGTTGCTGCCCCAAGGACGTCGATAGCTCGTGATCAAGCTCGAAAACGTGAAGAAGGTCTACAAGAACGACCACGTCGCGCTGCGCAACGCCAGCGTGTCGATCGACAAAGGGGAGTTCGTCTTCCTGGTCGGTCCGTCGGGGTCGGGCAAGTCCACCTTCATCCGCCTCCTCAACCGTGAGGAGCTCCCCACCGAAGGCAAGGTGTGGGTCGCCGGCAAGGACATCAGTTCCATCCCGAACTGGCGGGTTCCGCTCCTGCGCCGCAACATCGGCTACATCTTCCAGGACTTCAAGCTTCTCCCCAACAAGACGGTGGAGGAGAACGTGGCGTTCGCGCTCGAGGCGATCGGTCGGCCCCGTCAGAGTGTGAAGACGCAGGTGCCGGCGATCCTCGAGCTGGTCGGTCTGGCCCACAAGGCCAAGAACCGACCCGACGAGTTGTCCGGCGGCGAGCAGCAGCGGGTGTCGATCGCCCGGGCCTTCGTCAACCGGCCGCTGATCCTGTTGGCCGACGAGCCCACCGGCAACCTCGATCCCAACACGACGATCGGCATCATGAAGCTGCTCGACCGCATCAACCGAACCGGCACGACGGTGGTGATGGCCACCCACGACCGCGGCATCGTCGACGTGATGCGACGTCGGGTGATCGAACTCGAGGGCGGCCAGATCGTCCGCGACCAGGCGCGTGGGGTGTACGAGTAGATGGCCATGCGTCTCGACTACCTGGCCCGGGAGACCGGCCAGAACCTCATCCGCAACTGGCTGCTGTCCATCGCGACCGTGCTCATCGTGACGGTCTCGCTCACGATGTTCGGCATCACCGTGCTCTTGGGCTTCTACGGCCTCGACAACGCGTTCATCCGTTGGAACAACGACGTGTCGTTCATCGTCTACATGAACGCCGACGCGCCGCAGGACCAGATCGACGCCATCGCCAAGGATCTCGACAAGAGCCCCCAGGTCGACACCGTCGAGTACTACGACGACGACAAGACCTACGAGCTGTACCAGCGGATCTTCCAGCAGGAGAAGCCCGAGATGATCGGGGCGCTCAACAAGGGCGAGCTCCCGACGTCGTTTCGGGTGAAGCCCTCCAATCCCGACGCTGCGGTGGTGAAGGAGCTGGCCAACAGCTATCGCCCGAAGACCGGCGTCTACGACGTCGACTTTCCCGACGAGCAGGTCCGTCAGGTGCAGGGCGCCGCGAAGAAGATCCGCCTGTGGTTGCTGATGGGCGTGATCGCCCTGCTGGCGGCGTCGGTCGTGCTGATCTTCATCGCCATACAGACCGCGGTGTTCTCCCGTCGGCGTGAGATCGAGGTGATGCGGTTGGTGGGCGCCACCAACTGGTTCATCCGAATACCCTTCATCGTCGAAGGGGTGATCCAGGGCATCGTGGGTGCCGGCATCGCGATCACGTTCACCGGCCTGCTCGGGCTGGGATGGAAGAGCGCTGGCAGCGGCTCGTTCAAGGACTCGCTGCTGTCGCGGTTCGTCTGGACGGGTTCCCAGCAGACCACCGCGTTCATCGTGATGTTGGCCATCGGCGTCATCGTCGGCGCCGTGGGCTCGTTCATCTCGACCCTCTGGTACCTGCGGGACTGATGCTGGGCCGAGGCCACCTCCGCTCGGTACGTCGCTGCGCTCCTGCTATCGCTCCGGCTATCGCTCCGGTACCTCGGCCGATCCGCCTTACGTGAACTGCCTCGCGACGGCGGTCACGCCGGCGCTGACGAGGATCACCACGAGCAACGGTGCCTTGGCCCAGACCGCGAGCGCTCCCGCGGCGACACCGATCGAGCGCGTCGCGATGACCTCCGCGGCGGCGCCCGTGAGCGTCTGCTGCATGACGAGCCCGGCGAACATCGCCGCCGGCAACAGCCGGACCAGGTCGGCGAGTGGTCCCGTGAGCTCGATGCGGCTGAGCCCGAGCAAACCGAACGCCTTGAGCGCGTAGGCGCCGGCGGCCAGACCGAAGATCACCCACCAGCTCATCGGCGCGCCGCCTCGTCGAGTTCATGTTCCCGTTCCCGGTGGGCGGCGACCGCTCCGACGAGGGCGCCGAGCGTGCACACGAGGATCGGGATGCCGACGGGCAACACCGGCACCGTCGCCACGGCGACGGCTCCGGCGACCAACGCGCTGACCTTGCCCGGCCGGGAACGGAGATGGGGGGCGAGCATCGCTACGTAGACCGCGGGGAACGCAGCGTCGAGCCCCCACGCCTCGAGATCGCCGATCAGGTCGCCGGCCGCGGCGCCGAGCAGCGTGCCGAGGTTCCAGGCCACGTAGATGCCGAGCCCGGCGGCCAGGAAGCCGGTCCGTCGTTGTGGGTCGCTGGTCTGGGCCGCTCCCATCCCGGTGGACTCATCGATGACCACGTGTGCGAGCCCGACCCGGGTCAGCGTCGAACTCTCACGGAACCAGGGTGCGACCACGGGCCCGTACAGGGCGTTGCGGGCGGCGAGCAGGAGGGCGGACCCGAGGGCTGCGTACTGCGTGCCGCCGGCGCCGATCACGCTCGCGGCGGCGATCTGCGACGCGCCCGTGAACACCAGCAGTGACATGGCGCAGGCCTTGGCGACCGACAGGCCCGACGACCGGGCCAGCACACCGAACACGATGCCCACCAGGCCGACGGCGAACGCCAGGGCAAGCCCGTCGCGGAGGGCACGATCGGGTGGGTTCAGGACTTCCGAGGCGGACTCGTCGGGCATTGGAGTAGACACCCTATGTGAGCTACCAGACCATCCTCCTCGACGTTTCCGACGGCATCGCGACCCTCACCCTGAACCGTCCCGAGCAGCTCAACGCCTTCAACGTCGCGATGATGCGGGAGATGATCGACGCCTTCGATCGCATCGATGGCGACGACGCCGTTCGTGTTGTGATCGTGACCGGCGCCGGTCGGGCGTTCTGCTCCGGGGCCGACCTCTCCGCGGGGAGCGACTCCTTCGATTACGAGGAGCTCGCCGGCTCCGACCCCGGGTTCGCCGCCGCCAAGGCGTCGGGCACCGAGGGGCAGTCCAAGGTGACCCGCGACGGCGGAGGACTCCTGACGCTCCGCATCTTCCGGTGCACCAAGCCCGTGATCGGGGCGATCAACGGCCACGCGGTCGGCATCGGCGCCACGATGACCCTGCCGATGGACATCCGCATGGCAACCGCCGGTGCCAAGATCGGCTTCGTGTTCGGCGCCCGCGGCATCGTCCCCGAGGCGGCGTCGAGCTGGTTCCTGCCACGGCTGGTCGGGATCTCCCGGGCCGCCGAGTGGATCTACACGTCTCGGGTGTTCCTGGCCGCCGAGGGCCACGAACACGGGCTGATCCGGAGTGTGCACGACACACCGGCCGACCTGCTCGACGCGGCGCGGGCGCTCGCCACCGAGATCGTCACCAACTCGGCTCCCGTCTCGGTGGCGCTCAGCCGGATGATGCTGTGGCGCATGCTGGGAGCGTCACACCCCATGGAGGCCCATCGCATCGACAGCCGGGCCGTCAACTACACGGGTGCGCAACGCGACGCCCGCGAGGGCATCACCGCGTTCTTCGAGAAGCGCCCGGCCCAGTGGACGATGAGCGTCAACGACGACCTGCCCGACTTCGTGCCCTGGTGGGACGAGCCGTCATTTGAATGACCTCGGCCACCTTCGCTAGGTACGGTCGCTGCGCTCCCTACTGATCGCTCCGGTACCTCGGTCGGGTGGACCTTGCATCGTCGGCGAGTTGCGCTTCATCCCCGCCACTTGATGTTGCAGCCGAGTGAGGGGAGCTGGTCGTCGGTGGGCCGACGACCCTCGAGCAACGCGTTCACCGCGGCCTTCAGGTCGGCGCCAGTGGCCCCGACGTCGTTGGACGGCCGGGCCCCGTCGAACTGGCCGCGGTAGGCGAGGCGACGTTCGGCGTCGAACACGAAGAAGTCGGGGGTGCAGGCCGCGTGGTAGGCGCGGGCGACGTCCTGGGTCTCGTCGTACAGATACGGGAAGTCCCAGCCGTAGGAGGCCGCAGTGCTCCCCATGAGCGGCGGCGCATCGGCGGGATACGCGTCGACGTCGTTCGACATGATGCCGACGACGGCGACGCCGCGGGCGATGAGTCGCTGGGTGACGAGGCCGATCTCGCGTCCGATGTGCTTCACGTACGGACAGTGGTTCGAGAGGAACGCCACGACGAGCACCGGGCTCTCGCCGGCAACATCGTCGAGTGTCTGGAGGGCGCCGAAGGGATCGGGGAGCTCGAAGTCCGGCGCTGCGGTGCCGAGCGGGAGCATGGCGGAGGGGGTGGCGACCATCGCCGCACGGTAGCCGAGGGGCACAGGTAGCCTGACGTCGACATGAGCCGACTGCGTTCCGCCTTCCTCCTGGTCGCCGCCGGGCTGCTGCTCACACTCGCCTTCGGCCATCCGGCCGCTGCGCAGTCCGGGTTCGAACGGATCGACTCGTTCGACTCGACCATCGTGATCAACAAGGACGGTTCGGCGGACGTCACCGAAGTGATCGCCTACAACTTCGGGTCGACGAGCCGGCACGGCATCGAGCGGTTCATCCCCACGGTCTTCGACTGGACCGGCGAGGCGCCCAAGGGGTCGCTCCCCGGGGCCCGCTTCGACCGGGTGACTCCGCTCGAGAACATCTCGGTCTCGGCGAGCCCCGGCACGCCTGACGACGTCGACACCAGCTACGAGCAGATCGGCGGTGTCGAGAACACGAAGATCCGCATCGGCGACCCGGACACGACGATCACCGGCCAGCACACCTACACGATCCGGTACCGCCTCGAGGGTGTCCTCAACGGGTTCGCCGACCACGACGAGCTGTACCTCAACATCACGGGCAACGGCTGGTCCGTCCCGATCGGCTCGACGACGGCGACGGTGAGCGCCCCGGGCGCCATCTCGCGGGTCACGTGCTTCGCTGGTCCCGTGAAGTCGGTGCTCCCGTGCGACTCGTCGACCTCGACCGAGAGCGCCACGGCGGGGCAGGCGACGTTCTCCCAGGGCGCGCTGGGCAGCGGCGACGGGCTCACCGTGGTGGTCGGCCTCCCCAAGGGTGTGGTGACCGACCCGGCGAAGACCCGTATCCTGCGGGAACGCTGGTCGATCGGCTCGGCGTTCCGGCTCAACGGCGCGACGGGCGCGGCCTCGGGCGGCATGCTCGTCGCCGGCCTCGGTCTGGTCGGGATGCTCGGTTGGCGCAACGGTCGCGACCGTCGGTACGCCGGCAGCGTCGTGGATGCCGCGTTCGGGAATGCGACCGGCGAGGACGGTCCCGTGCCGCTGTTCGACAAGACGGTGCACACCGTCGAGTTCGTGCCGCCCGAAGGAATTCGTCCCGGCCACATGGGCACGCTGTGGGACGAGCAGGCGAACCACCTCGACGTGTCGGCGATGATCGTCGACCTCGCAGTGCGAGGCTGGCTCCGCATCGACGAGATCGCTCCGCAGTCCGACGGGTTCCTCGGATTCGGTGGGGACGGCGGCGACTTCCAGCTGGTGCAACTGCGCGACCACACGAGCGATCCGCAGGCGAGCGAGCTGTGGGAAGCGGAGCGGTCCCTGCTTGCGTCACTGTTCGCCACGGGCTCGACGGTGCAGCTGTCCGATCTCAAGACCAAGTTCGCCGACAAGCTGTCGATCATCGAGGGGCACCTGTACGACGACGCTGTCGCCGCTGGATGGTTCCCGGCGCGCCCCGACAAGATCCGGAGCCGGTGGCACGGACGGGGGTTCGTGCTCCTGCTCCTCGGCATCGGCCTGACCGTTGTGGTGGCGAAGTTCACCCACTTCGGGCTCGTCGCCCTGCCCGTTCCCCTGTTCGGACTCGTGCTGCTCGGCAGCGCGAAGTACTTCCCGCGGCGCACGGCGAAGGGCTCGGCGCTCCTCGGCCGCGTCCGCGGGTTCAAGGAGCTGTTCGATGCGGGAGAGGGCGAGCGCCAACGGTTCGCCGAGGCACACCACCTCTTCGCCCAGTACCTCCCGTACGCGATCGTGTTCGGCTGTACCGACAAGTGGGCCGAGGTGTTCGCCGGCCTCGGGTTGACTCCCCAGGAGATGGGTCTCGGTGTGTGGTACACGAGCCCCTACGGCTACGACCCGATCCACTTCGGGTACGCCATGGGGTCCTTCACCACCCATTCGACCGGCTCGCTGGCCGCCGCAGCGCCGTCCTCGAGTGGTGGAGCCTCGTCGGGTGGCAGCGGCTTCAGCGGTGGGTTCAGCGGTGGTGGCTTCGGCGGCGGTGGCGGCGGGTCCTGGTGACCACCGGTTGTGTTGTGCAACGAAACGAGTGGCTGGCAGCTGTGGCAGCATGACCCCAACCGTTTGATCGAAGGGGTGGAGATGCCGCAGCAGGTGCGTGGAGTGATCGCGAAGGCCAAGGGCGAGCCGGTGTCGATCGAGACGATCGTCATCCCCGATCCCGGCCCCGGCGAGGTCGTCGTGGCGATCGCGGCCTGCGGTGTGTGCCACACCGACCTGCACTACCGCGAGGGCGGCATCAACGACGAGTTCCCGTTCCTCCTGGGCCACGAGGCCGCCGGCACCGTCGAGTCGGTGGGGGACGGCGTGACCAACGTCGCCCCCGGCGACTACGTGATCCTCAATTGGCGGGCCGTCTGCGGGGAGTGCCGTTCGTGCCGAAAGGGCCGCCCCAACATCTGCTTCAACACCCACAACGCGACCCAGAAGATGACGCTGCTCGACGGCACCGAGTTGTCGCCGGCACTCGGCATCGGAGCGTTCTGCGAGAAGACGCTGGTCGCGGCGGGCCAGGCCACCAAGATCGACCCGTCCGCACCGGCGACGGCCGCCGGCCTCCTCGGGTGCGGCGTCATGGCCGGCCTCGGGGCCGCCATGAACACGGGCAACGTCGGCCGTGGTGACACCGTCGCCGTCTTCGGCTGCGGCGGCGTCGGCGACGCGGCCATCGCCGGGGCCAAGCTCGCCGGTGCCACCACCATCATCGCGGTCGATCTCGACGACCGGAAGCTCGAGTGGGCGAAGGAGTTCGGCGCGACGCACACGGTCAACTCCGGCCGCGAGGACGCCGTCGAGGCGATCCAGGCGGCGACCGGCGGGTTCGGCGCCGACGTGTGCATCGACGCCGTCGGCCATCCCGGTGTGTACCAGCAGTGCTTCGCCGCCCGCGACCTCGCCGGCACCGTGGTGCTCGTCGGCGTACCGCAGCCCGACATGGTGCTCGAGTTGCCCTTCCAGGAGGTGTTCGGTCGGGGCGGGTCGCTCAAGAGCTCGTGGTACGGCGATTGCCTGCCCGAACGCGATTTCCCGATGCTGATCGACCTCTACCTGCAGGGCCGTCTGGATCTCGACCGATTCGTGTCGGAGACCATCGGGCTCGAGGACGTCGAGGCGGCCTTCCACAAGATGGAGCGCGGCGAGGTGCTGCGTTCGGTGGTGACGATCGAGCCGGGTGCCTGATGTCGGTCGAGCTGGTCACCACCGACGGAATCTTCAGCCTCGACGGCGAAGATTTCGACGTCACCAACAACATTTGGATCGTCGGTGACGACCGCGAGGTGGTGGTCGTGGACGCCGCGCACGACGCGGCCGCGATCGTCAGCGCGATCAACGGCCGCCGCGTGCGGCAAATCCTCCTGACCCACGGTCACAACGACCACATCAACGCGGCGGTCGACCTGTCAGAGGCGGTCGACGCCCCGATCGCCCTGCACCCCGCGGACACGATGCTGTGGGACGTTGTCTACCCCGACCGCCGCCCCGATCTCGATCTGTCCGAGGGGGCGCGGTTCTCGGTGGGCGGCCACGAGCTGTCGGTGCTCCACACACCGGGTCACGCGCCCGGGTGCTGCTGCTTCCACGATTCCCGCACCGCCGTCCTCTTCAGTGGTGACACCCTGTTCTGCGGCGGCCCGGGCGCCACGGGTCGCAGCTTCTCGGATCGCCCGACCATCCTCCACTCGATCCGCGAGCGCCTGCTGGCCCTACCGGGTCACACGGTCGTGCACACCGGCCACGGCGACTCGACCACGATCGAGGCCGAGCGGCCGCTCATCGAGGAGCTGGTTCGGGCCGAGCTGTAGCGCGCGAGCGGAGGACCAGCGCGCCGGCGCCGGCGGCGATCAGCGACGCCGCCATGACGGCGAGCTTGGCCGACTCGGCGTCGTGGGGGTCCGAGAGGGCGAGGTCGGCGACGAAGATCGACACGGTGAACCCGATGCCGGCGACCACGCTCAGACCGGTGACCGTCCGCATCGTCATACCGTCGGGGAGCTGGAGACCGGCGCGACGGCCCAGCCACACTGCGCCGACGATGCCCAACGGCTTGCCGACGACGAGGCCGACGAGGACACCGAGCGCGATCCGGGAGTCGAACAGCCGGCCGAACGCATCGCCGTCGAGCACGAGCCCAGCGTTGGCGAACGCGAAGATCGGCACGATCACGAGGCTCGTCCACGGGTGCAGCACGTGCTCCAGCCACTCGACCCGCGACACCGACGCCCGCGCCATGTCGATCGTCTCCTGGGCGGCGCTGATGTCGGACACGTCGGCGAGGATCTCCTCGTCGATCAGGTCCTCGGGAACCCTCGGCGCGGTGGGTGTCAGGAATCCCATGATCACGCCGGCGAGGGTGGCGTGCAGCCCCGCCTCGTGGACGAACCACCACAACACAACGCCGATCACGACGAACCCGAGGGTGAACGCGGGCCGCCACCGTCCGAGTGCCACGACGGCCAACACGCACACGGCCGCCCCCGCGAGGTAGGCGAACCGTACGCCGGAGCTGTACACGACGGCGATGACAACGATCGCGCCGAGGTCATCGACGATGGCGAGCGCGAGGAGGAAGATCTTCGCAGCGCTCGGCACGCGGTCGCCGAGCACCGTGACCACGCCGAGGGCGAGCGCGATGTCGGTGGCCATCGGGATCCCCCACACGCCCGAGCCGCGCTGGCCGGCGGTGATGGCGACGAACAGGAGAGCCGGAACGACCATGCCGCCGAGGGCGGCCACCGCGGGCAGCGCCGCCTGTCGGAGCGACGCGAGCTCGCCCTCGACGAGCTCGCGCTTGATCTCCAGTCCGACCACGAGGAAGAACAGCGCCATGAGGCCGTCGTTGACCCAGCCGTGGAGGTCGAGTGAGAAGTTCCAGGACCCGACGGCGAGCCCGGCGTCGGTGCGCAGGAGCGACCCGTATGCAGCGGACCACGGCGAGTTGGCCCAGACCAGTGCCGCGATCGCGCCGATCGACAACAGAATGGCACCGGCGGACTCCGCGGCCAGGAAGTCGCGGAGGGGGCGGATGATGCGCGGAGCGGAACGGGGTGAGGGCACGGTGCAGATTCCCGGGGTCGGTGATCGAATCGCCGACCAGGCTTCCCGGCACTCCGGATGCCACACTAGCCGACCGGACCGACAGAACCCCGTTGTCTTAATGCTCACATAATGTAGGCTTCGTGTCGTGGCGGCACAGATGACCCAGTCGATGGTCCCCCCGAGCGTGAGTGGCGTGGCCTTGGTGAGGTGGCCCGACGACACCGACCATCTCGATCGTCTCCGGTCGCAGGGCCGACCCCGCCTGCTGCTCGTCGACCCTGGTTCCCCGGCGCCGTACACGACCGCGCTCGACGAGGACTGGATCCGGCTGCCGGCGAGTGAGGAGGACCTCCACGCCCGTTCCGTGGCCCTCGCCGCCAAGGCGGCGCTCGTCGCCACGAACGTGCCGACGGTGAGCGGCGACGGTCGGCTGGTGCAACGGGGGTCCTGGGTATCGCTGTCGCCGATCGAAGAGCAGATCATGGCCGCCCTGGTCGCCGACTTCGGCGAGCTGGTCCCGTTGACGGTGCTCACCGGCGGAGTGGCCGACCACGTGTTGACGCCCAATGCCGTTCGGGTGCACGTCATGCGACTGCGCAAGCGGATCGCCCCGATGGGCCTGGCGATCCAGACCGTGCACGGCCGGGGCTACCTGCTCGAGACCTCACCCTGACGCGTCCGGGGCGGCCGGCATTCGAGCTCAGGCAGAGCGTGTCTCTCGTCGGAGACTCCGCGTCAGCAGTCCCAGTCGTGCGAGCGAGACCGCTGCGACGGCCAGGAGGACGATCCGCCCCGTCGGATCGCTGACCACGGCTGCGCCGATGAGGCAACCGAGGAACAGCACGCCGATGATCGCCAGTCCGGTACGGATCTTCGTGCGGTTCACTTCGGTGGAAGGGGTGTTCATGGCCCCATTCTGACAGCACGCGACCGGCCGGTCGGGCGTGATGTCGGCGTGAAGTCCCCTGCGAGCAGCCCGAAACGCGGTGTTCACATTTGCGACACGGACCTGTGACACCTCATACCTAGCTTCACCCTCGTCGGTAGGGAGCAACGGCGCTGCCCCGGCCCAACCACGACGTTCGAAAGGACACTCACAGCATGAACCCAGCACGTACATCACTTTTCGGAAGGGGTGGGAAGCGGATCTGGCGCCCGATCGCCGCCGGCATCGGTCTGGCGTCGCTGGCGCTGGTCGCTCTTCCGGGGGTCGCCGGAGCTCAGGAGGTCGAGCCGCTCCCGATCACCGGGCAGCAGGTCAACCTCCTGTGGGTGGTCCTCGGAGCCATCCTCGTGATCTTCATGCAGGCTGGTTTCGCCCTGGTCGAGACCGGCTTCTGCCGGGCCAAGCATGCCGCTCACGTGGTGTCGACCAACTTCGCCATCTTCGCCCTCGGGTTCGTCGGCTTCTTCATCGTCGGCTTCGGCTTCGCCTTCGGCGGGTTCAGCTACGCCGCCTTCGGCATGGATACCGCGGTCGGTGACGCCTTCATCGGATCCGGGGAGTGGACCTTCCTGTACAAGGGCGGGTTCATGCTCACCGACATGGTGGGTCCGGGTGGTGCAGGCGCCGCTGGCCTCGGCTTCTTCCTCTACATGGTGGCCTTCATGGACACCGTCGCCACGATCCCGACGGGTTCGATGGCTGAGCGGTGGAAGTGGAGCTCGTTCATGGTGTGGGGCCTCTTCTGCGGCGCCATCTACTACCCGCTGTTCGCAGCGTGGACCTGGGGCGGCGGCTGGCTCGGCCAGCTCGGCAACTCCATGGAGCTCGGCTTGGGCTACGTCGACTTCGCCGGTTCGGGCGTGGTGCACGCCGTCGGCGGTGTCGCCGCTCTCGCCGGTGCCATCGTGATCGGTCCTCGCATCGGCAAGTTCAACAAGGACGGTTCGGCCAACGTCATCCCGGGTCACCACATCCCGATGGCCATGCTCGGCACGTTCATCCTCCTGTTCGGCTGGTTCGGCTTCAACGCTGCTTCCACCTTCGCCGTGACCGACGTCCAGTTCGCCACGGTGGCGGCCAACACGGCCATCGCCGGTGCGTTCGGTGCCATCGCCAACATCCTCTTCATGATGTTCACCCGTGACAAGAAGCCCGATCCCGGCATGATGGCCAACGGCATGCTCGCCGGCCTCGTCGCCGTCACGGCTCCCTGCGCCTTCATCGACCCGTGGGCCGCCGCCGTGATCGGCATCATCGCCGGCATCCTGGTGGTCTTCTCGGTCGAGTTCGTCGAGAAGCGCGGCATCGACGACGCGGTGGGCGCCATCTCGGTCCACGGTGTCTGCGGTTCGTTCGGTGTGCTCGCCGTCGGCATCTTCTCCAACGGCACCTATGGTGCCGGCTGGAACCTGACGACGAAGGGCGACGCTGCCGAGGCCGCCGGTGTGACCGGCATCTTCGGCGGGGACTTCGGAGTCGGCCTCGGCCAGCTGGCCGCCCAGGCCATCGGCGTGGTCGTCATCTGGACCGTCATCTTCGGCATCGCCTTCGCCTTCTTCAAGATCCAGAACGCCGTCACCAAGGGCGGCATCCGCTCCTCCGAGGCCGACGAGATCGAGGGCCTCGACCGGCCCGAGATGGGTGCCATGGCCTACCCCGAGTTCACCCATCAGGACGTCACCCCGTGGCTCGAGGAGGAGGCGCACAAGCACCACACCGCCACCCCGGTGTGACCTGATCGGACCAGTTCAGCTCGTTCACTGACCGGCGGCGCCGGGGTGACCAGTACGGTCACCCCGGCGTCGCCGGGTCTCCACCACAACGATTCCCGGGAGGTGATTCCGCTGTTCGTCCTGCTCGCCGCGCACTTCGCGATCGGCCTCCTCCTGATCGCCGCCGGTGGTCGTCTCGGACGCCGGGCGTTCGTCGCCGCCGGCCTCGTCCCCCTCGTCGCGTTCGTGTGGGGCACCATCCAGCTTCCGGACGTGCTCGACGGCCGGGTCGTGCGCAGCGCCGCCACGTGGATCCCGGAACTGTCGCTCTCGCTCGACCTCCGGCTCGACGCCTTCGCATCGATCATGTTCCTGCTGGTCACCGGCATCGGCACCCTCGTTCTCCTCTACGCCACCCGGTACTTCGGAGCTGCCACCCCGGGCCTCCCTCGGCTGGCCGGCCTGCTCCTGATCTTCACCGGCGCCATGTTGGGCGTCGTGACGGCGTCCAACCTCCTCGTGCTGTTCGTCGCCTGGGAGCTCACCTCGATCTCGTCGTACCTCCTCATCGGGTGGGACGACACCAATCCCGTCGCCCGATCGTCGGCGCTGCAGGCCCTCCTCACCACGGGCGCCGGTGGCCTCGCACTGCTCGGTGGGTTCGTCCTCATCGGTGAGGCAGCCGGCACCTACGACATCGCGGCGTTGGCGACGCGGCCCCCGACCGGCACCTCGGTCAGCGTCGGGCTGGTCCTCGTCCTGATCGGCGCCTTCACCAAGTCCGGCCAGTTCCCGTTCTCCGCGTGGCTTCCCGGCGCGATGGTCGCACCCACGCCGATCAGCGCGTTCCTCCACTCGGCCACGATGGTGAAGGCCGGCGTGTACCTGATCGCCCGGCTGGCTCCCACCTTCGCCGGATACGGGGTCTGGCGACCGCTGGTGCTCGGCGTCGGTCTGGTCACGATGCTCACCGGCGGCTACCGCGCCCTCCGGGAGCACGATCTCAAGAGCATCCTGGCGTTCGGCACCGTCAGCCAGCTGGGCTTCATGGTGGTGCTCTTCGGGGCCGGGCTGCCCGAGGCCACCTACGCCGGTGTTGTTGTGCTCGTGGCGCACGCCCTGTTCAAGGCCGCCCTGTTCCTGGTCGTCGGCGTGATCGACCATCAGGCCCACACCCGTGACATCCGTGCCCTCGGGCGGTTCGGCCCCGGGTGGGAGGGCCCCCGCGTCGCAGCGATCATCGCCGGGGCGTCGATGGCGGGCATCCCGCTCTGTTTCGGCTTCGTCGCGAAGGAGGCTGCCTACACCGCCTTTGCGGAGGGGGAGGCCGGCTGGTCCGGTCTCGTGCTGGTCGGCATCGTGGCGGGCTCGATGCTCACGGTTGCCTACACGGCCCGGCTGCTGTTGGGCGCGTTCACCCGCGAGCTGGTCTCGGTGGTGGGCGTCGCCCAGGCAACGGTGAAGGTCGACGCGGTCGTCGACCCGCCGGCCCCGGCCCCAGCGTTCTGGGCGCCGGCGGGCCTGCTCGCCACGTTGACCCTCGTGATCGGTGTCGTGCCCGGCCTCCTCTCTCGGCTGGTGTCGGTGGCCGCGGCGTCGCTCGACGGCGTCGACCGCCACGAGCACCTCGCGCTGTGGCACGGCTGGACGACGCCCTTGCTCCTCACAGCGGTCACGTTCGCCGTCGGAGCGCTGCTCGTCGTGCGGCGACTCGCCGTGGGTCGGGTGCTGACCATCCTTCCCCGGCCCGTGTCGGGTCAGCAGGTGTACCAGTCAACGGTCAAGGGGCTGAACCGGATGGCTGACCGCGTCACCAGCGTCGTGCAGCCGGGCTCGCTGCCGATCTACCTCGGTGTCATCCTCCTGACGCTCGTCGTCGTCCCCGGCATCGCGCTCGCCCACAGCCCGTTCCCGGACCTGCCGCCGCTGACCACCGGTCCGGGTGACTGGGCGGCCGCTGGGTTGATCATCGCCGGTGGCGTCGCCGCCACGATCGTCCAGGAACGCATCTCCGCCGTGCTCTGCCTCGGTGCGGTGGGCTTCGGGATGGCGCTCGTCTTCATCCTCCAGGGCGCCCCCGACCTCGCGTTGACACAGGTGTGCATCGACACGCTCGGCGCCGTGATCTTCGTGCTGGTGCTTCGTCGCCTCCCGAACCGCTTCAGCGACCGGGCGACGACGATCGGGCGCACGGCGCGGCTCGCCGTGTCGGCGGCCGTCGGCGTGTTCGTCTTCGTGTTCATCGTGGTGGCGGTCGGTGTGCGGACCGAGGCGCCCGTGTCCGACCAGTTCACGGCCCGCTCGCTCGAGGAGGGTGGCGGGCGCAACGTCGTCAACGTCGTCATCGTCGACTTCCGCGGCTTCGACACGATGGGCGAGATCACCGTGCTCGCCATCGCCGGTCTCGGCGTGTACGGCCTCGCTCGTCTGGCGCGCCGTGAGAGCCGCGAGCTCCGGGCGTTCGCCCCGCTGCGACCGCTCGGTTTCGGCCGCCGCCGGGAGGACGACGAATGAGGCGCTCACTGATCCTCGATGTCGTGGTGCAGGTCGTGTTCCACTCCGCGCTGCTCCTCGGTCTGTTCCTGCTGTTCACCGGCCACAACCGTCCCGGCGGCGGGTTCGTCGGTGGCCTGGTCGTCGGGGCGGGTATCTCGTTGCGGTACCTGTCCGGTGGCATCGACGAGGTCCGCGCACGGTGCCACTCCGCCCGTGGACGATCCAGGGCGCGGGTCTCATGCTGTCGGCCAGCACCACGGTGGCCCCGCTCTTCGCCGGCCGTGACCTCATGGAGCACTTCAAGTTCGACCTGCACCTGCCGGTGTACGGCGCGGTACACGTCAACACCGCGTTGTTCTTCGACGTGGGCGTCGCCCTCGTCGTGATCGGCACCGTCCTGATGTTCCTCGTCGCGTTCGGGGAACGGATGCCGACGGTCGGCAGCCCCTTCCAGCGCTACCGGGAGGACGCGATGAGCCTCGTCCTGGCCGTGAGCACGGCGTTGCTGTTCTCGCTCGGCACCTACCTCCTGCTGCAGCGGCGTCTCAGCCGCATCGTGATCGGTCTCGGGCTGATCGGCCACGGAGCGAACCTGCTGTTGCTGCTGGCGGGAGGGGAGCGAGGCGTCGCCCCGTTCGTCGGCTCGACGGGGGGCGAGCGGTTCGCCGACCCGATGCCGCCAGGCGCTCGCCCTGACCGCCATCGTCATCTCCTTCGCCGTGACGGCCTTCCTCCTGGCCCTCGCGTACCGGAGCTGGCAGCTCACCGGCGACGACCTGGTCGAGGACGACGTCGAGGACCGACGCATCGCCGGTCATGGCCGCCGCTGCCGAAGCCGACGACGAGGAGGTCGCCGACTGATGCGGGTCCTGCTCCCTCTCCCCGTGATCGCCTGTCTGCTCGGTGCCGGTGCGTCGATGGCCTTCGGTCGCAACCGAATCGCCCAGCGGATCATCGGAAGCGCGGCGCTGCTGACGGCGCTCGGCGTGGCGATCGGCATCCTTCGCCACGTCGACGCCGATGGTCCGGCGGCCGCCTTCATGGGCGGTTGGAAGGCGCCGGTGGGCATCGCGCTCGTCGCCGACCGGTTCACCGCGATCATGCTGCTGGTCTCGGCGGTGGTGCTCCTCGGCGTGCTGATGTTCGCCATCGGCCAGCCGGGCACCGAACAGGAGCAGCCGTCATTCCACCCCGTCTACCTGGTGCTGGCAGCGGGGGTGTTCCTGTCGTTCCTCACGGGCGACCTGTTCAACCTGTTCGTGGCGTTCGAGATGATGCTCACGGCCAGCTACATCCTGATCACGCTGGGCGGACGCCTCGATCAGGTGCAGACCGGCATGACCTACGTGGTGATCAACCTCGTCGCGTCGACGTTCTTCGTCGTGCTGTTGGGCCTCCTGTACGCCGCGCTCGGCACGGTCAACATGGCCGACCTCGCGGAACGCATGCACACCCTGCCCGAGCGGTGTCCGGGTCGCGTTCGCGCTCCTGCATGTTCGTGGTGTTCGGCATCAAGGCCGCGGTGTTCCCCCTGTTCTTCTGGCTGCCGGACAGCTACCCGGCGGCGCCGACCGCGGTGACGGCGGTCTTCGCCGGCCTGCTCACCAAGGTCGGCATCTACTGCCTGATCCGCACCCAGACGCTCATCGTCGGCGTGGACGACCGGATCTCGACGTTCATCCTCGTGATCGCCGGTCTGACGATGTTGATCGGGGTGCTCGGCGCGATCGCGCAGAACGACATCAAGCGCATCCTGAGCTTCCACATCGTCAGCCAGATCGGATACATGGTCCTCGGTCTCGGGCTGTTCACCGTGGCCGGCATCGGCGCGGCGATCTTCTACGCCGTCAACCAGATCGTGCTCAAGAGCACCCTCCTCCTGGTCGGCGGCCTCGTCGACCATGGGGCCGGCTCGTCGGGCCTCACCAAGGTGGGCGGCATCGCCCGGCGGTACCCGTTGCTCGGATGGTTGTTCATCATCCCGGCGCTGAGCCTCGCCGGCGTGCCCCCCTTCGCCGGCTTCGTCGCCAAGCTCGCCGTGATCCAGGCGGGGTTCGACGCCGGCCAGGGCCTGATCGTCGGCGTGAGCCTCGCCGTCAGCGTGCTCACCCTCTTCTCGATGTCGAAGATCTGGAACGGCGCGTTCTGGGGTGACGTCGAGCTGGTCGTCGAACCGTCCGACCCGGTGTCGCAGCGGTACGGCGGCACGTTCCCCATGCTCGCGTCGACCGCCGTGCTCGTCGGGGTGTCGATTGCCCTCGCCGTCGTGGCCGGCCCCCTCTATGCGTTGTGCGAACGAGCGTCGGCGGACCTGTTGCACCCGAGCGTGTACGTGAAGGCGGTGCTGGGATGACCCGGCAACAACTCCTCGGTCGTGCCGCTCGTCGTGTGGCTGGCCGTGATGTGGCTGCTGTTGTGGGGGGAGCTGACCATCCCGAACCTGATCAACGGTCTGCTGCTCGGGCTGATCCTCGCCGTGGTCGTGCCACCGCCGGGACTCGGCGACGACGACGTCACCGTTCACCCGCTTCCGGCCCTGTCGTTCCTTCTGTGGTTCGGGTGGGCGCTCCTGGTGTCCAACCTGACGGTCGCGAAGGAGGTGCTCGCTCCGCCCGGGCGGACGGGCATCCGGCCTGCGATCGTGGCCGTGCCGCTGCGCACTCGATCCGGTCGTCTCGCGACGCTGATCGCCAATGCGATCACGCTGACTCCGGGCACGATGACGGTCGACGCCCGTGGTCGTCCAGCGGTGCTCTTCGTCCACGTCATGTCGTTCAGCGACATCGAGTCGACACTCGAGGAGATGGCCGACCTCGAGCGGCGCATCGTGGACGCCTTCGGCACTGCCGAGGAACGGGCCCTGATCTGTGGACGCCCGGCCCCTCCCGGCTCGGGCGACGAGGAGGTGGTCCACCCATGATCGTGGCTGCGTTGGCACTGTTGGCCGTCGCCGGCGCGGGGTTCTGCGCGAAGTTGCTGATGGGCCCGAACCTGTCGGACCGGGTGGTGTCGCTCGACGGCATCCTCACGATCGTCGTGACGGCGATGATGGCGTGGAGCGCGTTCACGGGACGGGCGACCTTCCTGATCGTGGGTGTGGTGGTGGCGCTCGTCGCCTTCCTCGGCACCTCGGTCGTGGCGCGGTTCATCGAGGGGCGACGCTGATGGTCGACGCGATCGGCGCGTTCCTGATCCTCGCCGGGGCATCCCTCGCTGCGCTCGCGGGGTTCGGACAGCTGCGGTTCAAGGATCTGTTCGTGCGCATGCACGTGGCGACCAAACCGCCGACGCTGGGCCTCCTGATGGTCGCGATCGGGACGATGCTGCGTATCGACGGACAGGGCGCCATCGCTGCGCTCCTGCTGATCGTGGCCCTGCAGTTCCTCACGGCGCCGGTGTCGGCGCACCTGGTCGGCCGGGCGGCCCACCGGAAGGGTGAGTGGGAACGCGACGACGTCGTGATCGACGACCTCGCCGAGGTCGACGAGCTGTGACCCCTGTCGGAGCAGCAATATTGATGCGTTCTTAACGCCGGGCGGTCGGCAGCGGGTGTAGAACTCCGAGCTTGACCGGCCGGAGCGCCGGTTCATCACCCCCGACAGACGCTCCGCCCCCTGGATTGCGATGG
>JBAOIR010000065.1:0-133556 GCA_037045585.1 Microthrixaceae bacterium
CCGGGGTGGGTTTCGAACCCACACGTCCCGTGAGGGACCGAGGGGTTTAAGCCCTCTGCGTCTGCCATTCCGCCACCCGGGCGGGCGCGATCAACGGTAGACCGTAGGTGCTGGTCCCCGATCGTGGGAGGAACGAACGATGGAGCACGACTCGATCGAGCAACGCCTGACCGACGAGCGCAACGTGTGGCTGGCCACCAGTCGCGACGGCCACCCGCCCCATCTCGTTCCGATCTGGTTCGTGTGGCTCGACGAGCGGTTCTGGGTCTGCACGTCGCAGTCCGTGAAGTCACGCAACATCGCCGACCATGCGGAGGTGACGGTCGCGCTCGAGGACGGCAACGCGCCCGTCGTCGTCGAGGGCACGGCGACGTTGCGCGAGCGGCCGTATCCCGAACCGGTCTGCGCCGCGTTCGGCGAGAAGTACCAGTGGGACATCAACCGACCCGATGAGGACGGCGACTACGACGTCCTCATCGAGATCGATCCAACACGTTGGGTGTTCGGCTCGCCCTGACCGAGGTGGCGCGGTCGTCAGCCGAGCGCGGCGATCGCTGCGTCGTAGTTGGGCTCCTCGGCGATCTCGGGCACGAGTTCGCTGTGGAGCACCTTGCCGTCGGTGTCGAGCACGACGACCGACCGGGCGAGGAGCCCGGCAAACGCCCCGTCGAGGATGGTCACGCCGTAGGCCTCACCGAAGGCGGGGGAGCGGAACGTCGACGCCGTCTTGACCTGGTCGAGGCCCTCGGCGCCGCAGAACCGCGCCGCCGCGAACGGCAGGTCGGCCGACACGCACAGCACCGTGGTGTTGTCGAGGTTGCCGGCGGCCTCGTTGAACTTCCGCACGCTCATCGCGCACACCGCAGTGTCGACGCTCGGGAAGATGTTGAGCACGACCCGCTGGCCGGCGACGTCGCTCGACGAGATGGTGGAGAGGTCGGCGCCGGCGAGGTGGAACTCGGGAGCGACGGTGCCGGTGGCGGGCAGGTCGCCCGAGGTCTCGATCGGGTTGCCGCCGAGGGTGATGCTGGCCATGGGGAACTCCTGGTGTGGTGGTGGGCTGCGCCCGGACCCTACTTCTGGCGTGCAGCGAGATCCGACCAGTAGGTGCCGGCCATCATCGCCTCGAGGGTGGGGGCGTGCATGATGGCGTCATCGGGGTTGTCGGGCATCGGCGCATCGCCGAAGTGGGCGGCGCGCCGGCTGGTGCGGGTGAACACGATGCCGTGCCTCGTGGCGGCGTACATCAGGTACCAGTCCATGTCGGTCGGCGTGTACCCCGAGATGGCGGTGTACGCGGCGATGACCTCGTCGCGGTCGACGAAGTTGGGCATGCCCTCCATCCCGAACAGCACGGCGAGGTCGTCGAAGAAGCGGTGGAGGAAGATGAACCAGGCCAGGTCGATCTCGGCGGGGCCGAGCGCCGCCATCTCCCAGTCGAGCACCGCGACCGGTCGGAAGTCGTCGTACATGATGTTGCCGATGCGGGCGTCGCCCCAGCTCACGGTGGCGGGCGGCTCCACCTCGGGCCAGTGGTCCTCGAGCCACTGGAAGCAGCGGTCGAGCAGCGGTGACGGCTCGTCGCCGACCGACCAGTCGAGCCAGGCCCGGCTGTCGTTGACGTGACGTCGCAACGGCGACTCCGACTCGTGTCCGGGCTGTTCGAGCAGGGCGAACGTGGTCGTCGGGTCGGGAATCTCCCGGAGCTTCGCGAGCACTTCGGCGGTGGAGTGCGTGAGGGTCCACAGCTGCTCCGGGCTGGCGTCGTACACCCAGTTGTCGCCGAACGTGTACGGCATGACGTCACGAGGGACGATGCCGTCGACCCGTCGCATCACGAAGAACGGTGCGCCGAGCGTCTCGAGGCCCGGCTCGTCCCACAGCACCTCGGGCACCGGGATGTCGGTGTGCTCGGCGATGAGCCGGATCGTCTCGAACTGCTGGGTGAGGTCGTACTTGGGGAAGACGGGGAACGAGTCGGCCGCGGGCGCGAGGCGCATCACGAGGCGGTGGTTCGACCGCTCGCCGTCCTCGGTCCACTCGGCGTCGAACAGGATGGTCTCACTCGACATGCCGTTGCCCTCGGGCACGACGAACTCGGTGATGCGGGCGTCGGCATCGGGGCCGAGCCGCTCGATGAGCCACTGCTCGAGGCTGGCGCGCGTCTCGTTGCGATCGCGCGACGACGTCGTCAGCTTCTGCACCTCCGGTGCATCGGTCATGTTCTCCCCCTGGTCATTCCCAACGTGAACGTGAGACTAACGGCGATCGACCTCGGTCGGGGCCGGGTCAGGCGGCGCTCGTCGGAGCGACGACCTCGTCGTGAGCCCCTGCCCGTGGCTTCCGCTCGTCTGCGGGCGTGCGGCGCCGAACCTCGACCGCGACGCTCATCACCGTTCGCCCGCCGGTCGACGTGACGACCCCCTTGAGGGGCACGACGTCGGAGTAGTCGCGGCCCCACGCCACGGTGATGTGCGACACGGGCTCGACGAGATCGTTGGTCGGGTCGAGGTCGATCCACATCCCCTCGGCGTCGCGCACCGACGCCCAGGCGTGCGATGCGTCGGCGCCGACCATCTTCGGTTGCCCCTCCGGCGGGAGGTTCTCGATGTAGCCGCTGACGTACCGGCCAGCGAGGCCCATGGAGCGGACGCAGGCGATGGCGAGATGGGCGAAGTCCTGGCACACACCGCGCCGTGACTCGATCACCTCGGCGAGCGGTGTCGACACGGTCGTCCACCCCGGCCGGTAGTTGAAGTCGGTGTAGATGCGGTGGTTCAGGTCGTTGACGCACTCGAGCAGCGGCCGACCGGCCGGGAACGACGGCGCCGCGTACGAAGAGATCGCAGCGTTGGCGGCGATGAGCGGGCTCGGGGTCACGAAGTCGCACACGAGCGGGTCGGCCAGGGCGTGGTCGACCGCCCGCTCCCACCCCGACACCGGGTTGGCGAGCGGGCGACGCTTGAGGATCTCGATCTCGCTCGTCGCGGTCACGTCGAACACCCGGTGGGGTTCGGACACGCAGAAGTAGGTGAACCGGTTGCCGTACAGGTCGACGTGATCGGCACGGTCCGCGGGTGTGGGCGAGATGTCGAGCTGATGGGACACCACCCGTTGACCCGGCGTGTCGCGGGGCGACAGGTGGGCCTGGTGATATCCGATCGTGACCGGCTCGGGCGAGCGGTAGGTCGTGGAGTGCGTGACGAGGTACCTCACGATGCGCCCGCTTCGCTGTCGGCGACGATGCCGAGGGCCCCGAATTCGTCGGGGTCGAGATCGCCCGAGTCGACGATCAGTTCGCTGAACAGGCTCGTCGGCGGCAGCTGCACGAAGTACGTGAGGTCGATCTCGGTGGCGACCGCCCCGAGCGTGGCCCCGATGCTGTCGGTGGCGAGGGCGAGCGCCGGACGTCGGCCGTGGTCGTCGACGGCTGCGAGGGCCTCGGGCGTTGTGGCGTCGACCAACGCGGCGAGCATCCGCACGGTGTCGACGATCTCGGCCCGCCGGGTGGCGGCGCCGGGCAGCTCCTCCAAGTCGACGATCAGCGCCGACAGTTGTGATCGGACCGATCGCGGGTTGCTCTGGTCGGTGACGAGGAGATCGATCAGCAGCGCCGGATCGACGTCGCTGCGGTAGCGGCGGCGGTACGCGATGAGGCCGTCCCAGGTGTTGAGGATGGCGTCGAGGAACGGCGACGCGAGGTGCGACGGTGGGTCGTCGACGAGCGCCGCTCCGAGCGTGGTGGCAACGAGCGAGGCGGCATCGATGCGGCGGCCGATGTCGAGGAAACGCCACCCCGGATCGCGCACCATCGAGTCGCTGATCACGCCCGACAGGGCGAGCAGCGGCGTCACCGTGGCGTAGGCGCGCTCTGCGGCCGCCTCGGGATCGTCCGCGCCGAGCTGGGCATGGTGACCGCTGATCTGGCTGAGCAGCCGCCACGAGTCCGCCGAGAACAGCTCCCGGACCGACGCGGCGTTCTGCATCAGGAAGTAGAGCGACGTCGACAGGCTGCGGACCCGGCTGCGGTCCACGAGCGCGCCGGTCAACAACTCGGCGGTCGTCGGCTCGGGCGTCGAGTCGGCGTCCTCGGGTGGCGGCCACGGCACACCCACCACGGCGTTGACCAGGCGGTCGACCGTCCAGGACCACGTCCAGTCGCTGTCGTCCTTCAGGTCGTACCGGGTCTCGTTCATGAGGCTCACCGCCCGGACGAGGCGGATCGCAGCATGGGAGCGTTCGAGGTTGCGGCCGATCCAGAACATCGATTCGGCGGCCCGACTGGTGATCGAACTCCGGAGATCGATCGGAGCCAGTCCCGCGCTCGGCCGGACGACCGGATCGTGGCTCGGGACGTGTGTCGGCGAGGTGACCCAGGTGTCCTTGCTGATCAGGTGATTGTTGAACGTGATCGACTCGGCCCGGTCATGGGTCAGGGTCAGGCCGCCCTCCATGCACCGGTACCCGTCGTGGTCGCGGACCATGAATGCCCGTGTGATCGTCGGACGGTCCACCACCCGGTCGGTGTCGAAGCTCGGCCTCGTCGCGATGTCGACCTCTTCCTGCCCGACGAACTGGCTGGGATCGGCCGTGATCTGCGCGGCGAGTTCCTCGCGCTCCGAGGCGCTCAGGAGGCGACCGAACCGCGTGTGGCGTCCCGCAACGGGGTCTCGCGACCGGATCAGGAGGGTGTCGAGGTTGACGAGCACGTGCGACAGGCCGGTCGGTTCGCCGCACCACCACGTGGGCGCGCTCTCGATCAGCGGTTCCTCGCCCAAGAGCGTCCGGGTGAGCCGCGGCATGAAGGGAAGCAGGGCGGCGCACTCACCGACACCGGAGCCGAGCGGATTGGCCACGGCCACGTTCTGGCGGCGACACGCTTCGACGAGTCCGGCGACGCCGAGCACCGAGTCGGTCCACAGCTCGAGCGGATCGCAGTCCGGCGACGGGACGAGCCGGAGGATCACGTGCACCGGTTCCAGACCGGCCACCGACTTGAGCCACACCTTCGCGTCCCGCACGGTGAGATCCGACGGCTCGACGAGCGTGAAGCCCATCGTCCGGGCGAGGTACGCGTGCTCGGTGTGGGTCCGCACCGACGCCCCCGGCGTCATCATCACGATGCGGGGCTGTTCGATGTCGGCAGGAGCGAGCGCACCGAGCGCGGACCGCACGCATCGAGCCAGTCCTCGATCGGCAGCACGCCCGCCTCGTGCAACGACTCGGGGTGGATGCGGGCCATCACCTCGCGGTTCTGCACCGAATGACCGATGCCCGACGGCATCTGGGTGCGGTCCGCCGTGACCGTGACCGCCCCCGTGGTCGATCGGGCGATGTCCGCGGCGTAGAGGACGAGCCGGTGGGATCCCGGCGACGCGATGCCCACACACCCGCGGAGGTACTCCCGATGGGTCAGGATCGCCTGCGTGGGGAGGTGCCCGCCGGCGAGGAGCCGCTGGGGACCGAAGAGGTCGTCGAGCACCAGTTCGAGGACCTTGGCGCGCTGTTCGAGCGCCCGACCGAGCCGCGCCCAGTCCTGGGCGTCGACGACGAGCGGCACCGGGTCGAGCTCTCCGCGGCGCGGTTGCAGCCGAGACCCCGTGTCGTCGGGATGGGCGATCGTCGGGAAGCCGTCGTCGTCGAGCGTGGGGTGGCTGAAGTCCGACCCGTTGCCCTGGTCGTCGAGCGCCCGCCGGATCTGGGCGGCGCTGTCCCGGAGCGATTCCCACCCCCGTGCCTCCGCCGGCACGGGCGTGGTCCCAGCGCTTGCGGTCACACCACGACTCGCCCGGAGGGGTGGAGCGAACGAGTGGTCTCGGGCGTGAAGAACGTCGACGACAGCGACGTGTGGAGCGCCCCGATGCCCAGCTGCACCTCGTCGACCCAGTCGCGCAGGGCGGCGGCATCGACGGTGTAGCGCGACCGGCCGGCGATCGTCGCCTTCAACTCGTGGGACCGGTCGATCGTCATCGAGCGGGTCGGCAGCGCCGCGAGGATCTGGTCGATCCGGCCCATGCAGTGGCTGACGGCGCGGGGGAAGTCGACGTCATCCACCAGGAAGTCGACGACCGACGCCCCCTGGATCGAGCCGACCGAGGTGCGGGTGTACATGTGCTGGGCGCCGAGGCTTCGCAGCACGCCCATCCAACGCACGTCCTCATACGGGCTCCGATCGGCGGGCGGCATGCCGCTGCGGGTGCCGTCGGACAACAGCCCTGCGGCACGGACGTCGAGCACTCGGGTGGTCATGTCCGCCCGCTCGATGTTCCGGCCGAGCTCGTAGAACGAGAAGGCGTCGTCGCGGCTGACCGTGGAGGCGAGGATGCCGACGAGCTGTTGGCTCGCCGAGATGATCGACGTCGCCAGTTCGAGGCGGCTGCTGCGCGCCGCGCAGTTGCCGGCGCTCGTCGCGACCGTCGAGTGGAGCTGGCTGACGCACTCCCACAACGACGCCGGCATGAGCTGGCGGGTGACCCGCAGGTTCTCGCGAGCGGCAGCGACGGTGCGGATGACCGACGTCGGGTTGCCGATGTCGGCCATGAGGTGGCTGACGACGCCGAGCTCGTCGGCGTGGTCGTAGCGGCTCGAGTATGACTCGCCGGCGCCGGTGATCGACAGCAATCCGGCCCAGTCGGACTCGACGTCGACGGGCAGGTCGACGAGCAGCTTCGTGTGCTCGCGGATGATCCGGGAGACGGCTTCCGCCCGCTCGAGGTGGCGTCCGAGCCAGTAGAGGTTCTCTGCGGTGCGTGACAACATCACGTGTCTCCTTGCGGGTGGGGGAGGTCGGTCTGCGATTGCGATTGGGATTGGTCTGCGGCGGTCGACGTGGTCGACCTACCGCGGGTGGTCGACACCGGGGACGCCGCCACGGCATCGGTGTCGACCACCCACGTGTCCTTGGATCCGCCACCCTGGGACGAGTTGACGACGAGGGAGCCCTCGACCATCGCGACGCGGGTCAGGCCGCCGCAGGTCACATAGCTCTCCGCGCCCAACAGGGTGAACGGCCGGAGATCGACGTGCCGGGGGGCCAACTCGCCGTCACAGAGCGTCGGCACGACCGACAGGTCGATGACGGGCTGGGCGACGAAGCCACGGGGGTCGTTGCGGATCTCCTTGGCGCACTGCTCGAGTTCCTCGGCGGTCGCCTTCGGCCCGATGATGATGCCGTAGCCGCCCGACTCGTTCGCCGGCTTCACCACCAGCTCGTCGAGGTGGTCGAGCACGTAGGCCCGGTCCTCGTCGCGTCCGCACTGGTAGGTGGGCACGTTCGAGAGGATCGGCTCCTGGTTGAGGTAGTAGCGGATCATGTCGGGGACGTAGGCATAGACGGCCTTGTCGTCGGCGACACCGGTTCCGGGGGCGTTGGCGAGCGCCAGGTTCCCGGCCCGCCACGCGGCCATCAACCCGGGGGTACCCAGCGCGGAGTCCGGTCGAAACACCTCGGGGTCGAGGAACGCGTCGTCGACGCGGCGGTACAGCACGTCGACACGTACCGGCCCGTGGATGGTGCGCATGTAGAGCACCTCGTCCTCGACGAACAGATCGCGGCCCTCGACGAGCTCGGCACCCATCTGACGGGCGAGGAACGAGTGCTCGAAGTACGCCGAGTTGTAGATGCCCGGCGTGAGGACCCCGATGACGGCCTGGTCGCCCTGGGGGCTGAGCGACGCGAGGATGCGCCGAAGGCGCTCGGGGTAGGCGTCGACGGGGAGGATCGACTGCTCGGTGAACAGCTCGGGGAACACCCGCTTGGTGATCTCGCGGTTCTCGAGCATGTAGGACACACCGGAGGGCACCCGGAGGTTGTCCTCGAGCACGTAGATCGTGCCGTCCTTGCCTCGGACGAGGTCGCTGCCACAGATGTGGGCCCACACGCCGTGCATCGGGGTGGCGCCCCGGCACTCGGGACGGTAGCCGGGGGAGTTGGCGATGAGGTCGAACGGCACGATGCCGTCGGCGAAGATCTTCTGCTCGGCGTAGACGTCGGCGATGAAGTGGTTGAGGGCGGTCAGCCGTTGCACGAGCCCGGCATCGACGCGATCCCAGTCGCGCCGACTGATCACCCGCGGCACGATGTCGAACGGCCAGGCACGGTCGATGCCGGTGCCCTCGGTGTAGACGGTGAAGGTGATGCCGGCGGCCTCGATCCCGAGGTTCGCAGCCTGCTGGCGGGCCTCCAGCTCCTCGATGCCCATTCGTTCGAGGTGCTTCACCAGGGAGGCGGCGGCGTCACGCGGGTGGCCGTCGACGTCGATGAGCTCATCGAAGGTGTCGGACCGGTAATCGCTGAAGAGCACGCCCAGAGTGTGGTGAGCACGTGTGAAGCCACGGTTCGACCCGTGTTACGGGGTCGTGAACGACGCGTTCGTTCGGTCGACGCGGTCGAACCCCCTCCCCCTAACGTGGACTTCATGCGAACACGACGCGACGTACTCCGGCTGGGTGGGGGAGCGGGCTTCATCGCCGCGACCGCTGGATGGATCACCGCGTGCGATCCGGGCGGTGTGAACCCGGGAACCACCACGACCTCGACCCCCGGCGGAGACGCCATCTACGGCCCCCTTCTCGCGCCCGACGCCAACGGCCTGCGGCTGCCGGCCGGGTTCACCTCGCGGGTGATCGCGGTCTCGGGACAAGCGGTCGGTGATACCGGCTACATCTTCCCGGCCAACCCCGACGGTGCGGCCACCTTCGCCCTCCCGGGCGGCGGATGGGTGCACGTCGTCAACCACGAGACCGACACGCCCGGTGGCGGGGTCTCACGAATCGTCCATGACGCGTCGGGCGCGATCGTCGACGCCGGGGCGATCCTCACCGGGACCGACCGCAACTGCGCCGGTGGCGCCACGCCGTGGAACACCTGGCTGTCCTGCGAGGAGGTCTCGCGGGGTGTGGTGTGGGAATGCGACCCGTTCGGCGTTTCACCTGCAGTCGCCCGTCCGGCGCTCGGCAAGTTCGCACACGAGGCGGTGGCCGTGGCGACCGACGGCCGCCTGTACCTCACCGAGGACAAGCCCGACGGTGCGCTGTACCGGTTCACGCCGACCGTCTCGCAGTCGCTCGACGACGGCCTGCTCGAGGTGATGACCGAGGTGGGCGGGCAACTCGGTTGGGCCCAGGTCCCCGATCCCGCCGGCACCACGACGTCGACGCGCAACCAGGTCGCGTCGACCCGGCGCTTCAACGGTGGCGAGGGGATCTGCGTGCTCGACGACGCCGTCGTGTTCACCACGAAGGGCGACAACCGGGTGTGGCGGTACACACCCGGCACCAACACCCTCCAGGTGATCTACGACGCTGCGACGTCGCCGACCCCGGTGCTGACGGGGGTCGACAACATCACCGTCGACCGCAACGGTGACTTCTTCGTCGCCGAGGACGCCGGTGACATGCAGATCGTCCTGTTGAGCGGGACGTCGGTCGAGCCGGTCGTCCAGGTGACCGGCGTGGCGGGTTCGGAGATCACCGGGCCCACGTTCGATCCGTCCGGCGATCGGCTCACCTTCTCGTCGCAACGCAATCCGGGCACCACCTACGAGATCTCGGGGCCGTTCCGTCGTCCGTGAGGACGGCGCCGATCTTCCAGTCGCTGATCCACCAGACGCCGCCGGTGGAGATTTGCTAGACCCACGGCCATGCCGATCCCTCTCGACGAATATCCGATCCACCAGACGCCGCTGTCGCTGCAGTTCCCGGCGTCGAGCGATCGGAACTTCTACGACCGCTGTTACATCAACGCCCACGACAAGACCGGTGAGATCTTCCTGATCACGGGGTTCGGCATCTACCCGAACCTCGGCGTCGTCGACGCCTACGCCTGCGTCCGCATCGGCGACACCCAGCACGCCGTGCAGTTCTCCGACGCGCTGACCGACGACCGGATGAACCAGCAGGTCGGGTCGTACCGCATCGAGGTGATCGAGCCGCTGCAGACGCTGCGGGTCGTGTGCGAGGCCGACGACCTCGGCATCGGGTTCGACCTCACCTGGACGGGCGCGTTCCCGGCGGTGCAGGAGCAGCCACACCTGTGGCGCACGGGCAACAAGGCCATCCTGGACGCCTGCCGGTTCGCCCAGACCGGCAACTGGGCCGGCGAGTTGCGCGTCGACGGCACGACGTACGAGGTCACCCCCGACGTGTGGTGCGGCACCCGCGACCGCTCGTGGGGCATCCGCCCGGTCGGTGAGCCGGAGCCCGCCGGCCGGGGCGCGGCCGAGACCGCGCCCGACTGGGGTTTCTGGTGGACGTACATCCCGATGCAGTTCGACGACTACGCGGTCGTGATCATCGCCCAGGAGGACGGCCAGGGCCATCGCACCCTCAACGACGCCGTTCGCGTCTGGCCGGAGGACTCGGAGCGCGTGAAGGCCGGCCGGAACAATGTCGAACTCCTGGGCTGGCCCCGCTTCGACTACCACTACACGTCGGGTACCCGCGTTCCGACGGGCGTCACGATCACCTGCCACGGTGACGACGGTGAGCCCTTCGTCATCGAGGTCGACTCCAAGGGCTACGTGGTGTTGGCGCAGGGATGCGGCTACGGCAGCGACCCCAGCTGGGGGCACGGCCAGTGGAAGGGCCGCGAGTGGTCCCAGCGTGTCGATGTCGACATGACCGATCCGGGCGTGGTCGCGATGGCGACGTTCGGGGTCATCGACCACGTCGGCCACGCCGTGGCGACCGAGGCCGACGGGTCGTCACAGGAGGGCTGGGGCCTGTTCGAGCACGCGACCTTCGGCGCCCACAGCCCGAGCGGCTTCACCGACTTCGGCTCGGTAGCGCCGTAACCCCACCCGATTTGTCCTGCAGAACGGCCCCTTGAGGGGCGGTTCCGCAGGACAGAAGAGGTGAGGGTCAGGCCGGTCGCAGCTGGTTCAACTCGAGGACGTTGCGGCGGGTGATCTTGTCGACCGTGTCGGCGTCGAGGCCCTCGAGTTCCTCGAGGTAGTCGAGCGGCCGGGGCATGCCCTCGATGTGGGGCCAGTCGGATCCGAAGAGGATCTTGTCGGGGCCCATGAGGTCGAGCAGCTCGTGGACGTCGTCCTCCCAGAACGGGTTGATCCAGATGTTCTGCTTGAACGCGTCGACGGGGTGCTCGCTGAACCAGCCGGCCATCTTGTTGGCCGTCGCGTTCAGTTTGCCGAAGAGGCCACGGAGGAAGCCGGAACCGTTCTCGACCGACGCCACGCGCAGGTTCGGGAAGCGCACGAACAGCTGGTCGCAGACGAGCGACGCCAGGAAGTCCTCGATGGCCCGCTCGAGCTGCGTGAACTTGATGGGCTGGGGGATGCCGCCCTTGAAGTTGGACGAGAACCCGTCGTTCGCGTAGCCGTTGGACGTGTAGCCCGTGTCGCCGGCATGCACGACCACGGTGATGCCGGCCTCGTTCGCCAGCGCCCAGAACGGATCGAAATCGGGGTGGGTGGGAGGCTTCTGTCCGTCGCGGGTCGTCGGCGCCGCCGGACGCATCACGACCGTGCGGGCGCCGTTGTCGAGGCCGTAGCGCAGCTCGGCGACCGCGGCGTCGATGTCGGCGAGGCTGATGTAGGGCGCCGCGAAGATGCGGTCCTTGTACTCGAAGCCCCAGTCCTCGGCGACCCACCGGTTGAACGCCTTGAATGTCACGGCGACCGCTTCGGGGTCGTGCTTGAGCTGCTCCTCGTAGATCATGCCGAGGGTCGGGAACATCCAGACGGCGTCGAGCCCGTGGTCGTCGAGCTGGTCGAGGCGGGCGTCGCGGTCCCGGTACGCCGGGGAGATGCGGTCGCGGGCCTTGAGGAGCTCGATGGGGTTGTCGCCGTTGGGGTTGCCCCGGAAGTAGTCGCGCAGCACACCGGGCTTCGCCACCGGATCGAACGTGGCGTTGACCACCGCACGGCTGACCCGGCCGCCGACGACGTGGTACATCCGCCCGTCGATCTCGGCCCATTGGATCGTCCGCGGGCCCCACTCGGCGGGCAGGTGCCGACTGAAGGCGTCGAGCGCCTCGTAGTAGTGGTTGTCGGCGTCGAAGGGCCGAGGTGCCGGTGCGGTGAGATCGGTGGCGGCGTCGCTCATACGTGCAGCTTGCTACCGTCCGGGCCGTGACACCAGATCTTGTTGGATCAGCGGTTCCGGCCTCGATGCACGCGTATCGACTGACCGAGTGGCAACGTCCGCCGGAGCTGGTGGAGATCCCGGTCCCGAGCCCCGGCCCCGGCGAGGTGCTGGTTCGGGTCGCCGGCAACGGCCTGTGCCATTCCGACATCACGATGATGGGGATTCCGGGCGAGATCGGTGAGGCGATCGGTTGGCGGATCCCGTTCACGCTCGGTCACGAGGCGGCCGGGTGGATCGCGGCGGTCGGCAACGAGGTCGTCGGCGTCGACATCGGCGATGCCGTGGCGCTGATGTCGGCCAACTCGTGTGGTGTGTGCCGGTGGTGCGTGGCCGGTCGCGACAGCCTGTGCCAGGACAACATGGTGGGGCGTGGCTACGGACGCGACGGGGGCCTGGCCGAGTTCGTGCTGGCCCGAGCCGACCGGGATCTCGTGGCCCTGGGCGACCTCGATCCGACGACGGCCGGCACGCTCACCGACGCCGGGGCCACCTCGTATCACGCCGTCGCCCGCGTGATCGGCCGCTTGCGGTCGTCGGGAATCGAGCGACCCACGGTCGCGGTGTTCGGCATCGGCGGACTGGGGACGTTCGCCGTGCAGATCCTGCGGGCCTTCGGTGATGTCACGATCGTCGCCGTCGACCAGGAGGCCTCCCGTCGTGAGCATGCCCTCGCGCTCGGCGCCCATCACGCCGTCGAGGGCATCGACCGTGGCACCCGGCGAGTCCTGCTCGATCTGGTCGGTCCCGACGGACTCGACGGCATCCTCGACATCGTCGGCACCGACGAGACGATCGACTGCGGCATCCGGTCGCTCGCCCGTGGTGGCGTCTTCGCGCTCGTGGGCGCGGCGGGCGGCAAGCTCGACCAACCCTGGTTCTCCACGCTGCCCCACGAGGCCGAGATCTTCACCTTCCAGGGATCGAGCCGCTCCGACGTGGAGGCGGTCGTCGGGCTGGCCCGTGAGGGTCGCATCGTCGTCGAGTCCGAGCAGTTCCCGCTCGCCCGGGTCGCTGACGCCTACGAGCGCATGGAAGCGGGCACCCTGACCGCCCGCGCCGTCATCATCCCCTGACCGTCGGGGTTCTGTAGTGCGAGGAGCGACGCCAGCGTCGCTCCTCGCACTACAAAACCCCTGGGGAGCTGGCGTACTCTCGGCGGAGAGCTGGGAGGATCTGTATGGGTGAGATGAACAGGCGCGGGTTCCTCCGCGCTGGAGCCGGTGGGGCGGGCGCGCTCTGGCTGGCCGGGTCCGGTCTGACGGTCGTCGGCTGCACGCCCAGTCCGGCGTACAACCCGCCGGCCAACGGCACCCCGTTCACCCTCGGTGTGCTGTCGGGTCTCCACAGCGCCAGCGAGGTCGTGCTCTGGACCCGGCTCGAGCCCTCGTTGGCCCCGGGCGCCACGGCGGTGACGTGGGAGATCGCCACCGATCCCGGCATGGGCACGATCGTCGAATCGGGCGAAGTGACCGTCGACGGATCGGCCGACTGGACGGCCAAGGTGCTGGTCGGTGGGCTCGCCGCCGACCGGTCGTACTGGTACCGGTTCGCCGTCGGCGGCCTCACGAGCCCGGTCGGCCACGCCCGTACCCTCCCGTCGCCGGGCTCGTCGCCCGACCGTCTGCGTCTCGCGTTTGCGAGCTGCCAGAACTGGGGCTCGGGGTGGTACAACGCCTGGGCCGGAATCGTCGCGGAGGACGTCGACGCCGTCGTGTGGCTCGGCGACTACATCTACGAGTCCGGCGGGAGCGCCATCGCATCGGTCCGGAAGGATCCCGTGGGATCGGTCGACGACCTCGCCGGCTACCGCGCCAAGTACCAGCTGTACCGGTCCGACCCTCTGCTCCAGGCGGGTCACGCCGCGCACCCGTTCGTCCCGGTGTGGGACGACCACGAGTTCGAGAACGACTACAACCGCATCACCATCGCCCAGAACCCGCAGCGGGCCCAGGATGCGTATCGCGCCTGGTTCGAGTACATGCCGGTGTGGCCGATCGACGGCACCCGCATCCATCGCAGCCTGTCGTGGGGCCGGCTCGCCGAGATCCCGCTCCTCGACACCCGCCAGTACCGCGACCGCCAGCCCAACGGGTTCCAGGGCCCCGACGTCGACTCCTACATCGGTGCGGGCGACGTGCTCGTCGAGGCGTCCTCGCCGAACCGCACGATCCTCGGCACGGCCCAGCGTGACTGGCTGTTCGAACGGTTGGGTTCGGCCCAGGCCGACGGTGTGCGTTGGAAGCTCATCGGCAACCAGGTGATGATCGCCCCGGTCCGGCCGATCGACCTCGACACCCCCGAACTCCGACGGTTGTTCCCCGATCTGCCCCGTCATAACGGTCTGTTCGTCAACATGGACAGCTGGGACGGCTACCAGTGGGAACGCGACCTGCTGCTCGCCCGCCTCTCCGACGAACGCATCGCCGACGTGTCGTTCCTCACGGGCGACATCCACACGTTCTGGCAGGCGTCGATCCGGGCCGATTTCGACGATCCCACGTCGCCGATCGTCGCCAACGAGTACGTCGGCGGGTCGATCTCGTCGCCGGGCCCCAACGTGATCGACAACGACGACTTCGGGACGTTCATCGAGGAGGCGACCCGCAACTGGAGCCCGGCGTTCCGCTACAGCGACTTCCGGCGCAACGGCTACGGGCTGCTCGACGCGACGCCAGACACGCTCGACATCAGCTTCCGGACCACCCGGGTGAAGACGTTGGGCACGCCGGTGGCGACATCGGTGGCGTTCGGGACGACCCCGGGCTCGCCCGTCCCGTCGCTGACCGCCGTCAACCCGTAGCCGGATCGGCCACGTTTTTCTCCAGTCGATTCCGGTCTGCGTCGAAAGATCTGTTGTCGCGGCGAGGGGAAGCGCGAGGGCCGGTCGACCGTCAGGTCACCGGTCCTCCGCCGCGTCCGGACCCGCGGCCAGCGACAGCTGCGTGGCGAGGAGGTCGAGCACCGCCGGATCGGCACCGAAGAGCTGCCCGACCTCGATGGTCACGGTCGGGTTCGCGGCCCGGGCCCCGTCGACCAGTGCGGGGATGTCGCGCTGGATGTGCCGGCCCGGATAGAGGAAGTACGGGAGCACCACGACGCGGGTGGCGCCGTCGGCCACGAGGCGGGCCACGGCATCGTCGAGCGTCGGTTCGGCCAGCTCCAAGAACGCCGGCAGGACCGGACCGCCCGTCCGTTCGGCCAGGGCTGCACACACGTCGCGATGGGCGTCGTTCGCCGCCTCCGCCCGGCTGCCGTGGGCGATCACGACGGCGGCGGTGGCATCGGGGGGCGTCACGCGGCCAACCTTACGACGTGTCCGAGCCCGACGATCCCCGCCTCGACTCCGTGGGCGTGGGCCCACACGCCGGGCCCTGGCCGGTCGATCCCCGGTTCGACCCCGAGTTGTTGGCGACCGGCGACCGGCGCAACGTCGTCGACCGCTACCGGTACTGGACGCTCGAGGCGATCGTCGCCGACCTCGACGCTCGCCGTCATCCGTTCCACGTGGCCATCGAGAACTGGGAGCACGACTTCAACATCGGGACCGTCGTCCGCAACGCCAACGCGTTCCTGGCTGCCGAGGTGCACATCGTCGGGCGTCGCCGTTGGAACCGCCGGGGGGCCATGGTCACCGACCGCTACCAGCACGTCCGACACCACGCCACGATCGACGACCTCGCGGCCTGGTGTGCTGAGCGGGACCTCCCGCTGATCGGGATCGACAACCTTCCCGACTCCACCCCGATCGAGACCACGGAGCTGCCGGAGGCGTGTGTGCTCCTCTTCGGTCAGGAGGGCCCGGGCCTCTCCGACGCAGCTCGCGCTGCTGCCGATCGCACGTGTTCCATCGCCCAGTTCGGCTCGACGCGTTCCATCAACGCCGGGGTCGCGTCGGGCATCGCGATGCACGCATGGATACGGCGACATGCGATGCTCTCGTGATGCGGCGTCGGGTGCGGAGGCTGGTGGGGAGCGGTGTGGCGCTGGCGCTGCTGGGCCTTGTCGGCGGGTGCGCCGACGACGGCCGGACGGCCACGACGAGCGGCCCCGTTGACACCACGGGAGCCGTCGACGGCGCCCGGCTCATCGTCATCACCATGGACGACTACGAATTCCGGCCGTCGGCCCTCACCGCCAAGGCGGGCGAGACCGTCACGCTGCGGTTCATCAACGAGGGAACGGTCCGGCACGAGGCGGTCATCGGCGACGAGACCGTGCAGCGCGCCCACGCCGAGATGATGATGTCGATGACCACGACCACAGTGGTGCCGCGGGTGACCGACCCGACGACGACGGCACCGATCTCGTCGCTGCACGGTCGATCCCACGCCCACCCGGGCATGAACGCACCCAACGTGATCTCCGTCGAGGCGGGGGCCACCGGTGAGGTGACCTACAGCCTGGCCAAGAAGGCGCGCCTGCTCATCGGATGCCACGAACCCGAGCACTACGAGCTCGGCATGGTGGCGACCCTCGACGTGGTCTGATCGGCCACCGCGGCTGTGACAAGGTGACGGACCCATGAGTGAAGTAGATCTCGGCCTCTCCCACATCGCGCTTCCCGTCCACGATCTGGAACGCAGCCTCGACTTCTACCGGCGCTTCGCCGGCCTCGAGGTCGTGCACCGCCGCGAGTCGCACCCGGGCCACGCCGTGGCGTGGATCTCGGATCTGACCCGCCCGTTCGTCGTCGTCCTGCTCCAGACCGATGCCCCGGCGTCGCCGGGCCGACTCGGCGGCTGGGCCCACCTCGGGGTCGGCTGCCTGTCGACCGCCGAGGTCGACCGTCGCCTCGCCGAGGCGGCGAGCGAGGGGTACGAGATCATCGGGCCGGTGTCGGATGGGCCGCCCGTGGGCTATTGGGGCATCATCGTCGACCCCGACGGTCACAACCTCGAGCTGGCGTACGGCCAGCAGGTCGGCCTTGCGGTCGGCCACGCCGGAGCCTGAACCGATCGTCAGCTGAGGAGTGATCCCAACGTCTGCGCCTCGCCGATCGCTCCTTCGTCGGCCACCTTGTCGAGGAACTTGGTGGCTTCGGGGCTGTTCATCTGGTCGACCATCGCCTTGGGGATCGCCTTCATGACGTAGTCGTCGGGCATCGGTCGCGGTTCGTCCAGCCCGAGCTCGGCCTTACGGGCGAAGGCCGCCTCGATGTGGGGAGCGAATCGGCGTTCGCGTTCGGCGACGTGAGCAGGGTCCCGTTCGGCGAACTCGGGAAGGATCTCGGTGCCGAACCGCTCGAGGCTCTCCATGATGTGCTCGTGGCGGTTGCGGCCGGCCTGGAGCACGAAGATCACCTGGTCGACCCCGGCGTCCTCGTAGCGGCGGAGGAACTCGCGGACCTGGTCGGTCGTGCCGATCGCCCCGCGCAGGCCGGTGTGGTCGCCCGAGGCGATCTTGGCCCCGAGCACCTCGGACTGCGCGGCGATCGCGGCCTCGGGCGAGTAGCCCATGGCATCGCGACGCTCGACGAACTCCTGCCAGACGTCGGTGTGGGCCGGCACGTGCTCGCCGAACACGTAGAAGTGGGCGAGGGAGTACCCGAAGAAGTTGGCTCCTTCGATACCGCGGCGGAGCGCCTCGGACTCGTCGTCGGCGATCATCATCGGCAGCACGCAGGCGACCTGGGGATTCACGGACTTGCCGACGGGCACGCAGGATTCGGCGAGACGCTGTTCGTAGTCGACCATCCAGCGTTCGGCCTCGGGTGGATCGATGAAGGCGAAGCTCAGCGCACCGATGCCCTTCTCGGCGGCGAGCATGATCGTGTCCCGCCGCGAGCACGCGACCCACAGCGGAGGATGGGGCGACTGCACCGGCTTGGGAACGACGTTCCGCGGCGGCATCTGCACGTAGGTGCCGTCGTGCCCGCCGAACGGCGTCTCGGTCATGCACCGGATCGCGACCTCGAGGCCTTCGAGCCACTGCTCGCGCTTGGTGGCCTGGTCGATGCCGAACCCGCCGAGCTCGGCTTCCGACGACGACTCGCCCGACCCGAACTCCACCCGTCCGTTCGACACGAGGTCGAGCATCGCGAGCCGCTCGGCGGTGCGGGCGGGGTGGTTGTAGGCGGGCGCCGTCTGGATGATCCCGTGGCCGAGTCGGATGTTCTCGGTGCGCTGCGAGCAGGCCGCGAGGAACACTTCGGGAGCCGATGAGTGGCTGTACTCCTCGAGGAAGTGGTGCTCGACCTCCCAGACGTACTGGAACCCGAGGCGGTCGGCGAGTTCGACCTGGGTGAGTGCGTCCTGGATGAGCCGCTGCTCGTCGCCGTCCGCCCACGGTCGGGGCAGCTGGTGTTCGTAGAAGATGCCGAATCGCATGTCGTCCCCCCGGACACGTTCGCCTGGTCCCACGGACCGGTCTCGTCCCGGCGGGACGAGACGCTTGAGCTGTAAACTCGGGAGTATACAAACGGAGCCTCGCACCCTCATGCCCCGCGACGAACGGCGGGCACAGATCCTCGGCGCCGCCGCGACCGCGTTCGCCGAATCGGGCTTCGCCGCCACGTCGATGGCCGACGTCGCCCGGGCGGCCGGTATCACCAAGCTGATCGTCTACCGCCACTTCGACTCGAAGGCAGACCTGTACCGCGAGATCCTCGAGCAGGTGGCGCGGCGGCTCGCCGATGAGTGGCTCACCGTGTCCGACGTCGAGCACTCAGGGGGCCACAGCGCCCGGGTGCTCCTCGCCGCAGCGAGGGCGCACCCCGACGGGTTCCGGCTCCTGTTCGTGCACGCCCCGCGAGAGCCGGAGTTCGCCAGCTACCACGCCGACTTCCGGTCGATCCAGATCGACCTCGCCGACCGCCTCTTCGCTCCCTACGTCGAAGAGGCGCTGATCCGCGACTGGCTGTGCCGCCAGGCCGTCGACCATCTGGTCGCTGCGGTCCTCAACTGGATCGACGTGGCCGAACCGTCCGACGACGAGCGGTTCGCCGACCTGGCCACCGACGGCATCGTCGCGATGGTTCGCGCCGCTGCCCGCTGAACCCTCGGCGGTGCCGCGGTCGATACCCTCGCGACCATGACGACGATCGATGTGTCCGGGCTCTTCTCACTCGACGGCCAGGTGGCGGTGGTGACCGGCGCCTCGTCGGGGCTGGGACGACGGTTCGCCCGAGTCCTGCACGGCGCCGGGGCCACCGTCGTCGTCGCCGCTCGTCGCGCCGATCGCCTCGACGAGCTGGCAGCCGAACTCGGCGACCGCGTCGTCGTCGTGCCGGCCGACATGGCCGACGACGACTCGGTCATCGCCCTCGCCGAGGCGGCCGAGGCCGTCGCCGGCCACGTCGACGTGCTGGTCAACAATGCCGGCGTGGGCGGCACGACGCCGGCGGAACTCGAGACCATGGAGCGGTGGCGTTCGACGATGGCCGTCAACCTCGACGGACTGTTCCTCCTCAGCCAGCAGGTCGGGCTCGGGATGATCGAGCGCGGCCACGGCAGCATCGTGAACATCGCGTCGATCCTCGGCCTGGTGGGCTCGGCGCCCATCAAGCAGGCGGCCTACTGCGCCTCCAAGGGTGCGGTGGTCAACCTGACCCGCGAGCTGGGCGCCCAGTGGGGGCGGAAAGGCGTGCGGGTCAACGCGATCGCCCCGGGTTGGTTCATGTCGGAGATGACCGAGCAGGACATGTTCGGCGACGACTCCTCGATGGAGTTCATCCGGCGCAACGCACCGATGGGCCGCGCGGGTGAGGAGCACGAACTCGACGGCGCGTTGCTGTTCCTGGCGTCGAACGCCTCGACGTACGTGACCGGTCAGACGATCGCGGTCGACGGGGGCTGGACGGCGCGCTGACCGATGGGGTCGGTCAGGCGCGGAGGTGGCCGAGGCCGTTCAGGAACGAGCGGGAACTGCGGGGGTGCCGGCGTAGGGCGCCGGGTCGCCGGTCTTGACCATGGTGGGAGCGGTCCACGACATCATGTCGGCGAGGTTCTCGGCGATCGGACGCCACGTGTCGGGGTTCCACCCCTCGGCGATGCCGACGACCGACCGGTCGAGCGCCAGGTGCACGAACGCCGGCAGCTCGTTGGCGCCGAGCGCCTTGACGAACTCACGGTCGGGATCGGTGAACGTGAGGGCCTGATCGGCGAGCTCTCCGAGGAACGCCTTGGCGCCGTCCTCGTCGGCCGTGACGACCCATGCAACCCGGCAGTCGGCGCCGGCGAACCCGGCAAGGATGCGGGCGGCGGTGTCGAGCAGCCAGGAGCTCTCGTAGGTGTACGGATCGAGCACCACGGCCACCAGGTGGAACAGCTTGAGCTGCTCGTCGAGGGTTCGATCCTTCCCGCCCAGCGGGTGCAGCACGAGGTCGGCAGGTAGCGTCGTCACGGGTCGCAAAGATAGCGCGGCCCACCCCGGACAGGCAGATCCGTGCGTCCGCCGCCGGCCCTCCCGAAGCTAGTGTGCCCGTCGTGCATCCCATCGAGCGGCTCCGGTACGTCGCCCGGTCGTCGGGTGCCCCGCAGGATCTGCTCATGGTCGAGTCGGCCCGGGCCCTCGCCACGTTCCACAACGACCCCGTCGCACTGGTCACGGCGTGTCGCCGGGTCGTGTCGAGGCAGATCACGTCCGGTGGTCTCTGGTGGGTGTGTTCGCGTCTGCTCACCGCCGCCGAACCGCTCGACGAGGTGCACCGCATCGTCGAGGCGGTCGAGGACGACACGACGCCTCGGGCGCTGACGCTGGCCCTCGATCCCGACGCCACGGTCGCGGTGCTCGGGTGGCCGTCCTCGGTCGCCGATGCGCTGGTGCGGCGGGGGAGCGGTGAGACCCTCGTCATCGACGCCGCCAACGAGGGCAGCTCGCTCGTCCGCTACCTCAACGGCCACGGTGTCGACGCGGTCGACGTGCCGCTCGGTGGTCTCGGCGCTGCGGTCGCAGCTGCCGATGTCGTGGTACTGGAGGCGTGCGCCACCCGCACCGACGCGGTCATGTCGGTCGCCGGTTCGCTGGCTGCGGCAGCGGTGGCGAAGGTCGCCGGCGTGCCCGTGTGGGCGGCAGTCGGTGTCGGCCGGGCGTTGCCCGACCGGGTCTTCGACGCGCTGGTCAGCCGCTGGGACGTGAGCGACGAGCCCTGGGAGGCCGAGGAGGAGATCGTCCCGATCGACCTGGTCGAGACGATCATCGGCCCCGATGGCCCGATCCCGGCGTCGGCCCTCGCGTCGCTCATCGACTGCCCCATCGCTCCCGAATTGTTCAAGGCCGACATCACATAACGGCGGGTCGCCGTCGGTGCTCACTCTCGAGCGCAGAAGTGAAGCTGGACCGCGCTTCCGCGATCGAGAGTCTGCGCCCGGTTCGGTGTCAGACCAGGCTCGTAACCTCACGCTGCTTCCCCTCCGCCGTCACCGAGCGCCGGAGTTCCCTGTGCCCAATCCCGAACGCGCCCTCGACCGCATCGCGGCGCGCCAGTTCTGTTGTTTCTCGCGCCGTCAGGCCTCGTCGTGCGGCTTCTCCGATTACCAGATTCGCCACCGGGCACACACCGGGCGCTGGCTCGTGCCCTTCGAGGGGTCGTTCCAGCTCGCCGGTACGCCGGTCACCACCGAGTCGATGATCGCGGCAGCCGTGCTCGCTCGGGCCGACTCGTACATCGATCGCGGCGCAGCGGCCTACATGTGGACCGGTCGGTCGCCGACAACCACCGGTCCGAGCATCGTGCGTCCTCACGGTCGGGGGCAGCCGCTGGCCGGAGTCGATCTCCGCCAGTCCACCTGCCTTCCACCGCAGCACGTCACGCTGCTCGGTGCCCTTCCCATCACGACTCGGGCGCGTACGGCCTTCGACCTCGCTGCCGAACTGAGCGTCGAGTCATTGGGTGGCTACATCGACGATCAAGTCGTCCGGCGGAAGCTCCGCCTCGGGCAGGTCGAGCTGGTGTTCCGCGATCTGGCTCGGCCCGGGCGACCGGGGACGAGGACGATGGCCGACGTACTCGACGAACGCGTCGGCGGTGACCCCCCGCCCGAGTCGGAGTTGGAGGCGAGGTTTCGTCGGCTGTGTGAGCGCCACGACCTGCCCGGCGGGGTGGCTCAACTGCCGGCACCCTGGGACGCGCGGTCTGGCCGTCATCGCGTCGATGTCGGGTATCCCGACGACCGTGTGATCGTCGAGGTCGACGGGCGCACGTACCACGCTCAGCTCGCTGCGTTCCAGCGGGACAGAGTCCGCGATCAGCTCGCCGTGGCTTCCGGATGGCGGCCGCTCCGGTTCACCTGGTGGCAAGTCACCCGCGAGGAGGCCTTCGTCGTTCGGATTCTCCGCTCGGTGCTCACTCTCGAGCGTTGAGATGGAGCTGCGCCGCGCTTCAGCGATCGAGAGCACGCCACGCACCAGGGAGGGGTCAACCTCAGCTCTCGGGTCGGGCGCGCACAGCGCGGGCGACCAGGTCGAACGCCGACGACTGCAGGTAGTCGACCAACTCGGCCTGGGTGAGCGCTCGGTGCAGCACCCACTGCAGCGTCGTCTCCTCGACCATCGCGATCCATCCCCGCAGGTAGAGCCGCATGACGGGCGTGGGTTGGTCGAGCCCCACGACGTTGGACACGATCACGACGATGGCGTCGCGGGTGCGTTCGAACACGTGTCGCAGCAGATCGTCGGATCCGGCGTCGCGGGCGATCGCCGCGTAGCTCGCCGGCTGCTGCTCGATGTAGGAGATGAAGCTCTCGATGCCGGCGCGGAGCTGTGCGACGTAGTCGAGGGCGGGGTCGATCGACGAGAACATGTCGAGCAGCTCGTCGGCAGCGGCGCTGGCGACGGCCGCCTGCAACTCGCGCTGGCTGGGGAAGTAGTGGAACACCAGTCCCTTGGAGACGCCGGCCGCAGCGGCGACGGCGGGAGCGCTGACACCGTCGAGCGGCGTCGACTTGAGCAGGTGCAGTCCGGCGTCGACCAGCTGGGCGCGCCGGTCGTCGGGGTTCAGGCGGCGCTGGGTCGGGGCGCTCGGCGCAGCGGCGGGGTCGGAGGGCACGTCGGGAGCGTACCCCTCGCCCGACGTGGGTGGACGGTTGACCCGGGGGGCTGTTGACTGCAGGTCAGCGCGTTGCCTACTGTGCTGACCTCAGGTCAACAGGAGGTTCGCATGACCAGCACGATCAGCCGCCCCGTCAGCAGTACGACCGTCGATCCCGAACGCGCCTTCACCACCATGGTCGGTCGGCTCAGCCGCCTGTCCGCCGGCAAGGGCTTCGACGCCTACCGCGACGTCGACTGGCCCGAGGCCGACTCGCCTGACGCGGTCATCGATCCGACCGACCCCCGCTGGATTCTGTCCGACGTCGATCCCTTCGCCGCCAGCGAGTGGTACCGATCACGATCAGCCGACGAACAGGCCCGACTCGGCCTCATCCGAATGGCGTCCTGCCTGAAGACCGGGTGGCACTTCGAGAACCTCCTCCAACAGGGCCTCCTCCACCGGGCGCTCTACCTGCGCGACGGCAGCGAGGAGTTCCGCTACGTCCTCCACGAGGTCATCGAGGAGTCCCAGCACACCCTCATGTTCAACGAGTTCGTCAACCGGTCGGGCGCGCCGGTGCGAGGCATGGCTCGGTGGCTCCGGCTCGCCGTCGAGCAACTCGTTCCCCGGGTCTCGATCAGCGACCCCGCCTTCTTCTTCGTGATGGTGCTGGGCGGAGAGGATCCGATCGACTGCCTGCAGCGCAAGATGCTCGCCAACGGCGGTGGGCACCCGCTGCTCGAGCAGATCATGCGCATCCACATCGCCGAGGAGGCCCGCCACATCTCCTACGCCCGCTCGGCGCTCAAGAAGTACGTGCCTCGCCTGCCGGGGTGGCGGCGGCACCTGCTGTCGGTCACCGTTCCGATCGTGCTCGGCATCATGGTGCGGCTGATGGTTCGACCGACCGGCGACCTGGTCCGTGCCGGCGTGCCGTGGTCGGTCATCCGCGACTCGTACCGCACCGATGCCGGCACCGAGCTGTTCGCCGAGTCCGCGGCGAAGCCTCGCGTCCTCGCCCGCGAGCTCGGGTTGATGACCCCGCTCGGCGAACGGGTGTGGAAGCGCTTCCGCATCTGGGACGCCGACGCCGCCTGACGCCGACGCCGCACGGCCCTGACGCCCGCGGCTGGTCCCGAATCGGTCGGGCTATGGTCTGCTCATGGGCAGCATCGTCGAGTTTCCGAGCAACGGTTCCACTGGAGCGGGCTACTTCGCCCCTGCGGCCGGAGGCGGTCCGGGCGTCGTCGTCATCCAGGAGTGGTGGGGCCTCGTCCCCCACATCGAGGAGATCTGCGACCGGTTCGCGGCAGCCGGCTTCAGTGCCCTGGCCCCCGACCTCTACCACGGTGACTCGGTGCCGAACACCGAGCCCGACGAGGCCGGCAAGCTCATGATGGCGCTCAGCGTCACCCAGGCCGCCAAGGACCTGTCCGGCGCCGTCGCGTTCCTGCAGGGCAGCGATGCGGTCACGTCCGAAGGCGTGGGCGTCATCGGCTTCTGCATGGGTGGCGGGCTGGCGCTCGTGCTCGCCTGCGAAGAACCCGAAGCGGTCGTGGCGTGTGCACCGTTCTACGGCCTCATCCCGTGGCCCGATGCCGAACCCGACTGGACCAAGTTGGGTGCCAAGGTCCGCGGGCACTACGCCGAGAACGACGGCATGTTCAACCCCGAGGCCGTGGCCGGGCTGCAGGCCAAGCTCGACGCCGCGGGCAAGGACGCCGCGTTCGTCATCCACCCCGGAACCGATCACGCCTTCTTCAACGACACGCGGCCCGAGGTGTTCGACGCTGCGGCGTCGGCATCGGCGTGGGATGCGACGCTCGACTTCTTCCGATCCACGATCGTCTGATCGGCCGGTCGCCCGATGACCGCCCCACTGGCACCCGACCTGGTGCGCCGCTACGTCGAGCTCGGCCTGCGGCTGGGGCGGCACAACGCCGACATCGTCGACTCCTATTACGGCCCGACGTCCTGGCGTGACCTGGTCGACGCCGAGCCGGTCACCACGGCCCAAGACCTGGTGGAGGAGGCGCGCCGCCTCATCCTCGACCTCGATGCCGACGCCAGCGCGGCTGACCACCAGCTCGACACGCAGCGCCGACATTGGCTCCGGTCCCAGACCGTCGGCCTCCACACCGTGGCGCGAATGCTGCACGGTGATCGCCTGGACTTCATCGACGAGGTCGAGCTGTGCTTCGGGATCCGTCCCGAACGCATCACCGAGGACGAAGTGCGCGACGCCCAACGCGAACTCGACGGAGCGCTGCGGGGCCCGGGCGGGGGCGCGCCGGCACCGCTCGCCGACCGCGCCGCATCGTTGCGTGATCGGCACGTCATCCCCGTCGATCGGCTGCGGCCGGTCATCGACAACCTGGCGCAGGAGCTGCGGGAACGCACTCGCACCGCGTTCGGCCTGCCCGACGGCGAACACGTCACGTTCGATCTCGTGAGCGACAAGCCCTGGTCGGGCTTCAACGTCTACGACGGCAATCTGCACAGCCTCGTGACGATCAACACCGACCTTCCGGTGCTGGCCACCTCGATCGCCCACCTCGTCGCGCACGAGGCCTACCCGGGTCATCACACCGAGGGGTGTCACAAGGAGGTCGGCCTCGTACGCGAACGCGATCGCATCGAGCAGACGATCGCGCTCATCGGCACCCCGGCCTGCCTGCTCGCCGAGGGCCTCGCCGACCTGGGCCTCGAGGCGCTCATGGGCCCCGACACCGTGACGGCGGTGGCCCCGATGCTGGCGGATGCCGGCGTCAACTTCGAGGTCGAGCCGGTGCTGGCCATGAGCCACTTCTCCGAGGTCCTCGCCCGGGCGCGGGGAACGTTGGCCATCCAGCTCCACTCCGACGGCCGCCCCGTCGAGGACGTGATCGCGACGGCCGAGCGCTGGTTCGTCGTCGATCACGCCCGGGCCACACAGATGGTGCGTTTCCTCACCGACCCCACCTGGCGGGCGTACGTGTTCTGCTACGCCGAGGGCCACCGGCTCTGCCGGGCCTTCATGGGGGGCGATCCGCGCCGGTTCGCCCGCCTGCTCGACGAGCAGCTGACCCCCGCGGATCTGATCGCCGGCGCCGCGGCATGAGGCTCCTGGTCGACCGCGCCCGCACGTTCGCGCTCGGTGGGCCCTCCGGGGACGACGACCTCGCAGCGGTCATCGACGTCACGGCCACCGTCAGCCCCGACGGCCAACGGTGGTCGATGACGATCGGCAACCCGACCGCGGTCGCCGTCCCGATCCGGCGCATCGGCTGGGTGGTACCGCTCGAGGTGCATGGTCCGCTCCGCATCTTCTGCAACGGCTACCAGTCATGGTCGCCGACGGGCGTCGCTACCTTGGGCGTCGACCGGGACCCGTCGACGTCGTCGTCCTTCCTCGAGGTCTTCGGCGGAGCGTTGCACGCCGACCAGCGCCAAGTGCAGGGCGACGAGCTCCGGTCGGAGCTGTTCACCGTGCTCGCCGACGGCAGCGACGACATCGTTGTCGCGGGGTTCTCCGGCGGTGACCGCCACGACGGCACGTTCCGGGTCCGCAACGGCGCCGGCGGTCCCGAGCTGGTGATCGAGGCGTTCCTCGGCGGAGCGCATCTCCCGGTCGGCGGTGAGCGGGTGCTGCACGACGTGCTCGTGCTCCCGGGCGCGACAGGTGAGCACAGCGCGCTGCTCGACCGATGGGCCACCGACGTCGGTCGAGCTGCGAGCGCCCGAGTGGAGGCGCCGTACCAAGTGGGGTGGTGCTCCTGGTACCACTACTTCCACAAGATCGACGAGGCCGCGCTCGACGCCAACCTCGCGCTCGCCGGAGACTGGCCCTTCGACGTCTTCCAGCTCGACGACGGCTACCAGCCCGCCATCGGCGATTGGCTGCGTACCAACGACACCTTCGATTCGGACCTCGACGCGATCGCGGCCCGGATCTCCGCCGCCGGCCGCCGGCCCGGCATCTGGCTCGCCCCGTTCTCGATGCACCCGAACTACGAGATGTTCGGCCGTCATCCCGAGTGGCTGGCGACCACCACCGATGGTGCCGGCCCCATCCCGTCGATGATCCAGGACATCTGGGACGGGGTCGCCTACGCACTCGACGTCACCCGGCCCGAGGTGCTCGACCACCTCGAGGGCATCGCCCGGGGACTCCATGACGCCGGATTCTCCTACCTCAAACTGGACTTCACCTACGCGCCGAGCTTCGACGGGATCTACGCCGACATGACGCAGACCCCGGCCGAGCGGGTGCGGGCGGCCTTCGCTGCGATCCGTCGTGGTGCCGGCGACGACGCCTTCCTCCTTGGCTGCGGTGCCCCGCTCGCCAGCGTCCTCGGCCTGGTCGACGGCATGCGCATCGGTCCCGACGTCGCGCCGAACTGGGAGCCGTCGCCCGATCATGTCGGGATGAACGGCTACGAGGAGACGTCGCCGTCCACCCGCAACGCGTGGCAGTCGACCCTGGCTCGGTCCTTCATGCACCGCCGCTTCTGGCTCAACGACCCCGATTGCATCATGCTGCGCACAGAGCACACCGACCTGGCGCCCGAATCGGCACGCGCGTGGGCGCTCGCGGTCGGGGCCTCCGGTGGCATGGCGTTGGTGTCCGATGATCTGTCGTTGCTCGGTCCGGCGGAGCGCGAGCTGCTCGACGAGGTCGTCACGCTCGGCCGAATGGTCGACGACGAGATCCGCGCCGGCGCCCCGGCACCCTCGAGCCCCGACCTGATGGACCATCGCACCCCGACGACCCTCGTCGCCGGTCGGACCCACATCGTCGGCACACCCGACGCCGGCACGGCCGAACTGCACCACGACCGAGAGCAACCGACACCATGAGCGACGCCACTACCGGCCTGCCCCTCCCCGACCCGATCCGACCGCCGCACCTCGTCGACGCCGGCGAGATCGACTCGCGCCTCCTGCCCGTCCCCGTTCGGGTCGGCGCCTGGGTCGAACTCGTCGACGGGGCGCTCGTCGGCCACCTGCGCGTGCATCCCACCCTCACCCGGCACGGGGTCCTCGAACCGACGGCACTCGTGACGATGATCGACATGCTCGGTGGCCTGTCCGCCGACGACGACGTCGAACACTGGGTGTTCACGTCGAACATGTCGCTCCGCATGCCACCGGTGCCGGCGCCCGACGCGCTCCGCTGCACCGTGAGCACACTTCGCGCCGGTGCCCGGTCGTCGACGTCGGAGATCCTCATCAACGACGCTGGTGGAGCTCCGCTCGGCATGGGGTTCGTGTCGTTCTCGCGGGTGCCGCGCCGCCCCACCGACCTTCCCAAGCCCGAGTTCGACCTCGAGATCGTGGGTGAGCGCTGGTCGAGGATCGAGCCGCTCGACGAGCCACCTCGCGATGCCGCCGGCATGCGGGTGATGGACGCTGCGGCCGGGCATCTCGAGCTCGACCTCGCCGACAAGGTCAACAATCCGGCCGGCGCCCTGCACGGTGCGATGATCGGCATGCTGCTGGCCGCTGCGGCCGAGACCCTCGCCGACACGACCGTCGGGGGCGCTCATGTCGCCGGCGACCTCGACATCCGGTACCTCAACCAGGCCCGCAGCGGTCCGGTAGCCACCCGGGCGCGCTTCGTCGGCGACCCGGAGCTCGGTTCGGTCGTTGTCGACCTCGTCGACCACGGCCGCGACGATGTTCTCGTCGCCGTGGCGACCGTGCGCACCTACCGGGTCGGCAACTGACCCCACGCGACCGACACCACGAGGTCGCGCCAGTTCGTCGTCCAGCAGTTCCACGGGCTCCCGTCGAGCATCACCACGTCGGCCACCGTGTCGATGTCGGCGAGCTCGCGGCGCAGACCGTGGCCGGCCGCCTTCAGCACGGCCTCCTTGCGGGTCCACATGCGGATGAGGGCCCGGTTCAACGCGTCGCCCTCGAGGCCCTCGATCGCCGACTGTTCGGCAACGCTCAACACCCGGCGGGCGAAGCGCTCGGGTTCCACCGTGCGACGGTCGGCCCGTTCGATGTCGACGCCGATCTCGAGCCCCAACCCGAAGGCCGCGGCGACGTGGTCGTCGGCGTCGCTCAGGTTGAACGCGAAGGGCGAGGGGGCGCCACCGAGGCGGGGTTTGCCGCGGTCCGCCCGGTCGATCTCGATGTCGGCCGGATCCACGCCGAGGTGCCGCGCCGCGACCAGCTGCACGATCGTGCGGCCGTCGACCGCGCCGGCCGACGGCCCGCCGTGGACGAGCACGACCGGGGCATCGACGCGGAGCGGCGGTAGGTCGTCGGGATCGAAGGCGCGGACGACGGGGATCGCTCCACCCTTCGTTGTGGCTGCGGCCACCGGCGCTGCGCTCCGGTGCCTCCGTCAGCCCTTCTGGTGGTTCTCGACGAGGCGGCGGGCGATGACCTTGAGGCACAACGTCTCATCCGCGCCCTCGAAGATCGACAGCACGCGGGCGTCGACGAAGTAGCGGCTCACGTCGTACTCCTCGGCGTAGCCCATGCCGCCGTGGATCTGCATGGCCTCGCGGGTGACCCACTCGGCCGCCTTGCACACGTACGCCTTGACGAGCGACGCCTCGAGCTGGCCCTCGCCCTTGGCCATGAGGCGGGCGACGTCGTAGGAGAACTGGCGGGACGCCTGGATGATGACCGCCATGCGAGCGAGCTTGGCCTGCGTGAGCTGGTAGTCGCCGACGGCCTTGCCGAACACCTTGCGGTCGCCGGCGTACGCGAGGGCCGACTCGTACGCGGCCTGCATGACGCCGACGGCGCGGGCCGCGGTCTGGAGCCGGCCGTTCTCGAACCCGGCCATCTGGTAGTAGAAGCCCTTGCCCTTGCCACCGTCGAGACCGATCAGGTTGGCGGCTGGCACGAACCAGTCCTCCAGCGCGATCTCATAGGAGTGCATACCGCGGTAGCCGATGGTGTCGATCGGGCGACCCTCCATCTTTCCGGCGCCGGGGCCCTCCATGTCGTTCTGGTGCACCACGAAGCCGTGACCCTCGCCGCGCAGCTTGGGGACGATGAACATCGACAGGCCGCGGTGGCCGATCGAACGGTCGGGGTCGGTACGGGCGAGCACCATCAGGACATCAGCGCGGGCACCGAACGTGCACCACGTCTTGACGCCGTTGATGACGTAGCCCTCGACGCCGTCCTCGGTCGTCGCAGTGGCCGACACGGTGACGCCGGCGACGTCGGATCCGAAGTCGGGCTCGGTCACGGCGACGGCGTTCATGACCTCGGCCGACGCGAGCTTGGGAAGCCACTCGTGCTTCTGCTCCTCGGTGCCACCGGCCTCGAGGGCCCGGGCGAGGATCTCGGGGCGGGTGATCAGCGAACCGCCGGCGCCGAGGGAGCCGCGGGACAGTTCCTCGGTCGCGACGACCATGCCGATGTAGTCGCCGTCGGTGCCGGAGGCGAAGCCGCCGTACTCCTCGGCGATGCTGAGGCCGAAGGCGCCCATCTCGGCGAGCCCCGTGATGATGTCCTCGGGGATGTCGCCATTGTGGCGGTGGATGTGCTCGGCGACCGGCTTGAGCTTCTCGTCGGCGAAGCGGCGGAAGGCATCCTGCACCATCTCGAAGTCGTCGCTCAGGTGACGAGGCCCGGCCGTGCCCGCCAACCCGGCGAGGAACTCGGGGTTGCGGTAGGTCGCCACGTACTCACGGGTCGAGTCGAAGGCGTCGAAGCCGACACCCCACTCCGACTCGCGACCGAACACCTTGCCGGCCAGCTCGGCGATGGCGTCGGCGATGAAGGCGTTCGCGATCGATGCCTCGACGTCGCCCTTGATGCCGTAGCCCAACAGGCTCTGGCCGGTCTGCACCGCGGCGGCCGCGTGGGCCACGTCGTAGGCGAGGACCTGGTTCTCGTCGAGGCCGATCTCGGCGAGCCGGGCGATGCCGGCGGCCACGACCTGGTTGGCAGCCTCGAGGGCGCTTGCAGCAGCGGTCAGATCAATCATGGAGCCGAGGTTACCCGCGGGTAACCGGAGCTCCCAAGGTGGTCGGGGAGGCGCTGAAGTCGCGGCGATCGTCGAGGAAACGCTGCAACTCCTCGAACGGGAGCGGACGACTGATCAGGTACCCCTGGGCAACGTCGCAGCCGAGCCGGTGGAGGTGGTCCCACTGCTGCACGGTCTCCACCCCCTCGCCCACGACCGACACGCCCAGCGCGTGACCGAGGTCGATGATCGAACGCACTACGACGTCGTCGCCGTCGGTGATGTCGGCGACGAAGGAACGATCGATCTTGATCTCGTCGATCGGCAGGTCGCGGAGGTACGACAGCGACGAGTAGCCCGTGCCGAAGTCGTCGATGGACACCTCGACGCCTTCCGACCGGAGCCGCTGCAGCACCTGCATCGCGACCGAGGGGTCGTCCATGATCTCGCTCTCGGTGAGCTCGACGCGCAACGAACTCGACGGCAGGTCGTGCGCAGCGAGCGCTTTCAGGATGCCGTCGACGAGGTCGGGGGAGTAGAGGTTGCGGACCGACAGGTTGACGGCGACGGGCAGGTCGTGGCCCACGCTGCGGAGGTGGGCGGCGTCGGCGACGGCGACGCGGATGACGAACTGGGTCAGCTCCTGGATCAGGCCCGACACCTCGGCGAGCGAGATGAACTCGTCGGGCGGGAGCATGCCCCACGTCGGGTGCACCCAGCGCACCAGCGCCTCGAGGCCCTCGATCTCTCCGGAGCCGAAGTGCACCCGGGGCTGGTAGTGCAGCATCAACTCGCTGTTCCCGACCGCGGTGCGCAGGTCGCTCAGCAGCTGCAGCCGCCGGATCCCGGCGGTCGACTGCTCGGGGGTGAACAGCGAGACACCGGTGCCCCCCGTCTTGGCGCGGTACATCGCGGCGTCGGCGCGTTGCATCAGCCCGTCGGCATCGGACGCATGCTCGGGGTACAGCGCGATGCCGACGCTCACGTTGGTCTGGAGCGTGACCCCGTCGATCACGATCGGCTCGGCGAACCTCCGCCCGATGTGCGCCGCGAGCTCGAGGGCCTGTCGCGGCGTGCCGCCCTCGACGATCATGGCGAACTCGTCGCCGCCGAGCCGGGCGATCACGTGCTCGTCGCCCGCGATGGCACTCAGGCGACCACTCAACTCGACGAGCAGCCGGTCGCCGTGGTGATGACCGAGCGAGTCGTTGACCTCCTTGAACTGGTTGAGGTCCATCATCAGGAGCGCGCCCTGGCAGGCGCCGTCCGCGCCGTCGGCGCACGCCGTCAGCGCGGCGTCGAGCCGCTGGGCGAGGAACGCCCGGCTGGGCAAGCCCGTGAGCGCGTCGTGGTTCGCCTGGTGCCGAAGCGCCTTCTCGGCGTTGGCCCGCTCGGTGATGTCCTCGTAGGAGACCCCGACGTAGTCGCCACCGAGGGCGAACGCCTCGATGTTGACGCGGCGGTCACGGCCGTCGCGGTCGATCCACGATCGCTCGTGTTTCGTGAGCGACGTTCCGGTCCGACGGACCTCGGCGAAGGCCTCCAGGTTCCCGGGCTGGCTGTCCACCACCGCGTAGCGGCGGGGCCACTCCTGCACGAGTTCCTCGAGGGTCGCGTCGACGTTCTCGCACGGGACGCGGTTCGCCGCGACCATGCGGATCGCTGCGACATCGTCGGGGTCGGTGATCTCGAGGATCTGCAGTGCCAGCGGGATCTGGTCCACGAACATGCTGAGCTGGCTGGCCTCGGCCTCGGCGAGCGCCTGTCGGCTCACGTCGACGAGGACCCCACGGATCTTCGTACGACCCGAACCCACCTCGAGCACACGGGTGATCTCGAGGATGTGCACCACCCGACCGTCCTCGGCGTACATGCGGTAGGTCGCCTGGTGGGAGACCCCGGCGATCGACTGCACGTTCGATTCGACCCACGCTGCGTGGTCGTCAGGGTGCAGCCTCGACTCCCACCACGCCGGCTCGAGCCACTCGGTGCGGGTGAAGCCGAGCATCTTGCCGACGTGGTCGTTGACGTACGTCAACGGTTGCCCGATTCCCGGCGACTCGAACACGACGACCTGCAGTTGGTCGAGGATGTCGCTGTAACGGGCGCGGACGCTGCGCTCCTCCTCGGCGGCGTCGCCGACGAGGCCACAGTTGCCGAGCCCGGCGACCACGAACACCCCGACCGCGATCGGCCAGAGATCGGCGCCGGTGACGAGCCCGACCGTGACGTACGCCGGGACCGACACCGCGAGGAGGCCGAGGGCGAAGCGTCGACCGTGCGAGATCACCGTGACCGGCAGTCCGATTGCGTTGACCATGATCGCCCAGATCAGGGTCTCGGGGATCAGGAGTCCGGCCGCGCAGGCGAGTGCGTGGTCGAACGCGGCCATGCCCCACGGCATGCGCCCGGTGGCGGCGACGATGCGCCCGAGCGCGAGGTTCTGGACCGCGGTGGCTGCGGCGAACACCGTCGCGAACCACAGGCGGTGCGGGCCGAACATCGGAGCGATCGCGATGATCCCGAACAACGTCACGCCGAGGACCCAACGACCGATCAGCATTCGCCGCCAGTAGGCGAACGGCAGCTCGGACGCAGATGTGGTCTCGGTGATCCGCCGGGCGATCCCCCGGCGCAGCGCACCAACCCGCCCGTCTTCGGGCGCGGCGACACCATCGACGTCGTCGGGGCGCGGGGCCGGAGCGCTGAGAACCGTTCTGATGGAACATCTTTCGGCTCGCTCGGGGGGCCTCGCTGAACCTTTCTCGGTGCGCCCCCTTCGCTCAGGTTCGTTGCCGGGTCCTGATGTCGCCGGCCACCTTCGCTCAGGTTCGTTGCCTCGTCCCTCGGCAACTTCTTACGCTGCGGTACCGGCGACTACCGTTGGCGGCCGTGACAACGCACGATCGACCCTTCGGCCGCCACCTCGAGGATTTCGAGGTCGGCGACATCTACAAGCACTGGCCCGGCAAGACGATCACCGAGTACGACGATCATCTGTTCTGCATGATCACGATGAACCACCACCCGTTGCACACCAACGCCTGGTTCGCCGAGAGCTCGGTCCAGGGTCGCAACGTGGTCGTCGGCAACCTCGTCTACTCGCTGATCCTCGGCATGAGCGTGCCCGACGTCTCCGGTGCGGCCATCGCCAACCTCGAGGTCGAGACGCTCCAGCACAAGAACCCGACGTTCCACGGCGACACGATCTACGCCGAGACCCGGGTGCTCGAGAAGCGCGAGTCGTCCAAGGGCGACCGCGGCATCGTCACCGTCGAGACCAAGGGCTTCAACCAGGACGGCCTCGAGGTCTGCTACTTCAAGCGCAAGGTCATGGTCTGGAAGCGCGACTCGGCACCGGGCCGGGTGCGCCCCTACGACGACGCCGGATGGTCCGAATGATGGCCTCGGCCACCTTCGCTCAGGTTCGCTCGCTGCGCTCGCTTCTTACGCTGCGGTACCTCGGCTGGACCGACGCCGAGGCCGAGGGCTGAGACGATGAGCACTCCCGATCGGGTCCACGAAGCAGCCGCTGTCGGATTCGGTCGGGAGGCAGCGTCGTACGCCGGCATCCGTCCGTCGTACCCCCAAGCGGTCGTGGACCTCGTCGCGCACGACACCCCCGCTGGTGGCACCGTCTGCGATCTGGCAGCCGGTACGGGCATCTTCACCCGACAGCTGTTGCGCCACGGGCTCGACGTGACCGCCGTCGAGCCGGTCGAGGGAATGCGTCGCCAGTTCCACGTCGACACACCGGCCGGCCATGTGGTCGACGGGACGGCCGAGGACCTTCCGTTCCACGACGCAACCTTCGATGTGGTGACGGTCGCCCAGGCGTTCCACTGGTTCGATGCACCGGTCGCGCTGGCCGAGATCCGGCGGGTGCTCAAGCCGCTCGGCCGGCTCTTCCTGATCTGGAACGAACGCGACCACTCCGAGGCGTGGATCCGGGACTGGACGCAGGTCGTCGATTCGCTGGCGCTCGGTGAGGGTGTCCGGCCCTACCACCGCCATCAGGACACCGACTGGGCAGCCGTCGTCGACGGCGGAGGCGGATTCACACCGGTCGAGCACTCGGTCTACGACAACCCGACCGTGGGCACACCGGACGGGCTCGTCGAACGGGCCCGGTCGATGAGCTACGTCGCGTCGCTCGACGAGGAACGGCAGCGCGCCGTGCTCGACGCGGTGCGCCGACTCGTCGCCACCCACCCCGATCTCGCCGGGTCGGCGACGTTCCCGTTCCCGTACCGCACCCACGTGTATGTCACCCGCCGCGCCGGGTGACGAAGGAGCCAACCTGCTCGCCTGGGGCGAGCAGGTACGACGAGACCTTCCGTGGCGGGCGACCCGCGACCCGTGGGCGGTGCTGGTCAGCGAGGTGATGCTGCAGCAGACCCAGGTGGCGCGGGTGGTCCCGAAGTGGACGGAGTTCCTGCGCCGCTGGCCGACGCCGGTGGCCGCGGCGGCGGCCCCGTTCTCCGAGATCCTGGAGGTGTGGACCGGCCTCGGGTACCCGCGTCGGGCCCGGGCGCTGCATGACACCGCCAAGGTCGTGACCGCCGAGTTCGACGGTCGATTCCCGGGCGTCCTCGATGCGCTCCTCGGCCTCCCCGGCATCGGCCCGTACACGGCCCGCGCCGTGCTGGCGTTCGCGTTCGAGCAGGACGTCGGCGTCGTCGACACGAACATCGCCCGGGTTCTGGCTCGTCGGGCGGGCCGCCGCCTCACACCCCGCGAGGCGCAGGAGCTCGCGGACGACTTCGTGGCCCCCGGCACGGGATGGGCGCACAACCAGTCGCTCATGGACCTCGGCGCCATGCGGTGCCGACCGACACCGGACTGCGACGGGTGCCCGTTGCGACCCACGTGCCGGTGGGCGGCGGCGGGATGGCCCGAGCCCGACCCCGCCGTCGGCTCGGCCGGCGTCAGCGGTCGGCAGGCGAAGTTCGAGGGCTCCGACCGTCAGGGTCGTGGGCGGCTGCTCCGTGCCGCGGCCGCCGGGCCGGTGCTCCTCGTCGACCTCGCCGAGGCGATGGGGTGGCCCGACGACGCGGCCCGGGCCCGACGCGTCGCCGCCGATCTCGCCACCGAGGGCTTTCTCGAACTCGTCGAGGACGCCTACGTCCTCGCCGACTGACCGCCGTTCCACCACCCTCGCCTCTGGGGTTTTGCACTGCGAGGAGTACCGCTGGTGGTACCCGTCGCAGTACAGAACCCCCGAGGTCGGGGGCAGGGTCAGGGTCGGGTCAGCGGTCCTCGGCGAGGAAATCGAGGATCAGGCGGTTGACGACCTCGGGCTGCTCGAGCTGGAGGAAGTGGCCGGCGTCGTCGACCATCACGGCGCGGCTGCCCGGAACGGTCAGCACGTCGCCGGCGCCCTCGGCCGCCCACGGCGCCATGCAGCCGTCGTTGCGGCCGTGCAGGTAGAGGAGCGGTTTGGTCGGGATGCTGAGCGTGCCGTTCTGGGCGTCGGCCAGCGCCGGATCCTGCAGTTCGAACTGAAGGGTCTGGCGGTAGTAGCCGAGGGCCGCACTCAGGTGCTCGGGCGTCGCCATCGACGCGATGAAGTGATCGACGTCGATGACCTCGTCGTAGCCCGGCGACCAGTCGCGCCACAGCTTCGTGATGAACTCGTACTCGTTCATGGCGACGGCGATGTCGGCGAACGGCGTGAGCTGGAAGAAGATGTACCAGCTCAGCTTCAGCTGCTCGTAGGTGAAGATGCTGGCTCCGACGATCGGACCAGGCGGCACGGCGGCGGTCACCACCCTGCGCCAGCGATCGGGCTCGAGCGTCGCCGCGGCGTAGGCGCCCATCGCCCCGTAGTCGTGGCCGATGATGACGGCGTCACCGTCGCCGCCGAGGGCCTCGTGGAGCGCGTTGGCGTCGACCCCGAGGACACCGGCCTGGTACCGGCCGTCAGCCGCCAGCGATGTCGGCGCGTAGCCCCGGTTGAACGGGGCGACGGCCCGGTAGCCGGCTGCGGCGAGCTCGGGCAGCAGGTAGCGCCACGTGTACGCCGTGTCGGGATAGCCGTGCATGCAAAGGGCGAGGGGGCCCTCGCCCTGCTCGAAGTAGGCGAAGTCGATGTCGTTGGCGCTGACGCGGCCTTCGGTCCATGAAGTCATGGCCGGGACACTAGGGCCGCGGGGGAGGGTCAGTCCTGGAAGAGCGGCGTGAACTGCAGTTCGTGCGCGCCCATTTCGACGTCGCTGGCGTGGTGCAGCGTCTCCGACGAGTAGACGTCGATCTCGAGGTCGTTGTGGATCATCCATTCGTAGACGGCGTCGCCCCAGCGCTCCTCCCGGAGTGCCGCCCTCAACGTGTCACGGAACCCCTCGCTGAGCTGATCGCCCGGCGTCGAGGCGATCATCTTGAGCGCGAGGACCCAGTTGAGGGTGTCCTGGTCCTCTGCCATGTAGACCTCGGGGAGTTCGCCCCGGACGATGGCGATCGCGATGAGTTCGCTCATCGCGTCGTCGAGGACGATGGCTGGTCCTGCGGCCAGAAGCCCGCCTTCGGTCCGGCGGTCGGCCCGCCAGTGGCGTACACGCGCAGCCGCGCCATGCCGTCGGTCGACAACATGTCGATGGCGTCGTAGAACGCGTCGGGGCCAGCCAGGCGAAGCGCAGCGTCGCCCTCGCTCCCGCGTCGCGGCAGGTTGGTCGTCAGGAACACGAGTGGGATGCGGGTCTGATCGTCGGACTCGACGGTCTGTGGACCGATGTACGACCGCAGTGCGTACGCCCGACCGAGCGTCTTCCAGACGGTGTCCGTACGGAGCAACCCGCCGCGGTGGCTGGTGAACGCGCCGCTGACATCGAAGAACCACTCACGTCCGAGCTGGTCGAAGGCCTTGAGGTTCATCAGGACCCCTGTACGACCGACCTTCTTGTTGACCTCGGAGATCTCGAAGCCCGCCTCGGCGAGCACATCGGCGGCAAGTTTCTGCGCGGCCTTGCCCTCAGCAGTCGCTCGCTGCTGGAAGTCGAGGTCCTCGGCGGCAGGTGGGGTCGACGGGAGCGTTGACCGTCCGCGCTTGGCAGGCGGTTCGTTCGCCGGTTCGTCGAGTTGAGAGATGCGCCGTTCCGCGATCTCGACATAGGACGGATCGAGGTCGTAGCCGGCAAAGCGTCGCCCGCTTCGCGCTGCAGCGACGGCGGTCGAGCCGCTGCCGAGGAAGGGGTCGAGAACGAGGTCGTTCTCGTACGTGAACAGATTGATGAGTCGGAGGGGCAGTTCCTCGGGGAACGGGGCGGGGTGATCGACGCGCCGCGCACTCTCGGGGTCGATCTCCCAGACGTCGAGCGTCGCGAAGAGGAAGTCATCGGTGAGTTGGGTGTTCCGGTGCGGCAGGCCGGCTGCCGCTCGATCCTTGTTGTCCATCGCCCGGTCGAGTTGCCCCTTGCTCGCCACGATCACACGTTCGGTCGTGTCTCGCAGGACGGGGTTGGCGGCGCTGCGATACGAGCCCCACGCGCAGTTGCCGTTGGAGCCCTTGCTCTTCTGCCAGATGATCTCGCCGCGGAGCAGGAAACCGAGTTGGTCCTGGAGGATGTGGATGACGTCGGCCGAGAGGCTGCGGTACGGCTTGCGACCGAGGTTGGCCACGTTGACGGCGATGCGGCCACCCGGCTCGAGCACCCGTCGGCACTCCTCGAACACGTCGTGGAGCATCTGGAGGTACTCGAGGTACGACGCCGGCACGCCCTCACGCTCGTACTCGGTCTCGTACTGCTTGCCGGCGAAGTAGGGCGGTGACGTCACGACGAGTGCCACCGACCGGTCGTCGAGCTGGTGCATGTCGGTCGAGTCGCCGCAGAACAGGCCACTCGGTGCACTGGGGTTCGGGATGAAGTCCTTGTCCCGCACGATCTTCGGCGAGTCGAACCGCTCGTAGAACCCTGATGCGTCGTGGCTCTCGCGTTTGCCAACTCCGAAGTCGGAGGTGCTGGTTCCCTTGCGTCGAGCCATGGGAGGCGAGGCTAGTCGTGGCCCCTGACAGTCTCGTAGTGCCGGTTCGCCTCGCCGCGGACGAGTACCCAGGTGAACGTGGGTGATACCCCCATGAAATAGGTCACAACGGCTGTCTCGACGGAACGTGAACGACGTAAGGTGACCAAATTGCGTTGGGGGTGCAGCACCAAGGGGGGCGTGCGCTGAGGGTCCAGTTCTACGGAGTACGCGGTTCGACACCGTGCTCGTGCGAGTCGAACCAGCGCATCGGTGGCAACACCGCGTGCGTCGTCGTCACCGGCGACGGGTTCGATCCGATCGTCCTCGATCTGGGCACGGGCCTTCGCTTCTGGGGCGCCGATGTGTGCGCCGCCGCGCCCACGAACTTCACGGCCACCGCGTTGGTGAGCCACCTGCACTGGGACCACGTGCAGGGTCTGCCCTTCTTCCCGCCGCTCCACCGTCCCGAAGCGAAGCTCCACATCGTGGGTCCCTCCCAGCAGGGCCAGACGCTCGAAGCAGCGTTCGATCTGTTCCTCTGCCCGCCGTACTTCCCAGTGACGCTGGGCCAGCTGGCCGGCACCGTGACGTTCGAGGAGGCGACGAAGGACCCGATCGAGCTGGGCGCCGCGACGGTGTTGTGCCGTGATGTTCCCCACGTCGGGCCCACCCTCGGGTTCCGCATCACCGCCGGCGGCCGGTCCATCGCGTACGTGAGCGACCACCAGCAGCCCGGGTGCCAGTCCACCTCGGTCGCCGACTCGGTGCTCGAGTTGTGCGATGGCGTCGACCTCCTGATCCACGACGCGCAGTACACCGATCCCGAGTTCGCCCAGAAGTTCGACTGGGGTCACTGCACCACCGACTACGCCGTCGAGGTGGCCGCGCAGTGCGGAGCGAAGCGCCTGGCGCTGTACCACCACGACCCGTCCCACGACGACGACACGGTGGCGGCGCTCGCCGAGGGTGCAGCCGCGGCCTCGCGCCTGCGTCAGGGCGCCGAGGTGTTCGCCGCCTCGGAAGGCCTCGTCGTCAACCTGTAGGTTCACCCCGACACGAACGACCGGGGGACCGGCGGCATCGCCGTCGGCGAAAGGACTGCGAATGGGACGGTGGACTCGCGAGGAGCTCGAGAACGCGTTCGACGCCTACAAGGCGGCGGCGCTCAAGGGCGGTACGACGGGGGACTGGACGGAGTGGGCGAACTGCTTCACCGAGGACTGCACCTACAAGGAACACCTCTACGGCGAGATCGGGGGACGCGCCGCGGTGCTGGCGTGGATCACCGAGGTGTGCGCCAACACCTACCCCGGCAACGAGATGCCGCACTTCCCGATCGAATGGCACATCATCGACGAGGAGCGCGGTTGGATCGTGTGCCAGGTGTGGAACCGCATGCGCGATCCCGGTGACGGCAGCATCCACCAGGAGTACAACTTCACGCTCCTCAAGTACGCGGGCAGCCACCAGTTCTCCTACGAGGAGGACATCTACAACCCCGCCGCGTTCGGCACGATGCTGGCCGGCTGGGAGACCCGCCGCGACAAGATCGCGGCGAAGCAGGCGGCCAAGGCGGAGTCCGCTGACGGGTAACGTCGCACCGTTCCGTCATTCCGAACAGGGGGATCCAGTGTCCGACGAAGTCATCGCCATCGATTCCGCCGAGTTCCGCAAGGTCCTCGGCCACTTCCCGACGGGGGTGACGGTGGTGGCTGCGGTCACCGACGGCAAGCCCGCCGGGCTCGCCGTCGGGTCGTTCTTCTCGGTCTCGCTCGACCCGCCCCTCGTCGGTTTCTGCGTCGGCAAGGCGTCGAGTTCGTGGGCGACGATCAAGGACGCGGGCCACTTCGTGGTCAACGTGTTGTCCGACGCGCAGGGCCCGGTGTCGGGCCAGTTCTCGTCGAAGATGCCCGACAAGTTCGAGGGCCTCGACTGGACCCCGGCGGTCGCGACCGGCGGCCCCCGGCTCGACGGCTGTCTCGCCCACATCGATTGCACGCTCGAGAACGTCTACGACGGCGGCGACCACGACATCGTCATCGGGCGGGTGCAGGGGCTCGGCCTCGACCGCGACGAGGACGGCCCGCTGCTGTTCTTCAAGGGCAGCTACGGCAAGCTCGCCCCGCTCGACTGACATGCCCATCTACGCGCTGGGCGACCAGGTCCCCGAGATCCATCCCGACGCCTACGTCCACCCCGACGCGGTCATCATCGGGTCCGTCGTCATCGGCGCCTACTCGTCGGTCTGGCCGACCGCGGTACTCCGTGGCGACGACGGGTTCATCTACGTGGGGGAGCGTACGTCGGTGCAGGACGGCACGATCGTTCACACGACGTGGAACCACCCCACGACGATCGGCAACAGCTGCACGATCGGCCACAACGTGCACCTCGAGGGCTGCACGATCGAGGATCGCGCCCTCGTCGGCAGCGGCTCGGTCGTGCTGCACGAGGTGGTCGTCGGGGCCGAGGCGATCGTCGGCGCCAACGCCATGGTGCCCAATCGCAAGGTGATCCCGCCGTTGGCGATGGCCCTCGGCGTGCCGGTCACGATCAAGGAGCACGCCGTGACGCCGGGGTGGTTCGATCTGGGTGTGCAGTCCTACGTCGACCGCGCCCAGCGCTACAGAACGCAGATGCGCCGCATCGACTGAGCGGGAAGTCGGCGTGACCGGCGACCGCTGGTCGGACCGCCGCCGGGGTTGTTACTATGGCCGTAGGAGATATTCGCGGCCTTCTCAGCTGTCGACGGATTCCCCCGAACTGGAGCGCCAATGACCAGCATCGATCTCGATCTCAGCAAGTACCAGCTCGGCTGGAGCGACGACGTCGACTACGTCTTCAAGCCCAAGAAGGGTCTCGACGAGGCACTCGTCCGCGAGATGTCGCAGATGAAGGGCGAGCCGGAGTGGATGCTCAAGCGGCGCCTCAAGTCGCTCGGTGCCTTCGAGAAGCGCCCGATGCCCCGGTGGGGCGGCGACATGTCGGAGATCTTCTTCAACGACATCTACTACTACATCAAGCCGACCGATCATCAGGTCGACAGCTGGGACGACCTCCCCGACGCCATCAAGTCCACCTACGAGAAGCTCGGCATTCCCGAGGCCGAGCGCAAGTACCTCGCCGGCGTGACCGCACAGTTCGAGTCCGAGGTCGTGTTCCACCGCAATCGTGAGGATCTCGAGCAGCTCGGCATCATCTTCTGCGACATGGACACCGCGCTCCGCGAGTACCCCGAGCTGGTGAAGCAGTACTTCGGCACGGTCATCCCGCTGAACGACAACAAGTTCTCCTCGCTCAACACGGCCGTGTGGTCGGGTGGCTCGTTCATCTACGTGCCGCCGGGCGTCAAGGTCCCGATGCCGCTGCAGGCCTACTTCCGGATCAACCAGGAGAACATGGGCCAGTTCGAGCGGACGCTGATCATCGCCGATGAGGGCTCCGAGGTGCACTACATCGAAGGGTGCTCCGCCCCGGTGTACACCTCCGACTCGCTGCACTCCGCCGTGGTCGAGATCGTCGTCAAGCCGTCGGCCCGTGTTACGTACACGACGATCCAGAACTGGTCGAACAACGTCTTCAACCTCGTCACCAAGCGCGCTCGCGTCGAGGCCGAAGGCCACATGGAGTGGATCGACGGCAACATCGGCTCACGCTTGACCATGAAGTACCCGGGCTGCACCCTCGTCGGGCCGAAGGCCTCGGGCGAGGTGCTCTCGGTTGCCTATGCCGGCCCCGGTCAGCACCAGGACACCGGCGCCAAGATGGTGCACGCTGCTCCCGAGACCACGTCGAAGGTCGTCTCGAAGTCGATCTCGAAGGACGGCGGCCGCACCAGCTACCGCGGCCTCGTGCACATCGACGAGGGCGCCTACGGCTGCAAGGCCCACGTGCAGTGCGACGCGCTGATCCTCGACGACTTCTCGGTGTCGGACACCTACCCCTACATGGAGGTCGGTGCGAAGGATGCCGTCATCGGGCACGAGGCCACCGTGTCGAAGGTCGCCGACGAGCAGCTGTTCTACCTCCAGAGCCGCGGGCTCTCCGAGGAGCAGGCCATGTCGATGGTCGTCAACGGCTTCATCGAGCCCATCACCCGCACGCTTCCGATGGAGTACGCGGTGGAGTGGAGCCGTCTCATCGAACTGCAGATGGAAGGCAGCGTCGGCTGACCTTGCGATTCACCTCCACAGTTCAACTGTGGAGGTGAATCCGTGGGTCACTGCCCTTCGGTGCGGGCAACCTCGCCGAGGGTCACTTCGATGTAGGTGGGCTCGGCCTTGATGCCCACCAGGCCCCGGAGCTTCTCGCTGGCACGCAGGAGCGACCACTGCCAGCCGTAGCGCTTGGCCAGGGCGCGCTCGGCGTCGGCCGCAGCCCCCGCCTCCACGATGCGAGCGGTACCGCCGAACACCGGCGTGCCCGGCGACACCCGGCCACGCACGTCGCTCGCGGTGATCTCGACGGCCGGGTTGTTGCGCAGTCGCTTCACCTTGCCGGCGTCAGGTGCCGAGGAGAACACCCACCCGTCGCCGAAGGGGGCGAACCACACCGGCGTCGACACCGCTGCGCCGCTGCGCTTGAAGTTGGTGAACCGGACGTAGCGAGGGGTTCCGAGGTCGGCCATGTCGCCAACCTACCCCGATCTACTCGTCAGCCTCGGTGGGCGTCGTGTCGATGACGGGGGCGATGGGTTCGGCCGGAGCCGTCCGCGCCAGTTCGTTCCAGTCGATCGTCGACGCCGCGGTCTGGCGCGGTCCGTTGACGACCTCGGTGAACGACATCGATCGGCCCTTGCCGGCGCGCTTGGCGCCTTCCATCGCCCGCTCCGCCTCGGCGAGGAGCTCCTGAGGGCGCTCGTGGCCGCGGGCGAGGGTGAACCCGATCGACACCCCGATTCGAACGTCCACGCCGTCGACGTCGATCGGACCGGCGATGGCGGACGCCAGCCGGCGCGCGACGAGGTGGGCACTCGCTTCGTCCTCCACCTCCTCGGCGACGACGATGAACTCGTCGGCGGTGAAGCGCGCCAGGACGTCGTTCTGTCGCAACGTGTGCGACAGTCGCGAGGCGACCGCCTGGAGCACCACGTCGCCGGCGGCGTCGCCGAGTCGTTCGTTGACGACGCGGAACCCATCGAGATCGCAGGTCATCACGGCGAGGGGTACCAATGTGCGGGCCGACCGGCGGAGCGACGACTCGAGCAGTGCCTCGAAGGTGACACGGTTGGGCAGGCCGGTGAGACCGTCCTCGGTGGCGCGCCGGGCTGCCTCCATCGGTGACTCGCGGCGGTGGCCGCGTCGCTCGGCGGTCAGGTTCTCGGCGACGAGCACCAGTCGCCCGGGTTCCGTCCAGGTGTCGGTGACCGATGCCGACAGCGCCAGCCAGCGTTTCGTGCCCGCCCAGTCGACGCTTTCCACCTCGAACCGTTCCAACGCGCCTTCGCCGAAGATGGCGGTGGCGATCGCCTGGTTCAGCCGATCGGGCCGTTCGATCCCGAGCGCGTCGACGATGGTGCGGCCGGTCATCTCGTCGGTGGTGCGTTCGGCCAGGTCGGCGAACCCCGGGTTGCACCAGTCGACGGTGGTGTCGGGCGAGAGGACCGCGATGGCAACGCCGGCGACGCTCAGCGTCGACCAGAGGCCGTCGGGCACCGCCGCCGCGGGCGCTGAGGAGAACGTACTCATACTGAGAAGGTCGGCAGGTAGCGCTAGCGACTGAGGGGTTGCCCCGGGCACAATGTCGCCATGCCGATGCGGGAGGAGTGCAAGTTCTTCGAGAGCCGGACGTACGCGACGGGTGAGTCCGTGCGGAAGTGCGATCTCGACCTCGCGCCGGAGGCACCGTGGCGTTGCCCCGAGAACTGCGCAGCGTTCCAGCCCCGACTCGCCGACGTGAACTGGTCCCATGGCACGTTGATCACCCCTCCGACCCCGCCCGAGCCGGCCAGCGTCGGGTCCGACCCGTCGATCGCGGCACTGCTCGACGAGGCCGAGAACATCGTGAACGCCGTGGTCGACTCGACCCGCGCCGAAGTCGATGCCGAGCGGGGGAGTGCCCACCGGTCGTTCGGTTCGTCCCGTGGCGGAGGATCCTCCGACCGCGGCTGGCGCCGCTGGTTCAAGCGCGGGGGATGAGCGACAGCGCAGCGCCCATCGCCCACCTGCGTGATGGCACTGCGGTGGCGGCATGGCTCTTCAAGGCGAAGCCCGAGGTGTGGGACGTGATCGGTGCGATCGAGGCGATCCTCGCGGACCCGGCAGCGCCCCGGATCGACTCGTGGGAGATGGCGGCGAGCTACCGGGTCGACCTCGTCCGACCGGGCCATCCCGCCGTGTTGTGGGTGACCGGTGGACGGCACGCGGCGACGACCGGGGTCTGGGGTCTCGGTGAGGTCAGCACGTTGCCGGAGTTCGACGTCATGTCCGACGAGGGTCGTCCCCGTTTCGGGGTGGGACTCGACCTCGACCACGCGTCCCGGCCCGTCCGCCTCATCGAGCTGGCGTCGGACGAACGGTTCGCCCGGGCCGAGATCATCCGCGCACCCCGCGTGTCGAGCCCGGTCGCGCTCACCGCAGCGGAGCTCGAGGCCATCGAAGACGCGTGGCCTTGGCCAGACGGGTCGTTCGGCCGCTAGGATTTCTCCTATCGCCGTGGGACTAATTGCCGTACCCGGCAGGTTCCAACGTTGCAGTCGCACCCGGCGGCACCCGACCCGAAACTCGAAGGACGCACGATCTCGTGTCTGTCGACGCACTCACCCCAGTCCGCGCTGGTTCGCTGACGGGCCCCCAGTGGCTCGCCGATCAGCGTGTCGCGGCCGCCGAACGCTTTGCTGCGGCGACCCTCCCCGACGCCTCGCTCGAGGAGTGGCGCTACAGCCGCGTGGGCGACGTCGACCTCGATCGGTACTCCGTCGCCACGACCACTGACGGTGACCTGCCGGCGGTGGCGCTCGATGTCTCGGCGTCGCTCGGCGACCACGCCGGGCGAATCGTGCTGCACAACGGTCACCTCGTGGTCGCCGAGCTCGACGACGCGGTGGCAGCGCAGGGAGTTCGCTTCGGCCGCCTGAGCGACAGCGACGCCGCCTTGGGTGGCGTTGTCGTCGCCCCGACCGTGAGCAGCAGCGAACACGTCGTCGCGACCGACCCGTTCAGCGACCTCAACCTGGCGCACGGGTCCGATCCGCTCGTCCTGAGCGTGCCGCGGGGTGTGACGGTCGAGCGGCCGTTCCACGTCGTGTCCTACGTCGACGCCGACGGGGCGCTCGTCCTGCCCCGGCTCGTCGTCGACGCCGGAGAGAATTCCGAGTTCCAGGTCGTCGAGTGGTCGACCTCCACCGACGTGACGGCGCTGGTCGTTCCTCGTGTCGAGGTCACCGTCGGCGCCGCCGCCCGGGTCGGCCTGGTCACGGTCAACGCGTGGGGTGCCGGCACCGACCAGCTGGGTGCCGTGAGCGCCACGGTCGGTCAGGAAGCGACGCTCCGTCTGTCCCATGTCGCGCTCGGCGGTGACTACGCCCGCAATCGCTTCGACTGCCGCCTCGTCGGCCGTGGCGCCACCGGCCGCATGTCGGCCCTGTACCTCGGCGACGGCGACCAGATGCACGACCTCCGCACCTTCCAGACGCACGAAGCGCGCGACACCACGTCCGACCTGCTGTTCAAGGGGGCGCTCGACGACCGCGCCCACGCCGTCTACACCGGCATGATCCGCGTCGACCACGAGGGGCAGGGGCTCGAACGCGAACCAGACCAACCGGGTCATCAAGCTGTCCGACGACGCGTGGGCCGAGTCGGTGCCGAACCTCGAGATCAACCACAACGACGTCCGCTGCAGCCACGCCACCGCCGTCGGTCCGATCGACGAAGACCAGCGCTTCTACCTCGAGAGTCGTGGTGTGCCTCCCGAAGCGGCCGAGCGGCTCGTGGTCAACGGGTTCTTCGAAGAGGTGCTCGACACCATCAGCGTCGCTCCGGTCGTCGAGCTCGTTCGACCGCTCATCGCCGAGAAGCTGGGGACGGGCCGATGAGCGACCGCACCCCCCACTTCGAAGGCGACGCGCCCACCTACGGTCGCCCCAGCCGCCCCGAGGCGGCAGCCCCCGAAGCCCGCTCAGCGGCCTGCCCGCCGGCCGAGCCGGGCGAACACCGGTTGTGTTCACTCGACGAACTCGTCGACGGTGGCGTCCGACGCTTCGACGTCGGCGATCGTGAGCTCGCCGTCATCCGGTTGGGATCGACGGTCTACGTCATCGGCGACCGCTGCAGTCACCAGGACATCTCGTTGGCGCTCGGCGAGGTCGACCCCGACGAGCTCGTCCTCGAGTGCCCGAAGCACGGGTCGGGGTTCCACCTCGAGACCGGGGAGCCGTCGTCGCTCCCGGCCACCCGTCCCGTTCCCGTCTACGACGTCGTCGTCTCCGACGGTGACGTGTCCGTTGTCATCCCGGAGGCCCAGTCATGAGTGAGCTCGTCGTCACCGACCTCCGGGCCGAGGTCGCCGGCCGTCCGATCCTGACCGGCGTGAACCTCACCGTCCGCAGCGGCGAGGTCCACGCGATCATGGGTCCCAACGGCTCCGGCAAGTCGACCCTCTCCCACGTGCTGATGGGCCGCCCCGGCTACACGGTGACCGGCGGGTCGGTGACCCTCGACGGCGTCGACCTCATCGGTCTCGCTCCCCACGAGCGCGCCCAGGCCGGGTTGTTCCTCGGAATGCAGTACCCGACCGAGGTGCCCGGGGTGTCGATCCAATCGGTCCTGCGCGAATCGCTGGTCGCCGCCGGCGGCAGTGGCGCCGACCTCGACGCCGACCTGCGCGCCGAGGCGGCCCGCGTCGGCCTCGACCCGGCGCTCGTCGGCCGGTCGCTCAACGTCGACTTCTCCGGCGGTGAGAAGAAGCGCAACGAGACGGTCCAGCTCGCGTTGCTCCGCCCGAAGTTCGCGATTCTCGACGAGATCGACTCCGGGCTCGACGTCGACGCCCTCGCGCAGGTCTCCCAGCGTGTCGAGGAGGCGACGTCGGAATGGGGTCTGGGCGTCATCGCCGTGACCCACTACAACCGGTTGCTCGAGAAGCTCCACGCCGACGTGGTGCACATCTTTGCGAAGGGTCGCATCCTCGAGTCGGGTGGCCCCGAGCTGGCCGAGTCGCTCGAGGAGAGCGGTTACGCGACGTGGGTCGAGGCGGCCGGCGGCGACGAGCCCGAGCCGTCGGCAGCGGCGGTCGAGGATCCGTTTGCCGATCCCTTCGCCGACCCGCTGCTCTGACAGACTCTCGCGCCGTGACCGATCCGTCCCCGACCGCTGAGCCCGGCATTGTCGTCAGCGGACAGGGTGCCGTCGCGGGGACACCCGACATCGCGTCGATTTCGCTTGGCGTTTCCGTCAAGCGAGGCCAGGCCCCCGCCGCGATGACGGACGCAGCCGCCGCGGCAACCCGTGTGCTCGAAGCGTTGAAGGCGGCAGGCATTGCCGACTCCGACCTACAGACGCGGGACTATGCCCTCACCCAGGAGTTCGCCTACCTCCCCGACGCGGCGCCCCGACCCGATGGGTTCCGGGTCACCAATACCGTCGTCGCGACGGTCCGTACCCCGGCGGACGCCGGAACGATCCTCGACGCCGCGGTTGCGGCGGGTGGCGACGATGCCGTCGTGCAGGGCATCTCGTTCGGACTCGGCGACGACGCCGGAGCGAAGATCGCGGCGCGAGATCTCGCGTTCGCCGACGCCCGCGCCAAGGCCGAGCAGCTTCCGCGGCTCTCGGGCAGGACGCTCGGTCCGGTGGTCTCGATCAACGAGACGTCGGGGTCGGCGGGATTCGGTCCGATGGTGCGGGTCAAGATGGCCTACGACGCCGCGAGCACACCGATCCAGGCAGGGGAGATCGAGACGACCGTGACCGTCGACGTCCGCTGGAGCGTTCGGGGACTGACTCGACCGCTGGGCCGGTCAGGACGGTCCGTCGTCGCCGTCGGGCCCGCCGGTGCCGTTGACGAGTTGCAGCACGTAGAAGGTGAGCAGCTCGGTCTCGGCATTGTCGATGCTGACCTTGAGGTCGTGCGGGCCGAACGCCGTCGCCGGGAACGGCCCGACGGGGAGAGCGAAGGGCACGTGCAGACTCTCTCCGGGGAACAGGCCGCCGGGGTCGGCACTGGTCGCGATGGACAGCGCCGCCTCCCACACGACCGTCGACGTGTCGACCGCCGACACCTTGAAGGTGATCTCGTGGGTGGTGCCGGCCTCGTAGGACAGGACCTCGAGCTCGCCGGCGACGGAGATGGAGACGGGTGCGCCGAGTGCTGGGGCGGCGACGCGGGTGATGCCGCCGGACGAGACGAACAGGAGGCCCTCGCGGACCTGGGCGAAGTCGCAGAGCATCGCCGATCGAACATGGGCCATGGGACGCAAACCTACCGGCCAGAATGGAGGCGTGGAGCACGTGGAGACGCCGTCGGGATGGGAGCTGGTCGACGACCGGTTTCGCCGGGTGTTCCGCTTCGACGACTTCGTCGCTGCGTTCGGGTTCATGTCGTCGGTCGCGCTCGTCGCAGAGCGACTCGATCATCACCCCAACTGGTCGAACGTCTACAACGAGGTGACGATCGAGCTCTGGAGCCACGACGCCGGAGCCGTCACCGGGCGCGATGTCCGCCTGGCCGAGCGCATCAACGAGTTGTACGACCGATGACGCTGTTGACCCTCGACGAGATCGAGCAGGCTCGCGTCTCGATCGCCCCGGTGGTCCGGGCGACGACGGCGGCGGCGTCGCACTCGCTCACACGGCGCCTGGGGCGTGAGGTGTGGCTCAAGCCCGAGTACCGCCAGCGAACGGGTTCGTTCAAGATCCGTGGCGCGTACCACCGGTTGTCCCGCCTTCCGGCCGGCACCCACGTCGTGGCCGGTTCGGCCGGTAACCACGCCCAAGGTGTTGCCCTCGCTGCGCACCTCCTGGGGCACCGGGCCACCATCTACATGCCGGTGTCGGCGTCGATCCCCAAGATCAGCGCCACCCGGTCGTACGGCGCCGAGGTGGTCCTCGGCGGGGCCACCGTCGACGACTGCATCGTCACTGCGAAGGTCTTCGCCGCCGAGCACGGCGCAGTGTTCGTGCCGCCGTTCGATCATCCCGACATCCTGGCGGGGCAGGGCACGATCGGCCTCGAGCTGCTCGAGGAGGTGCCAGGTCTTGCCACGGTTGTGGTCGCGATCGGCGGCGGCGGGCTCTGTGGTGGCATTGCCGCGGCCGTGAAGTTGAGCCGACCCGACGTACACGTCGTCGGGGTCGCGGCGGCGGGCGCCGGGTCGATGATCGAGTCGCTGGCGGCCGGCGCACCCCGCGCGGTCGTTCCGACGACGATCGCCGACGGCATTGCTCTCAAGTCGCCGACCGAGCTCACGCTCGAACACGTCGCGGCCTTCGTCGACGACGTCGTGACCGTCAGCGACGACGAGATCACGACGTCGATGCTGTTGCTCCTCGAGCGGTCGAAAGCCGTCGTCGAGCCGGCGGGAGCGGCGAGTCTCGCCGCGGCGATGACCGGTCGGATCGGGCCCGACCTCGGTCCCACCGCGCTCGTGCTCGGCGGCGGCAACGTCGACCCCCTCCTGTTGGGCAAGTGCATCGAACACGGTCTCGGAGCGCTCGGCCGTTACCTCCGGCTCCGGTTCGTGACCACCGACCGGCCTGGTTCGTTGGCCGCCTTGACCGCCCAGCTCGCCGACATGTCGCTCAACGTCCTCGACGTCGCCCACCACCGATCGGGAACGCGTCTGCCCGTGAACTCCGTCGAGATCCTGGTGGTGGTCGAGACCCGCGACGACGACCACCGGCGCGAGGTGCTGCAGGCGTTCCGTTCCTCCGGGTACGACGTGGACATCGTCGAATGAGCGTCGAGTGAGCACCGAAACGACGAGAGCCACTGCGTGACCGAGACCGACGACAGTCCGATCATCGTCGCGGGCCCGCTCGACGGCGCCCCCGGGGAGGCCCGCCAGCGGCGGTGGCACTACCTGCCGGCGCTCGATGGCGTCCGCGGTCGCGGTGATCGCCGTGGTCTTGTTCCACTTCTGGCCCGATGCCTTTCCCGGCGGGTTCGTCGGCGTCGACGTGTTCTTCGCCATGTCGGGGCTCCTGATCACCGGCATCCTCATGAACGAGCACGGGACGACGGGGCGCATCGACCTCGGCGCCTTCTGGGGACGGCGGGTTCGCCGCCTCGTCCCGGCGGTGGTCGTGCTCGTGGTGGTCACGGCCGTCGCGACGTGGGCAACGGGCACCGACTCGGCCCGGCAGCTGGCCGATTCGATCGGGGCACTGACCTGGACGACGAACCTCGTCGAGGCGGTCTTCGGTGGCACACGGGTGTGGCTCCACAACTCCGACACCACGATCGACCACCTCTGGTCCCTGGCGATCGAGGAGCAGTTCTACCTGGTGTGGCCGCTGGTGGCCGTGCTGCTGTTCCGCCGTGTTCGCAGCACACGGGCCCGGGTTGCCGTGGTGTTGGGCCTGGTCGCGTTGTCGGCGTTGTCGATGGGTCTGGTCGGGGGGATCCACGCGTACTTCCGCACCGACACGCGGGCGTTCGAGCTGTTGGCTGGTGCAGCGCTGGCGTTGAGCGGCTGGGTGCTCGGCCGTCGACCGGCGTGGATGTCGACGGTCCTCGGCATCGGCGGCCTGGTCGGGCTCGGCCTGTTCGTCGCGTTCGTCGGCCCCAACGACGAGTGGATGTACCCGTGGGGCTTCCTCCTCGTGTCGCTCTGCTCGGTGATGCTGGTCGCCGCTGCCTCGCAACCACCCCCGTGGATGTCGGCGGTGCTCGAGTCGCGGCCGCTGCGCCACCTCGGGCAGGTCAGCTACGGCGTGTACCTCTGGCACATTCCGGTGCAGCGCCTGCTCTCCCCGGGGCGGATGGGGTTCGGGGGGATCGGCCTGACCGTCGTGCGGTTCGCTGTGCTGGCGGTCATCGTCGAGGCGTCGTTTCGTTTCGTCGAGGAGCCGTTCCGCAAGCAGCGGTTGCCGCTGCGTTGGCCCCAGTTCGCCGGTGGGTACCTCGTCGCCGGCCTCGCGATCCTGCTCCTGGTCCCGGCGACGGCTCGTGACCTCGACGGGCAGTGGGATCCGATCGATGGGCCGCCGCGCAACGTGGCCGACCGACGCAAGGTGCTCGTTGTCGGTGATCTCTACGGTGCGGCGTTGGCCTCCCGACTTCGCGACGACGACTCGTCCTCCGCCGTGTGGTCGGTGGCGGAACCGGGGTGCCCGGGCCTGCTCGGCTCTGGACTGGCCCCCGACGCCATCTTCGACGACGGCGGCAGCGACCTCGAGATCGGCGATCCGGCGTACTGCGACCACTGGCGCGAACGATGGACTCGTGCCGTCGAACGGTTCGATCCCGACCTGGTGGTGCTCGCATCGGGGTACTGGGACACGCTGCCGATCCGCCAGAACGGCGACCCGGTCAACCGCCCGGCCCTCGACTCGGTCTACCGGAAGTTGGTGGCGCTGCAGGTGCGGTCCCTGCTCGACGCCGGCGTCGAGCGACAGGACGTGATCATCGTGAGCCTCGCTCGCTGGACCGACGTCGTCGCGCCATCGCAGCGCTCGGCGCTCGACGACCGTGGCGACTCGCTCGGTGCCTACGACGAAGCTGTCGCCGCTGCCGTCGAGACGTTCGAGATCGGAACGTTGGAGGTCGCCCAGGCCGACGACCCGTTCGAGCAGATCAGCTCAGCGCCTCGCTGATGCCCTGATCGAGGGTGTTCCACGACAACGTCGCGCACTTGATGCGCACGGGGAACTTCACGACGCCGCGCATCGCCTCGAGATCACCGAGCTTGAGCTCACCGATGTCGGCGATGTCGGGCTCCTCGACGCTGTCGTCGAGAGCGCTCTCGTGGATCGACATCATCGCCTTGAATGCGCGCATGACCTCGCGGGCCTCAGTGATCGTCTTGCCGTTCACCGCGGTCGACATCATCGACGCGGACGACTGGCTGATCGAGCAGCCCTGCCCGCCGATTCGAATCTCCTCGATGACGCGGTCGTCGCCCTCGCCCTCGCCGAGCTGCAGGTACACGACGATCTCGTCACCGCACAGCGGGTTGAAGCCCTCGGTGCGGGTGGCGGGTGGTGTGTCGAGTTCGCCCCGGTTCCGGGGCGAACGGTAGTGATCGATGATGATCTCGCGGTACAGATCTTCGAGACCGGCCATGGGGGCTCCTACGAACAGGTACGGGCTTGCTGGAGAGTGGGAATCAGAAGGCGAAGAAGGACTCGGCCGCTTCGAGGGAGTCGGCAAGGGCGTCGACGTCGGCCTCGTCGTTGTAGATGTACACCGATGCTCGCGCAGTCGCGCCGACTCCGAGAACTTTCATGAGCGGCTTCGCGCAGTGGTGGCCGGCACGGACGCAGACCCCGTGCTCGTCGAGCACCTGGGACAGGTCGTGGGGGTGGACCCCGGCGAGCTCGAGCGAGAACACACCGCCCCGCAGCGCCGGCTCCTTCGGACCGTGGATGTCGAGCTTGTCGCCGAAGCGGGCAGCGAGGGTACGCATCGCGTACGACGTCAGCCGCACCTCGTGCTCGCGGACCGCGTCCATGCCGAGCGCTGACAGGTAGTCGACGGCAGCGCCGAGCCCCACGGCCTCGGCGATCGGCGGGGTGCCTGCCTCGAACTTGTGCGGCAGGTCCGCTGCCTTGAACCCGTCCTGGGTCACGTTCTCGATCATGCCGCCACCGCCCAGGAAGGGCGGCATGGCGTCGAGCAGGTCGGTGCGGCCCCAGAGGACGCCGATGCCGGTCGGGCCGACCATCTTGTGGGCCGAGAAGGACACGAAGTCGGCGCCCATCTCGACCACGTCGGTCGGGAGGTGCGGGACGTACTGGCAGGCGTCGACGGTGACGAGGGCGCCGGCTGCGTGGGCCGCGTCGGTGATGCGGCGCACCGGGGTGAGGGTGCCGAGCACGTTGGACATGGCCGACAGCCCGACGATCTTGGCGCCGTCGAGGAGGCGATCGAGGTCGGAGAGATCGAGCTGGCCGGTCTCGTCGACGTTGATCCAGCGGATCTCGAAGCCCTTCTCGGCCTGGAGGATCTGCCACGGGACGATGTTGGCGTGGTGCTCCATCTGCGTGAGCACAACGGCGTCGCCGGGGCCGAGGTTGGCGCCGCCCCAGCTGCGGGCGACGAGGTTGAGGCTCTCGGTCGCGTTCTTGGTGAAGACGACCTCGTTGGCCGACGGCGCCTTGATGAACTTGGCGACCTTGCGGCGGGCGGCTTCCATCGCGTTGGTCGACGCCTCGGCGAGTTCGTACACGCCGCGGGCCACGTTGGCGTTGGTGGTCTCGTAGTAGTTCGAGACGGCGTCGATCACGACCTGCGGCTTCTGCGCGGTGGCTGCCGAGTCGAGGTAGGTGATCAGCTTCTCGTGACCGGCGCCGGCCTTGGTGTTCACGAGCAGCGGGAAGTCGGCCTTCACGCGGGCGGAGTCGATCGGATCGGCTCCGTTGAGATCGGACACGGCGGGGATAGGGGTGGTGGACGTCATGGCGTCAGCTCCAACCAGGGCGCGAAGCCCTCCTTCTCGAGCTGGCGTGCGAGCTCCATGCCGCCGCTCTGGACGATCTGGCCGTTGACCAGGATGTGCACGAACGACGGTTCGAGATAGTCGAGCAGTCGCTGGTAGTGCGTGATGACGAGGGTGCCCATGTGTGGGCGCGCCTCCCGCACCTCGTTGACGCCCTTGGCGACCACGCGGAGCGCATCGATGTCGAGGCCGGAGTCGGTTTCGTCGAGGATCGCCAGCTCGGGTTCGAGCATCGCCATCTGCAGGATCTCGTTGCGCTTCTTCTCGCCGCCGCTGAAGCCCTCGTTGAGCATGCGGTCGGCGAACGCCGGGTCCATGTCGAGCTTCGTCATCCACTCCATCATCGCGAGGCGGACCTCGAGGATGGACATGTCGGTGATGCCCTTGCGCTGACCCATCGCCTGGCGGAGGAACGAGCGCACCGGCACGCCGGCGACCTCCTGGGGGTACTGGAACGCCAGGAACATGCCGGCCTTCGCCCGCTCGTCGACGGGCCAGTCGGCGATGTCGTCGCCCTTGAAGCGGATCGTGCCGGAGGTGACCTCGTACTCGGGGCTCCCCATGAGCGTGGACGCGAGCGTCGACTTGCCCGACCCGTTGGGCCCCATCACGGCGTGGATCTCGCCCTCGTTGATCGTCAGGTCGAGCCCGCGGAGGATCTCGGATGCCGGCGATGCGGCCGCGGCGACGTGCAGATCGGAGATCTCGAACAGGGGAGCACTCATGGGTTCCAGTGTATTTCGCCTACGCGTGTAGGGGAAATAGAAGGTGACCCCTGACCGGTCACCGACCACCCACGAAATGCGACGCTAGGCGTGCGGTTTCGCGATTGTCTCGCGTCACATTTCGGAGGCGCAGCGGCTCGACCTCAGCCCTGGGGCGGAGTGGCGATCGGCGGAGGTGTGGTCGGGTCGCCGTCGTGGTCGACGGGCGGTGGCAGCTTGTCGAGGCCGAGCGCTCCTGCGGCCTGGCCCGTCTGCACGAACTTCGTGAGCGCTGCGGCGAGGGCTTCGAATGGGCCTCCGGAACCGCCACTGACGAGGATCTCCGGCATGATCTTCACGTCGCCGCGACCGATCGCGTCGACGATGTTGACCGCCGCGGTCGCCGCCTCGCCGAGCGCCAGGCGCTGGGCCTCGTAGCCGGCGGCCTGGGCGAGACCGAGTGCCTGAGCGGCGTCGGCCTTCGCCATACCCGTGGCTCGATCGGTGTTTGCCTGCGCCTCACCTTGCGCCCGCATGGCGTCGGCCTTCGCCGTGCCCTGGGCGCGGATGGCGTCGGCCTGAGCGATCGCGACGGCGCGCTGCTTGGACGCCTCGGCCTCACCGAGCACGACCGTGGCGCCGGCTTCACCGCCGGCCTGCGCCTTGCGGGCGTCGGCCTCGTTCTGCTTGATGGTGATGCCGACCTGGGAGGCGGCCAGGTTGGCCTGCTGGTCGGCCGTACCCTTCGTCTTCTCGAGCTCGATACGGGCTCTCGAGCTCGATACGGGCGAGCTGGGCCCGCTGCTGCTCCTCGAAGGTCGCCTTCTCCTGGTTGGCGATCTCACGGGTGGTCAACACCTCGACGATGTCGGCGGGGAACTGGACGTCCTGGATGTACACACCCTTCGTCTCCACCTGGTACTGCGACAGGTACTCGGTGACCCGCTGGTAGGCGGCGGCCTGGACCTCGTGACGGGTCTCGATGAACTTGATCGCCTCGAGCTGCTGCAGTGTGTTGCGGAAGTGGTTGCCCACCGCCGACTGCAGCACCTCGTTGACGAGGTTCATCATCGTTCCGACCATCGAGATGACCTTCGGCGCCCGGGTGTCGGGCACATGGATCTGCACCTGCAGGTCGATGGTGAACACGAAGCCCTCACGGCTCTTGCCGTCGATGGGCGAGAGGTGGGCGTCGAGGCTGTGAGCCTGGCTGTTGGCGTTGGCCCAGTTGAGCGTGATGATCGACGTGGGCACGATCTCTGCGGCGTAGCAGCGAGGGTTGATCGGGTACTTGCCGGTGCGCAGCGGCTCTCGCCAGATGCCACGGTGGCCGGGGGCGACGATGGAGCCGAACTTGAACTCCTCGCCCGACGTGTCGATCGTGGGCAGACCCACGAAGCTCTTGACGACCGCGACCTCGCCCTGGTTGACGATGAGCATCGGCACGAGCTCGACACGCACGAGGAACGGGTTCAGCAGGTACGCGCCGTAGAGGAGCGGGTCGTGCTGGAGGCCGATGAGGCCACCGTGGTCGATGAACTTCTGGAAGTCCTGGTAGTTGTTGTGGAGCGCGTTCTGGCTCCCGAGCAGTTGCTCGACGATCTGGGCGTCGTTGGCCCCATTGGCCTCGCCGAGGCGAATGTCCTCGTAGCCCCCGAGACGGCTGGCGATGTCGCCCTTCGACAGCGGCTGGCCTTCGAGGGCCGTCACGATGCCGACGTAGTCGCGGTCGCCCTGCGGGGCGATGACCGTGACCTGCAACTGCTCGGGCTTCAGACCGAACGACTCGGGGCCGAGCTGGCCGCGCTTGGCGAGGTGAAGCAGTTCGGGCTCGGTCGGCATGCCCGTGACACGACTCGGCGTGAGCACGAGGAACGCGGCGGGATGCAACGGGAGGAGCGAGCCGGGCGGCAGGACGGGACGTTGCACGCCCTTCTGACCGCCGTTGGCGATGAAGGTGCGGACGTCGCTGAAGTTGGCGAGCGCCTCGTTGTACACGGCCGACTTGGCGCCGACGGCGAGCGGCTCGCCGACCTGGGAGATGATCACACCGATCTCGCCGGCCGGTACCTGCACCCACGGGTGCTTCGAGGTCGCGAAGAGCGGCCACAGCTTGAACCGCAGACCGGGCATGAGGAGATCGGCCTGGAAGCCGGCCTCGCCGTTGAACGCGATGATGTCGTCGTCGCCGAGCTTCTTGAGCGAGAACTTCTTCGTGACCAGGCCGACCTCGGCCGGTCCGATCGAGACGAGTGATCGCAACACGACGATCGCCACGAGCGCCGCGACGATCAGGATGATGATGAGAGTGATGGAAAGTGTCACGAGGTTCGTTCTACACCCGCGGCCGCAGAAGTGAACCGTTTTTCGACCCGGCCCCGTGCCCCTTTGTCACATCCTGAGGAGCCTGGTCAGGTTTCGTCCGGGCGCCCGAGCAGGTCCTGCTTCCACGCCCGGAATCGGGAGTGTCGTTCTCCGCTCGGCCCGATGCCGTCACCCGTGCCGTCGGGGAACAGCCGGAACGTCGACTGCTCGGCCAGGTCGTCGGCGCGTACGGCGAAGTAGCGGGCGTCGGCGCCCTTGGCCGGGCCGACGCGCCACAGCAGCCACGGCCCGATCCGACGTTTGTAGGCCGTCACGAGCGGGCCGTCCGGAGCCGGGAGGTCGTCGCCGAGTGTGAGCAGTTCCGCCGGTGCCTCGATCCACGCGGACGCGACGATGTTGCGGTCGCGGGTCGGCGTCGGCGGCAGATCGGCGGTGTGGATCGGCGTCGTGTCGAGTGGACGCTCGTCGGCGGGAAGGGGACGGTCGGGGAGCGGCGGAACGGTCATCGCCTCTGACCGTAGGCGTGACGAGCTCGTCTCGGTACAGTCGGCCGGGTGGACGAGCGACTGGCCGCGTCGGGCCGAGCCGACGAGCACCAGGTCTCGGCGGAGCTGTTGGTCGAACGGATGCACGACCGCCAGGCGACGGTCGTGGGATTCGTTGGGCTACCGGGCGGTGTCCTCGTCGTCGCCGCAGGAATCATCCATTGGCTCGTCGATCCGGGCCGAGGATCGGGATGGTTCGCAGTGACGGCCACCGTCGGCCTGATCGGGCTGGCCTCGGTCATCGTCGCGGCGCTCGTCGCAGCGCAGGCCGAGTACCGGATCGCTCGGGCCGAGCACCTGTCGCGCCTTCGCAGCGCCGGGCGTGGGCTGCGGGTCGCGTTCGGCTTCGCCTTCCACCTCCTTCCGTGAGGTCGCTGCCGAACGTTCGATCGAATCAGCCGGGGGAACGCCCGCCCCCATCGTCGGGCGATATCGGTTTGACCGCCCGATCTACCGTGGGCGGATGTTCATGGTGATGTTCCGTGAGCGGGCAAGGCCGGCGCAGCGAGCGCGACGTACGTCGTCGTTCGCTGGGCCAGAACTTCCTCGCTGATCGATCGCTGATCCTCCGGTTCGTCGCCGGGCTCGACCTCGTTCCCGGCGGCCTCGTCGTCGACGCCGGAGCTGGCGCAGGCGCGCTCACCGTTCCGCTGGCGATGGCCGGCGTCGAGGTCTGGGCCGTCGAGCGCGACGACCTGTGGATCGACCGGCTCCGCTCCGCAATCGACCGTGCCGGTGTCGTCGACTCGGTGCGAGTGATCCGAGGCGACCTGCGGACCGTCCGCCTCCCACGCTCGCCCTACCGAGTGGTTGCGAACCCTCCGTTCGGACTCACGACGGGGCTCCTCGAACGGTTGCTCGACGACCCCGACCGTGGTCCCGAGCGGGTCGACGTCGTCCTGCAGCGCGAGGTGGCGCGCAAGCATGCCGCCGACGTGCCGACGTCGCTCCGCACGGCGGCCTGGGCTCCGTGGTGGTCGTTCTCGCTCGGGATGGACATCGATCGCCGTGCGTTCCGACCGGTGCCGTCGGTCGACGCCTCGGTGCTCCGGATCGACCGACGCAACCCTCCGATCCTGCCAACGGGTCTGGCCCCGGGCTTCGTCGAGGTGCTGCGACCGCTCTGGGGCGGCGGTGCGAACTCACCCCATCGGGCAATCGTGCCCAATCGCCACAGGATGCCCTGATCTTCGGTTGAGTGTCAGACCCCTCCGTTAGGCTCGAACGCATGTTCGATACGACGGTGCTGACCGAGATGACGGCGAAGATCGCCGGCCTCGACGAGCACCTCTATGCGGACGACGACCTGTTGGCCGGCGTGAAAGCGATCGAGGAAGCCCGCCGCTACCTCGACGCAGCGGAGGGCGCCCTGCTGGGCGAACTCGACGCCCGCGGCACCACCGACGTGGTGTCAGGTCATCGCACCGCGAACTGGTTGGCACACGAAACCGGGATCGCACCGCTCGCCGCGAAGGCACGGGTGCGGTTGGCGGTGTCGTTGCGGTTGGATCTTCCCGAGACCGATCGGGCCGTGCGGGAGGGCCGCCTGTGTTCGGACCGGGCGAAGGTGATGGCGAACGCGATCAACGACCGGATCGCTACCGAGTTCCGGGAGATGGAAGCGTCATTGATCGCCGAGTCAGCGTCGATGACGTTCGGCGAGTGGGCCCAACGCGTTGCGTTGGTGGCTGCCCTGTTGGATCAGGACGGCCCCGAACCGTCGGAGGATCCCAACAACAACCGGCTCCGATTGAAGGGCGGTCGCGATGGGATGAAAGTCACGGGCGTCCTCGTCGGTGACCTTGCGACCACGACCAAGGCCGCTGTCGAGCAGATCGCCGACGAACTCTGGCGCCGCTACCGCGACGACTCCGAACGCACCAACGGTGACATCTCGGTCCCCTCCCGGGAAACGTTGCTGGCGATGGCCCTCGCCGAAGCCGTCCGCCGCGGCCTCATGGTCAACGGCGACGGCAAGGCCACCCGCCCCAAGGTCGAAGCGACCCTGGTGATCAACGCGGACACCCCCGACCTCGTCCACATCGACGGCAAACCGTTGATCCGAGGATCCGCCACGGCGTTGGCGTGTGACATGTCGGTGTGGACCATCATCCTCAACAGCCTCGGCCTCCCCCTCGACATGGGTCGCGAACTCCGCAACGCCACGCTCGAGCAACGCAAGGCGTTGAAGGTTCGTGATGGCGGGTGCGTGTTCCCCGGATGCGGGACACGCCCCGAACACTGCGACGCCCATCACGTCGCCCAGTGGTGGCGGGATCTCGGAACGACCGACATCAAGCTCATGGCGTTCCTCTGCCGGCATCACCACGGTGTCATCCACCGCAAAGGCTGGAACCTCCGGATCGGCCACGACGGATGGTGCTGGATCACCACCCCCTCCGGTATCAACCTGTGGTGTCAACGCCACGGCACCATCAGATCCGGCGCACCACCCGGCAGTTGACCCTTCCTTCAGCCCGCCCTCGCTGCGGCGCGGCGGATTCCATGTGTCACCCTGTGCGGCGTGCCGTTCACCTTCTTCGCGCACCAGGTGCCGGTGCTGCCCCTCAAGATGCGGGCGCCCGACCGGTGGGACGGACTCGCGCTCGTCGTCGGCTCCATCCTTCCCGACCTCTGGTATGTCACGAGCGGTTGGCGCTGGGGGCCGTTGGGGTTGCCGCTCTGGGTGAGCGGTCACCGGTTCGACCTCATCGTGCAGAATTGCGTGATCCCCGGCACGATCCTCACGATCCTGCTTCGACGGTGGGCCGTGCCCGTCGTCCCTGCGGTCCTGCCCAAGGCGGGGTTCCTCCGGCTGCGCGACTACCGGCTCCTCGCGCTGTCGCAGCATCGGTGGTGGGTGACGGCCTACAGCGTGCTGGTCGGCGCGCTCACGCACCTGCTCATCGACGGGTTCACGCACTCCGACGGGTGGGCCGTCGACGGGATCCCCGCGCTCCAGGAGCCGCTGCTCACCATCGGCGACCGCAGCGTGGCGGTCTACAAGGCGCTGCAGTTCGGTGGGCACGTGTTCGGCAGCATCGCCGGGGCCTACCTCCTCCTCGTGATCAGCCGGCGGAAGCTGCAGTGGACATGGCACGGGTATGCCGGCGTGCGGCCGCCCGATCCGTTCGTCCACGATCCGGGACGGGTGGTCATCTGGTCGGTGCTCGCGGCCGGCAGTGTCGTCGCGCTCGGTTACGGCGCGTTCCGTTGGTCCGCTGGAGATGGCGGCGTGCCGGCGTTCATGGCGTTCTCGTGCGTGCTGATCGCCACGCTGCTGGTCGCCGGGCTGGTGGGACGCCGCTACGTCGAGCCACTGCCGCCCGGGCCGGTGTCACCAGCCCCGGTCGACCCACTCGTCGAGTGAGGGGCGCTCGGCGCCGATGGTGGTGTCGAGACCGTGACCGGGCATCACGATCGTGTCGGCATCGAGCGGGGTGAAGAGCAGGTCGTCGATGGAACGGATGATCGTCGTGAAGTCGCCGCCCTCGAGCTTGGTGTTGCCGGGACCCCCGGGGAACAGGGTGTCGCCGCTGAACAGGAGCGGCTTGCCCTCGACCTTGAAGCACATCGACCCGGCCGTGTGGCCCGGGGTGTGGATGGTGCGTAGCCGCAGGTCGCCCACCTCGATCACCGTGTCGTGCTCGAGGATCTCGTCGTAGCTCGGCAGCATGGCTGCGTCGGCAGCCGTTACGCCGACCGAGTAACCGGCGTCGCGCATCTCGGGAATGGCCTGGATGTGGTCCCAGTGCCCGTGCGTCTCGAGGATTCGACCGACGTTGAGACCTCGTGCGAGGTCGAGGAGGCGCTCGTGCTCGTTGGCGGCGTCGAGTAGCACGGCGTCGCCCGTGTGGCGACAACGCAGGACGAACACGTTGTTCTCGAATGGTCCGACGACGACCTTGTGGATCTCGAGGTCGGTGTCGGCGTGGTGCAGCGTCGTCTCCGTCATGCCGTCATCCTCGCGCCGACGGGCGTAGGATCGCGCCCCATGAACGGCACGCTCTACAACATCATGCTCGTGGTCCACATCGTCGCCGTGGCGCTCTGGCTCGGCAGCAACATCTCCATGGGTCTTGGCAGCGGGCGCGCCGTCGGCGCGTCGGCCGAGGTCAACACCTGGTGGGCCGAGGTGCAGGGCTACCTGGGCAAGACGGTGAAGAACGTGGCGTTCATCCTGCTGCTCGTCACCGGTGTCGTGATGATCATCTCGAGCGATGAGGCCATCAAGTTCAGCGCTCCGTTCGTGTCGGTCGGGTTCCTCGTTGTCATCGTCGGCGGAGCGCTCGGCGGCATGATCTTCGCCCCCGGCTGTCGAGAGATCGCCGAGTCGTTCCGCACCGGCGACGCCGCCTCCGGCAAGAAGGCGATCGACAAGCTGGGCCTGGTCGGCATGGCCGAGTCGCTGCTCGTTGTGGTCACCATCCTCTTCATGGTGTTCAAGTGGGGCGGCTACGGCGGCTGACCCGAGCGGGTCGAACTCTCGTCAGCTCGCCGTCGACACCACGTCGAACCCGAGCGCCATCGCCACGGGAATCTGCGACGGGTCGAACGTCGCGAACCGGACCGGCCGGGGCAAGCGATCCGCTGCGGCCAGATGCAACGCGTCGACCGTGCGCAGCGGTTGGGTACGACCGAGCTCGGCAGCGCGATCGAGGCACCGCTGGTCGACCGGCACGACGTGCACACGTTCCCAGTCGTCGCGGAGCGCCTGGCGCAGGTGATCCGAACGTCGTGGGTCGTCACCGATCTGGTCGATGAGCATGAGCGCCTCGCTGAGCGCGAGCGCCGACGCGCACCAGTCGTGGTCGTCCGCCATCGCCTCGAGGATCACGGGCCGGAATGGCCCGTCGAGGTAGCGAGCCAGGAGCGCGGTCGTGTCCAGGGCGAGCGTCATGTGGTCACCGGCCGCGGACTTCGCGGACGAGTTGGTCGAGGCGGGTGCCGGCCCACATCGGCATGAGGAACTCGGGCTCGGGGCGGTCGTCGCGGCGGGCCCGGACGAGCAGCCCGCGGGCGGCCAGGTCGTCGATGGTCGGCTCGCCGTCAGGCGTTTCGAGGGGACCGAGCTGGGCGATGGGCGCGCCGTCGACCGTGATGATGATGCGCTCGCCGGCGCCCGCCCGCCGGAGGGCGGCGGCGAGGTCGTTGCGCAGTTCGCGTACTCCGAGGCGCTCCATGTGTACACCAGTGTACACGCACCGGGTTGTCGTCGACGGAGGAGACGACTTTGATACCGCCCATGAACTTTGCCTTTTCCGAAGAACAAGAAGAGCTCCGCAAGGTCGTCCGTGACTTCCTCAACGCGAAGAGCAGCGAGGCCACCGTCCGCGAGCTGATGGAGACCGACTCCGGCTACGACGCCGCCGTCTGGTCGCAGATGGGTGAGCAGATGGGCCTCCAGGGCCTGATCATCCCCGAGGAGTTCGGTGGCTCGGGCTACAGCTACGTCGAGCTCATCGTGGTGCTCGAGGAGATGGGCCGCCGCCTGCTCTGCGCCCCCTACTTCGCCACCGTCGCGCTGGCAGCGAACACGCTCCTCCACTCCGGCGACGACGCCGCCAAGGCCGAGTACCTCCCCGGCATCGCATCGGGCGAGACGATCGCCACGCTCGCCTTCACCGAGGCGAACGGCAAGTGGGACGAGTCGGGCATCACCCTCGAGGCGTCCGGCTCGGGCTCCGACTACACGCTCACCGGCGAGAAGATGTACGTCCTCGACGGCACCATCGCCAACCTCATCCTCGTCGCCGCCAAGACGGCCGGCGGTGTGAGCCTCTTCGCCGTGCAGGGCGACGCCTCCGGCCTCACCCGCGAGGGCCTGTCGACCATGGACCAGACCCGCAAGCAGGCCCGCCTCACGTTCGACGCCACCCCGGCCAAGCTCATCGGCACCGAGGGGGGCGGTTGGGCCGTGCTCAGCCAGGTCCTCGATCTCGCCGCCGTGGCCCTCGCGGCCGAGCAGGTCGGTGGCGCCCAGGAGTGCCTCGAGATGGCCGTCCAGTACGCCAAGGACCGTGTGCAGTTCGGTCGCCCGATCGGCTCGTTCCAGGCCATCAAGCACAAGTGCGCCGACATGCTGCTCGAGGTCGAGTCGGCCAAGTCCGCCGCCTACTACGCCGGCTGGTGCGCCTCCGAGCTCAACGACGAACTCCCGTCGGTGGCCTCGCTCGCCAAGAGCTACTGCTCCGAGGCCTACTTCCACACCACTGCCGAGAACATCCAGATCCACGGTGGCATCGGCTTCACCTGGGAGCACCCGGCGCACCTGTACTTCAAGCGTGCCAAGAGCTCCGAGCTGTTCCTGGGCGACCCGACCTACCACCGCGAGTTGCTCGCGCAGCGCATCGGCATCTGAGGCTCCGCCCAGATGTGCATCGGCATCTGAGCTGAGACCATCACGACAAAAGGCCCCGGAGCGATTGCTCCGGGGCCTTCGTCGTTCTCGGGACTACTTCGTCAGCGTGATCCGCTGCTGATCGAAGGCGATGTTGACGGCCCGGTCGAGTCCGGCCGCCGTGAAGGTGGTGACGGTCGGCTTGGTCGGACGAGCCGACTTGGGCAGCGTGATGCACAGGAACTGCGGGAACGTCGGACCGACACCGATCACGGCGGAGCGGAACTCGCCCTTGCCGGGGATGTTGATCGCGAAGGCCGTGATGGCCACCTCGTCGCTCGTCAGGAACACACACACCCGGCCGTCGGCTCCGACCTTGACCGGCGTGCCCCGCCACATGCGGAGGTACGGCGCGCGGGTGTCGGCGGGCTCTGCGGCGGGAGGTGCCGTCGTGGGCGGCGCGGTGGTCGGCGGAGCCGTGGTGGGCGGAGCCGTCGTCGGCGGAACGGTGACCGGGGCCGCCGTCGTCGAGGTGGACGTCGGAGCGGTCGTCGAGGTCGTGGACGTCGTCGTCGAGGTGGTCGTCGTGACCGCGCCACCGACGGAGCCGCCGACGCTCACTGCGGCGTAGGCCGACGGTGACTCGTCGTCGCCGACCCGATCCGTGTTGCCGTGACCGGTGCGGCCGTTGTTGCCGGCACCCCAGCACTTGACCGTCTGGTTCGCGAGGACGGCGCACGAGTGGTACGTGCCGGTGGCGATGGTGGTGGCCGCCTCCAGGCCGATCGGGCCGACCGAGGTGATGGCCTCGTTGTCGCCGAGCATCGCGTGGTAGTTCTCGTCGTCGGGCGGCGCCGGAAGCTCGCCGGGGAGGAGCGTGACTTCACCGCCGAGACCGAGCTGGGCGATGTGGTTCGAGCCCCAGCAGCGGGTTGCCCCGTTGTCGAGCACCACGCAGGTGGTGTCGTAACCGAGGCTGACGCTGACGGCGGTGCGGCCGGCGCCGAGGTCGACGGGTGCGACGCTCGACACGGATTCGTTGTCACCGAGCGTGGTGGTGTTGCCGAGGCCGAGCTGGCCGCTGTCGTTGCGACCCCAGCAGCGCAGTGCGCCGTTGTCCAGGATGGCGCAGCTGTGCTCGTAGCCCGACGCGATGGCGGTTGCCGTCCGGCCAGCGCCGAGGTTGACGGTGCCGACAGCGGCGGGGGCTTCGTTGTCACCGACGTTCTCGGTGTCGCCGAGCCCGAGCTGGCCGTAGTTGTTGTACCCCCAGCACTTCACGGCGCCGGTGGAGAGCAGGGCACAGGTGTGCATGCGGCCCGACGAGATCGCCGTGGCCGATCCGCCGAGGTTGATCGGCGACGAGTCGGCGGCGGCGACCGGCGTGACGCCGTTGCCCAGGCCGAGCTGGCCACCGTTGTTCTGGCCCCAGCAGAGGACCTGGTCGGTGTCGAGGATCGCGCAGCTCTGCAGCCAGCCGGCGGTCACGGCCTTGGCGGTGCGGCCGGAGCCGAGGTTGACGACCGCTTCGCTGGCCGGCGTCTCGTTGTCGCCGACGATGCGCTTGCCGAGCGTGCCGAGGATGCCCTCGAGGTCGGTGTCCTGGTCGCCTTCGCCGTTGCCCCAGCAGCGCACGCTGCCGTTGTCGAGCACGGCGCAGATGTGCTTGTACCGCATGGAGATCGAGGTCGCGGTGCGGCCGGCGCCGAGGTTGATCGGCGAGACGGACGAAGGGGCCTCGTTGTCGCCGATGTCGTACTGGGTGTCGCCCTGCTGCGGAACGCCGGTGCCCTGGCCGAGGATGCCGTGGTCGGCCCCGCCCCAACAGCGCAGCTCGCCGTTGGTCGCGAGCGCGCACGAGTTCATGTAGCCGGAGGCGATGGAGCCGGAGGCGACGCGGCGGTCCGGTGTGGTGGAACCGGCGGTCTCGGCCTGCGCTCCCGGAATCAAGTTGGTGGCGGCGAGGGCGAAGAACGAGGCGATCGTCGCGACGACGACCCCGATCACCGCGCTGCGGCGGACGTTGTGCATTGAAATGTCCCCTTATGGGTCAGTAGTAACTGAGACATCAGTACACCTGATCAGGGGACATCACAACCCTACGTTGTGGTTTTGCCTGCCTTCGGAGACCGACCGTCGGGTGGACGGGTCGGCTCGGTGTGGCCTGATCTCGCCGGAGCGTCGGGGTGATCGAACAAGTCGTCGTAGAGATGCTCCTCGAGATCGGCCATGTGGACCTCGGCGCGGCGGCTGTCGCCGGCAGTCCACCAGGCGGTCCCGGCGGCGACGAGCGTGAGGATGGCGATCACCGTCCACATCGGCATCGCATTGTCCTTGAGGTAGATGAGCGGCGCCATCAGCGCGCAGATCATCGAGCCCACGGCGTACGTGGCCTCGTACGCGCCCTGCCCCGCACCGCTGAGCCCGACGGGAACGGTCGCCCCGGCGACAGCGGCCTGGCCGGACGTGTAGACGACGGCGAACGCGAGGGCGACGGTCGCTCCGAGCACCGAGATCACCCCGAGGTGGCGGGTGAGCCCGAACGCGAACACGACGGGCGAGGCCACGAGCAGGGCCGTCGTGCCGGCGCGAACGGGGCCGATGCGATCGACCAGGCGCCCGGCGAGCGGCATCGCGACGACGAGCGGGACGAACAGGGCGATCATCACGATCGTCAGCTCGTTGTCGGTGCCACCGAGATCGTTGAGGAACCTCGAGGCAATCGAGTCGAAACTGCCGATGAGTGCGGCGAACCCGAGGCCGATGAAGATGCCGGCACGGGCGAGGGGGAGCCCGAAGACGGCGCGGAGCTCCTCGCCCCCCGGGTGGTGCTCGTGGATCGGCGGCTCGTCGATGAGCGTGGCGAGCGGCCCGACGATCATCAGGAACACTGCCAACACGAGGAACGGCGTGTTCGGGGAGTCGAACGCTCCCTCGAGCTGCTTGGCCACCGGGATGCCGATCAGGAAGCCACCGATGTCGGCCGCTCCGGCCATGGAGATGGCCTTGCCGGGGTTGTGCGGATCGCGGGCGAGGATGGCGCGGCGTGCCGAGGGGATGAAGGTGCCCGACCCGAGGCCCACGAGCATGCGGGCGACGATGAACTCCCACAGCGAGTTGCCCAACCAGAACCAGATCATGCCGGCCGCCGCAGTGGCGAGGCCGAACCACAGGAGCCGGCGGGTGTGCCCGCGGTCGGCATGGCGCGAGAGCCCGAGCTGACCGACCAGCGCGGCCGGGAAGGCCGACGCGGCGATCAGCCCCAACCCGACGTCCTGGAAGCCGAACTTGTCCTGGAGGTCGGCGAGCAGGCCGAAGATCGCGCCGTACCCCATGGCCTCCGCCACGATGGCCAGGAGGAGGGGGGTGTTCGATCGCTGTTTCACAGTGCGTTGACTCTATGGCGTTGTCATCCCCGCACCACACCATCACCCGGGGAGGACCTAGCGTACGGACCGTGATCTGGATCTTCGTCGTCGTCAGCGCCCTGGTGGCATTCGTGGTGGCAGCCGTGGCCGTGGGGTCGGTCACTGCAGCGCAGGCCGGCAAGTCCCGCCCGGCCGTCTACGACCTGAACGACGCCGTCGATCACGTGGCCGACCACCTGCCCGCCGACGTCACCGCCGTGTTGTCGTTCGACGACGTCCGCCAGGTGCTCCTCTGGCACCTCGAGTACCTCCAGGCCAAAGGGGTTGCGTCCTATGGCACCGACGCCGACGTCGACGGGTCGCTCGTTGTGGTCACCGACGACGAGCCGATCGCGTTCATCCTCGGCCGGGCCGACGACGCCGAGGTCGAGATCACCGACGAGCAGATCGTCGCCATCCTGACGGCGCAGGAGGGGTACTACCGCGCCATCGGTGCCTACGGTCCCGAGGTCAGCGGACCCGACGACCCGGCGCCGTCACGTACGATGGACGCATGAAGCGTCTGGGCAAGTTCGAACACAACCGCTACGTCGGGGACAAGCGCACCCAGGTGGTGTACGACATCGACGAGCTGGCTCCCGAGCACGAGCCGCTCATCGAGGAACTGCTCACCGCCGAGACGTTCCTGTGCTTCGGCCCCGACACCCTCGCCGAGGCCAACAACCGCGGGTACAAGCTGTTCCGCAAGCAGCGCGCCGCGGCCGCAGCAGCGGCTGACTGACGTCCGCGATCGCCACGCTGCCCACCCCGCCCACCCCGCCCACGACGGAGCCCCGGAGTCCCATGGCCACCGCCCCGACCATGGACTACACGTTGACGTCGCACGGATTCCGCCTGTCGGCGCATCTGGCCACACCGCCGCTGGCGAGCCCCGGCCCGGGGCTCGTGCTGTGTCACGGGTTCCCCGTTCGCGGGCGTGAGTCGCCGGCGTCGGGCAAGTCGTTTCCCGAGCTGGCCGACCGCATCGCGACCGAGATGGGCTGGACGGTGTTGACCATCAACTTCCGGGGCTGTGGTGGCTCCGAGGGCGACTTCTCGATGGCGGGATGGTTGGACGACATCCATGCCGCGGTGGTGCACCTCATCGAGCTCGGCGTGTCGGGTGTGTGGCTCGCCGGATACGGCAGTGGCGGCGCACTCTGCCTGTCCGAAGGCGCCCGGAACCCCGATGTTCGCGGCGTCGCCGCCATCGCCGCGCCGGCCGACTTCGACGACTGGGCCCGTCACCCGCGACGGCTTGTCCAGCACTCCCGTCAGGTCGGCGTCATCAAGACCGCCGGCTTCCCGCGCAACTTCGACGCGTGGGCGGCGGAGTTCCGGCAGTTCACCGCGGTCGCGGCGGCCGCGGGGTTGGCGCCGCGCCCGTTGCTCGTCATGCACGGGGAGGCCGACGACCTCGTCCCCAGCCTCGACGCTCGGGTGGTGGCCGATTCCCACGGTGCGGCCGAGCTGCGCATCATCGGTGGCGGGGGCCACGAACTCCGCCACGACCCACGCGCCGTGGCGGTCCTGCTGGGTTGGCTCAGCCGCCAGCACAACGCGACCGTTGCTGTTGACTGATCGGGCACGCGCCTCCGAGATGGATCTCACCGGCGTCCACGCCACCATCCTTCCGGCGACCCCGGCTCGCCGGAGTCGACTCGCGCTGTGGGCGCCCGAGCGCAACGACGCGTTCAGCGTCGCGGCCGATGCCGAACCGGTCGAGCTGGTCTGGCCGGCGGGCAACGGTGTCAGACGCCGGACGGTCGTCGCCCGCCAGGTCGAGATCGGGCTCCTGCTCGACGCGCTGCTGGCCACGGGCAGTCAGCCGGTCACCGGATCGGTCGCGGCGTGGTCGGCGATCACGAAGGTCGTGCTCGGGCTCGTCGCCCGCGGCCGGCTGCAGCCGGCGATCTCGGCCGAGGGCGACGACCAGTGGGTGCTGAGCCCGCTCGACGACAAGGACCGGGCGGTGCGCGCCCACTTCGTGGAGCACCTTCCGCCGGCGGCCCACTGCCTGGTCGTCGGCGCCGGCCCGCCCGTCCGGATGCTGTCCGCCGATGCCGCGGTGGTGGCGTTCTACCAGGCGGTCGCTGACTCCCTGCCACGAACTGCGGCCGCGCCGCTCGCGGTCGGACAGACCGAATGGGCGTCGACCGACCCCAACGACGTGAGTCGCCTGCGCAACGTTCTCGTCGGCTCCGACGACGCCGAGCGCACGATCGTCGGCATCCGCTTGCGCCTGCCCGACGTCGACGATCTGCCGTTCGCCGTCGATGTCCAGCTCCGCTCGGCGGTCGACCCGACCCTGGTTGCCGACGCTGCCCAGCTGTGGGCCGGCACCGTCGCGTGGTACGAGCCCAGTTTCGACACCGATCTGTTGCGGTCCATCCGGCGGGGCGCCGCGATCTGGCCCCCGTTGCGACGGCTGCTCGACCAGCCGGAGCCGGCGTCGCTCGAGTTGGACGACGACGAGGCGATGGAGTTGTTCGGCGGCGCCGCCGTCGATCTCGGCGCCGCCGGCATCGAGGTCCTCATCCCGTCAGCGCTCACCCGAACACTGCGCGCCGAGGCCCACGTCGAGCCACCGCCGGGTGCCGAGGACGGGCCGTCGTCGTTCGATCTCGCATCGGTCTGCCACCTGACGTGGCGCGCCACGCTCGACGGTCGGCCGGTCAGCGACGCCGAGCTCGCGGCGTTGGCCGCCAGTCGGCGACCGCTGGTCAAGGTGAACGACGAGTGGGTCGTCGTCGATCCGCACGTCGTCGCCAAGCTCGCCCGGCGCGATCGGATGACAGCTGCCGACGCGTTGTCGGCGGCGCTCGGGGGCCAGGCCGTGGTCGACGACGAGGTCGTCGACGTGGTGGTCGACGGGCCGATCGCCGACCTCGCGGATCGCCTCCGCCGGGCGACCGGCCCGACCGAGCTCGCCGATCCTCCGGGGCTCGCCGTGGAGCTCCGCCCGTACCAGCGCCGTGGTGTCTCCTGGATCCAGGACATGTCGGTCCTCGGGTTCGGTGGAGTGCTCGCCGACGACATGGGTCTCGGCAAGACGATCCAGGTGATCGCGCTGCTGTTGCACCGCGCCGACCTGAGGGCGCAGGCCGGTCGTCCCGCCACCGCCGATGGTCCGACGCTCGTGGTGTGCCCGGCGTCGGTCGTGTCGAACTGGCAGCGGGAGGTCGAACGGTTCGCTCCGGGCATGGCCGTGCGTTCCTACGTCGGTACCGATCGCAGCCTCGGAGGACTGCGCGGCGACGAAGTGGTGGTCACGACCTACGGCCTGGCCCGTCGCGACCTCGCGAACCTGTCCGAGGTCGAGTGGGGCCTGGTCGTCGTGGACGAGGCCCAGCACATCAAGAACCCGAACTCGTCCACCGCCAAGGCGCTGCGCCGGGTTCCGTCGCGGGCGCGGTCGCGCTCACCGGTACTCCCGTCGAGAACCGGCTGACCGAACTCTGGGCGCTCCTCGACTGGACGACCCCGGGGCTGCTCGGCAGCGTCGAGACGTTCCGACGGCGCATCTCGATCCCGATCGAACGCGATCGGGACGAGGACGTCACCGCCCGGTTCGGTCGCATGATCGCTCCGTTCCTGCTGCGACGCCGCAAGGACGACCCGGCGATCGCGCCCGAGCTGCCGCCGAAGACCGAGACGGTGCACACCGTCTTGCTCACACCCGAGCAGGCGGGGCTCTACAAGGCGACGGCCGACGCCATCCTCGAGCAGATCTCGACCTCGGCCGGCATCGCCCGCCGAGGGTTGGTGCTCAAGCTCCTGACCGCGCTGAAGCAGATCTGCAACCATCCAGCGCATTACCTGGCGCAGGCCGGTCCGCTGCCCGCTCGATCGGGCAAGCTCGAGGCCTTCGACGAGCTGGTGGGAGCCATCACCGAAGCGGGCGACTCCACGCTGGTGTTCACCCAGTACGTGGTGATGGGAGACCTGCTCGTCGATCGCCTCGCCGAACTCGGCATCGAAGCGCGGTTCCTCAACGGCTCGGTCCCGCTCTCGAAGCGGTCGGTGATGGTCGACGACTTCCAGGCGGGTCGCTTCCCGGTGTTCGTCATCTCCCTGAAGGCCGGCGGAACGGGGCTCAACCTCACCCGGGCGACGCACGTGGTGCACTACGACCGCTGGTGGAACCCCGCCGTGGAGAACCAGGCGTCGGACCGCGCCTGGCGCATCGGGCAGGACCGGCCGGTGCAAGTGCACCAACTCATCTCCGAGGGCACGTTGGAGGAACGCATCGCCACCGTCCTCGACGCCAAGCAGGCGCTCGCGGACGCTGTGGTCGGCTCCGGCGAAGCGTGGCTCACCGAGCTCGGCAACGACGAGCTCGCGGCGCTCGTCGAACTGGGCCAGACCGGGACGGGTGCCGCCTGATGCCGCAGAGGTTCGAGTTCTCGACGTCGTGGTGGGGGCAGGCCTGGGTGGACGCGCTCGAGAGCTCGGCGCGCGCCTCGACCCCAGCCGCCTGGGTCGGGGTCGCTCGTACGCCCGACAGGGTGCCGTGGGGGCCCTCATGATCGACCCGGGCCGAGTCCGCTCGCGGGTATCGGGATCCCACGGTCGGCACTACGTCACCGAGGTCGAGGTGCGCCGGATCCCCGATGCGGCGTGGGATCCGGTGGTCGACGTGTTGGCGTCGAAGTCCGCCCACGCCGCAGCGCTCGCCGACGGCGAGCTCGACCCCGCCATCGTCGCCGACGTGCGGGCGGCCGGCGTCGAGCTGCTGCCGGGTCCCGGCGATCTCCGGCCCCACTGCACGTGCCCGGACTGGGCCGAGCCGTGCAAGCACGCGGCTGCGGTCTGTTACCTCGTCGCCGCCGAGCTCGACCGCGACCCGTTCCTGCTGTTCCTCCTGCGCGGGCTGCCGTGTGAGGCGCTCGTGGCGATGATGGCGGAGCGGCGCCGCGGCGGCGCCGGCGGGGCGGGGGACGCTGTCCGCGGGGTCGTCGCAGCGACGGCCTGGGCGGGGTGGACCCTTGACGGCCGCGAGGACGTGGCGGAGGCGGACGCCGATGCTGCCCTGCCCCGCGCGCTGGCTCGGCACATCGCGACGCCGGCGCACCCGGGGCGTCCGGCGCCGTGGGAGGCGCGGATCGCGCCGGGTGACCCGGTCGATCCCCGGCGTGTCGACGAGCTGGCCGAGGACGCGACCGACCGGGCGTGGCTGATGTTGGCCGATGCGGCTCCGTCGGGGCTCGCCGCGAGTGTGTGGGGAGATCTGGCCCGCCGCGCCGGCGCCGCCCATCCCCGCGAAACTCGCGACGCTGGCCACCAGGACCCGTCTCGCCACGTCCACGCTCAACGTGTGGGCTGCCGCGTGGGAACGAGGCGGCGATCTCGGTGTCCAGGTCGTGGCCGACGAGGACTCCTGGTCGATCGACCAGTCCCGCTTGGCGGCCGGTCGCGACCAGCTCGTCGAGATGGGGTTCCCCAAACGATCGGTCGCACTCAACTACGACAGCCTCGGCATGCCGAAGGGGGTCAAGATCGTGGTCGGGCCCGACGGTCGTTGGTACCACCTGCAGTTCCGCAGTGGTCCTCGCGGCACCCCCGACCAGGTGCACCTCGCCGCGGCACCGTCCGACGACATCGCTGACGTGATCGAGCCCCCGCTCGCCTGACCGTCCGGTTCAGTTCGCCGTCGGGATCTCGAAATCGAACGGACTCATGAGCCACCGTGTCAGGTCGCCGGGGTGGTCGCCGTCGACGAGGAACCGGGCGAACTCGACACCGGGAAGATCGTAGGACAGCGATGCCTTCCCGGCGGTGAACACCCCCGGCGATGCGGCGAGGAGCACGGCGGTCGTTGCAACCGCCGTCGTCGCCCTGGACCCGGCGAGGCCGGTGAGCCGTGCGCCGTCGACCTTCGCCAGCGTGCGCCGGCTCAGCACGGCCGCCCCCACGAGCAGGGGAGCGGTCGTGAGGGAGTACACACGAGTTTCGTCGAGGGTCGCGAGCATCGGAACGACGGCGAGGAGCGCTGCACCGCCGAGCAGCAACCAGTGGCGGCGGAGGTCATCGGGCCACGTTGCGCCCGACTTCGCGAACCGGATCGCGGTGACGGCGATGCCGATCCAGAGCGGTCCCCACAGGGCGTAGAGGATGACGCCGTTCGACTGGAGGTGGTGCTCGACGAATCCGGACACACCGAGGTCCAGGAACGATGTGCGAGGGGTCGTGATCACGATGTCGTTGACGCGGAGGTACAGCTCGGTGACGACCCGTCCGGCGGCGACGCCTCCGACGAGCGTCACCAGCTCGATCGAGACCCGTCGTCGTATCGGGTCGTCGGGGCCGGCCTCGACGATCACGAGCCGGACGATCGTGCCGACGAGAGCCGCGATCGCACCCTGCTCGGCGTGGGTGAGGCCGAGCAGCGCGGCGAGCGCGAATGCCGCGGGGCGACGACGGGCGACCACGATGCCGAGTGCGAGCGGGAACGTGAGAGCGTCGGGTTGACCCAGCCATTCCATGCACACCGTCAGCGCCGGAGATGCGGCCACGAGGATGCACAGAAGGCGGGCCACCTCGTAACCGAACCGCCGGTGGGCGACGACGATCACCGCGCCGAGGCCGAGGAGGAGCACCACGAGGTGGAGCCGGGCGTACTCATGCGGCTCGGTCTGGTGCAGGACGCGGGCGAGTGTCGGACCGGTGAGGTTGGTCAGCAGGTAGTCGCCGTCGAAGCCGTTGCCGAAGGGGTTGCGGCCCAGGTTCTTCGAGATCGCCGTGAAGAACGCCAGGTTGAACGTCGCCCACAGGCGATTGTGCAGGAGCGCGACCGCCACGGCGACGGCGCCCCAGGCGGCGAGGCGGGCGGGTCCGCGGTCGGGGAGCACGCGTGCCTTCCTACACCATCGGTTCTCCGGGTCACGCCATCTCGACGGTGGTGACACTCGCACCGGTTGTCAGCTCATCTGGCTCGAGCCGGATCGGCTGGTGCCGCAGTCGCCGGCACCCGACCCCAACGTGCCCGGTGAGCCGGGCGTGGACGATCCTCGGGGTCTTGCGGGCATCTTCCTCGGGATCGCCAGCCTGGTGCCGTTCCCGATCTGCTCGGGCTGATCCTCCGACGCTCAGTCCTGTTTGGTCTTGGCGGCGGCCTTCTTGGCCTTCTTCCACTCCCGCACCTGGGCGAGGGTGGCGGCGTCGGCGACGTCGGCCACCGATCGCGGCTGCGAGTCGCTGAACGGTGCGGCCGCTTCCTCCCAACCGGCCGGCTGCTTGCCGAACCGTTTGGCGAGGATCGCCATGAAGATCTTGGCCTTCTCGTCGCCGTAGCCCGGCACCTCGCGCAGGCGGCGGTAGAGCTCGTCGCCGGAGGGGACCCGGTTCCAGATCTTCGCCGCGTTGCCGTCGTAGTGCTCGACGAGGAACGCGCACACGTCCCAGATGCGCTTGCCCATCGAGCCGGGGAAGCGGTGGATGGCGGGCTTGTCACAACAGATGGTGACGAACTCGTCGCGGTCCATCGCCGCGATCGTGTGGGCGTCGAGCGTGCCGCCGAGGCGCTCCTTGAGGGTGTACGGACCGAGGAACGCCCATTCCATCGGAACCTGCTGGTCGAGCAGCATGCCGAGAAGCAGCGCCAACGGATCCTCGACCAGGAGTTGGTTGGCCTCGGGGGTGTTGGTGATCGGGATCGTCGCCTTCTTCGTCGCCATGGCCCGGCAGCCTAGAACGATCCCAACTTTGGGGTTTTGTACTGCGAAACGAGCCACGGTTGGCGTCGGTCGCAGTACAGAACCCCCCGGTTAGTCAACCCACGGCGCTGTTCTTTCCACGTCGATGCTCGAACCGCTCGATTGCCGACTGCACGACCTTCGGCTCGATCTCGCCGGCGTCGGCGAGCTTGCTGAGCACGGCGACGACGACGTGGCCGGTGTCGGTCTCGAAGAAGCGCCGGAGGGCGGCGCGGTCGTCGGATCGGCCGAACCCGTCGGTGCCGAGCGCCAGCCACGGGCGCGGCGCCCACCGAGCGATCTGGTCGGGAACGGCACGGACGAAGTCGGACACCGCGACGATCGGACCGGCCGACTGCCCGAGCAGCTCCACCACCTGTGGGACCCGGTCCGGCTCGCTCGGGTGCAACCGGTTCCACCGTTCGACCTCGAGCGCCTGCTCCCGCAGCGCCTTGTAGCTCGTCGCGCTCCACAGCTCGGCGCCGACGCCGTAGTCGTCGGCGAGCACGGTGCGCGCTTCGTCTGCCGCGGTCCAGCCGGTGCCCGAGAACAGGATCGTGGCAGGGTGTTCGAGGCCCTCCGGGGCGGCCTTCCAGCGGTACAGCCCGTCGACGACGCCTTGGGCCACGACCTCGGGTTCGACGCCCTCGGGCATGGCCGGCATGGGGTAGTTCTCGTTGTACAGCGTGAGGTAGTAGAAGACGTCCTCGCCGTCGCGGTACATGCGCTGGATGCCGTCGTGCACGAGGATCGCCATCTCGTAGGCGAACGCGGGGTCGTACGCCCGACAGGACGGAACCGTCGAAGCGAGCACCAGACTGTGGCCGTCCTGGTGCTGGAGGCCCTCGCCGAGGAGGGTCGTGCGCCCGGCCGTGGCGCCGAGGAGGAAGCCGCGGGCCCGCGTGTCCGCCGCCGCCCAGATGAGATCACCCACCCGTTGGAACCCGAACATCGAATAGAAGATGAAGAACGGGATCATCGGGACGCCGCGGGTCGCGTAGCTCGTCGCAGCGGCGGTCCACGACGCCATGGACCCGGCCTCGGTGATGCCCTCTTCCAGGATCTGGCCGTCGGACGACTCGGCGTAGGTCAGGAGGAGGTGGTAGTCGACCGGCTCGTACTTCTGGCCCTGCGCGGCGTAGATCTTGAGGTCGCGGAACAACGAGTCCATGCCGAACGTCCGCGCCTCGTCGGGCACGATCGGGACGATTCGATCGCCGACGTTGGGGTCACGTGACAAGTTGCGGAGGAGGCGGGTGAACGCCGTGGTCGTACTCGCCGCCTGGCCGCCGGAACCGGCGAGCAGCTCGGCGAACGTCGAGGCCTCCGGTTGGGCGAGGGGGCGCCGGGGCGTGGTGCGCCGCGACGGGATGTGGCCGCCGAGTGCCTTGCGTCGCGCCATCAGGTAGTCGTGCTCGGGGGAGCCCTCGGCGGGTCGGGCGAACGGCGGCTCACCGTCCGCGAGGTCCTCGTCGCTGATGTGGTCCCCGAGGTGGAGGCGGTCGCGCAGCGTTCGCAACTGTGCCGCCGACATCTTCTTGATCTGGTGGGTGGCGTTGCGGCCCATCACCTCGCTGCCGAGCGTCCACCCCTTGATGGTCTTGGCGAGGATGACGGTCGGCTTGCCCGTCGAGTTGTGGGTGGCCCAGTGATAGGCGGCGTAGAGCTTGCGGTAGTCATGGCCGCCGCGGGGGAGTGCGGCGATCTCCTCGTCGCTCATGTGTTCGACGAGTTGGCGCAGGCGGGTGTCGGGTCCGAAGAAGTGCTCGCGGGCGTAGCTGCCGTTCTCGACCGCGTACCGCTGGAACTCGCCGTCGACGGTGGTGTTCATCTTCTGCACCAGCGCGCCGTCGAAGTCCTGGGCGATCAGCTCGTCCCACGGCGTGCCCCACACGACCTTGACGACGTTCCACCCGGCGCCGCGGAACACCCCTTCGAGCTCCTGGATGATCTTGCCGTTGCCGCGCACCGGCCCGTCGAGGCGTTGCAGGTTGCAGTTGACGACCCAGGTCAGGTTGTCGAGGCCCTCGCGGCCTGCCAGCGCGATCGAGCCGAGCGTCTCGGGTTCGTCGCACTCGCCGTCGCCGACGAAGCACCACACCCGTGACGAATCCGTCGCGTCGATGCGGCGGTTGTGCAGGTAGCGGTTGAAGCGGGCCTGGTAGATGGAGTTGATCGGGCCCAGCCCCATCGACACCGTCGGGAACTCCCAGAAGTCGGGCATCAGGCGGGGGTGGGGATAGCTCGAGAGGCCGCCGCCGCCGATCTCACGGCGGAAGCGGTCGAGCTGGGATTCGCTCAGGCGACCCTCGAGGAACGCGTGGGCATAGATGCCGGGTGCCGCGTGGCCCTGGATGTAGATGTGGTCGCCGGCGTTGCCGTCGTCCTTGCCGCGGAAGAAGTGGTTGAACCCGACGTCGTACAGCGCTGCGGAGCTGGCGAACGTCGAGAGGTGGCCGCCGATGCCGTCGGCGGCGTGGTTCGCCCGAACGACCATGGCCACCGCGTTCCAGCGAATGAAGGCCCGGATACGTCGCTCGATGTCCTCGTCGCCGGGGAACCACGGCTGGTCGGCCGGCGGGATGGTGTTGAGATACGGGGTGGTCAGGAGGCCGGAGTTGGGGATGCCCAATGCCTCGGCGCGCGCTTCGATCCGTGCCAGGAGGAAGCTGGCGCGGGGGGCGCCGAGCTTGGTGGCGACGGCTTCGAGCGAGTCGACCCATTCGGCAGTCTCGATGGGATCGACGTCGGGCAGCTGTTGCAGGAAGCCGTCGGAGCTCATGGTCGGGGGGAACCTCCGCGATCGTTCAGTTGCGGCCCACCTTACGACTACGGTCCCCCGGGTGAGCCTCACCACCGAGCCCGGGCCCATCCGCGTCGTCTACACCGATGGCGCGTGCCGCGGGAATCCCGGACCCGGCGGGTGGGCGTGGGCGCTCGACGAGGATCGCTTCGCGTCCGGGTTCGACGTGGACACGACGAACCAGCGGATGGAGATCCTCGCCGCGTACCAGGCAGTGCGCTCGCTCGACGGCCTGCTCGAGGTCCGGAGTGATTCGACCTACGTCGTGAACTGCTTCGTGAAGCAGTGGCACCGCGGATGGCACTCGCGGGGGTGGCTCAACTCCCAGAAGCAGCCCGTTGCCAACCGTGACCTGTGGGAGCCGTTCATCGATCTCGTCCTCGGGCGCGGCGACGTCCGCTTCACGTGGGTCAAGGGACACAGCACCGACACGATGAACCAGCTGGTCGACCGGCTCGCCGTCGAGGCATCGCGTGTGGGTGAGGGCCGCACGGGTGGCGACTTCGAGTTCCCGGTGGCACCCGAACGCCCCGTGCCGGTCGCGCCGGCGGCCGTGCAGTCCCAGCTCTTCTGACCTGGGTCAGCGCGGGTTCTGGCGCCGGTCCCCGCCGGTGCGGCGGTCAGAGCTCGTGCGCAGCTGCTGCAGCTCACCGTACGCCCGGTTGATCCGTTTGATCTCGACCTCGGCCTGCGCCACGACCTCGGCGGGGTGATCGACGAAGCGGTCGGGATGGAACTCCTTCACGAGGGAACGGTGCGCGGTCACGATCTCGGACCAGTCGGCGGTCGGCGCGACCTTGAGCACGTCGTAGGGGCTCTCGCCGCGGAAGTCGTCGTCTCCTTCGGCTGGCTCGTCGAACAGCGACTCGTAGGTGTAGTACCCGGTGAACCCGCTCGGTGCCTCCTGCAGCACCGTCGCCGTCCCGCCGCCGATGAAGGCCGTGTCCACCATGTCGATCTGTGGGCCCTTCGTCCGGTCCTCGTTCAGACGCGGCAGCCGGACCTGCCCGCCGGGGAACGATCGCGCTGCCCGCCCTGCCACACCGCCGTCACGCATCTGGTCCATAGGACCTGTATCGGTCGAACCGTCGCGAAACTTCACCCTTCTCGGCGCGGGACTTCTCGCATTCCCCCGGCAGGGCACGGCGGTGCCGGACTGGACTTGACCGACCGGTCAACGCCTAGGCTTCCCCCCATGGAAATCACGGGATCATCAGCAGTCGTCACGGGTGGTGCGTCGGGCCTCGGCGAGGCCACGGCCAAGCTCCTGGCGGCGAAGGGCATGAAGGTCGTGGTCATGGACCTCGGCCACCAGCAGGAGAAGGGCGATGCGCTCGCCAAGGAAATCGGTGGTCTGTTCGTCGCCGCCGACGTCACCGACGCTGAGCAGGTCCAGGCGGCCATCGATGCCGCCGTCGAAATGGGTCCGCTCAAGGCGCTCGTCAACTGCGCCGGCATCGGCTGGGCCAGCCGGACCATCGGCAAGAACGGCGAGCCGCACGACCTCGACATCTTCCGTCGAGTCATCGAGATCAACCTCATCGGCACGTTCAACTGCATCCGCCTCGCGGCCTCGGCGATGAACGCCAACGAGGGTGACGCGGACGGTGCCAAGGGCGCCATCGTCAACACCGCCTCGGTCGCCGCCTACGACGGCCAGATCGGCCAGGCCGCCTACTCGGCGTCCAAGGGTGGCGTCGTCGGCATGACGCTGACCATCGCCCGCGACCTCGGCGCTGCCGGCATCCGGGTCAACACCATCGCCCCGGGCCTCATCGATACCCCGATCTACGGCGAGGGTGAGCACGCCGATGCCTTCAAGGCGAAGCTCGGTGAGTCGGTCCTCTTCCCGCGCCGGCTCGGTGTGTCCGAGGAGTTCGCGTCGCTCGCGCTCGAGCTGATCACGAACAGCTACATCAACGCCCAGGACATCCGCATCGACGGCGGCATCCGGATGCCCCCGAAGTGACGCGAGTCTGAGTCAGTCGTTCTGCTTGGCCCGTCGCCCCACCCAGGTGGGGTGATGGGCCATGCCGAGCAGGTGCTCGTCGCCTGAGCTGTCGCCGTAGGCCCAGAGCTCGAACGGTTCGTCGCCGAGCCACTCCCGGAGCCGGGTCTCCTTGTGCTCCCGCCTGACGTTGGGCGTGGTGAGCGCACCGGTCAGGACGCCGTCGGTGTCGGCCTCCATCTCGACGGCGATCACGTGGTGGAACCCCAGGTCGGACGCGATGGGGCGCAGGTAGTACACGAGCGATGCGCTCACGATCACGAGGTCGTGCCCGCTCGTGCGGTGGTGGGCGATCCGTTCGATCGACGACCGTCGGAAGCCGCGGGGCAACCGGTTCGCGTAGCGGATGCCCGCCTCGACGATGTCGTCCTCCCGGCGTCCGCCGAGGATGCGCCCGAGGACGCCTTCCTTCGCGGCGTTGCGTTGCGTGCTCGACCGGGCGCCGTGGGCCAGGCGCGGCGACTCGGCGGCGAACGCCCGTGCCAGCGCGGGGCGCCCACCGACGAATTCGAGGAAGCCGACCAGGGTGTCGCGCTCGGTGATCGTGCCGTCGAAGTCCCAGGCCGCGACCCGTCGCACGGAGTCGTCGCTCATGTGACTACAGGGCGCTCGCCCGGTTGGTGACGAACGCGTCGAGCTTCTCGAGGGTCCGTTCCATGTTGGGTACGTGCTTGGTGGGGTACCCGACGAGCTCGATCGCCTTCGGGACACGAGCCGTCGACCAGTCGAACGTTTCGACGACCTCGGTACGGGGAACGCCGTCGACGGGCTCGAGCTCGTTCAGCTCGTAGCGCCAGCGGTGTCCGCCGATGTGGGCCCACGCGATACGGCGATCCTGTTCGAACTCCACGACGGTGCTGCCGATCGTGTACGGCACGCCCATGCGCATGCGCATCGCGAACTTCGAACCCAGGTGCAGCGGCTCCGCCTTGCCCTTCGAACCCTTCACCGTGCCCGAGCCGTCGATCACGTGGTGCATCGAGGCGTCGGCGACGACCTTGAAGATCACTGCGGGCGTCGCGGCGATGACTCGACTGACCGAGACCTGTTGGGCTGACATGGGGTGCTCCGGGGGTGTTGATGGATCAGGGCTCAGGCGACCAGGTGCCCGAGCGAGGCGTCGATCGTGGGGTACGTGAACTCGTGGCCCGACCGATCGAGCACCGCTGGGATGATGCGCTGGCTCTCGAGGAGGAGCGTATCGGCGAGCTCCTTGCCGAACAGCATCCTCGGACCGAACATCGGGATGATCGTCGTCGGGCGATGCAGCGCACGGCCGAGCGCCTTCACGAAGGTGGCGTTGGTGACGGGAGTGGGTGCGGTCAGGTTGACCGGACCCTCGACGTCGGCGGTGAGGAGCCACTCGACGGCGGTGATGTAGTCGTCGATGTCGATCCAGCTGATGAATTGGCGGCCGCTGCCGCTGCGCCCGCCGAGACCGGCCTTGAAGAAGGGCAGTTGCCGGGCGAGCGCGCCGCCGTCGGGTGAGAGCACCACTCCCGTTCGGAGGAACGCGGTGGAGATCCCGGCGTCGATCGCCGGCTGGGCAGCGTTCTCCCACGCGATGCAGAGGTCGGGGAGATAGCCGGTACCGGCGGGGCCGGACTCGTCGGTCGGCCGTTCCCCGGTGTCGCCGTAGAACCCGATGGCCGAGCCGCTGAGCAGCCGCTTCGGAGCCCGGTCGAGGTGGGCGAGCGTCGTCGCCAGCAGGGTCGTGCCGTCGGTTCGGCTGGAACGGATCCGCTCCTTCTGCTCGGCGGTCCAGCGCTTCTCGCCGATGCCTTCGCCCGCGAGATGGACGACGGCGTCGATCCCGTCGAGGGCGCGTTCGTCGATGGTGCCGGCCGCAGGGTCCCACAGCATCTCGTCCGAGGACGGCCGGTCGCCCGCCCGGCGGACGACGCGGAGGACGCGGTGACCACCGCGCTCGAGGTGTGAGCGGAGCTCGGTGCCGATGAGTCCGCTCGATCCGGTGATGGCGATGTCCATGACCGATGTCTACCCCGTGGGTCGGGTGGCCACCCGCTTCTGGCGAACGGGGGACGAAGTTCTCAATCTGAACATCCTTCGGTCGATGGGTGAATGTCCTACCTGTCTTGAGGAGATCACCATGTCACGTCCCGTCCTCCGCGCCGCGCTCGGTGCCCTCTCGATCGGCGCGCTCATCGCGGGCGCTGTCGCGCTCGACGACGGTCCGGCCTCGGCATCGCCGGCCACCGACTCGGAGTCGTGGCTCGTCTCCGGCGACTACGACTTCGTCGTGCCGGCGGGCGTCACCTCGGTGACCATCGAGGTCGCCGGCGCCCAGGGTGGCGACGGTTGGAATACGTCGGGTGGCCTCGGCGGGTACATGGCCGGTGACTTCACCGTGGTTCCCGGCGAGACCCTGAAGGTCCACGTCGGTGGTGCCGGCGCCGTCACCGCGGTCGGCGGTGCCGACGGCGGAGGCGACGCTGATCCGGGCGGGTGTAGCGGCGTCTTCGACGCCGGCAGCGGCGGTGGAGGCACCGACGTCCGCACGTCGGACGATGCGCTTGCCGATCGCATCATCGTCGCCGGCGGTGGTGGTGGCGGCGGCGGTCTCAGCATGACCGCGAACGGGGGCGTCGGCGGCGGGAACACGCCGACCGCCGGAGCGTCGGATTCAATCTTCGGTGGATTCGACGGCGGACAGCCGGGTACCTCCAGTGCCGGCGGCGCCGGTGGCGGATCAGGGATGCTCGGCGGTCAGGCCGGCGCCCTCGGCGTCGGTGGCGCTGCCGGAACCGACGGGTGCACTGTCGCCGGCGGCGGTGGCGGCGGTTACTACGGTGGTGGCGGCGGCGAGTCGTCCTTCGGGGACGCCACCGGCGGTGGCGGCGGCGGATCGGCATACATCGACCCAGGTGCCGACCTGACCGGTGCTGCCGACGGTGTCGAGTCCGGCGACGGCCAGGCGACCATCACGTGGGTGGTCCCGATGGTGACGACCACGACGGAGGCACCGACGACGACCACCACGGCTCCGTCGACGACCACCACGACGACGGTGCCCGCTCCGGAGCCGGCCCCGAGGCCGAAGGCCGTGTGCCCCGCACCGGTGCCGCCGCTGCGGGTGTTCAACAACGCCTTCAGCCTGGGGGTCACGAAGTACCTGATCGACAACTGCGGCGTGACCGGGCGGGCGACCGCGGTCGGGGGCGAGGCCTTCTGGGTGCTCGACCCGCCGAGCGCGTCGGCGTGCCCCACCTGGCGTGCCGTGCGAGTCGTGGCCAGTCGCAACAGCCTGCTCATTGCCAAGCACCTCATCGACAACTGCCAGTTCTCGGTGCGGGGCCAGATGGAGGGCAAGACCGGCGCGATCTACGTCGTGCCCGACGGCTACCCCGTCGGTGCCCGCATCACCGCGAGCTGACGCTGCCCCGATCCGAACGCGATGAACGCCGCCCTCCGAGGGCGGCGTTCATCGTTCGCGGGTGAGGTGATCGTCAGGCCGTGATGGTCATCGTGCCATCGACGTAGTCGAACGTGTAGTTGGTGTCGGCAGCGCCGGTGCACGTCGACGGGTAGACGCCAGCGGGGCTCGCCGAGGTCGCGGTCGTCGAGCACATCGGCGCGACGGTGGGGGCGATCTCGCCATTGACCAGGCCGGAGTAGGACGCAGTGATGCTCGGAACCGCCTCACCGAGACCCACCGACGCCGATGACGCGATGACGAACGCGGCGGCCGGCACGATCGTCACGAACCCGGGAACGTACGCGAAGTCGTAGTTGGGGTCGACGGCGCCATCGCAGGTGGTCGCGTACAGGCCGACTCCGGTGGTCGCTGTGGTCGCCGAGGCGCAGGTCGCGGGCGTAGCGGGGCCCGCCTCCCCGAACAGGAAGCCGTCGTAGCTCGCCGAGACGATCGCCACCTCGCCGTAGGTCGTGGTGGTCGATGAGGCCGTGACCCCGACGACGGCCCGACCGACGTACACCGAACCGCCGACGTAGGTGATGGCGTAGTTCGGGTCGACGGCACCGATGCACGAGGTCGGGTAGTTGCCGACCGGGCTGCTCGAGGTCGCCGTCGTGGAACACGTGGGGGCGCCGGCAGGGCTCGTCTGCCCGTTCTTCAGGCCGAGGTAGCCGGCGACGATCGTTGGCACCGTACCGCCGTAGGTCATGGAGGTCGAGGTCGACAGTACCGTGAGCGGGGCGGGCACGACCGTGACGTACCCGTTCTCGTAGATGAACGTTCGGCCGGGGTCGGCGGCGCCCGCACACGTGACGGGGTAGGTGCCGGGAGGGCTGGCCGGCGACACGTCGGCAGCGCACGTCGCCGGGGTCGCCGGCGTGATGTTGCCGGTGTAGGTGGGGTGCAGCACCGAGATCCCGTCGCCGTACACGACCGTCGGCGACGGGGCTCCGACGGTGACGTCGGGGTTCGGCGCCGGTGGCTCCTCCGGAACGCACGCCGCGACGACGCTCACGGCCAACACCCCCACGACGAGCGCCGAGCGTCGGAGCAGGTCGCCGCCGCGAAGGCGCGTCCCCGTGGACGACCCGGATCGCGCAGTCAGTCGTGCAGTCATGCCCACCCCTTGCATGCCGACGGAGATCGAGCCCGCTGATCGGGCGCCGTTCCGCCGGCGAGCCCTCGTGAACCGTATCCTGTCCGCCCGAACGGCGCTCAGCGGTTCGAGACGATGCGCCACACCGGGCGCGGCAGGTGTCGCATCACGGTGAACAGGTACCGCAGCACCCCCGGCGACCACACCGTCGTCGCGCCGCGATCGAGCCCGGCGACGATGTCGGCCGCGACCTTGTCGGGGGTCGTCGAGAACGGCGCCGGCTCCATGCCCTCGGTCATCTTCGTGTGCACGAACCCGGGGCGGACCACCAACACCCGCACGCCGGTTCCGGCGAGGCGGTCGCCGAGACCCTGGGCGTAACCGTCGAGGCCGGCCTTCGTCGCCCCGTACACGGCGTTGTCCTTGCGCACCCGCTCGCCAGCGACGGACGACATGACGACGATATCGCCGTGCCCCTGCCGCTTCATGGCGGCGGCGACCGCTGTGAGCGCCGACACCTGGCCGGCGAAGTTGACGACCACGGCGTCGGCCGCTGCGACGGGATCGGCGTCGAAGTCGTCCTGGTTGCCGAGGATGCCGAACGCCGAGATCACCAGGTCGATGTCGCCGTGGGCGGCGAACACGTCGTCGATCACCTGTTGGTGGGTCGCGCTGGCGGCGCCGTCGAACGCCACGGCCTCGGCGTTCATGCCGAGGGCCCGGTACCGCTCGAGGAGGTCCGACACCTGCTCGGGATCACGCACCGCGAGCACGACGAGCTGGCACCGGCGGCTGGCCAGGAGCTGCACGGTCTCGGTCGCGATCTCCGAGGCGCCGCCCAGAACCAGCACCGAGTTGATGTTGCCGACTGCGTCGCGCATGGAGCTCCTGTTCAGAACGCGGACCGTGAATGGGACCGAACGACGGGTTCACCGTATCCTGGCTGCCCGTGAGCACCCGAATGCTGATCACCCTCGCCGTCATCTGCGGTGTCCTCATCCTGGCGGCGGCTGGACTCCAGTTCGCTCTCGTCAAGTAGCTCTCGTCAAGTAGCTGTCGGCGGCGCTCGCGGGAACACCGCCACCCGGCCGCGGGTTTAGGATCAGCGAGACCACCGATTGCTCGCAAGGACCTCCCGTGGAACAGAACCCCCCAGTCAAGTACGACGTCGTGATCATCGGTGGTGGCCCGGGTGGCTACGCCGCTGCGCTGTACGGCGCCAGCGCCGGACTGAAGATCGCCATCGTCGAGAAGGACAAGGTCGGCGGGAGCTGCCTCCACCGCGGGTGCATCCCGGCCAAGGAGCTGCTCGAGTCGGCGGCCGTCAACCGCACGGTCCGCCACGCCGCGGAGTTCGGTGTGTTCGTCGACGAGCCCAAGATCGACTGGTCGGTGACCGTCGACCGCAAGCAGCGCGTCATCGACCAGATGTGGGGCGGTCTCAAGCAGCTGCTCGGCGGTCGAAAGGTCGACGTCTATGCCGGCACCGGCACGCTCGGCCCCTCACACCAGGTGCACGTCGCCGGCACCGACGGCACCGAGACGATGCTGATCGGCACGTCGGTGATCCTGGCGACGGGGTCGGTGCCACGCACGATTCCCGGCTTCGAACCCGACGGTCGCGTCGTCTTCACGAGCGACGAGTTCCTCGACCTCCGCACGCTGCCCCTCCGCGCCGCCGTCATCGGCGGTGGCGCCATCGGCTGCGAGTTCGCGTCGACGTTGGCCGACATGGGCACCGAGGTCACGATCCTCGAGGGGTTGCCGAAGATCCTTCCCGGGTGTGACAAGGACGTCGCCGCGATCGTCGAGCGGTCGTTCAAGAAGAAGGGCATGACGATCCGCACCGGCGTGTCGGTCACCGGCCATGCTCCGAAGGCCGACGGCGGCACGGTCGTGTCGTTCGGCGAGGAGACCCTCGAGGTCGACATCGTGGTCGTGTCGGTGGGTCGCTCTCCCGTCTCCCGCGGCGTGGTCGCCGAGGGCCCGGCCGTCGCCGTGAGCGAACGTGGGTTCTTCGAGGTCGACGCGAACTGCCGCACGGCCGAGCCCGGCGTGTGGGCAATCGGCGACTGCATCGCGACGCCACAGCTGGCCCACGTCGGCTTCATCGAGGGCATCAACGCGATCAAGGACATCCTCGGCGAGAACCCGGCGGCGGTCGACTACGGCAAGGTGCCGTGGGCGATCTACTGCCACCCCGAGGTCAGCTTCGCCGGCCACTCCGAGGAGTCGGCCAAGGAGGCCGGGTACGAGGTCGTCGCCAACAAGCACCGCTTCATCGGCAACGGCCGGGCGGTGATCCTGGGCGAGACCGACGGCCTCGTGAAGGTCATCGCCGAGAAGCGACCCGACGGCAGCGGCGGCAAGATCCTCGGCGTGCACATGGTCGGGCCGTGGGTCACCGAGCAGCTGGGCGCGGGCTACTTCGCGGTCAACTGGGAGGCGACCGTCGACGAGGTGGCCGAGCTGATCCAGCCGCACCCGTCGATGAGTGAGCTCTTCGGCGAGACCGTGATCGCGCTCACGGGTCGTTCGCTGCACTGAGCCTCGTCGTCGGGTGTCAGCCGAGTTCGGCGTCACCCACGAAGATGGCGACGTAGGCCGCGTCGGGGCCGCCGCGGGTTCGCATCTCGCGCCAGGCCCACAGGTTGGGGTGTTGGACGAGCCGACACGCCTCCGCCGGGGCCAGGAGCGCGATCGCACGATCGAGTTCGTCAGGCGAGAGCGGGTGTGCCCGGGTGCCCGAGCGGTACCCGACGACGTTGGCGAGCACGGCGGCCGGCAGCGGGTGGTCGCCACGGTTCACGTGGGGAAAGGCCGCGACGCCGGTGTCATCGACCATGCCAACGGCGTACACCGCCGGCATGCGGTATCCCGGCACGTCGGCGACGAAGCGGTCCAGCGCTCCTTGGATCTGGTCCGCCGTCTCCCAGCGCTCCTCGTTCATCGAGGGATCACAACAGATTCGGCCGTGCTGCGCACTGAGAAATTCGGACCCTGTTCGACGCACGGGAACACATCGGCCGGTGGTGGGGTTTTCGTGGGCGATGGTGCCGCTAGCGTGGTGGAATACAGGTTGCATACATGTTCGGGAGGCGCCGCACCGGTTCCCCGTGACGAGCGACAGGCTCGTCACCGCCTCCCGTCGAGAAGGGACGTTCAGCGATGGCTGACATCGTGATGCCGCAGCTCGGAGAATCGGTCACCGAGGGCACGATCACCAAGTGGTTCAAGCAGGTCGGCGACCATGTCGCCGAGGACGAGACGCTGTTCGAGGTCTCCACCGACAAGGTCGATTCCGAGGTCCCCTCGCCGTCCGCCGGGTACATCACCGAGATCAAGGTGCCCGAGGGTGAGACGGTCGACGTCGGCACCGTGCTCCTGGTCCTGGCCGACTCGCCGGCCGGCGGAGCCCCTGCCGCCGATGCACCGGCTCCCGTCGCTGAGGCGCCCGCAACCGAGGCGCCCGCGCCTGCACCCGAGCCGCCCGCCCCGGTTGCCGCCCCGGCGCCAGTGGCCGAGGCCCCGACGCCACCTCCCGCCCCCGCCCCCGCCCCCGCCCCGGCACCGGCCGCGGCGCCCGAAGGCTCCGGTGCCGGTGGCCAGCTGTTGTCCCCGCTCGTCCGTCGCCTGATCGAGGAGAACGGGCTCGACGCCACCGCCATCCCCGGCACCGGTGTCGGGGGCCGGATCACTCGTGAGGACGTACTCGGTGTGCTGGACGCCCGAGCCGGCGGCGCCCCCGCTGCGCCGGCGGCTCCGGCCGCCGCTCCCGCCGCCGCCCCGGCCGCACCCGTCGCCGCAGCACCCGCCGCCGCCACGGCCGCACCCGTCCTCGCCGGTCAGGGTGACTCGGTCGTGGCACTGAGCAACATCCGCCTGCGCACCGGCGAACACATGGTGCGTTCGTTGGCCACGTCGCCGCACGCCATCACCGCCATCGACGTCGACTTCGAGGCAGTGGAGCGTGCCCGCCGTGCCCAGAAGGAGCAGTTCAAGACGGAAGAGGGTTTCTCCCTCACCTACCTGCCGTTCATCGCCCGGGCCGTCGTCGACGCCCTCGCCGAGTTCCCGCACATGAACGCCACGGTGGGAGAGCGCGACCTGATCGTGCACCACGCCGTCAACCTGTCGATCGCCGTCGACCTCAACTTCGAGGGCCTGTTGGCCCCGGTCATCCAGGGCGCCGACGGCAAGCGGCTCCGCGCCATCGCCCGCGAGGTCAACGATCTGGCCACCCGTGCCCGCCAGAAGAAGCTCTCGCCCGACGATCTCAACGGTGGGACGTTCACGATCTCGAACTCCGGTAGCTACGGCACGCTGCTCGTGGCCCCGATCATCAACCAGCCGCAGGTGGGCATCCTGTCGACCGACGGTGTCAAGCGCCGCCCGGTCGTCGTCGAGTTGCCCGACGGCTCGGAATCGATCGCCATCCACTCGGTCGGCAACCTGACGCTCAGCTGGGACCACCGGGCCTTCGACGGCGCGTACGCCGCGGCGTTCGTCGCACGGATCAAGGAGATCCTCGAGACCCGCGACTGGGTGGCGGAACTGTAGTGACCCTGCGCGTCCGCTGGTTGGGTCGCGTCGACTACAGCGACGCGCTCGCGCTCCAGCGGGCCCTGTGCGCCGGGACGGACGACTACCTCCTCCTGCTGGAGCACCCGCACACCTACACGATGGGGGTGCGGGCCGACGCGGCCAACATCCTCGTCGACCCCCACGACGTCGGGGCCCGACTGGTTCGGGCCGATCGAGGTGGCGACGTGACGTATCACGGGCCGGGTCAGTTGGTGGGGTATCCGATTCTCACCCTGGCCGATCACGCTGCCGGTGAGATGCCGTCGACGCGGGCCCACGTCCTCAACATCGAGCACCTCGTCATCGAGGCGCTCGCCGACCTCGGTCTGCCTGGCGCCTCGGTCATCGAGGGGTCACCGGGGGTGTGGCTCGACGCCGACGGCCATCGGCCCCGCAAGATCGCAGCGGTCGGGGTGAAGATCAGCCGCGGGCGCACCATGCACGGCTTCGCGATCAACGTCGATCCCGATCCGGCCATGTTCGGCCACATCGTGCCGTGCGGCATCACCGACAAGGCGGTCACGTCGCTCCGTTCCGAGGGCGTCGACGTGACGATGCGACAGGTCGTCGACGCGATCGTGGCCCGGGCGGCGGTTCGGTTCGGCGATGGCGATGGCGATGGCGTGGGCCGCGATGTCGACCGCGCCGATGTGGTGTGGCGCACGTCGTCGACCGACGCAGACCTGGCGCCGTTCAGCCGGGGCGAGGGCGCGGGCACGGCGGTTCGCTACTCGTCGAACACCACGCAGTCCGACGGCACGAGCCTTCGGTTGCTGGGACGCCTCGCCGAGGCCGGCGTCAGCGAGCGGGTGTCGATCACCGAGCCGAAGCCCGACTGGATGCGGGCCAAGGTCCGCCTCGACGCCGAGGTCCTGAAGGTGCGGTCGACACTGCGCGACGCCGGCCTCGTGACGGTGTGCGAGGAAGCAGGGTGCCCGAACCTCAGCGAGTGCTGGTCGGACGGCACTGCCACCTTCATGCTGTGTGGCGAGCGATGCACCCGGGCCTGCGGGTTCTGCCTCGTCGACACGTCCAAGCCGCTGCCGCTCGACGTCGACGAGCCGGCGCGGGTGGCTCAGGCGGTCGCCGACATGGGACTGAGGTTCGCCGTACTCACGATGGTCGCCCGCGACGACCTCGAGGACGGCGGCGCGGCCCACGTTGCGGCCACCATCGACGCGATCCACGCGCTCGGCTCCGCAGCGTCGCCGGGGCCCTCGGTCGAGGCGCTCATCAGTGACCTGCGCGGCGACGACCGCGCCCTCGACGTCATCTTCGCGTCCCGGCCCGAGGTCCTGAACCACAACATCGAGACGGTCGCCCGCCTCCAGCGGGCGGTGCGTCCTTCGGCTTCGTACGCCCGCAGTCTCTCGGTCCTCGCCCGGGCGAAGGCGGCAGGACTCACGACCAAGTCGGGGTTCGTCGCCGGAATGGGCGAGACGTTCGACGAGGTCGTCCAGACGCTCGCCGATCTGGCCTCGATCGGCGTCGAGATCGTCACGATCGGCCAGTACCTCCGTCCGACCTCCCACCACCTGCCGGTCGAGCGGTGGTGGACGCCGACCGACTTCGCCGAATGGAAGCGCATCGGTGAGGAGCTCGGCATCGGTCACGTCGAGTCGTCGCCGCTGACCCGGTCGAGCTATCACGCTCGGAGCGCTGCCGAGGGCGTGGCCGCGACGCCCGTCGCCATCGGAGCCGGGTAGTGGGCAAGGACTACACGGCGCTCACCGAGGTGCACCGGGAGTGGATCACCGAGCAGCACCTGTTCTTCGTGGCCACGGCCCCGCTCGCTGGGGACGGCCACGTCAACATGTCCCCGAAGGGCTACGACACGTTCCGGGTGCTCGACGACCACACCGTCGCGTACCTCGACCTCACCGGTTCGGGTATCGAGACGATCGCCCACCTCCGGGAGGTTCCCCGGCTGACGATCATGTTCGTCGCGTTCGAAGGTCGCCCCCGCATCCTTCGTCTGTACGGCCGCGGTTCGGTGGTGCTCCACGACGAACCAGGGTTCGACCGGGCCGCAGCGCCGTGGACCGATGTCGACGGCCAGCTGCCGCTGGGCTCCCGAGCGATCGTGCGGCTCGACATCGAGCTCGTGCGCAGCTCCTGCGGGTACTCCGTGCCGTTCATGGCGTACGGCGGGGAACGCGAGACGCTGGCGGAGTGGGCGACCAAGAAGGGTCCCGACGGGATCGAGCAGTACTGGGACGACCGCAACGCCGTGTCGATCGACGGCATGCCCGGCCTGACGGCCTGAAGGGAACACACCGAACATGACAACTTCCGACGCGCCGTTCGCAGCCCGACTCGGTCGGGTGACGGCCCGACTCGACGACCTCGGTGTGGACGCGCTGATGGTGTCGGTCGGACCCGACCTGCCGTGGCTGACCGGCTATGAGGCGATGCCGCTCGAACGTCTCACGATGGCCGTCGTGACCCGTGACGGCCGCTGCACCCTCGTCGTGCCGGCCCTGGAAGCGCCCCGTGTCGTCGCCCGCGACCATGTCGAGATCGTGCCGTGGGGCGAATCCGACGACCCGATCGCCCTGGTCACCGAGCGGGTCGGGGCGGCGACTCGGATCGCCTTCGGCGACCGGACGTGGGCCCGGTTCCTCGTCGAGATCCAGGACCGTCTCCCCGACGCCACGTTCGTACGGTCCAACGAGGTCACCGGCCCGCTGCGCGCGGTGAAGGACGGCCACGAGATCGCGATGCTTCGCCGAGCGGGGGCCGCCGTCGACGCGATCGCCGCCGACCTGCAGGCCGGCCGCATCGATCTCGTCGGACGAACCGAGGCCGAGGTGTCGGCCGATCTCGGTCGTCGCATCGTCGAGGCCGGCCACCACCGGGTGAACTTCGCCATCGTCGCGGCGGGTGCCAACGCGGCGAGCCCCCATCACGAGGCGGGGAGTCGGGTCATCCAGGAAGGTGAGGTCGTGCTGTGCGACTTCGGGGGCACGATGTTCGACGAGTGGGGCGTGGGCTACTGCTCCGACATCACCCGGTGTGTCTGGACCGGGCCGATTCCCGGTGAGGTGGCCGACATCTACGGCGTGTTGCACGAGGCGCAGGCCGCCGGGGTCGCCGCCGGCCGGGTCGGCGTCGCCTGCGAGGACGTCGACCGCGTGTGCCGCGACATCATCGACGCTGCCGGGTACGGCGAGTTCTTCATCCATCGCACCGGCCACGGCATCGGCGTCGAGGAGCACGAGGACCCGTACATGGTCACCGGCAACACCGACGTGCTCGCCGCGGGCCACTGCTATTCCGTCGAGCCGGGCATCTACCTGCCGGGCCGGCTCGGCTTCCGGCTGGAGGACATCGTCATCGCAACCGTCGAGGGCCCGTCGCCGGCCAACAACGCCGATCACGCCCTCGCAGCGATCGGTTGATGCCGCTGCGTCGGTGGTCGATCGCGGTCGTTTTCCGTCCGGAACGCCCGACGTCCTAGCCTGCCTGCCGTCATGTTGAACCTCGACGCCGCCACCGTGCTGCTGCAGTGGTCGGTCGGTGGGCTGCTCTTCCTCTGGGTCACCTCGCGTCGCCGCGAGGTCGGCATCGGCTACGGCTGGCTCCTGCGCTCGGTCTACGGGTTGATGGCGGTCGGCGCCGCCGCCGCCGGCTTCCGATACAACCGGGTCTGGGTGCGCGAGATCTCGTCGATCGCTGTGGCGGTGGCCTGCCTCGGGGTGCTGGTCGTCAGCTGGCAGCGGCGCAGGGCCGGGGTGCTGTACCAGCGGGAGCAGTCGCAGGCGCGGTCCGCTCGCGTCGCCGAGATGACCGGCATCGAGCGGGAGGAGCAGACGTTCGACGCCTCGGTGCCCGAGTTCCCGCCGATCCTCGACCTCATCGCCCCGGTCCTCGGGCTCGTGGGCCTCGTCGCCGCGGGCATCGACGCCGGCAGCCCGGTCTGGCTCCAGCTCTTCCGGGTGCTGATCGGCACCGCGTTCCTCGGCTGCGTCACCGACGCCATGCTGCTGGGGCACTGGTACCTCACGCAGCCGGGTCTGCCGCGGCGGCCGCTCCTCGAACTCGTCCGCATCCTCACGTGGCTCTGGCCGTTCGAGCTCGTGGCGATGTTGCTGCCGACCGGCATGGTGTCGGTGCTGAACGGCTCGATCGACGACGGCTGGAACGGGATGCTCGGGTGGTTCTGGGTGGCGTGCGCGATCACGACGATCGTCCTGTGCCGCGTCACCCGCGCCGCGCTCAAGGAGCGTGCCTACTCGGCCGTGATGGCGGCCACCGGGCTCTTGTACCTCGCGATCCTGACGGGGTTCGGTCAGGACCTCGTCGCCCGCCTCGTCCTCAATCAGCCTTGATGCCGTTCGGTCAGCGCGTCTTGGAGATCACCGAATCGGCGAAGCCGCGGAGGGCGTCGATCTTGGGCTGCAGGGGACCGTCGGCCATCGTGTACGGATCGTGGAAGCCGATGATGACGTCGGTGACCCCGAGGTCTTCCAATCGCTTGACGCCGTCGACGCTGTAGCCGTCGAGGGAGATCACGTGGATCTCGAACGGCTCGTTCTCTCGGCCGTACTCACGGCGGAGCTCGTTGACGCGGGCGATGTGACCGCCGAGATCGGAGCCGTCCCCGAGGCCGGCGTGCATCCAGCCGTCGCCGACGTGGGCCGCCCGCTTGAAGGCCGGCTCGGTCTGACCGCCGATCAGGAGGGGGATCGGCTCGGTCGGGGCGGGGCAGATCTGGATGGCCTGCAGGTCGTAGAACTCGCCGTGGTACTCGAAGAAGTCGCCGGTCCAGAGGCCACGCATGATGTCGATCATCTCGTCCATGCGCTTTCCGCGGGCCTTCCACTCCGTACCCGTGATGGCGAAGTCCTCCGGCCACGGGCTGAGGCCGATGCCGAAGCCGAACCGGTTGTTCGACAGCGCGGCGATCGACGCCGCCTGCTTCGCCACGAGCACGGGCTGACGGATCGGGAGCTTCACCACGAACGTGTTGAACTTCAGCCGCTCCGTCACGGCGGCGAGCGCCGGGATCAGGATGAACGGCTCGATGAACGGCTTGTCCTGCAGGAACTCACGGTTGCCGTCGGCGGTGTACGGATACTTGGAGTCGGAGTCGCGGGGGTACGCGATCGAGTCCGGGACGACCATCGAGTCCCAACCCGAGTCGTCGGCGGCCATGGCGAGGGGGGCGTAGTGCGTGATGTCGCACATGGCCTCGGCGTACGAGAAGCGCATGGGGTGTGTTCTACCCCATTTTTCTGACGATCCGTCAGAAGCCGGTGGCGATCAGGAGAACGGGGTCGGGACGATCGCGTCCTTGCAGGACGTATCGACCTTCGTCCCCTCGTCGAAGAACCGGGTGTAGATGCCGAGGGTGCAATCGGTATCGGGTCCCGGTCCGTGGCCGCCGTGGGGGACCGACACGTAGACGGCGTCGCTCAACGCGTCGGCGACCGCCTTCGAGTTGGCCGGGGGAGTGATCGGGTCGTACTCGCCGGAGAAGACCAACGTCGGGATGTCCGACGTCACCACGTCGCCGTAGGACTCCGGCAACGGTGTCACGGGCCAGTCCTTGCAGAACAGGTTCCAGCTGGCGAGGAGCAACAACCCGGCTCGGCCCGGGTCCTTGCGGAGGGCGTCGACCTCGGACTGCTCGACGCGGGCGCTGTTGTCGGCGCACTCGTAGGACATGAAGGCGCCCTCGGTCGTCTCGTTCACGAACGGGACGCCCTGCTCGGCGATGACGGGCACGAGGGCTCGGCCACCGTTGGCCATGTCGTGGATCGCCGACGGGAGCTGCGGGATGAGCGTGGTGTCGTACAGGGCGTTGAAGAGGCCACCGACGGCGTCGTTGCCGGTGAGGTGCAACGTGATGGGGGTCCCGCCCTCGGGCGTGTAGTCGAACGCGAACGGGGCGGCGTCGAGGTCGGCCGCGAGCTTCTCGAGGTCGGCTTTCACGTCGGGGTACTTCATGTGACACACCGGATCGGTGGCGCAGCCGTTGGACAGCGCGTCGAACGCTCGCTCGCCGGACTTGACCGTCGCGTCGGCGGACCCGGCGCTGGGCGGATACACCGAGTCGAGGACCACGCTCCGGATGCCTTCGGGATAGGACCGCATGGCCGTCAGCGCCAGGCGGGTGCCGTAGGACACGCCCCACAGGTTCCACTCGTCGATACCCATGGCAACCCGGAGATCGGCGAGGTCGGCGGCGTTGGTCTGGCTGTTGTACTGGTCGAGGTCGTAACCCTCGTCGGTGAGGCGTTCGTAGCAGTTGGACAGCGATGTATCGAAGGACTCGAGCTCGTCCGCGAAGGGCGCCGGATCGCTCAACGCCGCCAGGAAGGCCTCCTCGCGCTCGGGGCATTCGAGCGACGGCGTGGCGAGTCCGGTGCCGCGTTGGTCGAACACGATGAGATCGCGTTCGGCGAGCACCGGGTTGCGGACCCGTCCGGCGATGCCGTTGCCCAGCGTGCCGATGCCGGGACCGCCGTGCAGGTAGACCACCGGGTCGGGTTGGGGGCTCGCGGCGGTGCTGTGGATGCGCACGACGGGCAGCACGACCTGGTTGCCGTCGGGGTCGGCCCGGTTCTCGGGCACGGTGAGGGTGCCGCACGTGACCGTCGAGCCGTCCGGCACCTCGACGAGGGTGCAGGGGGTGTCAGCCCAGATCGGTTGGTACTGCTTCGGCGCGGCGGTCGTGGGGTTGGCATCGTCGCCGACCGCTACGTCGTTGCTCTTCGAGGAGCACCCGGCGCCGACCAGGGCCAGAGCGAGCAGCACGGGCAGGGCGCGGTGCGGGAACATCCCGGATTGTGTAGTCGACAGGTCGCCCGATCGCGCCAGTTGTCACACAACTGTCGTGAACGGTGAACAGTGTTCAGTGCTTCTGGTGGAGCGCCTGGGCGGCGATGCCCTCCTCGAGCGAGACCTCGGCGGTCCAGCCGAGCACCTTCTCGATGAGCGTCGTGTCGCCGCCGGTCTTCTGGGCGTCACCCGGCTGGGGCGGACGACGGTCGAGCGGCACGGGCTGGCCGACGGCGTCGCCGACCATGTCGATGAGTTCCGCGAGCGAGCACGAGAAACGACCGGCGACGTTGAGCACCGTTCCGGGCGCGACGTCGGGAGTGACACCGGCGAGGTAGGTGGCGTTGACGACGTCGCCCACGTAGGTGAACGACCGCTCCTGGCTACCGTCGCCGAACATCGGGAACGGCGTCTGGTCGATCGCGGCGTTGATGAGCCGGTGGTGCGCCATGTCGGGGCGTTGCCGGGGGCCGTACACCGTGAAGTAGCGGAGTGACACCGTGGGGAGGCCCCAGTTGGCCGAGTAGAGGATGCACATGTGCTCACCGGCGAGCTTCGTCACGCCGTAGGGGCTGTACGGCTCGGGCCGGTCGGTCTCGAGGGTGGGGTACCGCTCGGCGTTGCCGTAGACCGACGAGCTGGACGCGTAGACGACCCTGCCGACACCGGCATTGCGAGCCGACTCGAGCACCCGCTGGGTGGCGTTGATGTTGCGACTGGCGTACTGGTCGAATCCGTCGGACCAGCTCAGGCGTACGCCCGGCTGGCCGGCGAGGTGCCAGACCACGTCGACTCCGGCGAAGAGGGCGTCGAGGTCGGCTTCGAGCAGGTTCTCCTCGACGAGCCGGAACCTCGGGTTGGTGAGTGCATCGGCGATGTTGGATCGCTTGAGGGCGACGTCGTAGTAGTCGGTGAAGCAGTCGATGCCGACCACGTCGTGGCCCTCCGCCAGGAGGCGGTCGACGAGGGTGCTTCCGATGAATCCGGCGGCGCCGGTGACGATCACGTTCACCGGAGCATTGTGACAGGAGATCGCCGAATGTCCATCAGCGGGTCGCCCGGCTGGAGCGATGGTTTGCTCTGGAGCGCTCAGGTGCCAAGAACTGTCACCTCAGCGCTCCAGAGCAACTGAGCGCTCCGGACGGGACCACTGGTGGGGGTCGTGGGCTATCGGGCGACGAAGTACTTGGCCCGGGGGTGGTGGCAGATGAGGGCGGAGGTGGTCTGCTCGGGCTGGTACTGCCAGCCCGTCTCCTCGTTGACCTCGATGCCGATGCGGCCGCCGTCGAGCAGGCGATCGATGGTGGCGTTGTCCTCGAGGTTGGGGCACGCCGGGTAGCCGCTCGAGTAGCGGCCGCCGCGGTACTGCTGGCGGAAGAGGCCGGCGATCGACGGCCCGTCCTCGTCCACGAAGCCCCACTCGGTGCGGATGCGGTGGTGCCAATACTCGGCGAGCGCCTCGGCCATCTCGACGCCGATCCCGTGCATCATGAGGTACTCCTGGTACCGATCGTCGGCGAACAACCCGGCGCAGTACTCCGAGATGCGCTCGCCCATCGTGACGATGTGGAACCCGGCGTAGTCGAGGTCGCCGGTGCCGGTCTCGGGGTCGTATGGACGGAAGAAGTCGGCGATGCACAGCCACGGCTCGACCTGCTGGCGGGGGTAGCTGAAGCGGGCCAGCTCCTCGGTGCGGGTCTCGTCGGCCCAGATCACGAGGTCGTTGCCGATGCTGTTGGCCGCGAAGTACCCGTAGACCACCTGCGGCACGAGGAGGTCCTTCTCCTTGCACTCGGCGATGATCGACCGGAGCTGGGGGCGAAGGCGTTCCTTGAACGCGGCGTCGTCCTCACCGTTCTCGGGGCGGAACTGCCACTGGTTGCGGAAGATCGCCGTTTCGTTGATGTACGGGGCGATCTCGTCGAGTGAGATGCCCTTGACGATCTGGCTGCCGAGGAACGGCGGCACGAAGACCTCGTTGTCGGTCGCGACCTCGGGGGACCGCGAGGGGATGGTCGACGGGTCGACGACCGTCTTCTCGCGGCGCGGGATGTCGCGGCCCCCGGGTTCGATGCCGAATGCGTCGTCGACGAGCTCACCGCGCTTGATCTGGCCGAGCATGTCCATGACGTGCAGGCCTTCGAACGCGTCCTTGCCGTAGAACAGTCGGCCGTCGTACACCTCGCGCAGGTCTCGTTCGACGTACGTGCGGGTGAGTGCGGCGCCGCCGAGCAGCACGGGGACCTTCGACAGGTTGCGGGCGTTGAGCTCCTCGAGGTTGTCGCGCATGATCAGCGTCGACTTCACGAGCAGGCCGCTCATGCCGATGGCGTCGGCGTTGACCTCGACGGCCTTGTCGATCATCTCGGCGATCGAGATCTTGATGCCGAGGTTGTGCACCTCGTAGCCGTTGTTGGTGAGGATGATGTCCACCAGGTTCTTGCCGATGTCGTGCACGTCACCCTTGACGGTGGCCAGCACGATGCGGCCCTTGCCCGAGTCCTCGCCCTCGACGACCTCCATGTGCGGCTCGAGGTGGGCGACCGCCTTCTTCATGGTCTCGGCGGACTGCAGCACGAACGGGAGCTGCATCTCGCCCTTGCCGAAGAGGTCGCCGACGACCTTCATGCCCTCGAGCAGGACGTCGTTGATGATGGCGAGCGGCGCGATGCCGTCGGCCATGGCCCGGTCGAGGTCGTCGGTCAGGCCCTCACGGTCGCCGTCGATGATCCGGGTGCTGAGGATCTTCTCGATCGTCCAGTCCGAGCGGTCCTCCTTGACCGTCTCCTCGACCTGCACGTCGGCGAACACCTCGAGGAACTTGTGCAGCGGGTCGTAGGACTCGTCACCGTTGGACAACGTCCCCGCCGCCCCGCGGCGGTCCCAGATGAGGTCGAGGCACACCTCGCGCTGCTCCTCGGGAATCCGCGACAGCGGCATGATCTTGCTGGCGTGCACGATCGCCGAACTCAAGCCGGCCTTGATGCACTCGGCGAGGAACACCGAGTTGAGGACGTGCCGAGAGCCCATCGACAGGCCGAAGCTGACGTTCGACAGGCCGAGGGTCGTGTAGGTGCCGGGCAGCTCGTCGGTGATGCGACGGATCGCCTCCATGGTCTCGATGGCGTCACGGCGGAGGTCGTCGTCGCCGGTCGAGAGCGGGAAGGTCAGCGCGTCGAAGATGAGGTCGCCGGGTTCGAGGCCGTAGGTGTTGATGGCGATGTCGTGGATGCGGTGCGCCACCCGCATCTTCCACTCGACGTCACGGGCCTGACCCTCCTCGTCGATGAGCAGGCAGATGACGGCGGCGCCATACTCGCGGGCGAGCGAGAACACCCGGTCGAGGCGAGAGCCCTCGTGGAACCCGTCCTCGAGGTTTGCCGAGTTGAGGATCGCACGGCCCCCGAGCCACTGGAGCCCGGCCTCCATGACCTGGGGCTCCGTGGAGTCGAGCACGATCGGCACCGTCGACTGCGTGGCGTAGCGCTGGGCGATCGCGTCCATGTCGAGCGTGCCGTCGCGGCCCACGTAGTCGACGCACAGGTCGAGGACGTGGCTACCGTCCTTGATCTGGTCCTTGGCGACCTGGACCGTCTGGTCCCAGTCCTCGGCGAGGATCGCCTCGCGGAACGCCTTGGAGCCGTTGGCGTTGGTGCGCTCGCCGATCATCAGGAAGCTGGTGGCGGCGTTGTCGCCGTCCTCGGAGCCGAACGCCTGGAAGCTGTAGATGGATGTCGCGCCGTCGGTGTGAACGGGGGCGAGGTGCGCCGGCTCGATGTCCTTGACGCCCGCTGCGAGCTGGCGGATGTACTCGGGCGTGGTGCCGCAGCAGCCGCCGACGACCCGGACGCCGAACTCGCGAACGAACCGCTGCTGGTAGGTCACGAACTCCTCGGCGGTGAGGTCGTAGTGCATCTTGCCGTCGACGACGGAGGGAAGGCCGGCGTTGGGCAGCACCGAGATCGGGATGCGCGAGTGCTGGGCGAGGTAGCGCAGGTGCTCGCCCATCTCGGAGGGGCCCGTGGCGCAGTTGAGGCCGATGACGTCGGGGCGCATCGGGTCGAGTGCGGCGAGGGCCGCTGCGATCTCGGTGCCCGGCAGCATGCGGCCGGTCAACTCGATCGTCACCTGCGTCTGGATCGGGACCTGCCGACCAACCGTCTTCATGGCCCGGCGCACGCCGTTCATTGCGGCCTTCACGCCGAGCAGGTCGAACTGCGTCTCGATGATGAAGAGGTCGACGCCGCCCTCGAGGAGACCGATGCCCTGCTCGTGGTACTGGTCGCGGAGGTCGGCGTACGACACCTGGCCGAGGGTGGCGAACTTCGTGCCCGGGCCCATGGAGCCGGCGACGAAGCGAGGGCGATCCGGTGTCGACAGGTCGTCGGCGACCTCACGGGCGATGCGGGCCGCGGCGACGTTGATCTCGTGGGCGCGGTCGGCGATGTCGTACTCGCCGAGCGGGATGCCGAACGCACCGAAGCTGTTGGTCTCGACGACGTCGGCGCCGGCTTCGAAGTAGTCGGCGTGCATCTGGGCGATGACGTCGGGTCGGGTGACCGACAGGAGGTCGGTGCAGCCTTCGAGTGCGTCGCTGCCGAAGTCGTCGGCGGTCAGGCCGACCTGTTGGAGGTAGGTACCGGCGGCGCCGTCGAAGACGACCACACGCTCGCGCAACAGGTCGAGGTAGGGACTGGCAGTACCTCTGGCAACACCCGAATCATCGGACATGGGAACTCCTTCGCGGAAGCGGCCGAGCGGCCGCGAGATCTCAGCTGGATCGTCACCGCGAGCCGGGGCCTCACGCCCTTCCCATCAGGTCAGCTCAACGCAGTGCAACGTGCGGGAGACATGATAGCGCTCCGGACCCGCGCCGTCCCTCACGATTCGGGGGCCGGGCCGGTAGGGTCCGCTCATGTTCCGTGTCGAGGTGACCCGCGGGTCGGTGGTCGAGAGCACACATGAGGTGCGGGCCTGCGCCGTCGACGTCAGCGGCGTGCTGGTGGGCGAAGGGTCGCCGGGAGACGCCGACTGGCACATGTTCATGCGGTCGGCCGCGAAGCCGTTCCAGGCGGCCCCGGCGGCTTCGGCGGGTGTCATCGACACGCTCGGCCTCGACGATCGTCACCTCGCGGTGGCGTGTGCGTCCCACGACGGCACGGCGGCACCGGTGAGGCTGGTCCGCGAGATCCTCGACGCCGCCGGTCTCGACGAGTTCGCCGTTCGCGCCGGCGACGACGGCCAGGGTGGACTCATCAAGCACCAGTGCTCCGGTAACCACGCGCTCGCCCTGGCGTACTGCGTGGTCATGGGGTGGCCGACCGACTCGTACCTGGACCGCGACCATCCGGTGCAGCAGGCCATGCAAGCGGCCGTGGCGCTTGCCGTCGACGCCGATCCGCACCTCGAAGCGGACAACTGCGGAATGACCGCGCACCGGGTGCCGCTGCGCAACATCGCCACGGCCTATGCCCGTCTGGGCGTCGGATGGGCGGGACTCCCGGGGCTGGACGCAGTTGCTGCAGCTATGCGGGCGAACCCCTACGTGATCCGCCAGGCCGGCCAGGCCGACGCCGAGCTGATGGCCGCCGATCCGTCGCTGGTCGCCAAGCACGGTGCGGAGGGTGCCATCGGCATCGGCTCGTCGGCCGGGCTCGGCGTCGTCGTACGCGTGGTCGACGGCGCCCCTCGGGCGTGGGGCGCCGCGGGCGTGGCGGCAGCGAGACGATGGCTCGTCCCCGATCCCGTCGCGGCGACGCTCGACCGGCTCGATCCCGCGGTGGTGCTCGACGGCGCCCATCGCCCGATCGGCGAGCTCCGCGCCGTCTGGAGCGACTGACCTCGGATCCGCCCGTTCTGTCCCGCGGAACGGCCCCTGGAAGGGCGCTTTCGGAGGACAGAACGGTGAGGCCCGTTCCCAGACATCACCCCACGATGCGGGGGAGCACCTCGCTGATCGAACCCCTGACGACGACGGTGGCGAGTTCGTCCATCTCCGTGGGTGACCCGTTGACGATCACGACGGGTGCGCCCGCTCGGGCGGCGAGGGGAACCACGTTGGCGATGGGGAACACCGAGAGGTTGGTGCCGACCGCGACGAGGAGGTCGCACCGCCGCGCTGCGTCGAACGCCCGATCGAGATCGGCTGCGACGAGGCCCTGACCGAAGCTGATGGTGGCCGACTTGAGGATGCCGTCGCCGCACATGAGGCACGGCGGATCGGCCTCGCCGGAACGGACGCGGTCGAGTGTCTCCTGCATCGGTCCCCGGAACCCGCACGAGAGGCACTCGACCTCACGGATCGACCCGTGGATCTCGACGATCCGGTCGGGATCGAGCCCCGACTCGTGGTGGAGGCCGTCGACGTTCTGGGTGATCAGGAGATGGAGGCGACCGAGATCGTCGAGACGGACGATCGCCGCGTGGCCATCGTTGGGGTCCGACGTCCACGCTGGATGGTCGAGCCGCCCGAGCCACGCCCGGCGGCGGATCTCGGGGTCGGCGAGGTAGTGGTCGATCGACGACAACTTCTCGGCATCGGGGGTGCGGGTCCAGAGGCCGTTCGGGCCCCGGAAGTCGGGGATCCCGGAGTCCGTCGAGATGCCGGCACCGGTGAGCACCACGATCCGCGACGAGGCGCCGACGAGCCGTCGGGCGGCGTCGACGGTCGATCGCACGTCGACGGCCGGCTCGGTCATGGGGCGGACCCTACCCACGCAGCGCCGGGATCACGGTCCGCAACGCCGCCGCCACGTCGCGGTCGCGCGCCTTCATCGCCGTGGTCAGCGCAGTCCTCAGTCGTGTCCGGACGTCGTCGGTCGCCATGGTCGGAGGCTACGGAGCGGGGTGCGGTCGCGCCTCGGGGTTTCTTGCGTCGGCGGAGCCGCACGTCCGGGGTCGGATCCGTGTCGGGTCCTCGCGGCCGACGCGAGCGGGTCGTCGACGAAGACTGCCAGGATGCTCACGATGAGCGCGACGGGAGCGGACGTGAGCGGAGCCGGACCGGCACGGTTCCGTCGACTCGCCGGCATCGTCGCAGTGGTGGTTGCCGCATCGGGATGTGCCCTCGACGATTCGGGCTCGGTGGCCGTGCGACGGCCCGTCGACGCGCCCGCCGGCCTCGAGATCGTCTTCGGCCACTGCGCTGCTGGAAGCGACGTCCGCATCGGCACGGACCGGCTGACCGACATCGACGTCAGGGTGGAATCGGTGCCCGGCGAACCGACGACCACGACGACCGCTGAGCTCGACCCGGCCGACGAACCTGCAAGCCCGAGCTTCGGCCGGACACAATTCGACCGCATCATCTGGTCGGTGCACGCGGACGAGCCTCGACGGCTGGACTCCGTGCGCGTCGGATCGACGCCGCGGGGATTCGCGACCGTGATCCCGCTCGAGGTGCCCCTTCCCGAGCGGTTGTTGATCGTGGCGAGGTCGGCCGGCGACTCGTCCTCCGACGGCGTCGCGGAACTGAGCGTGATCCTGGGCAACGTGCCGGCCGACGGCACGTTCGTGCTCGACGAGAACGGCACGACCACCTTGGACGAATTCCTCGACCGGGTGCGCACTGATGAATGCGGCGTTGCCTCGACCGACGCCGGTCGTTCGAGTCTCGGATCCACCGTGACGTCGTTGCTGGTTCGACTCGCGATCCTGTCGGGTGGCTCGCTCGCCGCGATCGCTGCCGTGCTGGTCTGGCGTCGCCGTCGGGAGGGCGATTTCGACGACTCCGATGACGACTCGGACGACGGTCCTGATGCAGATTCGGATGCCGCCGCCGACGAGGGGGCGATGCCGCCGTTGTCGATGGGGGATGTCCCACCTCCCATCGACGACGCTCCCGTCGTACGGTCCGACGACTTCCCCTGAGCGTCATCGCACCGTCAGGACTGCCCCATGCCCATCACGACCCCCACCGCTCCCGTCGCGCCCACGTGGATCCCCGAACCCCGCGCCTCCGTCGCTGATCGGGGCCCGACGGACCGTTCGCCAGCGCTCGACCCACCGGTCACTGCGTCCACCGCCCTGCCCCCTGTCCTCGAGATCGTCGCATGGACCGATCCGTCCTTCGAACTCAACGGCCACGACCCGCGAGCGTGTACGTCGAGCGATATTGGTTGGGTCTCCTCGGTCCGAGTACCACGTGGATGTTGAGGCGGTTCGCCCGTGGCCTCGAGGAGTGCCCGGGTGGGTTTCGGATCGACCTGGTCGAGACCGGTCGTGCACTGGGCCTGGGGGAGAGCATGGCGCGCAGCTCGACGACCCACCGGAGCGTGTTGCGGGCCTGCCAGTTCGGCGCCGCGTACCGGGTGTCGCAGCAGCGGTTGGCGGTGCGGACCCACCTGCCGACGTTGACGCGCCGCCAGGTGGCGCGGCTTCCCGAGGCGTTGCAGCGCTCCCACGAGTCGTGGGCCCGGGGCTCGGTCGACCCTGAAGAACTCCGTCGTGCGTCGGCGGCCGCGTCGGGCCTGCGGTCGGTCGGGGAGGCCCTCGGTCAGGTCGAGGACCAGTTGCGCCGGTGGGGCTACGCCCCGGCGGTGGCGCGGGAGGCGGCGAAGCTCGCGTACGGCTGGTGATTCCCGGGGGGTGACCCACCCGCACGGGTGAACGTGGGCCGGATCGACTCATGGAATTCGGCGACCTTGCCGATGGGAGGGGTAGGGCTGAACGAGAGCCCCTCGCCTGCCGATCCCCTGGAGCCCCTCCCTCATGTCGTTTCGAGACGCGCTGCCGTACTCCGTCGAACGTTCACGGACCCGTCGTCGCGTCGGTGTCAGCGCCGTCGTGTTCCTGACGGCGGCGCTCGTCGCCGACCTGACCGGCTCGGTGCCAGCGGCCGCTGCGGCCCCCTCGTCGGTGACCCCGTCGGCCACCACCATCGCTGCGCCCTCGGACTACTTCACCAATCAGTGGAACGACCCGATGGACTTCAACAACCCCGAGGACATCAGCCTCACGCGGCTGAACTTCAACGAGGGGTCGCAGTCGATGAACGGCGGAAAGCTGCGGGTCGAGGGTGCCGCGCAGATCATCCTGACCCGCGGCGATCCCGGCGCGTACCCGACGTCGGCGGTGCGCGACCCGCGCGCCCGCACCCTCGACGGCAACGTCTACACCCGGGTGTCGTTCCGGATGCACTCCGATCGCACCACGGTCGGCGCCGTCGGCTTCCGAACCTGTGACGGGTGCGCGGACGGCTACCGCTACTTCGACATCGTGCCCGGCTGGCACACGTACGACTTCGACATGGTCGGCACCAACGACCTCGAGGGCTGGCCGGGTGGGACGGCCCGGTTCGCTGGCACGTCCTGGGGTGGTTCGATCGGCCTCGTGTACCTGGCGATCGCCTTCAACACACCGAGCAAGCCGACCGTGACCATGGAGGACGCCTGGATCTACACGCCGGCCAACCCGATCAGCGTCACGCTCGCCGGTGGCAGCGGCAACGTCGAGCTGTGGCAGGACACGAACAACAACCCGGGGGATGACGGAGCGTTGTCTCCTGCGGTCAACGAGTCGGCCAACCGCATCGGTTCCTTCCCCGCCGGGAGCACGTTGTCGCTCTCCTCGGGCCTCTTCCGACCGAACCAGCCCGTGCGCTTCTACACCTCCCAGGGTGGTTCGAAGTCGGCCGTGTCGGGGGCGGTGACGATGCCCGCCGACTCGTCTCCGAGTCCCGTCGTCATCAGCCCGAGCGAGTTGGGCGGAACCGACTTCGCCGCGGCCGTCCGGGGTGATGCGTGGGACTTCGACCAGGCGACCGATGTGCTCAAGACCTTCAACACGAACGCGAGCGTGCACGACAGCGCGCTGTTCGGCTTCGCTGCCGGAGCCAAGAACGACCCGGTCGTCCTGTTCAACCTCGGCCCGAAGCAGATCGACGCGACGCTCTACCACAAGGTCGTCGTCAAGATGAACTACGACGGGCCCTGGGGCCTCGAGGATGCGCCCGGCGGCGGTCTCGTCGGCCGGTTCGTGTGGAGCAGCGCGGACGGCAAACACGAGCAGGTGAGCCTCCCCATCGTCGTGAAGCCCGGGCCTGCGACCTATGTGATGTCGTTCCGGGCCAACCCTGCGGCGGCCATCCTCGATCCGACTGGCAACTCCGAATGGATCGGGTGGGGTACCAACGAGACGACGTTCGTCAGCATGCTGCGCTTCGATCCCCACGAGGACCCGGGCGACCGCAGTTGGCAGATCGACGACGTGAAGCTCCTGAAGGATGAGGCTGTGGCCCCGACCTTCGGCATCCAGTTCCGTGACGACACGTGGGCTCCGGGCACGATCGCGAACGTGTACGCCGACACCAACCGCAGCACCGCCGATGGCCTCGGTACGCCGATCGCCGGCGGCATCAACGTCGTCGCCGGCACCAACACGTTCACGTGGGATGGCAGCGGGGTCGGTGCCGGCCCGTACTTCATCCACGTCGTGATGGATCGCGGCGGGCGGGTCATCACCGCCAGCTCGACCGGCCAGGTCGACGTCGGCATGAACGGCGCCGGCGACCCGCCGAACTCGATCGAGCTGGGTGGGGCCCCATCGGCGGGGCCGACGCAGGCGCAGCTGATCGCGTTCTTCAACTACATCCTGACGATCAAGTTCTTCTGCGGTGTCGCCCGGGCTCGCAACATCATCGCTGCCGGCGCGGCGCCGGTGTGCAACCAGCTGCTCGGCCCGTGGGTCCGCCCCAAGGCGAAGGCGAAGCGCCGCCGTTGACGGGATCGGGGGTCGGCGGGGCATCGACGCCCCGCTGACCCTCCGATCGCGTCAGTCGGCGCTCGGCTCGTCGGACGCGTCGGCCTCCTCGTCGAGCTCGGCCTCGGCAGCGCGGGCCTCGAGCCAGGCGAGCAGGGTTCGTACTGCGAAACCGGTGCCGCCGCGGGGGATCTCGCCGTCGGCCGCCTCGGTGAAGGCCGGGCCGGCGATGTCGAGGTGGGCCCACGAGATGTCGTCGCTCACGAACTCCTGGAGGAACAGTCCGGCAGTGAGCGCCCCGCCGTAGCGGCTGCCGATGTTCTTCATGTCGGCGATGGGGGAGTCGAGCATCTTGCGGTACTCGGGAGGAAGCGGCAGGTGCCAGAACTTCTCGCCCGATGTCTCCGCAGCCGCCTCGATCTCGCCGATCAGCTCGTCGTCGTTGCCCATGAGCCCGGCGATCTGGTCACCCAGCGCAACCATGCAGGCACCGGTCAGCGTGGCGAGGTCGACGATGGCCGAGTGGCCGTCCTCCGACGCCAGTGACAGCGCGTCGGCGAGCACCAGGCGACCCTCGGCGTCGGTGTTGAGGATCTCGACGGTCTTGCCGTTGCGCGCCGTCATGACGTCGCCGGGGCGGGTGGCGTCGCCGCCGGTCATGTTGTCGGTCATCGGCGTGTAGCTGGTGACGGGCACACCGACGCCGAGGGCCGGCAGGGCACACATCGTGGCGATCACCGCGGCAGCGCCGCCCATGTCGCACTTCATGGTCATCATGCCGTCGGCGGGTTTGATGCTGAGTCCGCCGGAGTCGAAGGTGATGCCCTTGCCCACGAGGGCGACCGAGTCGCGGGCGGCGGCCGCCTCGTCGGACGGGGTGTAGGTCAGCTTCACGAAGCGGGCTTCCTGCTCCGAGCCGCGGTTGACCGAGAGCAGCCCGCCGAGCGCCCCCTCCTCGATCTCGTCGGGTCCGAGCACCTCGACGGTGAGGCCGGCGTCGCCGGCGCGTTCGGCGGCGAGGTCGGCGAAGCGGGTGGGCGTGAGCGTGCCGCCGGGCTCGTTGACGAGGTCCCGGGCGAAGTTCACGGCGTCGACGATCGCGAGCCCGCGGGCGAAGCCGTCCTTGCCGCCGCCGGCGACCACGAGCGTCGCCGTCTCGAGGCGGGGGTCGTCGTTCTCGGCCTTGTACCGGTCGAAGCGGTAGGCGGCGAGCCCGGCGCCCTCGGCCGCGGCCTGGGCGAGATCGTCGGCGGTGAGGTCGGCGTCGCTCAGCGAGAGGTCGATGAGGGAGAGGTCGATGACCACCGTCTTGTCGGAGGACAACGCCCGTACGGCGGCGGCGACGGCCTTGCGGACGCCGGTCGTGTCGACCTCGAGCGAGGGGCCGACGCCGACGAGCAGGTGCACGGCGGGCGTCTCGCCGGTGACCGTTGCGGTCTGGCCGGGCTTGCCCTCGAACCGGAGGCGGGTGAGGAGGCGCTTGTCGACGCCCGAGGATCGGAGCTGGTCGGACGGCACGAGAGTGGCGACGACCGCGGCGCGGGCGCTGGCAGTACGGGCGAGCTTGAGGGTGGTCATGGGGACTCCTGGGGGACGTTCTCGTTGGTGGTGACGGAGCGGACGGTGAGCGACGTGCCCTCGACCCAACGGGCGAGCGTCCACAGCAGGTCGGAGAGGCGGTTGAGGTAGGTCGTGGCGAGCGAGCCGGTGTCACCGATGGCCACGGCGCTCCGTTCGGAGCGACGGGCGACGGTGCGGGCGACGTCGATCGTGGCCGCGACCACGTTGCCGCCGGGCACCACGAACTCGGTCGGGGGCGTGAACCAGGTGCTGACCTCGTCGATGAGCGTTTCGAGCCGCTCGACCATGGCGGTCGTGACCTTGGTGCTGCCTTCGGTCAGCTTGTTCCGGTTGTCGGCGCCGGTGGCGAGATCGGCCATCACGACCCACAGGTCGCGCTGCAGGGAGATGACGATCTCGTCGAGGCGCTGGTCGTCGTGGGGGTGGGAGCGGGCCAGGCCCATGATCGATTGGAGCTCGTCGACGTCGCCGTAGGCGGCGGGACGCACGGAGTCCTTCGACACCCGTCCCCCGAAGTACAGGCCGGTCGTGCCGTCGTCGCCCTTCCGCGTGTAGATGGGTTGGTGCTTTCGCTCACTCACGTCAGTGGCTCCGATGGGCCGTCGGCCTCGCCGACAACGATCCGTCCTGATTGGAGCGCCTACGGCGCTCGTTCGACCCTATCGGTGACGTCGACAGGCCGTGCGGAATGCATCCACTTTCCAGAATGTTGACCAATTCAGTAGGGTTTTCATCAGGTCCAGAGATAGCGAGAGTTCGTCATGCCGTCATTCCGCGAGTTGCTCACCGCCACCAAGTCCGAGATCGCCGAGGTCACCACGGCCGAGGCCGAGGAGCTGCGTGCCGACGGCGCGATCGTGCTCGACGTGCGAGAGGCCGACGAGTTCGAGCAGGGCGCCATTCCCGGGGCGGTCTTCATCCCCCGCGGCCACCTCGAGGGCCAGATCGAGAACCGCATCGCCGACAAGGACGCCAAGATCGTCGTCCACTGCGCCGGCGGGGTCCGTTCCGCCTTCGCTGCGAAGACGCTGAACGAGCTCGGCTACACCGACGTCGTGTCGATGGCCGGCGGCTTCAACAAGTGGAAGGACGAGGGCCGCGACTGGCGGACGCCGCAGGTGCTCACGCCCGAGCAGCGCAACCGCTACCAGCGCCATCTCCTCGTTCCCGAGGTGGGCGAGGAAGGTCAGCAGAAGCTCCTCGACGCCAAGGTCCTGCTGCTCGGGGCCGGCGGGCTCGGTTCGCCCGCAGCGCTCTACCTGGCGGCGGCCGGTGTCGGCACGATCGGCATCATCGACATGGACGTGGTCGACGCCTCCAACCTGCAGCGTCAGATCCTCCACAACCTCGACCGCATCGGCGACCGCAAGGTCGACTCGGCCAAGAAGACGCTCACGCTCCTCAACCCCGACGTCGACGTCATCACCTACGACCGTCGTCTCGATGCCAGCAACATCGAGGAGATCATCACCGGCTACGACCTCATCGTCGACGGCGCCGACAACTTCCCGGTGCGGTACATGCTCAACGATGCGTCGGTGAAGCTCGGCATCCCCGTGGTGCACGGGTCGATCTTCCGCTTCGAGGGCCAGGTCACGGTGTTCGATCCGAAGAATGGCCCCACCTACCGCGACATGCTTCCCGAACCGCCGCCCGCCGAGATGGCGCCGAGCTGCGCCGAGGCCGGCGTGTTGGGTGCGTTGCCGGGCATCATCGGCACCATCCAGGCCGTCGAGGCGATCAAGCTGATCCTCGGCGCCGGCGCGCCGCTCATCGGGCGCTACCTGACGTTCGACGCGCTCGACATGGAGTTCCGCGAGTACAAGATCCGCAAGGACCCGAACAACCAGGTCACCTGGGAGAACCGGGACCAGATCCAGGTCGTGGAGCTCGAGGGCCTCTGCCAGCCGGCGCCACTGCAGGCGCCGGCGAACGCGTAGCAAGATCCGAATGCCTCGCGAGGTGCACGCCTGTGCGTGCACCTCGCGACGCATGTCGGTCGCGACGGAGCGCGACTGACAGAATCGCTGCCGATGAATTCGGCGATGCGGCAGGTCCGTCCCCGGCACCTGGTGGTGTGCGTCCTTCTGGCGCTGCCGTTGGCGGTGTTCTTCGCTCCGACCCTGATTGCCGGGAACGCTCCCGGGGCGTTCGACCTCAGCTACCAGAGCTCGCCGTGGCGTGACGAGGTGACCCGGCCGCTCGATGCGCAGTCGCCCGTCCAGATCGACCAGGCCGAGCAGCTGCCCTGGGTCGACGGCATGTGGGAATCGCTCCGGGAGGGGCGGATCCCGATGTGGACCCCGGCGGTCGGTGGCGGCACCTCACTGGGCACGAACCCGGTGTTCACCACCTACTCGGTGTTCACGATCGTCGGTCAGCTCGTCGGCAGCGTCACGAGCCTCGCCATCGGCCTCGCCGTGCGCATCCTGTTGGCCACGGCCGTCGCCGAGCTGTTCGGCTACCTGTTCCTGCGCCGTATGAAGTTGAGCGTGGGTGCGAGCGTCTTCGGCACGGTCGCGTACGTGTTCAGTGGGGCGGCGGTCGCGTTCGAGACGCGGCAACGCCATCCCGTTGCTCCTCCCTGTTGTGCTGTGGTGCACCGATCGTCTCGCCGAGCGGGTCACGCCCGGCAGGATCGTGGCGCTGGCGGGGACGGTGCTGGCGCTGTGGCTCGAGGGCTTCCCCGCGATGCTCGTTCATGCGCTCGTGGTCGCGGCGCTGTGGTGGGTGGTCCGGGTGGCGATCGACAACGGGCTCGTGTTCTGGCGGCGGCCGGCACTCGGGCAGTGGGTTCGTCAGGCTGCGGCGTTCGGCGGATCGGTCGGGCTCGGGTTTCTCTTGAGCGCCGTCAGCGCGGTGCCGTTCGCCCTCCAGCTCGGGTACAACGACGTGTTCGCGGCTCGTTCCGACGAGGCGACCCCGCTCGGTCGCATCAGTGCCTGGTGGCTCCTCGACGAGCGGGCGCTCGGTGTGCCCGACCGGGGCCCGTGGTACATCGGGCTCAATCCATTCGAGGGGGTGTCGGCCGTCGGCACGTTGGTGATGGTCGTGGCCCTCGCCGGGGTGCTCGTCAGCGCGTTCGGACGTCGGGGCGCCGATCGTCGACAACGCGACTCGGTTCGGAACACGTGGGCTGTGCTGGTCGCCGTGCTCGCGATCGCCGTGTTCATGGGTGGGCCGCTGCTCGACGCGCTGTACGCCCTGCCGGGGTTTTCCGGCAATCCGTTCTCGCGCATCCGGTACGTGATCGCGTTCGGCCTCGCGGTGCTCGCTGCCATCGGCATCGACGAGGTCGAGGGCTGGTGGCGCGAGCGGAGCGGCGAACCGGTGACGCGCCGATGGCCCCACGTCGTGGTCGCTCTCGGCTTCGTCGCGTGTCTCGGACTCCCGTTCGTGGCGTCGCTCGGCGAGTACCTCGATGTGCTGCGAGGGGTCCGCGACCTGGCCGTCACCACATGGCGGAGCGAGCTGATCGTGCTCGGCGTGGGCGTCGCGGTGCTCGGGGTGCTCGTCGTCACGACGCGGCGACTGCCGGAGCGCTGGACCGTCGGCCGCAGTCTGGCGTTGGGCGGTGTGGCGGCGGCGATCGCGTTCACCCAGGTCGGCCTGCAGATCACCCGCCTCACTCCGCAGGTCGACCGCGAGTTCTACTACCCCGAGACCAACGGTTACGACGCGTTACGTGCCGTCGCCGGTCACGACCTCCGGTTCATCGGCAGCGGCATGGGCACGTTCGCTCCGAACACCGCGATGACGAACGACGTCGTCGATGCGCGCAGCCACTCGTTCCGCGATCCGCAGTGGAAGACGCTGATCCTGTCGGTGTTCCCCGACGCGCTCGGTCCCGATCCGCTCAAGATCAACGTCGACTTCCACGGCAACGTCGACTGGGATTCGCCGGTCTTCGACGACCTCGCCATCGGCGTCGTCGCGATGTCGTCGAGCGAGGTGCCGCTGGGCGATCGCCATGACGTCCCCGCGGCGCAGAGCTGGATTCCGGTCCGGGGTGTCTCGGCCGTCGATGCCGACGCGCCGGACGGTGGGTACGTCGGCCTCGAATTCCGGCTGCGCACGGCGGGCAACTGCGGGCAGGGCGACGTCGTGGTGACCGCAACTCCCGATGGCGGTCCGGCGGCGGTGTCCCGCCGTCCGTTGGGCGACGCCCGTGCCGCCGGTGTCGCCAATGCACCGTTGCCGTTCGCCCTGCCGATGGACGACGCAGTTCGTTCCGAGATGTCGGTCCGTCTCGACGGCGCTCCGGCGGACTGCGTGCTCGAGGTCGGGGCCACCGACGCCTCGGAGACGGTGCCGGCTGTGGCGCCGATCACCCGTCCCGTCGACGCCCCCTGGGAGATGGCCTCGGCCGATGGCGGATGGCTCTACACCCGCTCCTCCGCACACCCGCTCGTCCGCACGGTCGCCGACTGGACCCCGCTCGCCGATCGGTCCGACGCTCTCGAGGCCGCCGTCGATCCGTCACGTACGTCTGCGCCACGCCGATGCCGGTCGCGACCGTGACCGACGTTCCCGACGAGGCGACCGCCGGCACTGTCGAATCCTGGTCCGCCGACGACCACGGCATCTCCGCCGAGGTGTCCTCGGACGGTCCGACGCTCTTGGCAACGTCCTTCAACCAGGCGCCGGGCTGGAACGTGACCGTCGACGGCGAAGCGGCGAAGATTGTCGAACCCAGACGGTGCGTTCCTCGGTGTGCAACTCCCGGCGGGGCGCCACGAGGTCCGCTTCGAGTACTCGCCGCCTGGCCTGAAGGCCGGCGCCGCGCTGACGCTGTTCGGCCTGGTCGCCTGCACCGTGGTGCTGTTGTGGCCCCGTTGGTGGCCGGTCGTGTCGCCGCGGCTCAGGCGGCGGGATCGGACCCGGCGTCGGGGAGGCGCTGAGCCCGGGGACGAGGCCGCGGGATCGACAGGAACGCCAGCTGCCGCTGCTCCCGACTGACCTGTTCGACGGCGTTGATCACGAGCCCGGCCGTGGCGAGCACGAGGGCGATCACCTGAAGACTGGCCGCGAGGAACGCCGTCGGAAAGCGGTCGACGCGGTTGGTCTCGATGTACTCGGAGATGATCGGGATGCCGAGCACCCAGGCGGCGACCGTGGTGAGGAAGGCGAACGCGCCGAAGAAGCGGACCGGCGCCGTGCTCTTGTAGAGCCGGATCGCCGACACGAAGATGCGCCAGCCGTCCTTGTAGGTGGACAGCTTGCTGGTCGAGCCCTCGGGCCGGGCCTTGTAGACGGTCGGTACCTCGTCGGTCTCGACGTGGAGCTCCGCGGCGTGGACGATGAGCTCGGTCTCGATGTCGAACCCCGATGTCGTCGCCGGGAACGACTTCACGAACCGGCGGGTCATGACGCGGTAGCCGCTGAACACGTCCTCGAACGTGGTCTGGAACAGCACGTTGTAGAGCTTCGTGAAGGCCACGTTGCCGAGGACGTGGCCCGAGCGGTACTCCTCGCCGGCCTCCTGCTCGGTGACGCGCTGGCCGACGATCATGTCGCGATTGCCGTCGATGAGACGGTCGACCAGCTCGGAGGCGATGTCCGCCTGGTACGTCGCGTCGCCGTCGACCATGACGTACACGTCGGCGTCGACGTCGGCGAACATCCGCCGCACCACGTTGCCCTTGCCCCGGGGTGTCACGAAGTGGACGGTCGCGCCGTGGGCCCGGGCGATGCCCGACGTGTCGTCGGTCGAGTTGTTGTCGAAGACGTGGATCTCGGCGTCGGGGAGCGATGCGGCGAACCCTTCGATCACGTCGGCGATCGCTGCGGCCTCGTTGTAACAGGGGATGACGACGGCAACGAGGGGGCCGCCGGCGCGACGATCGGCGTCGCCACGGCGCCGGGCCGGCGCGGTCGGAAGTGTGGGCTCGGGTCGGGTGACGAATCGATCACGATCGGCGGGCGGTCCTCGGAAGTGGCGGCGGCGGCCGGTTGGGTGGAAGTGGCGTCGGGTCGATTCATGGCGTAGCGCTGGGCGAGCGAGCCCCCGTTGGAGCGACGATCACCGGATCATCGAAGTTAGCAGCCGCGCTCTGGCGCTCCGATGTTGAGGACGTTGTGGCGGAGTTGTCAGCGGGTGCCGTCTCGGCGGTGGCGGGCGGTGTGGCAGCGGGAGCAGCGGAGTTCGGTTTCCTCGACGAGCGTGCGTTTGGAGTGGTTGAAGTCGGGAACGTGGTCGTGTTCGAGGAAGTCGGTGCTGCCGCAGTCGACGCAGCGTTGGTCGCGTTCTTTGACCACGAGTTTCTGTCGTTTGGTGTGGTGGCGGTGCCGGCCCGAGACGTTGATGGGGTGGCTCTCGGCGTCGTGGATCATCGCCCGGAGTGTCGAGGTGTCGGCGATTCGCTCGACGATCGAGCCGCCGATGGGGGTGCCGTCGTCGAGGGTGCAGCCGTCGGCGCGGACGTGGAGGATGACCTCGGTGACCACGTTGGTGCCGCCGGCGCTGATGATGTCGATGAGGGCGTCGACCCGCTGCTGGGCCAGTGACGCCCACCGTGGGTGGGATTCGCGCGACGCGGTTGCGTCGTCGCCACGCTCGGTGGGATCGACCACGTCGGTGGGATCTGCTGGTTCTCGGCCGTCGCTGCGCATGACGTGTTCGTCGACGGCGGCGGTGAGGACGGCGGCTTCGAGCAGGCGTCAGCCGCATTGTGAACGAGAGTCCGCGGTTGGTGAAGGCATTGGTGGTCATGGGGAGGTGGGCGAGTGCTCGTCCGATGCGGAGCCATTCGCGGGCGGTGCCGATCTCGATGTCGAGGGTTGCGGCGATCCAGTGGGCGCAGGTGGGGGAGCCGTCGAGCGCCCATTCGCCGGAGTCGTCGAGTTCGACGCTGAGCGCGATGAGTTGTGTGATCGACGATGACCAGCGCCGACCGTATCGGGTGAACTCGCTGCGGACGCTCGGGCGGGTTCCAGTTGGGATCGTGGTGGCCTCGTTGACGCGTGCCATGTCGCTCACTCCGTTTCCCGGGCGGTGTGCCGGGGCTTGTGCTTGTGGGAGGAGGGAGGTTCACGGTGCTGGTCGAGCTCCGCTCGACTGAGTCTAGGAACGACCCCTGACAGTGAACGAGAGCGCCGGACCCGCACGGAACGTGAGATCTACACGACCGCGTCGCGTGAATCCCACCCAGCGTGAGACGCTGCAGCGCGGCGTTGTGGCGGACCTGTTCTCCAGGTTGTGCACGCTGTCCAGGCCGGCCCATTCGGAGATTCGACTGGAGCGCCGCGCTCGCGAACGACTCGCTGCGCAGTAGGCCGTTCGGCCTACCTCGGGCGAGGGTTGCCGAGGACTCGGAAGGCTCCGCACCTACAGTGTCGCGGCCTCGTCACAAGGATCGTTCCCCATGCATCGCCTTCTCCCGTCTCGCCGCGCCGGCTCCCTTCTCCGTGCAGGACTCGGTGCGGCCCTCGTCGCCGTCGGGTTGTCCGTCGTCCCGCTGCCGACGGTCACCTCGGTCGCCGACTACCGCGTCGATCCGCGAACCGCTCCGCTTCGAGCCCATGGCCGCGGTCCAGGAAGCGCCGTCCACCGACGGCGAGGTCGTCTCGCAGGTCGCCGAGGTCGAGCCGTTCGTGACGATCGGCGTCGCGCTCCCCGAGGCGCCGACGTCGCCGGTCTCGGTCCGCTGGCGCGATGACGTGGGCTGGTCCGACTGGCACGAGCTCGAAGTCGAGGTCGACAAGGGGCCGGACCGGTCCACCGACGAAGGGGCGAAGGCCGCCCAGCACCGCAACGGGGTCGTGACCGAGCCGCTGTGGATCGGCAATGCCGACGCCTACCAGGTGCGTCTCCCCGAGGAGGCGGTGGATCCGGCAGCCGACACGTCGACGACCACAACGAGCGCTCCCATCGACGGAGCGGGGCCCGAGGTCGTCGTCGTGCGGCCCGACGGCCAGCGGCTGGAGGTGGAGTCCGACAGCGTGCCCGCCGGGGCTCAGAGCGTCGGCCAACCCGCCATTCGCACCCGCGGCGAGTGGGGCGCCCGGGCACCGTCCAACTCGGTCGGCACCGCGTCGTCCCTCAAGCTCGCCGTAGTGCACCACTCGGCGACCGGCAACGACTACTCGCCGGCCGACGTGCCCGGCATCATCCGCTCGATCCAGGCATTCCACATCGACGGCAACGGCTGGTCCGACATCGGGTACAACTTCATCGTCGACAAGTTCGGTGGCATGTGGGAAGGCCGCGACGGCAGCCTGCTTCGCAACAGCATCGGCGCCCACGCCGAGGGCTTCAACACGGGCTCGGTCGGTGTGATGGCCCTCGGCAACTACACCGCCGGTGCCCCGGGCGCGGCCCAGGTCACCAATATCGCCGACGTCATCGCCTGGAAGTTCGCGAACGCCGGCATCGACCCCGACACCCGCGTCGACTTCACCTCGGGCGGCAGCTCGACCGTCCCCGCCGGCCAGGTCGTGAACCTTCCCCGCGTCGTCGGCCACCGCGACGTGGGCTCGACCGACTGCCCGGGGTCCAACCTGTACGCACAGCTGTCCTCACGCATCCGTCCGATCCTCCCGGCGCTGGTCGCCGGCAAGGCGTCGCCCGTCGGCATCGTCGACGTGCTGGCCGGGGGTCCGCGGTCGGTGGTCCTGTCGGGTTGGACGTTCGATCCACTCGAGACCGATCCCATCGAGGTGCACGTGTACGTCGACGGCGTCGGCCGCAACCTCGGCCCGACCCCATACGAGCGGCCGGACCTTGCGACGGCCTACCCCGGGGTCGGCACCAGGCATGGCTTCGCGGCGAACATCGGCGGTCTCTCGCCGGGAAGCCACAGCGTGTGCGTGTTCGGCATCAATACCGGACCGGGCTCCAACACGTTGCTGTCGTGCCGCGATGTCGTGGTGCAGACGGGTGATCCTGTGGGCAACCTCGACAGTGTCTGGGCCGGCCCTGACGGCACAGTTGCCGTGAGTGGTTGGGCGCTCGATCCTGACCAGGGCGCGGGGATCGAGATCCACGCCTACGTCGACGGGCGGGGCACGAACCTCGGCCCCGCAGCGAACTACCGACCTGACATCGCCGGTGCGTTCCCCGGCTACGGCGGGTCGCACGGGTTCTCGTGGGTCACATCAGGTCTCGGCGCCGGACGCCATGACGTGTGCGTGTTCGCCATCAACGTCGGAGCCGGGTCCAACAACCTCCTGGGATGCCGCACGGTCGTGGCGCCCGGCGGTGCCCCGGTCGGTGTGCTCGACGCCGCGGTCGGTGGTCCCGACGGGGCACTGGCGCTGTGGGGTTGGACGCTCGATCCCGACACCGTGGGTCCGACCGAGGTCCATGTCTACGTCGACGGCGCGGGCGTCAACCTCGGCCGCGCGTCGGGCGATCGCCCTGACATCGCGGGAGCGTTCCCCGGCTATGGCTCGCGCCACGGGTACTCGTGGACGACGACGGGACTGGCGCCGGGCCGCCATCAGGTCTGCGCGTTCGCCATCGACACTGGCGGCGGTCCCAACACGTTGCTCCGCTGCACCGACGCGACCGTCCCCGGCGGTTCGCCGGTCGGGTCGATCGACGCGATCTCCGGGGCCGGCGGCCGGGTCGGTGTGGTCGGCTGGACGATCGACCCGGACACGTCCGCATCGATCGAAGCGCACGTCTACATCGATGGTGTTGGCTACAACACCGGACCTGCGGCGCAGTACCGCCCCGATGTCGCGGCGGTGGCTCCGGGCTACGGCGCCGCTCACGGCATCTCGTGGATGTCGCCGGCGCTCGCACCGGGCAACCACTCGGTTTGTGTGTTCGGTATCAACCGCGGTGCCGGTGGCAACACGCTCTTGACCTGCCGGACGGTCGCCGTCTGACCGTTCCCGAGCGCTGGTCGGAGCCCGGTCCCGCCATGGTCCGGGCTGCGTCTCGACACTGGATCGCTGCTAGACAGACACCACTGTGAAGGGCCTCATTCTCTCCGGCGGAGCGGGCACCCGCCTGCGACCGATCACCCACACCAGCGCCAAGCAGCTGGTGCCGGTGGCCAACAAGCCGATCCTGTTCTACGGCATCGAGGACATGGTGGCCGCCGGAATCACCGAGATCGGCATCATCACCGGTGAGACCGGTCCCGAGGTGCGGGCGGCGGTGGGTGACGGCTCGGCGTTCGGAGCACACGTCACCTACATTCCCCAGGACGAGCCGCTCGGGTTGGCGCACTGCGTCCTCATCGCCCGGGATTTCCTGGGCGACGACGACTTCGTCATGTACCTCGGCGACAACATGCTGCAGCAGGGCCTGGTCGACTTCCTCGCCCGCTTCCATGCCGACCGTCAGGCGGCCAACGAGCTGACGTTGGGCGACGTCGGCTCCGAGCCTCCGGCCGCGCAGATCCTGCTCTGTCCGGTGCCGGATCCCCATCGTTTCGGGATCGCCGAGGTGGACGCCGACGGTCACGTCGTGCGATTGGTCGAGAAGCCCGAGGACCCGCCGTCGGATCTGGCGCTCGTCGGGGTGTACCTCTTCACCAAGCTCATCCACGAAGCGGTCGCGGCGATCGAGCCGTCGCCCCGTGGCGAGCTCGAGATCACCGACGCCATCCAGTGGTTGATCGAGAACGGGCATCGGGTCCGCCACGACCTGCTCGACGGCTGGTGGCTCGACACCGGCAAGAAGGACCCGCTGCTCGAATCGAACCGGCGGGTGCTCGAAGAGCTCGAGCAGCGCATCGACGGCGAGCTCGACGAGTCGAGCGAGATCGACGGACGCGTGGTGATCGAGGCCGGAGCGAAGCTCGTGAACAGCCACGTGCGCGGTCCCGCCATCATCGGCGCCGGCACCACCCTGACCAACAGCTACGTGGGGCCGTTCACCTCGGTCGCCGCCGGCTGCGCCATCAGCGATTCCGAGGTCGAGAACTCCGTGATCCTCGAACGTGCCCGCATCTCGGGCGTTCCCCGCCTCGTCGACTCGTTGATCGGTCGCGACACCCACGTGCACCGGACCGAGCAGCGCCCCAAGGCCACCCGCCTGATGATCGGCGACGACTGCTCCATCGACCTCGAATAGCGAGACAGGTAGATCTTCCATGGCCACCATCACCGAATCCGACGTCATCGCCGGCGTGCAGATCGTCGAGCCGAAGAAGTTCGGCGACGAGCGCGGGTACTTCATCGAGAACTACCGGCGCGAGTGGTTCCCCCAGGGTCGCGAGATGATCCAGGGCAACCGCGGCAACCGCATCGCCGGGTGCCTCGTGGGTCTGCACTACCACCTGCACCAGGCCGACTACTGGTACGTCCCGTTCGGGCATGCCCGCGTCGTCCTGCACGACCTCCGTCAGGGCTCGCCCACTGACGGCGCCACGCAGGTGCTCGACCTCGGCGAGGTCGACGGCGGCGAGAACAACCACCTCGGCATCTTCATCCCGCCCGGAGTCGCGGACGGCTTCGCCTCCCTGTCGGACATGGCGATCACCTACCTCGTCGACGGTTACTACAACCCCGCCGACGAGAACGGCGTGGCGTGGAACGATCCTGCGGTCGACGCCGACTGGGGTCTCACCGACCCGATCCTGTCGGCTCGCGACCAGGCCAACCCGCTGCGCACCGAGCTGGACCCGATGTTCCAGCCGCACTACCAACTCCGACCCTAGGATCTCCCCAATCATGAAGCTGTTCATCACGGGCGGCGCCGGGTTCATCGGTTCGAACTTTGCGCGCCACATCCTCACCAACACCGACGACTCGGTGGTGGTCTTCGACGCCCTCACCTATGCCGGAAACCGCGAGAACCTCACCGATCTCGAGGACGACCCACGGTTCTCGTTCGTTCACGGCAACATCTGCGACCGCGACGCCGTCCGTGCTGCCATGGACGGGTGCGATCAGGTTGTGCACTTCGCGGCCGAGAGTCACGTCGATCGTTCGCTCCTCGACCCCGACGTCTTCGTCCGCACCAACTGCGACGGCACCAACGTCATGTGCGACATCGCCACCCAGATCGGCGTCGAGCGCTTCCTCCACATCTCCACCGACGAGGTGTACGGCTCCATCGAGGAGGGCAGCTTCGTCGAGACCGACGCGTTGCACCCGCGCTCGCCGTACTCGTCGGCGAAAGCAGGGTCCGACCTGATCGCCATGTCGTACCACGAAACCTACGACCTCCCCGTGGTCATCACCCGGTCGTCCAACCAGTTCGGGCCGTACCAGTTCCCCGAGAAGCTGATCCCGTTCTTCGTCACGACGCTGCTCGAAGGCGGCAAGGTGCCGCTCTACGGCGACGGTCTCAACGTCCGCGACTGGTTGTTCGTGCTGGACAACTGCACCGGCGTCCAGACCGTGCTGCGCGACGGCAAGGTCGGCGAGGTCTACAACATCGGCGCCGGCAACGAGAAGACCAACCGTGAGATCACCGACACGATCCTTGCCGCCCTCGGCAAGGACGAGTCGAGCGTCGAGTACGTCGAGGATCGCAAGGGCCACGATCGCCGCTACTCGATCGCCACCGACAAGAGCGCAGCCCTCGGCTGGGCGCCGAGCCGAACCTTCGAGCAAGCGATCGACGACACGATCAAGTGGTACGTCGACCACCGCGACTGGTGGGCACCGCTCCGCGAGCGGGTCAAGAACCGCTGATCATGCGAATCCTGATCACCGGCGCCAACGGTCAGCTGGGCACCGAGCTCCAGCTGGCCCTCGCTGACGGCCACCACGAGGTCCTCGGCGTCGACCTGGATACGTGCGACATCACCGATCGCGACCAGATCCTCAGCGCGATCACCGGGTGGTCACCCGACCTGATCCTCCACGGCGCTGCGTTCACGGCCGTCGACCTGTGCGAGGCGCAGCCCGACACCGCGTACGCCGTCAACTCGCTGGCCACTCGGTTCATCGCCGACGGCGCCCGTCGCGTCGGTGCGCACGTCGTCTACGTGTCCACCGACTACGTGTTCGACGGCACGAAGATCGGCCCGTACGTCGAGTGGGACACGCCGGCTCCCACGTCCGTGTATGGGAGCTCCAAGCTGGGTGGCGAGCTCGAGATCGACCCGTCGTGGACGATCGCCCGCACGTCGTGGGTCTGCAGCGCCCATGGCAACAACATGGTCAAGACCGTGTTGAAGGTCGCCGCCGAGCGTGACGAGCTCACGTTCGTCAGCGACCAGGTGGGCCACCCGACGTTCGCATCCGACCTCGCTGCGAAGCTCATCCAGCTGGGGGTGGCCCGGGTGCCGGGCGTCCATCACGTCACCAACCAGGGTGCGGTCAGCTGGTACGAGTTCGTGCAGGACATCCTCGAGGCCGGTGGGCATTCGCGCGAACAAGGTGAAGCCCATCTCGACCGACACGTTCCTCGCCGGGCGTCCTGCTGACGCTCCGCCGATGGCGACGCGCCCGGCCAACTCGGTGCTCGACAACTTCGCGCTCCGTGCCAGCGGCCTGGGGGAGCTCCGCGACTACCGCGAGCCCCTCGCCGAGGTCGTCCTGCTGGTAGAGCTGCCCGGTGCTGCGCTCGTGTGGGCGATCGACCCGTCGTTGCGGAGCCGCCCAATCCTCCTCGTCAGCGCGGCACCGCTGATCACGATCGCGGCGAACTTCGCCGTCGCCCAGGCGATGGACCTCGTCGGCCTGTCGGTCATGCCGGGGGCACCGCTCGTCGTCGTCGCCGCTGCACTCGTCGGAGCCGTGGTCCGACGGTGGCGGACGGCCACCGAGCCCCGAGCGGATGCCCCGCCCGCGAGGTCATCCGCCGTCGACGGACACGGCAGCGCGATGGCGCTGCTGGGTCTTGCGATGGTCATCGGCCTGACCGTTTGGGGCGTCGGACTCAGGGGCCAACCCCATCAGCCGCCGAGCCGTGACGGTCTGTACCACGGGTTCTTCGTCGAACGGATCGTCGACACCGGCACCATCGACCCCGCCCGGGTGGTGGTCACCGATCCTGTGACCGAGACGCCTGCCGCCGGCTTCTATCCGCTGGCGCTCCACACGACCGTGGCGTCGATGCGGTCGTTGACGGGCGTCCCGATCGGCACGCTGCTGACGGTCACGGCGTTGCTCGCCGCCGCCGTGCTCCTTCCTGCCGGCCTGTTCGTGCTCGTACGTCGTCTGCTCCCGCACCGTCCGCTCGTCGCCGGATTCGCATCGTTGGCCGTGCCGCTGTTCGCGGTGTTCCCCTACGAGCCCATGGACTGGAGTGGCATCGGCGTGATCGTGGGTATCGCCCTCGTGCCCGTCGCCGCCGTGCTGGTCCGCGATGCGGTCGACTGTCGCACCCGCTCCTCGGCGGTCCTGGCTGCCCTCGCCTGCTACTGCGTGATCGCCGTGCACACGTCGCAGGCGGCGCTCCTCGCCGTCGTGGTCGGCGTCCTCGAGGTCGGAGCGGCGCTCGCACGCTGGTCCTGGCCCGAGGTGCGGAGCCGGGCCAGGACGTTGGTGGCGATTGCCGCTGGAGCTCTGCTCCTGTACACCCCGGGGCTCCTCCTGCTCGGCACGGCATCGTCGGAACGCAGCGACTTCGGGGGCACGCCGGTACTCACCCTCGGCTCGGCGCTGGGAGCGCTCCTCACACTCACGACCGCGACGACGGCAAGCCAGTCGTTGCTGGTGGCGATCGCGTTCGGCGGTGTGCTCGTCGCCGCCCGTCGACGCGAGCTGGGCGCGTGGGGGGTGGTCGGTGTGGCGCTCGGGACGCTCTACCTCGCCACCGCGGTACCGACGGCGCCGTGGTCCGTGCTGCGACCGCTGACTCAGCCCTGGTACTACGCCATCAATCGGACCGGGTACCACGCGCCCCTCGTGCTCGCGGTGTTCGTCGGGTGCGCTCTCGACGCCGTGGTCGCCGGCATCGGCTCGTTCCGGTGGCCCCGCTCCGGCTCGGCGGGCGTCGCCGTGGCGCTGGCCGGCGTCCTGGCGCTCGGCCTCGCCTACCTCCCCGACGACATCGACGTCGTCCGTCGGGCGTACTCGACCGACTCCCTCGTGACCCCCGACCTCGCCGCGGCGTTCGACTACCTCGACGGACACGTGGCCGACGGCGCAGTGGTCCTCAATGAGGAGCGCGACGGATCGGCGTGGATGTACGCCGAGCGCGGCCTCTCACCGCTCGTCGGCGTGTACGCCTACGGTTCCGACGAGCAGAACGACGACCGCCTCTATCTGGTCAGCCACATCGCCGACCTCGGATCCGACCCGCGGGTGTCCGCCTTGCTGGAGCGCTGGGCGGTAACCCACGTGCTGGTCCAGGAGCGCGGCTTCACCGACGAACCGCCCCGGCCACAGGTCGAGGCACTCCGACGCAACCCCGGATTCCGCGAGGTCTTCAGCAGCGGAGGGTCACACGTGTTCGCCGTGTCCGACGGCTCGTAGCCCGTCGGGCGCAGTCGCCGGTCAGGTGGAACGTGAGGAGCGGACGGTGAGCTCGTGTTCGACGGCCCGGAGCGTCCGGTCACGGAACTGTTCGGGGGAGAACTGGTCCAGGTGCCGGGCGGCGAGCTCGAGTCGGTCGCGCTCAGCGGCCTCCGCCTCGGCCCCGCCGGCACGGACCGCCCGGACGGCGTGGATCTCTCCGGCGACGGCCCCCGAGAGCGCCGCCGCATCGCCGGCCGGAACGACGATCCCGCACGGTCCCGCCGTGTCGGGCAATGCGCCGGCGTCGGTCACGATCACCCGGCAGTGCGTTGCCAGCGCTTCGATCACGGGAACACAGAAGCCTTCGTGGTGCGACGCCGACACGAGGATGTCGGAGTGCCAGAGGAGTGTGGCGAGCTCCTCGTCGGGCGGGTCGGCCGCCACGTCGACCAGGTCGGTGAGGCCGGCCTCGGCGATCTGACGGTTGAGCGTCCGGAAGTACTCGGCGTCGGAGTTCGAGATGCTGCCGGCGAGCGTCAGACGGAGGTCGTGGCGCAGCTCGGGTTCGAGCTGAGCGATCGCTGCCACCAGCTCGGTGAGGCCCTTCGCCGGCACGAATCGGCCAACGCTGATCAGGCGTACCGGCCCGGTGATGGCGGCGGCAGTGGTCGAGGCCGGTCGGCCGCCGACCGCAGGAACCGCCGGTGCCATCGGCACCACCTGCTCGGGCAGGATCGTCGTGCGGGCGCACAGCACGTCGGTGTTGTGGGGGCTGTCGGACCAGACGGTGTCGGCCAATTCGGCGTTGACGAGTTGAACGAGTCCACGCTGGGCGAATCCGCGGGTCGCCCCGTTCAACAGCTCGGGTGGGGTGACGTTGTGGAAGTGCACCACCCTGCGGGCTCGCCGATGGGGGAGGGCGAGCGCGTCGAACAGGTCGTAGAAGATGCCGAAATGGAAGATCACGAGGTCGGCGGCGAGGTAGATCGGGTTGCGCAGCAGGTCCCACGCGTGGGGTGAGGTGGTCTCCCAATCGCCGGCGACGCTGTCACGGTGCTGCACGATGACGTCGACCCGGTAACCGGCGTCGACGAGCACCTGACGTTGTTGGCAGATGATGTTGGAGATCGCGTCGTTGCGAACCCGGATGCCGCTGACGATGACGACCCGACCCGGCTCTCCGTTCGATGCGCCGGTCACGCGCGACGTCCGCGGCCGGGCACGATGTGGACGGCGGCCAGCGATGCACCAGTGCCAGCGGCGGAGACGGTGACCGTGCGGTCGGCTCCCGGCGGGAGCGTGACGTGACGGAAGCCGCTCGGTGACGGCTCCAGCACCGATCGCCAGTCGCCGAGCGCGACCGTGACGACCGGTCCGGCGCCGGCCCCGGGGTCGATTCGAGGGACGTGCACGACCACGGTGGCCCGACCCGGTGGGAGCGGGCCGACCGCGATCTCGCCACCGTCGAGCGAGAGCCCGGTCGTGGCGTCGGGCAGGGCGACGAGCTGAGCGGAGCTCGTGACGAGGGGTGAGCCCGCCCGGATGCTCGTGCACGAACGGAGGTCGCGTTCGACGGCGTCGGTCATGGCCGCCACCGTGAAGTCATCCTCGAACCGGGCGCGGGCCGACGATCGACATCCGGGCGCGTCGGTCGCTGTCGCCGACCAGCTCGGCAAGGGTCGATGCCAGCGATGCGGAGTCGGGCGCCGTGAGCGCTCCGGCGCCGGTCGCACCGATCACCTCGGGAGCTGCCCCGGCGTCGAGGGCGACGACGGGGGTGCCCGCCATCATGGCCTCCACGAAGATGAGCCCGAACGACTCGAACCGTGACGGCGCCACGAACAGGTCGGCACGACGGTAGGCGTCGACGACCTCCTCGTCGGACACCTCGCCGCGGAAGGTCACACGGTCCCACCACGGGGCGCCGACGTGTGCCGCCTCGAACCGCCGCGGTACGTCATGCCGTTCTCGTCGAGGAGATCGTCACGTCCGATCAGCTCGAAGCGCGCATCGGGATGGGCCTCGAGCACCGGCGGGATCGCCTCGAACAGGAGGTCGATGCCCTTGCGACGCTCGAAGCGACCGACGAACAACACCGTGACGCCGCCACCGCTCCCGCGATCACCGTCAGGGACGCCCGAGTCGACCACCCCCAGGTGTGAGGTGAAGAGACCGCCGTCGTCGATGGTCACGGCGCTCGCGGTCTCGATCTCGCCGACGATCGCCGAGCTGATCGCGTGCAAGCCGTGGGAGCGGGTGAGCAGCCGGCGTTCGAGCTCGTGGATGGGGGTCCCGAGTGCTGCCATGAACTCGGTGTCCTCGCTCCAGGCCCGGTTCTGCAACGAGATGCCCATCGTCGTCATGAGCGCCGTGATCGTGAGGACCGAGGTGGCCTCGCCGAGGGCGAACCCCTCGACGTCCCAGATCGGCGCATAGACGAGGTCGAGTGGACCCTCGCCCTGGATCCGGATGACCTCGTCGGCCACGGCGGCGGTGTTGGCCCAGATCGACGGCGGGACGACGGCATCGGGGTCGGCGGTCGACCGACCGGACGACTTGGCGATGCGGTGCACCCAGACGCCATCCTCGAAGTCGACCGTGCTGTGCGCCGGGGAATCGGTGATGATCCGCACGTCGTGGCCGCGGCGCGCGAGCTCGCGGCCCAGATCGAGGCAGTAGCGGCCGATGCCACCCGCAACGGCGGGCGGGAGCGTCTGAGTCACCAGACAGAGGCGCAGGCGTCGGCCCCGGCGGTCGATCGTCGGGTAGGGCAGGAACTCGCCCCCGTGAATCGCCTCGAGGGCGCGGTCGTACATCTGGACGCGCCCACGTTCGCCGATCGCGAGCCCGGGAGCGAGTGCGCTCTGGATCACGTCGATCGCCTCGGCCATCTGCTCGTCGGAGATACGCCCCACCGCATGGTTGTAGGTCACGTCGGCGGTGCGCGTCGCCGGCGAACTCGGCGGCGCCGCCGTAGATCTCACTGAGCGAGAGGTGATTGCTGCCGTTGACGAACGAGAAGTACACGGCGTTCTTGATGATCGGATAGTTGTTGAGCACCACCTTGTGGTGGTCACGGACACCGCTCGGAAGGAACTTGTGGTGGACGGCGGCGTTGGGCGACTGCCGGATGACGTAGCCGGCATCGACCAGGCGGACGCAGACATCGGTCTCGTCCAGGTAGTACTCGTACTCCTCGTCGAAGCCACCGATCGAGACCAGCGCCTGCCGACGGAAGCTCGAGTTGCACCCCAGCACCGACGGGTACTGCATCGAGCCGGGGAACGAGTAGTGGTCGAAGGGCGTGGTGTCGGAGTACTCGGCGCGACCGAGGCGGTCGCAGAGGATGAAGCGAGTCTGGAACCCGTATCCCGTGTGGTCGTGCACCACTCCGCCCGCCCCGGCCACCTCGTCGCTCGAGTACAGCTGCGCGAGCTCGTCGAGCCACGTGTGCTCCGGCACGGCATCGTCGTCGATGAAGGCGACGAGATCGCCCGACGCAGCGGCGATGCCGATGTTGCGCGACATCGAGAGGTTGCGCTCGGGACACCACCGCGCCTTGATGAGGCCGTCGAACTCGGCCATCACCAGATCGGTGTGGTCGGTGCACGGGCCGGCGACGACGATGACCTCGAAGTTGTCGTACGTCTGGTGCCGCAGCGAGACGAGCAGTTGGCGCAGCGCATCGGCGCGGTCGAGTGTGTTGCAGATGACCGAGAAGGTCGGGCTCATCGAGGCAACCTCACGCGGGCTTGCGCGCCGCGACCTGGAACTCGAGGCACTTGCCGTTGGGGCGACCCTCGGCTTCGATGGTCACCTCGTCGAACCCGGCGGCGGTGAGCAGCTTCGAGAGCGACTCGGTCGTGTAGAAGTTGAAATGGAAGTCGCCCTCGTACTCCTGCCCGCCGAAGGTGACCTCGCGGAGGTCGTCATAGGAGATCTGGCCGGCGGCATAGCCCGTCAGCATCGCGCCGGCGTCGGGGACGACCGCCCGGAAGGTGCCGCCGGGACGCAGCATGCCGAACCAGTAGGGGAGCAGCGAGCGCTCCAACTGGGCCTGCGGGAAGTGCTCGACGACGTGGGCGCTGAAGATCTCGTCCAGCTCACCGGCCTCGAACGGGAGGTCGTCGACCGTGGCGACGACATCGACATCGGGGAGTGCGCGCATGTCGACGTTGAGGTAGTCGGGCAGCGGCTGATGCCCGCAACCCAGGTTGAGGCGGAGCGACCCGGCCGCGCGGCGTTCGTCGACAGCGGCCTGGTTGACGATGTCGGCGGCGACGGTCGCGGCGGCGCCGGCGGTGGGGGCTGCCGCCGACGCGTTGCCGGACGACTGGAAGCGCAGCTCGAACATCAGCTCGGCGCGTGCCCGCTCGAGGCGGTCCCACAGCTCGGAGACCTGTCGGGCGAGATCGGCGATCGCATCCGCCTGGTAGGTGCGCGCGGCGTCGATGTCGGCGATCTGCCGTGCCATGCCGCGCTGCTGGCCCTTGGCCGACGAGATCACGTTGAGCAGGTCCGGCATCGTCTGCTCGACCTGGTCGAGGACGACGGCCTGGTGGTGCAACTGCTGCTCGAGGTGGGGGCCCACGGTGGCCTGCACGGCCTGAAGAGCCGTGGTGATGTCTTTCAACGCCTGATCGTGATGGGCGAGGTGGGCGGCGACCGCGCCGTCCGGTGTCGGAGCCAGGGTGCGGCGCAGCTTGCCGGCGATCCGGCGCGGGACCGACATCAAACCTCCCCGGGCGGGGCCGGGAGGACGGTGAGGCCCTGCTGGGGCGGTCTCACCTTCCAGTCGCCGGCGATGTCGACCACACCGACACCGGCCCGGGTCGTGCCTCGGCGCACCAGGAGACGGGTCTCGCGGTCGCGACGGTCGAAGGTGTGCTGGACGTGGCGGTCGTTGATGGCGCCGGTGACCTCGTAGTGGCCCTCGATGAGCGGGCAATCGTCGATCACGAAGAGCGCCTCGCCGAGGCCGGGTTCGACCCGGCCCGTCTCGAGCCCGTGGCGCTGCGTGTTGGTGCCGGCGACCAGGACGCCGTTGTCGGTGTGGATGGCGTGGCCGAACACGAGATCGTCGAGCGCGGTGTGTGCCCGGTAGACGATGGCGATCTGCATCGGCTCGCCGTGTTCGATCGTGGTCGTGGGGACGCCGGTGGCGTCGCGGACCTCGATGGCCAGGATCTCGATCTCGCCGGGCCCGTCGACGGTGGCGTCGGCAACTCCGCCGGCGGCGACCGCGATGCGATGCGACGCACGGTCCTCGGCCTCGGCGTCGTTGACCTTCTTGAGGTACGCCGCGGCAACCTCGATGGCCGGGCCCTGCATCTGCAGGACCCCGTGATCGAGCCATGCTGCGCCGTCGCACATCGTCTCGACGGTGCCCATGCCGTGCGTCACGACGACGATCGTGACCCCTTGGCGACGCAGACCGTAGAGATGGTCGAAGCACTTGCGCTGGAACTGCTCGTCGCCGACGGCGATGACCTCGTCGATGATGAGGATCTCCGGCTGCACGTGCACTGCGACGGAGAAGCCGAGGCGCACGTACATGCCGCTCGAATACACCTTCACCGGTGAATCGATGAACTGCTCGACCCCGGCGAAGTCGACGATCTCGTCGAACTTCGCGTCGATCTGCTTCTTGGACATGCCGAGGATCGTGGCGTTGAGGTACACGTTCTCGCGGCCTGACAGGTCGGGGTGGAAACCGGCGCCGAGCTCGAGCAGCGTCGAGATCCGGCCCGATGCCTTCACGTGGCCGGTGTCGGGTCGGTAGATGCCGGCGATGCACCGCAGGAGCGTCGACTTGCCGGAGCCGTTGTGTCCGACCAACGCGTACATCGAACCCTCGGGGATGTCGATCGACACGTCGTCGAGCGCCCAGAAGTGCGTCTCCGACTTGTCGCGCCCGAGACACGTTACGCGCTCCTTGAGCGACGTGGGCCGATCGGCCTGCAGTCGGAACTCCTTGGAGACGCCGCGTACCTCGATGGAGCCGGACATCAGATCTCCTCGATGTATCGGGGGGCCTTCGTGGAGAAGACCCGCCAGCCCAACAACGTCATGATCACCGATGAGACGATCATGACCGTCCAGTTGAGCAGGGTTGGCGCCTGCAGGAGGTACACCGAGTGACGCATCGCCCCCAACGAAGTGCGTCATCGGATTGAGCTTCAGCAGGTCGGCGGCCCGCTCGTGCTTCGCGACGATGTCCTCCGAGTAGACGATCGGCGTTGCGTAGAAGAGGACCTGGATGCCCAGTGCCACGAGGTAGGCGACGTCTCGGTAGCGCACGTTGAGGAGGCTGACGATCATGCCGATGCCGAAGGCGAACGCCGTCAGCAGCAGGAGGATCGGGACGAGCACGATAGTGGTCCAACCCAAGTTGCCGATGATGGCCATGAACCCCATCAGGATGATCGTTTCGACCGCCGTCTGTGTCAGCACGGTGAGGGAGCCCGCGATCACCGGCACCTCCGGCGGGAAGTAGGTGCGCGTGAGCAGGCCACCCGCGGCGAGGAACGACTGCATGGCGATGTTGACGCCGCTGGCGAACGAGTTCCAGGCAACGAGCGCGGAGAACAGGTAGAGCGCGAACACCTTGCTGTGGCCGTTGCCCGCGACGGGTGCCTCGACGCCCAGGAACACACCGAACACCACGCGTGTAGATCGCCGAGCGTGGTTGCCGGGTTGATAAGCGACCACGCCCACCCGAGGACGCTCTTCTTGTAACGAGACCGGAGGTCTCGCAACGCGAGGTTCGTGATGAGTGTCCGGTACTCCCAGACTTTCTTGGGTGCTGTCATCGTGAAGGCATATCGGGTGTGCGAACGACCGGCGGAACGACTCTAGCAGGAGGGTTCTACGGCCCCGGGGCACGGAACCGGCGCCGACGCTGTGCCTCCGCAGCTCACGAGCGATCGCCGCCACACCGGCGAGGCGTTCGGCGATCGTCGCGCCGACCCGCTTGCGCCGTGAACGGCCGGAGCGCGAGGGGGCCACCGGTCGAGAGCTGGTCACGGAGCGCGGCGTCGTCGCGGACCTGCCGGAGCAGCTCGGTGGCGTGGCCGAGGTCGGGTTGTGCCCAATGACCGTGCGCCGGATAGAACGAGCCCTCGCCGATCTCGACCACGGTCACATCGACGAGCAGCGCCGACGCCGGGAGGCATGAAGTCGAGGTTCCCCGAAGACCCGGTCGCGATCACCGGGGTGCCGGCCGCCATCGCCTCCGCCATCGTCAGCCCGAGGCCCTCGGAACGGTGCAGCGACACGTAGCAGTCGACCTCGCGAACGAGTGCAAGGCGCTCGTCGGCGTCGAGGTAGCGGTCCCACAGCTCGATGTCGGGGCGGTCGCCGAAGGCTGCTCGCAGCTCCTCCGACTCCGCCAGGTGCCGCTCGCCATTGATCGACTTGAGCACCAGGCGGCACCCGTCCTCGGGGGTGAAGGCCCGGCAGTACGCATCGACGAGCCCGAGCGGATTCTTTCGTTGCACGATCGAGAAGAAGTCGAACGTGAAGAGGAAGGTGAACCGGTCGTCGAGACCCAGCGGGTGCCGACGACCCGGTATCGGGGGCCCTGGCGGAACTCGAGGGGCACCGGGACGCGGACGACGGGCTTGTCGGTGTGCGCAGCGAACACGTCGGCCAGGTACTGCGTCGCGCCCCACACCTCGTCGACGAGATCGAGCGCTGCGCGCTGCCGCTCACTCAGCACGTCCGTTTCCCAGTACCAGAGCCCGATGTTGTAGTGACCGGCGAAGAACTCAGTACCGACGTCGTAGACGAAGAACGCCAGTTGGTCCGGTGCGATGAGGATGAGGTTGTACCGGTACGGAGCAGCCGCCGAGGCAGGGCCACCACCGTCGCTGCGTCGACGGCTGTGCGTGCGGTCGTAGCTGACCTTCATCCAGGGGATACCGGCAGCGTCGAGTGCGGCACCGACGCGACGGACGGCGACACCCAGTCCGAGGTCGGAGTCGTGATAGCCCACGAGGTTCACGCCGAACTTCAGTCCGTCGGTCCCGGCAGTCGAGATCCCCGTGACCGGCGTCGCGGCGCCCGGGAGATCGGGCAGCAGGGCCGTGCTGATCAGTCCTTCCTCGAGGCCGTGGATCCACAACCAGCGGAGGAAGTTGTCGCGGTCGCCCCACCGTACGTGCGGGAAAGCGGCGGCGAGGTCTGGGCGCTCCCGCCAGATGAGGTCGGCGGCGACACTCACTCCCGTCAGCTCGGCGTCGGCGGGTCGCGGAGCCAGGAGAAGAACTGCTCTGCCGACCCGGGGTCGAACGGGTTCGGGGGAAGCTCGCCGGCATCCATCGCCTTCACCGTCCGGACGCGCACCTCGTCGCGGAGTGCATCACTGTGACGCACGCCGAGGATGTCGATCGGGATCGATTCGGCGATGTCGTGTCGCCCGTCCCGATCGCCGCTGCGAGGTCGACCGCGTGTTCGAGGCAGAGCCGGCGCAGCGGGGCCGACCCGCTGGTGAGCACGGCGGGATCTTCGGCCTGCGACGTGGAGTACCACCAGGGGCGTTCCACGTCGAACGCCGGGAACTGCGCCAGGCGAACGGGTCGATCGTCGACGGTGATCGCGCCGTCGACGATCGCGAGGCGCAGGTGGGCGACGGACCACGGCGACAGTCGCACCGACGCATCCGTGATGACGGTGATGCCATCGCCGGCGGAGGCGAACGTGCCCCACGGGTCGTCGAGGTCGATTGCCGACGCCGTGAGAGCGCTCCGGTAGGCCGCAGCCGCGACATCGCCCCACCATGCCATCGCGGCGGCGGAATCGGGGCCGATGACGGCAAGGTCGGGCACCCACCCGTCGGAGGCGATCGCGGCGCCGGCGTCGTGGGCCCGCGGGAACAGGCCGATCCCCGCGACGCGGTCGGTGAGATCGTCGAGTGGGGCGAGCACCCGGGACTCGGCGGGAAGGACGAGCACCGGTTCCGCGGCGCCGACGAGCTCGGCCATCGCCGGCACCAGCGCCCACCGGGCGAAGGCCGGGCCACCGCCGAGCCACGCGTCGATGTAGCGAACGCCGGCGACGGTCAGGTGGCGCGCCGTAACGGTGGACGTGGCCCCCGGAACCGGCTTTGCGAGTTCGAGCGGGTGGGTGACGATCACGGTGGTGGGGGCGGCGGAATGGAGGCTCGCGGAGCTGTCGTCACCACGAGCCCCACCTCGGGGCTCGTGGCCGCTTCGGCTGTCACGTTACGCGTGCATTCGGGGTCCCGCCGCCGTTCGGCCAACCGGCGCGGTCGAGCACGACCGCAGTAGCCTCCGACCCTCAATGGACTCCGTCCCCGTCCCACGGCACGACATCGCCCGTCGCATCCTCGGTCGCTCCCAGCTCAAGAACCGAGTCGAGCAGCTGGCGCGAAACAGCGGCAGACCCTCCCAGCGGTCCGATCAGCGAGCGCCTCGAACACGCTCGAGGGAACGTGTCGCCGCCCTCACGTTGACGCTCGACGGGGTGTCGGCGTCGGTCGATCGGCTGCATGCCACGATCGTCGCCGCCGACCCGCAGATGATGCGGTCCGTGCTCGAGTCAGTCCGCCATGCCCGACGTCACCCAGCTGAGCGCCGACGTCAACTCACAGCTCGCCCGAATCGCTCAAGGGTGGGCCACCGGCTCCGGGTAGGAGTGGACCCGCCGAGGTGGTTGGCCGTTG
>JBAOIR010000042.1:0-172326 GCA_037045585.1 Microthrixaceae bacterium
GAGATCAAAACCTGCGGCAATTTCTTCGATGGCTGAATTCATGATAACCTTTTCAGTCCCATAAACAATTCTGAAAACATCCGTAGTCTCAGGCTCGGCAAGCTGACGCATTTTTTCCTTGTTGACGATCATCACTGTTTTCAGTCCGGCTAGCATGGGCTTCGTCGTAAATGTCCACACCTTTTGAATACCCCTTATAGTACGTTGTGACGTCCCAGTCCACCCCGTGTTTGCTCTGGCACGACCCGGAAGCCATGGACGGCATTGCCCGGGCAATGTAACGGCATAGTTAATGGTCCGGGCTGTCGGTGGTGTACGCCCCGGCGCTCATCATGGCCATCAGATTTGGCATGGGCGCCGCTGCCACCGCATCGCCGCGCATCCCGTCATAGGTGATGATGATCACATGCTTGATCTTTGGCCGGCAGGCGACGCGTCGGTTGGAGTTAGTGTATTGGCTGGCGTTTCCGTTGGTGCCAATGTAGGTGTATTGGAGTTCCGTGGGACAAAGGTGTTGCGGTGGCAGTGGGTGTATCTGTTGGAAATAAGGTCGCCACATTATTGATCGGGAATTGGTCATCTCCCCATAGATTCGGGAACAGCACCACAACCTTGCATGAGTATTGCAAGCATAAGGAATATAAACCATGCTTTTTGAGTGCATTCGTTTGATCGAGTCCGGCGGATTAAACCAATGTTTCCTGTTTTTTTCATCTTATTGGGCTTTCTTCGTACAACTTACTTTAACCAATGCTGCGAGATCATCTGCAATAAAATCGATCCCCGGTTTCCATTGATCGGCTTGTGCCTTTGTGGAAACCCCGCTCAAGACAAACGCCGTTGGGCAGCCCACGGCTTGCCCCGCCGCAATATCAGTTTCGAGTCGGTCACCGACCACCAGAGTCTCATCCTTGGTTGTCCCGAGGCGTTCCAGCGAAAGTTCCATCAAGAAGGGGAAAGGCTTGCCCGCCACCATCGGCTCCACGCCTGTGGCAGAGGTCACCACCGAAAGCCAGGACCCAGACCCGGGGATTTCTCCGCGCGGAGTGGGGAAGGTGCGGTCAGTGTTGGTTGTATAAAAAGGACGACCCGCCCGCACGAGCAAGGTCGCTTCGGCAACCTTTTGGAAGCTGATGCCCCGGTCAATGCCCATCACCACGGCTTCGGCTTCGGTGGCACGTTCCACTCCAACCACTTCAAAGCCTTTTTCTTCCAACGCCACCCGAATGCCATTCTCGCCGATCACAAAAATCTTCATGCCGCGCGGATGTCTCTGTGCCAGCATGAAGGCAATGCCCAGTGCCGATGTAACGACCTGTCCCGGCTCCACATCCACGCCGAGTTCGGCGAGCTTCTCTTGATAATCTTCCGGCGTTTTGGTGCCGTTATTGTGTAGCGAATACGAACTTCAACCCGCGCTCACGGATGCGCTTGAACGTTGCGGGCAGGTCCCCGATGGGCGCATCACCTTTCCAGATCACGCCGTCCATGTCGAGGATAAGTGCTTTTATATTTGAGGGAATCATACAATTTACGATTTGCGATTTTAGATTTTCGATTTTACGAATAACGCAGCGGGGATTATACTCATAAAAGAAAGACCCCGAAGATTTCTCCTCAGGGTCTTCAATTACTAATTACCAATTACTTGAAAGCCTTCTCCGGCATCTCAATGATCTGGTCCACCAGACCGTAATCCACAGCCTGTTGGGCATCGAGGTAGTAATCGCGGTCGAGGTCGCGTTCGATCACTTCGAGCGGCTGGTCCGTGTGCTTCGCCATGACGCCATTCAGCAGGCTCTTCAGGCGCAGGATCTGCTTCGCCTGAATTTCGATATCCGTTGCCTGTCCTTGCGCGCCGCCCAGAGGCTGGTGCATGTGGACGGTCGCGTGCGGCAGGGCGTAGCGGCGACCCTTGGTGCCCGCGCAGTCAGCAACACGGTCCCGAAGGACGCGGTCACGCCCACGGCTACGGTGCTGATCGGGTTCGAGATGATCTGCATCGTGTCGTAGATCGCCAGGCCGGCATAGATCACGCCGCCGGGCGAGTTGATGTACATCGGATTTCCTTCGTCGGGGTCTTCGTGGTTCAGGAACAACAACTGCGCCACGATCACGTTCGCAACCTGGTCGTCGATGGGCGTGCCGAGGAAGATGATGTTATTGCGCAGGAGCAGCGAGTAAATGTCATAGGCGCGTTCGCCGCGGCGGTTTCGACCACCATGGGGACTACCTTAAATCAGGGATCATATTCGTCTCCAATTTATGCGACCAATGGTACTCAGCGTGTATTGGATTTTCGTTAGAGTTTCAAGGCGTCGCAATCAACGCTATGGATGGGACACCGCTTTCGACCTGTCAGCCGCTTCAAACGCCTTTTCTTACTCTGCGGCTTTTTCTTCGCCAGCTTCTTCAGCCGGGCGGCTTCGGCCGCCTCTTCGCTTCGGCTTCACGCTCTTCAAGCGGTTTGTACTCGCCCATCGCGATGGACTTCAGCATATCCAGGGCGCGGCGGGTGAGCACGCGGCTGGCGGCATCCATCGCCACGGCCTGGCCAATTCCTGCTGGCCCTTGCGTCCGCCGCGCATCTCGTTCAAGTTCATGCCCTGCATCTGCAGCTCGGTCAGGGTCTGGCCGAATTCGGCGTCCAGGGCGGCGTTGTCGACCTGGATGTTTTCCTTGCGGATGATCTCATCCAGGATGAGCGAGCGCTCGAGGCGTTTCTTCGCCACGGGAGTGACTTCCTCTTCGATGAACTTCTCCTGCGTGGTTTCGCGCAGCTTGAAGTAGGTGTCCAGGTCCATGCCCTGCTGGGCCAGGCGCTGGTGGAGTTCATCCAACACGTGCTCGCCCTCGTGTTCGACGGAGTGCTGGTGATACTTGATGGTGGCGCCTTCCTTGATCTTTTCGATCAGTTCGACGAAATATTTGTCGTCGTACTCGGCCCGGGAGTTTTCGACGTCCTTCTTCACGGCTTCCTTCAAGGAGTCCAGGCTCGCCCGCGCCGACCTGCTTGGCGAAGTCATCGTCGAGATCAGGCAGGATCACGCCGCGCACGATCTTGACGGTCACTTCGAACTTGACATTCTTGCCGCGCAGGGACTCGTCTTCGTCCTTCGCAGGATACTTGTGTTTGACGGTCTTGTTCTCGCCCGCCTTCAAGCCGACCAGTTCCTTGTTGAAGCCCTTGTAGGGCCATTCGTCGTCGCGGTCTTCCTCGCGGACGAAGGTGGCAAAGCCCGTGCGCGAGAGACCCGCGCTCTTGTCTTCGTCGCCTTCCTTGGGCTTGGCATAGGAACCTTCCACGTCCACGAGCACGTAGTCGCCGACCTGCACTTCGCGGTCGACGGTATCGGTCGAGGCGTAGCGCTGGCGCAGGTTCTCCAGGGCAGCGCTGACGGCTTCTTCGGCCGGGACCACCCACTCGTACGGCAGGCGCACCGAGTGGTAGTCGCCCAGGTCCACTTCGGGGACCAGCGGCACGCGGAAGGTCAACTTGGGCGTCTCGCCTTCATTGTCCACGTTTTCGAGCGAACCCGCGGCGACCGGTTCGACCTTGGCTTCTTCGAGCACCTTGGGATAAATGTCATCCATGAGCAGTTCGATCGCCTGTTCGGTGATGGCTTCCTCGCCAAAGTGCAGGGCGATGATGTTGTACGGGGCCTTGCCCGGGCGAAAGCCGGGAATCTTGCCGCGTTCGGCCAGCTTGCGGGCGGCGCGGCGCTTGAAGGCGTCCATTTGTTCCTTGTCGACGTCAACGACCAGTTTGGCCTGATGGTCATCCAGGATTTGTTTTTCGATGTTCAAAGTTCGGTATCCCTTCGGTTTATGTCTTGCGACAATTTTTTGTGGGGACGGAGGGAATCGAACCCTCACGCCTTGCGGCACATGATCCTAAGTCATGCCTGTCTGCCAATTCCAGCACGTCCCCGTGTTGTGCTTATTTTGAAAAGCGCCGCGAAATTATACTTTGATTTTGGGTTTTATGGCATTTTGGGTGATTTTTTCCTGACGGCCAGATGCTAGGCACGGAATTGCTTCTCACCGTTTTTGAAAACACGCCGGGACATATCTTTCAGCGGCTAAAGATTATAATTTAAGTAGATCAATAAATCTTGCGAGGTGAGTGGAGATGGGAAAATTCATTAAAAATAATATATGGCTGATTGTCATCTCTGGTGGAGTGGTCCTGTTGGCGGTTTTTCAGGTAAACACAAGCTACCGGATCGCACAATTGGAGCGTAAAGCAGAGGAGTTAGCTCATGCTACTCTGGAATCAATGGCTGTGCAGCCTGCTGGCGGTCAACAGGAAACAAATCAGACCGAAGCAGCTACTCCGATTCCTCCTGCACCCCTGGATACTTCCGCTGAAGTGACGGCTCAACCTGAGGTTTATCTTATATTGAATTACAGAGAGTACTTTTGGTACCGTTTGATGGAACTCTCGAGAGCGTGCCTATTACAAAGGTCGAAATTGAAGGCAACAGGGCTGTTGTTGAATACGATTATTATCAAGGTGTACTGACTGGCGAAATAACCGGAACCACTTTTCGTGGTACCTGGGTTCAGAGCAATAACAAGAGCGGAGAGTTTGAACTAGTATTCACGCCTGATTTTTCCAGCGCCTCCGGCGGGGTGGAGCAGCGACAAAGGCTCTGAAGCTGAAAAATGAGTTTGGAATAGAGAGATTCGCAATATTTTTGTACCGTCCTACTTCTGAAAAAGGAAAAAAGCTATGCAACGATGGGAATATCAAACTATAGAAGTAATTAAGGGAAAAGTTAACCAAGTTAACAATCGGATGATTAACAAATCTGATGGAAAGTCATTGTACGCACTTGATGAGTATTTATCTTTTATTGGAAATGAAGGATGGGAAGTGGTATTTCGTGACCTGGTAGCCGGTCGCCTCGTGGGTCGGGAGCTCGACCGGAACGCCGCCGGCCAGCCGGATCGACTCGGGGTACGTGGTCCAGTACGGCGCCGGCAGCAGCACCTCGTCGCCCGGATCGAGCAGCGTGGCGAACGCGTTGTAGAGCGCGTGCTTGCCACCGTTGGTCACGAGCACCTGGCTGGGGGCCACTTCGAAGCCCGAGTCGCGGGCGGTCTTGGTGGCGATCGCCTCCTGCAGCGCCGGAAGGCCACCGGCAGGGGTGTACTTGTGGTTGGCCGAGTCGCGAGCGGCGGCGACCGCCGCATCGACGATGTAGTCCGGGGTCGGGAAGTCGGGCTCACCGGCGCCGAAGCCGATCACCGGCTCGCCCTGGGCCTTCAGCGCCTTGGCCTTGGCATCGACCGCGAGCGTGGCGGAGGGGGCGATGGACCCGACGCGACGGGAGACGCGGGACTTGGGGGAGGCTGGGGAGGAGGTCACGGCCCCAATTTTCGGCCCCCGGGGCGGCGAAGTCGAATCGGTTTCGGGTCACCTCGGTGCCCCGGCGCGCCGAGTCGGGTCCGAGAGCAGCGCACAACTCCAGGTGAACTTCCCGATATCGATTAGCTGGCACCCTCCGGCCCTTGGGAAACTGGTCCCGATGACCGAGACGATCACGATCCCCGCTTCCCTGCTCCCCGCCGACGGACGCTTCGGCTGCGGCCCCTCCAAGGTGCGGCCCGAGGCGATCGCCGCCCTCGCCGACGCCGCTCCCACCTATCTGGGCACGAGCCACCGCCAGGCAGCCGTCCTGTTCGAGGTGGGTGCGCTCCGCAACAACATCGCCGAGCTGTTCAGCCTCCCCGACGGCTACGAGGTGCTGCTCGGCAACGGTGGCTCGACGCTGTTCTGGGACGTCGCCACGTTCGGTCTGATCCGCGAGCGCAGCCAGCACCTGGTGTTCGGCGAGTTCTCGTCCAAGTTCTTCTCCGCCTCCAAGTCGGCGCCGCACCTCGGGCAGCCCTCGAAGATCGAGACCGACCCCGGCACCCACCCGCTCTCGGTCGCCGAGGACGGCATCGACCTCTACGCGATGACCCACAACGAGACGTCGACGGGCGTCATGATGCCGCTCACACGCCCCGAGGGCATCGACGACGACGCCCTCGTCGTCGTCGACGCCACGTCGGGCGCTGGCGGTCTCCGCGTCGACATGAGCCAGGTCGACGTCTACTACTTCGCCCCTCAGAAGTGCTTCGCCTCCGACGGTGGTCTCTGGATCGCCTGCTGTTCCCCTCGTGCCATCGCCCGCATCGAGGAAATCGCCGCCTCCGACCGCTGGCGGCCGGCCAGCCTCGATCTCGGCATCGCCCTCGAGAGCAGCCGCAAGGACCAGACGTACAACACGCCGGCCCTCGCCACGATCTTCCTCGCCAACCAGCAGCTGCGGTGGGTGCTCGACAACGGTGGCCTCGAGTTCGCCGCCGGCCGCTCCGACCAGTCGTCGTCACACCTGTACGGCTGGGCCGACGCCCACGAACTGGCGACCCCGTTCGTCACGGTCGAGGCCGAACGCAGCCGCGTCGTCGGCACGATCGACTTCGCCGACTCCGTCGACGCCGCCCGCCTCGCCGCAGTGCTTCGCCACAACGGCATCCTCGACGTCGAGCCGTACCGCAAGCTGGGCCGCAACCAGCTGCGCGTCGCCATGTTCCCGGCCGTCGACCCGTCCGATGTCGCCGCTCTCACGGCGTGCGTCGACTACGTGCTCGAGCGCCTCTGACGTTTCGGGGGAGGCCGGCAGGGCTGCTCAACTTCCGCCCGACCCGAGACCAGAACCGGGTGATCGTGGCAAGCTGCCACAGATGGCGCTCACGATGGACCACGTGCAGGGGGTCGTACGCGGCCGCGCGAGCCGCCGCACGATGCCCGACGGCGACCGCTCCGAGTTCCCTCTCTCCGACGGGGACGTCGTCGCGATCGGCAGGGGCGCCGAGTGCGTCATCCGATTCGGCCACGCGCCCGTCCAGGACCGTGAGGTGCCCCGCCACTGCGGATGGCTGGTCGTGGCGAACGGCCGCATCCTGGTCCACGCTGCCGACCGACCGGCGCCGTCGAGCAACACGGCCCACGTCCGACGGCCGTTGATCGTGACACCCGACCGCGGGTCCCCGAGGGCGCTCGCCGACGGCGAGGTGTGGGGCCCCGACGCCGAGATCTTCACCGTCTCGATCACCGGCGCCCACGTGTGGGAACTCGACGTCGTCAACTTCCGCGACCGGGCGCCGGAGCCGGGACTGCCTGGTGACCTCCCGACGGTGACGCAACGCGTCGACCTGCCCGACGACCTGTGGACGGTGCTGCGGGCGTACGCGCTGCCGGTGCAACGCGGCGAGCGCTACCCGGCCACCCACGAGCAGGTGGCGCGAACGGTGCACTGGACGAAGACGACCGTCCGCCGACGACTCGAACGGATCTACGACGAGTTCTATCTCCGGCGTATGGAATTGCCCGACGTGCTCGACATGCGCATCCAGGTCGTCGAGGCGGCGATGAGCCACGGACTCATCCCTCGAGACCTCGGCGGCCACGGCGACGCGGCGTCGAGCTGAACCGGGCGACAGCGAGCGGGGGGACGGAACGTGGACGAGCGGTTGTGGACGGGCCCGGTGGAAACGCCGCGGCGATACCAGGTCGACTCGTCGGGAGGTGGGCCGCTCCACGAGCCCGGTGGCGGGGTCGAGGGCCGGGTCTACCGCGCCGTGATCGTCGATCCCGGGGCGCCCGACGACGGCGACGAGGTCGCGCTCAAACTGCTGCTCGAGCGTCGCCCCGAGGAGCTCGCCAAGATCGACGAGCGTCTCCGGCCCCTCACCGAAGTCGACGGAGCCGACCTCATGGCAGTGCGCGGCACCTTCGTCGGCACGGCGCTCACCGACGAGGAGCACCCCGATCCCGCCGATTTCGACGTCTGCTACGTCGTGTCGGACTGGATCGAGGGAGCGCCGCTCGGGCAGGCGGCGGAAGGACAGGACCAACGGTGGATCCTCGGGGTGCTCGCCGGCATCGCCCGTTCGGTCGATCACCTGCACCGGACCACCGGCCCCGGCGCCCCCGACGGCATGGTGCACCGCGACGTGAAGCCGTCGAACATCCGGGTGCGGGCCGACGGCTCGCCGGTGCTCGTCGACTACGGCCTCACGTGGGCGGTGACCGAGGATGCGTCGGTTGTCGGCACACCCGGCTGGCTCGCGCCCGAGGTCGCCGCCGGTAGCCCTGGTGGCCAGGCAGCCGATGTGTACGGGGTGGGTGCCATCGGCCACGACCTCCTCGTCGGCGCTCCGCCGCGCCGTGATGGGGTGCCCGCTGCGGCACGACGAATCAACGCTGCACTCGACGACCTGCCGCTCGCCCACGAGATTGGGCACCACATCGCCACGCTGCTCGCGACCGACCCCGACGAGCGCCCGACCGACCTCGTCGCCTGGGCGGCCGACCTCGAACGGTTGCTCGACGGGCAGTCGATCGCCGGTCGGAGCTCCGCCCGTCGGCGGTGGGCCGTCGGATCCGGACTGGTCGCCGCTGCCCTCGTCGCCGTTGTGGTCGCCGTCACCTGGTCGGGCGACGCACGCGACCGGACCGCGGTGGCCGTGGAGGGGACGAACGTCACCGCCGACGGCCGGTCGGCCGACGGCGCCTTGGCCGACACCGCGACCACGACCACGACGGCAACGACGAGCACCGTCGCGGGCTGGGTCTGTTCCAACGACATCGACCTCCCCGCCGGGCCGGTCGCCGACGCCATCCGGACCGCCTACGCCGACCACAACGACCTGTGCACCGGGGCCGGGGATCCGCTCGGCGACGCGCTCGTCCTGCCGCTGCTCGACCACGCCGGCGAACCGGTGGCCGCGCTCATCGCATCGCCGACCACCCCGGCGGTGTACCTCTCCACGTCCCAGTACGCCTCGTATCGCCAGATCGTCGGTCGCAGCGGCGACGCCTCCGCTGCCCTCCTCGGCGGCTATCCGACCGGGGTACGCGTCGACCCGGCGACGGGGCTCGGCATCGTCGACCTCAGCCTCGGCGGAATGGTCATCGGACCCACCGAAGGCGCGCAGGGGTTCTGGCTACCCCAGCAGCTTCGCGGCATGTGGGAGGAGCGCGGCGGGCTGACGGGAGAGCTCGGAGCCCCCACGTCCCCCGTGTTCATCAGCGGCACGATGATCCGCATCGAGTTCGAACGCGGGTACATCGACGCGCCGATCAAGGACGGGTTGGGAGGCGGGGCCCAACTCGTGCCCCTCACGGAGTCGACGATGGTGGTCCACCCGGTCGACCCGGCCGCCGAACTGGCCGCGCTCGGCGATGTCGCCGACCGGGTCCTGCGGCAGTCCAACGGAACGGCGTGGTACGTCGATGCCGACCTGGTACGGCACTGGATCCCCGACGGCCCGACATGGGGCTGTCTCCAGGCCAACGAGAAGGTCGTTCCCGTCGACGCTCCGGGTTATGCCGTTGCGGCCCTCGAGGTCGGTGACCGGGCGCGCTGTCGGCGCTGACCCTCGACCGAGGCCTACGATCGCCCGATCGGCCGGCTGACCGAGGCCCGCCGCGACCATCAGGGAGTTCTGTTGTCCGCACCGCTTCGCTACCTGCTGACCGACGACGAGATGCCGACGGCCTGGTACAACCTCGTGCCCGACCTGCCCGCACCACCGCCACCGGCGCTCCACCCCGGCACGCTCGAGCCTGCCGGGCCCGATGACTTCGCTCCCCTGTTCCCGATGGACCTCATCATGCAGGAGGTCACGAGCGACCGGTACGTCGACATCCCGGGCGAGGTCATGGACATCTACCGCCTGTGGCGGGCGACCCCGCTGCACCGAGCCCGTCGTCTGGAGCAGGCCCTCGGCACCCCGGCGAGGATCTACTACAAGTACGAGGGCACCAGCCCCGCCGGGTCGCACAAGCCCAACACCGCGGTGCCGCAGGCGTACTACAACGCCAAGGCCGGCATCCGGAAGCTCACCACCGAGACCGGCGCCGGCCAGTGGGGCACGGCCCTCGCCTTCGCGTGCCAGATGTTCGGCATCGAATGCGAGATCTGGCAGGTGCGTGCGAGCTACGACCAGAAGCCCTACCGCCGGGCGATGATGGAGGCATTCGGCGGCACGGTGCACCCGTCGCCGTCCGACGTCACCGAGTACGGGCGCAAGCTCCTCGAACAGGACCCCGACCAGCCCGGATCCCTCGGTATCGCGATCTCCGAGGCCGTCGAGATCGCGGCCCAGGACCCCGAGATCCGCTACGCCCTCGGCTCGGTCCTCAACCACGTGCTGATGCACCAGACGATCATCGGCGAGGAAGCGCTGCTGCAGATGGCGAAGGCCGGCGACACGCCTGACCTCATCATCGGCTGCACCGGCGGCGGCTCGAACTTCGGCGGCCTCACGTTCCCGTTCCTCCGCGAGAAGCTGGCCGGCAACATGAACCCGACGATTCGCGCCGTCGAGCCCGCGGCCTGCCCGTCTCTCACCCGCGGCGTCTACGCCTACGACTTCGGCGACACGGCCGGCATGACGCCGCTCATGAAGATGCACACGCTCGGGCACGACTTCATCCCCGACCCGATCCACGCCGGTGGCCTCCGCTACCACGGGATGAGCCCACTCATCAGCCACGTGTACGAACTGGGGCTGATCGAGGCCGAGGCGATCCCGCAGTCCGACTGCTTCGCCGCCGGGGTCCAGTTCGCCCGCACCGAGGGCATCGTCCCGGCACCCGAGCCGACCCATGCGCTCGCCGCCACGGTCGCCGAGGCCCTCCGCTGCAAGGAGACCGGCGAGGAGAAGGTCATCCTCACAGCCCTGTGCGGCCACGGCATGTTGGACATGGCGGCCTACGACCGGTACTTCGCCGGGGACATCGTCGACTACGACTACCCCGCCGACAAGGTCGCCGACGCGTTGACCCGCCTCCCCCAGGTCGACTGACGCCCGACCCCCTGGGGTTGGTTCCGCAGACGCGTGACGGGCGTCACGCTGCCAAGATGACTCCATGACCACGTTCACGGAGCTTCAGGCCCAGATGACCGGTCCGGGGGGACCTTTCGAGACGTGTACGGAGGTGATCGACACCGGCCTCAGCGAGGTCGAGATGACCATGTACGCCCAGCGGTTCGGCGACCTGCGGCAGGTCGCGCAGTTCGCCGCCCTGGCACACGGTGACAAGGAGTTCATCGTCTACGGCGATCGCCGGATCACGTTCGCCGAGTTCTTCGCCCAGGCCAACACGATCTCCGCCTCGCTGCTGGCCGCCGGTGTCGTGAAGGGCGACCGAGTCGCCGTGCTCTCGCAGAACAACCCCGAGTGGTGCCTGACGTTCTGGGCGACCGTCAACATCGGCGCCGTCCTCGTCGGCCTCAACGGCTGGTGGACGACCGACGAGATCCTCTACGGCCTCGAGGACTCGGGAGCCAAGGTGCTCGTCGTCGACTCGAAGCGGTTCACGCGCATCACGACCGAGATCAACAACATCGACACGCTCGAGCGGGTGTACCTCGTCGACGTCGATCCCGGCGAGAGCGGCTCGACCAGTGCCAAGGTGCACGCGTTCTCCGAGCTGCTCGCGTCGTCGGACGGCCCGGCGCCCGACCCCACCGTCGAGCTGGACGAGGGCGACCACGCCGTCATCTTCTACACCTCGGGCACCACCGGCCGCCCGAAGGGCGCCATCAGCACCCACCGCTCGATGATCGCCAACCTCCAGAACACGGTGTTCCTGATCACCGCGACGACGGCGATCATCAACGAGAAGGCGGCCACAGCGGGCGGCGAGCCACCGGACACGCCGACGCAACCGGTCGCCCTGTTCACCTCGCCGCTCTTCCACGTGTCGGGCTGCCACTCGACGCTGGTCGTCGGCTCGCTGGGCGGGCTCAAGCTCGTGATGATCAAGGGCAAGTTCACCCCCGAAGGCGCCCTGCAGCTCATCTCCGACGAGCGGGTGACCACCTGGTCGACCGTGCCGACCATGATCTGGCGCACGTGCGAGCACCCTGACCGCCACGAGTACGACACGTCGACCGTGACCGCCGTCGCGTTCGGTGGGTCCCCCTCGGCCGACGAACTCCAGCGCCGCATCCGCGAAACGTTCCCCAACGTGAAGGGCACGTCGAACGCCTATGGCCTGACCGAGACGTCGTCGGTGGCGACCGTGCTCCACGGCGACGCGGCGCTCACCAAGGCCGACTCCGTGGGCCTGCCGGTGCCGACAGTACGAATCGCGATCTCCGACGGCAGGGGCGGCCTCGCCGAGCAGGGCGCCACCGGTGAGGTCCTCATCGGCGGGCCCGTCCTCATGGCCGGCTACTGGAACAAGCCCGAGGCGACGGCGAAGGCCATCCAGGACGGATGGCTCTACACCGGCGACGTCGGTCACATCGACGAAGACGGGTACCTGTTCATCACCGACCGGGCCAAGGACATGATCATCCGCGGCGGCGAGAACATCTACTGCGTCGAGATCGAGAACTGCCTCGTCGAACACGACGCCATCGCCGATGCGGCCATCGTCGGGGTGCCCCACGAGGGGCTCGGCGAGGAGGTCAAGGCGTTCATCGAGCTGGCGCCGGGAGCGTCGATGACCGCCGACGAGGTGCAAGCCTGGGTGGCGAAGCACCTCGCCCCGTTCAAGGTGCCGACCTACGTGGAGTTCACCGACGGCAAGCTGCCCCGCAACGCGTCGGGCAAACTGCTCAAGAACGTGCTGCGCGGCGAGGGTGACGTGAGCTTCCAGGAGACGATGTGATCGTGACGACGAGGGGGACGATGTGAGCGACGCACCAACGGCTCCCCCGATCCCCGACGGGACCTACGACGTGTTCATCGTCGACGCCGTGCCCCACCCCGACCGTCCCGAGAGTGTCGTGAAGGTCGAGGTCACGATCGTGAGCGGTGAGTTCAAGGGCGAGGTGCTCAACCTCAGCGCCAACGGCATCAGCGGCTCCGACATCGACCTCATGGGCATGCCCGCGGCACTCACGGTCACGGACGGTGTGCCCGTGTTGACCGTGGAGCCGTGACCGTCGCGACACCCCACCGCTGACGGGCGTCTCCCACTATCCTCCCCCCGAACGCGGCCCCGGGCGGGCGGCCGTGGTCGGAACGACGGGAGGCGTGACGATGGACTGCACGAAGTGCGGTGGGCGGGGCGAGTACTACGGCATCGGCTCGACCGGCCGCTTCCGCGACGAGCCGATGATGCGCGACTGCGACCGTTGCCGTCGGACCGGCATCGAGCCGGGAACGGGCAGCGCGACGGGAACGGGGGCAGCGCGCCCGCAGGTGGTTGCCTCTCGATGCTGTTCGGCTGGCTTGCCGGCTGGCTCGCCCGCATCGTCATGGCGCTCGTCGGCCTGGCAGTCCTCGGCGCGATCGTGTTCGGGTTCTCGTGGTGGAAGAGCCGCAACCACGGGCTCGTCGAGGCACGACCGTCGTCCGAGGTGACCACCGAGGGGTATGCCATCGGCACCTGTCTGAACGACCCGTTCGGAGCCGCCCTCCCCGTCGACTGCGGTCAACCCCACGAGGCGGAGGTGTACCGCATCCTCGAGGTGAAGGACCCCGAGACCGAGGCCTACCCCGGAAACGGACGGCTCGACGACTTCGCCGCAGCGACGTGTCCGGAGCACTTCGAGGACTACGTCGGGGCCACTCCGGGCGATACCGACCTCTCGATCGGCAGCCGCAGCCCCACCGAGACCGAATGGCGAATCGGTTCCCGTCGCGTCCTGTGCTTCGCCGGTGGCGGGCCGAACGGCACTCTGACCGGCGCGATCGCGGGCTCGGGCGGGCGCGCCGGCGGGCAATAACCCGAGGCGTGGGCACAGGGACGTCGATGGACTCGAGCTGACCCACTACCGATGCTCGGGCCTTTGTAGTGCGAGGAGCGACGCGAGCGTCGCTCCTCGCAACACAAAACCCCAGCGAGGCGAAGGTCAGGCCTTCGCTGCCGCCCGGTGCTACTCCTTCGCCGCGGCGAAGCCGATCTCGAGGTCGGCGAGGATGTCGTCGATCGACTCCAGGCCCACCGACAGGCGGACCAGGCCGGGCGTGACAGCGCTGGCCAGCTGCTCGTCGGGCGTGAGCTGGCTGTGCGTGGTCGATGCCGGATGGATGACGAGCGAGCGGACGTCGCCGATGTTCGCGACGTGGCTGTGGAGCTGGAGCGAGTCAGCGAACTTGCGACCGGCCTCGCGACCACCCTCGATCTCGAACGCCAGCACCGAGCCGAAGCCGCGGCCCTCGAAGTACTTCTTCGCCCGCTCGTGCCAGGGCGACGACTCCAGGCCGGCGTAGCTCACCGAGCTCACCTGGGGATGGGCGTCGAGGAACCTCGCGACCTTGTCGGCGTTCTGCCAGTGGCGCTCCATGCGCAGGCTCAGCGTCTCGACGCCCTGCAGGGTGAGGAACGCGTTGAACGGCGAGATCGCGGGGCCGAGGTCGCGCAACAGTTGCACGCGGGCCTTGATGATGTACGCGCCGTTGCCGAGGGCCGGGTAGTAGGCGAGCCCGTGGTAGCTCGGGTCGGGCTCGGTCAGGCCGGGGTGACGACCCGACGCCCCGTAGTCGAAGGTGCCGCCGTCGATGATCACGCCACCGATCGACGTTCCGTGACCGCCGATGAACTTGGTGGTGGAGTGCACGACGATGTCGGCACCCCACTTGAGCGGGTTGATGCCGTAGGGCGATGCGACGGTGTTGTCGACGATGAGGGGCACCCCGACCTCGTGGGCCACGGCCGAGACGCCCTCGATGTCGAACACGTCGTTCTTCGGGTTCGGCAGGACCTCACCGAAGAACGCCTTGGTGTTCGCCTTCGAGGCAGAGCGCCACTGGTCGAGGTCGTGGGGATCGTCGACGAAGCTCACCTCGATGCCGATCTTGGGCAGCGTGTAGTGCAGCAGGTTGTAGGTGCCGCCGTAGAGCGACGGCGACGCGACGATGTGGTCACCGGCCTCGGCGACGTTGAGGATCGCGAGCGTCTCGGCCGCCTGGCCCGACGACACGACCAGGGCACCCGGAAGGCCGACGGCCGTGGCCGTGCCGCCCTCGAGGCTCGAGAGTCGCGCCTCGAGCACCCCTTGCGTCGGGTTCATGATGCGGGTGTAGATGTTGCCGATCTCGGCAAGCGCGAACAGGTTCGACGCGTGCTCGGAATCGCGGAACTGGTACGACGTCGTCTGGTAGATCGGGACGGCCCGCGCCCCCGTAGCGCTGTCCGGTTCCTGCCCGGCATGGATCTGACGGGTTTCGAAACCCCACGACTCGCTCATTGCTGCACTCCTGGTCTCGTCGGCGTTGACGATGCGTGACCCTAGGAGTCGAAAGTCGACCAAACAAGTCAGATTTATGGAGCGTGCCGGTCAGGTTCGGACGGAGTGGGCGCCGATCGTGTCGATCCGCAGGATGCGGGCGGTGCCGTCCGCCGGGAGGGCCGCGACGACCCGTTCGGCATCGTCGGGCCACACGAACGCCGCCACCGTGGGACCCGAGCCGCTCAACCACGCCGCCAACACCCCGGCGCCGCGAAGCGCATCGAGCGCGACTGCGGAGACCGGGGACATCGCCAGGCGAGCCTGCTGGTGGAGTCGATCCTCGGTGGCGGTCGCGAGCGAAGCGACATCGCCGGCCGCCAGCGCCGCGACCAGCAGCGAACTACGGCCCACGTTGAACACGGCATCCTCGAACGGCACCGTCGAGGGCAGGGCCGCTCGAGCCTGGTTCGTCGAGGTCGACGAGGACGGCCACCACACGACCACGCTCAGGTCGAGCGGCGTCGAGATCCGCACGGCCCGCCCGCCGGCCGCCGTGGTGATGCCACCGAGCATCGACGCCGCTGCATTGTCGGGGTGTCCCTCCAGCTCACAGGCGATGCCCAGCGCGATGGGCTTCGCCTCGGCCTCGGGGCGTCCCGCCTGCAGCAGCCCCATGAGCGCGCCGGCCACCCGAGCCGACCCGGAGAAGCCGAGGCCGCGCCCGGGCGGGATCGGGCTCTTCCACCACAGCGGCCCCCTGCCGCCGGCACGGGCGAACGCCACGGACGCAGGATGGGTCGGTTCCGCCTCGAGCGCCTTGCCACCCGGCGAGTTCGACAGGAGGAACGGGAGGTCGAGTGCGAGACCGAGCGCGTCGAAGCCGGGGCCGAGGTTGGCGGACGATGCGGGGACGCTGACTCGCATCCGTCCACCCTACGAGCAGCTCACGCTCCCAGACACCACTCGATTGGCTGCAGGCCCGCAACGACGAGCGCTTCGTTCGCCCGGGAGAACGGTCGACTGCCGAAGAAGCCGTTGCGAGCCGACAGGGGCGACGGGTGCGCCGACTCGATGATCGTGTGCCGCGACTCGTCGATCAGCGCCTTCTTCTTCCGGGCATACGCACCCCACAAGATGAACACGACCGGCGTCTCCTTCGCCGACACCGTCGCGATGATCCGGTCGGTGAAGGTCTCCCACCCCTTGTTGGCGTGGGAGCCGGCGTGGTGGGCCCGCACCGTGAGAACTGCGTTGAGCAACAGGACGCCCTGTCGGGCCCACGCTTCGAGGTTGCCGTGCGATGGGCGGGGACACCCGACGTCGGTCTCCATCTCCTTGAAGATGTTCTCGAGCGAGGGCGGCGGCTTCACTCCCGGCTGCACCGAGAAGCACAGTCCGTGGGCCTGGCCGGGCCCGTGGTACGGGTCCTGCCCGAGAATCAACACGCGGGTGTCTGCGTAGGGAGTCAGGTGGAGTGCGGCGAACTCCTGCTCGACCGGTGGGTACACCGTCGCGGCCGCACGCTCCGCGGCGACGAAGCTGCGCAGTTCGGGCCAGTACGGCTTCTCGAACTCACCACGCAGCACAGGGTTCCAGTCGGTCGCCGTCATCAGCGTCCTGACCGGAACCCGTTGTGCCTTCGTGTCGTTGGTCGGGTGCGTGATTACGCTTGGCCGCCCGAGGTCTCGGTGACGCTGGCCTTGCCGGCGCGGATCCACGGCATGAGGGCACGGAGCTCCTTGCCGACCGCCTCGATCTGGTGCTTCTTGCCCTCTTCTTCGAGGCGGTGGAAGTTCTTGCGACCGGAGCGGCTCTCGGCGATCCACTCCTCGGCGAACCGGCCGTCCTGGATTTCGGTGAGCACGTTCTTCATCTCCGCCTTCACGGCGGGCGTGATGATGCGCGGGCCGCGAGTGAGGTCGCCGTACTCGGCGGTGTCGGAGATCGAGTAGCGCATGCCCTCGATGCCCTCTTCGTAGATCAGGTCGACGATGAGCTTCACCTCGTGGAGGCACTCGAAGTAGGCGGCCTCGGGCTGGTAGCCCGCCTCGACGAGGGTCTCGAAGCCGGCCTTGATGAGCTCGGTGAGCCCACCGCAGAGCACCACCTGCTCGCCGAAGAGGTCGGTCTCGGTCTCCTCGGGGAACGTGGTCTCGAGGACGCCGGCGCGGGTGCCGCCGTTGGCGTCGGCGTACGCCATCGCGATGGCGCGGGCGTTGCCGGTGGCGTCCTGGTGGACCGCGATGAGCGACGGCACGCCGCCGCCCTCGACGTAGGTACGGCGCACGAGGTGGCCCGGGCCCTTGGGGGCGACCATGGCGACATCGACGTCGGCCGGCGGCACGATCTGGCCGAACCGGATGTTGAAGCCGTGCGCGAAGAACAGGGCGTCGCCCGCCTTGAGGTGCGGGGCGATGTGCTGCTCGTAGATGTCCTTCTGCTCGGTGTCGGGCAGGAGGATCATGATCAGGTCGGCCCACTCGGAGGCCTCGTCCAGGTTGAGCACCTTGAGACCGGCGGCCTCGGCCTTGGGCTTGGACGACGAACCCTCGCGCAGGCCGACGACGACCTCGACACCGGAGTCCTTGAGGTTGAGCGTGTGGGCGTGGCCCTGGCTGCCGTAGCCGAGGATGGCCACCTTGCGATCGGCGATGAAGGACCGGTCGGCGTCCTTCTCGTAGTAGACGTTGGCCATTTTTCTGGGTGCCTTTCAGATTTTCGAAGCGGGGAGAGGCTAGTTAGCGGAGGGCGGATCGGTCGAGTTTGGGGAGAGCGACGCGGCCGGTGCGCTGCACCATGACGATGCCGAAGGGGCGCAGGAGGTCCTCGAGATCATCGAGTCGGCTGGGCACCTCCGATGCCGAGATCGTGACGTCGGCGTGTCCCACGTCGATGATCTTGGCGCCGTAGATCGCGCACAGTTCGAGGATCTGGGTCCGCGTCACAGCGTCGGCGCTGACCGTGCAGAGCATCAGCTCCTGCTCGACGGCGTCGGTCGGATCGAGCTCGCTGATCTTGATGACGTTGATCAGCTTGTGGAGCTGCTTGACGACCTGCTCGAGCGGCGCCGACTCGGCATCGGCGACGATCGTGATGCGGCTCAACCGCTCGTCGTCGGTCGGCGCCACCGCCAGCGAGTAGATGTTGTACCCGCGCCGGGCGAAGAGGCTGGCGACCCGGGCGAGCACCCCCGCCTTGTTCTCGACGAGGACGGACAGCAGGTGGTGTTTGGGGCCGGCGTGGGTGCCGTTCGTGGCACTCACTGAACGACGTCCTCTTCGCCGGGACCGACGACGATGTCGGAGTTGGATTGGCCGGGAGGAACCATCGGGAACACCTTCTCACTGGCGTCGGTGCGGAACTCCACCACGACGGGACGGTCGTTGATCGCGTTTGCCTTCTCGATGGTCGGGGCGACCTCTTCGGGCGACTCGACTCGGAAGGCCACACAGCCCATCGCCTCGGCCCACTTCACGTAGTCGGGGAGATCGGGCGACAGGTAGACCTCGGAGTAGCGCTCCTCGTAGAACATCTCCTGCCACTGGCGGACCATGCCGAGGTACACGTTGTTGAGGATCGCGATCTTGACCGGGATGCGTTCGGTCGCAGCGGTCACCATCTCCTGGGCCGTCATCTGGAAGCAGCCGTCGCCGTCGACCGCCCACACCGTACGGTCGGGCATGCCGACCTTGGCACCGATGGCGGCGGGGACGGAGAAGCCCATGGTGCCGAGGCCACCGGAGTTGATCCAGGTGTAGGGATGACGGAACTTCCAGTACTGCGCCGTCCACATCTGGTGCTGGCCGACGCCGGAGGCGACGATCGTGTTCTCCGGTGACAGCGCGGAGCTGTTCGAGCACGAACTGGGGCTTGAGCAGCTCGCCCGGTTCGGATTGGACGTAGCTCAGCGGGTACTTCTCCTGCCAACCCGAGAGCGTCGAGCGCCACTCGGTGCGGTCGGCCTGGTTGTCGGGCGCACCGTTCGCCTTGAGCGTCCGGACGATCTCCTCGATGACGAGGCGGGCGTCGCCGACGATCGGGACGTCGGGCCGTCGGACCTTGCCGAGCTCGGCGGGGTCGATGTCGACGTGGATGATCTTGGCGTGCGGGGCGAAGGACGGCACCCGGCCGGTGACCCGGTCGTCGAAGCGGCTCCCGAGGGCGATCAGCAGATCGCTCTCCTGCATCGCAGTGACCGCCGTGTAGTTGCCGTGCATGCCCGGCATGCCGAGACACAGTTCGTGGTCGTCGGGGAACGCTCCTCGGGCCATGAGCGTGGTGACGACGGGGATGTTCGTCAGCTCGGCGAGCTCCTTGAGCGCTTCGGCGGCTCGAGCCTTGAGGATGCCGCCGCCGACGTAGAGCACGGGGCGCTCGGCCTGGCTGATGAGCTCCGCCGCCTCCTTGATCTTGCGGGGATGGCCCTTGGTCGTGGGCTTGTAGCCGGGGAGGCTGGCGGCGACCTCGGCGTCGGTCGGCCAGTACCACTCCATGTCGGAGTTGGGGTTCTGCGGGTCGACGATGTCCTTCGGGATGTCCAACAGCACCGGGCCGGGCCGACCGGTGGTCGCCAGCAGGAATGCCTGACGGACGGCGAGCGGGATGTCCTGGGCGCTCGTGACCAGCTCGTTGTGCTTGGTGACCGAACGGGTGATGCCGATCGTGTCGCACTCCTGGAACGCGTCGGTCCCGATCGCAGCGACGGGCACCTGGCCGGTGATCACGATCATCGGGATGGAGTCCATGAACGCGTCGCACAGCGGCGTGACGATGTTGGTGGCGGCCGGGCCGGACGTGACCATGGCGACCCCGGGGCGACCGGTCGCGTGGGCGTACCCCTCGGCCATGTGGCCGGCGCCCTGCTCGTGGCGAACGAGGATGTGGCGGATCGGGCTGTCGATGATCGGGTCGTACACCGGGAGGATGCACCCGCCCGGAAGGCCGAAGATCACCTCGACGCCCTCGAGCTCGAGCGCCTTGATCAGGGCTTGGCCCCCGTTCATGCGGACTGGTGTTGTTGCTGGCTCACCCATGTCAATCTGCCTTCGGATTTCGGTCGGTGGTGATTCTTGTCGGAACAGGAGGTCGGGGACAGTCCGGGCCAGGTGCGCCGACCCTGACCCCGCAGTGCTGTCGTTCGGGCAGCGCCCGAGGAGCTGATGTTCGGGGCTTCGGCCCGAAAAAGTCGAAAGCTCCCCGAGGGGAGCCAGAGAGCGCACGCAGGAAAGAGAAGCTGCGGGCGCTAGGTCACTACTACGAGGATCGAGGTACGTGGAGCGGTGCAGGTCACGGCCTCTAGGTTAGCGCCCCATGGACTCCGGCGCGCCAACTTCTTCCGGCGCGCCCGAGACGACGCAATCGATCTGGCCCACCGTCGTCGGTTTCGCTGCGACTCGAATGATGGGGAACCTGTTCGTCCGGTTCCCGGCGTTTTCATCAACCAGATCTCGAAGGGCCTCGGGGTCGACGTCGCGACGCTCGAACTACGTCTTCACGCGCACGGGAACTCGGCGGGCTCGCCGCTCCGCAGGCGGGTCGCTGGGTCGATCGAGGGCACATGTCGCGGGTCATCGCCTTCGGGGGCGTGGTCGCCGGAGCGTCGTGTCTCGCCGCGGCGACGTCATGGTTCCCCCTGTTCGTCGTGATGATGGTGATCGGCGGAGCCGCCAAGATCTCGGTCGACCTGGCCCAGAACGTGTGGATCGGCCACAACGTGCCGCTCGACGAACGTGGTCGGGTCATCAGCATCATCGAGATGACCTGGGCCGGAGCGTTCCTGATCGGCATCCCCGCGATCGGTCTCGCCGTCGAGCACTGGGGGTGGAAGGCGGCGTTCGTGACCACCGGCCCGCTCCTCGGCCTCGCTGCAGTGGCGTCGGGGGCACGGCTCCGCGAGCCCAACTGGGTCGACATCGACGAGGAGGAGGCCCTGCTCCCAGCGGCCGTCGCCGTCTCGAACCCGACGCGTCTCAAGCGGGCCGTCTGGATCTTCTGCTTCCTGCAGCCGTTCGCGCAGATGGTGGTGTTCGCCGTCAACGGCGACTCTGGTGACGGAGTTGAACCTGTCGACCGGCCGGCTCGGTGCCGTCACCACGTTGCTGGGCGTGGCCGAACTGATCGGCACGATCATCACGGTGTGGGTCACCGACCGGTTCGGATCGGTCCGCTGCGGCATGTGGGGTATGGCCATCGCCGTGCCGCCCCTCCTCGGGATCATGGCCGTCGGCACGAACGTCGTCGGAGCCGTCGGCCTGATGCTCGTGATGGACGTTGCGATCGAGCTGGCGTTCGTCGCCGTCCTCCCGCTCGTCTCCGAGCTCGACGTGAACAACCGGGGCAAAGCCGTGAGCCACGTGTTCGTGCTCATCATGGTCGCCCGCGCCATCGGTTCCGCCGTGTCGGGTCGCATCTACGAGACGGGCGGGTTCAACGCCTCGATCGCCGTCGCAGCGACGGCCTGCGCCGGGGCGACGATCGCGTTGTGGTGGAGCCATGCCGAGGTGGTTCCTGAGCCGGTCGAGGTGTCGTTGTGAGGCGCGGGGCGTTCCCAGGCACGTTCAACCCACCGACGGTCGCTCACCTCGCCGTGGCCGAGGCGGCCCGCGAGCACCACCGCCTCGATCGGGTCGATCTCGTGATCTCCCGACGTCCACTCGCCAAGGCGCCGGCAGAAGAGCCGGCCTTCGAGCAGCGCGTCGAGGTCGTGCGACGGCTGGCCGACCGCCTCGGGTGGCTCCATGTCGTGGTGTCGGAGCTGCAACTCATCGCCGACCTGGCGCACGGGTACGACCTCGTGATCATGGGTGCCGACAAGTGGCACCAGATCCACGACGTCGCGTTCTACGACCACTCCCCCACGGCGCGGGATGCCGCGTTGGCCCGCCTGCCCTCCGTGGCGGTCGTGCCTCGCTCCGGCTTTGCCATCCCGGCCGCGGTCGCGCTCGACGTCGATCCCGTGCATCTCGACGTGTCGTCGCCGCGCCCGTTCCGGCGAGCACGACCTCATGGTCCCCGAGGCCCGACGACTCGGGGCTTTGGCACCGCCCCTGACCGAGGCTCAGCTGCAGGCGCTGCCGATGGCGTCGAGGTCGGCGCACACCGTCGCTCGGGTAACCTTCCACACGCCCGAGGCGACGCGAGCCTGTCCCTCGCGGCCGACGACCGGCGGCTGGTCCGGCACCGACAACGAGTAGAACGACGACCGCGTCGCCGACAGGTACTGCACGTCGTTGACGTTCACGGTGACCGACGTGAGTGCCGCGGCGTTGGGGCCGGCCTCGGCCCGACGCATGGCGGCGGCGACGCCGGTGGCGTCGTCGATGAGTCGCAAGCGGGCGTCGACACCCGAGTTCGGGTCGTAGACCGCCGCGAACGCGGCGACGATGTCGCGGGCCTGGGCCGGATCGGGCGGCGCGGCGGCCACCGGCTCGTCGCCCGACGGCAGCGTCGAACCGAGCGGCTCGTCCAGCACTCCCGACGGCAACGTGGCCGATGGCCTGGCACGCGTTGTCCGACTCGAGCACCGCGACTCGGTCCTCGAGGTCACTGACCCGGATGTGGGCGAGCACGGCGAACACCAGGGCCCCGAGGGCGAGGACGAGCGCGGCGGCCGCCCACGCCCCCGCTGAGGATCCCCGCTCGCGCTCGACCTCGGGTATCAGACCGAGGTCACCCCCGAACTCGGCGCCGAGTGCGAGCTTCGCGTACTTGGCGAGCACACCCTTGGTGTAGCGGGGCTCCGGGTACGTGAGGTCGAGCCGGCGTTCCGCCAGCACCTCATCGTCGACGAGGAGGTCGATCGTGTGGTTCTTGACGTCGATGCGGATCAGGTCGCCTTCGGCGACCAGCACGCGATCGGACCGCCGTCGACCGCCTCGGGGGCGACGTGGCCGATGCAGAATCCGTGGGTGCCACCCGAGAACCGGCCGTCGGTGATGAGCGCCGTGTCGCCACCGCGGCCGACACCCTTGATGGCGCCGGTGATGGCGAGCATCTCGCGCATGCCCGGGCCACCCTTCGGACCCTCGTAGCGGATGACCACGATGTCGCCGGGATTGATCTGCTCGCCGAGCACGGCCTCCATCGCCTTGTCCTCGCCGTCGAACACACGGGCCGGACCCTCGAAGAAGTCGAAGTCGATGCCCGCCACCTTGAGCACCGCGCCGTTGGGAGCGAGGGAGCCCTCGAGCACGGCAATGCCCCCGAGCTGGTGGATCGGGTCGCTGAACGCGTGGATGACCTTGCCGTCGGGCTCGGGCGCCTTGATGAGCTCGAGGTTCTCGCCGACGGTCTTGCCGGTGACGGTGATCTCGTCGAGGTGCAGCAGGCCCTCGTTCGCCAGCATCTGCATCACGACCGGCACCCCGCCGACCCGGTCGATGTCGAGCATGTGGTACTGGCCGTGGGGCTTGGTGTCAGCGAGGTGGGGCACCTTCGCGGCGACCCGGTTGAAGTCCTGCAACTCCAGCTCGACCTCGGCCTCGTAGGCGATGGCGAGGAGGTGGAGGACCGCGTTGGTGGAGCCGCCCAGCGCGTTGACGACGGCGATCGCGTTCATCAGCGAGTTGCGGGTGATGATGTCGCGGGGCCGGATGTTCTCGCGAACGAGATTGATGACGGCGACGCCCGAGGCGAACGCGTAGTCGTCGCGGCGGCGATCGACCGCTGGAGCCGACGCCGAACCCGGCAACGACAACCCGAGGGCCTCGCCCACCGACGCCATGGTGTTGGCGGTGAACATGCCGGCGCAGCTGCCGATCGTCGGGCAGGCGTTGCGCTCGATCTGGTCGAGCTCGCTCTGCTCCATGTTGCCGGCGGCGACGGCGCCGACCGCCTCGAACACGCTGGTGATGTCGAGCGCACGACCGTTGAGCTGGCCGGGGAGCTTCGACCCGCCGTACAGGAACACCGACGGGAGGTTGAGACGAGCCGACGCCATCATCATGCCGGGCAGCGACTTGTCGCAGCCGGCGAAGCTCACGAGTGCGTCCATGCGCTCGGCGTGCATCACCGTCTCGACGGAATCGGCGATCACCTCACGACTGACGAGCGACGCCCGCATTCCCTCGTGGCCCATCGAGATGCCGTCGGACACGGCGATGGTGTTGAACTCGATCGGGAAGCCGCCGGCGGAGTGCACCCCGAGTTTCGCCTGCTTGGCGAGCCGGTCGAGCGGCATGTTGCACGGCGTCACCTCGTTCCACGAGGACGCCACCCCCACCTGCGTACGGTCCCAGTCGCCATCGCTCATGCCGATGGCACGCAGCATCGCGCGGGCAGGCGCCTTCTGGAATCCTTCGGTGACGTCGGTGGACCGGGGCTTCATCGTGGTCATGGCCGCAGGTTATGCGAGCGGGACCGCGCCACGGGATTCGAATACGGACCGACCCGGAGGGTCCTACGCTCCGGCGATGTCGTCGAGCCGCCGCACCATCGACCGACAGATCGCGGCGGTGGCGATCCCCGCCACGCTCGCGCTGGCGACCGATCCGCTGTACGACCTCTGCGACACCGCCATCCTCGGACACATCGGCACGGCACAGCTCGCCGGGGCGGCGCTCGCCACTCGCATCCTTGCCTTCGGCTACGCCGCCTTCGTGTTCCTCATGTTCGGCACGACAGCTGCGGTCGCCCGCCACCACGGGGCCGGTCGCGAACGTGAGGCCGCCGAGCAGGGGGTCGGCGCCATGTGGCTCGCCGCTGGTTGTGGCCTGCTGGCGGCCGGGGTCTTCGCCGTGGTCGGGCGCGCCGTGATCGGTTGGTTCGGCGGCACCGGCGACGTCGCCCGGTACGCCTGGACGTACCTGTGGGTCAGTCTCGGCGGACTCCCGGCGTTCACCATGGTGATGGCGGGCGTCGGGTTCCTCCGGGGCGGGCAGGACACCCGGCGGCCCCTCGCAGTGTCAGCGGTCACCGTCACGCTCAACCTCGTCCTCGAAGTGCTGTTCGTCTACGGCGCCGGGCTCGGGGTCGGAGCGTCGGCGCTGGGCACGGTGATCGCGAAGTGGGTCGGTGCGGCGGCGTACCTGACACTGCTCGGCCGGAGTGTGCGACGCCACGGCGCATCGTGGCGCCCCAAGCCGGCGACGATCCGTGGTCAGCTCGTCGTCGGTCGCGATCTCGTCGTCCGCACCGTCGTGCTCCTCGGGGTGTTCAGCGTGGCTCAGGCCGGCGCGGCCCGGGTCGGCGTCGACGAGCTCGCCGCGTACACGATCGCGTTCCAGCTGTGGATGATCGGGGCGTACGCAGTCGACGGGATCGAGGCCGCCGGCCAGTCGTTGATCGCCCATCGCATCGGTGCCGGACGCACCGACGAGCTCCGCGCTGTCATCGGCCGGCTCGTCCGGTGGGCGCTCACGCTCGGGTGCAGCGTGGGGGCGATCCTCGCCGCGACCTCGGCGCTCAGCCCACACCTGTTCACCAACGACACGAACGTGGTCGCCGCCGCCTCGGCGTCGCTCCTGTGGGTCGCAGCGATGCAGCCGGTCGGCAGCCTCGCGTTCGCGCTCGACGGCGTCCTCGTCGGGGCCGGACGACAGCGCTACCTGGCCGGGGCGATGGTCGCCGCCGGTGCAGCGTTCGCGCTGACCACCGTCCCGTGGACGCCCGACCTCGGGGGGGGCTCGCGAGTGCGGTCGTGGGTTGGTCCGCAGATGATGTAGCGGCGATCATTGATGTTGCTCTTTGTGCTGGTGTGGCGGTGCCGCAGGGCGGGCGGGGCGCGGCAACCATGACGAGTACGTCAGCGTGTACGCCAACTCGACGTTCTTCGCCGCTCCCACTCGTGACCGCTGGCCTTCTCGTTGAGAGGTGAGGCTGAGTGTCCCGAGCCTGCGCACGTCAGGCGGGTAGAGGGATCGGAGTGCGGGGCCAAGACTGTCGCCCTTCTTCTTCACGACGTGGCCGGAGTCGGGTGGCCAGGTCGTAGCCGGCCATCAGATGCGGCCCGGGGGCCGGGGGCGGCCGCCGCGGCTCACGACGTCGCCTTTGCCGACGATCTTGGGGGCCCACTGCTTGCCGGGGTGGTTCAGGTTCAGCGGCCCGAACTCGCCTGGAACCACCACCGCCGCGGTTCCTGGTTAGCGTCGGCGATGGCGTGAGCTCCAAGATCCGTTCTTTTCGCTTCGAAGTCGGGGCGTTCGATTGCTACGTCTTGACACTTAACGAGACGCTCGGGCAGACGCCTTCGTGGCGATGTCGTCGACCACCCCCGCAGCCACAAACTCGCCGCGACGATCTCGCGGTGGCCGTGATCGACGTTCATGATCGCTTGACCTCAGAGCGTACTCGGGGCCGGCCACCGCGCCTTGCACGAGTCGAGTCGCGTGGGGTGTCCGACGGCTGACGCCCACCTGACCGGGACTAGCTGCAGTTCTGGTACGTCCAGCCGGAGACGGCGCTCTGAGCCTGGACGAACTTGTCGCCGCTGATCAGGGCCTCGATCTGGTCGTTGCCCTCCTTCGACGTCGGGTTCGCGGTGTAGCGTTCCACGATGTCGAGGACCTGCACGAACGTGTCGCGCTGGGTACCCAGATAGGGCTTGACGGCTGCATCGGGCACGATCTGGATGATGTGGTCGTACACCTTGACCACACCCGCGGCGAGCGTCTTGCGAGCCGACGACGACGCCAGGGTGGTCGCGTCGATCTTCAGGCCCTTGATGTCCTTCTGCGTGAGGATGGCACAGGCGTCGTTGCTGGCCACGAGCCGGTCGATGATCTTCTGGATCTCCTTCGCACCCTGCGACCCGCTGAGCAGCGGATCCTCGTCGACCAGTTCGTCGTCGCCGAGGTCACGGATCGTCGTCTTCGTCTCTCCCGCCGACTCGATGTCGCGGCTCGACGAACAGGCAACAGGGACGACAGCGGTCGCCACGATCAGCGCCAGCCCGAACACGCGTCGCAGGAACATCGAACGGTCACGCACAGTTGCGGCCCATCCAGTCGGCGACCCGACCCGACGCCTCGCGGTAGTCGTCGTCGTCGTAGTGCGAGGGCTTCGACACCTTGCCGACGGCGCGGTCCTTCTCGAGCGAGGTCAACAAGCCCGTCATGCCCTCGGTCACCGCGGCCCAATCGGCCGCAAGGGCGGGGCTCACGAACGACGACGCCTCCTCCATGATCGTGCGGATGCGCGACAACTGGGAGATGAGGCGGTCGGTCGACGCGGTCGCCAACTCGAAGCGGGCGAGTCCGGCGTAGACGCCGCAGATGTCCTGGCGGCCGACCGCAGCCTCGACCTCGTCGAGGAGGCGAGCGTCGGGGTCGGTGGTCGGTGGCACCGCCAGCGACGTGGTCGGCGTCGCTCCGGCGGCCGACGCCGGCGCCGACAGGGCCGCGGCGGACTCCGCATCGTCGACGGTGGGGGCGGTCGCTGCGGGCGGTTCGGTGGTGGGCTCGGCGACGGCGGCGTCAGCAGCGTCCGGCGCTGCCGCGGGAGGAGACGTCGTGGCGAGAGCGAGATCGTCGGGTGGGGAGTCCGCTCCGCTGAGGGACAGTTCGGTTCGTTGGGTGGCACCACAGCCGGCCGACAGGAGCATCGCCAACCCGAGCGCCACGAGAGCGGTCAGCTGGCGCGTCGCTACGGACATCGGGCTCCCTCGTCGTGGATCGGATCGGGTGGTCGGACGCCCGAACACGACCGGAAGGGGCGGAAGGGCTGGTTCAGCATACGAAATGTCGCTCCGAGGGCAAGCGCGCCGCCCTCGGGTGTCCTCAGGAACCCCTCAACCGCCCGCCACCGGCGGTGGGCAGCTCGTGATCTGGTAGCGCTCGACCGACTCGAGTGCCTCGACCATCGCCGTGGACGTGAGCGCCGCGTCCAGCTCGGGGTCGGACACGTCGCCGTCGTGATCCTCGATCGCAGTGGCAGCCTCGTCGGTACCCACCACGATGTCCTCCCACGGCGTACGCAGCTCCTTCGGGACGAACGGACGTGCCGACCGGGTCGCCGCGGCGAGCGCCCGATACACGTCGGTCGCGCCGTCACGGTCGTCGGGATCGGGCTCGGCGGCGTCGATCGCCCGGAGCAGGCCGCAGAAATCGGCAGCTCCCACCGCCGCCTCGAGGCCCACGACGATCTGCTCGGCCGACAAGGGTGCCGGCGTCGGTTCGAGATCGGCAGCGAGGGCGGGGTTCGTGGTCGTCGGCACCTCGGCGACCGTGGGTTTGGGGTCGCCGTCCGAGCAGCCGGCCCCGGCGACGACCAGCGCGATCGTCAACGCGATCGAGCGAACCGGTCCGACCGCCATGTCAGCCCTTCCGAGCGTTCAGCAGCGCCGTGATGGCCTTGCCGTCGGCCTTGCCCTGGGTGGCCTTCATCGCCTGACCGACGAAGAAGCCGACGACCTTGTTCTCGCCAGCACAGAACTTGGCCCAGTCCTCGGGATGGGCGGCGATCAGGCCGTCGACGAGCGCCTCGTTCTCGTCCGATGCCATGGCCTCGAAGCCGAGTGACGCGGCGATGGCCGCCGGATCGGCGTCTCCGTCGCGAGCCACCATCTCGGCGAGCACGGTCTTGGCCTGCGTCGCTGTCACCGCACCGTCGACCTCCATGCGGGTCAACGCGGCGAACGCTTCGGGCGACAGGCCAGCATCGTCCTCGGACAGGTTGTGCTCCGCGTGGGTAGCGGCGCGGGCGCCGTCGCCGCCGGCTTCGACCGCGGCGACCACGAGGTCGTCGAGGCCCCGTTCGACGACGATCGCCGCGTTCTCGGCGGCGATGCCCGTCAGGTCGACCAGGCGCTTGCGTCGCTCCCGCGGCAGGAGCGGGAGAGCGTCGCGAACGGCGTCGATCCACTCCGGCGACGGGTCGACCACCACGAGGTCGGGTTCGGGGAAGTACCGATAGTCGGTCGCCTCCTCCTTGGTGCGAAGCGTGGACGTGCGACCCGAGTCGTCGTTCCAGTGCCGGGTCTCCTGCTGCACCGCTTCGCCGGCCGTGATCAGGTCGACCTGTCGGCGGGCCTCGTAGTCGACGGCGCGGCCGAGGCTGCGCAGCGAGTTGACGTTCTTGATCTCGCAGCGGGTGCCCAGACCAGCGCCGATTCGGCGCACGCTCACATTGCAGTCGACCCGCATCGACCCTTCCTCGAGCTTGCCGTCCGACGCGCCCACGGCCATCAGGATCGAACGCAGCTCGGCGACGTAGGCCTTCGCCTCGTCCGCGGTGCGGAGGTCGGGGCGGCTCACGATCTCGAGCAGTGGCACACCGGCGCGGTTGAAGTCGATCAGCGAGTACTCGGCGTCGTGGATACGACCGCTGGCGCCACCCATGTGGGAGGACTTGCCCGTGTCCTCCTCGAGATGGGCGCGTTCGATGCCGATCCGGGTCCCGTCGGGGAGCTCCAGCCACCCGTCGGTGTTGATGGGCAGGTCGTACTGGCTGATCTGATAGCCCTTGGGCATGTCGGGGTAGAAGTAGTTCTTGCGGGCGAACACCGACCGCTGCACCGTGCAGTTGAGGGCGAGTCCGGTGCGGATGGCGAGCTCGACCGCCTCGCGGTTGAGTACCGGCAGACTCCCGGGCAGGCCGAGGGTGACGGGGTCGATGTTGGTGTTGGGCTCGCCACCGAACTCGTTGAGCGAGCCGCTGAACAGCTTCGTGTGCGTGGCCAGCTCGGCGTGGACCTCGAGACCGATGATGATCTCCCAGCCGTCGGGAACGGCGGGGTTCTGCGGCTGCTGGGGACGGTTGGTCACGAAGACCTCGCCGGTGCCGCCCACCGACGGTGCGATGACGGATTCGGTCACGACGCCACCCCCGCCAGGTTGGGCACCAATCGGGCGGGCGCCGCCCCCTCGAGCACCGCCGCCACCCGGAACATGGCCACCTCGCCGAGCGCCGGCGCCAGAACCTGGACGCCGATCGGCAGTCCGTCGTCGCCGGAACCGAACGGCACCGACATCGCCGGGTGCCCGGCGAGGTTGGTGGGGATCGTGCAGATGTCGTTCATGTACATCGTCAGTGGGTCGTCGGTCTTGGCACCGATCGCGAACGCCGTCGTCGGCGACGTCGGCGTGAGAAGCACGTCGAATCGCGAATACGCCGCGTCGAAGTCGCGCATGATCAGCGTGCGGACCTTCTGTGCCGTGCCGTAATAGGCGTCGTAGTAGCCCGCGGACAGGGCGTAGGTGCCGAGCATGATGCGGTTCTTGACCTCGGCACCGAAACCCTGGGTGCGGGAGAGGTCGTACATCTCGGGGGTGGTGGGCGCCTCCACCCGCAAACCGAACCGCACCCCGTCGAAACGCGAGAGGTTCGACGACGCCTCTGCGGGAGCGAGCAGGTAGTACGCCGACAGTGCGACGGTCGCGGCGGGAACCGACGTCTCGGCGACGATCGCCCCGGCAGCGGCCAGCGCCTCCGCCGCCGCCTCGACCCGGGCCCGGACGTCGGGGGCGATGCCATCGCCCATGAACTCGACGGGGAGACCGACCCGGAGGCCCGCCACCCCGTCGTCGAGGTGGGCGCTCACCGCGGGGAACGCCGCGGGGATCGAGGTCGAGTCCATCGGATCGTGTCCGGCGATCGCCTCGAGCAGCGCCGCCGCATCGGCGACGTTGGTGGCGAACGGGCCGATCTGGTCGAGCGAGCTGGCGTATGCGACGAGGCCGAAGCGCGACACCGAGCCGTAGGTGGGTTTGACCCCGACCACACCGCAGAGGGCCGCCGGCTGCCGGATCGACCCGCCGGTGTCGGACCCGAGCGCGATCGGCACGACGCCCGCGGCGACCGCCGCCGCCGAACCGCCCGATGAACCCCCCGGCACGCGGGTGAGGTCGTGGGGGTTACGGGTGACCCCGAAGGCCGAGTTCTCCGTCGAGCTGCCCATGGCGAACTCGTCCATGTTGGTCTTGCCCACGAGCACGGCACCCGACGCGGCGAGGCGCGTCACCACGGTGGCGTCGTAGGGCGGGGTCCAGCCCTCGAGGATCTTCGAACTGCACGTCGTGGCGATGCCCCGCGTGCACATGTTGTCCTTGATGGCGATCGGCACGCCGGCGAGCGGGCCGACGTCGTCCCCCGCGGCGATACGGCGATCGATGTCCGCAGCGGCGGCGCGGGCGGTCTCGGCCGTCACCAGGTTGAAGGCGGCGATGTGGGGTTCGGCCGCGGCGATCGACGCGAGCGCCGCCTCGGTCACCTCGACGGCGGACCGCTCGCCGGCCCGGACCTGCGCCGCGATGGCTCGTGCCGTCACGTCACTCACGGCTCTTCCCCGATCACGGGAGGGACTCGGAACATGCCGGCCTCGGCAGCGGGCGCCGCCGCCAGTACCTCGTCGCGGTCGAGCGACGGCAGTGCGACGTCGTCGCGCAGCACGTTGCTCAGTGGATAGGGGTGCGACGTGGGCTCGACACCCTCGAGATCGAGCGAGGCCATGTCGGCCGCGTGGTCGAGGATGTCGCCGAGCTGGCTGGTGGCCCGGTCGAGCTCGGCGTCGCTCAGACACAGCCGGGCGAGCTTCGCGACGGCGGCGACGTCGTCGCGGGAGATGCGTTCGGACATAGGCCGACGATTCTAGGTGTGCTTCCGGACGCGACAGCCCGTCACGGCTCGAACAGCGTGGCTACAGTGACGCCCGTTCACCGCATCCGTGATGGAAATCCGGAGATTGAAAGAGGAAGCCGAAGATGGCCAAGTACCAGTTCCTGACCCCTGAGTGGGTCGCCGCTGCCAAAGCGATCCGCGAAGAGTTCGAGGGGGAGTCCCCGGCCCCGGCGCACTCGGTCCGCATGAACCAGATCATCACCGAGGTGCCGTTCGGCGACACCGACGTGAAGGCGTTCATGGACACGTCCGACGGAGCCCTCAACCTCGACCTCGGTGAGCTCGAGAACCCCGATCTCACCGTCACCGTCGACTACGAGACGGCCAAGGCGATCATCGTCGACGGCAACCCGCAGGCCGGGATGCAGGCCTTCATGGCCGGCAAGATCAAGGTCCAGGGCGACATGACCAAGATGATGGCGCTCCAGGCCGGTGGCCAGGATCCCGTCGCCGCCCAGGTCGCCGAGCGCATCCAGGCAATCACCGAGTAGTACCGCTCACTCGCTCGGTTCTGTCCCGCGGATGAGTGCGGATCGCACTCATCCGCGGGACAGAACGAGTCAGGCGGTTCGCTTGGGCACGAACCACGCGGCGACGACGCCACCGAGGGTGAGCAGCGCTCCCAGGTGGTACGAGGACGCGTACGACGCAGCGAGGCCGGACGTGGCGACGAGCCCGGCCTGCACCGTGTCGAGCAGGTTCATGCCGAGCGACGTCGCGACCTGCACCGACATCTGTTGCGCCGCGCCGGCAACGCCGAGATCCCGGTCGTCGACGGAGTTGGCGACCGAGGCGGCGATCGCGGGTTGCACCATGCCCATGCCGAGACCCGACAGGGCGATCGCACCGACGACGACCCACGTGTTCAGGTCGTCGGTGACCGCGGCAATCATCATCAGCGACACGACCACCAGCATCGATCCGATCGCGGCGATGTTGCGCATCCCCAGCCGGCGCATGAACCAGCCCGCCGCAGCGCCGGCGATGGCGAACGTCAAGGGCCGCGGAATCAACAGCGTCGAGATGTGCGTGGCCGACTCGTGCCCGATCTCGTCGAGCAGTTTGGGCGCCAGGATGAAGCCGCCCATGTACCCGAACTGGGCGAAGAAGATGACCACGATCGGCATCGTGAACGACCGGGTCCGGAAGTACTGAACCGGCAGCAGCGGGTGATCGACGCGCAGTTCGACGCGGATGAACAACACCGACGCCACTGCGGCGACGACGAAGCAGCCGATCGTCGGCGCGCTCCCCCACCCCCACGACCGACCGCGCTCGACACCGATGAGGAGTGCCAGGAGCGCGACCCCGAGCATCACGTTGCCGAGCACGTCGAAGGTCGTCTGTTCGGCGCGATCCGTTTCGGGCAGCACGCGCCACGCCATGGCCAGCGCGATCGCGAGGAGCGGAACCTGGATCAGGAAGATCGCCCGCCACCCGAAGGCGTCGACGAGCGGACCGCCGATGATGAGGCCGATCACCGGGCCACCGGCGGCGACCAGTGACCAGTAGCCGAGCGCTTTCGACCGTTGCGCCGGTGGGAACATCAGGTTGATGATCGCCATCGACGCCGGTGCCGCCGCCGCGCCGACGACCGCGCCGGCGACGCGGAACCCGATCAGCGACCAGCTGTCCCAGGCCAGGGCCGAGGCCATCGCGAACACGACGGACCCGCCGATGCCGAGCAGGTAGACGCGCCGGTGTCCGTACAGATCGCCGAGCTTGCCCGCCGTTGCGGTGAACAGCGCGTTCGCGAGGATCGGACCGGAGATCAACCAGACGAGCGTCGACACGTCGGCGCGGAGATCGTCGGCGATCTCGGGCCGCGACACGGCCAGGATCGTGAAGTTGATGCCCACGGCGAACGAGCCCGCGAGCACGGTCCACGTGACGACCCACGGGTTCGCGCTCCGCCGGGTGGTCGTGGGGGTGGTCACCGATCCCACCGCGGACGCGGAACGACGGAGCCGGTTGGGGCGGCCGCCTCGTCGCGGCGGCTGGGGAACACCACGTAGGCAGACCGCCCCAACGAGCTCCGTCGTCGGACCCGAAGACTAGGGGCGCGATTGCCGAAAGTGAGGGATGCTCGGTCGGCCGTCAATTGGTCAGCAACTGGACCGAGGTGCCCTTCGGGTGCAGCTCGCCGGCGGGTGGAGCGATGCCCACGACCTTGCCCGACGGCGACCCCGTGACACCGGCGACCCGGAAGCCCTGTGCTTCGAGTGTGGCCCCCGCCTGCGCTCCGGTCTGGCCCAACACGTTGGGGATCGGGAACAGCTCCGGACCCTTCGACGTGGCGACCTCGACGACGGTGTCGCGGGGCACCTCGGTGTTGTCGGAATAGTTCAGGCGGAGCACCGTGTCGATCGGCTCGTCGCTGAACTCCTGGGTCACGTTGACCTTGAGCTGGATGGCTTCGAGCTGCCGTTGCACCTCGGCGATCGGCTGACCCACGAGGCTGGGCGGGATGATGCGGGGCTGGGGCCCGGCCGAGATCACGATGTCGACGGGGGTCTCCTTGGGGACCTGGCCGCTGGCATCGGGAGCGACCGACACGGCCGAGGAGATGAGGAACCCGGCCGGCACCGTCTCGTCGAACGGGTTGGTGCGGCTCCCCACCACGAGGCCCGCCTCGTCGAGGCGCGTGGTGACCGTGGCCTCGTCCATCGTGGCGTCGAGGACCGGGACCGTGACGAGTGTGTTGCCGAGCGACACCATCAGCTCGACGGTTCTGCCCTCCTCGAGCTCGGTGCCGACCTTCGGCTTCTGGCCGACCACCTCGTCCGCCTCCGTGCCGTCCTTGCGAACGAACGAACTCGTCACCTCGAACCCGAGGTCCTCGAGCTCACGGGTCGCCTGCTTGACCGGCATACCACCGACATCGATCACGGCATGGCTGGGGATCCGAATGGCCACCCACCAGTAGGCGGCGCCGCCGACGAGCCCGCCGATGAGCAGGATCGCCGCCAGCACCCAGGGCCAGCGCCGAGAGGTCGCCTCGCCGGTCGAGTCGGGGGTGCTGTCGTCGAGCGGGATGTCGACGCGGCCCGTTGGCGTCTCGGCCGCGGGCGCGGCGTCGGTCGGTTTCGTCGAGGCGGTCGCGACCGACGCCGTCGATGCGGCGGGGGCGCTTGGAGCGGTCCGAACGACGGGAAGGGTCACGACGGCCGTCTGGTCGGCGGCTGCGAGGAGCGTGATGTCGTCGGGGAGGCCATCGGGCTCGCCGTCATCGGTCTCGGTCTCGGTCTCGGTCGTGTCACTGTCGACCACGGGGTGCTCGTCGGTGTCGGTCGCGGCGGAGGCCTTCCCCTGATCGACCATCATCTCGAGGACCTGCACGGGGATCGCCCCGGGCAGCCCGATCGGCTTCGGGCGGTCCATGTCCTCAGACGCTGCCAGGAAGGCGATGACCAACTCGCCGGCATCGGGCCGGAGGTCGGGATCGAGACGACCGGCACGCTCGAGGACCGGAGCGAGGCGACCGAGCGAGCGGGGTACCTCGAGATCGCGTTCGGTCCGGGCGAGCAGCGTGCCCTGGATGCTGTCGCGGGCGAACGGCACCTCACCGGTGACGGCTTCCACCAACACCAGCGCGAGCGAATACACGTCGGAGCGGCCGTCGACCGCCTTGCCGAGCGCCTGCTCGGGTGCCGAGTACTTGGCCGTACCGAGCAGCACGCCTTCCGGTTCGGTCCACGTGGCCTCGGCGAGCGCACGGGCCAGGCCGAAATCGGCGATCCGGAGCCTGCCCTCCTCACCGAACAGCAGGTTGGCCGGCTTGATGTCACGGTGCACGAACCCGTGCTGATGGGCGTATTCGAGGCCGCGGGCGGCGTCGAGGCCGACGACCAGCGCCTGGGACGGGCTGAACGGCGGCCCGGAGTCGAGCACGGCGCGGAGGCTGCCGCCGCCCACGAACTCCATCACCAGGAACGGCAGGGGTGGGCCCTCGTCGACCGTGGCGTCGCCGGAGTCGTAGACGTGCATCACGTTCGGGTGGTTCAGCGCGGCGGCGGAGTGGGCTTCGGCCTTGAAACGCTTGAGGAACGTGCGGTCCTCGGCGAGCGCCTCGTGCAGCACCTTGACGGCGACACGCCGGCCCAGCTGGAGGTCGTCGGCGAGGAAGACCCGCGCCGAAGCACCACTCCCGAGAGGGGCGATGATGCGGTACCGACCGGCGACGATCGATCCTTGGCCGAACGGACGCGACGACATGACCGGTTCACCTTAGTTCTGCCCGGGAGGGTCCCCGTGGAGGGGCCCCGTGGCCGATGCCACGTCTCGACGCCTCGACCACACCGATCGACCGGAGCGGCCGACCGACTGTGTGCGGACCTCGACGACGCACCAGAATGACCACGTGCCCATCAAGGTGAAAGCCCTCCTCGCCGTGCTCGTCATCGCGATGGTGGTGATCGTCGTGTTCGTCTACGACAACATGGTGACCGGTCCCGATCAGGCGAGCCTGTCCAAGCCCGAGTACGTCGAGCGCCTGATTCCCGACAGCGGCAGCGAGGTCCTGCGCCAGTCGACCGTCGGGATCGACCTCAAGGAGGGCTACGACGCCTACCTCGTGATCAACGGCACCGCCATCCGCAACGACGCCAACGGCGAGGACGCCGACGGCCTCCAGAAGGCGCCGAGCCTCGGCACCGTCGAGTACGCACCCGGGCCCGGTCGCCGCATCGAGTCCCTGGAGTCGCCGACGCAGTGCGTCGACGCCTGGGTGTGGAAGAAGCTCGACGGTGAGGCCACGGCCAAGCAGGTCAACTGGTGCTTCCAGGTGACGTGATGGGTGAGGGCGGAGCAGCATGACCGAGCTCCCCCCGAACCCCCTCGATCCCGACGAGGACGGGTTCCACCTCACGCCGCCGCGCCGTTCCGCTGCCGGCGCTCGGGCGGCCGCCGTCTCCCTGCGCCGCTCGATCGACGACATGGGCGTGCGCCGCACGGCCCGAACACTCGCCGTCATCAACCAGCCCGAGGGGTTCGACTGCCCCGGCTGCGCGTGGCCCGAAGCGGCGCCGGGCGAACGCCACCACATCGAGTTCTGCGAGAACGGGGCCAAGGCGGTCGCCGAGGAGGCGACCACCGACCGCGTCGAGCCGATCTTCTTCGCCGAGCACTCGGTCGCCGACCTCGCGACCCGATCCGACTACTGGTTGGGCCAGCAGGGTCGCCTCACCCACCCGATGGTGAAGCGCCCCGGCGCCACCAACTACACGACGATCGACTGGGACGAGGCGTTCGCGCTCGTCGCCGATGAACTGCGCGGACTCGACGACCCCGACGAGGCCGTGTTCTACACGTCGGGCCGCACCAGCAACGAGGCGGCGTTCGCCTACCAACTCCTCGTGCGAGCGTTCGGCACCAACAACCTGCCCGACTGCTCCAACATGTGCCACGAGGCCACCGGGGTCGCGCTGGGTGCAGCGATCGGCATCGGCAAGGGCTCGGTCCGGCTCGAGGACTTCGTCGAGGCCGACGTGATCCTGGTCGTCGGTCAGAACCCCGGCACCAACCACCCACGCATGCTCGGAACGCTCGGCGAGGCGAAGGCAGCCGGCGCGACGATCGTCGCCATCAACCCGCTGCCCGAGGCCGGGCTCCTGAACTTCAAGAACCCCCAACGACCGAGCGGCATCATCGGCTCGGGAACCGCGCTGGCCGATCTGCACCTCCCGATCCGCCTGGGCGGCGACCAGGCACTGTTCCAACTGTGGAGCCAACGCCTCCTGCGGCGCGACGCCGAACACCCCGGCGCGATCGACCGCGGGTTCATCGACGGCCACACCCACGGCTTCGAGCAGTTCGCTGCCCACATCGACGGGCTCGACGCCGACGCCCTCCTCGCCGCCACCGGGCTCGACGGGCAACTCGTCGACGAGGCGTTCGAGATCGTCGCCGGAGCGCGCCGCATGATCGTGTGCTGGGCGATGGGCATCACCCAGCACCGCAACGCCGTCGAGACCATCCGGGAGATCACCAACTTCGCGTTCCTCGGCGGACACATCGGGCGCCCTGGCGCCGGCCTCTGCCCGGTGCGCGGCCACTCCAACGTGCAGGGCGACCGCACGATGGGCATCTGGGAGCAGCCCTCCGAAGCCTTCCTCGACCGGCTCGCTGCGGAGTTCCCGACCGTCGACGTTCCCCGGGAGCACGGGCTCGATGTGGCCGACGCCATCGCCGCGTTCATGGACGGGCGCGCCCGGACGCTGTTCTGCCTCGGCGGCAACTTCCTGCGGGCGATCCCCGACACGGCGGCGGCCGAGGAGGCGATCGGGCGCTGCCGGCTGACCGTCCACGTGTCGACGAAACTCAACCGCTCCCACGCGATCTGCGGCGACACCGCACTCATCCTGCCCACGCTGGGGCGCACCGAACGCGACCGCCAGCTCGGCGGCGACCAGTTCGTGACCGTCGAGGACTCCATGGGAAAGGTGCACCGGTCGACGGGGGTACTCCAACCGGCCAGCCCCCACCTGCGGAGCGAGATGGCGATCGTGACGGGTGTGGCCGAGGCGCTCCTCGGCCACTCCTCCGGCATCGACTGGGCCGCGTTCCGCCACGACTACTCGGTGGTGCGCGAGCACATCAGCCGGGTCGTGCCGGGCTTCGAGGACTTCAACGAGCGGATCGTGTCACCGGCCGGGTTCGAACTCCCCCACCCGCCCCGTGACCACCGAACGTTCCCGACGCCGACGGGCGCCGCGAACTTCGCCGTCACCGACGTGCTCGCTGCCGGCTCCATCGAGCTGATCGACCCCGAGGGCCCGGTGCTCCTGCTCCAGACGCTCCGGTCCCACGACCAGTACAACACCACGATCTACGGGCTCGACGACCGGTATCGAGGCGTCCACGGTGGCCGCCTGGTCGTCTTCGTGAACGAGGCCGACATCGCTCGCCTGGGCCTCGCCGACGGCCAGTTCGTCGATCTCGTCAGCCGCTTCGACGACGTCGAACGACGGGTGCGCGGCTTCCGCATCGTCGCCTACCCGACCCCGGTCGGGTGCGTCGCCGCCTACTACCCCGAGACCAACCCGCTCGATCGCGTTGGGACACCGCTCGATCGAGGCGGGCACCCCGGCCTCGAAGTCGGTGCCCGTCACCCTCGAACCGACCGCATTCGACTGAGCGCCTCAGGCCGAGGCTGGCGAATCAGAACAGCGCGAGCAGCTCGACCGCCAGCGCGGCCTCGGTCGACTCGACCGTGTACACCGCAGCAGACGGCACGGAGCCCGGCCGCCACCGCGCCGTCGACGTTGCCCTGGTAGTCGTCGATGAACAGGGCGTTTGCCGGCTCCACGCCGAGACGCTCGCACGCCAGCGCGTAGATCGCAGCGTCGGGCTTGCGAATGCCGACGGCGGATGAGTCGACGATGTCGTCGAACAACTCGTCGACGGGGATCATCGCCTTCCAATGGGTGCCGAACTCGGCGATGTTGTTCGTGATGATGCCGGTACGGATGCCCTGTGACCTCAGGTCGCGGACGGCGTCGACCATGAACTCGCGGATGCTGCGGTCGATGACGAGGTCGGCGAGCGCGACCATCGGGTCGAGGCGGATCAGGCCCCGCTGCTCGGACAGATCGCCGATGGCGGTCCGTGCCTCCTCGAAGGAGATCTCACCGCGTTCGAGTCGATGCCACGGGTGATCGGTGTCGGCGTCGTACGGCCCGAAGATCGCGTCGACCAGATCGGCCTCGGGGACGGCCAGCCGCTCGGCGGCCGGCCCGATCGCTCCGAACGGGGACGGGATGAACACACCGCCGAAGTCGAAGAACACGGCGTGGATCGGAGCGGTGGTCATGGGGTCTCGCTGTTCTCGGGCTGGAGGACGTCGGAGCCGGGAAGCTCCCCCGTCTCGAGGAGGTGGACGAACTGTGCTTCGTCGAGCACGGGGATGCCGAGCTCGGTCGCCTTGGTGAGCTTGGAGGCGCCCGGGTCCTCGCCGAGGACGACCGCGGTCGTCTTCTTGGAGACGCTGCCGGGCGACTTGCCACCTCGGGCCTTGATCGCTGCTGCGACCGACTCGCGGGTGAAGCCCTCGAGCCCACCCGTCACGACGATGGCCATACCGGCGAGCACCTGCGGGAGGGTCGAACGCTCGGGCCCGACGGTGTTGACGCCAGCTGCGACGAGGCGGGCGACCAACTCGCGGTTCTCGGCGTCCTCGAAGAACGCCACGACCGAACGGGCGATCGTGGGCCCGATGCCCTCGACCGCGGCGATGTCGTCGACGGTCGCGTCCATGATGTTCTGCAGGCTGCCGAGGCCGGCAGCCAGCGTTTCGGCACCCGAAGAACCCAAGTGCGGGATCGTGAGACCGAAGAGCAGGTTGCCGAGCGGCCGCTGTTTGGACGCCTCGATGGCACGGCGGAGGTTGTTGACCGACGTCTCCTTGTAGCCCGGGTGCTGCAGGATCCGGTCGAAATCGAGGTCGTAGATGTCGGCAACGTTCTCGAGCAGGCCCAGCTCGATGAAGAGCTGCACCTGCTTCTCGCCGAGCCCGTCGATGTCCATGGCGCCGCGGGAGGCGAAGTGGCTGAGGCGGCCCCACCGCTGCTCGGGACATGCGATGTTGACGCACTGATGCTTGGCCTCGCCCTCGAGACGCACCAGCGGGGTGTGGTGTGGGCACGGGCAGAACTCGGGAAACTCCCACGGCACCGAGTCGGCCGGCCGCAACGCGAGGACCGGGCCCACGACCTCGGGGATCACGTCGCCCGCCTTCCGCACGATGACCGTGTCGCCGGGACGGACATCCTTGAGACGGACCTGGTCCTCGTTGTGGAGCGTGGCCAGACCGACGGTGGACCCGGCGACGACCACCGGCTCGAGCACGGCGAACGGCGTGGCTTTGCCCTTGCCGCCGATCGACACCTGGATGTCACGCAGGATCGTGGTGCGTTCCTCGGGAGGCAGCTTGTAGGCGATGGCCCACCGCGGCGCCTTCGACGTGAAGCCCAGCGCCGTCTGCACCGCGAACGAGTCGATCTTGATGACGATGCCGTCGATCTCGTACTCGAGGTCGTGGCGATGCTCGGTCCAGTGCGTGCAGAACTCGTAGACCTCGTCGAGCGATGCCACGACTTTGGTCTCAGGGTTGACGGGGAGCCCGAGGGTACGGAGCCATTCCAGCGACTCGGAGTGCGTCGCCAGCTCGGGGCCGCCCACCACCTCGCCCAACTGGTACGACCAGAAGGCCAGGCCCCGGCCGGCGGTGATGCTCGCGTCCTTCTGACGCAGCGACCCGGCCGCAGTGTTGCGGGGATTGGCGTAGGTGGGTTTGCCCGCCTCGATCTGCGACGCGTTGAGGGCCTCGAACGCAGCCAATGGGAGGTAGACCTCGCCGCGGGCCTCGATGACCTCGGGCGCACCGCTCAACCGGTCGGGCACGGCGGCGATGCCGGCCACGTTGGGGGTGACGTCCTCGCCGACGCGACCGTTGCCGCGAGTGGCGGCCTGCACGTACTCGCCCTGCTCGTAGCGGATCGACATCGCCAACCCGTCGATCTTCAACTCGCACACGTAGCGGATCTCGCCGGCGTCGAGCCCCAGCGACTCGATCTTGCGGGCCGTCCGGTCGCCCCACGCCCGCAGTTCGCCGACGTCCATCGCGTTGTCGAGCGACATCATGGGAACCCGGTGGGTGATCTCGGCGAACGCGCCCGACGGTGCCCCACCGACGGTGACCGACGCCGGGGAATCAGCGACCACCAGCTCGGGGTGCGCCTCCTCGAGCCGCTTCAGCTCACGGACCAGCTCGTCGTACTCGGCGTCGGGGATGGTGGGCGCATCGCGCTCGTAGTAGGCCGCGTTGTGGGCCCGCAGCTGCTCGACGAGGGCGGCGACGCGGGGCGCGGGTTCGGTGGGGAGATCGGAAGGCAACGCCACGGCGGAGACACTACCGGCGGCCGCTGACACCGACTCTCAGGCGGTCGGGGCGTACCGGCGGAGCCGTCGGACGAAGTCGCCCAGCACGAAGCGGAGGAACCGCTGCATCACCGCGCCGACGATCGGGCGGGCGTCGAACTCCCCCACCCAGCTGATGCGGCAGCTGTTCGGACCGAGCTCGGTGAGGCGCACGTCGGCCCGGTAGCCGCTGATCGGCAGCCCGGCGAGGAGCACGTAGGCCAGGTGATGCGGCGGCTCGAACTCGACCACCTCCTCGCGGCTCAGCATCGGCCCGGAACCGAAGTTGCGGATGGCTCCGACGCCGTCGGGGCTGGGAACCCCCTCGCGCTCGAGTCGAGACACCGACATGAGCGCCCACGTCGAATAGCTCCGGGCGTCCGCGAGGATCGCCCAGGTGGTCTCGATCGGGGCCTGGACGATGCCGCCGACGCGGACGACGTGGTGCTGCATGCGCACCAGCATCGGCGGCGACCGGGTCGACCGCAACCCGCCGGAGACGATCATCGCTGGTCCACTAACTTGCCGGTCGTGAGCGACCTTCCCGTTCCCGTCGAGCACACGGTGCACGCCCGGCCGCGCACCGACGTCCAGTCCGAGCGCGACGAGCCGGCGGCTGGTCTCGTCCCCGACTACGTCCGGCGCCTGGCGTGGGTACTCGACGACGCGATCCCGATCGTCGGTAACCGGCGCATCGGCATCGACGGGTTCCTCAGCTTCATCCCCGTCGTCGGCGAGGCCGCCGGCTTCGGCCTGGCCGGGGTCATCGTGCTGTCGGGCGTGCGGGCGGGGTGCAGCTGGGTGACCATCGCCCGAATGATGTTCCACGCCGTTGGCGAATCGGCGCTCGGCATGATCCCGCTGCTCGGCCCGGTCATCGTGTTCTTCTGGAAGGCGAACCAACGCAACCTGCGCATCATCGAGAAGAACCTCGAGGACCGTGAGGCGACGAGACGCTAGAGTTGGAAGGTCCTGCTCGCCGCCGTGGCGCTCGCACTGATCACGCTGGCCGTGGCGTTCGCCGGCCTGGTGGTAGCGATCTACACCATCTGGCGCTGGATCTCGGGGTGACGGGTCAGGTCGCCGAGAGGACCCACCACACCGCAGCCGCCACGGCCGCCAACAGGACGACCACCATCGCGAGCCGGCCGATCGTGGCGCGCCGACGGTCCGCTGCGGTGATCACGTGCGGTTCAGCGACGAGGCGCGCCAGCGGCTCCTGGTGACGGGGGACGTGGCCGCTGGCGTCGAGCAGGCGGGCGGTGTCCTCGCCGGTCTGATGACCCCACACGTCGTGGGACGGGCGCGGTGGCAACGGGTCACCGTTCGCTGCGCCGTGCCCGAACGGCTCGGTCGGTCCGGAAGTCGACATGGTGGTGCCCTCTCGTCCCCGGGGTGGCGGCCCGCTTCAAATTTGAAGGATGAGGGAACGACGCGCCCTTGGCAAGGGACGAGGACGCGGATACTCAGGCGCCGATGGAGAGGCGGGCGCCGACGACCTGGTTGAACACGCGCTCGGACAGCTCGCCGGTGAGCCGGATGACGCGTTCGGCCTGGCTGAGGCCGAAGCTTCCCATGCCGGCGGCCGGGGTGATGATCGAGCGCTCGCGCAGCAGCAACGGGTCGAGGCCGGCCTGCGCCAGTTCCGCCCACAGGGCCGACAGACGGCGCCACAACCGCTCCACACCCGAGCCGAGCGGCTCGTCGACCGGGACGGCGCCCCAGGCGATGAACCCTCCCGCCTCGAGGAATCGACCGAGCTCGGCGGCGGCGGTCTCGAGTCGCGCCGAGATCGGCGCACCCAGCACACTGATACCGGTGCGCAGCAGCATGGCCCAATCGGCACGGCCGCTCACCTGGACGCCCACCATGGCATCGGGCGACAACGGTTCGACGACACCCGACACCAGGCCCTCGATCTCGTTGGGCGACAGCGGGAACGTCGGGTGCATCGAGTTGGCCAGGCCCGGCTCCTCGAGGAACAGGAGGAGCGGCGCACCGGGGAGCATCTGCGTCGACAGGTCGATGACCGCTCGGGCCCACGACTCGACGTAGCCCCGCGACAACGACGCGGCGCGTTCGCGCTCGACACCGCGTTGCATGAGGCCGAGATCGATGGTGACCGGGCCGGTCAGCGAGAGCACCACGGGCTCGACCCGCCCACGCAGCTCACCGAGGAACGAACGCACCGCAGCGAGGCGGTCGTCGTCGAGCGATGCGACCGACGAGCCGTCGGCGGCAGCGTCGACATCGCCCTCGGTGAACCGGAGATCGATCGTCGGACCGGCCGGGAGGCCGGGCAGCAACTCGCGGACGACCCGCGACGCGTCGAACGGATTGAGGTGCGGCAGCGCGCCGATCACCGTCGCCAGGCCCGCGGGCAACGTGACACGAATCGGTACCCCCATGGGTCTTGCTTAGCGATGAGTGCCTCGCGTACGCAAGTCTTGGGGCATGCGCGCACACCCTGTCGTCTGGGCCCTTCGGGTCTGTTGGTTGTCCCTCCCGTTCACCACGGGCGACGTGGTGGGACAGTCGCTCGACGGCCGGTCGACCGCCGTCACCGTGGTCGTCGCCACGCTCGCGTGGGCGGGTTGGGCAACGGTGCTCATCGCGACGATCGTCGCTCACCCGGTCGCGCTGACCGTGTTGCGCATCCTCACACCGGTGGCACCGGTGGCGACGGTCGCAGCGCTGACGGTGTGGGCGCCCGACGACCTCCCCACGTCGGGCACCGTCCTCGGCGGGATCGGCCTCGTCGCGGCGCTGGTCGCCACTGCGGCGGCACTCTCGGGCGTCGTCGCCGACGACTACGTCGACGCTGCGTCCTACGGCGCCGAGCGACGGTTCGCCCTGCGGGTGCCGACAACGTTCCTGCTCGGCCCGGTGCCGGTCTTCTGGCTCATCCTCGTCGGAGGCTGCCTGGTCGGACCGGTGCTGCTCGCAGCGCAGCAGTGGATCGGCGGCGTGGTGCTCACGGTGATCGGCCTCGCCATCGTGGTCCCCGCCGTCAAGGCGTTCCACAGCCTGTCGCGACGGTGGCTCGTGTTCGTGCCGGCCGGCGTCACCCTGATCGACCACATCGGGCTGGTCGATCCCGTCCTCTTCCCGGCGCGGCAGATCTCGGCGTTCGGTCCCGCTGTCGAGGCGACGACGGCAACCGACCTCACCCAACAAGCGCTCGGCCTCGTGCTCGAGATCTCGTTCGACACGCCCGTCGAGGTGACGGCACGGACCTCCAAGGCGGAGGGCGAGCTGCAACTCCTCAAGGCCGTGCTGATCAGCCCCACGCGGCCCGGCGCCGTGGTCGCCGAAGCCGACCGACGCGGTCTCCGCACGGCCGTCAACGCCTGACGACGCCTCCACCGACGACCTCGTCGCCCGCGTAGAGCACCACACTCTGCCCGGGAGCGACCCGCCGCTGCGGCTCGGCCCAGTCGACGCTGACCGTGGTGTCGTCGAGGAGCGACACGGTTGCCGCCAGCGGCCGACCGTGAGCGCTGCACTGCGCGTCGAACGCGCCGGCCGTCGGGCCATCCGCCCAAACCACGTCGCCGACGACGACCGTCGGCGCCAACAGCTCCTCGGCGGTTCCGACCACCACCGTGGCGGCCGGACCGTCGACGTCGACCACGTACCGGCGGCCGCCGGGCCCGCCGACGTCGATGCCGCGGCGTTGCCCGATCGTCACGAGCTCCACGGCATCCACGGTGCCCAGCTCGGCGCCGTCGGTACCGACGACACGCCCCGAGCGCAGCGGGATGCGATCGCCGAGGAACGAGCTGCGCCCGCCCTGCGCCCGGGTGATGAAGCACACGTCCTGGCTGTCGGGCTTGGTGGCGGTGCGGAGCCCCAGCTCGAGCGCCAGCGACCGGACCTCGTCCTTGGTCATGTCGCCGAGCGGGAACAGCGTGCGCGCCAACGCAGCGCCGGCCACGGGGTACAGCACGTAGCTCTGGTCCTTGGCACGGTCCGCGCCACGGGCGATCCGGTACCCGCCGTCGCGTTCGACACGGCGGGCGTGGTGGCCGGTCGCGACGAGGTCGAACCCGAGCGCGTCGGCCCGACGCAGCAGCTTGTCGAACTTGAGGTGACGGTTGCACTCGATGCACGGGTTCGGGGTCAGCCCGGCGACGTGGTCGGCGACGTACGGCTCGACGACGAACTCCTCGAAGTCGTCACCGAAGTTGAACACGTGGTGGTCGATACCCAGCTGCTGGGCGACGCGACGGGCATCGTCGACGTCGGAGACCGAGCAACAGCCCGAGTCGCTCTCGCCGCCCCACAGCTTCATCGTGACGCCGACGACATCGTGCCCCTGGGACGCGAGGAGGGCGGCGGCAACGGAGCTGTCGACCCCACCGGACATGGCGACGAGCACCCGTGAACGCGGCGCGAGTGTCATCGGGGAAAGCTCCGCAGGCGCGTGACCGCAGCGACGACCGCAGCCGCGGCTCGCTCGACATCGGTGGCCGTGGTCGTGTGGCCGAGCGTCAGCCGCAACGAACCCTGGGCGGTCGACCGGTCGACACCCATCGCGGCGAGGACGTGGGAGGGGTGCTGAGCGCCCGATGCGCAGGCCGACGCCGCCGAGGCAGCGACGCCGGCGTCGTCGAGGAGGAACAGCAGCGCCTCGCTGTCGACCCCCTCGAAACAGACGTGGGCGAACCCGGCGGCGAGGTGCTCGGCCGCGCCGTCGACGACCCCGGAGCGGATCGCATCGGGCACACCGGCGACGATCCGCGCCACCAGGTCGTCACGCAGGGCACCGACACGTTCGACCTCGGCGCCGCGACCGGCGTCGCACTCGACGGCCGCCGCTGCCATGGCGACGATGCCGGCCACGTTGAGCGTGCCGCTCCGACGCTCGCGCTCCTGCCCACCACCGACGTGCCGGGGGCGGACGGCCGAACCGGACCGCACGACGCACGCGCCGACCCCGTGGGGTCCGCCGAACTTGTGGGCCGAGATCGACAGCAGGTCGACGTGAGGCGAGACGTCGCGGAGGTCGATCCAGTTCAGCGCCTGCACGGCGTCGGTGTGCACGAGGGCGTTGGCAGCGCGACGCCGCACGAGTTCGGCGGCCTCGGCGACCGGCTGGACCGAACCCACTTCGTTGTTGACCGTCATCACCGAGACCAGGGTGACGTCGTCGTCGAGGACCGCAGCGAGCTGATCGAGGTCGATCACCCCGCGGGCATCGGTGCCGACGACCTTGCCGCCCACCTCGTCGACCGCCTCGAGGACGGCCGGATGCTCGACCGCCGAACACAGCACCCGGCCACCGACGGCGGCGTGACGCCCCAGCACGGCCAGGTTGTCGGCCTCGGTGCCGCCGCTCGTGAACACGACGTCACCGGCGTCGACCCCGAGCACGCCGGCGAGCGCATCGCGGGCGTCGTCGACCAACGCCCGCGCCCGCCGAGCGGCGTGGTGCGCCCCGCTGGCGTTGGCCGCACCGAGCTCGATGGTCTCGAGGTAGGCCGCCCGCGCCACGTCGCGCCAGGGCGTCGACGCCGCATGATCGAGGTAGACGGCAGCGGTGCTCACCGCGCCAGGCTACCTATGTGGCTGATCGGGCCCCGTCGTGACGCTGCTGGTAGGCCGAGCACACGGCGACCAGGTAGACCTCGGGCGGCACCCCGGCGGGGGGCGGTGGGGTGCACAGGGCGCTCGCCGCGGTGGCGAGCCGCACGGCGAGCGTGTAGCGGGCGAGCGCCTCGAGATCGGCAACTCTCAGGAGGAAGTTGCGGATCAGGAGGAACTGCTCGGAGTCGACGCGGCTGACGTCGAGCTGCGCGCAGTAGTACTCGAGTCCCGGCGGCGGGAAGAAGAGCGTGGGGATGGTGAGCTCGGTCGCCGCCCGCTCGCTGATCACGAACGTCCCGGCCGCGAGGTCGCCGAGTCGTTGGCTACGCGGATTGCCGAGTGCGATGAAGACGGCGATGCCGAGGGGCAGCTCCACGAGCTGGAGCAGCCCACGAACGATCGCATGGCGGAACGAGATCGGCCCCCCTTCCACCGTGACGACCCGGAGCCCGAGGATCGCCTTGCCCGGCGTCCGCCCGTTCCAGAAGGTCTCGCAGAGCGCCGGCGCCAGGACGACCACGACGAAGACGGTCAGCGCGACCCCGATCACGATCGCCGTCTCGGCCCCTGCGGTGCCGAACGTGAGGCCGATCACGGCCAGGAGCAGCATGAGCACCATGAACTGGACCGCCAGGTCGATGGCCTTGGCGAGCGTGCGCGTCGCCAGGCCCGCCGAACGGAACTCGAGGACCACCGCCTCCGGCGTGATGATCCCCATGGTGCCCGTCACGCTCACAGCGATCACGGTACTGGCGGTGTCGGGTCGTACGATGGAGCCCCATGGACATCGACCGGTTCATCGTGACGCACCAGGCGTCGTGGAACCGACTCGACGAGCTCGTCCGCAAGGGCACCCGGTCGGTCAAGAAGCTGTCACCCCAGGAGCTCGACGAGCTCCTGACGCTCTACCAATCGACGAGCGCGCACCTCAGCACCGCTCGCACCCGGTTCGACGACGTCAGCCTCTCGAACCGACTGAGCCGCACCATCGGCGGCGCCCGGGGACTCATCTACCGCACGAAGGGCCGGCCCGGGTCGGCGGCGGCCCGGTTCTTCACCGAGACGTTCCCCGCCGTGGCCTGGACCTGCCGCCGGGCCATCGGGGTGGCCGTGTTCCTCCTGTTCGCACCGGCGCTCGCGCTCGGCATCTGGCTGTCCGCCAACGGTGAGACCCGCAACGCCGCGATCGACCCGCAGACCCAGGAACTGATCGCCGAGCGCGAGTTCGAGGACTACTACAAGTCCGAGGCCGCTGAGGGGTGGGCCTTCGAGCTGTTCACCCACAACATCCAGGTGGCGGTGCTCTCGTTCGGCGGCGGCGCGCTCGGCGGCATCGGTGGGGTCCTGCTGCTCGTATCGAACGGGGCGAACCTCGGAGTGAGCGTGGCCGTGATGCACGCCTACGACAAGGGTGCGCTCTTCTGGGGTCTGATCACCCCCCACGGCCTCATCGAGCTGACGGCGATCGCCGTGGCGTCGGGGGCCGGCCTCAAGATCGTGTGGGCCATGTTCGCTCCGGGCGACCGCACGTGGGGTACGGCGCTGGCCGAGGAGGGGCTCCGAGCGGTCACCGTCCTGCTGGGAACGATGGTGATGTTCGTCTTCGCCGGGTTCACGGAGGCCTTCGTGACCCCGTCGGACCTGCCGACCTGGTCACGTGTCGCGATCGGAGTGGTGCTCGAGATCGCCGCCCTGACCTGGATGTTCGGTGTCGGCCGCAACGCCGCCGCCGTCGGCCTCACGGGCCGCTTCGGCGAGCCGAGCATGGCCGACCTGCGCGCCGCGGAGGAGGAAGCCGCGCTGATCGAGCCGGCGTTCGCGCCGCCGGCAACCCCCGTTCCCGCGAGATCCCGATCCGCATCAGTCCTCGACCGACCCCTCAATCGAGGGGTGAACCTGCCGACAGGAGACGCACGACGCACATCACGTCGAACGTCGACCGGGGGGTTCACGTATGGATACGTTCAAGCAGGGACTCGCACTGTCCGTCTGGATCGCACTGGCCGAGGCGGCGCGCCTTCGGCGAAGCCGTGCGCAACGGGGTCAAGCTCGCCTCGACCTGAGGACCGCCTCCGGACCGAGGGGTCTACAACCGACCCGTGTTCTTCACGTGGAGGTACACGTCGGCGAGTGCAGGCGCGAGCTTGCCCGGTACGGCGTCCACCACGGTCGCGCCCATCCCCCGAAGGCGCGCGACGAGACGCTCGCGCTCCTCGACCGCGGCCACGGCGGCGCTGCGCCGGAACGTCTGCGATGTGTCCACGACGACGCCCTCGGACCACTGGGCCACCGCAGGGTCGCGGACGGCACCGATGACCACGAGGTTGTTGCGCAGGATCATCGGGAGCGCCGGGATCAGCGAGTCGGTCACCGCTCCGGGAGCCAGATCGGTGAGGATCACGAGCAGCGCCCGTCGCCGGAAACGAACGAGCGTCTGGCGAAAGGCCTCCTGGTAGTCGCTCTCGGCCAACACGGGCTCCAGCTCGAACATCGCCTCGGTCACTCGTGACACCTGGTGGCCATGGCGCGCCGGCGCCACGATCGACCGCACCTGCTGGTCGAAGGTCACCAGGCCGATCTTGTCGCCCAGACCGCTCGCCACGGCGGTGAGCATGATCGTGGCGTCCATCGCGTGTTCGAGGCGGGGCACGCCGTCGACCTGCGCAGCCATCAGGCGGCCGTTGTCGAGCAGCACCATCACGGTCTGGTTCCGTTCGGGGCGGTAGGTACGCACGATCGGCTTGCCGGCCCGGGCGGAGGCGGCCCAGTCGACGCGGCGGAACTCGTCGTCGGCCGTGTACTCCCGCAACTGCTCGAACTCGGTGCCGCCGCCGAGACCGCGGGCCGAACGCAGCCCCACCTCGAGGATGCGTCCCTTACGGATGCGCAACTCCGCCTCGTCACGGCTCTTGAACGGTGGGTGGATGCGCAACACCGTCGGCACCTGGCGGCGATGCTGGCGGGTCATGAGACCGAGGGGGCCCGTGCTCCGCATGACGACCTCGGAGATCGTGAACCGGCCGCGACGGGTCGGACGGAACGACGTGGTCAACGTCGCGGTCGCTCCGGCGGCCAGGTGGGCTCCGGCCCGACGGGTGTCGGCGCCCAACGAATCGGCGAGCTCATCGGCGAGCACGAACCGGGCGGCGCGGGGCCCGGTGTTCTGCACGGTCCACGTCAGCTGAGCGCGGTTGCCCATCACCACCACGGGCGGATGGTCGCGGGAGACGACGAGGAGTCCCGGCTTCACCGCAGCGAGCGCGTCGGCCGCACCGACGAGGAGGAGCAGCAGATTGACTGCCAGCAACGGCCACAGGAGCGACCCGTCGAACTCGCCCGGCAGGAACCAGAGGCCGACGCCGACGGCGGCGGCCAACAGGGCGAATCTTCGGGTGGGGAGCATCGGTGCGAAGGACTCGGAGCCGGATCAGCGGGGTGCCGGGACCGACGCGAGGAGCGAGTCGAGGACACCGTCGGGCGTGGTGCCCTCCAGCTCGAGCTCGGGGCGCACGAAGAGGCGGTGGCGCAGCACCGGCTTCGCGACCGCCTTCACCTCGTCCGCGGTGAGGAACGGGCGACCGGACAACCACGCCCACGCCTTGGCGGCGTGCAGCAGCGACGCGGCGCCACGGGGGGACACGCCCAGCTGCACCGCCGGAGTCTCCCGGGTCGCCCGGCACAGTGCGACGAGGTATTGGATGATGACCGGCTCGACCTGCACCCGGTCGACCTCGAGCCGGGCCTGCTCGAGGTCGGCGGCGGACGCCACCGGTCGCACCCCGGCGGCGGCGATGTCATGGGGATTCATCCCGTGGTGGTGGCGCGTGAGGACCTCGGCCTCCTGCTCGAACGTCGGGTACCCCACCAACAGCTTGAACATGAAGCGGTCGAGCTGGGCCTCGGGAAGTGGGTAGGTGCCCTCGTACTCCACGGGGTTCTGCGTCGCGATCACGATGAACGGGTCGGGCAGCAGACGGCTGCGACCCTCCACCGACACCTGCCGCTCCTCCATGGCTTCCAAGAGGGACGCCTGGGTCTTCGGGGGCGTCCGGTTGATCTCGTCGGCGAGCAGCAGGTTCGTGAACACGGGACCTTCGCGGAAACGGAACGAACCGTCGTTCACGTCGAGGATCGTCTGACCGGTCACGTCGGACGGCATGAGATCGGGTGTGAACTGCACCCGCTTGAAGTCGAGGTTGAGCGCCGTCGCCATCGTCTTCACGAGGAGCGTCTTGGCGACACCGGGCACCCCTTCGAGGAGCACATGGCCCCGCACGAGCAGGGCCGCGACCAAGCCTGACAGGGTGCCCTCCTGCCCGACGACGACCTTCCCGATCTCGGACCGGAGCGCCATGATCGCGTCACGCGCCGGCGACGAGTCACCGACGGCCGCAGCGGCGGGCGGCGCTGCCGGCGGCGAGAACTGCGGAGGGGCGGGTGGACGGCTGGGATCGAAGGGGGTGTCAGACATGCAATGCCTCCTGGCGTAGCGAATCGAGTTCTCGGGTGAGCGTGACGAGCCCGGCGTCGGAGTCGACGGGATCGGTCAGGAGCGACAGCACCGCGGCCGGCTCCCGACCGGTACGGGCGGCGACGACCGCGGCGAGTTCGGGCCGCCCGGCCGTGCGGGGCAGTCCGAGGCGTCGGGCCAGCTCGCGGCACTGACCCTCGCGCACCACCTCGGCCGCACGGGGCACATCGCCCTGCCGTTCGAGCAGGCTGCCCACCGCTTCGACGAACGCGGATCCGGCGATCGTGACCGGCGCCGGCTCCGTCACGACCCGTCCGTGACGACGGCCGCGGGCCCACGCGTAGAACAGGAAGGCGACGCCGAGCTCGAGCAGCCCGAGCTTGACGCCGGTCGACATGAAGTCGGTCAGCGACTTCTCGCCGGTCGGTGCGACGTCGGCGATGCCGGACGTGACGACGCCGAGACGTCGGCCGGGTTCGGCGCCGGCGCCGCTACCGAGGAGCCGCTGGGCGACGACGGCGTTGCCGGGAATGGCACCCACCGGCTGCTCCGGTTCGGGGGCGCCCATGATCTCGTTGGTGAACAGGTCCGGGGTGGCCAGCGTGACGATCTCGCCGCGGTCGGGCCGCTGTCGGACGACGAGGGCGACGCGTTCGTCGCCGTAGCAGCTGTCGCCGTCGCCGGCATCGACACCCTGGGTGAGGAACGGCGCCCGGATCGGACCGGCGTCGCCGAGGTCGTCGATGGCGCACACGCCGGTCGGCAGGTCCGATCCGCCGCCGACGAACAGCCCGTCGATCGCCGTCACGTCGCCGACGGCACGCGCGCCGAGCTCGTCGGACGGCGAGCCGAGCACCAACCGCCCACCGGCCTCGACGTAGCGGCGCCACTGCCGCGCCAACGCGGCGTCGACCGCTCCCCCGGCCGGGACGTAGACCACGTCGAACCGCCCGACCGCGACGGCGTCGATCTCGTCGGCGTCGAGCGTGTCGACCGCGGTCCCCGTCTCCTCCAACAACAGACGCAGGCCGCGGTAGCCGTCGGGTTGCGCCGACTCGAGGTCGTAGAGCGGACCGGCGTCGTTCGACGGGAGCACGATCACCGTGAGCACGACCGCGGCGAGCACCGGCAACAACCACTTCCACCCACCGCCGCCGCCTGTGGTCGACGCGGTCGGGGCCGTCACGAGACCTCCTCGAGGACACGGGCGGCGAGCGCCTTGAACTCGGCGTTCTCGTCCCGGCCGGTCGGCACGTCCGCGTACCACGGGAGCTCGAACAGGCCGGTGGCCCGCGAGAACTCGGTCCCCACCTCCGGCGCGCGTTCGGCCACGTCGATGCGGAGCTCACCGGTGGTGCGTCCGGCTTGCGGCGCCGCCACCCCGGCGTCGACGAGCCGGGCGACCAGCTCCCGGTACCGGCAGCGGATCGCCTCCTTCCAGTCGCCCGATGCCTCGAGGCGATCGGCATCCGACGCCCACTCCGACGCAGTGCGCAGCTCCTCGATCTCGACGTCGGTGAGCTGCTCCTTCTTCACCTTCTTCGCTCGCGGTGAGAAGTTGCGGACGACGTACCCGATGAGCACCGCCAGCCCGATCGCCAAGAGGACGATCGCGACCCACCCGATGACGGGTCCGATCGAGCCGCCCCATCCCGAGCCTCCGGACACCTCGCCGGGCGACAGGTGGCGGCCGATCCAGTCGAGCACCCGCTCGATCCACGACTTCGATCGCCGGAACTCCGAGCGCTCGAAGATCTCCCGCATCTTCTCCCGAACCTCGGCCGGCGTCGGATCGTCACGCAGCAGCACGGAACCGCTCCACCGATTCGAGCTCCAGGTCGAGGCCCTCCGTGCGGACCCGGAGGTCGACGTACACGAGCACCGTCACTGCCACTTGGACGACGGTCAGCACCACGGTGCCGACGACGTTCACCGCTTGGACGGCGATCTCGGCGCCGTCGGTCGACCCCGTTGCGAGTTCCCCGACGAGTGCCGCTGCCCCGGTGGCAGCGGCGCTCACGAGCGACGACGACACCGCCCACAGCAACCCGACGCCGAACACCGCACCGAACCGGCGGCGAGCGAGGGCGATCGTTCGACGCACCGACTCGACGACGCCGAGACCCTCGGCGGCGACCACCGGGGCCAGCACCGACAGCACCGGTACGGCGAACAAGATGCCCACCCCGCAGGCCACGAGGCCCGCCACCTTCAGCAACAACGCGACGACGAAGGCGCCGAGCGCGACGCCGAGCCGGCTGCGAAGGAACCGGAACGTGTCCGCCGGCGTGGGGTCGGCGCCGACGAGCCACCCCGACACGAGGAAGCCGATCGCGACACCGAGCAGCATCGTCGCCAGCCAGAGGCCCAGTTGCGCGAGGTACCCGAGCGGCGACGACCCCCCGAAGACGTCGACGTCCCCGACCCTGCCCAGCGCCGCCACGAGCGCCTGGGGCAGCGCGTACAGCGGCAACACGATCGTCGCCGCGATGATCGTGATCGTCCGGAACCGGAACCGGAGCACCTCGAACCCTCCGTCGAGGAGCTGGCCGACCGTCCGGGGTTGGAGCCGCGAAACGGGGCTCGCCACCAGCGCCCGGGTCGGCCGCGGTGGTTCGTCGAAGATCGTCGGAGCGGAACGGACACGCGGCGCATCGACGGTGCTGCCGGGCGACGCCCAGTCGACGGAGGTGGGGACGGTCGGGGAAGCGGATCCACGGGGCTCGGTACGGATGGGCGAGCCGCCTGACGGCACTCGCTCGTGGGGCGAGCCACCATTCTGCACGGTCACCGCCGAAAATCTGTTCATCGGGCGAGGTGCCAACTCGTCGGGGGGACGGAATCGTCGCGGTCGGAGGGCCGTGCCAGACTGCCCGCCGATGGTCGTGGATTCCGGACGGTACGGGCGCAGCTTCGCCGACGTGTACGACGAGTGGTACGCCGACGCCCCGACCGACTCGCTCGTCGAGTTCGTTCGTGCGCGGGTCGCCCCCGGGTCCGACCTACTGGAGCTGGGGATCGGCACCGGCCGCGTCGCCCTCGCGCTCGCGGCAGCCGGGTATCGGGTCACCGGCATCGACTCCTCCCCCGAGATGCTCGATCGGCTGGCGGCGAAGCCGGGTGCCGCCGCGGTCGCCGCGGTCCTCGGCGACGCCGCCGACGCCGCGGTGTACCCATCGAGCGGGGTCGACGCTGTGCTCGCGGTCTTCAACCTCCTCTTCAACCTGACCGGCGCCGACGACCAGCGCCGCTGTCTCGCCGCGGCGGCCGGCGCACTCGCCCCGGGCGGGATCCTCGTCGTCGAGGCGTTCGTGCCCGACCCCATCACGGAACGGCGCCGCGAACTCGTCACCCGCTCCGTCGACGGCGCGCGGGTCGTGCTCATCGCCACCGACGCCGACCCCGACGAGCAGACGATCGACGGCGGCCACATCGAGATCACCGAACACGGCACCCGCCTCCGCCCGTGGCGCATCCGGGTCACGACACCGGCCGGCATCGACGCGATGGCGGCGGAGGCCGGCCTGCAGCTCGTCGAACGGTTCGAAGACCTCGCGGGCACTCCCTTCGTCGACGGCGAGAGCTCCCACCACGTCTCCGTCTACCGGCTGGCCCCGTCAGGGGTGTAAGCATCCCCCATGGCCCGACTCCGTGTGTCCACCAAGCTCGATGCCACACCCGACGTGGTGTGGGCCGACCTCGCCGACATCTCGTCGCACGTCGAGTGGATGCGCGACGCCGTCGCGATCCGCTTCACGTCCGACCGGCAGCAGGGCACCGGCACCACGTTCGACTGCGACACCAAGGTCGGGCCCTTCAAGCTCACCGACCGGATGGAGATCACCTCCTGGGAGCCCGGAGCGGCGATGGGTGTCCGCCACACCGGCCTCGTGACCGGCGACGGGGTGATCCGGCTCCGGAAACTGCGGCGTGGGCGCACCCGCCTCACGTGGAGTGAACGACTCGTGTTCCCCTGGTGGATGGGCGGCCCGGTCGGCGCGCTCGCTGCCACGCCCGTCCTCTGGCTGGTGTGGCGCGGCTCGATGCGCAACCTGCGGGACCGATTCGCCGTCGGCTGACAGCGGGACCGCTCAGACCAGCGGAAGGGCGTGGGCCGCGGCGATCGACGCCGCGAACAGGACCACCGCCAACCCTGCAACAGCGGCGCCGAAGAGCGGCAGTTGCTTCTGGCGCTCGAGCGCCTGACGGGGGTTCACACCGATGAGCAGCGCGCCGGCGACGGCGCCCGTGACCAGGCCACCGAGATGGCCGCCGATCGAGATGCCCGGCACCGCAAAGGTGATGAACAGGTTGAGCAGGATCGTGCTCCCGATCCCGTTGGCCCACGGGCTGAAGCCGCGGCTCACCTGCAGCACGGCGAACGCTGCGAACACTCCGAAGATTGCGCCCGACGCGCCGACGGTGAGGTCGAGCGGTCCCGCCAAGAGGGTCACGCCGAGCGACCCGCCGATGAGCGACGCCCCGTAGATGAGCGCGAACTTCACCGGTCCGATCACCCGCTCGAGGAACCCACCGAGTGAGTAGAGGGCGAACATGTTGAATCCGAGGTGCAGGAACCCGGCGTGCAGGAACCCGCTCGTGATCAGACGCCACCACTCGCCGTTCGCGACGGCGTTTCGGTACAGGCCGAAGTCGCCGTTGAACGATCCCCCGACACCGCTGGCGCTACTGCCGATGGCCATGCCGACGAGGAACACCGCGACGTTGACGCCGATCAACGCGTACGTGAGGCGCGGCGTCGTCTGCTGCCGGAACGTGTCGACCAGCCGCTGCTGTTTCGCACCCTGCTTGGCGCACTCGGGGCACTGGAAGCCGACCGACGCGCTGATCATGCACGACGGGCAGATCGGGCGGTTGCAGCGCTGGCAGCTGACGCCGGCGCGGCGATCGGTGTGGCGGTAGCAGTGCTGCTCGACGGCCTGGGGCGGCCCGGAGGGATACGACACGTCGTCAGCCTACCGACGAGCGCCGCGGCGCCTGTGGTGCCGGCTGAGAGCGCTCACCACCGCGCCCGAACGCTCGCCGCGGCGAGGTCCTCGACCGCCTCGACGGGGATGCGCAGGAGGTCGGGGCCCCGATCGGCGGACCGAACGAGGTCGCGCACCGACAGCTCCAATTCGAAGAGCGTCAGCAGCGCGTCCCGGGAGATGCGCTCGACGGGGAGCAGCCGGTGCACCTCGTCGTTCGACGTGTAGCCGGCGATGATCGCGTCGACCGACCGCTCCTCCCACGCCTCTGCCAACACGGCGAGTTCGCGGCGAGCTGCCTGCTCGTAGAAGTCGGGATCGTCGCCACCGTCACCAGTGCGTTCACGTTCGGCGACCGCGGCATCGAGGGCAGCGGCCGCGCACCGGCCCACGCCGTGGAGGAGGCCGGCCAGATCACAGAGCGGCGACAGCGGCTCCTGGTCGGTCACCAGGTCGGAGTCGGGACAGCACCCGAAGCGGGTGAACGTCCAGGCGCCCCGGGTGCGTTCGGCCGCGGACAGGTCGAGATTGCCGTGCACCCGGATGAATCGCCCGAGATCGTCGGCGTACGCGAGCCGGCGGTACGTCGCCGACACGCGGGCGATCGCCAGCTCGTCGAGCTGCCGGGGCAGGCGCGACGACAGCACCGCAGCGAGCGTCGACCCGCTGCCGTCAGACGTGCCGAGTTGATCGGCGAGTCCCACGTGCAAGGCCGCCAACGCCTGACCGAGCGTTCCCATGGGCTCGATCACGTCGAGCGGGTTCTCCCGGGGCTGACACCGCCGGGCGAGCAGCTCGGTCACCGACGCCCGACTCAGCTCAGCGGCGGACTCCCCTCGTCGGACTCCTCGGCGGACGGAGGCCAGGTCGTGGTGGTTCTTGCGCCACACCGCCGCGGGTGGGCGGGTGAGGCCACGGCCGTCGGGCGCCAGCAGGGCGGTGAGCTCGACGTCGGGGTGCGCACCCGACTGCACCCGGCGGTACAGGGTGAGTTCCCAGCGCTGGGCCAGCTCGAGCGTCGTCAGCCACGGGTCGTCGACGATCGCTGAGACCGCTGTGGTGCCGATGCCGTCGCCCACGTGCGCCACGAACGCCGCGGCCGCTTCGGGGTCGGCCAGGGCGTCGTACGCCATCACCGGGCCGGTGCTCGAAGGAACCTCGCCCAGGATCGCCCCGGACGGGACGACGTCGGGCACCTCGGGCGCGAGCGCCAGCACCGTCTGACAGATCACCGGGGCGCCGTCGATTTCCACCTCGAGCGGCACCCACAGGACGAGCGGCCACTGCCGTCGCAGGGTCTCGGTGCGGATGACGGTGATGTCGTCGATCTCGCCCTCGAGCGCGTCGAACCAGGGTTGCCGGGGCAGCCACTCGAACAGATGACTGCGGAGCTCGTGAATCAGGTCGGGCGCGTCGATGGCCACGTTCTACCAGTCGGGTCGATCGAGCCAGGACGACCGCAGGGGCGGTCGGCTCACCGTTCGACGGTCACGATGATCTGGCCCGTTTGCAGCGGGAGCCGCTCGGATCGGGTCCAGATGCCACGCATCTTGGCGAACCCCAGGCTGTACGGCAGGACCCGCCCGTAGAAGGGGAACGTCTCGTTGAACTCGCCGTCGACGATCCGCACGGTGCCGGCGACCCACACCGAGTCGATGGGGTGGATCGCCTTCACCTCGACGCTGCGCGCTGCGTCGTTCTCGTCGACGCCCTTCACCTGGATCTTCTCGTCGGGCGTGTTCGCGAACGGCACCTCGGTGGACTGCGCACCGATCTGGATGCGGCCCGAGTAGTTGATCGGGCCGGTGATGTCGACCTGCAGCTTGATGGGTCGGAGGAGCGGGCGGAACTCACGGAGCACCGAACCGGCCGACGCTCGCGGCCGAACGTCGCGGCCATCGACCGAGATGTCCCAGTACCCGCCGCCGCACACCGATTCCTCGCCGACGAGTTCGCAGTCGGCGTGCGAGATGACCTTGCCGTCCTGGCTCCAGCTGAACTGGCCGACGTCGAACGTCGAGGCGCCGCCGACCGACTTGGCGATGCGCTTCGGATCGGTCCCGTTGTACTTGATGGTCCAGATCTCCTGGCAGCGCTTGCCCGCGGCGAACACGATGAGCTTCGCGTCGGGCGACACGGACGGGTTGCACACCCGGTCGTGGTCGCTCACGAGATCGACGCCCTTGGGTTCGCGCATCGACAGTCGGACCAGCTGTTCGACCTTGCCGGTGCCACCCTGGACAGCGAACGCGTACCGTCCGTCCGGGCTGAAGGTGACGTCGTCGAGGCTGAAACTCGACCCGACGATCGTTCCCTTGAACGGCTCCACGATTGCCACCGTGAACTGCGCGCCCGTGTCCACGTCGGCGGTCTTCTGGTAGATGATCGGGTCGAGCGGCGAGAACGCCTGAGCGAGCACCACTCGGCGGTCGGGGTTGCCGATCGTGCGGATCTCGGCAGGTGTGTCGTCGTCGGCGGTCGTGAGGTCGACGACCCGGGACTCGATCCGGTCGGCGCCCACGTCGGCCAGATAGATCAGGAACGAGCCGCTGAAGTCCCAGCTGATGATCGTCTCGTCCGCCGCCGGGGGCACGACGGCGTCGTTCGCCAGGATCTGGGCGGGCGAACCGTCGACCGGGGCGACCACCAGCGCCCGGTCCTTGCGCACGTAGGTGATGGCGTCGGCGGCGGGTTGGCGCCACGCGAGCGGGGCGAGGCCGCGGTCGTTGGTCGCTGCGTCGGTGCCGACCGTGACGGGGTTCGAGCCGTCGCTGTCGGCCACGACGACGTCGCCCGACGAGGTGACGTAGGCGATGCGCCCGGGATCGATCTCACCCGTCGACGACGTGAAGATCGTGGTGGTCGGCGTGTCCTGGCCCGGGCTCGCGGCCACCGACGACTGCGCCGGGGACGTCACGATGAGGAGGGTCACCAGCGCACCGACCAGCGCGACTGCCACCGGAGCGACGACGCGACGGGAGCGCGACGGGGGCGGAGGAACCGGACCATGGGTGCCAGTATGACGGACGCCGTTCGGCCCCGAGGAGTCAGGGCCGGGAGGCTCAGACGATGCCGCTGAAGTCGGCGTGGCCCGGGCCCGATGCCAGGAACGACTTCACGCCCACGGTCGCGTCCTCGGTACCGAAGGCGTGGACGAAGTGGTCCTGTTCGAGGAGCAGGCCGTCGTCGAGGGTCGTTTCGAGTCCCCCGTCGATCGCCGACTTCGCAGCCATCATGGAGTTGGGCGGGCCGGCAGCGAGCTGGGCGGCGAGCGCTGTGGTGCGCTCCTCGAGCTCCTCGGGTTCGACCACCTCGTTGACGAGCCCGATGCGCAGTGCCTCCTCGCTCGACACCTGCCGCCCGGTGAACACCAATTCCTTGGCGATGCCGGGACCGACGAGGCGCGCCAGTCGCTGAGTGCCGCCACCCCCGGGGATGATGCCGAGGAGGATCTCGGGCAGGCCGAACTTCGCCCTGGTCGAGGCGAGCCGGAGGTCGCAGGCGAGTGCGAGCTCGAGACCCCCGCCGAGCGCGAAGCCCGACACCGACGCGATCGTCGGGACCGGGATCGCCGCGATGGCGTTCAGCGCGTGGAGGAACGCACCACCGACCTGCCGGACGCGCTCGGGTTCGGCGATGGCGAACGACTCGGGAGACGGATCGGACGCGAACTCACCGATGTCGGCACCGGCGGCGAAGATCTTCGGGCCACCCGTCACGATCACGGCCCGCGCCTCGATCTCCCGTGACCTGATGGCCCCGGCGAGGGCCGCCAACTCGTTGAGGACCGCCACCGACAGGGCGTTGACCTTGCCGTGCTGGAGTCGGATCGTGGCGACGCCGTCGGCGTTCGTGAAGTCAACGAGTTCGGACATGGCCGACAACGTAGCGGCACCCTCCCGCTTCGCTCCCCTCCCCTGGGATCTCGGTCGCGCAAACTCCCGCTTCCCGGGTTTTGGTCGCGCAAACTCCCGCTTCTCGGGTTTTGGTCGCGCAAGCGCCCGCTCAGCGGGCACTTGCGCGCCCGAAATCTCAGGCGGGACTGGGGCGGAGCGTGCCGCCCACGGTCTTGCTACCGTCGATGCCACTTCCCCTCATCCCAATGTCACGACCTCGTGGATGAGGACATGGATCTCGCGGCCCTCGATCGGCTCGCTCGACGCCAGCACGGCGTCGTCACCACCGCACAACTCCTTGCGCTCGGTTGGAGCGCCTCGGCCGTGAGTCGAATGGTCGCTTCGGGCCGCCTCGTGCGGCTGCATCACGGCGTCTACCGGCTCGCAGGCGCTCCAACGACGTGGCGCCAGCTCGTCATGGCGGCAACCCTCGCCGCCGAGCCGAACGCCTTCGCGTGCCACCGAACCGCTGCGGCCCTTCATCCGCTTTTCAACACACGAGGTGGGATCGTGGAGGTGTTGGCTGAGCGAACGCCACGTCACCGTGCCGGGTCGGTCGTCCGCCATCGGACCCTCGACCTGCCAGCGGTGGATCGCTGGGTGATCGACGGCATTCCGGTCACGGCCGTGAACCGGACGCTCATCGACGTGGGGCGATACTGGACCGTCGGACGCGTCTGGTCGTTGCTCGACCACGCCGTCCGCGACGAGCTCACGACGTACGAGTCGTTCGAAGCCCGGGTTCATGCGCTCGCCCGACAGGGCCGCAACGGCATCGGCACCGCTCGAGAAGTGCTCCTCCGGCTCGGGCTCGACGGCACGTGGGGATTCGAACGAGCCATGAGACACGCGCTGCGAGATGCCGGGCTCCCGAAGCCGACCCGAGAGTTCCGCGTCGACATCGGCCCCAACCGGTACTACATCGACTTCGCCTATCCCGAGGCCAACCTCGGCATCGAATGCGACTCGACGCAATGGCACACGTTGCCGTCCCAGGTCGCCGCAGGCCTGAAGCGGGCGAATGAGATCAACGGCAGTGGGTTCCTCCTCCTGAGTTACTCCTCGTCGCAGCTGCGGGACGAGAGGGAGGCGGTCATCGCCGAGATTTCGAGGCATCTCCGCGAGCGCTCACCCGGGCGCATGTGAGATTCGGGCGCGGAGATGCCCGCTGAGCGGGCGATTGCGCGACCGAAACCTCGGAGGTGGGGCACCGGCGAGGTGCGCTGGGAACAAGCGGGCGCCTTCGTGGCGTTGTACCTCGCGGAGTGCCGGGCTCTAGCCTGGGACGTGGACCCAGCACCGGTTCGTCAGAGGAGTTCGTCGTGCGCGACAAGGTCGCCGAAGTCATCGAAGTCGTCCGCCCGGCCATCCAGGCCGACGGTGGCGACATCAGCCTGCTCGATGTCGACGAGGCCGCCGGCATCGTCACGGTCGAGCTGAGCGGCGCCTGCGTGAGCTGTCCCGCCTCGACGGTCACGCTCAAGGCCGGCATCGAGCGCATCATGAAGGACCGGGTCCCCGGAGTGACCGAGGTCCGGCAGCCGGGGGAAGACCTCGTCGAGACCGGCACCACCGTCTCGCTCTGAGCGTGGGCATCGCCCTACCCTCGTCGGGGTCATGGCCCCCGTGAATCCCGACGACATCGAGCAGCTCCTCGACGACGCTGCTGGTGGCCGCCGCGCCGCGCTGGCGCGCCTCCTGTCCGTCGTCGAGCGAGGGGGCGACGGAGCCCGGGTCCTCGGCCGCCTGGCCCATCCCCGCGGCGGGCAGGCCTACACGGTCGGCATCACCGGTGCCCCCGGCGCGGGGAAGTCGACACTCACCAACGCCCTCTGCGCGACGGTGCGCGAGGCCGGTGACCGGATCGCAGTGCTCGCCATCGACCCGTCGTCACCGTTCTCGGGCGGAGCGATCCTCGGCGATCGCATCCGCATGGGCGACCACACGCTCGACGACGGCGTGTTCATCCGCTCCATGGCCACGCGTGGCCATCTCGGTGGGTTGTCGCTGGCCACGCCGTCGGCCGTGCGGGTGCTCGACGCCGTCGGGTTCCCGTGGGTCGTCGTCGAAACGGTCGGGGTCGGCCAGGTCGAGGTCGAGATCGTCGGCTCGGCAGACACGTGCGTGGTGGTCGTCAACCCCGGCTGGGGCGACGCGGTACAGGCCAACAAGGCCGGCCTGATGGAGATCGCCGATGTCTTCGTCGTCAACAAGGCCGACCGCGCCGGCGCCGCCGAGACCCAGAACGACCTCGAGGGCATGCTCAGCCTGAAGGTCGCCGACGGCTGGCGGCCGCCGGTCGTCCCGGCGGTCGCGACGTCGGGTGAGGGGGTGGCCGACGTGTGGGCTGCGGTCGCCGATCACCGCCGCTGGCTCGGCGAGAGCGGCGAGGGTGACCGCCGTCGACAGGGTCGTGTCGCCGCGGAGTTGCGGTCGATCATCGCCGTGCAGCTCGCAGCCCGCGCCGCGAAGCTCGGCGGCGGCTCCCGATTCGAGGAACTCCGTGACGAGGTACTCGCCCGCGACATCGACCCCTGGTCCGCCGTCGACGAGGTCCTGGCGAGCATCGACTCCCGATCGTGAACGGATCGCCTACCGGGAGCTGACGTCGGCGCCGACGGCCCGGAGGCGGCCGACGATGTCCTGGTAGCCGCGGTCGAGGTGATGGGCGTCGTGGATGATGGTCTCGCCCTCGGCGGCGAACGCCCCGACGACGAGCGTGGCGCCGGCGCGGATGTCGAAGGCACGAACCGGCGCGCCCGACAGGCGTTCCACCCCACGGACGGCCATGTGGTGGCTCTCGACGTGGATGTTGGCACCCATCCGGGTGAGCTCCCCGACGTAGCGGAACCGACCCTGGTACAGGTTCTCGGTCGCGAAGCTGGTGCCGTCGCCGACCGACAGCAGTGCGATCAACATCGGGAGGTAGTCGGTGGCGATGCCGGGATAGGGCAGGGTCGCGAGGTCGACCGACGTCGGCCGGGAGCCTGCCATCGCCCAGATGCCGGCGGCGTCGGGCGAGATCCGCATGCCCATCTCCCCGAGCTTGCCGATGAGCAGCTGCAGATCGTTGGCCCGGGCGCCGCGGAGGAGCACCTCTCCCCGGGCGGCGCCGAGGATCGTGAGGTACGTAGCGGCCTCGACCCGGTCGGGGATCACCTCGTGCTCGACGGAGTGCAGCTCGTCGACGCCGGTGATCGTGATCGTGGAACTTCCCGCGCCCACAACCCGGGCGCCCATGCGGTTGACGAACGCCGCGAGGTCGACGATCTCGGGCTCGCGGGCGGCGTTCTCGATGACGGTGATCCCGGTCGCCCGTGTCGCCGCCAACAGGAGATTCTCGGTGGCGCCGACGCTCGGGTATTCGAGGACGACGCGGGCGCCCGTCAGCCCCGACGTCGTAGCCACGATGTTGCCGTGGCTGAGCTCGATGTCGGCGCCGAGTTCCTGGAGGCCCTGCAGGTGCAGGTCGATCGGACGGTCCCCGAAGTCGTCCCCGCCCGGCATGGCGATGCGCGCCTCACCACATCGGGCGAGCAGCGCTCCGAGCAACGCGGTCGACGCCCGCATCTGCTCGACGAGGCGGTACGGCGCCTCGGGTGTGATCGTGCCGGTGGAGTCGATGACGAGCGTCTGCGGCTCGGACCAGTCCACGTCGAGGCCCAGGGCGACGAGCGTCTCGGCCATCCAGTCGACGTCGCTGATCCGGGGCACGTTGCGGATCACGAAGCGCCCGGGTGCGAGCACGGTCGCCACCATCAGCTTGAGCACCGAGTTCTTCGCTCCCGAGATCGGGATCTCGCCACTCAGTGGGCCGCCGGGGCGGACGATCATCTCATCCATGGCCGCCAGTATGCTCGGCCCGCCGACGCCCGGTGACCTCCGCCCATGCCCATCCTCCGTACGGTCATCACCGATCCCGCCGAGCTCGAACGGCGATCCACCCCCCGTGACGACCTCATGGTGCGGGAGGTCGAGGTCGAGCCGGGTGTGCTCGCGGCCGACGACGGCCCGTTCTCGCGATGGGACCGCCGGTTCACGACCACCGACGGGGTGACGACCGAGACGATCGACTACCAGCTCGCCGTGCCGCATTGGGGTTGGCTCGTCGGGCTCCTGCTCCGGCGGCCCGTCCGCAGCGGTCTGGCGCCCGACCAGAAGCCGGCCTGGTGTCCGAGCGACCGGCTGGGGCGGCGGGAAGCGAACATCTTGGGCCTGTGCGCGACGCTCGCCGTCGTGGCGGGGTTCCTCGGCGGGCTCATCGGTCAGACCATCACCTACATCGCCGCCGACCTCGGGGGTACCACCGCAACCCAGGCCAATTCGCTGACCGTCATCCGGATCGGCGCCGTGCTGACGTTCGCAGCGACGGCGCTCGCCGACCAGCGGGGCCGGCGCCCGCTGCTCCGGGCCTGTCTCGTGATCGCCGGTCTCGCGTGCCTGGTCACGGCGATCGCACCCGACTTCGCGACGGTCACGGGCTCGCAGCTCGTCGCCCGAGGTCTCGTGGCCGGGGCCGCGTACCTCATCCCGATCATCTGCGCCGAGGAGTTGCCCGCCGGTTCCCGTGCGTACGCCATCGGCCTGATGGCCCTTCCCGGTGGGCTCGGCGTCGGCATCGTGTTGTGGTTCGTCCCGTTCCTCGACGCGGCCGACTGGGCGTGGCGCCTGCTCTTCGTGCTGGCCCTCCCGGCATTGATCGTGGCGATCCTCACGGCCCGACGACTGCCGGAGACAGCGCGCTTCGAGCACGACGATCACGTGCCGGCCGAGCACGCCCATCAACACATGCGGCCGTCGCGGCTCGTGGTGCTCGCGGCCGGGATGTTCTTCCTCAACATCTTCACGGCCCCGACCCAGCAGCTGCAGACCGACTACCTGCGCAATACGCGGGGGCTCAGCTCGACAGCGGTGGCCGTCTTCATCCTGGCGACGAACACGTGGGGATTCATCGGGATCTTCGCCGGGGCCAAGCTGGCCGACCGGTCGAGTCGCCGGCGTGCCGCGACGATCGGTCTCCTCGGCTTGGCGATCGGCAACACCGCAATGTTCTGCATCGGCGGTCCACCGATGTGGGTCGCCTCGCTGGTCGGGTCGATGGTCGGCGCGGCGGTCGTGCCGTCCCTGGGCGCCCTCCTCCCCGAGCTCTTCCCGACGTTGCGACGAGGGGCCGCGAACGGGCTCCTCAACGGCGCCGCGGTCATCGGCAGCATGACCGGGCTCTACGTCGTCGGTCAGGTGGTCACCGACGGCACCTACGGCCCGACGGTCGCCGCGCTCGCACTCGGCCCGCTGATCGTCGCCGGGCTGGTGTGGCGGCTCCCCGAAACCGCCGGCATCGAGCTCGAGGCCCTCAACCCCGACGACTGAGCCCGATCGACCGGGGCCCGATCGAGTGAGCCCGCCGTCGGCGGCGGTCGGTCGGCGGCGGCCGCCGTTACGCTGGGCCCGTGCCGCTCCCCCATCTCCCCGCCTCCGCACACCGCCTGGTCGCCGCCGTGGCGGCGCTCACGGTCCTGTCGCTCACGGCGTGCGGTTCCGACGCCGATTCCGTTGCCGACGTCACCCCGACCACCGCAGCTCCGGGAACGTCGACCACCGCGGCCGCGACGACCTCGACGACCGAGCCCGATCCCGCGTATCGCAGTTGGATCGCCAACGTTCGCTCCGAGGTCGGCTCGATCGTCATTCACGACTCCCCCGGCGGCCCCCAGCTACAGCTCGACACGGCCGGCGACGGTACGGTGAAACCGGTGGCGATCTCCAACCCGCTGCCGTCGGGTGCACCGGCGACGTTCCTGATCGCACAGCGGGCGGTCGAGGCGACCGGGACGCTCTGGCACGAGGTGTACCTGCCCGTTCGCCCCAACGGCAGCACCGGGTGGGTGGCCGACGCCGACGTGGTGCTCACGAACACCGACATGGCGGCGACGATCGACCTGGCGACCCACCAACTCACGCTGAGCAAGGCGGGCGCGGTCATCGCCACCTACCCCGTCGCCGCCGGAGAGGCTGCGACGCCGACGCCGACGGGCACGTTCTACGTCAAGGAACTCGTCGAGCCCCCGAAGGCCAACGGCACCTACGGGCCCCTCGCCTACGGCTTGTCGGCCTTCTCCCCCACGCTGGTCGACACCGAGGCGTTCGCCGACGGTGTCATCGGTATCCACGGCACGAACCGACCCGAGCTCATCGGCTCCGACGTGAGCCACGGCTGCGTCCGTCTGCGCAACGAGGACGTGCTCGATCTGGAGCGTCGGCAGGTTCCGCTCGGCATGCCGGTCACCATCACGGCGTGAGCCGCGACACACGGCGTGAGCCGCGACAGCACGGCGTGAGCCGCGACAGCACGGCGTGAGCCGCAGCCGGGCGGGCGAGGCTGGCGGGTCAGCTCAGCCGAGTCGGGCGATCCAGTCGTGGATCACGTCGCAGACCTCGGCATCGGATTTCTTGAAGTCGTGCCCGCCGGGCACCCAGTGGTGCTCCACCGGTCCGGGGATCGTGGCCGTGGCCGCACGCAGCTCGTCGGGGCTCCCGAAGGGATCCTTCTCACCGGAGATGAACAGGCACGGAGCGACGATGTCGGGGAGGTGCTCGACCCGCAACTTCTCGGGCTTGCCGGGCGGGTGAAGCGGATACGAGATCGGGATCACGCCGGCGAGCGGGGTCGGCTCGGCCGCGACCATCGTGCACATCCGACCGCCCATCGAACGGCCGCCCAACACGATGCGATCGCTGGACACGCCGAGACGTTCGCACAACGCGTCCAGCTCGGCATGCAACGCCGCGAGGAGGACGGGAGCTCGGTCCGGCGGTCGCTTTCCGGGCTTGTCGCGGTAGGGGAAGTTCATGCGGACCACCGGGAGGGGCGCGAGCCGTTCCTCGATGGCGAGGAGCATCGTGTGGTCCTTGTCGGAGCCGGCGCCGTGGGTGAGGATCACCCCGGCGACGCCCTGTGCTCGCCGAGCGGTCACGGGATCAGGATCCGGCGGGCTTCGCGGAGTTCGGCGATGCGGTCCGCCGCGAGTTCGACCGAACCGCCGTGGTCGGGGTGGGCCTGGATGAGGAGTTCACGGAAGCTCCGCGACACTTCGGCGTGGAGCGCCTCACCACTGAGCGACCCGGCAATGCCCAGGCGTTCGAGCGCCCAGCCCTTGGGGTCGGATCCGGCGGACGCTCCGAGGGTCCGGCGGTCGGACAAGTAGCGCACGAGCGCGTCGTCGATCGGGCCGACCCAGTCGAGGCCCTTGCGGATCGCGGTGAACAGCGAGGCCCGCTCCTCGGTCTCGACCTGGGAGGCGGCGTAGGCGGCGCAGAGCACGTGCTGGGTCGGCGTGCCGATGTTCGATTCGAAGTCGAACCGGAACTGCTCACCGTCGGCCTCGAGTCGATGACGACATCGGGCCAGCCCGACCCGGTCGACCTGCAGCCGGTGGCGGAGCCGGGGCTGGCCGATGTGGCGGCCGACCTCGAGATCGTCGACGAGCGCGTCGAGTTCCTCGTCGAGATCGGCGTCGAGCTCGCGGACGAACCGCGCCATGATGCCGCCCAACAGCACACCGCCGAAGCCTGGTGCAGGGTCGATCGGAAGCATCATCCTGCCGAGCGCCACCCGGCGGGTCGGGGCGATCGGGCGGGAGTAATACGCCTCGAAGATCGCCAGCGTCATGTGGGGAGGCTACTGCGCCCGTCGCTGCGGCCCCAAGGCCCTCGCCGGTGTGGCGGTCGACACGTCCGAGGACGTCGTCAACGACGACGCCGGCGCCAGACGAACCCGGCGCCGATGGCCACGACGGCCAGGAACACGAGCGCCCGCCCTTGGAAGCCGTTCGTCCGGTCCGCCTCGACGCCGGTGTTGGACGTCCCGATCGACGCCGGGTCGCCGGCCTCGCCGGACCCGATGACCGAACCGACGCCACTTCCCGCGCCCGTCTGCGACGAGTCCGCTGCACCGGCGTCGAGGCCGTCTCCGACTGACAGGGCCGCCGACGCCGATCCGGTTTCGGTGGGGGTCGAATCGATCCGTGCCGACCCGCTGCCACCGGCAGCGGGGGTTCGCTTGGTCGATCCCCCGGCGGTCGACGGTCGGGCCGCCCCACCGCCGTTGCCGCCCGAAGGGCTGTGCGTCACCAGGCCACGAGCGGTCGCGGTTGCCCCGTTGGCGCTGACGGTGGCCGAGTTCGTGTACTCGCCGAGCGCAGCGTCGGTGACGGTCGCGCGTCCCACCACGAGCACCCAGGTGGACGCCGCGACGCCGGTCACGTCCACGGCGATCTGTCCGGCCCCGCAGGTGATGGTGCGGCGAGCCGCCGGCACCGACGTCTGGCCCACGAACTCGTGGAACGCGTCGAGTTTGGTCGACTCGGTGACCGTGACCCGGTCGCAGGCCAGGCTGGATCCGGCACCGGGCGTGACCACGACGGCGACGGTCCCCGAGCCGCCCGGCACGGTCTGGGGCGACGCGACGACCCAGCGGAGCGCGTTGGTCGGGCCCTTGGAATCCTCGGCGCGTTCGTCGGCCCAGCCGAGCCATGCGTCGGGACGGGAGCGGTCGGGAAGACCGCCCGACAGCGTGACCGAGTCACGGAACGTCGACCCATCGGCGTCGAACACCAGCTCGACGGTGTCGCCGGCGGTGACCTTGCGCCGGTCCCAGCCGGCCTCGAGGAACGCCGAGCCGACGACGGCGTCGTGTTGGTCGACGTACGCGGTCGTCGTGAACGTGACGACGTTGCCGACCGTGCTGGCGACGGCGATCGGTTGACCGGCAGCGTCCTTGACCTCGAACCCCGGACCGGCGGCCATGAGCTGGGGTGGCAACGCCAGGTGGAACTCGTCGCCGGCGACGGCCTGGTCGGGCACGGCGAACCGAAGGTCGATCCGGACCTTCTCGAAGGGTCCCGACGTGGTGGCGGCGATATCGACGGACGTGATGGCGCCAGGCACCGTGGCCGTCGGCGCTGCACTGACGAGCGTGGATCCGCCGATCAACGTGACGACGCCGAGCGCGACGCCCGCACCGAGGGCGCGGTGACGCCCACGCCGTGTCGCGTGGGATCGGGCAGCCGATGACACCATGGATGAACGCCTTTCAACACAGGCCAACCTGGATGAGACGGTGGCAGATGTGTCGAGGTAAGGCTAGGTACTTCTTCCCGGATTTCCACCTCGGCGGAACACAACCGGCCGAGGTGTCGGTTCAGATGTACGCGCGGAGCTGGCGGTGCAGATCCGCGCAGCCGTCCTGCAGTTCGTCGTCGGACAGCTGATCGTCCTCGTTGTCGCTGTCGAGCGCGGCGCGAAGGGCAAGGGTCTTGCCGACGATGTCACGCCAGATGGCCGACTCGAACCCGAACGGAAGCCCGATGTGCTCGATGCGATTGGCGCTGTCGATGGCCGCCAGCACCGCATCGGAGTCGGTCGGGCGTTTCGCCAGCGTGCCGACGGCGCCCCACAGCTTCGACAACACGTCCTGGACGTCGACGCCGTCGGTGTCCACCGCGTCGGGATCGTCGGGGTCAGGCATGGCGTCGAGGATTCCCTCGACCTCCTCCTCGTCGTCCTCGTAGATCACGAGGTCGCCGTTCTCGTCCCATTCGAACGCAACCTCGGCGATGCCGAGCGCCTCCGCGAGCGACGTCTGCATCGCAGCCGACCAGGTGCCCACCTCGTAGACCACGCGAGCTCGATCGGGGTCGAGCCCCTGGCTCGCGGTCTGCGTCACGATCTCGATCAGCGAGTCGGTCACCGCCTCGTCGGCGACACGGACCGACAGCGTGGTGCCCTGCCAGATGTGATCGATGCCCTCGGTCTCGAGCATGGAGTCGAGCAGCGCACGGGATTGCCCGGACCACTCCGCGATCTCGTAGTCGACGTGATCGTCGAACTCGGTCGCGTCGACCTCGACCATCTCGGCGTCCACGATGTCGTCGTCGTCATCACCGAGGTCATGCTCGTCGTCATCGTCGGCATCGACCTCGGGCGTGTCCTCGGCCTCGGTCTCGTCGAGGTGGTCGTCGGATTCGGGCTCGTCGCTGGGCTGGAGATCCTTCACGCCGGCCATCCTTGCAGATGGCACCTCGCCGAGCGGGGCCACGATTCGGAGAACGCCAACCCTTCTCGGTAACGTTTCCCCCATGACCGACATGCCGACGCCCGATCGCAACCTCGCCATGGAACTGGTCCGCGTGACCGAGGCCGCAGCGCTCGCCGCCGCCCGGTGGGTGGGCGGTGGCGACAAGCTCAAGGCCGACGGCGCGGCCGTCGACGCCATGCGCCACATGCTCACCTCGGTGGCCATGAAGGGCACCGTCATCATCGGCGAGGGCGAGAAGGACGAAGCCCCGATGCTGTTCAACGGTGAGGTCGTCGGCGACCTCACCGGCTTCGAGTGCGACATCGCCGTCGACCCGATCGACGGCACCACGCTCACGGCGCTCGGCCGGGGCAACGCTGTCGCCGTCATCGCCGTCAGCGAGCGGGGCACGATGTACGACCCGGGCCCCTGCGTCTACATGGACAAGATCGCCGTCGGCCCCGACTGCAAGGGTGTCATCGACATCAACAAGTCGGTCGCCGACAACCTCGCTGCTGTCGCCGCTGCCAAGGGCAGCAAGGTGCGTGACCTCACCGCCGTCATCTTGGACCGCGAGCGTCACAGTCAGCTGATTGCCGAGGTCCGCGCCGCCGGCGCCCGCATCCGCCTCATCCCCGACGGCGACGTCGCCGGCGCCATCTCGACGGCCTGGCCCGACTCGGGTGCCGACATCATGTTCGGCATCGGCGGCACGCCCGAGGGTGTCATCGCCGCCGCGGCCCTCAAGTGCATGGGTGGCGAGATCCAGGGCAAGCTCTGGCCCCGCAACGACGAGGAGCGCAACGCTGCGCTCGAAGCGGGATACGACCTCGACCAGGTGCTCACCACCGACGTGCTCGTCGCCGGCGACAACTGCTTCTTCAGCGCCACCGGCATCACCGACGGCGAGCTCATGAAGGGTGTGCACTACTCCAAGCTGGGCGCCACCACGCAGTCCCTCGTGATGCGTTCGAAGTCGGGCACGGTCCGCGTGGTCGAAGCGCACCACGCCCCCGACAAGTTCATCTGATTCCGGCCGGAGGCCAGCTTCGTTAGGTACGGTCGCTGCGCTCCCTACTGATCACTCCGCTACCTCCGGCAAGTAGCCCGTACATCGGTCCCGGGTACCTCGCCTGACCCGAAACGCGACGAACTCCCGACGTGGAACCCGCAGTGCGCGGGTTCTACGTCGGGAGTTCGTGGTGGATCGGAGTTAGTGAGCGCCCGCCTTGGCGGTGCTGCCGGCGCCGGCGACGTCGAGGCGGGTCTCGGCCCGCTTCAACTCGGCCTTCGCCGTCTCGTCGTTGACGTCGGCCTTGAGTGCGTCCTCGGCCCGGGCCTTGGCGGCCTGCGCCCGCCCGACATCGATCTGGTCGGGCAGCTCACACACGTCGGACAGGATCGTGACCTTGTCGTCGGACACCTCGACGAAGCCCTGGTGCACGGCAATCGACAGCTCGGTACCGTCCTCGAAGAGGACCCGCACCGGGTGCGTCTGCAGGATGCCGATGAACGGCACGTGGCCCGGCAGGAACGCGATGTCGCCGGTCACCACGCGGGCGATGACCATCTTGGCTTCACCGGAGTAGGCAATGCGCTCCGGCGAGACGAGCTCGACCTGGAGGGGCATCAGGCGTTCTTCTCCAGTTCCTTCGCCTTGCGGAACACGTCGTCGGCGCCGCCGACGTTGTAGAACGCCTGCTCGGGAAGGTGGTCCATGTCACCACGGAGCAGCATGTCGAAGCTCTCGATGGTCTCGTCGACGGGGGTGAAGATGCCGGGGAGGCCGGTGAAGACCTCGGCCACGAACATGGGCTGCGCAAGGAACTTCTGCACCTTCCGGGCCCGGTCGACGGTGATGCGGTCCTCGTCGGACAGCTCGTCGAGACCGAGGATGGCGATGATGTCCTGGAGCTCCTTGTAGCGCTGCAGCACTTCCTGGGTCGCACGGGCGATGCGGTAGTGACGCTCGCCGACGACCTCGGGGGCGAGGATGGTCGACGTCGACGCCAGCGGATCCACTGCGGGGTAGATGCCCAGGGCCGCGATGTCACGGCTCAGCTCGGTCGTGCCGTCGAAGTGGGTGAACGACGTGAACGGCGCCGGGTCGGTGTAGTCGTCGGCGGGCACGTACACGGCCTGCAGCGAGGTGATGGACCGACCGCCGGTCGAGGTGATGCGCTCCTGGAGGGCACCCATCTCATCGGCGAGGGTGGGCTGGTAGCCCACGGCCGACGGCATACGACCGAGGAGGGTCGACACCTCCGAGCCGGCCTGGGTGAACCGGAAGATGTTGTCGATGAAGAGCAGCACGTCCTGGCCCTGCTCGTCACGGAAGTACTCGGCCATCGTGAGGGCCGAGAGGGCGACACGGAGGCGCACGCCCGGCGGCTCGTCCATCTGGCCGAAGGTGAGGGCCGCCTTGGTGAGCACCGACTGGTCGGAGCCGCCCATGAGCGTCTCGCCCATCTCGATGAAGAGGTCGGTGCCCTCACGGGTCCGCTCGCCCACACCGGCGAACACCGACACACCACCGTGGTTCGAGGCCACACGGTTGATCATCTCGGTGATGAGCACGGTCTTGCCCACGCCGGCGCCGCCGAACAGGCCGATCTTGCCGCCCTGCAGGTACGGGGTGAGGAGGTCGAGCACCTTCACGCCGGTCTCGAACATCTGCGCCTTCGGCTCGAGGGAGTCGAACGACGGTGCCTGACGGTGGATGTCCCACCGGTTGGACAGGTCGAGCGTGTCGGCGGCGACGTCGAGCGGCTCACCGATCACGTTGAACACGTGGCCGAGGGTCACGTCGCCGACGGGCACGTTGATGCCACGACCGGTGTTGTGCACCACGGTGCCGCGAGCCAGACCGTCGGTGGGCTTCATCGAGATGGCCCGCACCCGGTTGTCACCGATCTGCTGGGCGACCTCGGCGGTCACCTTGGTCGACACGCCGTCCACGGTGATCGTGAACTCGAGGGCGTGGTTGATCTGCGGGAGCCCGTCGGGCGGGAACTCCACGTCGACCACCGGTCCGGCGATGGCGACGATGCGACCTTCTTTGAGTGTGGTTTCAGTGGCCGTCATGGCGTGTCCTGTCTTTTGCCGGTGGCTTACAGGTGGGAGTGCTGGTGAGGCGTGTGACCGCCGGGCAGCGCGAGCGGGGGGAACGGATCGGTGCTGAGGTGGTCGAGGAGCAGGTCCTCGGGGCCACCCTTGTCGGCGGACAGGGCCTCGGCACCGCTGATGATCTCCATGATCTCGGTGGTGATGGCGTCCTGGCGGGCCTGGTTCATCTTGCGCTGGAGCTTGATGATGAGCTCCTGGGCGTTGTCGGTCGCGGCCTTCATGGCCCGCTGCCGGTTGGCGTGCTCGGACGCCGCGGCGTCGAGGAGCGCTGCGAACAGGCGGCTCTCGACATAGCGGGGCAGGAGCGACTCGAGCACCGAGGCCGGGGAGGGCTCGAACTCGAACTCGGCGGAGGGCCCGGTCGACGCCGGAGCGTCGGCGGCGGGTGCCGCCGTCTCGAGGGGAAGGAACCGGCGCACGACCGCCTCCTGGGTACCCATCGACACGAACCGGGTGTACGCCAGCTCGATCACGTCGACGTCGTCGTTGAACAGCTCCGTGACCTTGGCGGCCACCTCGCGGGCGTCCTCGTAGGTCGGCTTGTCGCTGATGCCGGTGAACGCGGCGTCGATCGTGTAGTTGCGGAACTTGAAGTAGCCCTCGGCCTTCTTGCCGATCGTGATCAGCGAGTAGTCCTTGCCCTCGGCCTTCGCCGCGACGATCACACGCTCGGCCGAGCGGATGACCGTGGAGTTGTACGCGCCGGCCAGACCGCGGTCGGACGTGAGGACCACGATGCCGACCTTGCGGACGTCGCCGGCGTCGCGCAGCAGCGGGTGGCTGACTGCCGTGCCGCCGGCCGCGAGGTTGGCGATCACCGTGGTGATCTGCTCGCTGTAGGGCCGAGCGTCGTTCGCCGCCATCTGCGCCTTGACCACGCGGGTCGCAGCGATGAGCTCCATGGCACGAGTGATCTTCTTCGTGTTCTGGATGCTGCCGATGCGGCGGCGAAGTACTCGCTCCTGTGCGCCGGGCATGTGCTTACGCCTCGTCCTCGACGAGCTTGGTCTCGTCCTCGGGGAGGTGGTTGGCAGCGACTGCCTGGCCGAACTTGGCGGGAGCGAACTCCGAGACGTCGGTCTCGCCAGCGATGCCTGCGGCGCCGCCGGTCGGGACGAACTGGGCGCCGAACGCCTTGACGGCGCTCTCGAGGGTGTCCTCGTCGACCTTGCCGGTCTCCTTGATGGAGGCCAGCAGGTCGCCGTGGCGACCGCGGAAGTACTCGAGGAGCTCGGCCTCGAAGCGCTGCACGTCGGAGATCTCGATGCCGTCGAGGAAGCCTCGGGTACCGGCGAACAGCACCACGACCTGCTCCTGCACGGGCACGGGCTGGCCCACACCCTGCTTGAGGAGCTCGGTGAGGCGGTAGCCACGGTCGAGCTGGGCCTTCGACACGGCGTCGAGGTCGGAACCGAAGGCGGCGAACGCCTCGAGCTCACGGAACTGCTGCAGGTCGCTCTTGAGCGTGCCCACGGCCGTCTTCATGGCCTTGATCTGAGCGGCCGAACCCACACGGGACACCGAGATGCCGACGTCCACGGCCGGACGGATACCGGACTTGAACAGGTCGTCCTGGAGGAAGATCTGGCCGTCGGTGATCGAGATCACGTTCGTCGGGATGTAGGCCGAGACGTCGCCGGCCTTGGTCTCGATGATCGGCAGCGCCGTGAGCGAGCCGGCGCCGAGGGCGTCGGACAGCTTGGCCGCACGCTCGAGGAGACGGGAGTGCAGGTAGAACACGTCGCCCGGGTAGGCCTCGCGCCCCGGCGGACGACGGAGGAGGAGCGACACCTGGCGGTAGGCCTCGGCCTGCTTCGACAGGTCGTCGTACACGATGAGGCCGTGGTCGCCCTGTTCCATCCAGTGCTGGCCCATGGCGCAGCCGGTGTACGGAGCGAGGTACTTGAACGGCGCCGGGTCGGAGGCCGGAGCCACGACGACGACGGTGTACTCCATGGCGCCGGCGGCCTCGAGGCGGGCCACGGTCTGCGCGACGGTCGAGGCCTTCTGCCCGATCGCCACGTAGATGCACTTCACGCCCAGACCCTTCTGGTTCATGATGGCGTCGATGGCGACCGTGGTCTTGCCGGTCTTGCGGTCGCCGATGATCAGCTCACGCTGACCACGGCCGACCGGGATGAGCGAGTCGATCGACTTGATGCCGGTCTGCATGGGCTCGCCCACGGGCTGGCGACCGATGATGCCGGGCGCCTGGACCTCGACTCGGCGGTCCTGGACGTTGCTCAGGGGACCCTTGCCGTCGATGGGCTCACCCATCGTGTTGACAACACGGCCGAGGAGGCCGTCGCCGACGGGCACCGAGAGGATCTGGCCGGTGGCCTTCACCGTCTGGCCCTCTTCGATGTCGTCGACCTCACCGAGGACCACGGCACCGATCGAGTCCTCATCGAGGTTCAGCGCGAGGCCCAGGGTGCCCGACTCGAACTCGAGGATCTCGTTGACGGTCGCGTCGGGAAGGCCCGACACGCGGGCGATGCCGTCGCCCACCTCGACCACACGGCCGACCTGGCCGACGCTGACGTCGGGGTTGAACCCGTCGAGGTTCTTCTGGATGGCTGCCGTGATGTCGGCGATGTTGATGGTCAACTCGGCCATGGTGCTTGGTTCTCCTTAAGAACGCAGTACTTCAGAACGCAGGACTTCAGAACGCGTCGCGCAGCTGGGTGAGGCGGGTACGAACGGAACCGTCGAAGAGCGTGTCACCGATCTGGGTGACGATGCCGCCGACGACGGAGGGATCGACGATGTTGCGCACGGCAACGTCGCGGTGGGTCTTGGCCTTGAGGGCCGCTGCCAGACGGGTGAGCTGGTCCTCGGTGAGCGCAACAGCGGAGCGCACCTCCGCCACGGCTTCGCCACGCGACTCGGCGGAGCGGGCCAGGGCAGCGTCGACGATGACCTCGAGCTCACCGACTCGCCCGTTGCTCACGAGGAGGGACACGATGGAGGCGGTCGTGCCGCTCGCCTTGCCGTCGAGGAGGTCCTCGACGACCTGCAGGCGGCGGGCCAGCGGGAGCTTCGGATCGGACAGGGTCGCACGCAGCTCGTCGGAGCTCTGCAACGCCCGGACGAACGAGAACAGCTCGTTCTCGACGGCGGCCGTGTTGCCCTCGGCGGCGGCGATCGCGGAGATCGCCTCGGCGTAGGAGTTGATGTGGGTGTCGGTCATGGTGATGTTCCTGTGTCCGGTGCAGCCGCTCAGTTGGCGGCGCCCACCTGGCTGATGTAGCTCTCGACGAGGGCCTGCTGCGTGGCCTCGCTGAGGTTGGACTCGATGACCTTCTCGGCGGCGCCGAGAGCGAGACGGGAGACCTCGGCGGTGAGATCGGCCTGGGCCTGGCGGCGGGCGCTCTGGATCTCGACCTGGCCGCGCTCCTTGATGGCAGCGGCGTCGGTGTGGGCGCGGGCCACGATGTCGGCGCCGACCTTGGAGGCGGTCTCGCGAGCTTCCTCGAGGATGCGGGCCGCTTCCTTGTCGGAGTCGGCGAGGGCGGCCTTCACGTCGGCGAAGCTCTTCTCGGCGGTGCTGCGGGCAGCGGCTGCGGTGTCGAGCTCTTCCTTGATACGTGCCGGGCGGGCGGCGAGCGCCGTCTTGATGGCGGGGCCGGCCTTCCAGATCAGGAGCCCGAAGACGATCGCGAAGGCGAGCGTGCCCCAGATGACCTCGTTGATGTCGTGAGGGAGCCAGTAGCCGTTGCCCTCTTCGGCTGCGAGTAGTGCGAGCATCGGTGCCTCCTAGGCCTTGCTGTCAGCAGAGCTGACGAATGCGTCGACGACGGACTGGTTGGCGCTCACGTCGAGGTCCTGCTGGACGACCTTGCTGGCGGCGGCGACCGCGATGGCGGCGACGTCGGTGCGCATCGAGCCGAGTGCGGCGGTGCGCTCGGCCTCGAGCTCGGCAAGGGCGGCCTGGCGGAGCGAGGCGACCTCGTCGTCGGCGGCACGAATGATGTCGGCGCGCTGGGCGTCGGCACCCTGGCGGGCCTCGTCGATGATGCGGGCGGCTTCGGCGCGGGCCTCGGCAAGGGTGGCGTCGTAGTCACGACGAACCTGCTCGGAGTCGACGACGGCGCGCTCGGCGGCCTCTTCGTCACCCCGCAGCTGCTCGTCGCGCTTGCGCATGGCCTGCTTGATCGGGGGCAAGAGCACCCAGTTCATGAGGATGAGCAGCAGGAAGAACGCGATGCCGCCCCAGATCAGCTCCGGGATGTCCGGGATGACGGGGTTGACGACTTCCTTGGCTTCTTCACCGCCTTCGGCGAGGATGCTCAGCACGGCTGCAAGCATGGGTTACTCCTGGTTGAGTTCTACGGTTCGGTCGTGTGTTGTCGTCGGTTCACCGGCGTCGGGGGGCCGAAGCCCCCCGCTGCCAACCAACAACAGGGTTGTCTGGATCAGACGAACTTGAGAAGGATGAACACCACGAAGCCGATGAGGGCAAGGGCCTCGGTGAAGGCGATGCCGAGGAACATGGTGGTCTGGACCTGGCCGGCCGACTCGGGCTGGCGGGCCATGGCCTGCACGGCCTGGCCGACGAGGTAGCCGATGCCGATGCCGGGGCCGATGGCGCCGAGGCCGTACGCCATACCGGCGCCGGAAGCGCCGGCGATGGCCTTCTGCTCATCGGCGGAGAGGCCTTCGGCCTGCTGGGCGACCGTGTGGGCGATGTGGGTGAGCGTGGACATGGTTGTTGGTTTCTCCTGTGAGTTCCGGTGGGTGCGCCACCAGATGTTTGGTCAGGCTGTGTATCGCTGAGGCGTCGCCTCAGTTGAGGCCGCACCGGACGGTGCGGACCGGATCAGTGAGCGGGGTGAAGTGCCCCACCGATGTAGACGGCGGTGAGCAGGGCGAAGATGTACGCCTGCAGGAAGGCCACCAGGAGCTCGAAGCCGGTGAAGGCGATGAGCATTCCGAACGAGAACGGGGCTGCGGCGACGAGCAGGCTCTTCGACCACAGCGTGGCGGTCAGCACCGAGAACGTGATGAGGAGGATGTGGCCCGCCAGTGAGTTGGCGAAGAGACGGACGGCGAGGGAGAAGGGTCGCACGAGGAAGGTCGAGATGAGCTCGATGGGCGTCACCAGGATGTAGAGGGCCGGCGGCACGCCCGGAGGGAACAGCGCTTCCTTGAAGTACTTGAGGCCGTTGTGCTTGACGCCGACGCCGATGAAGACGAGCCACGTGAGGAGGGCGAGCAGCACCGGGTTGGCCATGCGGGCGTTGGCACCGAAATGCGACGTCGGGATGATGCCGAAGAGGTTGCCGAAGAGGATGAAGAGGAACATCGACAGCAGGAGCGGCAGGTAGCGCATGCCGTCGGCGCCGATCGCCTGACCGATGACCTGCTTCTCGATGAACTCGATCGACGTCTCGGCCAGGTTCTGGGGGCCCGCGGGCACGAGCGACTTCTTCGCCTTGGAGCCGGCGACGAGGAACCACACGACCGGGATCGCCATCGCGAACAGCGACAGCAGCGCCACCTTGTTGAACGCGAAATTCGTGTCCTTGAAGAACATGGCCGGCCACTCGACCATCTCTTCGATGCCGGGAAACTTCACCTCAGCGAGCACGCGTCACTCCTCGTTGTTTCGAACGTGTCAGGTTCGGTCGGGTTCTCAGGCCGCTTCAGCGGCGTGGGAATCGTCGGACATTGCTTGGACCGGCTTGGGCTTGAGACCGGGGAAGGCCATCGAACCCGAGACGTAGCGGAGCTCCCAGAACAGGAGCCCCAGATGGGTGACGATGAGCATGATGCCCAGCGGCAGCATCTCCACCCAGGAAGCGTTGCGGACCAACATGACCGCAGCAAAGATCAGGCCGAGGCGCAGGAGGTAGCCGAACAGGGCGGCTCCGGCCATCAAGGCGAACGAGATACGGCCGGTCGTGGCGAGGAGCCAGGCCGACAGGAGGAAGTTCACGACGACGATCGCCAGCGCGTAGGCCGCCGACGCGATGCCGTTGACACCCCAGAAGCCGCCGACGACGACGGTGAGCGGCAGGAGCCACACGGCGCGCTTGGCCATGTCGACCGCGACCTCCATGGCGGGCGCCGGACCCTCGAGCGAAGTGGTGAGCGGGTTGGGAGCCGTCACGAGACGCGCTCCCGAGCGTGTTCCGAACGAGCGGTCAGGACCGACTGTGCCTCGGCGGCGGCGAGCTCGGCGGCAAGGGCAGCCTCGCGCTCGGCGCGGACGGCGGCCTCGGCGGCACGAGCGACCGCACGTTCGGCCTCACGCTCGTCACGGGCCGAGCGCGACGCAGCGTCGACGGCGGCCATCCGCAGGCGGTAGTCGAGGTACACCTTCACAACGGCACCGACGACGCCGAACACGGCGAGGCCGACGGCGAACCACGGACCGCTGTCGAGCTTGGAGTCGATCCACACACCCAGGAGGCCGAGCACCACGGGCGACACGACCAGCTCGTACGAGCCATGCGAGCTGTTCAGTTGCTCGGTGATCTCGCGCTTGTCGGCTGCAGCCATGAACGTTGCCCCGGTCAGGCGCCTCCGGACGGAATCAGAAGCGCTTGTGAATCTGTTCTCAATGTAGTGAGGCTGCCATGACAAGGCAAATCCGATCAGGTATGCACCGCCGGAGGTACCGAAGCAGAAGCAGCTCCCGAAACCGTTTCCGACGGAGTTGGGAACGGGCCGGAGCGGACGTGGCCTCCGGCAGTGTGAGCGCTCAGCGCTGGCCGCTGGCGCGCTCGATCGCCTCGACGATGCGGTCGGTGTTGGCGTGGCTCTCGTGCACCAGCCGGATGAGCCAGAAGCGGAGGTACCGGGCGATCGAGTACCGGATGAAGAGCGCCGCGCCGGCGATGATCAGGGCCAGGCCGATGAAGCTGCCCGTGGCCATGAACGCGCGCTGGTCGTACTCGTTCGGGACGCCACCGACACCGTTCTGCACCATGATGCCGCCGTACACCGCGAGGGCGACGCCGCCGACGAGCAGCAGGATGCCGAGCGCGAGCAGCTTGCTCTCGTTCTTGCCGCCTGCGGCCTTCACCTTCATCGACTCGATCTCCGACTGGAACCCGGCGATTCGATCGGGGTTGTCGTTCAGACCCTCACTCATGGTGTTCTCGTTTCCTTCAAGGTTGCTCGACGACTATCCACCGAGATACGCGGCGGACAACTCTTCTTCGATTTCCGACGGGGTGCCGACGGTGCGAATGACACCGTGCACCATGATCGCGGCCAGATCGGCGATACCGAGGACCGTTCGTGCGAACTGCTCGACCACCAGGATCGACACGCCGCTGGCGGCGATGTCGGCGACGATGCCGTAGAGCTCCTCCACCACCAGGGGCGCGAGCCCCATGGAGAGCTCGTCGAGCAGCAGGATCGCCGGGTTCGACGCGAGGCCCCGCGCCATGGCCAGCATCTGCTGCTCACCGCCCGACATCGTGCCGACCAGCTGGCTCCGCCGCTCCCCCAGGCGCGGGAACTGGCGGTAGGTCATCTCCTCGACCTCGGCCAGCGGACGACCGGAGTAGGTGGCCATCTGGAGGTTCTCGCGCACCGTCAGGTTGGGGAAGATGCCACGGCCCTCCGGAATGGTGATGACACCACGCCGGGCGAGCTCCTCCGGCGCCACGCCGGTGACGTCGCGGCCGGCGATGATCACCTTGCCGGCGCGGGGCGCGATGAGCCCGCACGCCACGTTGAGGGTGGTGGTCTTGCCCGCACCGTTGGGGCCGAGCAGCGCAACCACGGTGCCGGCAGGCACCTGCAGGTCGATGCCGTGCAGGACTTCGATGGCGTCGTAGGACGCGCGGATGCCCTGCAGCTCCAACAGATACGTCGGGGGTTCGACGGCGGCGCTCAACTGGCACTTCCCAGATACGCGTTGAGGACGGACTCGTTGCGCTGGATCTCCGAAGCGCTGCCCGAGGCGATGATCCGCCCGAAGTCGAGCACGAAGATCTGCGAGCACACCTTCATGACCAGCGGGACGTCGTGCTCGACCATGAGGATGGAGAGCCCGGCGGCGGCGAGCTGCTGCAACAGCTCGCCGAACTCCTCGGTCTCGGTCTCGTCGAGCCCCGACGCCGGCTCGTCGAGCAGGAGGACACGGGGCCGGATGGCCAAGGCCCGCGCCAGCTCGACCAGTCGGGCACGGCCGGTGGACAGCTGGCCGGCACGGACGTCGGCCGACTCCGTCAGGCCGAGGCGATCCATCAGGAGCTCGACCTCGTCGGCAGCGGACAGGTCGGCACCCTCGGGGGCCAACAGCTGGCGACCGGCGGGCGTCGAACGCGCCCACCCCTGGCGAATCTCGCAGCCGACGAGGATGTTGTCGCGCACGCTCATCGAGCTGAAGACCTCGAGGCGCTGGAACGTGCGGCCGATGCCGCGTCGGGCGCGCTTGTGGGTACCGATCTTCGACACGTCCTTCCCGTCGAGGATCACACTCCCCGAGGTCGGCGACAGCACACCGCAGATCATGTTGAACGTCGTCGTCTTGCCGGCCCCGTTCGGGCCGATGAGCCCGGTGACGGCACCCGCCTCGGCAGCGAGGTCGACGTCGGACACGGCGAGGTTGCCGCCGAACCGAATCGTGAGGCCGCGGGTCTCAAGCAGCGCCATGAGCCCCCGCCTTCGTGTCGGCGAGCAGGGTCGCCGGCCGGGCCAGGTCGGCCCCGGAGAGGTTGAGCGCACGATCCGCGTCGAACACGTCGGACTTGGTGAGCGGGCGATCGACGCCGAGCAGGTCCGGTGACGGGTCGGCGTCGGCAGTGCCCGGCACTCCGCCGTGCACCGCAGTGGCGATGCCGGCGATCGCGATCGCTGCAACCACCATCAGGACCAGCCGCATACCGTTGGACCCGATCGCGGTGCCCCAGTCGAACGAGCCGACCGCCACGAGGCCGACGACGAGGACGGCGCCGGCGGGGAGCGCCCGGCCTCCCTCGATCGGGCGGATCAACACCGGCAAGAGCGGGAGGATCGCCAGCAGCATCACCGTCATCGTCGCGATGAACGTCCAGTTGGAGATGGTGTCGCTCCGGGCCAGGAACCACAGCGCCACGGGACCGAAGATCGCCAGACCGAGCGACTCCTTCGATTCACCGACGGAGCGGTACGCGTCGCCGATGTCGCCGATCGCGCCACTCGGGTTGCGCCCCAGGCTGATGCCCATGAACCCGGGCGTGAACTTCATCAGGTCGGGCACCGAGATCTGGACGAACCGGAAGACGCCCACGGTGTTCGCCGCCATCAGGTTCGGGATCAACGTCTGGAACGCGCCGATCAGGAAGCCGCCGATGACAGCACCGCCGATCGCTCCGATGCCGCCGACGACGGCGAGCATCGTGACCGACATCGAGCTGAGGAGCTCGTAGTCGCTCGTCGGCATGGACCGGTTCGCGAGCGCACCCGCAAGGCCGGCGATCGACGCCGACAACGCGAACACCCCGATCTTGGTTCGGGTCAGGTCGAGACCGAGCGTCGCGCACGCCACCGGGCTGTCCTTCATCGCGATGAGCCGGCGGCCGTACGAGCCGCGCCGCAACCAGATGACGAAGGTGCCGAGCAGCGCGAACACCACGGCGAGCAGGAGGGCCTGCTGCTGGTTGGTCGTCGGTTCGAACACCCCGAGGTCGAGACCGGGCACCTTGACGGTGCCGCCGGCGACCAGCTTCGTCTGGGAGAACACGACTTTCGACATGAGGACCGAGAAGGCGGCCGTGCCCAGCGCGAGGTAGATGCCGGTCAGGCGCAGCGCCGGCAACGCCACCAACGCGCCGACGATGGCACAGACCACGAGGGCCACGATCACACCCGCCGGCGTTGCCCCGTCCTTGCCCACCTGCGACATCACGACCGCTCCGATGCCCACGAAACTCATCTGTGCCAACGAGATCTGGCCGGCGAAGCCGGTGAGCGGAACGAGCGACAACGCGATGATGGCGAAGTACATCGCGTTGACGACGGGCCCCCGTTGCGGATCGCTCTCGATCAGCTCGGTGATGCCGTAGACCGAGACCACCAACGCCGCGGCACCGAGGAGCGCAGTGTTCATCGTGGGGACACGCCAGGCCTCGCGGACCCGCTGGACGCCGCCCGCCCGCAGGCGGGCCTGCGGCTGGGCGATCATCACCACGAACAACATGATCGCCGGGAGCGAACCGGACGCCGACGAGCTGGTAGCCGGCGATCGTCCTCGTGCTGTCGAGGTAGAGGGCGCAGTACGACTCGCCGAGACCGAGGATCAACGCACCGAGGAAGGTGAGCGGGAGGCTGCGCAGCTTGCCGACGACGGCGGCGGCGTAGCAGTTGATGACGAGGAGGGTCAGGGTGACTGCGTCGAAGTTCGTCGTCGGCGCGATCAGGATGCCCGCCAGAGCGGCCAGCGACGAGCCGATGGCCCACGACAGCATCGACACCCGGTTCGGCCGCCCACCATTGAGACGCACAAGGTTGCGGTCGTCCACCACGGCACGCATCGCGATGCCCCGCGGGACCGGTAGAGCAGCAGGCGCAGCACCACGGCGACCACGATCGCGGCCGCCATGATGAGCACCCGGTCGTACGGCACGTTGACCTTGCCGATCGTGACCTTGTCGTCGAACGCCGGGAAGAAGCGTGGGTACGAGCGGGTCACGTTGCCCGGCCAGATCCACTGCGACAGCCCGACGAGGGCGAGCAGGAGGCTGACCGTGACGACGATCTTCACCACTTCGGTCGCGCCCTCGAGCCCGCGCATGATGACGCGTTCGATGAGGGCGCCCATCAGCGGCGCCGCGATGAACACCACGAAGATCACCGAGAGCCAGACCGGCCAACCCCACCCACCGGACACGGCGGGGGCGTTGACCTGCCAGTACAGGAAGGCCGAGATCATCCCGACCGCCCCATGGGCGAAGTTGAAGATCCCCGAGGTCGTGTACGTCACCACCAGGCCGCTGGCGGCAATGGCGTACACCGCGGCCGTGGCGATGCCGACGACGGTGAAGTTCAGGAAGGATTGCACCGCAGGGGATGCTACGTCAGCAGGGGGTTCAGCTGCCGAGGATCGACGAGTCGGTGTTGCCCTGCCCGAAGTCGCCGGTCAGCTTGACCGTCGGCGAACAGAAGAAGCCCTCGCCGTTGTCGTCGTCGGAGCCGAGCTCGGGAAAGAGGCGCTCGAACTTGCCGTCCTTGATCTGGACCAACATGGCGCAATCGGCCGGCGTGTTGGCACCGGGGTCGGCCACGGCGTGCAAGCCACCACCGTCCCACTCGTGGATGTCCTTGCCCGCCTCGAGCACGCAGGCCCGGGAGATCTCACCGGCATCGGCGCACGACTTGGCGGCGGTGGCGAAGAGCAGCGAGGCCGAGAAGGCCTGCGTCGCCAGTCCGGCGCGCTCCCACGCCGGGTCCCACGAGTCGAGGATCTTGACGAGCTGGCCCATGGCCGGCCACTTGTCGGCCTCCTCGTAGGTGTGCGAGGCGATGCGCACGATGGCACCCTCGACCGCTGCGGGGCCCGAGGCGCCGATGAGGCGGGAGTCGTACTGGTTGGCGTCGGCGTTGATCACGCCGTCGAATCCCTGGTCGCGCAGCGCCTGGGCGAACTTCGACATGTTCGGCGGCTCACCCACGAAGCTGACGGCCTTGAGGCCCTTGTCGAGCACCTGCTGCGCGATGACGGCCCAGTCCTGGTTGATGATGTCGTAGCCGATCTCGTCGAACTGGTCGAAGCCCTTGGTCTGCTTCGCGACGCCGATGATCTGGTCCTTGTTCTGGATGATCGACGGGAGCGTGCCGTAGACGACGCCGAACTTCTTGACCTCGTCGGGGTACAGCTTGGCGAGGGCGACCATGGCGCTCGCCGGCTTGTCGTAGGCCGGGTTCGGCAACGGCTGAACCTGATCGGACCCCTCGGCGAAGTCGGTCGAGACCGCGAAGCCCGGGAACGAGATCATCTTGCACTTGTGGAAGTCGGCGCCGTCCTTGCCGCTGAAGATGAAGTTGTCCTGCGCCCAACCACCGCCGACGATCGCGAAGACGTCGGTGCAGGCCTTGGCCATGGCGGCCTCGACCTCGAGCACCTTGCCGTCGAGGTCGACGGCCTCGAGCTGCAGGCCGTTGATGCCGCCCTGCTCGTTGCACCACTTGACGAAGGCGTTGGCACCATCCCACAGCTCCTTCAGGAGACCCGGACGGATCGAGTCGCGGTCGTTGCCGACCCCGATGTAGAGCTTGTCGGTGCCCGTGCCGGCCTCGTCGGCCTTGACGGTGGCGACGGAGTCGGCCTTGCCGCAGGGTGAGGCGATCGAACCGAACTTGGAGGCCGAGTCGCCGGCGGCGGTGGTCTCGGTCGAACCGGCAGCGGTCGTCTGGGTGGCCTTGTCGTTGTCGGCGGCCTCGTCGGCGCCCTTCGCGCCGCAGGCCGAGGCGAGCAGGCCCGCGACCATGAGACATGCAACTACACGAGACTTCATTCGTCTTCCCCCTGGATCCACAAGTGGCGGCCATCCAAACACGTCGACACGTGACAGCGCAAGCGAATCCGATATGGTTTCTGACGACCCGTCAGAAACCGCTGACGGACCGTCAGATCTGAGCAGACGCTCCGTCAGAGCGGGTCCGAGACCGCTTCAGAACCGGCAAACCGTTCGTCAGAACCCACTCCTGTGAGGCCACAACATGTTCGACCTGTTGATCAAGAACGCCACCATCGTCGACGGCACCGGCGCTGCCCGCCGGCGCGGCTCGGTCGCCGTGTCGGGAGGTCGCATCGTCAGCATTCTCGACGACGGCGCCGAGTTCCCGGCGTCGGAGATCGGCGACTCGACCAACGTCATCGACGCCGACGGACTGGTGCTCACGCCGGGCTTCATCGATCCCCACACCCACTACGACGCTCAGCTGATGTGGGACCCGGCGGCCTCGCCGTCCAACCTGCACGGCGTCACCACGATCATCGCCGGCAACTGCGGGTTCACCCTCGCTCCCCTGGCTCCCGGCGACGGCGATTACACGCGGCGCATGATGGCGAAGGTCGAAGGCATGCCGCTGGCCGCGCTCGAGCACGGCGTCGACTGGTCGTGGGAGACGTTCGCCGAGTACCTCGACAAACTCGACGGCAACATCGGTGTCAACGCAGGGTTCCTCGTCGGGCACTGCGCCTTGCGCCGCCGGGTGATGGGCACCGAAGCGGTCGGCAACGAGGCCACGCCCGAGCAGCTCGACGCGATGGCCGCACTCCTCGCCGAGTCGATCGAGGCCGGCGGCCTCGGCTTCTCCACCACCCTGGCCCGCACCCACTCCGACGGCGACGGCCAGCCGGTCGCCTCGCGCTGGGCCTCCCGGGACGAGCTCCTGCGGTTCGCCCAGGTCGTGTCCGAGCACGAAGGAACGACCCTCGAATACGCGTCGGACGGGTGCCTCGACGGGTTCTCCGAGGACGACGTGCAGTTCATGATCGACTTCAGCCGGACGGGCCGTCGCCCGCTCAACTGGAACGTGCTGACCATCGACAGCAACGAACCCGAGCGTTCCATCACCCAGCTCCAGGCCATGGAGCGGTGCGCCGAGGCCGGTGCCCGGGTCGTCGCGCTCACGATGCCGATCCTCGTCGGCATGAACATGAGCTTCCTCACCTACTGCGCGCTCAACATGATGCCGGACTGGGGTCCGATCCTCGGTCTGCCGCTCGAGGAGCGGATGGCGAAGCTGCGTGATCCCGAGGTGCGTGCGTTCATGGCCGAGCGCGCCGCGTCGCCCGAGGCGGGGGTGTTCTCCCGTCTCGCCGGCTGGCATCTCTACGTCATCGGCCAGACCTACTCGGAGGCCAACGACGGGCTACGCGGGCGCAGCGTCGCCGCGATCGCCGAGGAGCGGGGCACATCCCCGTTCGACACGCTGCTCGACATCGTCCTCGAGGACGACCTGCGCACCGTGCTGTGGCCCGGCCCGACCGACAACGACGACGAGTCCTGGCGCATGCGCGCCGAGGCGTGGGAACACCCCGCCGTGATCATCGGTGGTTCCGATGCAGGCGCTCACCTCGACCGCATGGCCGGCCCCCCGTACACAACCCAGTGGATCGGCGACTGCCTCCGCGGCCGCAAGTTGACGACGCTCGAGAAGGCCGTGCAGCACCTCACCGAGGCGCCCGCCGAGCTCTTCGGGCTCGTCGACCGTGGTCGCATCGCCGAGGGCTACCACGCCGATCTCGTCCTCCTCGACCCCGAGACGGTCGGCTCGGGCCCGATCCAGCTGGTCAACGACCTCCCGGGCGGCACCGGTCGACTCTTCGCCGAGGCCACCGGGGTCAAGCGTGTCATCGTCAGCGGTGTCGACATCGTGGTCGATGGCCGTCCGACCGACACGCGGCCGGGCACCGTGCTGCGTTCAGGGACGCACACCCGCACCGTCGACATCGGCTGACGCCGACCGTCGGGCCTCCGCCTCGGCCTCCGTCGAGGCCATCCACGAGTTCGGCTGTCGGCACGGTGACGACCATCTCCGGCTCGTCGGTGGTCGTCGCACCGACGGGTTCGTTGCGGCGCCGACGCTCACCGCCGCGCCGGCCGACCATCGGAGCGAGCAACGTGAAGAGGCCGAGCGCGCCCGGCGGCCGCAGCGATCGGGATCATCAGCGTCGACCGCCCCGTGATCGCCGGATAGAGCGCGAAGGCCGACAGCAGCGCCGTCCACATCCACAGGATCACGACGGTCTGCCGGTGACCGTGGCCCAATCGGAGCAACCGATGGTGGAGGTGATCCTTGTCGGCCGTGGCGAAGCCCGTCCGGCGCGTCGTCCGTCGGAGGATCGCGAAGATCATGTCGCCGATCGGAACGGCCAAGATGAGCACCGGGATCACGATCGGTGCGAAGAAGAACCACGACTGGCCGGTGAAGGAGTCGTCACTCTGCCCGCCCACCGCGATCGTCGACGACGCCATCAGCAGGCCCAGCAGCAACGCACCGCTGTCGCCCATGAAGATCTTCGCCGGGTGGAAGTTCCAGACGAGGAACCCGAGACACACTCCCAGCGTGACCACAGCGATGAGCGGACCGATGTTGCCGCGGAACAGCGCCCCGGACTGGTCGAGTTTGATGCCGTAGAGGAGGAACGCTCCCGACACGCGATCGCCATGAGGCCGGCCGCCAGGCCGTCGAGCCCGTCGATCAGGTTCACGGCGTTCGCCATCACGAGCACCCACAACACGGTCACGAGTGCGGCCAGGTCGGGAGAGAGGACGGTGAACCCGATGATCGGCAGTGGCACGTTGACGATCGAGATGCCGGCGAGCGCCAGGATCGACCCTGCGAGCACGATGCCGGCGACCTTCGCAGGCGCCGAGACCTCGCGGATGTCGTCGATCACCCCGGTCATGAAGATCACGAACGCGCCGACGACGACACCGATGATGTTCTCCCACGACTCGAACATCGTGTCGAACTGCCCGAGGGTCGACGCGACGCCGACACCGGCCAGCATGCCGATGAACATGGCACCGCCGCCCAACGTGGGCGTGGGCGTGGCGTGGACCTTGCGGTCGTTCGGGATGGCGATGGCGCCCAACCGCCCGGCGAGGCGGACCATGAGCGGAACCAGCGCCGCCGTCACCAACGTGGTGACCGCGAGGACGATCGCGTAGGAACGGATCACACGACCACCATATGGCCGAGGCCACCTCCGCTGCGCTCCGGTACCTCGACCCGGCCAGCCTCCCCCGAGCTCAGGTTCGCGCCCGACTCCGTCGGAAGCTTCTCACGCTCTCCGCTCGGCGGCACTGCCATCAGACGTAGGGCGTGAACTTCGCACACAGGTCGGCGACCTCGGCACGCACCTTGGCGACCTCGGCAGCGTCGGAACGGTGACGGAGGACCCGGGCGATGAAGCCGGCGATCTGCGCCATCTCCGCCTCCCGCATGCCCTGGGTCGTGACCGACGGCGTGCCGATACGGAGGCCGGAGGTCACGAACGGCGAGCGGGGATCGTCGGGCACCGTGTTCTTGTTGAGCGTGATGCCGGCCTCGTCGAGCACGATCTGGGCGTCCTTGCCCGTCAGCTCCTCGTCGAAGGGGCGCAGGTCGACGAGCATGAGGTGGTTGTCGGTGCCGCCCGACACCAGGCGGAAGCCTTCGGTGCCGAGGCCGGCGGCCAGCGCCTGGGCGTTGGCGACGATCTGGTGGGCGTACTCCGAGAACGACGGGTGGGACGCCTCACGGAACGCCACCGCCTTGCCGGCGATCACGTGCTCGAGCGGGCCGCCCTGCAGGCCCGGGAAGATCGCCTTGTTGATGGCGGCGCCGTACTCCTCACGAGCGAGGATGCAACCGCCACGAGGGCCGCGCAGTGTCTTGTGGGTCGTGAAGGTGACGATGTCGGCGTAGGGCACCGGGTTGGGGTGAGCGCCACCGGCGATCAGGCCGGCGATGTCCGCGGCGTCGAACATGAGGAGCGAGCCGGCGTCGTCGGCGATGGTTCGCAGGACCTCGGGGTCGATCACCCGGGGATACGCGGTCGCACCCGCCACGATGAGCTTGGGACGGTGCTCGAGCGCCAGGTCGCGGATCTGGTCGTAGTCGATGCGCTCGTCCGACGGTGTCACCTGGTACGGCACGAAGTTGTAGAAGCGGCCCGAGATGTTCACGGGGCTGCCGTGAGTGAGGTGGCCGCCGTGGTCGAGGCTCATGCCCAGCACCGTGTCGCCCGCCTCGAGCAGGGCCAGGTACACGCCGAGGTTGGCGTTGGCGCCGGAGTGCGGCTGGACGTTGGCGAACTCGGCGCCGAAGAGCGCCTTGACCCGGTCGATGGCGATGGTCTCGATGTCGTCGACGACCTCGTTGCCGCCGTAGTACCGCTTGAAGGGATAGCCCTCGGAGTACTTGTTGGTGAGCACCGAGCCGGTGGCCTCCATCACGGCGGGCGACGTGAAGTTCTCCGAGGCGATGAGCTGCAGCCCGGTGTTCTGTCGCTCGGTCTCACGGTCGATGAGGTCGAAGAGTTCGGTGTCGCGTTCGGTGGGCCATCCCATGGCAGGGCCTTTCGGTGGTGGAGGAGCGGGTCGGTGGGCGGGAGGCTGCGGCGTCAGGGGCGCGGGAGCAGGGCGTCGAGCTTGGCGACCGCGGGCGGTGTGGCGGCCCCCTTGGAACTCGGCCGCGACGAACGCGTCGAGCGTGTCGAGGGCGACCTGGGGGCCGGTGAGGCGCTCACCGATGCAGATGATGTTGGCGTCGTTGTGCTCGCGGGCGAGGCGCCCGGAGGTGACATCGTGCACGGTGGCGGCACGGGCGCCCGGGATCTTGTTGGCCGCGATCGCGATGCCGATGCCGCTGCCACAGACGCACACACCGAGGTCGGACTCGCCGTCGGCGACGGAGCGGCCCACGGCGGCACCGAAATCGGGGTAGTCGACGCGGTCCTCGCTGTGGGCGCCGAGGTCCCGCACGTCGTGGCCGAGGTGGCGGAGGTGCTCGGCCAGCACGTTCTTGAGCTCGAAGCCGGCGTGGTCGGAACCGAGGGCGAAGCGGGTCATGGCCGGATTGTAGTTGCGTCCGAGGACCTACCTATTCTCGGCGGATGGCCCGCCCCTCCGCATCGACGCCGGCGCCGAACACTCCGGTGATCATCGGCGTCGGGCAGTTCCTCAACCGCGATGACGACGACCCGATCGATCCGGTCGCCCTCGCCACCGTCGCCGCCCGCCTCGCCGCCGATGACTGCGGCACCACTGCGGTGCTGCAGCAGCTCGACGCCATCGCCGTGGTGCCGATCGTGTCGTGGCGCTACTCCGATCCCGGTCGGTTGATCGCCGAGGCCCTCGGGGCCCGCCCGGCGCTGACGATGTATCCCCTCGTCGGGGGCAACACGCCCCAGATGCTGATGAACCGGGTGTGCCAGCGCATCGCCGACGGCGAACTGTCGTCGGCCCTCGTGTGCGGCGCCGAGGCGTACCGGACCCGCATGCGCGCCCGCAAGGCCGACGCCCCGCTCCCGTGGGCGCGCCAGGACCTCGATCTCCAACCGGGCTGGACCGACGGCACGACCTACGAGATGGGCCATGCCGCCGAGCTCGCGCTGGGCATCCTCATGCCGACCCAGGCGTACCCGCTGTTCGAGAACGCGTTGCGCCACGAATCCGGCCGGAGCGCGGCCGAGCACACCGCCCACATCGCCGGCATCTGGTCCCGCTACAGCGCGGTGGCTGCCCGCAACCCCAACGCCTGGGACCGTACGGAGTACAGCGCCGAGGAGATCGCCACGGTCACCCCGTCCAACCGCATCGTCGGCTACCCGTACACCAAGCACATGGTGTCGAACCCCGACGTCGACATGGCGTCGGCCGTCATCGTCTGCTCCGCCGAGAAGGCAGCGGCGCTCGGAGTGCCCCGCGACCGGTGGGTGTTCCCCCACGCCGGCGCCGACGGCAAGGACCCGCTCATGTCGAACCGGACGTCGTTCACGTCGTCGGCTGCGATTCGCCACGGTGGCCGAGCCGCGCTCGACCTCGCCGGTGTGGGAATCGACGACATCGACCACGTCGACGTGTACTCCTGTTTCCCCTCGGCGGTCGAGATCGGATGTGCCGAGCTCGGTCTGTCGACCGATCGCCAGCTCACGGTGTACGGCGGCCTGTGTTTCGCTGGCGGCCCGTGGAACAACCCCGTCGGGCACGCGATTGCGGCGATGGTCGGCACGCTGCGCTCGGACCCCGGCTCGTGGGGCCTCGTGACCGCCAACGGCGGCAACATCCAGAAGCACAGCTTCGGTGTGTACTCGACCGAGCCACCCGCCGCCGGGTTCCGCACCGCCACGCCGCAGGCCGCGATCGACGAGCCCGTTGTCGACGTGCTCGAGTCCTACGAGGGTCCGGCCACGATCGAGACCTGGACCGTGATGCACGAGCGGGACGGATCGGTCGGGCGTGCCCACGCCGTGGTCCGCGTCCCGAGTGGCGAACGGGCGTGGGCCGTCAGCTCCGATGCCGACCTCGCCACCGCCCTGGAGCACGACGACCCGATCGGTTGGTCGGTGACCATCGGCGCCGACGCCGAGTTCACTCGCTCCTGACCGGGGCCACCCGAGGGCGTAACGTGCGGGCATGCTCGACCACAACCCGCTCCTCGATCCCATCGACGGCTCCGAACACCAGATGTTCGGCGGCTGTCAGATCGACGTCGTGCCCGCCGGCGCCGGCCACATCAAGCGGATCATCTACCCACCCGGCCATCGTTGGACCACGGCGATCAAGCCGCTCGTCGGCACCGAGTTCTGCCAGCACAACCACGTCGGGTTCCTCGCCAGCGGCGAGCTGACCTTCGAGTTCCCCGACGGCTGCGTCCAGGCGTACGTCGCCCCGGTCGCCGTTGCCGTCGAGCCGGGCCACGATGCGTACGTCGTCGGCGACGAGCCCGCTGTGCTCATCCAGGTCGACTTCGGTAGCGACACCAACGCCGTGCTGGGCCTGCCGGAAACCCACGCCCACTGACCAGCGGGCCGTTGTGCCTCGCGGGGCTCAGGCCTCGCGGCGCATTCGGTCGTGCAACAGCGTCATCACGCGCTCGGACGCCTTGGGCATCTCGTCGAGCAGCTGGCGGAACTGCTTGGCCTGGAACCGCAGGAGCTTGCAGTCGGTGTCGGCCACGACGGTGGCGTTGCGTGGCCGGTGATCGACGAGTGACATCTCCCCGATCATCGTGCCGTCGCCGACGGCGGCGATGAACTGGTCGCTCATGTAGACCGACGCCGACCCCTCGACGATGACGAAACAGTCCACACCGGCATCACCCTGGTCGATGATGACCGAGCCGGCGGGCGACTCGACCTCGGAGGACAACGCCGCGACACGACGCAGGTGTTCGTGGTCGAACCCCTCGAAGAAGGCCACGTTGGCCAACCAGTCGACACTCTCGGAATCTCGCTTCCAGAACGGCACGAGTGATCCCCCTTCGGCTCTCGTCCGGATGACGATCCTAGGACAGGTCCGTCAGCTCGGCCGTCGAAATCGGCCCCTCGCGGAGGACGACCAGACCCGTGCCGGTGACGTCGACCACCGTCGAGGCCGCATCGGAGAGCCGCCCCCCGTCGAGCACCGCCCCGAGCCCGGGCCCGAACGTCGCAGCGATGTCTGCCGCCGTCTCGATCGTCGGCTCACCGGTGCGGTTGGCGCTCGTGGTCACGATCGGGCCGACGGCGCGGGCGAGCTCGCGCACGACCGCGAGAGCAGGGCAGCGCACGCCGATCGTCGCAGCGTCGCCGCCGAGGTCGGCGACAACGCCCTCCCGGCGGCGGACCACCAACGTCAGCGGCCCCGGCCAGAACCGCCGGGCGAGGTCCGTCGCCACCCCGTCGAAGTGTCCGAGCTCGGCAGCCGTGTCGAACTCGTCGACGAGCACGGCCATGGCCTTGGTCGCAGCCCGGCCTTTGAGCGCGAAGAGTGCCTCGACCGCGACCGGGTCGTCGAGTCGTGCTGCGATGCCGTAGACGGTGTCGGTCGGGATCCCGACGCAGGCACCGGCGAGCAGCGCGGCGACGACGTCGTCGACGGATGCGGCGCTCGGGGGCGGGACGTCAGAGCTCACGGCCGCGACCGGTACCGGCTCGACCACGGTCGACGGGCCACGCCCTCAACTCACCCCCGGTTCGAGCCGATAGGTCATCACACACTGCGCGCGAGGACATGGGATGCAGCTACTCGAGAAGAAGGCCAAGTGCCCGCTTTGCGGGGCGAAGAACCCCGTGGACGCGCCCCGGTGTGGAACCTGCACCCGGCCACTCCAGAACGATCCGCTGCCGTCACAGGCGCTGTACGACGAGGCATTGTGGTCCACCAAGATCGCCTCGAAGGGCGCTCGTACACCGACCAATCCCTACGCCGTCCTGGCGCTGCTCGTCGTCGCCGCCGTCATCGTGAACTACTTCGTCATCGGCCTCGGCCCGTCGTGGGCGCACGAGGCCAAACCTCAGGCCAAGGGCTTCGAGTGGAAGGTGTACACGGGTCAACCCGACTACCGGGCCGACCTTCCCGGCGAGCCGATCACCGGCTCGGCCGGCGCCTTCGGCACCACCTTGACCACCGCCACCGTGTGGGTCGACGGCCACTGGGACCTGGTGCGTGACCGGGACACCCGTTCGGTCGGAGCACTCGACCTGGCCCGCCGCAACGTCCACGCCGCCCTGATCCTCGCGTCGGGTCCCGCGCCCGCCGATCCGGCCACCGCGTTGTCGACGCTGGTGCAAACCCTCCAGCCCGACACCCAGCTCGAGCCCGGCGGCGTCGACACGGTGCAGGATCCCCCGTACGGGCAGCAGATCACGTTGGCGACGTCGTTCACGGGATTCCCCGAAGCGAACGGCTCCGGAACGGTGCGGGCCACCGCCATCGTGCTCGACGGCAAGCTCTACATCGCGGCGTCCTTCGTGACGGGCGGCGACGACGCCAGCCTGCACTCCCGACTCACGTCGCACTTCACGCCGGTGGGCGCCCCCGAGTAGGACGCTCGGTTCCGCCTCGGCGGCTCAGGGTTCCCATCGAGCCGCGACGACTCGATCACGACCGGCGAGATCTGCCACGACCGTCGCCTCGACGAAGCCGTGCTGCTGCATCAATTCGGCGACGGTGGCGGCCTGACGGGGGTCCAGCTCGACGACCAGCGCCCCGCCGGGCGCCAGCCAGCGCGGCGTCGGCGATGATCACCCGGAGATCGTCCAGGCCATCGGGGCCCGACCGGAGCGCAGCGGCCGGCTCCCACTGTTCCACCTCGGCAGGCAGCGGGTCGTCGTCGGTGACGTAGGGGGGATTCGACACGATCACGTCGACGGATCCGACCAACGTCTCGGGAAGGGCGGCGAACCACTCCCCCTCGACGAGCCGGACCCGGGTGGCGGCACGGCCGAGGCCGGCGAGGTTCGCCCGGGCGAGGCCGAGTGCCTCGGTCGACGCATCGGTGGCCCAGACCGAGGTTGCGACGCGCTCGGACGCGATCGACAAGGCGATCGCTCCCGTGCCCGTGCCGAGGTCGACGACGGCCACGGGCGACCGCCCGGTCTCGGCGAGCACACGATCGACGTGGGAGAGCGCCACGTCGACCAGCACCTCGGTCTCGGGACGGGGGATCAGGGCGCGACGGTCGACGGCGAGATCGAGCCGGCGGAAGCCCCAACTCCCCACGACGTACTGCAACGGTTCGCCCGCCTCGCGCCGGGCGACCATCGAGTCGTAGGCCGCCATGGCTCGTTCGGTGACCCGTTCGGTCCGGGCGAGGACCAATCGGGGCCCGTCGAACCCCGACGCGGCTTCGACGATTCGGCGTGCGTCCACCGCGGCGGACGCCGAACCGACACGTTCGAAACGGGCCCGGGCCTCGTCGAGCAGCTCGCCCCAGGTGACGGTGCCGGCCAGGTCGTCGTCGGCCATCGTCGAAGCGGCGTCGGGCTCAGTCACCGAGATCGGCGAGTTGATGGGTCCGCTCGTCGGTCACCAGCGCGTCACTCACCTCGTCGAGCTCCCCCGCCAAGACCTTGTCGAGGTTGTAGGCGGTGAACCCGATGCGGTGATCCGACACCCGGTTCTCCTTGAAGTTGTAGGTGCGGATCTTCTCGCTGCGACCACCGCCGCCGACCTGGCTCTTCCGGGCGCTCGACAGCTCGGCCGCCTGACGGTCCTGTTCGGCCTTGAGGATGCGGCTCCGCAGCACGACCAGCGCTTTGGTCTTGTTCTGGAGCTGGCTCTTCTCGTCCTGCATCGACACGACGATGCCGGTGGGCTTGTGGGTGATGCGGACGGCGGAGTCGGTCGTGTTCACCGACTGGCCCCCGGGGCCCGACGATCGGTAGATGTCGATCACCAGGTCGTTGGGGTCGATGACGACGTCGACCTCCTCGGCCTCGGGCAGCACCGTCACGGTCGCGGACGAGGTGTGCACCCGGCCCTGGGACTCGGTGACCGGCACCCGTTGGACGCGATGCGGCCCGGCTTCGAACTTCATCCGGGACCACGCCCCGTCGCCCTTGAGCAGGAACGTGACGTCGCTGAAGCCGCCGAGATCCGACGGTGAGCTGTTCATCACCTCGAACCCCCAGCCCTGGCGGGCGGCGAACCGCGGTACATCTCGAACAGGTCGCGGGCGAAGAGGTTGGCCTCCTCGCCGCCCTCGGCGCCGCGAATCTCGATGATGACGTTGCGGTCGTCGTTGGGGTCGCGGGGGATGAGCAGGACCTTGATCTCGCCCTCCAGCTCCCCGATACGCTGCTCGGCGGCATCGACCTCGGCCCGGATGGTCTCGCGATCGTCTCCGGTGAGGTCGGCGAACATCTCCTTCGCCGTCTCGAGGTCGTCGGTCACCTGCCGGAGCTCCTGGGACCGTTCGACGATCGGCTCGAGCTCCTTGCGACGCTTCGACAGCATCACGAACCGCGACTGGTCGGAGAACACGTCGGGATCGGCGAGCATGGCGTCGACGTCACGCAACTCACGTTCGAGAGAGGTCAGTCGGTCCAGCACGGAGACCAATTGTACTGATCCCCACCGAGCCTGTTCAGTAGGGGAAATCGAGTTCGACGAAGCGGGCGGGGGCTCGGAGCTGTGCAGCTACCGCTCGGGTCACCGACACCAGGATCCGAGCCGGCCCGCAGATGACCAGCTCGGCATCGGCAGCGACCACGGGCGGGTGTCCGCCGCCAGGGGCACGACGTCGAGATCGACTCCCGCGGTGCACACGACCACGATCGGGGTCCCGGCGGCGGTCACACCAACCGCCGCCGACGGCTGCGATTCGCGCAGGCTCTCGGGCTCGATCGTCGTGTCGACCGCGGTCAGCTCGACGGCACCGACCAGCGACGGGTCGGCGAGGACGAGCCGGCGCAGCCACCGTTCGGGCACCAGGTCGCGGAGCGGATGTGTGGTGGCGCCAGGGCGGCGGTAGCGGCGCACCATCTCGACCGCCTTGGCCAGCGCCTCGGCCGTCGGGACGTTCGAGAACATCATCGCCGAGATCTCCCGGTCGAAGCGTCCGACACCGACCTCGAGCCGCGGAGTGCCGTCGACCTCGACGACCCGGCCGACCTCGAGCCCGAGCACCTCGGCCTTGGTGACCCCGTACTCGACCACGACGTCGACGTCGGCCGCTGCGAGCAGCGCGGCGATCTCGTCGGTCGGGAGCAGCGGCGGCGGTGCGACCGGTGGGGCGACGGGGACCGCGTCGACGGCGATCGTGCCGTCGATGCGGCGCACCTCGATGGGCAGCGCGAACAGCGTCGCTTCACGAGCGAGGTGACCGGCCACATCGGCACCGGCCTCGACGATCAGCACGAGCGACGACGCGCCCTTCCGGACGGCCCAGGTGACCGCGCCGCCGAGGGACCGACGACCGGCCGATTCGATCAGGATCCACGCCCGGCCGCTCGGATCGAGGAGCCCCGCGCCGGTGCCGAGGGGGCCGGCATCGGTCGCCGTCGCCCGGTCGACCCCGCTCAGGGCGACCAGCTTGGCGACGCGCAACTGCCCGAGGCGCTCCTCGGGCAGTGCGGTCATTCGAACTCCGGACGTTGGGGGTACCGAAGTACCCGGCTCACTCGTCGGTGGACTCGGACGCCTCGACGGGAGCAGCGGCCTCGGGGCCCTTGCGCTTGCGCTCGCCGTAGCGCTTCTGGAAGCGCTCGACGCGGCCGGCGGTGTCGATGATCTTCATCGTGCCGGTGAAGAACGGGTGCGTGAAGGCCGAGATCTCGACCTTGGCGAGCGGGTACTCGTTGCCGTCGTCCCACACGACCGTCTCGTTCGACGCGATCGTCGACCGGGTCAGGATGCGATCGCCCGACGACGTGTCCTGGAACACGACGTAGCGGTAGTTGGGGTGGATGTCTGCCTTCATAGTGGTGCCAGCCTAGGGAATCGGGGTGAACGCCGCCAACCAAGCGTGGTGGCGACGGGACGGACGGTGGGTGGAACGGGACGGGGACCGCAGGTCAGCCCTGCGCGCGCCGCTCGAGCTCTTCGAGCAGGTTCTGCTGGGCGGCAGGCGTTGCGGACGTGTCGAGCGCGACGTTGAGTGCACCCGACGAGTCGCCGGTGAGCCGGAGCTCGCGGTTGGCGGTGTCCTTGAACTCGTCGTAGATCGCCGCGTCGAGCGCCGAGCCGGTCTCGATCGCCGCGGTGGCGACGACGGTGAGCGAGCCACCCTCTTCGATGTTGCGAGCGGCCCCGAAGAACCGCTTCGTGGGGTAGAGCGCGCTGGCGTCGAGGCCGCCGGCGAGGATGTGCCCGTTGGGTGCGGCGGTCACGTTGTAGGCCTTGGCCAGGCGGGTGATGCCGTCGAGCAGGATCGCCACGTCGTAGCCGTACTCCACCAGGCGTTTGGCGTGCTCGATGGTGAGCTCGGCGACCGCGGTGTGTTCCTCGGCGGGCCGGTCGAACGTCGAGGCAACGACTTCGCCGCCCTCGATCGTGCGACGGAACTCGGTCACGTCCTCGGGACGCTCGTCGATGAGCAGCACGATCAACTGGACATCGGGATGGTTGGCCTCGATGGAGGTGGCGATCTGCTTGAGGACCTCCGTGCGACCCGACCGCGGCGGGGCGGCCACGATGGCGCGTTGACCCTTTCCGATCGGGGCGATGGCGTCGATGAGCGCTCCGGTGCGATCGCCGTCGGTCGACTCACGGGCGAGGGCCAACTCGTCGTCGGGCAGGATCGGCGTGAGGTCGTCGAAGCGCGGACGATTGCGCGCCGCCTCGGGATCCATGCCGTTCACGGTCTCGACGCGGGTCAGCGCCGGGTTCTTCTCCTTGTGCCCGGCGGGCCGGGCGAGGCCCGTGAGGTGGTCGCCCTTGCGGAGACCGAGCTGACGGCACTGCTTGACCGACACGTAGACGTCGTCGCGGCTCGGCAGGAACCCGGCGACCCGGAGGAAGCCGTACCCGTCGTCGCGGAGGTCGAGCAGACCCGACACCTCGACGGGCTCGCCGTCGAACTCCTGGCCCGGCGCGCCGGCGCCGGTGCCGGTGTCGCCCTCGGCACGATCGCGGCCCCGCCGGCGGCGACGGCGATTGCGACCGCCGCCCTCGCCCTCGGGGGTCTCACCGCCATCGGACGGTGACGACATGTCGGCCGACGCGTCGTCGTCGGCACTCGCCGGCTCGTCGTGCGCCTCGTCGTTCGCCTCGTCGTGCGGCTGGCTCGCCGAGCCGTCGGCATCGTCGGCGGCCTCGTGATCGGCCTCGACGGTCGGCAGCTGCTGCTGGCCGGCGAGCGGGGCATCGGTGGTGGCCTCGACGACCGCGGCGCCAGTCGCCTCGGCGGCGATGTCGGCGGGCGAGTCGGTCGCACGGTCCGACGACGGAGCCTCGGGGGCCGACGACGCTGAATCGCCCGGCTGGGCGACGACGTCGAGGATCAAGGTGACGATGTCGGCCTTCTTGGCCCGCGACGGCACCTTGAGCCCCAAGGCTGCTGCGACTGCGGCCAGCTCGGCGCGGTCCTTGCGTTCGAGCGTGGAGCGCTCCATGTTCTGGGAATCACCAGCCATTGGTGAGTACCTCTTTCGGGAAGTGTGGCCGGACACAGGAGGTCCGACATAGGCGAACGGCCACGGACGCGTCGCGTCCGTGCCGGGAAGATCGACCAGCGAGACGGATCGGGAAGGATCCGGACCGGACGCGTTTGCCACGCCGTTCCGCTGTGTGCCCGCATCGTATCGGCGTTCACCGCCCCCCCACAACCACCGCCGGGAGCGTGGCGAGGTTCACACCGACAACAGGCGACCCATCAACTCGTGGCCGGCGACGACCGCGGCGTCGGCGACACCCGCCTCGGTATAGACCCCGCCGGGCCCGTCGACCCGCGAATCGAACAGCAGGTACGGGACGGGGTCCGCCGTGTGCGTCTTGGTACGAAGGGGCGTCGCGTGGTCGGGCATCATGAGCAGACGCCAGGGGCCCATCTCGTCGAGCGCAGGGACGAGATCGGCGAGGATCCGGGCATCCCAGTTCTCGAGGGCCTTGACCTTCTCCACGGCGTTGCCGGCGTGACCGGCCTCGTCGGTCGCCTCCACGTGGATCACGAACACGTCGGCTCCGTCGCGGAGGCCGGCGATCGCGGCGTCGCGCTTGCCCTCGTAGTTGGTGTCGTACCACCCGTTGGCACCCTCGACGACGGGAATCTCCATGTCGGTGAGCACACCGAGGCCACGCACGAGGTCGACGGCGGTGACCATGCCGGCGCGGCGGCCGTAGTGCTCGGCGAACGGCGTCATCTGCGGCTGGAAGCCCTGTCCCCACAGCCAGATCTGCGTCGCCTTCGTGTCGAACCGGGCCACGATCTCGCGGCTGGCCTCCATCACGTCACGAAGCCGCTGCGCGGCAGCACCAGTCGGCCACACGGCCGGCTGATCGGTGATGTCGTGGGGCGGGGTGCAGTCGGCATCGAGCCAATCGGCCGGAGCGACCATGATGTGGCGGTACTGCACGCCGGGGTGGAACTCGAGGCCCAGGTCACCACCGGAGCCGAGCTCGGCGTCGACCGCCGCGATGATCGCCGAGGCGAGGTCGTTGTCGGGATGTCCCCCGGCGAAGTCGACCATCGTGCCGTCGGCACCGACGGTCACGAGGTTCGTGCGGTACGCGAGCCGGTCGGCCGGGAGCTTCAAACCGAGCGCCGCCGCCTCGATCGGCGCACGACCGGTGTGGAAGACGGCGGGGTCGTACCCGAGGATCGACATGTTGCCGACGTCGCTCCCGGGGGCGAAGCCCTCGGGGATGACGGCGGCGCGGCCCACCTCGCTGCGGGCGGCCAGCCCGGCGAGCACCGGCATGTGAGCGACCTCCAGAGGTGTGCGACCACCCAGTTCGTCGAAGGGTTCGTCGGCACAGCCGTCGGGGACACACACCACGTACTTCATGGTCCGGGAGGGTAGTCGCCCCGACCGCTACCGAAATGTCCGTCGCGACCCAATCGCCGAGGTACCGCACAGCTCCCGAGGAACGGGGAGCGACGCGCTGAGCTGAGGCGGCCGAGGCATCAGGAGTGGGCGACCAGGTGGGAGCGGACGTAGGCCTTGAGCGTCCCGACGTCGTCGGCCATGGTCGCGAAGCGCTCGGGTCGCTCGAAGAGGTCGGCGAGGTGGTCGGGCAACGGTGGCCGCTGCCCCGTCGCCTGCTCGACGGCGTCGGGGAACTTGGCCGGGTGGGCGGTCCCGAGGCAGATGGTCGGCACGTCGCGTGCCACGCCGCAGCCGTTCCGCGACGCCCACCCCGACGGCGCTGTGGGGGTCGATGAGGATGCCGTCGTTGCGGAACCGTTCGCCGATGAGCGCCAGGCACTCGTCGTCGTCGTACCGGCCGGCGGAGAAGCGCTCGCTGAGCCACGCCATCTGGTCGGGAGGAACGGTCACCGAGCCGTCGGACCGGAACCGCAGCATCAGCTCCGCCACCCCGGCGCCGTCGCGACCCGACATCTCGAACAGCAGGCGCTCGAGGTTGGACGACACCTGGATGTCCATCGACGGGCTGAGCGTGGGGCTCACTCCCCGGATGTCCATCGTGCCCGTGTTGAAGAAGCGGGTGAGGATGTCGTTGCTGTTGGACGCCACGATCAGCTGGTCGATCGCGAGCCCCATCCGCATGGCGGCGAACCCGGCGAAGATGTTGCCGAAGTTGCCGGTGGGAACGCAGAAGTTCACCGGAGCATCGAGCGGTCGACCCAACCGCTGGTTCACGGACCGGGCGCTCGTCACGTAGTAGACGATCTGCGCCATGACCCGGGCCCAGTTGATGGAGTTGACCGCCGACAGCTGCACCTCACGACGGAATCCTTCGTCGGCGAACAGCGCCTTCACGAGATCCTGACAGTCGTCGAACGTGCCGGCGACGGCGATGTTGTGGACGTTGGCCGACGGGACCGTCGTCATCTGGCGGCGTTGCACCTCCGACGTCCGCCCCTCCGGGTGAAGGATGAAGATGTCGATGTGCTCACGGTCACGGCAGGCGTCGATGGCGGCCGAGCCGGTGTCGCCCGAGGTGGCGCCGACGATCGTCACACGATCGTGGCGACGCTCGAGCTCGTGGTCGAACAGACGCCCCACCAGCTGGAGCGCGATGTCCTTGAAGGCGAGGGTCGGACCCCAGAAGATCTCGGCGAGCCAGAGGTTGTCGCCGAGGTCGACGACGGGGACGACGTCGGGGGTCGATCCGGTGGGCGGATGAAACGTGCCGTAGGCGTCGGCGACCATCGCAGCGAACTCGTCGCGAGCAATCGAACCCTCGACGAACGGCCACATGACCTCGACGGCGATCGTGACGTAGTCGGCGTCGGCGGCGAGGTCGGGCAGCGGCGGCCACGACTCGGGGAGATAGAGCCCACCGTCGGTGGCGAGGCCCTCCAACAGGACGTCGCCGAACTCCAGGACCGGCGCCGTCCCGCGCGTGCTGACGTACTTCATCGTGCGTTGCTCTTCCCACTCACGTCGGTGACTCCCGGAACCGTCGCCATTCGCCTCAACCCTCCCGCCCGATGACCCGCAGCACCGAATTGACCCGCTGCACCGAATCCAGCGCCGACAACTCCTTGAGCGTCGCCCGGACGGCGGACTCCGACGCCTCATGGGTGATGAACACGAGGCGCGCCTGGTCGTCGAGGCCTTCCTGCTCCATGGAGCGGATCGACACTCCGTGGCCGCCGAACACACCCGCAACCGCGGCGAGGACCCCCGGCTCGTCGGCGACCTCGAGGTTGACGTAGAACGCCGACGACAACTCGTCGATGGGGCGAATACGACTGCGACCGATGGATCCGAGCGAGGCATGGGTGCTCTTGGCCAGGTTCTGGGCGGCGTCGATGACGTCGCCCAGCACGGCGCTGGCCGTCGGCAGCCCGCCGGCGCCTCGGCCGTAGAACATCAGCTCGCCGACCGACACGCCCTCGACGAACACGGCGTTGAACGAACCGGACACCGCGGCCAGGGGGTGACCGACGGGCACCATGGTCGGGTGCACGCGGACGGCAACCGAATCGTCGTCGTCGAACCGCTCGCAGATGGCGAGCAGCTTGATGCGGTACCCCATCTGTTCGGCGTACGCGATGTCGGCGGCGCTGATGTTCGAGATGCCCTCGTGGTACACGTCGCCGGCAACGACCCGGGCACCGAACGCGATCGTGGCGATGATCGCCGCCTTGGCGCCGGCGTCGTACCCCTCGACGTCGGCGGTGGGGTCGCGTTCAGCGAACCCGAGGCTCTGCGCCTCGGCCAGCGCCTCGGCGTAGCCGGTACCGCGATCGGCCATCTGGGACAGGATGAAGTTGGTCGTCCCGTTCACGATGCCCATCACCCGCGTGATGCGCTCGCCCACCAGCGACTCGCGGAGGGGGCGGATGAGGGGGATGCCGCCGGCGACCGCCGCCTCGAACAGCAGGTCGACCCCGGCGCCGTCGGCGACCTGGGCGAGCTCGCCGCCGACGTTCGCGAGCAGTTCCTTGTTGGCCGTGACGACCGGCTTGGCGGCATGGAGCGCTGCGGTGATGTACTCCCGCGCCGGTTCGATGCCACCGAGCACCTCGACCACGACGTCGACATCGGGATCCGATGCCACCGACGCGCCGTCGGTCGTGAGCACACCGTCGGGCAACGAGAGACCCCGCTCCTTCGACATCGACCGCACCGCCGACGCGCGTCACCTCGAGCGAGATGCCGGTTCGGGCCGCGATCTCGTCGTGGTCCCGCTCGATGAGCCCTACCAACGCCGCGCCGACGTTGCCGCAGCCGAGCAGCCCGAGCCGCACCCGCTTCGGCGGTTCAGCGCCTTCGATCTCGATCGCCCCTGACATGACCGTCCACGCTACCGGGCCGAGGTCGTCGACCGCGACGGGGTTACGGTCTCAGCCCAGCTGGACGGCCGGATCGATGAGGTTCACGAAGTCCTCGGCCGGGCAGGGGCGGGCGAAGTGGTAGCCCTGGACGTAGCGGAAGCCGAGGTCGCCCACGATGGATGCCTCCCCCGCCGTCTCGATGCCTTCGACGATGCACTCGACATCGAGCTCGGTCGCCATGGTGCTCACGGCGGCAAGGAGCTGACGGGCGCGACGATCGGTCTCGAGCCCCCGCACCATCGACTGGTCGACCTTGATCACGTCGACGGGCAGGTGTCGCAGGCGACCGAGGGAGGAGTAACCGCTCCCGAAGTCGTCGAGCGCGACCCGCAACCCGTGGGTGCGCAGCTCGGTGAGGACGGCCAGCATCTCGCCGAACCGCGTCGACATCGCCTCCTCGGTGACCTCGACCACCACGTCCTCGGGCGGCAGCCCGGTTGCGATGAGGAGGTGGTACAGACGATCGACGGCGACCCGGCTGAGCAGCTGGTCGGGGCTGAGGTTCACGAACAGTTGGGGCGGGCGCGGGCCCAGGCGGTCCCGAAGGTCGGCCCACGTCTCGGTCGAGCACACGAGCGCCTGATCGGTGAGCGTCGCCAGCAGGCCACTGTTGATGGCGAGGCCCAGGAACTCCCCCGCCGACAGCACGCCGTAGTGGGGGTGGCGCCAGCGCATCAGGGCTTCACCGGCGACGACACGGCGATCGGTGATGTCGAAGATCGGTTGGAAGTAGCTGACGAGCTCCTCCTCACGGAGGTCGGCGACGTTGATGTGGCGTTGCCCGCTCCCCACCTCGTACACCGAGGCGTCGCCGAGACCGCCGGCCACGACCACCCGTCGGATCGCGTTCACTCCCTCGGCCGGGTCGAGACGGGCCTCGACCAGTGCGGCCTCGGCTGCCGCCAGCACGGTCGACGGGCTCTTCGACGACTCGGCGGTGGCGACGCCGACCGAGAGCTCGACCACGGCGGCGCGTTGCCGAGACGGAAGGGCCGACCGACCTCGGCACCGAGACGGTGGGCGACGGCCTCGGCCAGGTAGGCCCCGTCGACGTCGGGGAGCATGATCACGAACTGCTCGTCACCGGTCTGGGCGACCACGTCGCCGGGACGCAGGCCGGCCTTGAGCCGGGAGGCGACCGCGACGGTGAGCTCGTTGCGGGCCTCGGCGCCGTGTTGGATCTCCACCTCGTCGAGACCGCTGATGCCGACGGCCAAGGCGGCGGGGTGATAGCGGTGACGATCCGACATCGTCATGGCCTGGCCCAGGAGTTCGAGGAAGAGCCGACGGCCCGGCAGACCCGTGAGCGGGTGACGGTCGACGAGGTCCCAGCCGGTGTCGCCGCCGTCGAGCGACGCCACCTCGGTGCACGTTGCCAGCACGAACGACGACTCGTCACCGATCTCCGCCACCCGGACCTCGACGAATCGAGGCTCCGACGACCGGCCGGCGGTCGGACGGATGCGCAGGCGCTCGACGGCCTCGGGCAACGAACCGCGGATCGCCGCCCGGATCGTCTCGGCCGGCGAGGGACGGTGATCGATGAGCGTCAGGGTCGGCTCCAGCTCGATCACGTCGGGGACGTCGGGCGCAGCGGACGGGAACAGCAGCGCCAGGTCGGGCGCGATCGCCGACCACGCCGGGTTCGAAACGACCGTCGCGCCCTGGCGGTTGATGACCGCCGCTGCGCTCGGCATGGCAGCCACGAGGTCCTCGAGACCCAAGGCGTTCGATGCCACGTTCGTTCCTCCGATAGTCGAGTCCGGACCGGCGGCCCGGACGGTCTCCCGCCGTCGTCGGCGGCCCTGCCGCCGACCCGACGAGACTAGGCACGGTCGCCCACCCGAGGGGGGATGGCCCCTGCCCGGTTCTGTCCTGTGACGGCGTGCATCCTGCACGCCTTCACAGGGCAGAACCGGTGGGTCACTCAGCGTCGAGTCGGACGAGATCGTCGAAGGTCTCGCCCCGGACGACGACACGGGCGACGCCGTCGCTCACGAAGACGACCGGCGGGCGGAGCACCTTGTTGTAGTTGGAACCCATCGAGTGCCCGTAGGCCCCGGTGACGGGAGTGCACAGGATGTCGCCGATCGACAGGTCGTCGGGCACGACACCGTCGCGGACCAACACGTCGCCCGACTCGCAGTGCTTGCCGACGACGCGGACCGTCGCGGTCCGCTCGGCGCCGACGGCACGGGGCAGGAACGTCTCGTAGCCCGAGCCGTACAGCACGGGTCGCGGATTGTCGCTCATTCCGCCGTCGACCGACACGTAGGTGCGGATGCCCTCGAGCTGCTTGATCGTGCCGACGGTGTACAGCGTGACGCCGGCCTGCGCGACGATCGACCGACCGGGCTCGGCGGTCACCTTGCCGGCGATGCCGGCGGCGACGCACACCTCGCGAACGGCCCGGCCCCACTGGCTGATCGTCGCACCTTCCTCGCCCTCGACGTAGGCCACCCCGAGGCCACCCCCGACGCAGAACTCCGCCGAGATCGAGTTCGCGGGCGAGCGGCGCGACGATCTCGACGGCGTGGGCGAAGTTGTCGGCCGAGAACACCTGCGACCCGATGTGCATGTGGAGCCCGACGAGGTCGAGCCAGGCGCTCGCCTGCGCCCGCGCCGCCGCCTCCTTGGCCGCTCCGGATCGCCAGCCGAACCCGAACTTCGAGTCCTCCTGGCCGGTCTGCACCTCGTCGAACGTGTGGACCTCGATGCCGGGAGTGACGCGGATCATCACCCGCTGCGGCGCAGCGGCGTCGAGCGGTCCTCCCGGACCCAAGAGGGCGTCGAGCCGGTCGAGCTCGTCGAAGCTGTCCACGACGATCGTGCCGATGCCCGCCTCGATCGCCATCGTCAGCTCGCCGACCGACTTGTTGTTGCCGTGGAAGACGCACCGCGACGCCGGGACGCCAGCCGCCAGCGCCACGAAGAGCTCGCCGCCCGACGCGACGTCGATCTTCATGCCCTCCTCGTGCGCCAGACGCGCCATGGCCCGGCACAGGAACGCCTTCGATGCATAGGCGACGCCGTCGCCGAACGCGGCGACCGCCTCGCGACACCGGGCGCGAAGGTGGGCCTCGTCGTAGACGAACAATGGCGTACCGAACTCGGCAGCGAGATCGGTCAGCCGCAGACCGCCGATCGCCAACTCACCGTCGGCGTCGATCGTGGCGTGCTCGGGAAGCAGGTGGAACGGGAGAACGGACACGGGCCGCTCAGGCCTCGGGAAGGTCGGACGTCGCGTCGGCGAGCGACGGCATGGAGTCGGGCGCCGAGGCACCCAGCACCGACAACCCGACACGAAGGCCCACGAGCGCTGCCTCGGCCAGCCAGAGCCGGGCGGCGCGGGTGGCATCGTCGACATCGTCGCGGAGGATCGGGCAGTCGTGGTAGAAGCCGTGGATCTCCGACGCCAGCTCGCGGAGCCAGCTCGTGACCTTGTGCGGCGCACGCTCCCGCGCCGCCAACTCGATGACGGACGGCAGGGCATTGATCAGTCGCAACACATCGAGTTCACGGGGATGGACGAGCGGACCGAGGTCGACCTCATCGAGCGCCGCACGCGTCACCCCCCGCTCGGTTGCCCGCAGGGCGATCGAGCACAGCCGGGCGTGCGCCATCTGGATGTAGAAGACCGGGTTGTCCATCGACTGCGCCGCGATCACAGCGAGATCGACCGTCTGCGGTGAGTCGATCGACTGCAGCAGGTAGACGAGGCGGGTCGCATCGGCGCCGACCTCGTCGATGACATCGCGCAGCTCGATGAAGTCGCCGGTGCGCTTGGAGAGCTTCACCTCCTGGCCGTCCTTGAGCAGCTTCACCAGCTGGGTGATCTCGATGTCGACCTGATCCGGCTCGTGGCCGAGCGCCTGCACCGCTGCCTTCATGCGGGCGATGTAGCCGTGGTGGTCGGCACCCCACACGTTGATGAGCAGGTCGAAGCCACGGGCGAACTTGTCGCGGGTGATACGCGATGTCGGGAAGGAGGTAGGTGTAGGAGCCATCGCTCTTCACCAGCACCCGGTCCTTGTCGTCGCCGTAGTCGGTCGAGCGGAGCCACACGGCGCCGTCGCGGTCGTCGACCACACCTCGGGCACGGAGGTCATCGAGCGTCTGCTCGATGGCGCCGTGGTTGACGAGCGACATCTCGCTGAACCACACGTCGAACACCACACCGAGCGCGCCGAGCACCTCGCGCTGGTCGGCGAGGGCCGCCGCATAGCCGACCGCCGTCGCCGCCTCGACGTCGCCCTGTGCGACGACCTCTGCCGGCAGTTGGGTCGCCCACTCGGCGATGTAACTGCCGGCGTACCCACCCTCGGGCACGGGCTCGCCCGTTGCCCGGGCGAGCATCGAGGCGCCCATCTTGAGCATCTGGCCGCCCCGGTCGTTGATGTAGAACTCGCGGGCCACCTCGTAGCCGGCGCGGCCGAGCAGACGCGCCAACGCGTCGCCGTAGACCGCGCCGCGGGCGTGACCCGCGTGCAGCGGGCCGGTCGGGTTGGCCGACACGAACTCGACCATCACCTTGGTGCCCGTGCCGACATCGAGCTGGGCGTACCGGTCGACGCCGGCAGCGACGACCGAGCGCAGGACAGCGTGCAGCCAGGTGGGACGGAGGTGGAAGTTCACGAACCCGGGGCCCGCGATCTCGGCCCGCTCGACGTGGGTCGGCAGGTCGGCGTTGAGCCCGTCGACGATCTGTTGCGCGAGCTCGCGGGGATTGCGGCCCAAGCGCTTGGCGTTGGCCATCGCGACGTTGGAGGACCAGTCGCCATGCTCGCGTCGCGCCGGTTCCTCGAGGTGGATGTCGCCCTCGACATCGACCCCGGCAGCGGCGAGTTGGGCCCTCAAGGCATCGGCGAGTTCAGTGCGGATCACGGCGACAGCGTACCGATCCGCCGTCGCCGCTCGGAACGAGTAACCACAGGGTCGCGGCCACGGCTATCCTCGTAGCGCCCCGCCCTCGTAGCTCAGGGGATAGAGCATCGCCCTCCGGAGGCGTGTGCGCGCGTTCGAATCGCGCCGAGGGCACCTGGTTACGTCTCGCGAGCCACTCAAATCGGTGGCTCCAGAGTTCCCGTCGGCTTCGCCGACCAGGGCACTGTTCTTCTGGGTCGCTCCGCTCCCGATCCGGGTGTCAGGTGCTCGGCCGGAGTCGGTGGTGACGCAACAGGCTTCGCTCCCGATCCGGGGTGGGTCGGCCGGAGTCGGTGGCAAGTCGCCCGATGAGTACGATCGTCCCGCTATGACTGCCGACGAACCGCTCGACCCCACCCTCGCCGCCGAGATCGCGGAGCTGACCGCCGGGTGCGCCGAGGTGCTGCCCGCCGACGGGCTCGCCACCCGCCTCGCCGAGGCCCGGGCGGCCGGACGACCGCTGCGGGTGAAGCTCGGCATCGACCCGTCGGGCACCGATCTCACCCTCGGCCACGCGGTCGTGCTGCGGAAGCTGCGTCAGTTCCAGGACTACGGACACCGGGCCGTCCTGATCATCGGCGACTTCACCGGCCGCGTCGGCGATCCGACCGGGCGCAGCGAGGTCCGCAAGGTCCAGTCCGCCGACGACACGACCGCCAACGCTGCGACCTACCTCGACCAGGTCAAGCGCATCCTGCTCGACACCCCCGAACTGCTCGAGGTACGCCGCAACTCCGAGTGGCTGGGAACCATGGACTTCTCCGAGGTGCTCGGCTACACCCGCCTCCTCACCGTTGCCCGCCTGCTCGAGCGCGACGATTTCTCGAAGCGGTACAAGGGTGGTCAACCCATCTCGCTCATGGAGTTCATGTACCCGCTGATGCAGGGGCTCGACTCGGTCTTCATCGACGCCGACGTCGAGTTGGGCGGCACCGATCAGACCTACAACAACCTCGTCGGCCGCAACCTGCAGTCCCAGCTCGACCGGCCGGCGCAGACGGTCATGACCCTGCCGCTCCTCCGCGGCACCGACGGCGGCGACAAGATGGGCAAGTCGCTCAACAACTTCATCGCCATCAGCGAGCCGGCAGCGGAGCAGTACGGCAAGGTCATGTCGATCTCCGACGATCTCGTCGGGCACTACGCCGAGTTGTGCTGCAGCTGGAACCTGGCCGAGGTCGCGGCGCTCGACGAACAGCTCGCCGCCGACCCCTTCGCCGCCAAACACGCTGTCGCCCGACGCATCGTCGAGCTCTACTGGGGCGCCGATGCCGCGGCAGAGGCGGCCGACAAGTGGACGAGACGCTTCAGCAATCGCGAGATCATCGCCGAGGACCTGCCCGAGTTCGCCGTCGAGGCCGGGCCACTCGACCTCGTCGAGGTGCTGGTCACGTCGGGGCTCGTCACGTCCAAGGGCGACGCCCGTCGCCAGCTCGCCCAGGGGGCGATCAAGCTCGACGGCACCAAGCTCGCCACCGACTCCGACGTGGCGCACTCCGACGACCTCGTCGGCAAGGTCCTGCAGCGTGGCAAGCGCCACGCCGTTCGGATCGTCGCTGCCTGATCGAGCTCCGGGCGGTCAGCCGCAGCTCACACCGGCGGGCGGATCCCCGATGTTGAGCCCCAAGGTCTTCTCCGGGGTGACGGTGCCCGCGCCCGACGTCGGCACGGTGGAGGCCGGCGTCGTCACGTTGGTGGCACCTCCGGCGGACGGCGCTGCGGTGGCCGCCCCGGGGACGTTCAGCTCGCCGACGAGCTTCACCACGACCTTGCCGCCGGCCAGTGTCGGGTCTTCCTTGACCGCCGGCACGGGCGAGATCTTCGACGCCACCAGGTCGGCCTGCGCCTTCGAGCCGGTCGCATAGAACACGGTGTTGGCCTTGGCGCCGGTGCCGTCGCCGATCTTGCCGATCTTGAACCCGACGGCCTCGAGGTCGGCGGCGCCCTTGGCGGCCAGGCCACCGATCTTGACGGTGTTCAGGACGTCGACCGTCACGGTCGCCGGGGCCAGGGCCGTCGTCGGCACCGTCGTCACCTGCGAGGCCGCCGCCTTGCCGGAGAAGATGTCGAGCACCGGCTGCGAATCGGCCTTGGAGACCTGGAGGACGTCCGCCCCCCGCTTCGTGCGGAACGGGGTGGTCGTCAGTCGGTGCACGACCATGGTCGACGGGTCGAACGACTTGAACCGACGGGCCAGGCCGATCATGTCGCCGGAGCCGAGCTGGTCGTCGATCGTCACGTTGTTGACGGCGACGCCGGTGAGCACCCGCAGCGAGTCGAGGTCGTCGAGGCCGAGCTGGGTGACCTTGGTCATGGCGTGCCGGAGGAACACCTGTTGGCGGGTGATGCGCCCGAGGTCACCGGTCTGATCGCTGATCCACTTGCTGCCGTCGGAGTAGACGAGGTGGCGGGACCGGGCGAAGGCCAGCGCCTGGACACCGTCGAGGGTGTAGCAGCCGGCCTTCTTGATGTTGAGACCGGTGTTGCTGTCGCGCACGGGACGGTCGAAGTAGAGCGGCACACCGCCGACCGAGTCGACGAGCCCCTTGAAGCCGCTGAAGTTCACCTCGACGTAGTGGTTGATCGAGATGCCGAGGTTGCGGTCGATCGTGTCGATGAGGTTCTGGGGGCCGTCGTTGTAGGCGCTGTTGATGCGCTCCTCGCTGCCCGACGGCGACGTGACCCACAGGTCACGCGGCACCGACAACAGTTCGACGGTCGCCTTCGCCGGGTCGACGCGGGCGATCACGATCGTGTCGGCGCGCTTGCCGCCCGGGGCCTTCTCGCCGTCGCCACCGAAGATGCCCCCGGCGTCGGCACCGTCCTCGCCGGCCAGATCACGGGTGTCGCTTCCGACCACCAGGAAGTTCTGCGGTTCGAGCGACGCCGTCGCCTCGAGGTCGAGCTCGGCGCGGTCGATGCGGTTGAACTGGATCACGCCCCACGCAAGGACGGCTCCGACGATGAGGGCCATCGCTGCGGCGACGACGGCGAACCACCGGCGGTACTTGTGCGCCTGCGATCGGGGGCGGTTGGACCCAGCGGGGCGCGGCGCCGGGCGGCGAGGGCCACCTCCTCCGCTACCACCACCCGACACCTGGCGGGCACGCGGTGCCGGGCGATCACCCCGCTGTTGGGGCGGACGACGAGCCGGTTGGCGAGCCGGTTCGCGGGGCTCGGGAGGACGACGCGCGGGCTGCCGGGGCGATGACGAACTCGAGCGCACGCGGCGATCGACGTTGTGAGGCGGCACCGGCACGGACCGGAAGCGTAATCCCACTACCGGGCGCGACAGGTGACACCACCCACCCGCGCCGTGTCCCGGGGGCGAACTACTTGGTCGGCGCCTTCGGTTCGCGGGGCAGCCCGAGCACCTTCTCGCCGACGATGTTGCGCTGGATCTGGCTGGTTCCACCCCAGATCGTCTCGGACCGACTGAAGAAGAAGGCCGTCATCATCGAGCTCACCGGGTAGTCGTCACGACCGCCCACGCGGGCGACCCCCGGCCACCCCTCGTCGGGGCCGGTCGTGATCAGCATCGACTCGGGGCCGTAGATGTCGAGCGCCAGCTCCATCGCCGCCTTGTGCATCTCCGACCAGAACATCTTGTTGGTCGCACCGAGCGTCGCCGTGCCCATGTCCCGCTTGCCGGTGAGCGCGGCGGTGAGGTTCCGGAGGCCGTTGATGCGGAGGATCTGGATCTTCGTGTAGTACGTCGCGAGGCCCTGTCGGATCAGTGGATCGTCGATCTTGCCGTTCTTCTGGGCGGCCGGACCATGCGCTTGTACTCCTCCTCGAAGCGGCGGTGGCCCGTCGTCGCCGACATGCCCCGCTCGAACCCGAGGGTGTCGTTCGCGACCTTCCACCCGTTGTTCAGGCCACCGACGACGTTGTCCTTGGGGCAACGGGCGCCGTCGAAGAACACCTCGTTGAACTCGGCCGTGCCGTCGGGCTGGGTGATCGGTCGGACCTCGACGCCGGGCTGCTGCATCGGCACCAGCAGGTAGGAGATGCCGGCCTGGATCTTCACGTCCGGGTCGGTGCGGGCCAGCACGAAGCAGTAATCGGCGAACTGGGCCTGGGTGGTCCACACCTTCTGTCCGGTGATGACCCACTCGTCACCGTCGAGCACCGCGGTGGTCTTCAGCGATGCCAGGTCGGAGCCGGAGTTCGGCTCGGAGAAGCCCTGACACCAGCGCATGGTGCCGTTGAGGATCTTCGGCAGGAAGAACTTCTTCTGCTCCTCCGTGCCGTTCATGAGGATCGTCGGGCCGACGAGGGTGTCACCGAAGAAGTCGGCACGCATGGGGGCCTTGGCCCGGGCGAACTCCTCGGAGAGCACCACTCCCTGGATGGTCGTGAGGCCCTTGCCGCCATACTCCACCGGCCACGTCGCACAGATCCAGCCGCCGTCGAACAGCTTCTGGGTCCACTCCTCGTTCCACGCCTTCTTCTCGTCGGCGCTCATCTCGAAGCCCTCGTCGAACCAGCCGTCAGGCAGGTTCTCCTCGAGCCACGCACGGATCTCGGTGCGGAACGTCTCGGCCTCGGGTGGGTAGCTCAGGTCCATCCCCGCATTCTTGACCGATCGGTCAGGTGCGTCCACTCAGCGATCGTTCACCCGTTCTCGATCGCCGGACCGTCGGGCGGAGTCGAGCCGGCGGTGACCTCGCCGGAGGAGGCTCCCGGGTCGGGAATCGTCGCCTTCGTGACCAGTGCCGGGTCGGGCGCGGTGATCGGCGGTACGTCGCCGTAGTGGAAGGTCAGGGTGATCGGTCCCTCCTCCGGATCGCTCGACTGGATCACGATCTGGTTCGCCCGCTGACCGTCGAGCCGCATCGTGAGCAGCGCCGGCGCCGCCGCCGAGAGCTCGTCCCCTGCTGACGTCGTCGTCGCACCGGATCCGGCGCACGGGTAGTCCGCGTTGAGCACCCCGTCGGCCGAGCCCGACCAGCACGTGACCGCGCCCAGGTAGGTCAGGAGACGTTCGGTGATCGGGAGGCCGTCGACCTCGAGGCTCGTCCACGTCGTCGGGCGCCCATCGCCGGTGGAACGCGACTCGTCGTACATGACGCCGCCGACGCTCAGCTGGCGCCCGTCCGCCGGGTCGTCGGACTCGATCGACCAGCGATCGGGCTCCTGGTGCGCCGCGCTGACCGTGCCCGCGCCGTACTCGAACTCGGCCGTCCAATCGGTCGTTCGCAACGCTGCCAACGCCGCCGTGGCGCGAGCGGTGGGCGTGTCATCGACCGGGCCCGCCGGCTCGGTGCGCACCTCGGTCGGTGCTCCGGCCAGCACCACCAGGGAGATGACGACTGCGGCGGCCGCCGCGATCGCCAGGGCGATCGTCGTCGAGCGTCGGCGCCGGGCGGCGGCCAGCTGATCGCCGTCGTCGGGCGGAGCGATGTCGGTGAGCGTCGCAGGGTGGTCCAGCCGGATCCCGCTGGTCGCCTCGTCGGCGAGGCGACCCAGTCGTTCGTTCAGGTCGATGGTCATGTCAGGCCTCCGCCGCTTCCAGCTGGTCGCCCAGCAACTGTTCCAGGTGCGCCCGCCCGCGTTGCAGATGGGCCTTGACCGATGACACCGACACGTCCATCAACTGGGCGCATGCGGCCACGTCGAGATCGAGGAGGTGGTGCAACACCACCGCCTCGCGTTGGCGGGCCGCGAGCGATCGGAGGGCCGAGACGAGCGCCGGGTCCGACCCGGGATCGTCCTCGTACCGGGACACGACCTCGACCCGAGCGGTCGACGCAGTGCGCCGACGACGCCAGTCCGAGCGGATGAGGTTGAGCGCCACCGTCCGGCACCACGCGGCCGGGCGTGCGTCGGGAGCCGACGAGATCCGGTCCCATCGCTCGTAGGCGCGACACATGGTCTCCTGCGCCACGTCGCGGGCCAGCTCTCGGTCGGTCACCATCGCCCAGCACATCCGAACCAGCGGATCGTGCTCGGCTTCGAAGAACTCATCGAACGTCACACCGGTACAACTCCCGACAGACCGATCCGGACGACACGACCGTACAAATATTGCTCCGACCTCGCAGCACCGCGACGACTTGGGCCCGAACTTCAGCCTCAGCCGTGATCATCGACACGGGTGAGCCTCGAGTTCGGTTCGGTGGAGAGCAACTGTCGAAGCGACGCCACGATGAACGCCGACTCGGTCGCGAGCTGGCGGTGCGTGATCCGGACGGTCTCGATGCCATGGGTGAGGCCAACGAGATCCCGACGACGGTCGGCTTCGAACGCTGCGACACGGAGGTGGAACCGTCGACCGTCGAGCTCGACGATCAGCCGCCGCTCCGGATACCAGAAGTCGACCCGACCTCGACCGGCCTGGAGCCAGTCGAACGAGGCCTGCCGTCGGGGACGATCGACCCCGTGCCGCTCGAGGAGGCGGATGAACTGCGCTTCGAGTTCGGACTCGGTCGGTGGTTCCGGATCGAGGCGACCGAGCACCGTGCGCGTTCTGGCGATCCCGGGCCGGCCGCGCCCTGCGAGCTCGCCGAACACCGATTCGACGCGGGCCATCGTCGTGCGGCGATCAACGATCTGGTCCTCGATGCACCGCTGCAGGGTATTGGTCGGCACCACCTTGCCGAGATCGACGAGGGTGCGTTCGAGCGTGGTCACTCGCCAGCCGTTGCGACGCACGACGTGCCACTCGGGCACCGAGCTCTGATGGACGGTGACGCCATCGAGTCGATGCCGACCACCGTGCGGCACCACGACGTCGAGCGTCGTGTCGACGAGGTCGAGATGGTGAACGTGGGCGGCGGCGCGAAGACCCAGCACACCAGCAGGAAGTGCGGCGAGCGCCGCCTCGGCTCGCAGCTCCCAGGAGTCGGGCGTGGCGGCGGCGGTGAACACGCCCTCGTGGAGCCGGCGCCAGCGACCGGCCCGAACCTCGTGTCCGGCACGGGACGAGTTGACGCCGATCGTGTCGAGATAGGTCTGCGTGATGACACCACGGTGAGCGTGGGCGTGGCGGGCGATGCGGACGATGTCCACCGATTGCTCCTGGATCGAATCGAGACAGGAGGGGAAGGCGATGCAACCTACGACGCACCCCCGACACTCGGCGCGCGCAGGCGTCGCGGTGGACGTACTCGAGGCTCACCCGTGCCCATGATCACGGGTGAGGCTGAAGTTCGGACGAGGCGAGGACGGTGGCGGGCGGAGGCGGATCAGGGGCCGGTTCAGGCGCCGGGGTACCGCAACCAGGTGTCGGCGAACGGCGTGTTGCGGACGACCATGAACACCCCGAACAGGACCGCCACGGCGGTGAGGATCGGGGTCGAGCGGGCGCGGATCGGGTCGAGCCACGAGAACCGACCGGGGAACGCGGCGGCCGTCCACAGGACTGCGACGAGCGGAAGGAGCACGACGAACACGGCGTTGAACTGGAGCGCCGAGAGCACGTCACCGCGCAGGAGACGTGACGCCGCCCGGGTCGCACCGCAGAACGGGCACCACCAGCCCGTGATCGCGCGCATCGGGCACGGCGGGGTGAGCATGTGTTTCGTCGGGTCGACGAGCGCCACGGCGACGCACCCGCACGCCGCGACTGCTGCGCCCGTCCAGGGGCCGACCGGATACCGGGCGCGACGCTCCGCCGACGGGTCGACGGGAGCGGTCATCGGTGCCTCGGTCATTCGCTTCGAGGCTAACCCCCGACGAGCGGTATCCTCAGCCCATGTCGACCGTGATCGAGACACCCCCGCCCACCAGCGGCAAGGCCGAGCGCTGGACCAACCAGTGGCTGGAGCTCAAGGCGGAGGTCATCGACGCCAAACTCTGCACCGGCTGCGCCGGCTGCGTCGTCGCCTGTCCCCACGACGTCATCGGCTACAACCACGAGGCCGGCGGCTACACGCCGTTCCACCTCGAGGAGGAGCTGGGCCCCGACAACTGCGTGCACGGCGAGAAGGGGTGCACCAGCTGCACCCGCGCCTGTCCCCGGTTCCGCTTGTGGGAGCACCAGGCCAACGAGCACCTGTTCGACCGTGACCGTGAACCCGACGAGGTCGCCGGGATCTACCAGGACATCATGCTGACCCGGGCCTCCGACGACATGGTCCATCAGATGGGCCAGGACGGCGGCCTCGTGTCGGCGATCCTGCTGTGGGCGATGGAGCACGACTACGTCGACGCCGCGCTCACCTCCTACTTCGAGAACGACGACATGACGACGTGGAAGGCCGTGCCCGGCGTGGCGTCGACCCGGGACGAGGTGCTCAAGGGAGCCGGGAGCCGCTACACGTACTCGGCCAACACGCTGGCGCTCGACGAGGCCCTCGAACAGGGCCACAAGCGGCTGGCGATGGTCGGTATGAGCTGCCAGTCCTCGATCGCTCCCACCATGTGGTCACGCAAGATCGGCAAGATCTCCAAGCCGATCGTGTTCAACATCGGTCTGCTCTGCTCGAAGACGTTCGACGATGCGATCTTCGAGGAACTGTTCTGGGCCAAGTACGGCCTGCCCAAGGCCGAGATGACCAAGATGAACATCAAGGGCGTCTTCCAGATCTGGATGAAGGACGGCAGCTACCACGAGATCAATCTCAAGGAGTGCCACGCCTGGACCCGCGAGGGGTGCAACCACTGCCCCGATTTCGCCGCCGAGCACGCCGACATCTCGACGGGTGGCATCGGCAAGGACAACGACTGGACGCTCACGATCGTTCGCACCGACCTCGGCCGGGAGATCATGCAGCGCATGATCGCCGACGGGTCGGTGATCGCCCGACCCGGTGACAGCGACCCGGCCGCGATCGCGCTGATGCGCAAGCTGGCCGAGAAGTCGCGGGCCCGGTGGCCCGAGACCGCCGAGGCATCGGTGCGCGTCGGTCTCCCGATCCCGAAGCGTAAGGGCGCGTAGGCCCCGACCGTCAGTCCGGGCTCAGGAGTCCGACGTCACCGGGCCGGCGACCGCGGTGCACTCGTCGATGGCCTTGGTGAGGTTCTTGGGCGGCGTGGGCGGCGCGTCGGCGGGCTTGGCATCGGCCTGCTTGGACTCGTAGTCCTTGAGGTCGTCCCAGTCGATGCCCCACTTGCCCTGCTCACCCGACTCGGGCTTCTTGATGAGTTCGTAGATGCACTCGCACGTGTCGCTCGAAGCAATCGCGATGCTGGTGGTGGTGCCGCCCTTGGCCGTGACGTCGGTGGAGCAACCGGCGATGAAGTTGGACTTCGCCTTGGCGTTCCACTCGGTGGGATCGGGGTTCTGGTAGCACCCGGCCACGGACACCGCCATCACAGCGAGGCCGAGGGCAGCCAGGCCGCGGCGTCGGGTCTCGGATCGGGATGACTTGCCAACACGCACAGGGGGTTCTCCGTCGTCGAACGTCGGGCAAAAGCTACCCGTCCGGCGTCGACGAGACGAACCGGGGCCGCCTGGGCCGCTCCGTCGCCTACGAGCGCACGAAGTCGAACATGCCCGCCTCGGGCAGCACCGGCTCAGCGGGCCACGACGGGGCCGTCCCCGCCGGATCCCGAGGTGCGAGCTGATCGACGATGGCGTCCCACAGGGCCGGCGAGCTCTTCGAGAACCTCGGGACGGCGGCGACGGTGACGTCGGTGTCGAGGATTCCGAGCGGGGACATGTTCCAGTTGTCGGCGCGAGGCGCGCCGGGCAGGAGGGGCCATTGGGACCATTTCAGGTCGGGGGCGACGTGTCGGCGTTTCGTCCCCCGGCCGATGGACTCCCGAGTTCGCGGGCACGCGAGAAGACGGCGTCGAGCATGTCCTCGGTGAGACGCCCGGTGAACGTGTTCTGCTGGCTCACGTGGTAGCTGCCGATCAGCGTCCGGTCTCCGGGCAGCGCCACCTCGGCGCCGTGGGCGAACTTCGGCTTCGGCCGGATGCCGAACCACCGTGCCGTCTCGGCGAAGCCGAACGCGCCGAGGGCCACCAGGACCCGGACCTCGGTCAGCAGCTCGAGCTCCCGCTCGAGAAATGGTCGGCACGTGTCGCGCTCCTCGGGCGTCGGCGTGTTGTTCGGTGGCGCGCACTTCACGGGCGACGTCACGAAGGCTCCGGTGAGCTCCAGACCGTCGTCGGCCGAGGTCGACTCGGGCTGGTTGGCGAAGCCGGCGCGCCACAGCGCCCGGTAGAGCCAGTCGCCCGAACGGTCGCCGGTGAACATCCGCCCGGTCCGGTTCGCCCCGTGCGCCGCCGGAGCGAGTCCGACGATGAGCAGCGTCGCGTGAGGGTCACCGAAGCCCGGGACACCTCGGCCCCAGTACTCCTCGTCACGGAACGCGGCCCGACGAGTGGCCGCGACCTCCTCCCGCCATGCCACCAGGCGAGGGCAGCGACGGCACTGCGACACCTGCTCGGCAACCAGAGTGAGGGAATCGGGCGCCACGCCGTCACTCTGGCACAGGACGCTGCAGGGGGATGGGGAACAAACTGGGCCGCCGAGTAGGTTGACCGGTCGAATGGCCGCACGCCCCGCTCCCCCCAAGCCCACGCTCGTCGTACTGGTCCGCCATGGACAGACGGCGACCACCGGCAAACTCCTCCCCGGCCGCGCGCCCGGTCTCCACCTGGCCGACGCCGGACACGCCCAGGCCGACAAGGCGGCCCAACGACTCGGAGCCATGGGGGGCATCGCAGCGGTCTACGCCTCACCGCTCGAACGCACCCGCGAGACCGCCGCACCGATCGGCAAGGCGGTGGGCCAGCGGGTCCGGACGAACCGTGGTCTGCTCGAGTGCGAGTTCGGCGACTGGACGGGACGCAAACTCGCGGACCTCAACAAGTTGCCCGAGTGGAAGACCGTCCAGGGGGCGCCCTCCACGTTCCGCTTCCCCGGCGGCGAGTCGTTCACCGAGATGCAGACCCGCATCTGCAGTGAGATCGACCGGCTCGTGGCGAAGCACCCCGGCGAACGCATCGTGTGCGTCTCCCACGCCGACCCGATCAAGGCCGCCGTCGCCCAGGCGCAGGGCGTGCACCTCGACCTGTTCCAGCGCATCGTGATCTCGCCCTGCTCGATCACCCCGATCCTCTACGGCGCCGGCGCCCCGATCGTGTTGGCGGTCAACTCGACCGGCGACGACCTGTCGACGCTGGCGCCCTCCTGAGGTCCTGATGTCGAGCTCCTTCGACCTCCCCGAACTGCGGTCGTTCGCCGTGGGCACCGAGGGCCCCGCCGGCGAGCGGGTGTTCTACCTGCAGGCCGTGGCAGAGCACCAGGTGGTCACGCTGCGCCTCGAGAAGCAGCAGGTCGCGCTGCTGGCCGACTACCTGGCGCGGGTCATCGCGAGCTACGAGCTCGCGGAGTCCTCGCCGACGTCCATGCCCGACCTCTATCAACCGGTCATCTCGGAGTGGATCGTCGGTTCGATGATGGTCGCGATCGACGAGGCGGAATCCCGGGTGATCGTGATCGCCGAGGAAATGGTCATCGAGGACGACGACGCCGATCCCGACAGCCCTCCGACCGGCTCCCAGGCGCGGTTCGGTCTGACCCGGGCGCAGGTCGACGCGTTCGTGACCGGCGCACGCGAGGTCATCGAGTCGGGCCGCCCGTCGTGCCCGCTGTGCGGTCGACCGGTCAACGCCGACGGCCACTTCTGCCCCCGTCTCAACTAGCCGCCACGTCATGAGCCACGAGCCCAGCGTCGACGACGAGTACGACGACGAGTACGACGACGGCGGCACCGAGATCAGCGATGTCCTCGATGCCAGCGTCGGAGTGACCGACCCCGACGCCGAGGCGCTGCTGCGGGCGGGCGACGTCGAGATCCTGGGCCGCATGCCGTGGAGCTCGAACGGCACCTACCTCGTGACCGTCACCGACGGCGACCGGCGCTGTCAGGCGATCTACAAGCCCGCGTCCGGAGAACGGCCGCTCTGGGACTTCCCGACCGGCCTGTTTCGTCGCGAGGTCGCCGCGTTCGAGCTGGCCCGCGAGCTTCGATGGGAGATCGTCCCGCCCACGGTCGAGCGCGACGGGCCCCTGGGCCCCGGCTCGGTGCAGTTCTTCGTGCCGGCCCGGTTCGAGGAGCACTACTTCACGTTCAAGGATGTTGCCGAGCACCGGCGCTCCCTCCGGCAGCTGTGCACCTTCGACCTCGTGTCGAACAACACGGACCGCAAGGGCGGTCACATTCTGTTGAGCGATACCGGACACCTGTGGGGCATCGACCACGGCCTGTCGTTCCACGAGGAGTTCAAGCTCCGAACGGTCATGTGGGACTACGCCGGCGAACCGATCGAGACCGACCTGATCGACGATGTCGCACGCTGGCTGGAGGCCGACCCCTCCGCCGCGCTGTCGGAGCTGCTGAGCGAGGCCGAGATCTCGGCGATCCGCGACCGCGCCAACGCCGTGATCGCTGGCGGACACTTCCCCCACGACCCCACCGGCCGCCGGTACCCCTGGCCGTTGGTCTGAGCGGTGTCCGGACCCGGACCCATCACTCCCTCCAGCGACGAATCCGAGTCCGAAGACCTCGAGCCAAGTGCATCGCCAGCGAGGGGAGGTTGCTGGAAACGATGCCGCTGAACCGAGGTTCAGCGAGCCCTGTAAGAAGGATATGGGCGCGGCGAGCTGCCCCAAATGAGCAATTCTCCCTCTCCCTCATCGGGCCGGACGACTGCCCCCAGCCGCTCAAGCGGGCCGCTCGCGAACCCGATCACCTCAGGGTGAACATCGGAGACCAGACATGAGCACTCCCCCGGGACGTCCCGAACGCCAGAGCCGGGCCCGCGCCCGGACTCGGCGGTGACCCGACCCCCGCCGCCGGCTCCGCCCCAACGACGAGGGCGGCGACGACACGATCCGCCGGTGGCGCTCCGCCCGTGCCAACCACGACCGGCCCCGAGCGCGCCGTCGACCTCGACCGACTCCGCGCCAGCGCGGCATCGGCGCTGTCCGCCGAACGAGCACCCACCGCCGACTCCTCGCGTCCGTCGGCATCGGACGGGCGCGAGCGGGTTGCGCCGGCGACACCGACGAGCGGCGGAGCGCACCGGTGGCTGAAGATCGCGCTCCCCGTCGTTGTGGTCGCCGCGCTCGCCACCGTCGGTGTCACCGTGCTCGGCGGCGGCACCGACGGGGGATCCGCTCCGTCGGCATCGGCGACGGCGGCCACTTCCGGAGTGACGGCACCCCCGACGACGGCCCCTGCCGCACCGACGACAGCCTCCTCCGAGACGACCGTACCGTCGACGGCCGCGGCGCCGACCACCACCGCCGCGCCGGCCGCCGATCCGACGGCACCGCCGCCCCACAAGGCCACCTACCACGACGGCAAGCTCTACCTCGAAGGCCGGATCACCTCCGACGCGGAAGCCCAGAAGTACGTCGAGAAGGCCGCCGCCGTGCTCGGTCCCGACAACGTCGTCAACAACTACGTCGTCGACCCGACCGTCCCCCTGTCGACCGACGGCACGGTGTACGTCGACGAGCCCTTCCTCTTCGACACCGGGTCGGCCGACCTCAACCCGCAGTACACCGGCGTGCTCGGGCTCGGCGTTGCTGCGCTGAAGCTCAACCCGGCGGCGCGCATGGTCGTCACGGGCTACACCGACAACCAGGGTGACCCCGCCAAGAACCAGCAGCTGTCGCTCGCCCGCGCCAACGCCGTCGTCGAGTACATGGTGACGACCGGCGGGATCGACCGCGGCCGCTTCGACGCCATCGGGGCCGGCGACCAGAATCCCGTCGGCGACAACACCACCGCCGAGGGCCGAGCCCTGAACCGCCGGATCGACGTCAAGCTGGTGAACCTCCTCGGCTGAACATGCCAGCTGCGAGGCACCCGGCAGGCGGCCCTGTTCGCAGTACAAAACCCCGAGGCCTGAACGCGAACGACCCCCGCCGTGAGGCGGGGGTCGTTGCAGTACGGGCCGAATTGGCTCAGCGGGCCTGCAGGGCCTCGAGGAGCTTCGGGAGCACCTTGTGCACGTCACCCACGATGCCGAGGTCGGCGACCGAGAAGATCGGGGCCTCGGGATCCTTGTTGATGGCGATGATGTTCTTGGAACCCTTCATGCCGACCAGGTGCTGGGTGGCACCGGAGATGCCCGCAGCGATGTACACCGTCGGCTTGACGACCTTGCCGGTCTGGCCGACCTGGTAGCTGTAGGGCACCCAACCGGCGTCCACGATGGCGCGGGAGGCGCCGGGAGCAGCATTGAGGGCCTTGGCGAGGTCTTCGATGAGCTGGTAGTTGGCAGCCTCACCGAGGCCACGACCGCCGGCGACCACCACCGCAGCAGCATCGAGCTGCGGGCCGGTGCGCTCTTCGACGTGACGGTTGACGACCTTGGCAGCGCCGGCGGCACCCGTGTCGGGAACGGCCAGGGCCTCGACCGACGCCGCACCGCCGCCGCTCTCCTCCGCCGCGAACGACTTCGGGCGAACGAGGAACACGCCAACGCCCGAGCCCGTGAACTTGGTGTAGACGTCCTGGGAGCCACCGAAGATCGGCTCGACACCGGCGAGGGCGCCGTCGCGCTCGACGAGGTCGGTCACGTTGGTGATGACGGGCACGTCGAGGGCCACCGAGAGGCGACCGGCGATGTCACGGCCGTCCTGGGTCGTGCCCAGGAAGATGGCGTCGGGGGCGGCGGTGCCGACAGCGGCGGCGATGGCCGCAGCGACCGGCACGCCGGGAAGCGAGTCGCCGAGGTCGCCGGTGGCGTGCACCGCGGTGGCGCCGTGGGCGCCGAGCACTCCGGCGATGCCCGAGGCATCACCGCCGTACACGGCCTCGACGGTGGTGGCGAGCTCGCGAGCCTTGGTGAGCATCTCGAGCGTGATGGGGGCGACTTCGCCCTCGATGGCCTCTGCGAGGACCCAGATCTTTGAAAGCGTCATGATGATCTCCTCAGATGACCTTGAGATTGGACAGGAAGTCGACGACCTTCGTGAAGGCTTCGCCGTCGTCCTCGATGATCTCGCCGGCCTCACGCTGAGCAGCGGTGGCGACCTCGATGATCTCCTGACCGGCGCCGGCCCAGCCGGCGTTGGAGGCCTCGATGCCGATGTCGGCAAGGGTCAGCTGATCGACGGGCTTCGACTTGGCGGCCATGATGCCCTTGAAGGACGGGTAGCGGGGCTCGACCACACCGGCGGTCACGGAGACCACGGCGGGGAGCGGCGACACGACCTCGTCGTAGCCGGCTTCGGTCTGACGGTCGACCTTGACGGTGTCGCCGTCGATGGTGACCGACTTGGCGAACGTCACCGACGGAAGGCCGAGGACGGCGGCGATCTGCTCGGGCACGACGCCGGTGTAGCCGTCGGACGACTCGGTCGCGGCGAGGACGAGGTCGTACTCGCCGGCCTTGCCGATGGCGGCGGCCAGGACCTTGGCGGTCGTGAGGGCGTCGGAGCCCTTGAGGGCGTCGTCGCTCACCAGCACGGCCTTGGCGGCACCCATGGCGAGCGCCGTGCGAAGGCCGGAGACCTCGCCGTTCGGCGCCATGGAGACGAGGGTGACCTCACCGGAATCGCCCACGAGCTGCAGCGCCATCTCCACGCCGTAGCTGTCGGATTCGTCGAGGATGAGCTTGCCATCCCGCTTGAGGGTCTTGGATTCGGGATCCAACGCGCCCGGGTCAGCCGGGTCCGGGATCTGCTTGACACAGACGACGATGTTCATGGGGACAGTCTGCCAACCAGCGGCGGGCGCTCACAAAACGGCACGGCGCCGTCGACCGGACGAGGTTCACCCGAGCACGGCTACGGTTGGCACGTCATGAAGGTCCTCCTCATCGTGAACGCGGCGGCGTCCTCGGTCACCCCCCGACGCCAGGTGGCGGTCCACCGGCTGCTCTCCGCCGCCCACGACGTGCGGATGGTCGAGACCCGCCACCGGGGTCACGCCACCGAGTTCGCGAAGGAAGGTGTCGACCACGGTGTCGACGTCGTCGCCGTGTTCGGCGGCGACGGCACCCTCAACGAGGCCGCCAACGGCCTCGTCGGATCCGACGTCGCGCTCGCTCCCCTCCCGGGCGGCTCCACGAACGTGTTCGCCCGGACGCTCGGGCTGAGCGACCACCCCGTCGACGCGCTGCGCACGACGCTCGTCGCGCTGAGCGAGAAGTCGGTCCACCGCATCGGCGTCGGCTCGGTGAACGGCCGATACTTCCTCTTCCACACGGGCATCGGTTGGGATGCCCGGCTGGTCCGCCAGGTCGAGAAGCGGGCGCATCTCAAGCGGCGCCTCGGCCACGGCCTCTTCGTCTGGGCGGGCCTCGAAACCTGGTTCCACCTCTACGACCGGACCGTCCCCCACTTCCCGCGTCGTCTACGACGACGGCACGACGACCGAGCGCGGCTGCTTCTCGATCGTGCAGAACTCGAACCCCTACACCTACGTCGGCAAGCGCCCCTTCAACCTGTCGCCCGACGTCACGCTCGACGGGCCGCTCTCCGCCATGACGCTGACCGAGCTCAAGTCGGGGCCGTTCATCAAGCTGATGTTCGAGACGCTGCGGTCCCGCGACGCCATGCTCCGCAGCGACATCGTCGACTACCACCCCGACGTGAACTCCCTGAGTGTCGAGATGCTCCACCCCGTTCCGTACCAGGTGGACGGCGACGATCTCGGCGACGCCATGCACCTCGAGTTCCGGCACGTGCCCGCGGCGCTCGACCTCGTGGTACCGGTCGGGTTCGGCACATGATCGCCGCGACGACCTCGGGGCTCGTCGCCGGCGGCGTTGTGCTGGTGCTGGCAGTCGGTCTCGCCGCCATCCAGGCGCGCCGCCGGACCCTCAGCCGCGGCCGAGAGCGGACAACGCCACCGCAGGACGATTCGTGATCACGGCGTCGGCGCCCCACTCGGCCAGCTGACGGATCCGATCGGGATCGTCGACGGTCCACACGTTCACGGCGAGGCCGGCGTCGTGGGCGCGCGCGATCGACTCCGACGAGACACACGGGTCCCACGGGTTGACCGCCACGCACCCCGATGCCACCGCAGCGGCGACCGCGTCGACGGGCTCCTCGGCGCTCAGGACGAGGTAGCCCGTCGCGAGGTTGGGGGCGACAACGCGCACGTGGTCGAGCGTGGCGAGGTCGAAGCAGCTCACGAGGATCTCGAGGCCGGCGGCGACCTCGGCGATCAGCTCGACCGTCGCGCTGGCGAGCTCGCCGGTCGGGTCCCACCCCGGTTCGGCGGGCGAGTTCTTGATCTCGACGTTGACGCCCATCCCGGCCATCACACCGAAGGCCACCTCCAGCCTGGGGACCGAGATGGGAACCTCGTGGTGAGCCAGGTCGGCGATGGGCCGCCCGTCGGGCAGGACGGCGTCGTGGTGGACGACGAGGACGCCGTCGGACGTGGCGCGGACGTCGAGCTCGACCCAGTCGGCACCCTGTGCGGCCGCACCGGCGAACGCGTCGAGCGTGTTCTCCGGAAAATCGGCCGATGCACCCCTATGCCCGATGACCACCGTCATGTGCAAATCCTCTCGAACTTTTGCTTTACAGGTCTGTAACTGAGAAGTAACTTGAGCTTGTTCCACTTTTCACAAGAGCCCGACCTTGCAGTACCGGCGGGAAGACTTGGGAAGACACCGGAAGCCCTCTCCGATGGTCCGGCGCTGCGTGGAACCTAGATGAAGTCGCAAGTTTGTCCTCACCCGCCTCGCACGCACCACCGGAGGAATCGTGGCCTTGACCTCGAGCCGCTCACTCACCCTCGCCAACGACGATTGGCGCTCGGTTGCTGCCTGTCAGGACACCGATCCTGACCTGTTCTTCCCGGTGGGCACCACCGGTCCGGCGATCGAGCAGATCGACACGGCCAAGGCCGTGTGCGACACCTGTTCGTCGAAGGCCCCGTGCCTCGAGTTCGCCATGATCACCAACCAGGACTCCGGCGTCTGGGGCGGCACCTCCGAGGAGGAGCGTCGCAAGCTCCGCCGTGCGTGGCTCGCCAGCCAGCGCAAGAGCGCCTGATCACCGACCTCGGCCACCTTCGCTCAGGCCCGCTCCCTCCGGAGCGCCTGACGCTTCGGCACCTCGGCTGACCCGAGGATCCCACAACCCTCGCCGACCGGCGGGGGTTGTGTCGCGTCCGGGGGCGGTATCTCCGGGAGCGACGCCCCCCATCTGCAATGGGGGAGGTCGAGCCGGCCTCTACTCCCAGCGCTTGTGGGACGGCACCGTCACCTCGACGCGGGTCCCCGTCGACGCCCCGCCGACCCGGTACTCGATGGTGCCCCGCAGCTCGTCGCGCACGAGGACGGTCACGATCGACTGGCCGAGGCTTCCCGCCGGCGCCGGTGACACGTCGGGGTCGAACCCGACCCCGTTGTCGGCCACCACAACGCCGATGTGGCGGTCGTCGTGGCGTAGCTCGATGCCGACCCGCCGTTCGGTCACCTCGACGGAATCGGGGAACGCGTGCTCCACGGCGTTCTGCAGCAACTCCGTGACGACGAGCGACAGCGACGTCGCCACCTCCGACGACACCACTCCCCCGTCACCGTCGATGTCGAACCGGATGGGACGCTCGGCCGACACCAGCCCCTCGTTGACCATGCGAACCAGCGGCTTGAGCACCTCGCGGAAGTCGACGTCGTCGCCGGGCTCCCGACAGCGTCTCGTGCACCAGGGCGATGGAGTGGATGCGCCGCACCGACTCCTCCACCGCGGCTCGCGCCGTCGGCTCGGTCAGACGCCGACCCTCGAGGCGAAGGAGCGACGAGATCGTCTGCAGGTTGTTCTTGACCCGATGGTGGATCTCGCTGATCGTCGCGTCCTTCGACAGCAGCAGACGGTCACGCTGACGCAGGTCGGAGATGTCGCGGACGAGCGCGACGGCGCCGGTGATCCGCTCGCCGTCGGGCGCCGACTCGAGGAACGGCAGCACCCGGAGAGCGATCGTGACGTCGTCGGGCCGCTCGATGTCCTCCACCCCGGGCCGGCCGGCGGCGAGGCTCACCCGAACGGCGGTCGAATCGATGCCGACCTCGGCGAGGGTCATGCCTCGGATCACCGCCTCGACACCGGACCGGGTCAGGGTGGAGGTGGCGTTCGGAGAGGAGTACTCGATGGCCCCGGTCGGACCGACGACGATCACCCCGTCGCCCACACGGGGGGTGGTCGTCATGCCGACATCCTCGGGCGGGAACGGGAAGGCGCCCGACACGATCATCGAACTGAACCGCTCGAACACCCGCTCGTAGGTCTGCTCGAGCTCGCCGGGCCGGTGCCGGAAGGCAGAGACGAACTCGCGGGCGAGCACGGCGATGGTGCGGCCCCCCTGGCGCACCGGGATGGCGGCCACCCTGACCCGTTCACCCAGCCACGCCGAATCGATGTCGCCGTGCCGGATGACCCCGGTGCGGAACGCCTCGTCGATCAGCGGCCGCTGCTCGGGGGTACGAACCTGCCCGACGAGTTCCTCCTGGTAGATCGTCTGGGAGGTCGCCGGCCGGATGTGCTTGGCCATGAGGTACCGGCCGTCGCGGTCGAGCACGTAGAGCACCAGATCGCTGAAGCAGAAGTCGGCGAGCATGGCCCACTCCCGCATGAGCCGACCCAGGTGGTCGAGGGCCGCGTCGTCCAGGGTGCTGCGCGACGCGAGCAGGTCGGTCTGCGGAGGACCCATCAGACGCCTAACGCCACAACCGCTCGCCCAACGCGAGGAGGCCGGCCAGGTCGCCGATGTCCTCGCTGAAGTACGGCACGGCGGCCACCGTGCCCGCCCCCACCGACAGCTCCGAGCGCAGCTCGGCCTCACGCTGCGCCACCAACTGGTAGTTGACGAAGCTCGTGCCGATCTCGTCGAGGATGCGCCGACCGAAGGCAGGTCCCCCCACACGTCGGTCAGGCCGGCAGCCAGCTCGTCGGCCTCAGCGACCATCCGTCGGGCCGCCGTGGCGGCGCCCCGGTCGAGCAGGTAGTCGGGCAGCACCTTGTTGAGCACGAGGGCCCCGACATGGAGCTTGCGTTCGCCGAGGAGGTCGAGGAAGAACCGGGCTTCACGCGCGGGCGCCGCCTCGAGGGTGGAGACCACCACGAAGCTCGTGCTCGGGCTGGCCAACAGGTGCTGCACCGCGTCGGCCCGTTCGACGAACCCGTCGTACATCGATTGGAACAGGATGAAGAACTCGGCGATGTCCTGCAGGAACTGCGTGCCGAGGATGCGATCGGCGACCGAGTAGAAGGGCTTCGACGCGAAGCTCACGACCTTCGAGCGGTACGGCGCGATGATCCAGCGCAGGAGCTTGGAACTGAAGAAGTCGGCCATACGTTCGGGCGCGTCGAGGAAGTCGACCGCGTTCCGCGTCGGCGGGGTGTCGACCACGATCAGGTCGTAGCGACCCGAGGTGTGGATCTCGTACAACCGCTCCATGGCCACGTAGTCGTGGCTCTGGACGAACTTGCCCGTGATGTTCTGGTAGAGCGGGTTCGCCAGGATCTCGTCACGGGTCCGCGTGTCGGGCGCGTGTGGGGCGATCAGGTCGTCCCAGCTCTGCTTCGTGTCGAGCATCGCCGCCCACAGCTCGCCCTCGGGGTGCACCCCGATCTCGGCGAACGCCTCGGCCGGCACCCTCGTCTCGACGTTGCCGAAGCTCTGCAACCCCATGGCGTTGGCGAGGCGCTTGGCGGGATCGACGGTGAGCACCAGCACCTTCGCTCCCATGGTCACGGCGGCCTGCGCCCCGAGCGCGGCGGCCGTCGTCGTCTTGCCGACGCCCCCCGAGCCCGTCGACACGAGGATCTCCTTGGCCGCGCACAGCTGCTCGATCGTGACCGGCGCCGGAGCGACGCGCTTGGCGGCCACTAGAGCAGCTCCTCGGCGAGGCGGTCGGCGACCTGGCGAGTCGTCCGGATGCCGTGGGAGCGGGTGAACAGGTAGGGCACGTTCACGAGCGGCACCGTGTCGGGCAGGCGACTCGCCAGGTTGGCGAGGTGCACGGCGCGGCTCCGGCGCAGGTCGGCGGCGAGCCGGGCCGCGTCGACCACGAGGTCGGCACCTTCCCCGAGGAGGGAGGCGAGGGCAGCGCGTCCCGGTTCGGCGTCGAGCTGGTCGAACGCCACCTCCTCGTCACGGCTGAAGAGCTCGGGAAGTACACGGTTCGCGATCACGGCCGCCACGTTGATGTCGGTCTCCGAGTCGAGGCGGTCGATCAGCTCGATGGTCTCGTTGACGGGCATCTCCTCGGGCGTCGCCACGACCACCACACCGGTCTGGGCCGGATCGGTGAGGATGTTGAGCATCCACTCGGTCTGCTGGCGCACGATGCCGACGCTGACGAGCTCCTTCATCGCGACCGGTGACGCCAGCTGCCCGACGACGTGGCCCGTGGCCGACGCGTCGACCACGACCAGGTCGTAGTTGCGTTCGCGTACCTCGTAGGCCAGCTTGCCGACGGTCAGGATCTCCTTGACGCCCGGCGCGGCCGTGGCGACGAAGTCGAAGGTCTTCGCCAACGGCCCGAGCCGGCTGATGAGGGGGAGGTGGAGTTGGAGCCGGAGGTACTCCCGCAGCGATTCCTCGGTGTCCATCGTCATGGCGAACAGGCCGGACTGGACCTCGGTCGGCGCGAATCGGAGTGGCTTGGTGCCGTAGAACTCGGCCAGGTTGCCCTTGGCGTCGACCTCGCAGACCAACGTGCGCTTGCCCTCGTTGGCCGCGAGGAGCGCCAGCGACGACGCGATCGTCGACTTGCCGACGCCACCCTTGCCGGTGACGAACAGCAGCTTGCGATCGAGGAGGTGTGGTCTCGTCGTCATGAACCAGCCGAGGTACCGGAGCGATAGTAGGGAGCGGAGCGACCGTACCTAGCGAAGGTGGCCGAGGCCATCAACACGCCGAGGTACCGGAGCGATAGTAGGGAGCGGAGCGACCGTACCTAGCGAAGGTGGCCGAGGCCATCAACACGCCGAGGTACCGGAGCGATAGTAGGGAGCGGAGCGACCGTACCTAGCGAAGGTGGCCGAGGCCGTCTTCAGACGGAGAACCCGATGTTGCGGGGTGCGTCGGGGCTGCCGATCTCGATGAAGGAGATCTTGGCGGTGGGCACGGCGATCTCGCGGCCCTTCTTGTCGGTCAGCCACAGGATGCCGTCTTCGTTGGCCATCGCCGCGGCGATGTCGGCCTTCAGGGTCTCCCGCACGACCTCGTCGCCGAGGTCGACTTCGAGCTCTCGCATCGACTGGGTGATTCCGATCCGTACGTCCACGGGGTGACTCCTCTGAGATGGGCCGAACGGATCCATCGTAGGCGCTGGATCTACGACGAGGCGCCTTGTCAGCCGATCTTCAGCTCGCGGTTGAAGCGACGGGTGGGCGCCATCTCGACGTCGATCGTCTCGGCGATCGCCCGGAACGCCTGCGCTGCCTCGGTGTCGGGGAACACGACGACCACGGGATGACCGGTGTCGCTCCCCTCGCGGAGGGCGGGCAGCAGCGGAACCTTGCCGAGCAACGGCACACCGGTGTCGTCGGCCAGCGCTGACCGCCGCCCTCGCCGAACAGCTCGTAGCGCTTGCCGTCGTCGCCGGTGAACCAGCTCATGTTCTCGATGATCCCACGGAGCGGCAGGTTGACCTTCTTGGCCATGGAGGCCGCGCGCTGCGCGACGCGCTGCGCCGCCGGCTGCGGGGTGGTGACGACGTAGACCTCGGCGCGGGGCAGGAACTGCGCCAACGAGATCGAGATGTCACCCGTGCCGGGCGGCAGGTCGACGAGCAGGTAGTCGGGCTCGTCCCAGTAGACGTCGGTGAGGAACTGCTCGACGGCCTTGTGCAGCATCGGACCGCGCCAGATGACCGCCTGGTCCTCCTCGGCGAAGAACCCCATCGAGATGCACGACACGCCGTTGACCTCGGGCGGGACGATCATCTGGTCGAGCAGCACCGGCGCCCGGTCGACCCCGAGCATCTTGGGGATCGAGAAGCCCCAGACGTCGGCGTCGACGATGCCGACGCGCTTGCCCCGCTGGGCCAGGGCCACCGCCAGGTTGGTCGTCACCGACGACTTGCCGACGCCGCCCTTGCCGGACGCGATCAGCAGCACGCGGGTGCGCGACGACGGGTCGGCGAACGGGATGGCCCGACCCTCGGCGTGCCCGTGGGCCTGCTGCGACCCCGCCGTCGACGCCGGATCGCCGTGGAGGAGCTGCCGGAGGGCGGCGCGCTCCTCGTCGTTCATCGCACCCCAGGCCAGATCGACGTCGGTGACCCCGATCGCGCCGAGCGCCTCGTTGACCCGGCCGGTGATCTCGCCCTTGAGCGGGCAGCCGGGGATCGTGAGCACCACGGTGAGTGCAACCTTCGTGCCGTCGACCACCACGTCGCGCACCATGCCGAGGTCGACGATGGAGCGGTGCAACTCGGGGTCCTGTACCGGGCGGAGGGCCTCGATGACAGCGGTTTCGTTCAAGGACATGCACCCATTCTGCGACACTCGGCGGGCCAGCGGCGAACAGGCCCGTCGTGCCGCTCGTCACCCGTCACCCGCGCCCGGGGCACTGCACCCGGCGACGCGTCAGGGGCCAGGTAGCCTGGGCCCATGGCCACGGCGCCGACCCCGGACATCACGAACCGCCTGAACCCGACCGACTTCGCGTCGGCCGTCTCGGCAATCACGTCCGCGTTCGGCGACCCGACCCGCCGCGAGATCTTCCTCTTCGCCCACGAGTCGGCCGACGGCGTGACCGCGTCCGAGGTCGCCCAGCGCTTCGAACTGCACGCCAACGTCGCCCGTCATCACCTCGACAAGCTCGCCGCCGGCGGGTACCTCGAGGTCGCCACGGTCCGCGCCAGCGGAGCGGGCCGACCATCCAAGCGGTACCGGGTGCTCAGCGACCACATGCCCTTCGAGATGCCCGTCCGCCACGACGACATCCTGATCAACCTCCTGGGCCGGGCACTCGCCGAACTGGGCGAGGAGCGGGCGACGGCGCTGGCCGAGCAGGTGGGGGTCGACTACGGCCGGGCAATGGCCGACGCGATGGGTGACACCACGGCCGGCCATCGTTCGGTTCGCACCGCGCTCCACGCCGTCGCCGACGCGCTGTCGGCCCACGGGTTCGCGTCACGAGCCGAACAACATGGCGACCAACTCCGCATCGTCAGCGAACACTGTCCCTTCGGCGAAGCGGTCATCGAACATCCGGTCATCTGCGCCGTCGACCGCGGCATGGTCTCGGGCATGCTCGGCGCGCTGTACGGCGAAACGCCGGTCGACCTCTCGTCGTCGCTGCCCAAGGGCGACGCCCGCTGCATCACCGACATCGACAGCTAGCCCGACCATGGCGCGTGCCTACCTCGACCACGCTTCGACCGCGCCGCTGCGCCCGGTTGCCGCCGAAGCGATGGCCGACGTGCTCCGACAGTCGAGCCGCGGCGAGCTCGGCGACCCGGGTCGCTCGCACCACGAGGGCCTCGTCGCGCGTCACGGCGTCGAACACGCCCGGGAGCGGGTCGCCCGCGCCCTGGGAGCTCGACCCCGCGAGGTGGTCTTCTGCTCCGGCGCCACCGAGGCGATCGCCATGGCCGCCCACGGTGCGGTGCGGCGCGGCCCCACCACGCCGCCCAGCAGCAACACACCGAAGATGACGATGATGAGCGACGGCCGCTTGATGGCGATCTCGGTGATGGTCATGGTCTGTTGCTGTTCGATCGCGTGTTCACGGGTCAGCGGTACCGCACCGGCATGCCGTCCGCAAGGCTGATGAAGCCACTGGTCACCACGATTTCACCGGGCTTCAGGCCTTCGGCCACGGCCACCAGGCCACCGCTGGTGGCGGTCGTCACGATCGTGCGCCGCTGGGCGATGCCGTCCTGCACCACATAGACCTCCGGTTGGAGCGTGGAACCGATCAGCGCATTGGCCGGTCACCGCTCCGGGCACTTCCCCTTTGCGCGGCGCCTGCACCGAAGCCGACATGCCCGGTCTGATCGCATCATCGGTGGAGGAAGCAAGGGCGATGCGCACGGCGAAGTTGTGCGCGCCATCACCGCGATCGCCCACGCTTGATACCGTACCCACCAAGTTCCGTGCGCCGCTTGCGGCAACCGTGAGCGCATCGCCGATCCCGGAAGCGACCGCGATCCGATGCGGTTACCAGCAGCACCAGTTCCAACGCACGATGATCGGTGAGTTGTGCCACGGGCATGGACGGTGCGACCACGGTGCCTTCTTCCACCAGCAGTTGCACCACCTGCCCGCTGAACGGTGCCACGATGGTGGTGCGCCGCAGTTGTTCGGTTCATGTTGGCCAGTTGGATCCGTGCGGTCTCCAGGGCCACGTCGGTCTTCTCCAGCTGCACGCCTTGTACGGCATCGGCCTCCGCGAGTATGGTATAGCGGGCCTGGTCCTTCTCCAGCGTCGCCACCTGCACCTGCGCGGCTTCCTGCTGCAGGCGCAACAGTTCGCCATCGAGCCGCGCGATCACGGCGCCGCGTTCCACCCATTCCCCTTCCTGCACGTCCACGCTCAGCACGCGGCCCGGCACTTCGGCCATCACGCGGCCTTCGCGCGTGGCTACCACCGTGCCGCCGTAGGGCCGGTCATCCGCAGTGCCGCCGACGCGCACGGTGTCCACGCCCACATGCACGGGTGCGCTCTTGTCGTGGCGGTACACGCGCTCCTCCACCATGCGCTTGTTCATGCCAGCTTCACCACGGTGAGCGGCGAGCAAGGCGGCCAGCGCGATCCAGATCATCCAGCGTTTCATGGGCGTTGTGTTCAGCAGCGTGCCGTTGAGGCGCGCCAGTTCCAGTTGGGCTTTGCGCAGTTGCACCAAGGCGTCGATGGTGTTCTGTTGTGCGTTCGCGCATGGCCTGGTCGGCCAGTACGATGTCGGTGAGGGAGGCCACGCCCTGCTGGTGTTGCAGCAGTGTGCTGCGGCGGATGCGTTCCGCCAGTTCCAATTGCGCTTCCGCTGTCGGCGAGCGCTCGGCGGGCGAGGGCCTCGTCGCGCAGGGCGGTGCGGCGCTCCAGCGCGTCGCGCTCCAGCGGCATCGCGTTGCAGGGCGGCGTGCTCCAGCTCCAGCTCCTTGCTCTTGATGCGCTTGCCCAGCACCGTTCCCTGGAAGAGCGGCACCTGCAGCTGCGCACCGAAGTAGCCGATGGGGTAGAAGTCGTACCGGTTCTCCGCGCCGATGGGACCGAAGCCGGTGGTGCCATACAGGCCGGTGGCGTTCAGGCTCGGGATGCGCGATCGTTTCAACAGCTGCAGCTCGGCCGCCTTCAGGCGCATGGCCTGTTCGGCGGTGCGCAACACCAGTGCCCAGCCCGGATGGAAGCGTTGCCGTGGGCGGAGCGGTCTCGGAAGCGGCGACCTCCAAGGGGGCGTCAACAGGTACGCCCATGAGCAGGCGCAACGCGTCCATGGCCTGCTGGTAGTTGCGCACGCACACGTTCCCGCTGTGTGAGCAGTTGGTCGCGCTGCAGGCGCAGACGGTCCACATCGGTGCCGCGGGCCAGCGACTGGTCGTGCAGCAGTTCCACGTTGCGCAGCATCGCTTCGGTGTTCACCACGTTGCTGTCCAGGAAGGCCAGCCGGGCCTGCAGGATCTGGGCGTTGTAGTACACGTTGCTCACCTCCAGCACCACCTCTTCCCGCGCTCCGTTCGCCCTGTATCCGGCCAGCCGTTCCGCCTCGCGGGCCACATGGATGCCCCCCAGCTGCCGGGATCCACCAGGGGCAGTTGCGCCTGCACGTTGGCGTTGATGTTCTGCGGGGTACCGAACTGGACCTCGCGGTACACGCCTTCGGGCCCGCCGAAGAAGCTGGCCGGCAGCAGTTGGTAGGGCAGGTCGGTGTAGTGCCGCACTCGGCCACACCGCGCACCTTGGGCAGCAGGTTGGCCCGTTGCTCGTCCGCACGGGCCTCGGCCATGCGCACGTCGATGTCGGCCGTGCGCACCCGTCGGTCGTTGCCAGGGCAAGGTCGATGCATTCCTGGAGGGAACGCACCGGCACCTCCGGCTGCGCGGTGGCCAGCAGGGGGCGGCGAACAGCACCGCGCCCAACAAGGGACGGATGGAAGCGGCCGCGCGCATCACTCGAAGTAGGTGCCGTATGTAGCGAGGTGCGCTCCAAGGCGGCGCGCTCGTGGGTCGCTCCCCTCGAAGTCGCGCAGCGCGTGATGGATGGGCAGCAGGTAGTTGTGCAGCTGGTTGTGCGCTTCACCCTCCATGGTGCACCGCTCGAAGATGAGCCCGAACTCCTCCTCCAGCGCGGCCTTCAGCGCCTTGGGGTCGCCGCTCGCGGGGTCGTAAGCGTGGAGGATCGCCGACCATGTTGGCGATGCCGCTGGTGGTCTCCGGATTGGCCTTCCAGCGCTGGCCGTTGTCCAGCGTTACGGCGGGCAGCGCGTCGCGGGCCGTGGCCGTGGCGCTGTCCGGTGCGGGTCGGCATGGTCGGCATGTGCGGCGGCATCGTGGCTGTGCTCACCGCAGCTGCTGTTCAGCGCGGCGATGGCAAGCAGAAGGAGGGGAAGCAGGAAGGCGGTTCATGGTCAGGGATGTTGTTGGTTCGGTGTGAGCGTAAGGACCAGCGCGCGGCAATGACGTAGAAGGCTGCGGTGAGCAGCGTCCGGAAGGTGAGCGCGCCGATGGTGGCTGTGCGGTATTCACCACCGGAGTTGATGTGCAGGGCGAGCAGCAGGCCGCCCACGAGCACCACCACGGCGGCCGCGAGCAGCACCGTGGGCCAGCGCCGCTGCATCAGCAGGCCGGCGCCGGCAGGCAGGTAGAGCAGGGAGGCGATCAGGTTGGCCACCACCACGGCGGGCACGTAGGGCGACTCGCGCTCGCGGATGCCGAAGAGGTCCAGCAGCACGGAAGTGCTCAGGAACAGGGTGAGCGCGCCGAAGGCGATGACCACCAGAGCCAGGCCGATGCGTGCAAGTTTGCTGGTCTTCATGGCGGTTCAGTTCGTGATGAGGTCCAGCGTTGGCAACGATGAGGGCCTTGCCTTTCTTGCGCACGTCGAAGGAGCGGCCGCTCATGCGCCATTGCAGCATGTGCAGGCGGAAGGTGCCCATGATGATGTGGGTGAGCGTGTCCGCCGGATGGTCGGAGGTGAAGGCGCCCGATCGTTGCCCCTCCTTGATGGCGTTGAGCAGGTGGCGGCGTTTCACCACCATGATGCGTTCAATGCCGGCATCGATGCCGTGCGAGGCTTCCAGCACCCCGGTGGCGAAGATGGCCATGAGGTATTGCGGGTGCTTCTGGAAGAAGGCGAACTGGCTGTCGAACATGGCCCGCACCCGCTCCACAGGGTCCGGATGGGCTTCGGCCACGGCGGTAAGGCGCTCGTCGATGTTCGCTGCGAGGTGATGCAGCATGGTCACCAGGATCTCCTCCTTGCTCTTGAAATGGCGGTAGAGGGCCGCTTCGGTGAAGTGCATGCGTTCGGCCAGGCGCTTGGTGGTGAGCGCTGCGAAGCCATCCTCCGTCACCAGCTGTCCGGCGGCTTCGATGATCTCCAGTTGGCGGGGCTTAATGTCCATGGGAAGGCTTGAGGTTGAAGAAGGCGGTGCCGAGCAGGAAGACCGCGGCCGTCATGGCCAGCGCGCCGATGAGGACGAACACGGGGGGCGCTCCGAGGTACACTTCGGCCAGGATGCCGGCGGGCATCAGCAGACCGATGAGCCCGAGCCAGGAGGTGAGGGTGGACCAGCGCAGCCGCTCGCCGAAGTGGAGCAGCAGGTAGCCCATCACCACGTTGAGGAAGGCGAAGAGGTTGCCGTGCACGTGCGCGAGCCGGGCCTCGAAGTGCTTGCCCACGCTGTAGCTGTCCACCCAGGCCTGCTTGTCGGGCGCGAAGTCGCGCAGGTAGATGAGCAGGAAGCCGTAGAGCATGAAGGCCCCCATGGTGAGGAAGCCGATGGCGATGTTGCCCGCACTCGGCGCTTCCTTGACCTTCATGGATCACGGGGTACGGGTGTTCGCCCAGCGACAAAGGGACAGAAGGATCATTCGCAGCCTCAAGGCAAACGTTGGCAGCACGCAGCCACCACCAGACGCTTGTGCAAATCCGGCTGCGCCTACATTATGGTCAAGTGCGGGATGACGAGGTCTGTTGCGCGCACAGGGTGCGGCTGATGAACGGAAGCGCCGCCTACATTTGGCACGACGGGATCTGTACGGATAGCGACGAACAGGCCCGGCCACAAAGACCTGAAAAAACGAACGAAACCCCTCGACAGGACCATGCAACGCCGTCCCACCCTTCCCCGCCTGATCATTTTCTCGACACTTGTCGGCATCGCCTTCGGGCCGTTGTTGACCGGCTGTGGTGGAAGCGACGCACCTGAGCAGAAGACAACTCCTGCGGCCACCCCGGAACCGGCGGCGGCGGAGCAGCCGGCAGCGCCTCCCGCGTTCCCCGGTGCGATCACCGCGGCGGACCTACGCGGCCCCGTGGACAAGGCCATGGCGCAGAAAGGGGCGACCACTTACAATGTGAAATGCCAGAGCTGCCACACCCTCACCGACAAGCGCGTGGTGGGTCCGGGCTGGCAGGGCGTGCTCACGCGCCGTGAGCCGGTATGGGTGATGAACATGATCATGCACACGGACGCGATGTTGAGCGCTGACACCACGGCCCAACGGATGCTGGAAGAGTGCCTGGTGCGCATGCCGAACCAGAACCTGACCAAGGACGAGGCCCGCGAGGTGCTGGAGCTGATGCGGACGATCTGAAAAAAGGACCGGGAACCCGGTACTATCCATCCAGTGGTCACGAGCGTCGGCGCAAGTCGGCGACGCAGTCCCGTGAACAGCAATGTGCCCACACCGACCGGCAGGAGGAGGGACGCACTGAAGAGCACCCAGTAGTAGCCGGGGATGAGGCCGGACCCGACCCAGAAGAAGTGCCCTGCGTGAAGAGCAGCAGCTCGCTCAGGATGATGCCGCCGATAAGCGCACCAGTCCAAGACGCACTGCCGTTACACGGACATCGAACCATCCATTGGTGACCGCATAGGCCAGCAATAGTGAGGTCATGGTGCCCAGTGTGTTCAGATGGATGAAGCCCATGACGAAGTGCCGCATGGTGAGGGCCATGGTGACGGCCATGGGAATGGCCACGGCGGCCTGCACGAGCACCTTCATCGCCATACTTACCAACGCGATGCCAATAAGCACCTTGCCAGCGTTGGTAGTCGTTCGCTGGCCACTTTGCGTGAGCGCCGCAGGCTAGTGAACGTGCGTAAGGCGGCCCAGACCTGCAGGGTGACCGCAGCATTGAGACCGTAGCGAAAACGGTAGGCTGGCGCTCGGACCAGGCGATGGCGAGCGCGAAGGTGAGCACGGCGCTCAGCAACCAGAGCGCGATGGTGAGTTCGTCGATCCGCACGTCCACACCCTGGCGCTCGGCCCAGCGGCTGCCGATGGCCATGGCGGCGAACCAGAACCAGCCGTTGAACTGGAAGTGGAGGAACCACTGGATGCTCCAGTAATACCATTCGGTACCGGCGAGGCCGGTGGCCATGATGGGCCCCATGGCCCAGACGCCGAGGGTGCTGACACCCTGGAAGGCGAAGGCCAACCGCGCGAGTACGCGACTGCCCTTGGTGGGCCACTGGCGCGTGGCGTGCCACGCCAGGATGATGAGCAAGGCATAGCCCAGGATCAGCTGCGATGGAGGACGCCGTGATGGAGACTGCGCCATATCCCTGCACGGGGAAGCTGAACAGCATGCCGAGCACCAACGCTTGGGAAATGCAGTCATCCAAAAGGAGAGGCCGCGCCGTGGACCGACGCTCGTCCTGACCCGCAGCAGGACGATGAGCAGCGCGGGGAAGAGCCAGCCCAGCATGGCCACGTGCGAGTGCGCGTGCAACCACGGCTTGAAGCGAGCCAAGGCAGCTCCACCACATAGATCCGCAGCAGCGCTCCGATGACCGCGGCGAACAGAAGACGGCCAGCGCAATAAGGAACCAAGGGCGCATGGTTGGTGCCGTTCCGCGGCATGGTCCCGTGGGGGACGGGTGCCAGCATACAGGTCAAACGTCATTAAATGACCTGACAAACGTCATATAACGGACAAAACTATCCGCTGATATTTGTCACGCGTCCGAAAACCTAAACCACCGAACACGCCCAGAGAAGAAGCACATCTTTCTGTCGCCGCGATGGCCCATGGCCCTCGCGGCCTGTGGCGGCGGCAACGAAACGTCCGATGGGCCTCCGGGCGCCAGTGCAACGCCGCCGTGAGCCGATGGAGGTGAGGCAAGCCCCAAGGCCGGATGATCACGGCCGCGGATATCACCTTGGGTGACATCGACCACGGCGATGGCGGAGAAGGGCAAGGCACCTACGATGTGAAGTGCCAGGCCTGCCACAGCACCGGCGCGAACCGCGTGGTGGGACCCGGCTGGAAGGGCATCACCGAGCGCCGCAAGCCGGAATGGATCATGAACATGATGCTGAACATCGACGTGATGCTGGAGACCGACCCCGAAGCCCAGAAGGGCCTGGAAGAGTGTCTCGTGCGCATGCCCAACCAGAACCTGAGCAAGGAGGAAGGCCGCGAAGTGCTCGAGTTCATGCGCACCCTCTGAACCACGATAACGCCAACCACCAAAACCCAACCAATGAAACGTCCCTTATCGTGACCGGCACCAGCTTGGGTGTCATCGCAGGGCTGTTCCTGCTGATGAACAGCCTGCCGGGCTGCCGCCCGTCAGGAACCACCAAGAGCGTGGTGACCGGCGATGCCGCCTCCAAGGTGTATGTGAAGCCCGGCACGTATGATGAGTTCTACAACTTCGTGAGCGGTGGCTTCAGCGGCCAGCTCGCCGTGTACGGCATCCCCAGCGGGCGCCTGCTGCGCGAGGTCCCCGTGTTCAGCGTGGACCCGGAGAGCGGCTACGGCTACAGCGAGGAGACCAAGGGCATGCTGATGACCAGCCACGGGTTCATTCCCTGGGACGACAGCCACCACCCGGAACTGTCGCAGACCGACGGTGTGCCCGATGGCAAGTGGTGCTTCATCAACGGCAACAACACGCCGCGCATCGCGCTGGTCGACCTGGGCACCTTCCGCACGGGCAGCATCATCGAGATCCCGAACAGCGCGGGCAACCACAGCTCGCCCTTCACCACCGGAACAGCGAGTACGTGGTGGCCGGCACGCGCTTCAGCGTACCCATGGGCGACGACGCCGCAGCGCGACGTGCCCATCAAGACCTACAAGGAGAACTTCAAGGGCACCGTGAGCTTCATCCATCCGGAACCGGAGACCGGCAAGATGAGCATCGCCTTCCAGATCGTGACCCCGGGGGTGAACTTCGACCTGAGCCACGCGGGCAAGGGCCCGAGCGAGGGCTGGTTCTTCTTCAGCTGCTACAACACCGAACAGGCCTACAGCCTGCTGGAGGTGAACGCCAGCCAGCGCGACAAGGACTTCATCATGGCCGTGAACTGGAAGATGGCCGAACAGCTGGCCAAGGAAGGCAAGGGCAAGCGTGTGCCCGGCAAGCACTACAGCAACTGGTGGAACGACAAGACGCACAGCACCGAGACCACCGTGTACGAGGACGTGCTGCAGCTGGACCCCAAGGACACCCCGGACCTCGTGTACTTCATGCCCTGCCCCAAGAGCCCGCACGGTTGCGATGTGGACCCCACGGGCAAGTACATCGTGGGCAGCGGCAAGCTGGCCGCGCTGATCCCGGTGTTCAGCTTCGAGAAGATGCAGAAGGCCATCGCGGCCAACGATCTGGAAGGCGACTTCGCGGGCATCCCCGTGCTGAAGTATGAGAGCGTGCTCCACGGCGAGGTGAAGAAGCCCGGTCTCGGGCCCCTGCACACCGAGTTCGATGCCAACGGCAACGCCTACACCAGCTTCTTCGTGAGCAGCGAGATCGTGAAGTGGAGCCTGAACACCTTGGCCCCGTCAAAGCGTCAATCTTGCGCAGTCGAATGGCTGCGAAAGCCACGCCCCACCTTGCGCAGACATAGAGAGCCTGCTCCCCGGGGTCGACCCAGATGGCCGTATTTTTCCCGGGAATGGTGCACTGCCACCGGGGTGGCGCAAGCTCCTCTGCCGCGGGTCCGCTGGCCAACGGAATGGGAGGGATATCCCCGGGGTCGAGTTCGCCTGCGTCAAGGTCGCCCATACGATATTGAGGTGCCCGCACATCCTGGAGATCAAACATGAGCACAGCCCAACGGAGGGAAGCATTTTCCTATTTGTGGAGCCACTGACTGGTTGGCGTAAGTCCAAGCCAGAGAAAGGGACCAAATCGATTGGGCCCTCGAATCGCAGAAACTCCGGCGTCCTCCAGTGCCGCCCAGGCCGGCTCCAACGCTATGCGCTGCCGGGGCTCGGTCTCCGCGCTTCCGTCAGTGAGATGCTGAAAGAGTTAGCGTCGAATTCGTCGACCTGGTCGAGGACGTCATTCCAACGGGGGGCATCTTCCCGGTCGCGGCCGGATCGGTGTAGAGCCAGGCCACAGCGTCCCTGCGCTCCGGTGGCACCTCCCAATTTTCCAGAGTCCACGCACTGTTCGCGGAAACGAATATCGGCAACTAAGTTGGCTGCGGCTCGCCCTATGTGTCATCCGGTGACCTCACGAATGAGCTCGACCAGGGTACGCTCCTCCCGTGAATGCCTTGAGCCGATGGACTCAGGTTCGTGAGCCGCGTGGATCATTGTTTGCTGGCTGGGGCTCACGAGTTTGGCAAGCGCGTCGAGGACTCGCTGCCAAGCCACATTCACGACGGCTCGCTTCGGCTGAGCGGTTCCGCCCCGGATGGCCTGGTCTGGCAAGGTCGGCGGGAAGGCCATTGCCAGGAGGCAGGAACACGGAGGTGGCAAGCCAAGCTTGGCCCGTGTCTGTGCAGATTCGTTTGGCCACGCCCGGTGATGCCGATGCGGTATGGCACATCATGGAGCCTATCGTGCGTGGCGGCGACACCTACGCAATTGCCCCGACCGTGGAGCGCCGGGAGGGGCTGGACTACTGGTTTTCACCGTCCCACGAGGTCTACGTGGCCACCGAGGGAAAAGTCATCGTGGGCACCTATTATCTGCGCGCTAACGGCCAGGGTGGCGCGGCCCACGTGTCCAACTGCGGCTACATGACCGATGGCCGCTGGAGCGGACGGGGCATCGCCGGGGCCATGTGCGTCCATTCCCTCGAGCGCGCCCGCCATCGCGGCTTCAAGGCGATGCAATTCAACTTTGTGGTGTCCACCAACACCCGCGCCGTGCATCTCTGGGAGAAGCACGGCTTCAGGGTGGTGGGTCGCCTTTCCGGGGCGTTCCTTCATCCTAGCCAGGGCTACGTTGATGCCCTGGTTATGTACCGCTCTCTCTAGCAACGAGGCGAAATCCGATGACCGGCTCTCAAAAGAAAGAGGACCCGGAATCCGGGTCCCAACTTGTCCGAGAGTCTATTAACCAACTTTATTCGAATTATCTCCAGCCGTGATGGTGGTGATGGGGCATCGGCATCGGCATCACCTGGGGCTGGTGGTGGTGGTGGGGGTAGGGGAGGGGCATCGGCCGCGGGGCCGGCACCACGATGACCGGAGCCTGGGGATAGGTCGGGTAGACCGGGTAAGGGTTGGGGCATGACGACCACCGGGGGAGCCTGCCACGGGTTGTTGTGACCAGCTTCGAGGCGAACCCCATTGCGACCGATGGTCACGGCCACGTGGTCGCTGCCGCCGTTGTAAGGGTTGTATTTATTCTGGCTAATGGTGACGCCATTGTAAGGGTCGACCTGGACCGCCACGGCGGGACGGGGGTTGTAGCCGTAGGTGCCGTAGCAGTCAGCCATGGCCGGGGTGGCCACGCAGCCCAGGGTGGCCGCTAGAGCGGCGACGGCGGCGGTTTTCTTGAGGCCATTGATGAATCCTCGGGAAGACTTGGAGGCTTTGACCGGGGCGCATTCTTTGGCGCCGCTCAGTTCAGCCTGGTCGGCTTGCTCCGCCTGGGGCTGCTCGGTTTTGGGGGCGACCGCTTTGGGGGGAGCCGACTTGACTTGAACATTGCTGTGCAGGCTGTTGGTAATCATTGTTGTGACCCTCCGGAAACTTTGTGTTCTCTGTGCTCATAGAATGCCACAGAGGGCTGGGGAGAAGCCCCCGGGACAGTCACGGCAGGGTCACGGGAAGGGTCGTGGTGTGAATTCTTCTTTGCCAATATACCGCCGACTCCGAAGCTCCCGGCCTGGATCATGCGGGGAGACCCGGCCATACGTCTGGGCCCGGTGGCATCGCTGCAAGTCATCGACGATTTCTACGGAGCAGCGAAATGGCTCTCCACGGCTTTGACGCGCGGCAACGGGATGGCACTCTCCGTCGCCTCCACGCGTCGGTGGTGTTGCCCACCACGCCGCTGTGGAATCGAGCTGCCCCGGTCGGCGGGTGGCGGTGGCCCCGGGGGGATCCCTGGACCACAAGCCGCCACGGGTCTGGGCCACTATCCCCGGGACTTGCCATCCTAAAGCTAGAAAAGCCTGGCGTGAGAGGAACGGTCATCGTGCATTGTCCCATTTGTAACGGTCTGCTTCAGATGGATAGACCAGAGTTGTATTGTCACCGCGGCGAAATGCTGCTGTCCAAGAGTCTGGCGAGGATGATCGTCGAGTGCCTTGAGGGTAAGCCGCCATCCTCTTGTCGGACAGCCCAGAATGCACTTCTGCTGTATTGTCCGAAGTGCGGGGTCCCCAGCGTCTTCAAGGAGCCGCACATCTTTGCCCCACTTGCGCGGCTGTCTTCAACGATCTGGTCGATCCTCTGGAGTTGCACCCCCACAAGAAGTGCCCCGTGGAATCAGTCAAGGACCTGACTCCAGCCTTCAGGCAGGCAAGGGTCCTGCCGCTCGTTTCCCACGAAGATTGCCTGGCTCTGGCGGAGGCGATAGCTTCGAGGGATCGCCTGTCCTATTCCATTGGTAAAGACACGGAGGAAGACTGGGTCATCATAAATCGCTTAGACGAGATTGGTCCTCGGTTGGGGATGGCGATTTGCAAGATTCGACCTCTCATCTTGAACGTCCAGTGTCCGCCGTATTCTGAGTTTTCCCGTTTTGTCGTGGTGAATTTTGACTCACCGATGTCGCCAGTTAGAGTCCAGCGAGAGATTTTCTTGCTGGATTTCAAGTTCCAGGAAAGCCTGGACTCCCAGAGAATTTGAGCGGGGAATGGCCTTGGAGGATTTTGTCTTTTCTACAATCTAGACGCGACGCTCGCGGGCTAGTTCATCGGGGAGAACCCTCTGGGCCCGGTGGCATCGCCGTAAGTCATCGACGATTTCTACGGAGCAGCGAAATGGCTCCCCACGGTTTTGACGCGCGGGGAGGGGATGGCACACCTCGTCGATGTTGAAGTGGATGCTAATGATTGCTTTCGTTATCAAGGACATCGGAAGATTGCGCGCCCGGCATCGCTCCACCAGCAGGTCGTATATCGTTGTGCCAGGTCGGGAAAGCGTCCGATTCTGGAAAGGTCCTCTGGGAGAGCAAGTCGATGCCAAGTTGGCCAGCGTCCTGCAACCCGTGGCCGTGGAGTTTGCCCAGACTCCAGTAGCCGCCAATATCATTGTTGCGGCTGACGAAGGTGCCCAACAGCCCTTCTGCCACGCTTGTTAGTCGTCTGCGCCTGGCCATCGCTTGTGATTCTTGGGGCATTTCCCGTCGCCTCCACGCATAGCCTGGAGGGGGTCACCTCACGAAACGGAAATTATTGTACACTAAGGTCAGGGCGGGGCGCAAATTTCCAAAAAGTCCGCTCACGTCTGCTCTTCACTGCTTGTAGCTAAAATTCGCCGGACCGATGTTCTGCCGATCCCGAGTTTCTCAGCAATTTTGCCCGGCTTGAGCCCTTCCTGAGCTAGAGCCAAAATTGCTTCGTTCTTCCTCTTTGCTGTTGCCGGGCGACCGTGAGGCCTTCCTTCCTTCTGTGCCTGCGCGATACCAGCTTTGACGCGGTCACGCAGGATGTCACGTTCAAACTCTGCAAATACGGCCAGCATTCCGGCCAAGGCTCGCCCGCTGGGGGTTGTTAAATCTAGCGCCTCCGTGAGAGAAACGAAACCCACTCCGAGAGATTGCAGCTCGTTAAGACTGGTTAGCAAATCAGCCACAGACCGACCCCACCGGTCCAACCGCCAGACCACAATGACATCGAGGTCGCGGCGCCTGGCCGCCTTTAATAGCTCAGCCCTTTGTGGCCGAGAAATCGCTCCTGAGGCAACCTCAGTTATCTCGAGGACAATGTCCCAACCTCGGCGCGAGATATACTCTTTCATAGCTGACGACTGCAATGGTAGGGTCTGCTGATCGTGGGTGGATACCCGAGCGTAGAGGCCGACGCGCATGACTTCTCCCCTGGCCAAAAACCCTATTAAAAATGGTCCTCGCAAACGTTGATTTTACTCGTATTTGCGCTTAGGCTTGGGCGATGGCCAAAAACTTTAGTTATTAGCCATACTATAACCTATGAACCAGGGGATCGCCTATGCCTCGGCGCGTTCTTTTAACCGAAGTGGAACGGGCGGGTCTACTCGCTTTCCCCACTGATGAAGCCGATTGGATAAGACACTACAGTCTCAGCGAGCCAGATCTTTCGATGGTCAGGCAGCGCCGTGGTGACCACAACCGACTGGGGTTTGCAATTCAACTATGCTATCTGCGCTACCCTGGCTTCGCAATGCCTCCCGAAGCTCGACCACCAGCCCCACTGCTATCACTGGTGGCACAGCAAACGCAAACTGATCCAGAGCTTTGGTCGAAGTATGCCCAACGGTCGGCAACCCGCCGTGAACATTTGCTCGAACTCCAGAGTTGGCTTGGTCTAACGACTTTCGCCATCCCCCATGTCCGAAAGTGTGTGGCGCAAATAATCGAGTTGGCCATGCAGACAGACCGTGGTGTTGTCTTGGCCAATGCGCTGCTCGACGTGCTGCGCCGGCAACGCATTATGATTCCTAGTGTCGATGTGCTCGAGCACATGTGCGCCGCCGCGCTCACCCGTGGCACCCGCCGTGTTTACGAGGCACTGACGACCCCATTATCCTCTCATCAAAAGCAGTTACTGGATGGTCTACTGGCAGTTCGCGAGGGCTCCAAGTTCAGTTCTTTAGCCTGGCTGCGGCAGCCACCGGGTTTCCCTAATCCAAAGCATGTGCTGGCCCACATTGAACGGCTTAAAGCCTTTCGCGCGTTGGGACTACCTGAAGATCTCGAACGAGCCGTCCACCAGAACCGCCTTCTGAAACTGGCCCGTGAGGGTGGTCAGATGACGTCTCAACATCTGCGCGACTTAGAACCTTTGCGCCGTTATGCCACCCTGTGCGCCGTTGTTCTGGACACCCGAGCCACGCTCATCGACGAAATTATCGACATGCATGACCGGATTCTTGGAGCCTTGTTCACCCGGGCCAAGAAAAGCCACGTCGAACGTTTCCACCAGTCAGGAAAAGCCATCAATGCTAAGCTAAGACTCTACTCGCGTATCGGGAGGGCGTTGCTAGATGCCAAGCAAAGCGGTGGCGACCCATTCGCGGCCATCGAGACAGTGTTGTCTTGGGAGTCATTCGCCGAAAGTGTCGAAGAAACAGAGAAGTTGGCCCAACCAGCAGACTTTGACTTCCTACCACTTATCGGCGATGGATTTACTCAACTCCGTCGCTACACGCCGGCCTTCCTGGAAGCGCTCACCCTCAAGGCCGCACCGGCAGCAAAGGACATCCTTGCTGGAGTGGACACGCTCAAAGGGATGAACCAGCATCAAGAGCGCAAAGTGCCTGATGGCGCGCCAATCAGCTTCATTCGAAAACGCTGGGTGAGCATCATCCAGACCGGGGCCGGGCTCGACCGCAGATTTTACGAATTATGCGTGCTGTCAGAATTGAAGAACGCACTGCGCTCGGGTGATATTTGGGTCCAAGGCTCCCGCCAGTTCAAGGACTTCAGAGAATATTTGTTGCCGCCGTCCCGATATTAAGTCCAGCGCGATCGGCAAGAACTTGGCTTGGCTGTCAACACCGACTGCGAGCGCTTCTTCGAAGAAAGGCTGGCGTTGCTAAAGCGGGAGTTGGACAAGGTGGAAAAACTTGCCGCCAAAAATGAATTGCCCGACGTCTCCATTACCAGCAGTGGACTGAAAATTACCCCACTTGCAAAAGCGGTCCCCGACGAGGCGGAAACCCTGATGCGGCAGGCTTCTGCAATGCTGCCTCATCTCAAGATTACCGAGTTGCTGCTGGATGTGGATAGCTGGACGGGATTCACGCGTCACTTCACGCACCTCAAAAGTGGGGCCCCAGCGGCCGCCAAAAGCTTACTGCTGACAGCCATTCTTGCTGATGCGATCAATCTCGGCCTCACGAAAATGGCGGAATCATGTCCTGGCACAACTTACTCCAAACTGGCCTGGTTACAGGACTGGCACGTTCGCGATGAGACTTATTCAGCGAGCTTGGCCGAAGTAGTCAACGCCCAGTTCCGCCAACCTTTCGCGGCTTGGTGGGGAGACGGGACAACCTCATCATCGGATGGGCAGTGGTTTCGAGCTGGCGGCCAAGGCCAAGGCGCTGGCCACTTCAACGCAAAGTATGGCGATGAACCAGGCGTAACTTTCTATGGCCATATCTCGGACCAATACGCACCATTTCACACCAAGGTGCTGAACGCCCCTGTAAGAGACGCGACCCACGTTCTTGATGGACTGCTGTATCACGAGTCGGATCTGCGAATAGAGGAGCATTATACGGACACGTCTGGATTCACCGACCATGTCTTCGGATTGACGCACTTGTTGGGATTCCGCTTCGCCCCCCGCATCCGCGACCTCAAGGACAAGAAGCTCTTTGTGCCAGACGATATCAACGCATACCCAACGCTGAAAGCGCTCATCGGTGACAAAGTCAGCGCAAAACAGATTCGGGTTCACTGGGATGAGGTTTTGCGCACGGCATCATCCATCTCGCAAGGGACCGTGACCGCCTCCCTTATGTTACGCAAGTTGAGCAGTTATCCGCGCCAGAATGGGCAAGCATTTGCCTTGAGGGAATTGGGACGAATTGATCGCACCCTCTTCACATTGAGTTTGCTGCAAAGTCCAGCGATGCGCCGTCGCGTTCAGGTGGGTCTGAATAAAGGTGAGGCAAGGCACGCTTTAAATCGCGCCGTTTTCTTCAACCGACTCGGAGAAATGCGAGATCGTAGCTTTGACAATCAGAGATACCGTGCGTCGGGACTCACTTTGGTAGTCGCCGCCATTGTGCTATGGAATACGGTCTACCTGGAGCGAGCAATACAAGCCATGAAGGCACGTGGTCAACCTGTGGACGACAATCTGTTGCAATACCTGTCGCCCCTCGGGTGGGAGCACATTAACCTGACCGGCGACTACGTTTGGTTGCAAAACCAAACCGTCGAAAGCGGCAGATTTAGACCACTTCGAGCGTACGAAAATCCTTAGCGTACTAATAATTTCCGTTTCGTGAGGTGACCCCAAGAGGCGGGCGTAACACTCGATGTGGCTCAGGGTGGCCCGGCGTATACCCCGTTCCCAATTGGAAATCGTGATATGACTGTTCTCGCCGTCCAAAGGTAGCAATTTGGCCAGAGCCGGCTGGGTAATCCCCGCCTCGTGGCGGCACTTCCTTAGTTTCAGACCAATTTTTTGGGCTAGATTTGCCATTGGTTGCCCCTCACTTCTCTGGCTTGGCGGTACGCTTGCGAGCCCCGGGTTCCCCCCGCAGGCTGGCGAGTTCCTCTTTGAGTTCTTCGATCCGATGCTCCGCGGCCAGAGCCCGGGTTTGGGCCTTGGCGCGGGCTTCGGTTTCCGCGCGGATGTCGGTCAGAGCCCGTTCCAGGCGTTCCTGGGTTCGTTCCATGCGTTCGCTGGCGGCGGCGGCCTCGGCCCGATTGCGGTCGGTTTCGGCCCCCAGGCGCTGTTCCAGGGCGACAGCCCGACTGGCGGCAGCCGCCAGTTCATCGCGGTGACGGGTCTCTTCCTCGGCCAGGCGCTTCTCCAGTGAGGCCTCGCGCTCGTGGGCCGTTCTTAGGGCGGCGCGGATCTGCTCGAGTTCCTCCCGGGCCCGAAGAGCCTGGGCTTCGGCCGTGGATTGGGCCTGCCGGGCCTGGTGGGTTTCTTGTGCCGCGGTGGCGGCGGCCTGGTGGGCGGCCTGGATTTCTTCGTCGGCCCGCTGGTTGGCCTGGTTCACCCGCTGGGCTTCCCGTTCTTGCGAGGCGGCAAGCTCTTCCTCGGTCCGGAGCTGGAGCTCGGCCATCTCCTGGCGCAACTGGTGGATCTCCCCGCGAAGGCCCTCGGCTTCGGCCTGGGCCTGGAGCATCTCTTCTTCGGCTTCTCGGGCGGCGCTGCTGGCAGCCTCGGCCAGGTTCTCGGCGGCCCGGCGACGGCGCTCCTCGGCGGCGCGGTCGGTGTTGGCTCGGGCCACCTGTTCATCGGCCGAGCTGAAGGCTTCGGCGCGGACGGCTTCGGCTTCTTCGAGGTCGGCCAGCTCGATCAGGGTGGTGCGGGCGCGGGCCAGGGCCCCTTCGAGGGATTGGACGCTCTGCTCGAGCTGGTTGCGCAGGGCCAGGGCGGGGGAATTCACGGCCGGGGCCGCGGTGGGCTGCCTGGCGGTGGTGCGTTCGGTGGTGCGGGACTGGCGCCAGAACTGAACGCGGTGTTGGTCTGAGCAAAAGCGCTTGCGTGGGCCACCTCCGGCGGGTTGTTCCACGGGGTTCTCGCACCCGGGGAACTGGCAGAGTTCGGCTGCGTGGGGTGAGGTCTGTTTCTCGTTGTGCATGCATCGACCATACCACCGTTCGTTCGTGTCAGTCAACGGACGTTCGTTCGTTTGTCTCTTGAGCAACGAACGCACGAACGAGAGGAGGACCACGGGAGATTCGCCTGATGGAGTGTCGGGAGCCTAGCGCCGCTGGGTATCGTGCGGCTCAGCGCCGAAGGCTCCAACCTGGCCGATCGCCCTTGGCTTCGACCCGACCAGGTTTCACCCCCCCTCCGTACGGACAACCCTGTTGGGCAGCCGAAAAACAGGCGAAAAACGGCTTAAAATCAGGTTTTTCTGCAGGTACCCAGGCCACCCCGGCGAACCTGATAGGTAGCGATAAGACATGATTATCGCTACCCATTGGCCCCCCCTCAAAGCCAGCTTGGAAACGAGGTTTTCCAACAAAGTTGGCCCCTGGAGCCACCATGAACCAGACGTTATGTTCTCTTTTTCCCCCATGCCGACCGACTGTATCTCGACCAATCAACCCGTTCTTGAAGAGCTTATGGGACGAGCCCAGGACTATGCCGATGCCAGTCAGGCGGCCAACACCAAAAAGGCCTATGCTTCGGACTGGACCCAATTTCGCTTGTGGTGCGAGACCCAATCGCTTTGCCCATTGCCGGCCAGCGTGCCCACCGTCATCGCTTATCTGACCGACCAGGCCGACACGGGAATGAAAGTCTCGACCCTGCGGCGACGGGTGAGCTCAATCAGCCACTACCACCAGGCCACCTTCGCGGGACTTGACCCGACCAAAACTGAAGAAACAAAAACCCTCGTCAAAGGCATTCGCCGCCAGCTGGGGGCGGCGATGCGTAAAGCCCCACCCCTCTTGAGCAGCACCATCAAAACCATGTTGGCCACCCTGAACCTGGAGAAAATGCAAGGCCAACGGGACCGGGCTTTAATCACCCTGGGCTTTGCCGCCGCCCTGCGACGATCAGAACTGGTGGCTCTGTGTGTTGAAGACCTGACCTGGCGCAAACAAGGCGTGACCCTCTTGATTCGACGGAGTAAGACCGACCAGGAGGCCCTGGGAGAGTCGATCTCGTTGCACCGTGGGAAGACCGAGTTTTGCCCGGTCAACGCCCTGCGCACCTGGTGCGACCTGGCCCAGATCACCACCGGACCGATCTTTCGGGCCATCAACAAAGGCGGAGCCGTGGGAGAGACCCTGACAGCCCAATCGGTGGCCCTGATCGTCAAGCGCCTGGCGGCGGCTGCCGAAGTGCCCGACCCGGGCGAGTTCTCGGCCCACAGCCTGCGATCGGGGATGATCACCACGGCCATCGTCAACGGATGCAGTGCCTTTGAGATCATGGAAGTTTCGCGCCACAAATCAGAGGCCGTCTTTCGGGGCTACGTGCAGCGCGCCAGAGTCGCCGCCTACAGCAACCAGACCACCACCCGACTGGGTCTCTAGCGCCTGCCACCCGGGTCTGTTTTCCAGACCCAACCCCCACCCGCAGCGCACTTCGTCAGCCTTTGGGGGGGTGCGGGGGGGTTCTACCCCCCCGCCTATTAAAGATCTTTCTACTTCGTCGTCGTCGTGGTGTGGGCAGTGTGGGAAACTCTCGCCCATTGAGCCTATGGAACTTTAGTGACGTTTGTTTAAACTACCCCCCCATTGCATGCCCGTCGATGGCGAGAGTTTTCCAAGGGCCTGTGTGAAAATCTGGTGCCCTCCCCGCCGCCTAATTTTTGCACAGGCCCGGCACTGTCCACACCCCCCGCGGAGCTGCACGAGACCGGGTCCGTGTGGGCAACTCTCGCCCGTTGCTTGATCTGGCGATGGCGAGAGTTACCCAAGGCCTGGGGGAGAATCTCGCTGCCCGGCCCACCGCCTGGATTCTTCCCCAGGCCGGCACGGACCCGACGCCGCCGAACAGACCGATGGGCCTATGGAACTTTGGTGACGTTTGTTTAAACTCCATCCTGAATTTGTTTAATGTCTGATTGTTGAAGCATCCACCGTTCTCGTGAGAGCAGAAGAAAACGGGGGATGGGGAATGGCGTTGGTGGTAAGTTAAGTCGATTCGTTTGGACAATGGCAATACTAGGCAGTTTGTTGGACATGGCTACATCTAGTTTCATCCCACAATAGTAGTACAAACCAGTAATTCGTACAAGTAAATGAGGTTAACTTTGTGTGTCGCCTTTGCGGGGTCGACAGTCGATACTTGGCTGCCTTAACCAACCTACGCCTGGAAGAAAGGAGTCCTCTGATTCAAACTGCGAGGCTTTATCTGTGCTGTCAGAATGAGGTAAAGAAAGTCTTCTTCTAGCAGGAGAAGCCAATTTCTAGTCGCTGTGGAAAGGTCTAGGTTGTCGAGACAATTTAGAATTCCCAAGCCTGTCGCCGACGACAAATAATTCAGAGATGAAGCGGCGTAGCATGAAGAAATGTCCATTTTGCGCGGAAGAAATCCAAGAAGAAGCCATCAAATGTAGATATTGTATGGAGATGCTTGAAGCGTCTCCATCGCAAACACAAATCCAATTGAAAAATGAGCCTGCAAAGAGAGCAAGGATTGCGGAGCCGAATTCCACAGAAGAAAGCTCACCGATTACAAATGAACAATTGGAAAGAGCATCTCACCTGTATGAAAAGGCAGAGACAGCCAGAAAGCTAGGAAGAGCCAGTGAGGCATTGCGTCACTATAAGGAAGCCCTCTCTTTTAACCCAGGACACACCCAGGCTCTTGCTGGGGTCAAGATTTATGAGAAAAAACAAGATTCGTTCCCTCTGCACCACCCTCCGTCGAAGTCCGATGAAATTCCTCTAGGTAAGATCTTTGGGGCTCTGATCTTTGTATTTGGAGTAATCCTGATTGGATATTCGTATTCGATGAACATTGGCGTTGCGGCTGGCGGAGGGCTCAATGTCGTTAATCTTGGACTAATGAATCATCGGCAAAATCTTCTGTTCACTGGTATTGCAGGGTGCGTCATTGGGCTTCTTTTGGCGTTATTTAGCCCAACAGAAAAATAGTGCCCTTGGCCAGATTATGGCTAATCTCTTCAATCGTCCTGGGGAGCCTTTTTGAGCCGCCTTCGGAGGGCTGCTGAACTGCGATACTCTACCGTATCGCTGGCGCTGATCTTGATAGGCTTGTGGGTCTTGGGGTGAATGGTGGTCTTCTCGGGACGGTGGTGAACCGCGAAGGTCCCGAGGCCACGCAGTTCGACTCGCCTGGTTTCGACCAGGTCGTCGGCGACAAGTTCTAGCAATCGCTGCAGGAACCGCTGGCCTTTCCTGACCGGAATCCTTAGCTCTCTGGAGATTTGATCGGCTAGTTGACGTTGGTTTCTTCCCATAGGCGTTTGCTACTCGGGGGAGAAGCAAAACCCTCGATAGTCAGCATATTTTGTTGGAGGGCAAGCATTGTTATGAACTGGCAAGAGAAGCTTCCGGAGGTTCTTACGCGGCTCCAGTCTGATGTCGAGGAGGCGGATTGGAAGTGGCTCACGAGCCAGGTCGCCCTGGATTGCCCTGACCTGGATAAGATGGAACCGGATGAGGTCCGCCGGCGCTTCGCGTTCAAAACGGGCATCAACAACTCCCGGCTCACTCGAACCTTCATTTGGCAAGCCTGGCTCAAGATCATGGTCAAAGAATACGAACCGGTGATGGGCAACATCCGCTCGTTTTGGTACCAACATCTTGAGAACTTCTATCGAAGCCACGGGCTCTTTACTCCCACCGCACTCGAGCCCCCCACAGAGGAGCCCTATATCCAGTCAGCGATTCCTCCCGATGACGGCAGTCCGAGGAGCGAGGATGAAGCTCTTGATGAGGACCCTGTGCGTTGGAAACGCACCAGCGCTGAAGATAAGCTGATTAACACCATGACTGAGGTCATGTCGAAATTTGTGGAGCATCACATCTTTCGATACCAGGATGAGTTCTCGTTTCAGATTCCGATGGACAGCCGCTGCCTGGTTGGGCGAGACCGCCGCAAGATGCTCTTCTTCACCGAGAAAGAGGGCATGTGGTGGTTATGCAACCAACTCCATAAAGCCCGTAACAAGCGCTCTATCTCGGTGATGGCTTCTCGGGGAGAGCCTTCGTATTTGACACTGGAATACTTCGCCGACCAGCTGGCCGCCTTAGGCGTCTCGGAACTTTTGATCGCGACTCTGTGTGACTTTGACCCCTGGGGATTTTGGATCTCCTGGAACCTTGACCACAAGTTCCGGTCCTTCTGCAGCAAGCAAAAAGACAAGGACGGGAAGCTCATCCCCTTCTTTAAGGTGACGACGTATCTTCTGACAACCCCGGACCTCTTCACCCCCGAGCAGATCAAGGCGGGAAGAGACCTGAGTAAATTCAAGGATCAGACGCTCATCCAGAACTGGTTGAAGGTGACCCACGGTGTTCACGGCAAGCCCATCGGACTGCACATCGATGTGGTCAATCCACGGTTGAAGCGCCAGCGGGTGGACGACTGGATCGAAGATATCCTGGCCCACGTGAAGCCCCCGTATCCCACGTTGCCCAAAAAGGCACCAGGTAAGATGTCAAAAGTATTGTTACCTAACGATACTTTTGGTGAATCATAACCGAATGTTATAAAAAATTAAGGCCATACCTCGATAGGTAACGTATGTTTTGACGCAACTCGCACGTGGGAGGGGGACCTGGCGGAAAAGCTATTTTGAGGCTGAGCTATAAGCTGTGTTGGGTAACGACTGTTTTGGAGCGAAGCTAAAATAACCGCCTTTTCCGGCTAAGTGGCTGGATCGGGGCTAGTCAATTTAGATAGACACGAAGTATTCTCTTTGAGAGGGTATCCACTTCAGATTTAGAAAAAAGTGGGATGATTGATTTACCTGGAACCAACCCTGCCTATGCAAAATTACTGAACGAGTTAAAAGAACTCTGCCACAAAGCCCACCACCTGACCTCATTGCTTGCGCAGTCCGGCCTCCACGGAGAGAACTTGACACGGGTGACTGCTATCGATGATGCGATTGGAAGAATCCACACCATCGCTGAAGATGAACTCCCGGAGTTTAAGCCAGCCTAAAAGCCAGCAATACGTCTACTTTTTCGACGATGGAAAATCGAAAGCCGGTCTCTTGCTCGAGCTGGGCCGATAGCTTTTGGACCAGTTCGTGGTCGGGCTCGACGGGGATTTTGAAGCGGATGAGGGCTTCGGCCTCAAGGAAGGCCGGTTCTTTGCGCGGGTTCCAATGGGCGGGCATGAGCTGGCGGGCGCGGGTGATGATGGCTTGCTGGTTGGGGGCGTTGCGCAGGCGCAGTTGCCAGCCGGTTTCCTGGCTGAGCTGAGCCACCAGGTCGGTGGCGGTGGCAGCGATTTGGGGGCTGATCAGGCCGAGCTCGAGGTAGGCGGGTTCGCCTTTGCGGCTGAAGCTGAGCAGGGCCAGGCCGCGGTCGACCAGGGCTTTGCGGATCTTGGTGTAGGCGGCGTTTTGCTCCATGCGGCCGTGTTCGTCGAAGAGGACTTTGGGCAGCTCCGGGTCGGGGAGTTCTTCGATTTCGAGGAGCCTTCCGGTGACTTCGAGGTAGCGTTTCTGGGCCTCGTCGAGGGCCTGGGGGCTGACCTCGGAGGGGAGGCGCAGGCGGGCTTTGACGCGTTTTTCCTGGGGGAAGATGGCGACCTTGACGATGTCCCAGGTCAAGGGAAGAGCTTCACGGACGGCCCGGGTGAGGGCGGCGTGATCGGCGCGGGGAGAGACCTCGACGGCCCAGCCGGTCTGGCTGGAGAGTTGCAAGAAGAGGTCATGGTGTTGGGTCACGGCCCGGTCGGGGAAGGCGAAGCTTAAGACAATGGCCTTTTGCTCGGGCCGGGTGCCGATTTTTTCCAGGTCGGGGAGATGTCCGAGCAGCGCTTGAGATTGTTTGATGACCTGGCCCGTGTCGTTTTTGGAGCCTTTTTGGGCTGAGACGGGACTGGGCGTGTGGGCGCGGTGGACGGAGACCACGGAGAAGAGAAACGGGCGGTGGCGGTCGGGCTGGAAAAGCTGGGGGGCGTCGGCGATGGCCTGGCGCAGTGCTTCGGCCTGGTCGGGATGGGCCTGGCCGTGCCAGACTTGAGCCAGTTCCTGGATGGTATAGCGGCGCCCGGGGCCGTCTTTTTGCAGCAGATGGGCCTGGAGTTTGGCCAGGTGGAGAGGTTCGTCGGCGCCGGCCAGGCCGGTGGATTGGACCTGGATCAGGGGCGTGTCACGCTGGCGGCGGAAGGAGGCCAGTTCGAGGTACTCGCCGTTGCCGGGGAGATGGACCTTCATGGTGGCGGGGAAGGTGGTGGAGAGGGCCTGGCGGGCTTCGTCGTCGCCGTGGACCAGGACCACGTGCTTGGGGTCCATGCGGCAGATGACGTTGAGCATCTGGCCGGCGTCGGCGTGGGCCGAGAGGCCGTAGCGGTTGACCTGGCAGGAGACCCGGCGGGTCACGCCGTCGAGGCGGAGGAAGCCCTCGCCCTTCTCCTGGACTTCCTGAGCCAGGGCCAGCAGATGATGACCCGGGCTCTCCTCGTCCTGGTAGCCGGTGATGAAGATGGCGTTCTTCTTGTCGCTGACCATCTGCTCGGCGTAGATGCGCGAGGCTCCTCCGGTGAGCATGCCCGAGGAGGCCACGATCACGCAGGGCGGTCCTTTGAGAACCTTGGCCCGATCCGGCGGCAGCACCGGCTGGGCTCCGCCGACGTAGAAAAAGGGACTGCCGGCGGTCTCCACCCAGCGGCGCAGGCTGGACTGCAACGACTCGGGGAACTGGCTGTAGACGGCGCACATGGTCTTGACCATGCCATCCACGAAGAGGGGGAACTGGGGGAGATGGCCCCGGCGCTGGGCCTCGAGCAAGATCAAGATGACTTCCTGGGCCCGGCCCAGGGCGAAGGAGGGGATGAGCACCTTGCCGCCCGCGCCCACCACCTCGGCCACGGCCGCGCACAGCCGCTCTTCTTCCTTGCGGCGGTTGGAGTGGATGCGGTTGCCGTAGGTGGATTCGGTGATCATCAGATCGGGCCGTTGCTTGGGCAAGGTCATGCCCTCAATGGTGTGCTGGCGATCGGTGGAGTAGTCGCCGGCCAGCAAGATGACCCCCTCGGGCGTGTCGAGGGTGATGGAACAGGCCCCTAAGATGTGGCCCGAGGGAACGTAGGTGGCCACAATCGACTCGGCCACCTGGACCGGTTGGCCCGGTGAGACCAGGCTCATACGAGCCAGCATCCCCTCCACGGCGTGGGGAGGATAGAGCGGGATCTCTTCTTCTTGCTCCCAGCGACTCTCCATCAGGCGCAGCGAGTCTTGCAGCAAGACCCGGGAGAGCGCCTTGGTGGGCTCGGTGGTGAAGATGGGAACGCGAGGATAGGCCAGGTGGACCATGGGAAGGGCGCCAATGTGATCGGTGTGGGCATGGGTCAGCAAGACCGCGTCCAACGGGCCGCCTTCCTGGAGCCGGGAGAGGTCGGGCAACTGGCTGCCGTCACGCTTTTGCATGCGGATGCCGGCGTCCACCAGGAGCCGCTGGCCCGCCACCTCGAGCAACAGGCAGGAGGCCCCCACCTCGTTGGCCCCGCCTAAGAAATGCAACCGCATCGGTGATGACTCGACTTTCTTGATTTCGGGGTTGTTCTTGGCGGTGCGAAGGGGGACCTTGAAAGGGCTTGTTAGACGCGGTTTTTGGGGGTTGTTCTATTTAATTAGAATAGAGGCCGTGAAATGCGTCTAAGGGGACCGATTTTTCTTTTTTTGGGGTGGAGCCAGTTGAGCGTGAGAGGGGGTTCGGAGCCGGAGAGGGACCTGAGGGGCGGCCGAGACTAAAAAAGACCTCGAATGCCAGAAAAACGTACAAGAGCAAGCTAAAGTGGCGCGGCCACTAGAAAAAAGAAATAAAAATCAACCGTTCACTTCTTTGGCAACCGGCGGTGGATTAGCCAGCGTCGGGAAGCCCGATTCCCCCTGAAGTCCATGGGTCTTCCACTGGCGCACCTGATAGCAGGTCCGTCGGGTTTCCTGGGCCAGGCGCTCTTCGGTGACGACCTGGCGCCGAGCGTGAATCTTGAGGGCCGCTTCGCGAAAGTCGATGACCTGGGCCGACTTGGGCTCGACGCGGAGGGCGACCTCCAGGCCGGGCAAAGGCCGCGAGGAGAAGACATAGACCGTGGCTTTGGAGCGCTCGGGGGCGGTCTCTTCGCCGGTGAAATTGAGACCGAGCTGCTCGTGGGCGTGGTTGACCGAGAGCGGGCGGATCCGGTAGATGGACTGGATCAGCTCATCCTCGACCTTGGAGCGCAGGAGATTGGACAGGCGGGGGTCGGCATAGCTGCGCATGGGCACCTGATAGGACGGCGTGTTGGGGGCCGTCTCGAAGCTGCGGCGCTCGAGGAATTCGTGGGGCAAGACGGTGGATTCATCCCAATGCAGGGCCTGGGCCTGGCGCAAGAGTTCCCCGGGGTTGGGATGGGGGGTGCCGAAAACGATGAGAATATCGCAGTCCTTGAACGCGTTGCTGCCGCGCTGGCCAAAGAAATGGCCCACCTTGAGTTGGGGGAAGCGGGCCTTGACGACATCGGCAAACGACTTGTGGGTGATGAGGGCGATCTTCTCGTGGGGGTGACGGGTAAGGATGGCGTCAATGTGGCCCAGGGCCTGGGTCTGGACCTTGGGATTGCGCAGGCGGACCTTGCCCCAGGCCTGTTCGGGATATTGAATGATGTTGACCGAGTCGGGCATGCGCACGGTGGGGTTGACCTGGGTCCACTGGCGCTCGGGGAAGAGCCGCTCGGCTTCTTCCAGGGTCAAGGAAGCGTCGGAAATGATCAGGTCCTTGCCGGCCAGGCCGGCGAGGGGCAAAGAGCGGCGGCTCTTGAGGTTGATCTTCATGTCCTCGCCGGGGAAAGTGCGCTCAAGACGGATCCGATGGTTCCACTCCTCCCACTCGCGGGAAGCGCGGGTCTGGAAACGGGTGTATTCGAAACTCAAGATCTCGGTGAGCTCGGCCAGGAACCGCATGGGCACATCCAGCCGGGCGTGGACCAGATCGTCTTCCCCAAAGGGATCGGGCTCCCTGGCCCGGGCGGCCTGCTCCAGGACCTGGGACAGGGGCAAACCGTGATCGAGAGCCAGTTTCTCGAGTTGCACAAAGAGCGGAATGCCCTGCCAGGAGAATTCACCGTGGGGCGCCTGGCGGGTGAGGGCCACCAGCAGGGCCAACAGAGGCTGGCCCAGGGCATAGTCGTGCTCGGGAAAGCGTTCGGTCCAATCCAGGGCCTTCTCTAACTGAGTGCGGCCGATGTCGATGTCTTCCAGGCACAAACTGATCAGATCGCTGTCGTCGATGGCCACCACCCGGGAAAACTCATACATCGATGGGATCATGAAATGCTGCATGGGATGGACCGTGACCCGGGCGTTCTGGTGGAACTGGCCCAGGTAAAAGGGAGCGCTGGGGTCGAGGCGGCGGTTGTCGCGGCACATTTCCAGTAAAGGACAGCGCTCACAACCCAGCTTGGCGGGAATGCGCAGCTGGTTGAGGCGGCTCTGGGCCACGCCCTGATGGCAGGGAGGAAGCTGGTTCTTGCCCGGGCCCACATGAGAGCGGCCGCGAGTGAAGGCCCATTGCTCTCGGTCTGGACCGTGGGCCAGATCATGGCGGGCCACAAAGACGGTGGCTCGGGTGCGGCTGCGCTTGCGCATGAAGCGATTGATGGCCTGGGTCATGGCGTAGGACTTGCCGGCGCCGGGCAGGGCATTGAGCAAAAGGCCGCGGCTGACCCCCGACGGCCGCCGGGCCTCGAGAAAGTCATTGATCGCCGCCGTCTGGACCTTGCGGGCCTCGTCAAGATTCATGGTGCTGGCCTTGGGCCTGGCCGTCGGGGGAAGCTCCTCGAGGGCCCGGGGACCGTTGCCCTGGACCTGGTAAGCCTCCAGCTTGGGTTTTCCCCCGGCAAGGAGCAGATCATCGAGGCCCTTGCAGTTCACGGTCCAATCGGAAAGCCAGACCATGAACCCCAGCCGGGCGGCTCGCTCGGCCAACAGCAGCCGGGCCTTCTGGACCTGAGGCTTGCTGTGCCAATCGCTATCGAGGGCGATGACCACCTCCTGAATGCCGTCTCGCTCTTTGAGGCGGGTGAGGGTGGGCTGATAGTCTTTGATGGCCTGGATACCGGGAACGGCCACGACGATTTCTCCCAGCTTCTCACAGGCGATGTCAGCCTTCAGAGGGCCCTCGGTGAGCCAGACCCTCCGACCGGAGCAGGGACCGCGGGGACGGGCCACGTGGAGGGGCGTGCCGGGGCTGGGACCGCCCCGGGAGGTGGAGGAAAGCCACTGATACTTGCCGGCCTTGAGGGGATCATCGGAGCGGATCTGCAGGCCCACAATGGACCCGTCGGCGTCCCTCACGGGAATGGCAATGCCCGGGGCTCCGGCTAAGGTGAGATAGCTCGAGCCGTTCTGCTCGCGCTGGATGACGCCGGGAGTATCGAGGGCGATGGCCCCCAGACGAGCATAGACGCTCTGGGCGATGGGTCCGCGCTGATAGCGCAGGGAACCCCAGCTGCGGTAACCGCGCTGATGGATGGCCTCGGGGCTGAGCTGACGGGAATCTTGCAGATGGCGGGCGTGGGCAGGCGTGAGTTCGTGCTCTTGGAGCAAGGCCTGATAGACGAGATCGAGCTGGTGGGGCTGGGCGCGGCGCTGGGAGGGAACCACCAGAGGCGCGACGGCGGGAAGAGGACGGCTGGCTTGTGGGGAGAGGGAGTGGAGCCACCCGCCCAGACCGGAGTGCATCACGTGGTCGGAGGTGATGCGAATGCAGATGGCGGCGTCCTGGTTGGCGGAGACCAGGCAGCCCTTGAACTTCGAACAAACAGGACAAGGGCTCTTGCGATTGACCCTATTCCAATTTTGTTGAGTGGCTGCCATTTTCTCTCCCGATCCTGCAGGGAGATCGCTGTGAGTCAATAACGTTATTCACAACAGGTCCCCTGTAGGAAAGACTGCTCACGAGCACCCGCCAAAGTTGAACGTGAGTGGTCTTTTTGCTTTTTAGTTCCAAGATTGAATTTTTCTCTAACGGCGAGGTCAACACCCCTATCAAGGGCAACTGTTGGGGATGAACAACCATCTTACGCTCATCGAAGCCGCTCAATTTCTTGGGGTCTCTACCCAGACCGTCCGGCGAATGATCCAACGGAAAACCCTTATGGCGAAGCAATTCCCAGGACCTCACGGGATACGCTGGGAGATCGAGCGGGTGGAGATCCTTCGGTATCTGGAGACCGTTAAGAACCTTGGTCAAGCCCCTCATGAACCCCAACAGATCGGTGTTGAGCCTGTTGGGCTTGCAGACGCCATCGTTGTTGGAGAACAGGTCAATATTGGGGCCAACAGCATAGGTGTTGACCATGGTCAACACCTAAATCAACTGGGACAGAACCGCGAAGGCGTTGTTGAGTTTGCGAATGGCGCAGTTATAGGAGATGGTGGCAATGTTGTGGTCAACAGTCCACCTGTTGACCATGGTCAACAGGTGGTTCCCCTCGCCGCGCACTTGGCCGCGCTCGAACTCTTGGGGAATCTGCAGAGTGAGCTTGCCGAGGCTCGCCGTCTAGCCGATCAGGCGGAGCGTGCAAAGATGGCCTTGGAGTGGCAGATGCACAAGTATCAGGTCACAATCACTGACCATGCCGAGAGCCTGGCTGAGGCTCAGGCGATGCGCAAAGTCGCTGAGGCTCGATTAGAGGCTAGGGATTGTTCTACGGCAGAGATACCGATTCAAAATTTAAAGGTGGCCGGAGCTGAACGTAAAGGATGGGGATCTAGGCTGCGGAGTTGGCTGGGGATTTCAAAGGCTGGGTAGACAGTAAAACTGTGATTCGGTAGGTACTTGCTAGAAAGGATAGAATCTAGCCAAAATGAGCTATTTACGGAAATATAGCAGGAGGCTTCGGCTTGGCAAGAGCGTTGTCTCCTATGAGGCTTCTCCTGAGTATCAATCTGCAGTAATGCGGGAGGCTGGATAATGTTCTTGCCGCATGCCCTAACGCCAACACCATTTATTGGTTTCCTCAGGCCTCTGAAGGGCCCGAAAAGCAAATCTGGGAGGAAGACGATTAGATTATACCAACGGCGAGTGGCTGAGGATCATAGACCGCGCTGTCAATGGGTGTAAGCCCAAACCCCCAGGAAATTTCCGCAGTCTGGGGTCACCTCAGAAAACGGATTACAAAATACGTTAAGGTCAGGAAGTCGATTCGCCTGTCAGATTAGATTACACCCTAACCTGATGTCAGGTGAGCCCCGATTTTGCGTGTTGTCATTTCCCAAAGTCGACTTCAGTGAATTCCCAAAGTCCTCTTCAGTTGCAGATTTTCAAAAGTTAAGCTTGAATAGGATTCACGTCAACTTGTTGAAGCCTCGGCGACGCGTGCGTAACGCACTAGAGTGCGGTAGACGGTGGGCCTGGAGACCGCGAACAGTTCCGCCAGCTCACTGATGGAATAGTCTCCGGTGCCGTGCATTCGACAGAGTTCTTTCTGTTGCTTGTCAGACAGCTTGGGCCGCTTGCCTTTGAGTTTACCCTTGGCGCGGGCGATGGCCATACCTTCCTTAGTCCGCATTCGAATGAGGTCGCCTTCGAACTCTGCAAAGGTGGCGAGGATATTGAAGAACATCTTGCCCATGGGAGCGGCTGGGTCGTAGATGCTGGCCCCCAGGGCCAGTCGGACCCCTCGGGCAACGAGGGTATCAGCAATCATGCGGGCATCGGGGACGGACCGGGCCAATCTATCGAGCTTTGGCACAACCAGCGTGTCACCCTCACGCACCGCCGCCAAGGCTTGAGCGAGGCCAGGGCGGGATCGATTCGTGCCAGTAAGCCCACGGTCGGTATAGATCCGATCCAGGCTGACTCCAAGCTCGATGAGGGCGGCCTGCTGGGCCGCCAAATCCTGCTTCTCCGTGGAACAGCGAGCGTATCCAATGAGTGTCTTAGGCACGTCCGATTAAGGGACCTCAAATGAAAACAATATCGTGCCACCTATATGAGACGAATAAAACGTGGTGTTTCCGTGCATCAGCCTGGCGGTTCCAGATGTCCGTTGAAGGATCCTCTTACGGACACTCTCTAAAACTTGGTGCTCTCCTGAGAGAACGGCGCAATTCCGAATTGCGCAAATGCCCCAGGGTCCTCCTGGAGGAGCCGCTCCAACGCTGCCATCAGCCGTTGGAATATCTTCTCACGAGACATGCTTTGCAGGTCTTGGACTGGCACGCCCGTCCCAATCTCCAGCTTACGCAAGACCTCCTTAGGTGGGTCGTTTTGCATTGTTGCGAATTCTCTGAGGGTCAGTCCCAACGCATGCCGACAGAACACGTCCAAAGAGACACTATATTCGGCAGCCAATCGGCCAACCCAGCATTCGAGTGTCTCATACTCCCGCGGTAGGGGATGCAAAGGCCAACGCATAGGTTCACGCGATGGCCGATTCGAACTGCCGGCGGCGCTCAGATGGCGAGCGGTAATCGGAAGCCTTAATGACTTGCGAGTCGATGGACTCGCAACCTTGTCGCATTGCGAAGCGCGCCGCAGCGGTCAAAAGTGCCGCCATTTCGCCAATCGTTCCTTCGGATTTATTCAGAATGAGAGCGCGCATAGCCGGCTTGTTCAGGCCTGACGGCTCCCGTAGAGGCAAAGAAGCTTCAAAGCTGGTCAGGAGCCTTGCCAAATCTGTATCATCGCTCCACCGTGGCAATAGCATGGGCTCGAAACGGTTCTCTAACTGGTCGTCCGACCGGATCGCAAGATAGGCATCCTTCGTCCCGAGGCAAGCAAGTGGGACGCGCAATTCGTTGCCAAGAAATCGCAGCAGATTGAGAAACTCCCGTTGCTGGCGTGGAGAGCCGGACAGAAGATTGTGCAATTCGTCGATAACCAGGAGGCGCACGCCCACCAGTCGCATGATACGGAGAACCAATTGTTCGCGCATGTCGGTACCGGGAGCTATAACCGGTGAGCCAAGTGCCGCGAGCAGCGCCGCATAAAACTGGCGGATTGACGGCGTGGTGGGCATCTGCATGATAATCACAGGAATGTCCTGGTGATTGCCGTCGGTAGACTCTCTGGGCGGATGCATCCGCCTGAACCGCTCAGCGATCATGGACTTTCCGTTATTACTCGGACCGACGATGAGTAGGTTCGTTGGCCGGATGACCTCAGGTTGGGTAAATAATTGCCCCAACCTGGCAACAACCGCCTGGGCTCGCGGATATCCGATCCAATGCAGAGTCTCCAGAGACGCTATGCGCTCCGCCGCAGAACGTTCTGCAATGTCCTTTACTTTGGGCAGTAGATGAGGAAAATAAGTTATTTCGCGCCTTACCATCCTTCGATCTCGTCGAATGGGAGATACGCTTCGTTCTCTTCTGGGCGGCCGGTGTCGAGTGGCTCAGCAGGGGGCGCCTTTGTTTGGGGAGGAGCATTGGAGAGTCGACGCGTTCGGTTTCGTCGCGCCGACCGCGTGGCGGTGGCCGCGCTTTGCTCGATGGCCCGCATTTCTGCTACCGCCCTGAATATGGAGGCCTCATCAACCGGCTTTTGGCGGGCGCGTAGATGCCGGAGGGCAAGACGATGTTCCCAGAGGCTGAGTGCTGGCCGGGATAGATCACGATAAGGGATTTCAAGATAACCGGCCGCGACCGGGTCGAAGACGTAAATACGGCTAATGTCGCGGGGATCTCGGCGAATGAGCAATGGCTCCATCTTCTCACGCTTGGCTATCCATATATTCAAAGCTAGGCTGTAATACGTTACGTGGTCGATGACGATCCCGTCCCGCCGGAGTGTGCGTCGAATAACAGGCAAAAAATCGATCAGGAATGCCCGCGGATTCTTGACAACAGATGGCACAGCTCCAGAAAGCGTTAGTTCAGCCATCCCTGTCCGGTAGCGGTTCAAAGGGGTGTCCCCTGCCAAACCTCGATGGGGCCGTTGATGGTAGATTCCTGTAATGGCAATCGTGAGCCAGTGAGTCAATTCTTCCATCGTCAAGCAAGCGGCGCGGTCGCTATTGTACCTGTGTCGCTCTGTCGGATTGGAGAAGGTGGTGCCGGGCAATTCATGGATCAGCTTCATTAAGGTGCCCATCAAGCGCTCTACGATTCCGCCAAAATGCGGCTGCCCCGCCGGTCGCCAGTAAATTTCGATGCCATGCTGCTCGCAGCCCCGCTCGAATGCGCTACTATGAAATTCTGCGCCATTGTCAACGCTGACCAGCCTTGGTTTGCCTTCAATGGGCCATTCCGCCTTGATGTCCAACTCGCCCAGCCAACTCGTCTTGTCCCTCGCAACATGGACCAAGCAAAGCCCGACCGAGGTGGCGGATGGGGCCTCCAAGGACAGGTGTATGCCCGCAATGCACCGACTACAGAGGCAAATAGCGACTGTCAGCCAAGGGCGGCATATTGGCCGCCTGTCAATCGGATCAACCAGGATGATGTCCACCTTGGTATGGTCAATCTGCAAAGCGTCAAGCGGAAAGCGTGGCACTGGTGTCTTTCCGCTGACAGGCTTCATCTGGCTGCTCAGCTCCCCCCGCCGCTGGCACTCCTCAGACGAGAGATTTGCGAGGCGTCGCCTGATCGTGTTGGCCGAAGGCGTCTTCAAATCAGCCACTGCGGCGCGCCTCCGTACCTCCCGAATAAACGCCGCCGGGGACAGGCGTTGCGGTGCAAGGTAAACGTCGTCTATGAGTTCACGAACGAAATCTTCCTGGTCCTTGCCGAGTCTCGTGCCTCCCTTCCCACCGCTTGATATGGAGGGAATCAGAGCGTCCAGTGCCCCATCGCAAGCCCGACATCTTTTGACCAGGACGTAGACCTGGCGTTCAGACAAGCCTAAATGCTGTGCCGTGCTCTCTACCAAAGACTGCGGGCAATGCTTCCTGGCTGCTAGCGGGCGAATGAACTCAGCACGCCGCTTTGCTTCTAGCCATGCTTCCTCGCTGAAAGTTGAAATATCTCGCGCCTTGCCACCTGGCATTTTCTGAAGCCCACTTTGGAATTTTTGTCACTCACTGCAGTCGACTGTGAGAAACTTGAAGAGGAGTATGGCAAATCCGATCTCACTAACCTCCCGTTAAATAAAGACTTTTACTGAAGTCGACTTTGGGAACTGACAACGTCAGAATAGCATCGGTTTTACCTTTTCTTGACAACTTCCCGAGGACGCCTTAGACTCTAACCTGACAATTTATCAAGGGAGTCTGCAATGTCATCATTGCCACCAGGGCATCGTATCGGGTATGTGCGAGTATCGACTTTTGAGCAAAACACCGACCGTCAACTCGATGGGGTCCAGGTCGATAAGACTTTCACCGACAAGGCATCGGGAAAAGATACAGCCCGCCCTCAACTGGAAGCTCTTCTTCAATTCGCCCGAGATGGTGACACCGTCCTGGTCCACAGCATGGACCGGCTGGCCAGAAATCTTGACGATCTCCGCCGGATCGTGGGTGACCTGACCAGGCGTGGAGTCAAAATTCAGTTTGTCAAAGAGTCCCTGACCTTCACCGGCGAGGATTCCCCGATGGCCAACCTCATGCTCTCGGTCATGGGTGCATTCGCCGAGTTCGAGCGGGCTCTCATCAAAGAGCGCCAGCGCGAAGGGGTCGCGCTGGCCAAGCAACGCGGCGCCTATAAAGGGCGGAAGAAGATCTTCTCCGCCGAGGATGTCGCCAAGCTGAAAGCTCGGGCTGCGACGGGTGAATCTAAGACCAAGATATCGCCGAGGAGCTGGGTATCAGCCGAGAAACCCTTTATCAATATCTGCGGCAACAAATTTGACCTAATCCAGATGAAAGCTTAACGAAGTCACGTTGCTAAGGTTCCCGACGTTGCTGCTCCTGCTTTTCATAGCGCGCTTTTAGAATAGGGTCATCGAATCTTCCCAATACTTTATTGAACGGTTGTTCGGAACCTCCATCCAGGCCTGGAGCTCCAGCGAGATGGTTGGCTAGATGACCAGGTCCAACGGCTCCACTTAGAAATGGCGCCAGATTAATATCCAGGTATCCCTTCCCGGGATTTTCCAACTCTCGCGTAAGTGAAGTGAGATATTCAAATTTGGAAGTAGCAGCCCAATCAATGCTGATCCCCGCACGCTGCGCAAGCTCAGCGTGTATGACAATGATGGTTCGGCCATTCCCGTCGAGAAAGGGGTGGCCATAGGCGAGATACCCCATGACTTCGCCAGGCGCTCTGCCCATGGAATCTGTGTTTGCCCCAATCCTTAAAGCATGTTCGACAGCCGTCTTCGCATCATCCGGGTGAGCGAAAAGGATGGAGCCTTTGCTCACGGCTATATTGGGTGCGGTTTGCTTGCGATCCTGGCCGGCCCAAGGATATACAGATTCGAAGAGAATTTTATGAGTATTGAGCACATCCTGATAAGAAAGTTGGTCTATTTCGGAAAGCGATTTGAATGCAGTATCCAATTTTGCCAGAAATGAGCGATACTCAATGATTTTTACCACTTCCAGGTCTTTTTCTCCGGCGGTGTTCCGAAGATACCCGCGCGTTTCAAAATCGCAGAATGGATCGAATATCAAAGCCTTGCTCGATTTAGGTAGGCAGCGTGAAGTTGCACGGCATCGAGGCCGCTAACATGACCTGCTCGTTCCAGAGCAAGCAAGAGAAGTTCTGTCTGATCAAGTAAAACGTCATCCCCAGAAAGCCGTGTAATATGGTGGCCAAGGATATCTGTAGCGGTTTGGGTGTAGGCCACATGGTGGCATTCAGCCAAAGCACGAATTTGGAGTTCAATATCTCGCTGCCGGCTTCCACTTTCTATTTCGGACATGCTCGCCCCTTACTTCGAATAAATTGTCAGGTTAGAGTCTAAGGCGTCCTCGGGAGGTTGTCAAGAAAAGGTAAAACCGATGCTATTCTGACGTAAAATCGGGGGTCCCCTGACATCAGGTTAGGGTGTAATCTAAATTGACAGCGACCTCATTCCTTAACGTACTTTGCAATCCGTTTTCTGAGGGCACCCGATGAGTCGCGAACGACCGTTTTTGTGACACCGGCCGTTCACGCTCTCAGGACCCCAGATCCTGTCACATTACCCGTTCCGAAATCTATGTTCCGTAAACGTTGCCCCTTAGCGTACGATTTGTTCCGTTACGTGAGCCGACCCCCTACCCATTACCCTCTGCTGGCGTACCCGGTCCCGGAGCCTCGTGTAGTCGCTTCAGTAGACTACCAACTTCCCACGTCGTAAGCGGTCTTGAGAAAATCACTCGACCGCAATCAAGTGGTCCTAGCACCGCCCAAGTGCCTAAGATCCCCTGGTACGTAAATTTGACAACCATATTCTCCATATTTAGGTAGGAATGCTCCTGATCCGATCCTATCCTGTCGGCATCCTTGATAGCGTCCGCTTCCGATTCCGCCATTAGAATGCGAATTTCTTCCTCCCAGATTTCATCGGGAGAGAGCTGATTAGAAACTTCGCTTTTGAAGAGGAGACTAACGCCAAACCAAGGCATCGCTACTCAAATTCCTATTCCTTCGGTGACAGAACCTAAGACTTCGAAGGAAGTATCTACGAAGCCCCACAAGCCTTTTACTTTCCAAAAACGGGGCTGAGTGAGATATTTGTAAACCTCATAGGTTTTCTTGGATGTATTTGGGTTCTGTAAGATATCTTTCACCACATATTCTGCAATTCTCCCGGAATTCGGCGAGCGGTCGCGCCGTTACAAATTCTTGAGGCTTCCTGTGCTGCAGTTGAATTCAATCGCTTAATTGCCAGTTTAAGAATTTCTCTCTGGCCTTGGCTAAGGACAGAGCCTGTGGCTTCATTTAAGAACCCTTCGATCACCAGAAGGGTCGTTGGTAGCGATCGCTTGTGCCATGCCTTGCGTGATTTGCGCAACCTGGTCGAATGAATCTCCTGTATTCCAGCCAGCGTATCCGGTAGGAGAGCCACCTGAATCCCCTGTATTCCAGCCGGCGTATCCGGGAGGAGAGCCGCCCAGCAACCCTGAGGGGTCGACGTGGTTAATGGGGTCGCCGCCGCAGTAACTGTAGAGGTTGCTCCCCCCGGCATACCCGATTCGGGTCCCGGGCCAAAAACTTCCCGAATTTGGGTGCATAGTGCCGCGCACGGTTGTGATAGTAGCCGGTCTCGGCGTCCATTTCTTGACCGGTATACAGGAACGGATTGTAGACCGAGGCCTCCCCGCTGGTCTGGGTGGTCTCGCCGAAGTCGCTGTAGTCCCAGGTCGCCACGAGATTGCCATTTTTGTCGGCCAGGCCCAGGGTGGAGCCCTGGAGGTCTTTGAGGTAGAACTGCCAGTCGTTGCCGGTTTTGATGCCTTCGCGACCGGCCCCCAGGATGTAGTCGGCGCGAACGGTGTCGTTGGCCCGGTATTCTTTCAGGATCGAGCTGCCGGCCCAGAGGAACTTTTGGATCACGCCGTTGACGGTTTTTTGCACTCGCTGGCCGGCGCCGTCGTAGAGGTATTGGGCGTTGAGGCCGGGCCCGGTGATGCTTTTGATCTGATCGTTGTAGGCGAAACGAGAGAGTTTCGGAGCCGACCGAGGTGGCCTGGCCGGCTGAGTTGTACGCCAGGCCGATGGACCCCGCCTGGGTCAGCTGGTCGGCGTTGTTGTTAGCGAAGGTCTGGCCGTCTTTGTTGGTGATATTGTCGTTGTCGTCGAGTTTGTAGTCCTGCGTGGTGACCCGGCCGTTGGGGGCTCTGCGGGTGCTCCCTATCAACTGGCGCCGTGCATTGTATTCAAATCGCTTGAGAACGGAGCCGTTGGCGGCGATCTTCTCGTCGACCACTCTCTGGCCGACCTGGTTGAAGGCGTATTTGAGGGTGATGAGGGGCGAGCTGCCCTTGCTGTAGCTCTTGAAGAGGAGCTGATTGCGCTCCGAAAAGGTCCGTTGAGCGGTCACACCGTTGGGGTATTCGGTGCGATAGGTGCGCCCCACCAGGTCGTGGCTGTAGCGCACGGTCTGGCCATCGTGGCTGACCGAGGTCAGCTCGTTGCGGTCGGAAAGGCCATATTCGGTGGCGGCGCCCTCCGGGTCCACCATCTTGAAAAGTCGATCACCCTGGTCGAAGTGGTATTTTAAGGTCTTATTTCCGGGATGGGTGATTTGATCGAGCAGGTAGTTGTCGGTGTAGCCGTAGCTGGTGGTTCCCGTCCCATCGGTCATGGTCTTGATGCGGTCGAGTTCATCAAACGTGAAGCTGATATGGTCGTTGGTGGTGGGTGAGCTGATGTCTTGCAGGCGGTCCAGCTCGTCGAAGGTGTAGGTGACCTTGTCGTTGCGGTCCCAAACGCGCAGATTACCGTTCAGATCATACTCGAACGATTCTGAGGATCCCCTGGATAGAGCACGCGGGACACTCGGCTGAGGGCATCCCGGATGTATTGGGTGGTCTGGCCGTTGGAATTGGTCAGTTTGACGACGTTTTCCAGACCGGTTGTCCCGGCTGTCGTGGAAACTTGAACCACGCTGAGCCCCTGAAGAGGAGGCCTTTTCCATGGCCAGCACCCCCCAAAAGATCTCGTCCCAAAAGCTCCATCCTACCGACGACACCGATCCCTGGCGTCGTGGAGCGACTCGGCTTATTGAGCAAGGCCGGTTAATGTGGATGCTCGGCGAAGGGCTCAGCGCCGCCCTGGCCAAGCATGCCCAGGGTTGGGTGCCCCCGAACGAAGAGAGCCTCACTGCGGAGTTCTTCGGATGGATGCAGCAGGCTTGGACCAGTGGCCCTGGCCGTTCCCAGGTCGAGTCGTCCACAGCAAGATCAAGAACGGGGTCGCCCATTAAACGATCCCCGGCGATCCCACCTACGCTTGCGCTATTGAAGGACAGCCTCTCCCAGGTGAACTGCCCCGTCCTGTGGGTGGGTTCTCGAGAGATTGGGGGGGAATGGGCTTCGATGGCGCTGGCTGCCGGGGTCGATGGATTCCGGAGGGTCCTGGGCCTGTCACCTGGTTCAGTCCGTGAGCAGGGGGTCGCTGAAGAACTCTCTGCGGACCTTGCACGGCGGGGGTTAGCAGGGG
>JBAOIR010000074.1:0-8493 GCA_037045585.1 Microthrixaceae bacterium
CCGACCCGTCGGCCGCCCACACGGTGGTGAGCGCGGTCGAACACTCCGCCGTCCGGGCCTGGGCCGATCGCGGGCCGGCGACCGTGGTCGGGGTGGACCGCGGCGGCCGGGTCGACCCCGATGCCGTGATCGCCGCGATCGGCCCCGACACCGCCGTGGTGCACCTGCAGTGGGCCAACCACGAGGTCGGCACCGTGCAGCCGGTGTCAACCGTCGCTGCCGAGTGCCGCTCCCGCGGCGTGCTGCTGCACGTCGACGCCGCGCAGGCGATCGGCCGGGTGCCCATCGCGTTCGACGAGTCCGGCATCGACCTCATGTCGGTCACGGCGCACAAGTTCGGAGGACCGACGGGCATCGGCGCGTTGCTCGTACGCCGCGGTGTCCGCCTCGATCCGCTCCTCCCGGGCGCCGACCAGGAACGGGCCCGTCGGGCCGGCCTCGAGAACCTCGCCGGAATGGCCGGCTTCGCCGCGGCACTCGACGAGGCCACCCTCGACCTGGACGCCGAGGCGAAGCGGACGACCGCCCTCACGCAGCGGGTCATCGGGTGGGCCACGAACGAACCGGGCGTCGACGTGCTCGGCGATCCGGTGCATCGGATGCCACACCTCGTGTGCCTGGCGATCGCCGGCATCGAACCACAACCGATCCTGATCGGCCTCGACCGCGCCGGCGTCGCCGTCCACTCTGGCAACTCCTGCTCGTCGGAGGCGCTCGAACCGTCGCCGGTGCTGGCGGCCATGGGCGTCGACGCTCACCACTCGCTCCGCGTCTCGGTGGGCTGGTCGACGACCGACGACGACATCGATCGACTGCTCACCGAGCTCCACCGCGTCCTCGGCGAACTCCGAGGCCTCAGGGGCTGACCGGCACCTATCGTGCCGACCATGACCATCGACGAGTCGCCGCGGACCGACCGCTTCGGCAATCCGATCGGCCCGCCGATCGGTGACTGGACGCCGCCGTCCACGCCCGACGGCCGGCCCCTGGTCGGCCGCACGTGCCGGGTCGAACGATTCGTGCCCGAGGTCCACTCGGCAGCGCTGTTCGAGGAGTACCGCGCCAACGACGGCCGGAGCTTCACGTATCTGCCGTTCGAACGACCGGAGTCGGCCGACGAGCTCACCCGGATCGTCGAGGCGTTGGACCGACCCGACGATCAGCTCCCCTACGCCATCCTCGTCGACGACCGACCGATCGGCATGGCCAGCTACCTGCGCATCGCTCCGCCGATCGGTTCGATCGAGGTCGGTGCGATCTGCTTCTCACCTGCCCTCGCCCGAACCACGGCGGCGACCGAGGCGATGTTCCTCATGGCCGACGCCGCCTTCACCGCCGGGTACCGCCGCTACGAGTGGAAGTGCGACTCGCTCAACGGACCGTCCAACGCCGCAGCCGACCGGCTCGGGTTCACCTACGAGGGCACGTTCCGAAACGCGATGGTCTACAAGGGCCGCAGCCGGGACACGAACTGGCTCTCGATCACCGACGACGAGTGGCCGAGCCGCCGCGCCGCACTCGTCGCCTGGCTCGACCCCACCAACTTCGACGCGACCGGCGCCCAGCGGACGTCGCTCCGGCGCGAGCCGGTCACTCGCCGTTGACCTCGCCGAAGGCGATGCTCGCGCACAGGCGGTTGAGGTCCTCCTCGAAGTGCGGGTTCGGTGCGAGGACCGACGACAGGGGTGCTGCGAGCGTCACCTCCTGACCGCTCCGGAGTTGCAGCATCACGCCGCTCCAGCGGCGGTGACGCACCCGCTGCACCAGCTCGATCTCGTCGATCGGCACCCGCTGGACCCACCCGAAGTTCCGGCTGACCAGCACCCCGTCGACGACGACCACGCTCGTGGTGGCCCACTGCAGCACCGCGTGGGCAACGCCGATCCACGCCCCCAGCAGCACGACCTTCCAGCTGTCGAGGAAGTCGACCAACCCGAGCGCGAGGGCGACGACGGTCCACACGACCGCGTGCGCCCCCATCCACACGGCGAGAGCACCGGGATGGGCTCGGAACCGCGTGACCGGGCCCATGTCAGTTCGGCAACGGGGCGCGGCGACCGTTCCGCGGCGCCGCTGCGGCCACGTCGTCGGGAACGTCGATCTCCAAGCGGAGCAGCGCTCCACCCAGCGTCTTGCCGAGATTGTCCGCACGCAGCGACTGCGGCCCGCCGCCACCCAGGGCGTGATCCATCACGAACTTCAGCGCCCACACGTTGGGGACCTCGTGGCGAACGACGGTGCCCTGCACCAGCCCGCCGAAGTGGGCGGCGACCCGCTCGGCCGTGACCTCCGAACGGATCACCTCGTACGCGGCCTCGTCGTCGGCGAACAGCGAGAGATCGCTGATATCGCCCTTGTCACCCGAGCGAACCCCACACAGGTCCCGCAGTTGCAGTCGCGCCATGGGCGCAGTCTGCCAGACCGGGATCGGGTCAGGCAGGGGTGCGGTCCCATCGCCACGCCTCGAAGCGAAGGCCGAAGCAGTACGAGCATCCCCCCGGCAACGACACCCCGTTGGTGCCCACGATGTGGTGATCAGCGACGACCATCGACATCAGGCCCCGGTTGAGCCCGTCGGTGTCGACGGGTGAGGACAGCACGCTGAGCGTCGCCTCGTACTCCCAGCCACCCGTCCCGAGCCGGTAGACGAGCGGGCGGTACTCGACGCGCACGGACGCCGCCCGGACCGGGGGTCGCCATGGTCTCGTCGACGGCGGTCACCACCAGCACGTCGCCGTCGAGCGCCACGCCCTGGCCGAACGTCTGGCCGGCGGCAGCGCCGGGAACGGCGGCGGGCGGCCCGATCGTGCTCACCGCGGCCCAGGTGCCACCGGCGGTGGACGTGTACTCGGCGAACACCGCCTCGGCGGAGCCGGTGGGATACCCGCCGATGACCAGGCGATCGACCGCCGGTTGATCGTCGATCGCGAGCCGGATGCCGAACGCACCGAACTCGGCGCGTTCGAGCGTGGCGACGAGGCCGAACGACCCGGCCGACGACTGGTAGACGCCGACCCGGTCGAGCACGCCGATGCTGTCGTTGTGGGCGTGGACGGCGAGCAGCCCACCGTCGAGCGTGACGACGCTTCCCCAGTACGTTCCGTAGCCAGGGCCCCACTCGGCCGGAGGACGCAAGGTCTGCGTCAGCGTCGCGGTGACCGAACCCGTCGTGCGGGTGAGTGTGTAGACCCGTACTTCCGCCCCGCTGGCGCCGAAGGCGCGGGTGACGAGCGCGTCGTCGGTCATGCCGCGAATCGTCTCGCCCGACTCGAGGGAGAGGAGCCGGCGATGCTCCACGTCCCACCGGTTTCGGCGAGGAACTGCAAGGCGGTCGACCCCGACGCCGGGTCGCCGCCGGTCAGGAGCAGATGCTCGCTGAGGACCCCGGCCCCGAGTCCGATCATGTTGGCGGTGAACGTCTGCGGAGCGCCGAGCGAGTCGCCGTCGGGGCCCGTGCGGGGGAACACCGACACCGTGGGCGGCGCCGTCAGCGGGAAGCCGACATCGAGTTGGGCGTACCAGTCCTCGGTCGTACCGATCGCGATCGCCCAGGGCGTGGCGCCGCCGACCGCCGGGCCGCCGGCGTGGTGCGGCGTCCAGACCGGGCCGTTCGGGTCCGTCGGCCCCGTCGGCTCGACGGGACAACCGCTGGCCACCACGGCCACGACGGCAAGGGCTGTCGCGGCGATCATCCGTCGTGTTCCCCGCATCGCTCCCCCTCCGACTCCGGCGGACCGCCCCCGCGATCCTGCCCTCCCGCAAGCTAGCGAATCGACTGTCGACCCCCAAGGGGCAGGATCCCCCGACGTCGGTCCGGTGCCGCGTGGGCCGGCGCTAGCGTCTGGATCGTGATGCTGTATCTGGTCCGGCACGGCTCGGCCGGTGTCCGCGACGACGCCGACCCCGCCGACAACGAACGCCATCTCGACACCGTCGGACTCCGCCAGGCCGTGCAGCTCGCCGAGCGCTTGTCCGGCCTGGAGATCACGGCCGTCGTTGCGAGCCCCGCGGCACGATGCGTCGAGACGGTCGAGCCGTTGGCGTCGTCGCTCGGCCTCCCTATCGACATCGACGCCCGGCTGTTCGAGGGCACCGACATCGAGGAGTCGTGGGCGCTCGTGGAGGCGCTCATCGAACACGACGAGGTCGCTGTCCTGTGCTCCCACGGCGATGTGATCCCCGAGCTCGTCCGGCGAGCCAAGGGCCGGGGCATGGAGGTGCCGGGCAAGGCCGGTTGCTCGAAGGGGTCGATCTGGTCGCTCGAGTGGGATGGCGAGCGCTTCGCCACCGGCACCTACGAACCGATGCGCTGATCGACGGTCAGACCTCGGTGATCTCGACACGCACCTGAGCGTCGACCAGGGCACGGTCCACGGCCAGGGCCCGGAGCGACAACAACTGGGACGGCTTGCCGTCGCGGGCCCGACCGGCTCCGGCGATCATGGGCGGCCCGGACAGGCCGAGGAGACCGGCCTCGCGGCCGAGACGCCCCGCCTCCTCGGCGGTGTCGCAGCGCCAGGCCAGGCGGGCGATCACCTCGGGAGGTTCCCAGCCGGCCGGCGCGGCCGGCACTGTCGGCCCACCGAACGCGTCGACACCGAAGTACTCCTCGTGCCACTCCTTGACGTCCATGCCGATGGCAGCGGCGCGGCCGCGCAGGTAGGCCACCGCCGCCCGCGCCTTCGCCTCGGCATCGGGCCATCCGTAGGTGGCGCGCAACTCGTTCGACCAACCGCCGGGCGTGCACTCGAGGCCCTTGTAGGTGGCCGGGGCCGCTGCGCCCCGGACGCCGCTGACCCTCACCCGGTCGTTGCCCAGGTCGTCGAGGTGCGCCGAGGCCAGGTCGACGGTCACGTCGGGGTTGAGGTACACGGTCGGGTCCTGCACCTCGTAGAGGAGCTGCTCGCGCACGGTGTCGAACGTGACCCGACCACTCGACCCGGCCGGCTTGGTGACGACGAACGAGCCGTCGGGTTCGAACTCGCCGATCGGGAAGCCGATCGATGCGGGATCGAGGCCGTTCCACCAATCGCCGGAGTAGTTGCCGCCGGTGACCTGCCCGGAGCACTCGAGGAGGTGCCCGCCGGCGACGCCGGCGGCGAGGCGGTCCCAGTCGTCGGGCGACCAGCCGAACTCGTGGATGAGCGGAGCGAGGAACAGCGATGCGTCGGCGATGCGCCCGCCGATCACGATGTCGGCACCCCGTTCGAGGGCTTCGACGATGGGACGGGCACCGAGATAGGCGTTGGCGAACAGGGTGTCGGCGGCCAAGCCGAGCGGCTCGGCGTGCGGACGAATGTCGTCGCCGACGATGGTGGCGACCTTCACCCCGGTGACCCCGTGGGCCGCCGAGCGCGCCGACCACGGCCCGACCGGCGCCGATCGGGTTGATGCCGCCGGCATTGGTGATCAGCTTCGTTCGCCCCCCGAGGATGTCGCCGATCGCCGCGGCGACGTAGAGGGGGAGGTCGCGGGTGTAGCCGAGCAACTCGTCGCGTTGGCGATCCTTCTGCAGGATCGCCAACGTCAGCTCGGCGAGGGCCTCGCACACCAGGTAGTCGATGCCGTCGGCCAGCAACGCCGCGACGGGGAGGTGCCCGTCACCGTAGAAGCCCTGTCCCCCACCGATCCGTACCGTCATCGTCCTTCGACTCCCTCATCTCGAGCTCACAACTTCCTAACAGGTCGGGCCGATAACTGACCTGTACCCACCACCCCAAGGAGTTCCCATGAAGACCACCGTTCGGCTCGCTGCTGTCGCCTCGCTCGCCGCTGCGAGCTTCGGCCTCGTCGCCGCCGCTCCCGCCGGAGCGTCGACGAGCGGGCCAGTTGCGACCTACACGAAGGCCAAGTGCAACCAGGCGATCGACGAGCGCCTCTTCATCCTCGACATCTCCGAGCAACGCATCGCGAAGGTCAAGCGCCTCACTGCCGATCAGAAGGCGGCACAGATCGCCGGCATCGACGGGGTGCAGGCGAACCTGGTGAACGTGAACCGGCCGGCAGTGAACAACACGAAGGGCAAGGCCGGCATCAAGGCGGCCTGCTCGGCGATCTACGCCGACAACCGCGTGTACGCCGTGGTCATCCCGCAGCTGTTCGCCTCGGTACGCATCGACGAGTTCGGCAACGCCTTCGACAAGTTCGACCCGCTGATCGCCGAGAAGAAGGCGGCGGGCGCCGATACGTCGGCGATCGAGGCGCTCCAGGTCTCGGCGAAGGCCCACGTCGATGCCGCCGCCTCGCTCGTCAGCGGCATCACCCCCGACTCGTTCAACGCCGACCCGGCCGGGGTGAAGGCCAGGTTCGCTCAGGCGACCGACGAGCTCCAGGCCGCGCTGGGCGACGTGCTGAAGGGCATCGTCGCCTACCGCGACCTCGCCGTCCCCGTCCCGTAATCGCCCGCCCCTCACCGCCCCTCACCGGCCCGCCCTCCCGGTTTCGCGGGAAGTTGTCCTCACCTGTCGAGGACAACTTCCACGAAGCGTTCGGGGTGCATGGCTGAAAGCGCAAGATGCTCGTCATTGCGGACGTCGAGGCGCCGGCGGAAGATGGGTCCATGCCCCACCACCGAGCCCCGTCGACAGCGACGCGTGGCCGTCGTCGCGTTCCCCAAGGCGCACTCGCTCGACATCTGCGGGCCGCTCGAGGTGTTCAGCGCCGCCGACAACGTGCTGCGCAGCGCCGAGCGCCCGGGCTACGACATCGGGGTCGCCACGATCGACGGGCACCCGGTGCGCTGCCAGCGGCATCGAACTCGGAGCGACCTGGAGCCTCGACGAACTGCTGGCCGACCCTCCCGACACGCTCCTGGTCGCCGGCGGCCAGGGCAGCCGTGCGACGAGCGTCGACCCCGAGTTCCTGACCCGCTTCCGAGGCGTCGCCGAGGTCACCCGACGCGTCGGGTCGGTCTGTACCGGCGCCTTCGTCCTGGCGGCGACCGGGCTCCTCGACGGGAAGCGGGCCACGACCCACTGGGCGTCGGCGGACCGGCTCGCAGCGAAGCACCCCGAGGTCGACGTGCAGTGTGACCTCATCTACACCCGCGACGGCGAGACCTGGACGTCCGCCGGCGTCACCGCCGGCATGGACCTCGCCCTCACGATGGTGGCCGCCGACCATGACGACGAGATCGCCCGCCAGGTCGCCCAGTGGCTGGTCCTGTACCTGCGCCGCTCCGGCGGACAGTCGCAGTTCTCGACCCCGGTCAGCTCGGGAACGGCACCGACGCGACGAGATCCGCATCGTTCAGGACCGGATCGCCGCCGACCCGTCGATCGACTGCTCCGTCGAGACGCTGGCGAACGTCGCGTCCATGAGTCCACGCCACTTCGCCCGGCTGTTCCACGAACAGGTGGGGACGACACCGGCCCGGTATGTCGAGTCGTGCCGCGTCGATCTGGCACGCACGCTCCTCGAGACGACCGACCTGACCGTCGCCGAGGTCGCCCATCGGTGCGGTGTCGGCGACGCGTCGACGCTGCACCGGTTGTTCGAGCGTCGCCTCGCCACGACCCCCGCCTCCTACCGATCCCATTTCAAGAAGGACCACACGACATGACCCAGATCGCCATCGCCTTGTATCCCGGGATGACCATGCTCGACGCCGTCGGGCCCTACCAGGTGCTGACCTGGCTACCCGGCGCCGAGGTCGTCCTCGTCGGAGCGGAGCACGGTCGCATGACGGACGACAAGGGGTTGCTACACGTCGACGTCGAGCACACCTATGACGACGTCACCTCACCCGACGTGATCGTGGTGCCCGGCGGCTTCGTCACCCGGTCGATGGCCGTCGCCGGCAACCCCCTCGTCGAATGGGTGCGGTCGGTACACCCCGCCACGACGTGGACGACGTCGGTCTGCACCGGCGCCCTCATCCTGGGGGCGGCGGGGGTGCTCGACGGCCTCGACGCCACCACCCACTGGATCGCCTACGAGCAACTCGCCGAGTTCGGGGCGCATCCAACCGAGGAGCGCGTCGTCGTACGCGGCAAGGTCATCACCGGCGCCGGCGTCTCGGCAGGCATCGACATGGCGTTGCGGCTCGTGATCGAGCTGGCCGGCGCCGAGGTAGCGCAGGCGATCCAGCTCGGCATCGAGTACGACCCCCAACCTCCGGTCGATGCCGGGTCGCCGTCGAAGGCGCCCGACGAGATCGTCGAGCTGGTCCGAGCGATGAACGCCTGAACGCCTGCGACGCCTGACCGACCTCAGCGGATCTCGAGCCCCCAGGGCGACTCGTAGTCGTCCTTCACCATGTCGAGGAACGGGACGGCGTCGAACGCCTCGGGCCCCTTCACCCCGGCGCCGCTCCAGACCCCCGCGGCGATGAGTTCCATCGCCACGACCGGGAACAGCGCGGTCTGCCACACGACGGCCTGGGCGCCGTCGCGGGCCAGCGTCTCGGCGTTGTCGGCCACGTGGTACAGGTACACCTCGAGCGGGTTGCCGTCGGTACCCGTGCCGGTGACCCAGGTGCCGGCGCAGGTCTTT
>JBAOIR010000056.1:0-9317 GCA_037045585.1 Microthrixaceae bacterium
GTCCCCGCTCTGACCTCCGTCAGCCGGCGTCGAAGAGCCGGTCCTGCCCGGATCTCCGGGCGTGCCGCTCGTTGTCCTTGGACCGGATGCGGGCGAGGCGGGCGGCGAGATCCGCGATCCGGGCGTCGGAACCCGACCGTGCCACCGGCCCGCCCTCGCCTTCGACCGGCATCGTGATCGCCCCGAGGTCCGGTACGACGACCGGGACCACCGGCTCCGGCGCTACGACCGGTCCACGGCCGGGATGTCGCGCATCGGCCGGTGGGACCATCGGCCGCCGACCCGTACCAGCAACGAGTTGCCAACCCTCCAGGGTCTTCAGATCGTGATGGTGATCACACAACAGATCGAGATTGGCGAGCTCGGTCACCTGGACCCGCGGGCCCAATCATCACGATGATCGAACTCCAACCGCACCGCCCGATCGCATCCTTCCGCCGTGCAGCACGAATCGGTGAACAGCTTCGCCAACATCTGCCCAACCGTCGGCTTGCGACCCAGGTTCACCACATCGATCACGGCCTCACCGTTCGTGAGCACCAGTTGCAGCACCGACTCACCCAACAACCTGCGCAACTCCCCCACCGACACCGTGACCCCGCCGATCTCACACAGCTCACCGCCTTCGACACGGCCCCGCATCAGCGCACCGAGATCGACGCGGATCAACGTCATGCGGGTGAGTGGTGCCCGCCCCTTGGCTGACCCCGTCCCGGTCGCGACACGACCCATGTCCATCACGGCGTCGAATGCGTAGTTCGCCCACGACCCGCGCTTCGCTTCGGTCCGGTGGGCACGGAACTTCCGGTCGACCTCACGCTGGATCAACTGCTCCAGCTCCTTGATGTCCGCGACCGGACCAGTGACCTGCAAGTTCCCGGCGCCGCCGCTGAACCAGAACCGCGCCGACCGCTCCCGCCGCACCCGCGCCTCACGCTCCGCCTTCTCCGCCTCGGACCGCACCTCGGCCTTGCGACGTTCCGCCTCCTGCCGTGTCCGTCGCAAACTGTCTCGTTGCGCCCGATCCAACAGATCCCGCTCCGCATCGGGGTTGACCACCGCAGCGTCGGCCACCGCGCCCGCCTGCTCCGGCGACAGGCGGCCCTCACGCACCGCATCCGACGTCGCATCCAGACCCGCCAACCGTTCCGACGTCTCCAAATCAGCACGCGCCCCGCCCCGCCGTCGTGCCCTGCTGCGCCGCCAACCAATCCGCAGCATTCGCGAACCGGTCCTTCTCCCACACCCCCGCCTCCGCAGCACGACCCGTCATCAACAACCGACCCGACGCCGCGATCTTCTCGACCTCCGCGAACGCCGCCCACACCTCCGGCGCCCACGACAACGGCACATCGCGCGGATCCAACCCCGCCACCAACACCCGCACCGGCTCGACCGCCGACAAGATGTCCGCAGCCATCTGCGACTTCAAGCCCGACCCCGAGCCAACCGAACTGGTGTTCGTAACCATGGGATCATTCAACCACGACCCACTGACACTCAATCCCCGCAACCGGCCACCCCGAAACGATTGGGCACCATCACCCGCCCCTCGCCGGTGAGCCGGGCCGTTCCCGAATCACTACCTCTGTAGGCTCATCGCCACGGGTCGGTCGGTGGGCGCATCTGGTGGTCCTCACGAGCTGCATCGAGGCGGCTCGGCTCGAACCCCGAGCGAGTTGCCATGACCGAGACCGCCCCTCGCTGCCACCGATCTCGCCGAGACCGTCGACACCCACCTCCGGGCGTACCTGCGAGCCCGATGTGACCGAGCGCTCGCCGGCCTGGTCGAGCCCTGGTGTGGTCCCCTGACGGCGCGCTCATCGACCCGCCGCTCGACGGCACCGGGCACGACGGCATTGTCACGATGGTCGAGGCCGTGCTGGCGCCCTCTACCCTAGTCTACGTCTTCCCCCGTCGGCACGACGGCTTATCGACTGCTGCATCAACGGCGTGCTCCGATCCTCCATGGGAGCTGGCCGCATCCCGACGGGAGCGGTGGTCGTGACCGGAATGGACGTCGCCGATGTCGACGATCAGGGCGCAGGACCGCTGCTCCGGGAGTGGCGGTCGCGCCGACGGATGAGCCAGATGGAGCTGACACCCACGGAGCCGAGGTGTCGCCGCGCCACCTGTACTACGTCGAAGACCGGTCGGTCCCGCCCGAGCCGCCGAGCGGTTGCTCACCTTGGCTGCACACTCTCGACCTCCCCACTCCGCGATCGCAACTCGCTCCTCGGTCGCCCCGGGCCGCGGCGTTGGTCGGGTCGCTCCCGTCGCACGTCGCCGGTCCTCCGCTCAACATCTTCCGGGCGTCGCTGCACCCCGAAGGCCTGGCGGCGATCACCGTGAACTTCGACGAGTGGGCCCGCTACCTGCTCACCGAGCTGCGCCGACTCGTCGCGACGACCGGTGACCCGACGCTGACCGAGCTCGAGGTCGAGGTGTCGGGCTATCCCAACGTGGCGCCGCTGCTCGCCCAGCGGGGGTGGTTGGTGTGGGAGGACGACCCGCTGCTCATCCCGTGCCGGTTTCTGCTGGGTGAGGTCGAACTCTCGCTGTTCACCACGCTCACGACGTTCGGGACACCCCGCGACGTCACCCTCGACGACCTGGTCGTCGAGCTGTTCTTCCCTGCCGACGATTCGACCGAAGCGGTCGTGCGCGGCGCCGAACCGTAACCTCGGCGGATGCCCGGTCCACCCACCGTCATCGTCGTCGGTGGTGGTCCCGGTGGCCTGATGGCGGCGGAGCAACTGGCGAAGTCGGGTGCCGCCGTCACGGTGCTCGAGCAGATGCCGTCTGTCGGGAGGAAGTTTCTCCTCGCAGGTCGCGGTGGACTGAACCTCACGCACTCCGAGCCGACGGGGCGTCTCGTCGAGCGGTACGGGGCCGCCGCGGCACGGGTGGGTCCGGCCGTCGAGCGATTCGACGCCGCGGCGTTGCGCTCTTGGGCGGAGTCCCTCGGCGAGGCGACGTTCGTGGGGTCCAGCGGCCGGGTGTTCCCGGAGTCGTTCCGCGCCACGCCGTTGCTGCGGGCCTGGCTGGCCCGACTCGCCGCTCTCGATGTCGAGATCAGGACCCGCTGCCGCTGGACCGGCATCGAGCGCGCCGACGACGGGCTCGTCGTCTCCGTCGTCGACGAGGACGGGAGCCGTTCGATCTCCGCCGATGCGGTGGTGCTGGCCATGGGCGGGGTCTCGTGGCCGAAGGTCGGTTCTGACGGCGGGTGGATCCCGGCGCTCGTGACGAAGGATGTTCGGCTGGCCCCGTTCCGGCCGGCCAACTGTGGTTTCGTGGCGGCCTGGACCGAGGTGTTCCGGCGGCGGTTCGAGGGCGCGCCGCTCAAGAACGTGGCGCTGTCGGTCGGCGAGCGCACGGTGCGCGGCGAGGGGGTCGTGACCGGCACTGGCGTGGAGGGCGGGGTCTTCTACGCGCTCGGGTCCACGATCCGCGACCTGATCGCGGCGGACGGCGAGGTTGCCGTGCGACTCGACCTGCAACCCGACGTGGTGGTCGAGCAGGTTCGTGAGCGTCTCGGGCGCCGACGAGCGAAGGACTCGGCGACGACGGCGCTCCGCAAGGCCGGGGTGTCCGACGTCGGTGTCGGCCTGATGCGGGAGGCGACGCGGAATCATCTGCCGCCCGATGCCGGCGACCTCGCTGAGCTGGTGAAGGCCGTGCCACTGCGTCTGGTCGGGGTCGAGTCGGTCGAGCGGTCGATCGTCGGCGGGCGGGGTGTTGCTGGACGAGGTCGACGATCGCTTCATGCTGCGTCGGTTGCCCGGCGTGTTCGTCGTGGGGGAGATGCTCGACTGGGAGGCACCCACGGGCGGGTATCTCCTGCAGGCGACGTTCAGCACCGCCGTCGCCGCCGCGGTCGGCGTGGTGGACTACCTGGTGGCGACGCACGGAGGAGATTGAGATGCAGATCGGACTTACGCCCATCGGCACCGTCGTGGGCGGTCGTCTGGTGCCCGAGGACGACGGCTGGGATGCGGAGACGTGCGAGATCCGGCTCGACCCGACTCGCTTCGACGAGTCGTCGCTGGCGGGCCTCGATGCCTTCAGCCACGTCGAGGTCGTGTATCACTTCCACCTCGTCGACGAGGTCGATGTGGTGGCCACCGCTCGCCATCCCCGTGGGCGCACCGACTGGCCGGCAGTTGGCATCTTCGCCCAGCGCGGCCGGGTGCGCCCGAATCGACTTGGCGTGTCGGTCGCCAGGTTGTTGGGTGTGGACGGCATGAGTGTCCGAGTGCGGGGCCTCGACGCCGTCGCCGGTACCCCTGTGCTCGATCTCAAGCCGGTGCTGTCGGGGTTCCTGCCACGCGGTGAGGTCGTCGAGCCGACGTGGTCAGTCGAGCTGATGTCGGGCTACTGGGACGGGCCCGAACTCGACAACCCCGCCGGTTCGTGAGCACTACGCCGGGGCGGGTGGCCGACCCGGCGCGTCGGCTGACATGTCGCGCCGGTACCGCGGTGCCGCTTCGGTGATCACGGTGAGAATGCCGTCGAGAGGGACCCGGTCGGATCGGTCGAACCACACGCGGCGCTGGCAGTCGCCACACGAGCGGAGTGTGAGTGAGCGGCCGTCCACGAGGAGGTCGATCTGCACCAGCTGGTCGTTGCAGACGCCGCAGCGAAGAGGGTCGTGCAAGGACGCCGTCCGATGCGTCGTGGTGGTGGAGCGGTGCCGGTGCTGGTGGCCGGACGGCGATCGGAGGGAACTGTTCATGGACGCTCACTACCCGAGCGGCGGCTGCCTCACCGGGCCGATCTCGTCAATGGTTCGTCCCGCCCCTCCGGCGTAGTGCCGCGGGCCCACCGCTCAGCCGTCCAGCTGGGGGCTGGTGAACAGCGGGGTCAACCCCGTGATGTCGAACACCCGGCGCGGCATGCCGGTCAGGTTGATCAGTTGGATGCTGCGTCCGGCGGCCGCGAGTTGGTTGCGTGCGTCGACGAACGCGTGGATCGCGGACGAGTCCAGGAACGACACATCGCGAAGGTCCGCCACCACGACGTCGTCCGTCGAGGCGAGGAGGTCCGTCCGCAGCTCGTCCTGGCGAGCGACGTCGTAGTCGCCCGTCAGGTGGACGGTGTGTGCGGTCTGGAGGGCGATGGAGGGATCGTCGTTGGACATGGGTCGCTGCCTTCGTGAGTCGGGGCGGAGCGGTTCCTCCCGACGATAGGGCAACGGGCAGCCGGTCACGTCCCCCGTTCGAGGTATGTCCCGTTCTTGTTCGCGAGGCCCAACCGGTTTCTGGGTTGGGTTCGGCTGCTGGTGGGCACGAGGGGCTTCGAGGTCGCACAGCACCCCCACGCTGGCGTCCCTCTCGGAAACCCGCAGTTTCTCGAAGACGCCCTCTCTGCCTCACGGGTGGAGGCGGGCGTTCTTCGTGTCGGCACGATCGTCGTCCACCGGGTCCGTTCAAGGAGCCGATGCAGACCCGTCGGGTGGTGGGCGTCAGGGGCGGCGAAGGTTCCAGGTCACGACGGCTGGGCTCCGCGGCATGACCGGGACATAGCCGGTGAGCGGACCCCAGTAACTCGAGCCGGTCTCGAACGGGACGTACCAGATGTCGAATCCGATAGTGATGTCGGTGGAGCCGGACAAGGAGTTCGTGATGCCGTCCGGTGACGCCGGGTCGTACCAATCGCCCAGCGGTCCGGGCGACGCCTGCATCCACCGGCCGAGGTTCGGAAAGGCATGGCGACCTCTGAGGAACTCACCGGACATGTGGGACTCTTGCGGGAGACGACCGTCCTCGGCGTCGGTACTGCACGAGCTGATGCTGTGGTACGTGTATCGGATGTTCGCGCCATCGAACTCGGCGTTCCCCTCCGTCTGGGGAATGCCGTTCTCGTCGGGGAGACTCTGCCGGACGACGAACGACGCCGACAGAAAGCCCGCCGGGTCCGCAGTCATCTCCCAGGTGGTTTGCCACTGGCACGTTCGCCCGGAGACGTCGTAGGTCGTTACCGCCCGGGATGAGCCGGTGGCGAGGTACGACCACTCTGCGAGTCCGTCCTCGTCGATCTGAAGACTGTCGTTGATCGAGATCGACGTGCACCTCACCTGGGTGTAACTGGCGCCGCTCTCTTCACGCGTGGTCGTGCAGTTCGAGGGAGAGGCCGACAGGCTGTACGAGCCGCGCCACTCGCCCAGGCCGATCCCCTGGACCGGTGGGTTGTCCGGGTCGTGGACGGTGAACACGCCGCCGACGGGATTGCCGTCGTCGTCAGGGCCCGCTGCGCGTAGCCGCCACTCCCCCGCTGGGGGCATTGGGACACCGGTGAGCGATGCGACGCCGCTGTTGCCAGTCCGGACCGTGCCGAGGGTGACGCTCAGTGCTGCTCCCGTTTCACGGTCGGCTGACACCTGGACCGGTTGGTCGGCAACGGACAGCGGGGTACAGTTTGACGTCGTCGGGCGGCCACTGGCCGTCGAGCTGTGCAAGGCCGATCATTGGCGTGCCCCCGAGGGTGGACTCGAACACTGCGTCCTTGAGGAAGGTTTGTCCGTCTGGGTCGCCACCGAGGCGGTTGTTGAGCTGCACGCGTGGTGTGAGCCACACGGTGCTTCCTGGTGGCGAAATGCGGGCGCGTCGCCGAGCGCAGCGGAGCGGCCGAGGAGTGTGGAGAGCCGGCACTCCGATCCGGAGGTGAGCGAGCTGGTGCTCGACACCTCGAACTCAGAGAACCATCCTGCAGCAAGGGGGACGGCTGCGTCTTCGTCGTATTGTCCTCGCACGCCTGCTCGAAGGAATGCGTCGGCTCCGAACAACCGCGATGTAGCGCCGCACACCTTGTCGGTGCTTCGCGTCAGACCGATCGTGGCGCCGAGACCGAACATCGCTGCTCCCTTGGCCGAGCTGGTGGTCACGAGTCGTGTGCGCAGATTGCCGAGCACGTCGGTGAACGCGTTCTCCGGCAGACCTGACGACGTCACGACGTCGGGAAGGCAAACGGCGCGACAGTCGAAGCTGAGCAGGAAGCGGGCGTCCTCGAAAGGAACAGTGATGTCGACGGGTACCCCCGCCTGGACGTGGTAGGAGATCCCGACCTTCACCTCAGCGGAGAAGCCGAATCGAGACACCGCTTTCGTGACTGCCGAGGTGGGCGTGACGAGGTTGAGGACTCCGGTCGCATCAACAGCGACGCCGCTGATCCTGATGCGGCCGGACAACCGGTCGACGCCGACAGCGTGATCGAGGCTCGCGTCCGAGCCGACCGCGACGGTGTCGTTGAAGACCAGGTTGAAGGAGTCGAGCTCGAGGCACATGTTCAGTCCGGCGGCATCGCCACAGAAGGACCGCTGACCATCGAGCTGAGATCGCAGCGCACTGTTGCCCCCAGCGGCGTCGACCGAGTCGAGGTCGTCGAGGGTCGGGCTCATGTCCGTCGACCGGGTTCCTCGCGAGCAGCTGGCCGATGCTTGCGGGCTCGGTGGCGATATCGACGGTGCCACCGCTCGGTACCTTGGCGAGCACCCGGGCCACGAGGCCCGAGCCGGGTGCTGGGCCGGAAGGCGTCGAGATGATCGATCCAACGTCGAGTCGTGCGGCGAGCGCCGGCGTCGTGCGCAATAAGCCGGTCGTCGGGTCGTAGGACTCCAACTGATCGAGGTCGTCTTCATCGAGTACGACTGCGTCGGCCTGATAGGCGAATTGTGGCTGCACCGGGTCGATGGGCCCGACCGGTTCTGGAACGCATGCCACCAGAGACAACAAGACGGTCGACACGGCGCATACCAACCGGCGCGATTGATGCATTGAATATCCCCAGACCAGCAGTCGAATTTGGGGATCCTATTGTGGCAACACACGGCGTTCAACGTCTATGACAACTTTCTTTCGAAGCAAATGGCCCGATGAAGCCAGTAGCGGCGGCTGAACTCCCTGCCGCATGCAGTAGGGATCGACCCGAATATGCTCGACCGCATTGTCAATCGGCCCGGCGACCGGTGAGGCCTCACTACCGACAGCGTGCATCGCTGACACGGATGAAGCCTTCCTCCCTCGTCAATCGGGCGATCAGGTCGTGCCTCGCGTGGGTCGGTAACGCACCGCGACCGCACCCGACCGGAGCTCGCGGCGGTCGACGGGTTCGAGCTCAACCTCAACGGTGTCGTCAATGGAGTGCTCGCCGTCTGCCCGGCCATGGTCGAACGCGGCTCCGGCCACATCTGAAGCAGCGGCCGGTTCCGGCGGACCGCTGAGCGAGAATGGCGTTGGACCTCGTCGCCCGTGACCGAGCGATCATCTGTGTGCCCGTCGCTGCCCGGTCCCTGTGGTACTTGCACCGGCTGTCGCCGTCCCTGGTGAGCCAGGTGTCGAAGCTCGTCGCTCGGCGGGTCGAGCACAGACTCATTGCCGCCCGTGAGTGAGGGGACCCCGCCGTGGCGGGGGTCGTGAGCGGAGCGGGTGAGGAGAATCGAACTCCCGTATGCAGCTTGGGAAGCTGCCGTTCTACCATTGAACTACACCCGCGTGACTGTGGATTCGGGGCACTCGGAGCCGGCGCCCGACCTGCCGTGAAGGGTGGTCATGAGGTTTCGGCCCGCCGCATCGTAGCAGCGACGCGCGCGGTCCCGACGGGGTTGGACCGCGCACGGTGTGAGGGGTCGGTGACAGCGCGGGCGAACGGACGTGTTGACAAATACCCTGCGCGTGTACATGATGACGACATGACAACGTCGAATGTCGAACAGCTGTCCCGTGTCGAGGTGGGTCGATCCGAGTCGTGGACCGACGCCAAGCGGCACCTGTACTGGCTCGGCCTCGTCGTCCCGGTGCTGCCCCTGCTGGCAGCCGGCCTGGTGGCGGCGACGGGTGCCGGGTGGGGTTGGTGGCTGGGCCCGGTCGTGCTCTACGTGCTGATGCCGATCCTCGACGTCACCCTCGGACGTGATCACGAGAACCCACCCGAGGACCTCGTCCCGCAGCTCAACGACGACCACTTCTACCGGTGGTGCACCTACGCCTACCTCCCGTTGCAGTTCCTGTCCCTCGTCGTGGCCTGCGGCTACTGGGCCTGGGGCGATCTCTCGACGATCGACGCGTTGGGGCTCGCGGCCACGGTGGGCAGCGTCGGCGGAGTGGCGATCAACACGGCGCACGAACTCGGCCACAAGCACCCGAAAGTCGAGCAGTGGTTGGCGAAGGTGTTCCTCGCCCAGACGGGGTACGGCCACTCTCTTCGTCGAACACAACCGCGGTCACCACGTGCACGTGTCCACGCCGGAGGATCCGGCCAGCTCCCGTCTCGGTCAGAGCCTGTACTCCTTCCTGCCCCGGACGGTGTTCGGCAGTGAA
>JBAOIR010000066.1:0-39476 GCA_037045585.1 Microthrixaceae bacterium
CGAACACGACCACGACCATCACGCTGACTGTCTCAGTCGGTGTCGCCGCCGCTCCTGGAGTGGTGAACACCGCCACTGCGGCCAGCCCGACCGCAGATCCCGCCCCCGGCAACAACACCGACAGCGACCCGACCGACGTCCCCGTCGCGGACATCCAGATCACCAAGACACTCGATGGCGCTCTCGTACGAAACAGCGTCGCGACATACATCCTCGAAGCGACCAACCGGGGCCCGAGCGTCTCGGGCGGGCCTGTCGTGATCACCGACGATCTGCCACCGGGCCTCACCTTCGTCGAGGCCGCCGGGGTCGGTGCTACCTGCACAGCCACCGGACAGCTCGTCACCTGCCGAACGCCAGCGGCGCTCGCAGTCGGACAGATCGCCCGGATCGAACTGAGGGTCAGGGTCACAGCAGCCCCAGGCACGCCGATCGCGAACACCGCCAACGTGGTCACCGAGGCAACACCTGGGATCCCCGTTCCGTTCGACCCGACCCCGGACAACAACAACACCACCACACCCGCAACCCCGGTGGTCCCGGCGAACCTCCCCTCGACCGGCGCAACCGTCGCACGCTGGCTACAACTCGCAACCCTCGCCATCAGCCTCGGATGGCTCACCGTCCGATTCAGCCGCCGCCGACGACTCGCGCCCTGAAGCAATCGATCTCCTGGTGACCGGTCCCCACGGCCGGTCACCAGGACTTCACCAGAACCCGCCGCACCATGACACCCAAGCGACAACACATTGCAGCGATCCTCGCCCTCGCCAGCCTCATCGTCCCCACCTGGGCCGCCACCGCAGCCGGAGCGTCACACGACCACGCACCGAGCGCGCCATCCACACCGCCGCCCGCGACCGCCGACGACACGAAGAACACTCCGTCCTCGACCCAGCCTCACACCCAATCAAGTGGTCACCTGATCAGTCCCGACAACACGACTGCCGACAACACGACTGCCGACAACACGACTGCCGACAACACGACTGCCGACAACACGACTGCCGACAACACGACTGCCGACAACACGACTGCCGACAACACGACTGCCGACAACACGACTGCCGACAACACGGCTCTCGACGAATCGGCTCCCAACGAACCGGCTCCCGACAGCGGCGATCTTGCGGCAACGACGGTGTCCCCTACGGACCAGACGGCCATCGACGATCCAAGCGTCGACACCGTCGTAGCGACGCTGCCGCCAGCGCTTGCAGTTCAGCGCCAGGAGGCCGCCGTACTTCCGCACTTCGTGCGTTTCGCGCAACAGAGACCTGACACCACCATCACCATCCGGTCGGGGCGTTTCGAGCCGGTGCGTCCCCAACTGGACGACGTGAACACGGCGAGCTTTCGATTCGGCCGAGGTCTCGGTGGCGTGATCCGACATCTTCTGCACTCCCATGAACCCTGGGGAACCGACCCGAAGTTCGCCCCGCCCCTGCCGACGGATCGGGACAACCTTGCCTTTCCCGTGCTCGGCCCGATGTGGTTCGGCAACTCTTGGGGGGACTGTCGGGGCTCGGCGTGCGAACGTCAGCATGTCGGCACCGACATCGTCGGCGTTCGAATGCAGCCGATACGTGCAGCTGTCAACGGCACGATCGACTCGGCGCGTCCAGCCGACGCAACAGGCATCGCAGGTCCCCGCGTCACGATCGTCGCCGACGACGGGTATCGCTACCATTACTTTCACCTCAACAACGACACGCCAGGTACCGACGACGGTGAAGCCGAGCATCACTGGACGCTGCCGCCTGCGCTCACAACCAGCCCCCACCACGTAGGCGCCGGCCAGATCATCGGCTACCTCGGCGACTCCGGCAATTCGGAACACTCCGTTGCCCACCTCCACTTCGAAATCCGAGATCCCGCCGGCACCCCCGTGCCGTCCTATCCCACTCCTCGTCGAAGCTGCCGCACGAGAGACCTGCAGCGTCGGACTCGGCCCCTGGGTTGTGCCCCTAACCTCGTCTGCAGCAACCACACCCGTGAGCACTCGATGAGGAAAACCTTGCCGGAAAACTCGCCGCCCATCGCTCAGCCGAAGCGAGTCGAACACGCCACGATTCGAGCAGGCTCCTTGAGCGGTGAATGGTCGATCGACAGCGAGGGACGAGTAACCGCCTGGGGAGCAGCGGCACTCGTCGCTCCGACGACATCCTGCCAACCTCACAGTGCGATCTACGGGACTGCCGCGCTCGCTGGGGGTGACATCTGAGCTGTGGTGCCGGGAGGCGCCGCTGAAAGGATGTTCACCATGCCCAAGCCCCTATCCGAAGGAGTTCCGCGATGAAGTGGTTCGGGTCGCCCGGAGCCGTGAGCCCGGCGTCCGGATCAAGGACATCGCTGCCGACTTCGGGATCACCGAGTCCTGTTTGACGAACTGGCTGGCCGAGCTGACCGCGATGACGGCATCAAGCCGGGGCCGACCACCATGGAGGCTGTCGAGCTCCGCGAGCTGAAGCGCGCAACCGGCTCCTCGAGCAGGAGAACGAGGTCCTGCGCCGGGCGGCGGCGTATCTGTCCCAGGCGAACCTGCCGGGAAAATGATGTTCCCGCTCGTCCGCGAGCTCGCCGTCGACGGGATCCCCGTCACGGTGACGTGCCGGGTCCTCAAGCTGTGCCGCCAGCAGTACTACCGGTGGCTCGCCGCGCCGTTCACCGACGGCCAGCTCGATGAGGCGTGGCTGGCCAACGCGATCTTCGACGCCCATCGTGATGATCCCGAGTTCGGGTACCGGTTCCTCGCCGATGAGGTCCGCCTCGACGATCACGACGTGTCGGACCGGGTCGTGTGGCGGATCTGCCGGGACAACGGCTGGTGGTCGAGGTTCGGCAAACCCAAGCCCGGCAAGGGGTCCAAGCCCGGTGCCCCGTCCCATGACGACCTGGTGCGCCGGGACTTCACCGCCAAGGCCCCGAACGTCGTGTGGGTCGACCGACCTCACCGAGCACTGGACCGACGAGGGCAAGCTCTACTGCTGCGCCATCAAGGACCTGTACTCGAACCGGATCGTCGGCTGGGCCATCGACAGCCGCATGAAGGCCCGGCTCGTCGTCGCCGCGATCGAGATGGCCGTCGCCCGCCGCGGCGGCGACGTCGCCGGCTGCATCGTCCACTCGGACCGAGGCAGCCAGTTTCGTTCCCGGAAGGTGCACCGGGCCCTCACCCGCCACGGCCTCGTCGGCTCCATGGGCCAAGTCGGCTCCGCCGGCGACAACGCCGCCATGGAATCGTTCTTCGCCCTCCTGCAGAAGAACGTCCTCGACCGGCACCCCCGCTGGACCACCCGAGACGAGCTCCGCATCGAGATCGTCACCTGGATCGAACGCACCTACCACCAACGCCGACGCCAACCCGCCCTCGGTCGACTCACCCCGATCGAATACGAGATGATCAACACCCCACAGACGGCAACCGCCGCCTGACCCAACCTGTCACCTCCAACCGCGGCAGTCCCTCCGCTCCCGGACCGCGTCCCCTCCAGCCGCCGAACTGTCGGCACGACTCGACGACGGAGCGACCAGGCTCGAAGAGCCCCCCAGCAACACCGGTATCTCCTGACATGGCGACCCACGGGCCAACAACTCCGCCCACCCCGCCGCAGACGCGTCCGAACGTCGTAATCATCGTTGATCCATGGACGATGCACGCCGAGCTTCTGCGCAACGGCCGTGCGCAGAGTCAACGGCTCGTACACCGCGTGGACCGCCGGTGACGGACGCACCGCACAAGCACTTGCGAACTGCTCGGACGTCGTATCGGTGTACATCGCCCACCACCTCGCGGATGTGCCGCCACTGACTCTGGTGCACTCACTCCCGCGTGATGAAGCCCAACTGTCGTCTCGTGCTCGGTCTCGCCACCGTTGATGCGATCGACACACCACACCGCGATCGACACAGGCCGGCGACGGCCGTCGTTGGGCCACGCGTACCGCTCGGCGTTGCAGTCGGCTACCTCACTGGCCGGGCCCCGACCCTACGGCGCACGACCGAAGGCAGCGACACTTCGCAAGCGGACCGCCGGCGCCCGCGGAAGGGTCGCCGGGCTGACACCTCTTCGCCGAGGACCCCATGGTTCGGAGCACCCCTGATTCAAGTGTGTTGCTCACGGTTGGGCGTGTTGTCCGCTTTCATAAACCGCTCGGCAGGGCTCGTGGTAACGCCGTGGTAACGGACGGTCCACAACAGGGTGGATTTCGTGGCACAGGCTGGACGATTAGTCTCCCCGGGCTGTGGTGTAGGAGGTCGTGCTCTTCCCGTTCGCTGTGGTCAGGTTCGGGGTGCTGCGGGCAAGGCTAGTTCGGCGGGTTGGTCGGTGAGGTCGGCGACACTGGCCGCGGCGATGTAGCGGCGTTCGGCGGCGATCATTTCGTCGTTGATCTCGACGAGCAGGGCGCCGACGAGGCGGATAACGGACGCTTTGTCGGGGAAGATCCCGACGACGTCGGTGCGCCGCTTGAGCTCACGGTTCAATCGTTCGATCGGGTTGTTCGACCAGATCTTGGACCAGTGCGCGGTCGGAAAGCCGGTGTAGGCGAGCAGATCGGTCTCCATCTTCTCGAGCCGGTCGGCGACCCCGGGTGCGTAGGGGCGGAGCTGGTCGACGACCGCCCGCAACTGGGCGGTGGCGGTCGGGGTGTCGGGTTGGACGAAGATCGTGCGGATCAGCGCGGCGATCACTTGCCGGTGGCGGTGGTTCGCGGCGGCGAGCAGGTTCCGCATCGCGTGCACGCGGCAGCGTTGCCAGCTGGCGCCTTGGAAGCAGCGTCGGATCGCTTTGATCAGGCCGGCGTGCGCGTCGGAGATGACGAGGCGGACACCGCCGAGCCCGCGGTCGACCAGGCCGCCGAGGAACTCTTTCCAGAACGGTTCGTTCTCGGAGTCGCCGACGTCGAGACCGAGCACTTCACGGTGGCCGTCAGCACGGAGGCCGGTCGCGATCACGATCGCTTTCGACACGACTTGGCGGTTCTCGCGGACATGGACGTAGGTCGCGTCCAACCACACGTAGACGAACGGCTGATGATCGAGCCGGCGCGTTCTGAGGACGGCGACGTCAGCGTCGATCTGCGCGCAGATCCGAGAGACCGACGACTTCGAGATGCCGCTGTCGCAACCGAGTGCCTTCACGAGATCATCGACCTTCCTGGTCGAGGTGCCGGTGATGTACGCGGTCATGATCACCGCCCACAACGCTCGATCGATCCGCCGGCGCGGCTCGAGCAACTCCGGGAAGAACGAGCCTTGGCGGAGCTTCGGGATCCCGACCTCGACATCACCGGCAGGGGTGGAGATCAGCTTCGGGCGGTGACCGTTGCGTTGCGTCACACGTTCCGGTGAACGTTCACCATGCTCGGCCCGGATCGTCGAGGAGAGCTCCGCTTCGATCAGTTCTTGGAGTGCGGCGGTGAGGATGTCACGAAGCGACGTCGCGAGCGTCGCGTCGGTGCCGAGCAGACGCGCGGCAAGGTCGGATAGGGCAAACTCGTTGGCGGCCATCGTGCGGTGTCCTTGGTTGCTTGGTCGCTACCGAGAATCGCACGATGGCCACCACCACCCCGACGATGGTCGCTAGCCCCTACACCACGAGGTGGGACTCACCCCTAGGTGCTGCTCCACCGCAGCGCCCAACTCGGGCAGTAGCGGCATGTGCGAGCTAACGGCCTTCGAGAAGCCGGCACCAAGCATGAAGACCCGCTCATCCATAACGAGACTCTGCCGCCCGGAGCGGCGCTCAGACCGGTATCCGCCCTGGGTCGTTCCGACAGTTGTGCGCCATCGGGCAGCCGTGTCGAGGCAGCGCGTATCGGCAGGTCGGCGCTACCCACTCAGGTCGGCTTCACGCACGAACGTGTATTGCCACGCCTCCGGCGGGCCGTCATCGACAAGGACGTACATGCCACCCTCGACCGCGATCTCGAGCGGCGGCGGGAAGTGCACGGCGCGCCCCATGCTCGGGCCGCCCTGACACCAGATGAGCATCCGATCGCCGGCTTCCATCGCTGACAGTCTTGCCGCACCCGCCGACCCGATCGGCAGCTATGGGCTCCGCCGCCCTGGTAGCGGGCCGGTGCTCACGCATGTGGGTGAGCCACGATGAAGAGGTGACTGGAGCAACCGAGCAGGCTCGGTTCTGCTTCCACTCTGCGAATCGCTCGCATCAGGACTCCCACGCGTTCGTCGTCACCGAGCCATGCATCGAGATCCGACATCCCCGAGGTGGGACCTTCGATCGCCAACACCTCGCTCACCCGACAGCCGGCGTCGCCGAACTCGGTCTCGATCTCGCCCGGATCATGGAAGTACGCCGTCGTGAACCAGCCGGGAACTCGTCCGGGGTTCTCATGGCGCCCCGTGGCGAGGTCGGTCCGCACGATCGCTTCGAACCGGTCGTCAAGCAGAAACCCAGCATGGAGCCCATCGAGTGTTGATGCGAAGCGTGAGATCACGCTCGCAACGATCAGGCCCGACGGTCGTACCACCCTGACGGCCTCAAGCAACGCAACGAGCCGGGCCCCGCGGTCGGGCAGGTGGTACAGAGGGCCGAGCAGCATGACCACGTCGAACGAGTCATCCGGGAAGTGGAGCGATCGTGCGTCTCCAACGGCTGCGGACTCAACTCCAGCACCCTGTGCCTGTTCTACGTGCAACGGCACGGGATCGATCAGCGTTACGTCGTAGCCGGCCCTCCCGAGTGACAGCGCATACGCTCCCGCGCCACCACCAACATCCAATACGGACCTCGGGGGCTGCGGTAGGAACCGCTCCAACAGTTCGGCCGTCCGCAGGAACTCCAGCCGGCTCACGGACTCGAGACGTGTCCGCTCGCGGCCTTGGCCGTAGTAGGCCAAGACTTCGGCGTCCAGAGTCGGCTCGTCGCTCACTCCAACAGTGTGGATGACGCGCAGGTCACGCTGACGCCAGATAGCGCCGAATGCCCGGTAGGGACCCGTTACGCAAGAGCACTCGCCGGACAGATCAAACCATCTGCACTGCCACCTACCGCCGGGCGCCGGGTGTGGGCCGTTCGGCTCGACCGGGCGGCTACTGAAGTGCGATGAGGCCGGCGTTGGTCGGTTTGAAGCCGCATGCGTCGAAGTAAAAGCTTCGGAGATCGTCATCGAAGTCGACGTGCAGCCACTCGCATCCCGCTGCTCGTGATGCGTCGACCGCTTCGATCACGAGCTGTCGGCCGATGCCTCGTCGGTGGCGGCTCGGGTGGACCATGGTGTCTTGGATCCAGGCGTGCACGAGCCCGTCCCAGACCACGTTCACGAAGCCGACGAGGCGCTCCCCGTCACGTGCGACGACCCAGCCGAGGCTGTGCCTCGCCGTCAGTGCCACCCAGTTCCACTCCGCCTCGCTGTACACGCGCGTCTCGAACGCCGCGGCATGGAGTTCGTTGACCTCGTCATTGGTGAAACTGCCACGCCACTGGAACCATTGCTCATCGTCGAAACGGTAGGCCGGCCGCGACCTTCGGTGAGGGTGCATTCGCTCCGTCAGGCCATGCGGCCGCCGCGTCACCGCTCCGACGGCTTCGGTCGCCGGCCCCAGACCGCAGCTGCCACCTACCGCCGGGACTGCGAGGCCGTGATCAATCTGGTGAAGGTCTGCTTTGCCGGGTGAAAGGAATCGGCGGGTGGCGGGTTTGTCACAGTGTGGGGATGCTCGACCGGCAGCGAACTCTGGGTGATGGGTTCGATCTGTTCGTGGCGACTACCGGTGAGCAGGTTCGTCGGGCGCTCGTGTCGTTCTACGGTGTCGAGGTCGGTATGGAAGCCGCTGCGGAGGCGATGGGCGTGGCGTGGCAGCGGTGGGACGAGATTTCGGTGATGAAGAACCCCGGGGGATTCCTGTTCCGGGTCGGTCAGTCGCATGCTCGTCCTCATGTGCGTTGGCGGCGGCGCACCTCGGAGTTCCCGTCGGCTGATCCGGCAGCGGTGAGCGACGACGCGGCGGTGGTCGACCTGCTTCATGCGATGAAGCGTCTGCCAGCCGTTCAGCGGGCGTGTGTGCTGCTCGTGAAGAGCTACGGCTTCAGCTATCGAGAGGCCGGAGACATCCTCGGCGTCACCGAAGCTGCGGTGACGAACCACGTGCATCGGGGCCTGACCCGGTTGCGGTCGATCATGGAGGTGACGTCGTGAAGACACTGGACGAGCTGCTGATCGAAGCGGGGGTCGCGCTCGACGATCGTTGCGCGGAGATCGTGCCGGTCGCCGGGCAGCAGAGGTCGACGCAGCCGCGTGCTCGATGGCTCGCGGTCAGCGCGGCTGCGGCACTGGTGGGGTTGTCGGGAGTGGCGATCTGGGCGACTCGAGACGACGGCACCGGCGATGCGACGGTGGCCCCGACACCTCCTGACCCGTCTGCTGTTTCAGCGAGCACGGTGCTGTCGAACTCCACGGTGCCAGCCTCCTCGGCCGCGCCGCCCGAGCCGACGCCGTCGACCGTGGTGGTGCTCGCACCGATCGAACGTGCTGTCTCCCCGGGTTCGAGCGGCGACGACGTTCGTCGGGTCGAGCAGCGACTGCACGATCTCGGGTTCTTCGTCGGCGAGATCGACGGCGAGTTCGACGACCAGACGCAGCGCGCCTTCTGGGCGTGGAGGAAGCTCACCGAGGGTCTGTCCTGGCAGGACTTCGCCGTCGACTCGTCGAAGTCCGCCGTCACTCCTGACAACTGGCTCCGGATGTCGGAAAGTCTGGTCATCGCTCCACGGCGGCCGAGCGGGGACACGTCGACCCACGTCGAGGTCTACCTTCCTCAACAAGTCCTCATCGTGTTCACTGCTGATGAGCCGGTCCTCATCGCTCACATCTCGTCCGGGGAGGTCGATAGCGACGGGAATCCGATCACGTTCTGCGACACGACGACGATCGACACCGACGCGATCGGCCAGCCGATCGACCCACCGCAGGAGGCGGCGATCTGCGCCGAGTCGAAGACTCCCGGCGGTGTCTTCAAGATCACGCGCAGACACGACGGGAAGCGATTTGGACCGCTCGGCGGCATGTATCGGCCGCAGTACTTCAACTACGGCATCGCGATCCACGGTGCCGAGAACGTGCCCGACCACCCGGTGTCGCACGGCGCCATCCGAGTCACCAACGCCGCGGCCGACGCACTCTGGGACACCCTCGACACGGGCGACGACGTCTACGTCTGGGGTCAAGATGGCCGAGAACCCGAGACCTACACCAAGGACGAGAGTCTGCCGAGCTTCAACCGGCCTGACCCGAGCGCGACCACGACTACCTGACGTCGGCACAAGAGCGACAATGCGAGGCCGCTCACTGAGCGCAGCGCAGTCACTCCCCCTATCGCCGGTTCTCTTGGTCAGCGATCGAACCCGGGAGGCTCAGCTGGGTCGAGCCTTGGCCTGCTGGAATCGGACGACGCTGAAGTCCCACGGGCCTTGCATTGCGAGGTCACGGAGCGGCCAGAGATTGGGCACCGCTCGGAGTTCGATGCCGGCCATGATGTGTTGGCCGATCAGATCGTCGAGACGCTCGACCTCGAGCGGTTCGACAGCGGCATCGGTGATCCATTGGCCCGAGGCTTCCGCCCATGGGCGGAACGCTGCGCTGTCGAATCTGTACCGGAACAGCACGCTCGATTGCAGCGCCGGCAGCCACGACAGTTCAATGGCATGGACTCTCGCAGCAGTCGTGCAGAACGCCTGTCGGAACATCGCCTGCTGGTCGTGGCTCGTCGGCCAGGCCGTCACTCGGGGGCAGTCACGGGGGAACCAGTAGAGGGGTGCGTGCTCGGCGTCGATCGCCCAGACCGACGGAGGCTGGCTCGGGTTCGTTGCCGGTACGTGCGGCACGAATCTCTCGATCGTCGGATCATGGCTGAAATGGAACAGATCCACGATGCGCAGCTTGGCATCCGTGGGCCGAGCCCTTCCTTGTTCTCCGGGCGCGAACCGCCACCTACCGCCGGGAGCGACGCGAGATATGTGCTTCGTCAGTGCACGCCGGTTCGGAGAGACTCACACGGTGACCGAACCGAGTCTCATTGACGGTGTGGTAGAGCTGCGCCCCTCGACGCCTGACGATGCCCCGCTCATCATCGCCGCTCGCGACGCCGCGTTCCGTCGCTTCATCGGCGAGGGATCAGCAGCGCCCGCCCCGGAGTACGTCATCGTCGTCAGCGGTGCCGTGGTGGGCTGGGTGGACCACGATCGCGACGATGATCGCTGGTGGCTTGCCCCGGACGAGGTCAACATCGGATATCACGTGTTCCCATCGCACCGGAGCTGCGGATACGCGACCCGCGGGGTCCGCCTCATGGTCGAGCATCTGCGGACCGACACCGGTTGGGAGACAGCGACGCTCCTCATTCACCCCGACAACACTGCTTCGTTGATGGTCGTGGAACGGAATGGCTTCGAGCGCGCCAAGGACGTCGAGGAACGAACCTTCTGGAGACGAAAGGTTCGCGAGGCGACCTGACCGCCCCTCCGACGCCCGTGTCGACGCGTGCCCCCTACCGCCGGCTGCTGGCGCCGTGGTCCCAGAGCAATGTTCAGAATGGCGAGAGCGTCCCGTCACGCCATCGATATCCGAAGACGGCGCATCGACATTCCTGCTCCGGATCGAACATGCGTCGTTCCTCCGTGATCGTTCCGAGAACCTGGTCACTGGGCCCGAGTAGCTCCACGGTGACGACCACGTCCCGGCCCTCGCTCCACTCAACGTCTTCACGGGCTACAGCAGATCGATCCGGTGTGATCGGGGTCGTCAAGCAGTCGTCATCGATACAGACACGGGCCTTGACCGGGCCGACGTCATCGAGCTGAACGCTGACTCCGGAGGCGCTGCAATCGAGGTCGCATTGCGAACACGAGGCGACGGGGGCGATGGTCGTGGCCGCAGCCATCGCAAAGATGCTGAAACGCCGCACCGAGGCAGCATCGCACGTCGGAATTCCAGGTAGGCGCCGCCGACCATGACGATGGCGCCAATGATCGGCCGACTGCCACCTACCGCCGGTTAACAGTCGGTGTCCCGTGAGGGTTTCCATGACCTTCGGGAGGTTCTCATGTCCAGGGATCGGATCGGGCTCGATCAGGTACTCGTTCAGCGGGAGGTGGACGAAGCCGAACTCGCAGCAGTCGCGTTCCTCGCCCGCTACAGCGGTCGCACGTTGGAGGCGAATCGGCAGGATCTCCGCTTCTTCTTCGGCTGGACCGCGTCCGTCGGGCTGGAGGTCCTTGCAGCGACGCGACCGCACATCGAGCTGTTCCGGCATCACATGGAACAGCGCGGGCTCGCCGCATCGACGATCGACCGACGGTTGGCGACGGTGTGCGGGCTGTACCGGTTCGCGCACGTCGACGGGCGGATCGGCTCGAACCCTGCGCAGTATGTGCGACGTCCGAAGGTGCATCCGAGCCAGGGCCACGGAATGGACCGCACCGAACTCGGCCGCTTCCTGTTCACCGCCGAACAACTCGGTCACCAACGCGCTGCGCTCGCCGTGCTGCTCGGGCTCAACGGGCTTCGAGTCAGCGAAGCCTGCGAGACCGACATCGGCGACCTCGGCTTCGACCGCGGACACCGCACCCTCCGCATCGTCGGCAAAGGCCACAAGCCAGCGGTGATCCCGATTGGTGCCACGCACCGCCCGCACCGTCGATCTCGCGGTCGGTGAACGGCGTGAGGGACCGATCTTGATTCGTCACGACGGCCAACGCCTCGACCGTCGCACCGCCCATCGGTGGGTGAAGTCGATCGGAAAGCGAGCCGGCCTCGGCCACGTGCACCCGCACATGCTCCGAGGCGCGTTCATCATGGCTGCACTCGACGCAGGAGTGCCGCTCCGAGACGTCCAACTCGCCGCGCGACATGCGGACCCACGCACGACCACGATCTACGACCGCCGACGCGAGAACTTCGACCGCCACGCCGCCTACGTCGTCGTCGCCTTCGTCGCAGGGGCGTGACCGGTGCTGTCTGGATCGGCGTCGACACGGATGAGCCCCGGGGCTCGGTGGAGTTCTTCTGTGCCGTCGGGTGCGCCGTTGCGGCTTGCGGTTGGGTGAGAGGATTCGGGGCGCTGATGGCTCTATGCGGTGATGAACGATGAGCGTCGACCGGTCGTGGTGAGTTCGGCTGATGCCCGGTCTGCTGCTGCAGGCGTGTTGGAGCGGGTCGCTCCGTTGGTGCGTCGTGCGTTGATCGCGAGGTACGGGGTGGAGGCCGGCAGCGAGGCTGCGGCGGACGCGGTGGCGTGGGGTTGGGAGCACGGCGATGTGTTGTGCGAGATGGCGAACCCTGGCGGCTACCTGTATCGGGTCGGTCAGACCGCGGCCCGACGCAGCCGTCGCCGCGTCGTCTGGTCGGCGTTCCCGGTCGAACCGGTGTGGCAGGACGCCCCGAACCTGCCCGGCGACGTGTTCGACTCGTTGTTCCGTCTCCGTGCGGATCAGCGGGTCGCCGTGCTGTTGGTGCACGGCTACCAGTTCAGCTATCGGGACACGGCCGCCGTGATGGGCGTGTCGGAGGACTCGGTGCGCAATCACGTGCATCGTGGGATGCGAAGGCTGCGAGCCGAACTCGAGGCTCGAACCGAAGGAGGGTCGCGTTCGTGATCGATCTCGAAGAACGTCTGCGACGCGGAGCACAGCTGCTCGATCAACACAACGCCGTCCACGAGCAGCCGCTCGTGGACGGCCGAACCGTGGCCAGGAACGGCCGGCGGTCCTCGTCGCTGGCCCGAGTGGCTGCGGCGGCGGTGATGGTGCTCGGCGGGATCGGGCTCGTGTCGCTCACGTTGCGCGACTCGGACACGACCGGGAACGGGAGCGAGCCGACGACCGCCACCACTGCTCCGCCGGCCGAGACGGCACCGGCGACCTCGATGCCCACACCATCGTCGCTCGCGACCGATGTCGAGGGTGCTGCCCCTCCTGTATACGAGCCATCGGGGACGTTGCCGCCGGTGACCGGCGCAACGGGGTCACCGGTCACGGTCGCCGGGAACGAGCCGACCGAGCGGTATCGGCTCCAGCCCGATCTCGAGGTCGTGGTACGGCGGAACGGGTGACTCGATGGTGTGCTTCCGGTCGCCGTCGGTCGAGGAGTGCCAGGCCGACCGCATCGCCCCAGTGGACCTCGGTGGAGGACCCGTTGCGATCGCCGGGCGGTCCCGGTCAGTTCCTGATCGTCACGGTCGCGCTCGACCCGGAGTACCCGCTCGTGGATGTCGCGCTCGACGACGGTTCCAGCGTCACGGCCGTGTCTGAAGTCGACCCGCAGATCGCCTGGTCCGTGGCACGTGTTCCCGTCGAGCCCGGCACGGTGCCCGTCGGAATGTCGATCACGTTCGGGGACCCGTGAACCGGTAGCGACGGCATCGACCGCGACGACTGCCAGCACATAACCGGCGTGGTGCGTACGAGGTGGTGGACCCGATGTGGACGTGTGCGCCCCCATACCTGTTGCTGCTCGCCATGGGAGCCGCCACCGCCGTGCTCGGGACATCAAAGCACGCACCCGGCAGCCCGCTGCTCAGCTACCAAACCCGGGCACTCATCCTGGCGCTGGTGCTGATCGGCTGGTGGGCGTGGACCACCCGTGACAGCGGACGGACGTGATCGCTCGGCGTGGACATCGTTCCGATCATCGCCGGCACCATCGCCGCTCTCGCGCATCACCGCCTCGCTCGTCGGGACACCGTTCGCAGCCGGGGGTCTGGGCGGAGATCAGTCGTTCCGCACCGCATCGGTCACCCGGTTCGCGTACACGTGGCACCTGGTCGACTTCACCGTCGCCGACCTTCCTGCTGCGTACCCGCCGAGCTACTTCTGGCTCCTCGGCCGCATCGCCGCACTCACCGACACCGAACCGTGGCGAATGCTCAAGATCGGAGCGATCGGCTCGGCACTGATCGTGCCGTCCATCGCCTACCTCGGCTGGCGCCGCCTGGTGTCCGGCCGCCAAGCAGCACTGATGGCGGTCGTGCCGCTGATGGTCGAGAACTTCTACGAGCCGTACGCCTGGCTCACACTCACCGCATTCGTCCCATGGTGGATCCTCACCGTCGGCACACCTCGTGGCGCCCGTGCGCGGAGAACGGTTCTGCTGGGGCTCATCGGGGCGGCGCTGTTCACGACCTACTACTACTTCTTGTTCGTCGGCGTTCTCGCCATCGCCGTCCACCTCGTCATCGACCGCATCGTCACCGGGCGCTGGATACGCATCCACCTTCCCGCAGTCGCCCGGATCGGCGCAGTGTCACTCTTCGTCGCTGCACCGTTCTGGGTGCCGCTCGCGATCAGCGTCACGACCGCCCCATCACCCGACTCGCTCGCGAACCGATGGTTCGCCGAGCACCACGCCCTCGTCCCGCTCCCCATGCTCGACCCCACGATCCCCGGCATGCTGATGCTCGCCGGCATCGCCCATCTTGTCTGGACCGCCACCCGCGACGAGCTCTCCCGCCGCCTGCTCTCACTGCTCGCCGCGACCTACCTCTGGTACGCGATCGGCGCGATCGCAGCGATCACGGACCACCCACTGCTGTCATTCCGGGCCAAGCCGATCATCCCCACCATCGCCACTTGCGCAGGCATACGCGCCCTCGCAGCCGCTCACCAACACGTGTCGGCACACGTCGACCGCCGAGACCTGGACCGTCTCGCCGGCGCCATCGCCGCCATCATCGCGATCAGCGCCGGCCAGCAGTTCTTCACCACGGTTCACGACAGCTCGCTGACCGCAGCGGCACGAACCGTCCCATCACCCGACGACCCGAACAACCCTTCGTCGGCCGCCGCACTGCAACGGCTCATCGAAGCCCGAGTCGGTCAACGAGCCGTCCTGGTGTCCGACAGGGTCGACATCCTCGCCTACTACCCGAACCACGCCTTCATCCCCTGGGACGCCCACTACGCCAACCCAGCCGCCGAGTTCAACGAGCGCATCAACGTCCTTCGACACCTCGCCACCATCGACGATCCCGCCCGATTCGCCGACACCGCCAAGTCAAGCCGCTTCGGACCAATCGACGCTCTCGTTCTCGCCATCGAAGACGACCACCTCGCCTTCCGCTACCTCGACGACATCTTTCCGTACGGCACCGCAAGCAAGGAAATCCGCTTCAACCGCGCCCAACTCGAGTACTTCGACCTCACCACCATTGGCGAACACCTCCTCTGCACACCGAAGGCGCCCCCACTGCGAAGCGTCCCATAACGCCGGTTCGTGGCGCACTTCGCATGCCCGCCGCAGCTGCGGATCGAGCACCGGGCGAATTTTCGATTCGTCCTCGGCCGACCGTCTCACGCCGTCTGCGAGGACATCGACTTGGCCATTTGGCAAAGGGTGGCTTCTAGCGTGTCGCACTCCGTCCCGTCGCGAGCGGGTGTGGTGGCGTTTCGCCTGCGTCGGATTTTCGTGACGGAGAGCTCAAGTGGTTTAGCTCGCTTTCGTATCTCGCCTCGACGGTGGCAATCGGGCGAGGCCGCTGGTTGCCCACTGCGGGACGACTCTGAAGAACGATGCTCCTGCACCTCGAGTCTGAATGTCTGCGGGGCTTCGTCTCAATCGGGTTAGGGGCGGTGTGGCTGCCAGCCGACCTCTCGGGACGGCGAGTAGGTTCACTCCGATGACTGATTCAGGCGCCCGGGAACCAGATGCCCTGGAACGTCCGAACGCTGCGAACCAGCGTTCCTTGGACGCTACGGTGCCCGCCGAGTTGCCCGTGTTGTCGAAGGACAAAGGCGGCCGACCCAACCGCCCGCGGCGCACGTGGCCGCAGCGGATGCTGCTCGGCCTGAACATCGTCGTGATCCTGGCCTGCTTCGCCGCCGCCGGCGGTCTGGTGGTGAGCCGCTACTACGGCAACACCCTCAATCGCGGTCGAGCTCCAGGACGCGTCGGAGAACACCTTCGTCACCGCCACCACCGCACCGAGCACCGGCACCACCCTGACCACCGACACGATCGTCGGCAACGACACCACCGAACCCGCAGAGCCGGACGCACCGCCCGAGACGTTCCCGCAAGCCGACCCGGAGGCCAGCAACTTCCTTATCACCGGCGCCGACAACAACGCCTGCATCGACCCGAACTCGCCCTACGCCGCAGCATTTGGCAACCGCGAGAGCATGGGCGAACGCAGCGACACGATCATGATCATGCGCGTCGACCCATCGAACAAGCGGGCCGCAGTCCTGTCGTTCCCCCGCGACCTCTGGGTCAAGATCGCCGGCCGCGGCAACAACAGCCGGATCAACTCGGCGTACGTGACGAACAACCCGACCCAGCTGCTCGGCACGATCTACAACAACTTCGGCATCGAGGTCGACCACTTCATCCAGATCGACTTCTGCGCCTTCAAGACCATCGTCGACGGCCTCGGCGGCGTCGCCGTCCCCTTCGAGTACCCCGCCCGCGACAGGAACACCGGGCTCAACGTGCCCGAGGCCGGGTGCTTCACCTTCGACGGCGACCACGCCCTCGCCTACGTCCGGTCACGGCACTACCAGTACCTCAACGAGAACGGCAAGTGGGTCGAGGACCCGGTGAGCGACCTCGGTCGCGTCTCACGCCAGCAGGACTTCCTGCGACGTGTGCTGTCCGCCGCCCTCGACCGCGGCGTCACCGATCCCGACGTCGCACGCAGCCTCATCAAGGCCGCGGAGAACAACGTCGTGGTCGACCGCAACCTCACGCTCAACAAGATGCTCGAGTTCGTCGGCGTGCTCCGCAACTTCGACCCAGGCAGCATCGCCACCTACCAGATCGAGTCCGAAGGTGCCATGGTCGGCGGCAACTCGGTGCTGCTGCCGAGAATCAACGGCGACAACATGCAAGCGATTCTTGCGATCTTCAAAGGCGAGACCTCGCTCGCCGCCGCACCAGAGCAAATCTTCGAGACCACCACCACGATCGGGCCCACCACCACCGAAGGCACCGGCCGCACCACCACGACAGCCGCCACCACCACCGTGGTCGACGAGCCGCCACCGGTCACCGACCCGACCGAGAACACCAAGGGAATCGTGCCGCCGAAAGATGTCCAATGCTGACCCCAGGCCACGGCATCACGTGGACTCGGCACTGCGGGCAGACCTGAATTGAATGGCTGATGCGCATCGATTGCTGTTGCGTCGGTCGTGTCTTGAACTTCGTCCGCTGACGGGAATCTTCGGGTCCCTGTCGCGTGATTCGGGGGTCGGTGATGCTCTCTGAGGCATGAGCTCCGATCTCGGGCAGGACACGGATGCGTTCACCGCGTTCGTCGGCAAGGCGGAGCCGCGACTGCGGCGAGCACTCGTCGCCACGTACGGGCCGGTGGTTGGGCGTGAGGCGGCGCTCGATGCGCTGAGCTGGGCCTGGGAGCACTGGCAACGGCTCGAGCCAATGGCGAACCCCGTCGGCTACCTGTATCGGGTCGGCCAGACCGCGGCCCGTCGGCACACGACACCGCGACCAGGGGCGGCGCCCGACACCGCCCCGTCGGTCGTTGAGCCCGACGTCATCCCCGAACTGGCACCTGCGCTGCATGGGCTGTCGGAGCAGCAAAGAGCCTCTGTGGTGTTGGTGCACGGCTACGGCTTCAGCCTGCGCGAGGCCGCCGATCTGCTCGACATCGGCGTGTCGACGCTACGCGAACACCTGAGCCGGGGCATGGCCCGGCTGCGCGAGACTTTGGAGGACCGAAATGAGCACTGACCTCGAACACCGGATCGCCGGACTTGCGGCGACCTGGGACGACCAGGCACCGACGATCTCGCTCGCCGAGATCACCGGGCGCCGCTTGGCGACGCTCGAACTGGACATCGCATTGATCGACGAGCCCGCAGCCGACGTCACGATCGACGTCCATCCGCACGCCCGTCGTCACGACCGTCGTCGACCAGTGGCGATCGCTGCAGCAGCGCTCGTGGTGGTGACCGGCGCCGTCGTCCTGTCCAGGCACTCGTCGGATGAACTCGACCCGGTGTCGTTCGAAAGCACGACGCCAGTGGCCATCACCGTTGCGCCGGCCCCGACGAGTTCCACCGCGCCGGCGCCAGAACCAGCCTCGGAGCCCGTCCCGACGCCGACGACCGCTCTCACTGAACCCGCACCGCTGCCCTCGGAGGAGGTGGCCGAGCGACTCGCCGCGATTGATGCCGAGCGACGGGAGGCCCTCCGTGGTTTCACGACGCTCGGCTTCACCGTCAACCGCACCCAGACGCTTCCGGACGGGTCGGCGTACGAGAACGGGTCGTCGATGACGCCCGCTCGTGTGGTGATGCGCAATGACGGGTCCGTGTCGGTGACCGCCGGGTCGTTCGGCACCTCGTATTACGACGCCGTCTCAGGCTCGGTGCAGGTCGTCTACTCCGGTGCGGACGGTCGTCCCCTGTACCAGCAGATCGACGGTGCGGCGGATAGTTCGACATCACTCGGCGTGCCGACCGGGCTGGCGAACGGCATCGTGACGCCGCTGCCCTCGCTGATCTCCGGCGTCGTCGCAATCGAAGAGGATTCAGTGGGCGGCCGGTCGACGTGGCGGATCGAGCAGCGCCACGAAATGGGCTTCGGTGACGGGGATTACATCTCGACGACAGTCACCTGGATCGACCGAGCGACGGGAGTAACGCTGAAGACCGTCACTGACGGCGCAGGCTTCATCGATGGAGGTGATCTCACTCAGATCACAGACACCATCTGGCTCAGTGAACTCGCGCTCGACGAGGCGATGCCCGCCGACTTCCCGACCTTGATTCCTCCGAACGTAAACGTTGACCGCTCCGGCGACGACCTCGCGTTCGGCCCGATCACGTTCGACGCAGCAGCCGCCGAGATCGGCCCGGGTGCAGTCGTGCCGACGATCGAGGCCGACCAGGTGTCGATCCAACGTATGGCGTTCGGAACCGCCGACGGCGGCACGGAAACCAGCCCATCTCTGATCGTCCGCTGGTTCGACGGATTCGTTCGTACGGAACTCCGAGTCACCCGCCTCCCTTCGTCAATGCCGGCCGCGACATCCTGCCCCAACTGCACCGGCTCGCTGCTAGAGCAACTATCAATCGCACCGATCACTGAGGAGGGTGTCTCCGTCGGTGTCGGCCAGATCCAGGTCTCGATCACCGGAGACCCCGAGCGGATTCGGACCGTCATCGACTCGCTCGTCGCCGTCAACTGACCGGCCGCGGCCGGTCAGATCAGGCCGCAGCTGCAGCCGTGTCGCTTCGGAGCCACGTTGCAGACCTGCCGAGCGACAGGCCGTGAGGAACAACGCGTCGGCAGATCAGCACCTCGCACCCCACGCCAACCGCTCAGGGTGTCTGGCACACCGACGAATTCCTTCTTCTTGAGCGCCCCGACCGCCACGGAAGGCGCGTGGTTTGCGTGCCAACCCGCGCGCAGGCAGTCACCCCTAACCACACCGTCGACTTCGTCTCCGTCGAGGGAGAGGCTGCCGAGCTGCACCCGCCGCCGAAATCGCCCAGCCCGGCAAGGGCCTACCATCAACACCGTCCCCTACCGTCGGCTGCGTCGTGTTCGCGCCGTTCGTCGTGCGGCACCATCCGCGTCAGCATGTTCGTCTGCTACGACCGACGTGTACCTGGTGCCCGCCAACTGGCCCGAGCCACAAAATCGTGGACAGCACGTCGACCGGCAACTCCGATCACTCAGGCAGGCGGCGAAGGAAGCCAACGAGCTCTTGTTTGGAACTCAGAACGTGAACGTCCAGAAGGTCGGCACAGCGCTTCACCAGACGACAGTCGTTCTCCAGGACCGTCTTCCGATTGCGCCAGTTGCGCCACGCGATGCCCCACTCGTCGCCGATCCGCTGAGAGAACGACTCCTCGCATCCCTCGGGCAGTTGCGTCTCCGTTGGTCTGCGAAGCCCCCGACGAAATGCTCGCCATGAGCACAACCACCATGGAGTTGCGAGGACCACAAGCGTGTCAGCGTGTGCAACCAACAAGTCCTCGTCGACATCGTTACTGTCGACAATCCAGTGCTGGCCACCGAGGACCTGTCGTTGGAGATCGATCAGTTCGTCATGAGGCACGCGAGCCCAGCCGGGCCCCCAACTGTGTAGGTCAAGATGGATCAACGGAAGGCCGGTGCGCGCCGCAAGCTGCCGCGAGAACGTGCTCTTTCCTGCACCTGCAATACCGGTGACAACGACGCGACTCGTCATGGCGCGACGTATCGATCGATTGTCGGACTCCCGCCTCCCACCGGTCCAGTATGGCTGTCCCTGAACGCTTGCCCCGGAGACGCCAGAGCATCAGCCGGCTTCCCAACGAGTACTTCGCCGAATCTCCAGCCATGTCACCTGCCGCCGGTTGATTCCGTGGAGGATGTTCAGCTGTGTCAACTCGTGTTGGCGGGGCCGGGAGTGCTGGGAGGTGTCGGTCAGCCGGGTTCGACTTCGAGTTCGGCCCAGTCGGTGTCGGTTGCGGGTCGAAGTTGCCGGGCGGCCTCGATGACGGTGTCTTGGTCGAGTCCGAATCCGCCGAGGACGTAGGTGTAGCCGCCTTCGGACCACCACACGGCGACGTGCTCGGCTGGATCGTTCGTCGCGATGAATGCGGGTGCGTCGCGGACGGTGGTGTCGATCACGGTGTCGTAGTCGAGTCGGTGGAGGGGGAACAGGTCGGGCTCGTCGACGCTCCATCCGAGCCAGAGCATGGGCTGTCCGTCCTGTGGTGGCAACCCGTCGGGTCGGGCGTTGAACCATCGGACGGAGGGGCGGCCGTTCCCTGCGTCGTCGAGGGAGACGAAGACACCGTCGGTGACGCCGACTGCTCGTTCCACCAGGCCTGGTGATAGTCCTGCGGGGTCGATTTGGGCGCCGACACCGTCGGCGGCGAGGTTTGTGTGCTCGGCTGCGGTGATGAGCGCTTCGTCGGTGAGCTGATAGCCGGTCAGGGTGATCACGGCGGCGCCGAGGGTGAACATGATCGTTCGTCCGCTGGTCGACGGGTCGTCGTACAGCCAGCCGTCGGCGTTGCGGATCGTCACCGGGTCGGCGTCGACGCTCTCGGGTGGGATCTGCGAGGTGGGGTCGGACTCGGACATGGTGACGACTTTGAGGTGGGGTTGGAGTTCGGGTCGTTCCATCGTGGCCGTGTACCAACGCTGGATCGGCACCGCTGACGGGAACGTCAGCGGTGTGGCCGCCTGACTACCGGCGAAGGAGTAGCCGGTGGCGTCGGCGAGCGGTGCCGGCAAGTCGTCGAGCACCTTGGCCCCGGCTGGCGCTGCCGGCGCGGTCCGTTCAGTGACGACCTCGCCGCCTGCGTCAAGGAGGAGGTCGCTGTCGTCGAGCGCGGTGAACAGCACCCAGTCGACCGGCTCGTCGGGAAAGCGATCGGTCTCTCCGGCCGGAACGCTGAGCTCGATCGGCAGGTTCGGGGAGGGTTCGGCGGTGAGTTCCCAGACGTCGTCGCCCTTCTTGAACCGGACCTGTACACGGGCCGTTCCGGCGGGGAACGGCTGGCGGAACGTGAGGGTCGCACGTCCTTCGACGACGTCCGTCTCGAACCTCGTCGAGCCGGCGATCGCTGTCACGGCAACGGCGTCGTCGATCTCGGCCAGCCGGACCATCAGAGAGACGATGGTCGATGACGCGGGTGGATCGATGCTGACGAGGACATTGCCTTCGCCCGCAGCGGTTGCGGTGACGTTGCAGTGGTAGCCGATCACGGCGAGCCCGACCGCTCTCGCTGCTACATCGACGACAGGGGTGCCTTCGGGCAGAGCGAAGATCGCTCCGGGTCTGGCAAGGTTCTGGTCGTTCGCCGGGGCGCCGAGATAGAGCGTGCCGGCGGGGACGAGTGGATCACCGACCGATGCATCGCACGGACGAGCGGCACCGTTCGCTAGCGTCGTGGCCGTTGGAACGGTGTCGACCGTGGCCTCTGGTGGCGGCGCCCCCTCCGTTGTGGCTGGGCCGGCCGGGGTGCCGTCGCTCTCGGGGCGGTTGAACGTGATCACGGTGAGCCCACCGACCGCCACCGCAGCTGCGGCGCCGATCACGACCATGGACCCACGGTGCCGTCGGTGAGGACCGTCGATGGGATCGAACGCTGCTTCCTCGAGTGTCCGGAGCTCTGATCGTGGCGTGAGATCGAGCGTTCGTATCTGAGTCTCGATGGCGGCGTCGAGCGTCGGTCGATACCTGGCGAGTCGGTCGGTGACGGTCGGTGTGGCGTTCATCGGCTCGGTCCTTTCGAGAGTTCATTTCTGAGATGCCGTAGTCCTCGCCGCAGATGCGACCTGATCGTCACCGCAGGCAGGTCGGTCATCTCGCTGACCTCGGACGGTGTCCATCCGTAGACGTGCACCATCACGACCGCGAGACGCTGCCGTTCGGGCAGACGACGGAGCGCGTCGGCGAGGTCTCCGTCGAGCCCGATCGCGTCCTCGGTCGGCGGCGGCTCGGGAGGCAGCGTGACAAGCCGCCCACGAGCGATCGAGCGGCGGGCATTGGACTGAGCCACCCGATACAGATATCCGCCCGGGTTGGACATGCCCGAGAGGCGAGCCCAGTGCTCCCACGCCCACGCCAGCGCAGCATCAGCCGCTTCGGCACCAACGTCGATCCCGTACTCCGCGCTCAGCACCTGCCTCAAGCGGCGCCCCAGCCCCTGCCACGAACTGGTCGAACCCGTCAGAGCTCAGCTCCGGATGCACACCCACACCCCATAGAGCGCCAGCACCCCCTCAGCGTTGCACCCCAACCGAGAAACCTCCCCCAACCGCCGGTTGCCCGGGTGATTCGGTGGCGCTCCCGGGTGTTGGCTCTCCCGCGAGCAACTCGACCATTGGCGGAGGCTGCTGCGTCTGCCGACACTAGGGACGCGCTTGTTCATGCTCGGATCTACGAGGCACGACGACGCCAAGCTCTCGGTGCGTCGAGCGGATGCGTGAGTGCAGCCTGTCGAGGCTGTGCGCCTTCCACGAGGCCCGGTCAAAGGATCCCCGGCGGCCTTCGCGGCAAGGCGTCCCTCTCCCGTCCCTCAAACCTGGCGAACTCCACCGGACGAGGCCCCACTTGCCCCCCGCAACGCACCAGCTCATGGTACGTGTCGATCCTTGCCCACACTTGGCGAACCTCGAGACGGTGATCCACACGATCTTCGAAGGCACGAGCGAGATCCAGCAGCTGGTCATCGCCCGAGCCATCTCCGGTATGCGAATCGAGTAGTCGCGTCCGCCGGCGTGGTTCGTTGCGACCGCGTCACCACATGGAGCGACTGTCGTGTGGTGGCGCCGTAGGATTCGCGTTCCGGGGCGGGTGGCGAAGCGGGCGAGGGCTCGGGCAATGGCGCGGTCGAGGTCGAACACGTTGCGCTCGAGGTACGAACGGGCCCGCGCTCGAACGGGGCGCCGTCGACGTTGCGCCGGACGCCTTCGATCACGGGCCGGTCCTCGGCGTTGACGGCGTGCAGCAACCGCAGCAGGTCCGCCGCGTCCAGCGTCGGGATCGGCCTGCCCGGAGAGCACCTCGGGTGCCACCGACACGTCCCAGCGGATGCGCACCCGGTCGGTGCCGAGCGGGCTGATCTGCAGGTACCAGAGCCAGTCGGGCTGCACCTGCATCACGTGCGTGGGGAACACCGCGGCGAGCACGATCGTCTTCCGCTGATCGCCCTGCAGCGAGGTGTTGCCGGCGTACGCCAGGTCGTCACCGTCTGCCTCGAACACCACGTGGTGCGCCCGTCGTCGGTGCCCGGGAGCACCACGGTGTCGAGCGTGTGATCGCCGTCGGCGCCGAAGGTGGCCTTGTGCACCTTGAACACGTGGTAGGCGTCCATGAAGTTCTCGGCGAGCAGCTTCCAGTTCGTTCGCCACACGTCGACCTGCTGGTGCACGGGCACATAGCCCGCCAGCCGATACGGCGAGAGCACCTGTTGCAGCCCCGTCAACCGCGCCGCGAGCCGCGGCGCAGCGGGGTCGAGCGTGACGAACACGAAGCCCTCCCACTCCTCGAGCCGGATCGGCCCGAGCCGGTGCTCATAGGGGGGCCGCAGCGCGCTGGTCGCACCGGGCGCCGCCATGTAGGGCGCGCCGATCAGCGTGCCGTCGAGCCGGAACGCCCACACGTGGTACGGGCAGGTGATGCGTGCCACGTTGCCACAGCCCTCGAGCAGCCGGGCGCCACGGTGGACGCACACGTTGTCGTGCGCCACCAGGCGGCCCTCCTGCGTCGCGGACGACGATGATCGAACGGTGCGCCTCGCGGTCGGCTCCGGGGTCGCCGCTCGGCACCTCGGCGGTGAGGTGGTCGCCCGGCCGTGGCAGGTCGGCGACACGGGCGACGCATGTCCAGGCGCTGGCGAAGATCGCCTCACGCTCGGCGGCGAGCACCTCGTCCGAGCGGTACGCCTCGAGCGGCAGCATCCGCCCCTCGTGGAACTCGACCGCGGCATCCGAGGCGAGCTCATCGAAGATCGACATCGAGCACCTCCCCGACAAGCGCCACGGGATCGTCGACGCCTCGATCACGAACACCGGCGACCCGTCGTCGCCCGACCTGGCGAGCACGAACGAGAACTCGCAGTCAACCAGCGACCAGTCGGTCGCGGTCGTCGCCGCACTCGGCGACCAGGTCGTCGAGCCGGGCTGTCCGCGGTACCGGGGTGGATCGGTCGCGCACCAGTACCACGGCCCCACCGCTGCGGTACACGTGGCGCCCCGACGCGTCGACGTGATGCGTGGCCGGTGCACGGGTGCCGGGCAGCAGGTGCCACTCCTCGACGTAGGCGCCGCTCGGGGCACGCTCGATCATCACGCCCTCGCTCGGCCACTCGAGCAGACCGGGCTCGGGGTATGCCGAAACCGGCTGGAACGCGACGCCGTCGCCGTCGGAGAACCACTCGGCCGTCGCCCGGCGCACACCGTCGCGGCCGATCACCACGGGCGTGCACGTGGTGTGGCCGCTGCTCGACTCGCTGTCGGCGAGCGTGCGGAGCTCGTCGAGCGTGCAGTCGTCGAAGCCGGCTCGGTCGCGGAGCGGATGATCGGCCGGTACGCGTACGTCGGCCATGTCGGAGGCGAGCTGAAGCCAGATCACCACACTCGGTGTCGTCGCGGGTGCCGTCGGCGTGTTCGATCCACGCCCGCCGCCAGCACCCACGCAGCCGGAGGGGACGGGCGGTGACGCGGGCCTCGAGCTCGATGTCGCGGTCTCGGCGGCGGTCCGGTCCATCGGGGCAGTCTGGCGTCCACGAGCGGGCGGCGAGAAGACCGCCCGGCGTGACGATCGGCCCTGTCGGCGGACGGCGGGGGGTGCGAGCGTCGAGATGCACGCACGAGGAGGTCGTCCGATGTCTGCTGGCCGTCACGAGGTCCACACCAATCTCGGGCTCGACGTCACCGCCGTCGAGGCCGAGCACGAGGCGCACGCCGTCCGTCCGGCGCACGTCGACCCAAACGCCCGCGAGGAGATGCAGGAGGGTTGGATGCCCGACCACGGCACCAACTTCGGGCTCGTCCTCCCCGTCGACGAGGGCGAGTCGACCGACGACTGACGACCGATCCCTCAGCCCCGCTCAGCCCGCACCGCGTTCGAGATGCGCAGCCACCACGACCGCGACGTGGTCGTGCCAGCGGGGCGCTGCGATCTGCACCGCCAACGGCAGGCCGGTCGTCGGATCGGTTCCTGCCGGCAGGCTCACGGCCGCCCAGCCGGCAAGGCTCCACGGGAGCGTGAACACGTAGTCGTCGCCGCCGAGCGGCCGGGCGAGCGGGGCGACGCCACGCACCACCGGCCCGATCACGACGTCGACGTCGGCGGCCAGGGGCACGCCGCGAACCGGCTCGCGAAGCGATCCCAGTCGCGCAGCTGCACGTCGACCTCGGCGCCGGTGAGCTGCGGGTCGTGCACGGCCCGCCGCCAGTAGCGCAGCGTGACGTCGAGCGACTCGTCGAGGTGTGACGGCGGCGGACCGTCCACCACACGCGCGCCCGCGTCGCGGAGAACGCACGAGCGCGGTCGACCGCCTCGGCCGTGCTGTCGGCCGGCGACCAGCTGGGGTCGGCCCGCACCACGCCGACCCGGAGGGCGCCGATGTCGACCGAGCCGGGATCACCGAGGGGTACCGGAGCGCATCCGGCGTCGACCCCGTCGGGCCCAGCGATGCGCGCGAGCGTCCACACCACGTCATCGACGGTGCATGCCAGTGGGCCGATCACGGTGCGACCGTCCGACCGGTCGCCGACGCGGGGGAAGTGGCCCGTCGTCGGGACGAGGCCCACCGACGGCTTCACCCCGACCACGCAGCACCACGCAGCGGGCAGGCGGATGCTGCCGCCCGAGTCGCTGCCGAGCCCGAGCGTCGACACGCCCCGCCCAATGAGCGCCGGCTTCGCCGCCCAACCCCCAACCCCAACCCCAACCCCAACCCCAACCCCAACCCCAACCCCAACCCCAACCCCAACCCCAACCCCAAATAGATACTTAGAGAAAGTATTAACCATCATTATACTTAAAAATAGATATCAAAATTAAAATAATAACATAATGAAATTATATTATTAACTATTAAATAAACGTTGATTATTCAAAACAAAAATAAAATGCTAAAGCCTAAAAACATCAGTATAAAGAAAGTAACTTAAATGGATCAATATCATTAATCAAAGAAAAATAGAAATAGTCGTAAGAGCCTTAAGGCTCCCAAAAGATAATGGAATCAAGGCCATCCATCTCCCATTAACATTATGAAGTAAGACACCAATCACGAAGATTCATAATCTGATCATGGTAATTTTATTAAGTATATAAATGGCTATCTTAATCATCTTGATTCGGGAAAAGTCGAATCTAAAGTTAGAAATGTTGAAAAGAATTAGATAGAATCTATTAAACGTAAAATCCTACGGGAAAAAGAAATTAATCGTAGTATGCAGAAGAATATAGTCTAGTTTCAAAGAATTTTGCTTGAAAGAACTGATAAACTTGATAAACTGGAGGATTTAATGAGAAAAATTGAATATAAATAAAATGATAAGAATCTTATAAATATGCAGTCTCAATCAAGATCAAGACAAAAAATAACTAGGAAAATATAATCTCAATAGGTAAGCAGTTAGCTTTAGATAGTACCAAGTGAATAATCGAGTTAAATCTACTAATAAAACTATAATAGATATAAACAAAGAAGAAAGACATAGATGCCAAGCTAGATATAACGTATAATATCTCGAACTGTGGGTGTTCGGCCAGAAAAAGCTAGCAGACATAAAATATGATATTTTTTAAAGTATTTATTAAACTATTTCATCATAGATAATCAACTATTGCTATTACATTATTTTTAAGACTAGACATGTAAATTTTATTATTCCTTTCCACTATGCCTGTTACAAATCTAATTCTATTAGGTTTGCCAAAAAAGTAGTCTATTATTTTACCTGTCTATGGGTCTATTTTCACTCCTCCTGAAAAGGAAACATTGGCGAAGTTCTTAAACAATTACTCAGGCAATCTAATATTTATTAGAGCTTTTCTAACAATTGGATGATTATCAATAAAGACATTTACAGGGTCTCTTAATGATGCAAATGCCACCCAGAGTTTCCCATCATCAGTTATTTTAAGATTGTCAGGATATCCTACTAAGCCATCAACCACCACGGAATATTTTTGAGAATGAGTCCCTTCTAATGGCACTTTAATCACTCGATAAAGGTTTAATTCGTTGACAAAAAGGCAGTTCTATTTTTCAGAGTATACGATTCCATTAGCAAATTGTATTCCATCCAATAATTTCGTTATCTTCTTTGTATTTAAGTTTAATTAATATATTCTCCCAGTTCCTGTTTTATAAAGGAGCTAAAGATGATAAATGGGCATGCCGAAGTATTAGGTTGAATGAGTGAAGTATATTATATGTGACTACCTTCCGAATGTTATAGAATTTATCGAAATAAACTTTTTATTTTAGAATTAAGTTGCAACTGTCTAAATTTTATAAGTATTTAAATCTATAATTCTTAATCCTTCGCTCTAATCAGAAAAGGCTAAGACATTCTGTTCTTTATTGAGAGCAGTCCCTAAAACTCTTCCAGGAGTTGTTCCAATTTTATTATAAATTGAAATATTGCTTATGACTAATATGATAAATGTTTGAAGGACCCAACCCTGCAACCACATAGATATCCCCATTTTTATCAACTGCTACGTCTTATATACAACTTTATGGAAACTAAACATATTTAGCATTACGAAGCCTATCTAAGTCCAAATTAGGAATCTAAGATAACTGTTTCTTAAGTTCAAATGGGTGCAATGTAGTTGGCTGCATACCATGAGGAGTATCTGAGAGGAACACAAAGCATAGAAGCCCAGTAATCAAAACCAGACCTAGTTTCAGAATTTGCTTTAGCATTAAAGATATGACGAGTATATTTATAATGAAATAGATTTATATGATATAATTCAATGGATTAACAATCTCATTTCTTTTTAACAAACTTTTCCTTGACTGAGCTTGGAATAGTAAGATCAACATCTAAAACTTTTCTGACCAGCATATCAATAACTTTATCTTTATTTGCCTTAAAATCCTTTTAAATTTGAGAAATCTCAACATCAGTCTCCTTTTGAAGATTAAGTTCAAATTATTTATCTTACTTCTAAGATCAAATGACAATTACTCTTTATTTTAAAGATTGAAACTCGGTCTATTTCTGTTGCCTGTATCTGTTTACTTATCGTTCAGCAGCTTATTTAGCTTCCTTAAGCTTTCGTTGTCTTTATTAAAAAAATAGTACCTCTCCTTTTGTGCGTTGCTGATGATTTAATTGGCAGCCTGTTCAGCCTTAAGTAATTAGTCAATGTATGCTGTTTAGCTCATTTATAAATATCTATAATCCGAATTTATTCAACTTTTAATTTATAATTAATTTATTTTTATTTTCTTTTTTGATTTTGTTAATAGATATTTGGGCTGCTAATTGTTTTGATGAAATTTTAAACTAACATTTCCATTTACAACTTTTTTATTCTAATTTTGAATAGGATCCATATTTTCAAACTCGATATTTTGCACTAGACAAGACTAGAATTCCTTATACTATGTTTTATGAATATTTCTTTCATAAGTTACAATCGTATAATGTAATGAAAAAAAACGATCAAAAATAAAATAGAAAACGTTTAAATTCCCAATCAGCCCTTCAAAAACTCCCTCCCCTCAATAAGAAACAAAACATAAACGATAAGCCTAGTCTTCCTCACATCACACATCAAGATTAAGGCATAATTGGACTCCTTTACGAATATTTTATAAAGAATAATTTTATGGATACACTTGATACTTTTCAAAAGGATTGCCATTAAAAAGGCTTCAAACCGAATAATAAATTTATGTAATCTTTTCGTCAAGAAATTCTCTAAGTATATATTTCTTTACATAGGCTTTCTAACAAGGCAATAGATAAGTATTTATTAGCAGATTCAATCAATATGTTCCTATTTCAATGCGTAATAAAGACCCTCAAACTATGAGATTATAATTTTATCTGCATGTTTACTTTTTCATATATTCAATTCATCCTCAACTTGGAAAGAAAAGAACAATTGATGCTAGCGCAAAACAATCTTTTGTTAGCTATCTATAAGGAAAGGGCTCAGCTCTAGCTAAATCCCAGGAGTTTCTTCAGTTTTATGCTCTAGCTTACCTACAAAAGCCTCAAGAAAACCCAAGTTTTAAGACTATATTTACTAGAGAATGGATTGGATAACTTAAGAAATAACTTATATATTTCATAGAAAAGCTATACCCTGTAGGTAAAACTCCAGTAATTATAAATATCTATGATAAATTCATAGAAAGAAATTTGGACAAAGGCTCATAACATGGTCAAACTTAACCTGACGATTAATTTGAAATCTAATAACAAATCGAACCTGAATAAAGCCAAATTATGCAAAATAATCAAATAAGCTCAAGAGCTCAATAGACTGGTCCAAAATACCAAAGTCTTAAGTCTCCAAATGCTTTTGATGCCGCTGATCGATAGAAATAATCAATGAATCTAAAAATTGCCGAATTAGAAGAATAAAAGAACTAACTATTTAAATTTATTTAAAATGTTAAGAAAAAGTATCAATCACTACAAAACAACTATAAAGACTTCACAGACGCTGCTCAAAATACTTTGATGTAATCTCAATCGAAATGGTTTAAAATTACTCAAGAGTTTTATAATATGGCCAGTAATCTTCGAGATGTCTGTGTTAAACTTCAAAACAATCAGCCTCTCGAAGATCCTACAGTTGTTGATAAAATAAGTAAGAAATTAAGTAAATATTAATCTTTTGTTAAGATGAATATATAAGACTTAATTTCATAAAATGTAGATTTTTCATTGTTCTAAAAGGCTAATCATGATCAATCAGTCGATATGATCCGTAAAAGTAATGATGAAAGACCTCAGTTCTACATTCAACTTGATTTCGAAAAGATAAAGGCAGTCTTATCAAGGCAAAGTCCTTAAAATGATAAATAAAAATCATTCCTGCTTTAAGCTCTAAAGCAAAGGATAACAAAGACTCGAGGAGCACTATTAAAAAGATAAATAGTCCTAAGCATAGTATTAAATGATATATTCAATTTAAAGAAGGGAGACTAAATTATAAAGGCATTAATAATGACTCAAAATCAAACACTATTAACCAAAGTTATGTAATTCTTTAATGCTTTGGCAAAAGACTACTTCGGTAGGAACTATCTATCTTGCTAATCGGTTGTAAAAAATATTATTACTCTCTTAAAAAGTCAATTAATATCATAATACATTGTGGTTGTGGCAGTATCGTTCTTACAGCAGCTTTCAGTAAGAAAAAATGCCCAGAAGGTTATGATTTAAGGATAGATGATTAAGTGGATCGTTACTAAACTCCGAAATTAGAGATAAACCATGTCAAAATATCTTATGCAATACTCTTTAGCTATTATGATCAACTTATTGCTTAAGAAATAGGGATTATAAAAATCTTAATAAATAAAAGAATAGGTATTGAAAACATTAATTGATCTAATGGAAATCTAGACTATTTAGATCCGCTAATATGTGCATGGAGCAATATACCCTTTATTCCATAAAAAAGTATTTAGATAAAAAGCAAAAGAATACGGACTCTAAGCTAATATTAAATTTTTACTTTAAAACACGTAACCAGAACACTTAATCAATCAACTTAACTATTTATAAAAACAACTCATGAGAGAAGATGAGGAAAAATAATAATAAAACGAGGATAATGAATAATAATACGACTTTGATGAAATTAATGATTAAGAACTTGGATAAGATTTTGATTATGAGGTTGACTAGGAAGCTGGTGGTTAAATGACAGGTCTAGATCTTACTGGAGAGTAGCTTTTAATGAAGATGTATCCTTTGACTGGACCTGATGCAATTAGGCAAATAAATATGATCAGATAGTAAGCATAGATAACTTTAAAGAATAAATCAGTTTACGTAGCCAGCAATTACTCTGAAAGACCAAGCACAAATAACCCGAAATTAGGGATGAGAAGAAACATATCTAACAATAATTCAGTTTATTCAAATAAAAGCTCAAACAGGATATTAAAATCTTAGCTTATGAATAGATCACAATTAAATAAGAATCAACCAAGAGAGAAATTAGATACCGTTCATCCGGATAACAGTTAAAAGTAGATGAGTGTTAAGGACTTTATTTAAGATCAATCTTAGTTTATAAAGATACCATCTCAAAGATAGAGCAGAAAGAAATAACATAGTGACTTATATTCCAAAGAATAGCCAAGAAACCAAAGAACAAGTTAACCTAATATATTAGATAATGGATCATTTAAAAATCCAAGTAATCAAGTACAAAATGCGAGCAAAGCACAAAGATCTTTGAAACCATACTAGAACAGTTAATAATATCGCTAGGTATTCATAGCAAGATCTCAATTAGTGCGAACTCCTCCATAAAAATGAGTGTATATTTGAATATTGATAATTCTTTAATTTTTGATTAATCTTTAATAATATGGTAAATATTAGTTTAAGTCAATGAAATAGCCTCTTCTTTATTTTTGAATTCTGAAACAGTAACAAAAACAAAAGAATTTATAAAAGAATAAAAATATTAATCAAATTCATTATAAATTCCTTCAAACGATTTATTAATTATTTTTTACCCCGCTCACGGGGCCCCGCTCGACCTGGTCGCACCAGCGGTCGAGCTCCCAGGGGGCGAGGTCACGCATGTGAAGCACCACGACGTCAGCGTGCCGCGTGAGCGCGCGCGCGGCCACGAACACGCGGAGCGGAGACTCCTTCTCGATGACGTTGGTGGTGTACCCCGAGAGGACGAGCGGCAGGTTGGGTCGCAGGCGCGTCATGGGATCGCACGCAGCGACCATGTCGAGGCGCGGGTCGGCGACCCGTGCGAGGTAGTGGTCGCCGTGGTCGCGAGCGATCGGGATGTACGCGACCGTGCGACCGCCGCCGAGCTCGGGGAGACGCGCGCGCATCGCGGCGAGGAAGCGCGTGTTGCGCTGATAGCTCACGTCGTTGGCTCGCGGGCCCCCGGGCGCGGCGTAGAAGCGCGTTACATAGGCGAGGTTCCAGAGCACGAAGAAGGCCGCGAGCGCCGCGAGGCCCGCGTATGCCGCGCGGCAGCAGCAGCCGCACGAGCAGCGCTGCGAAGAAGGGGTAGACGAAGAGCGCGTAGCGGGCGTGGTTGGTGGCCCAATCCCACGGTACGCCGTCGCAAAGCTCTGAGAAGCCGGGCACGACGATGCCGAACTTCGCGGTGTTGCCCGCCAGGTAGATCGCCGCGCCGCAGAGGAGGTACATGTGCCAAGCGCGCACGCCCAACGGCATCAACCACGCGCGCGCTGCGGGCGTCGGCGGGGAGCCCCCGCGAGGGCGGCGCCACATCCAGAGGAGCGCCACGAGGAGCGGGATCACGCCCCCGACGAGCGCAACGTCGAGGCGCGACCGTTTGAACAAGCGCCACACGTTCTCGACCCCGCGCTCGCGGGAGAGCAGGTCGAACACGCCGCTCGCGAGGAGGGCCGCGGCCCACGCGAGCACCCCGTGGGACGCGCGCAGGCTCCGGAGCACGACGAATCCGTGGAGGTACACGGGGAGCCAGGCCATCGCCGTGGCGTTGAGCGGCCCCCCGCCTGGAGGAGGCGGGCGAGGGCGAGCACAGCCACCGGTTCGAGCGTGTGCGGCCGCGTCGGGGCGGCGCGCATCCGCTCGAGCAGCAGCGAGAGCGAGAGCACCCATGCGGCGCACGGGAGCTCGTAGAAGAGCGAGTGCGAGAGCACCACGGGGCCGAGCTGGAGCGCCGCGGCGAAGGGCACCCAACGCGGGGTGCGCGCCGCGAGGCTGGGCTCGAGCAGGTCGGGCAGCATGCGCTCGATCCACAGGCCCGCCGCCGCGAGGTAGACCAGCGCGAACCAGCCGTTGATGCGAAAGCGCTCGAGCGCGTTGCCGGTGCCTTCGTACAAGCGGTACGGAAGATCCCAGAAGGTGAACAAGGGCTTGTCGTTGAACCAGCCTGGTGTGACCGCGCCCACGAACTTGCCCTCCACGAAGAAGTCGTCGAAATCCTGCGACGACAGGTGCATCGGGAGCCGCGCATAGAAGACCACCCACGCGGCGCAGGCCACGGCGGCGAGCGTGTGGGTGGTGCGGGAGCGTGGCGCCGCGAGCCATGACTGCGCCACGGCATAAGCGGGCGCGAGGGCCAGCGCGGACCCGAGCGACCTCTGCGTGTTCGCGGGCATCGTGACGAGCCAGAAGCGCCACTGCGCGAAGCTGTCGCCGTCGGGCCAGGAGACCGCGAGCACGGACAGCATGAGCGCCGCGAGCCAGGCGGCGGCCCGCGTCGCCCTGGAGGCAACGCTCGGGGCGTGCGTGTGCGGCAACCCCAGGTCGCGACGCTTGATGGCCACCAGCGAGGTGGTGAGTGTAAACAGCCCGGCGTCTATCAGCAGAGATGCCACGCAGACCGTGGAGGCTATCATTGCAGACACGATAAATGTCGTCGTAATAGATCATCTTGTAATTCTAGCGAGATGTGTAAGCCAACACATCTCCGTGGGAGCGCTCTCCGCATGATGCGGAGAGCGCTCCACCAAATTACGAGGATCAATTAACGCCACGCGGCGTACGGACAAATCACCCGTGCGGCCATTTCCACGGCACGGCATAGTGTCGCGCGCCCTGCACAGTGCAGGATCGGAGCATATGCATGGCCTTCTTCAGAAAAGACGGCGCTGAGCTCTTCTTTGAGGTCCAAGGGAGTGGCGAGACGATCCTCTTCCTTCATGGGCTCGGGACGAGCGCATGGGTGTGGAGGTCGCAGACCGCGGCGTTTTCACCGCGGTATCAGGTTGTCGTCATGGACGTTCGCGGAAGCGGACGATCGCACTCCGATAGCACCTCGAGCGGCCCTCTCTCCATCACCTGGTTCGCGGAGGACGCGGCCGCCCTGCTTCGCCACCTCGGCGTCAAGTCCGCGCACGTCGTTGGCCTCTCGATGGGAGGGATGATCGCGTTCGAACTCGCCCTCCGCGCCCCCGCGCTGGTGCGCAGCCTGACCATCGTAAATAGCGGCCCTGACGGCACGCCCGGCGACATCAGACACTGCCTCGGCATTGCGGCGCGCTACATCGTGACGCGGCTCTTCGGCCCCGGCGCGATGGGGGTGCTGCTCGCTCCGATTTTATTTCCGCAGTCGTCGATGGGGCCCATCCGCAGTGAATTTTGTGCGCAGTTGCGATGCAACGACGAGAACAGCTACCTCGCCACGGTCCGCGCGATCCTGGGTTGGAGCGCGCTCGCTCGCCTCGGCGAGATCACCGCGCCCGCCCTGGTGATCACCGCGGACCGGGACTACACGCCCGCCGGAGAGCGAGCTGCGTACGTACAGCGGATGCGTGACGCTCGCCTCGTCGTCGTTCGCAACGCGGGGCATGCGCTTCCGATGGAGGCGCCGGAGCGCTTCAACCATCATCTGGAGCGCTTCCTCGAGGGTATCTCCTCCTGTGGGTTCAAACACCCTCGGAGACCGCGGGGGCCCTCGCAGAGGGAGGGCGACGCGCGGGGCCCCCTCCTCGACGCCTTCTCGGAATAGGGACCGAATATCTCGCCGTGCGGTCTTCGGACCCTTCCTTGTGACACGAATGCCGCCGTATTCTCCATCGCATGCGCTTGGCCACTTCGCGGCTTGATCGTTTTCCTTTTCGGAAGCCGCTTGCGACGAAGTGTTCGACCCCCCACCGCCTCCCCGCCCGCCATGGGGGGGCCCGCGACGCTCGGCCCCGGCTTCGACGACATCACGCCCCCCGACCTGCGCACGGGCGTCTTTCCCCGCCCGGCGAGCCGGCATGGGAGGTTCGTCGTGACGGGGGCGGTGTTCGCCGATCTCGATGAAGACGGGCGCAGCGAGGTGGTGCTCGTGCACCGCGACGTGACCCCCGGCGGGCCCGGTGTTCCCCTCGTGAGACGTTACACGGGCGCGGCGCTGGAGGCGGCCGCCTCCGCGCTGCCCGTCGAGATCTTCCCCGCGGCGGTGATCGACCTGGACGGCGACGGGCACGTCGACATCGTTGGGATGCGACCCGACCCTACCCAGCCGAGGGATGACCTCCGGTTCGTGAGCGGCCGCGTCGTGTTGCGCTTCGGCCTGGGCGGCGGTCGTCTTCCGAAGAGGCGCGTGACATCCGCGACTCGAGCGTGGCCGACCCGCCGTTTCAGCTCGAGTCCGTGGCGCTCGCTGACGTCGACTCTGACGGGGTGGCTCGATTTCGCGGTGGCCAACAACAGCTGTTGCACGCGCTGCCCTGGTCATCCAGCCCGTGCTCCGCGTGGGGCCGCGCGCCTTCGATGACCGCTCCGACCTCCTCGTGGGCGACCTTCGGGGCGGCGCCTACACCGCGCTCGCGGCGCCCCTCTTCGGCGACGCCGTGGCGCTCGGCGCCATCGGCAGCCTCTGCGCTGACTCGCAACATGCCTTCTTTCGCGCGGGCGCCCCCGAGGCCGACGGCTACCCCCGCTTCTCGGGCTTCGACCCGACCCCCCCCGATGCGTATTTTCGCAGCATTACGCGCGGTGTCTCGTGCGCCACCATCGGCTGCCGTGCCCCGATGGCCGCCGCGTCGGGCGACCTCGACGGCGACCAGCACTTCGACACGTTTATCGCATTCGATCCATTTCACAGCGTGTTTCGCGGCTCCGCGGCTCCGCCGTGGCAAGACCTCACGGTCTCGATGCCCTTTCGTGAAATTCCAGGGAGCGGCCCGCGCTCGATGCTCGCGTGGGGCTCCGCGATGCTCGACCTCGATGGCGACGGCCGCGACGACATCGTGAGCGTCCACGGCGACGACGACGGGAGCGCGTACGATCTGACGCTCAGTATCGGCCCGCAGTGCATGACCGTCTTCTGGAACGCTGGCGCGATGCGCTTCGACGACCTTACGTCGGCGGCGCACCTCGACGCGCCGGGCCAGTGGCGCTCCCTCTCCGTGCGGCGACCTCGACGGCGACGGCGACGCGGACCTCGCCGTGGGCGGCTTCGGCGAGGCGCCTCGGATTTACCGCAACGACATCGCCGTGGGTGGCCACCCTCGCGCTGCGGTTGCGCGGTACGCTGAGCAACCACCTGGGCGCGGGGGCGCGCGTTGAGACCTTTCTGCCGGGCCTCCCCGCAGCCCGTGCTTCGCATGGCCGGGAGCTTCGCGTCGCCCGTCACGGCCTCGGAGCCGCTGGTGTTCCTCGGCACGGGCGCCCTCACGCACGCGCCGCGCCTGCGTATCACTCGGCCCTCGGGCATCGTTCAAGATCTTAGCGAGCTCGAGACGGGGCGCTTGCACACCGTGACCGAGCCCGTGGGCTTCACCGTCGAGCCGCCGACACGGCACGCGCCCGCCGACGGCCGGCGCGTGGTGACGCTGCGCATCACCCTGCCGCGCCCCGAGGCCGCGCTCGCCGCCCGCCTGCGGGGTGGCGGGGCGATTGGTCGCGCGAGAGGGCGGCGCGTGGGTGGCGCGCGTCACTGCGCCGCGCGAGGCTGGCAGCGCGACGGTGACCCTCTCGGTCGACGGTCAACACCTCGCCGTGCGCCCGCGCCTCTGGTGGGAGTAGGCGCGCGCCCGCGCCGCTCCTCTCACCCCGGCGCGGCCCCGGCGCGGGAGAGCGCGCGCATGTAGCGCAGCGCGCGGGCGACGGCGCGCGCCTTCGAACGCCAGCTGAAGGCCCACTTCGAGGCGCCGTGCGAGCGCGCGCCGAAGCGCACGTCGAAGGTGCGCACCGCGAAGCCGCGGCGGGTCGCGAGGTAGAAGAAATACAGGTCGAGGCTCAGGTCGACGGGCGGGTCGACTGCGAGCTCCAGCAGCGCGCGGTGAAAGGCCTTCGGCTGCGCGTTGATGTCCGCGAGGTCGACGCGGAGCAGCGCGCGCGCTGCGGACTGCATCGCCGCGGTGAAGAGCGCGTCGCGCCAGGGGCGCCCGCGCCGGCGTCCCTTCACGAAGGTGCGCTCCGGCGCGGGCGACGCGGCGAGCAGGTCGAGGGCGCGCAGCGCGTCGGCGGGGGGCGTCTGCCCGTCGGCGTGCGTCCACGCGAGCAGCGAGCCCCGCGCGGCGCGCAGCCCGGTCACGATGCCGTGGCCGTAGCCCACGTTTGGGGGCGCGACCGTCACTACGCGCAGCCACGCCATGCCGGGCCCGTCGGCGATGCGGCGGAGCACCTCGGCGCTGCCGTCGGTGCTCCCGTTGTCGACGAGCACGAGCTCCCACGCGTCGTCGCCGCCGCGCAGCGCGCCGAAGCGCTCGACGAGGCGCGGCAGGTTCGGCGCTTCGTTGTAGCAAGGCACGACGATCGATCGCGCGGGCGTCACGGCGCGGGCTCAGCGCCGAGCGCGCGCCCGCCGCGGAAGACGGCGTTCCAGTAGTCGAAGGTGGAGAGTTCGTCGGGCGTCCCCCAGGGGATGAACCTCTCGACCGCGAAGGCGCGCACGTCGAGGCCGCGGCGCACGGCCCAGCGCGCCATCGCGTCGATGTAGAGCTCGCCGTTCACGCGCTCGCCGCTCGCGCGTAGTGCCGCGTAGGCCTCGTCGTAGAGCGCGCGGCTGCGGAACCAGAACGCGCCCGTGAGCACCTCCTGGCGCGCGGCCTCGACGCCCGGGGACGAGTTCCTTCACGGCCAACGCGGTGACGCGCCGCTCGCCGTTGGCGGTGAGCCAGCCGTACATCTCGGGCCGCCATCGCGCGGGCAGGTAGTCGGACGCGGACCACACCGCGAGGTCGCAGCGCGCGTCGTGCTCCAGCGCCACGAGGGCCTTGGGGGCGTAGAGGTGCCCCGCGTCGCAGGGGGCGATGAGCAGCGGGGCCTCAGGCTCGACGAGCGCGGCGCCGACGTGCGCGCTCGTCGCCTGCCCGTCGGTGACCGCGTCGAGCGTCACAACCGCGGTCTCGCCCGGCAGCGCGCGTACGCACGCCGTGAACGCTGCGTCGCGCGTGTGCTCCGAGCGCACCACCAGCACGCGCCGCGAGGGCGTCGGGAGGAACCCCAGCGCCTGCGCGATCATCGGGGCGCCCGCCACGGGGATCAGCGGCTTGGGCGTGGCGAAGCCTGCGCGCGCGAAGCGATCGCCGCGGCCGGCCATGGGGATCACCTGCACGCTTGTCGAAAACGTCCGGGCGATCGCCGCGGTGAAGCGGTCGACGTCGCGCATCGCGCGGGCCCATGACTCCCAGTCGGCGAGGTCCTCCGCGGTGCCCCACTGGAAGAAGCGCTCGAGGGGGTAGGCCCCGACGCGCATCCCCGCGACCACAAGGCGCTGCACCGCGGTCGACACGTAGAACTCGCCGGCCGCGCGCTCGCCCGCCGCCACGACCGCGCGTGCGGCCTCGAGTAGCGTCGCCCCGTGGCGAAACCAGTAGAGCCCCGCGGAGGCGTACTCTCCCCTGCGATCGTCGGTGAAATGGTGTTTCTCGCGCACCTCCAAGACGCGTGCCCCGGGGGCCGTGGAGGCGTCCTCCTCGGTGCGCATGTACGCGTACAGCGTGGGGCCGAGCGAGTGCGGGTGAAACCCGCGGTACGCGCTCATCGCGGCGTCCCACGCCCCGCGCTCGCACCACGCGAGGAAGTCAGGGAGAGACCATCGGGCGCCGAAATCGCAGTAGTTCAGCAGTACCGCCTCATCGGGCGCGACATGGTCGGCCACCGCGAGGAGCGTCGCGACGGGGCCGTCGCGGTGGGGGTCGACCACGACCACCGCGGCGCCTGGCGCGGCGCGCAGGAGCTCGTCGCGCAGCGACGTCGTCTCTGCGTGCGCGCGGTTGATCGCGAAGAGCCATCGGTCGCCGGGCCTGAGCGGCGACAGGTCACCGATCACGCGATCGATCATGGGTCGGTAAAACAGAGCATCATGAAGTCAATATTGATGCCGGTGATATTGCCAACAGTCTTCCCCTCATCATCGAC
>JBAOIR010000075.1:0-33226 GCA_037045585.1 Microthrixaceae bacterium
TCGTCGTGCTCACGTTGGCGGCGTGGGTCGCATGGGCGACGTTCGCTGCTGCGGTGGTCGTCGAGTTCGTCGCCGGCATCCGCGGCATCCAAGCGCCAAGAATCGCGTTCGCCGGGCCGTTCCAACGATCCGCTCGGACCCTCGTCGCCGGGGTCCTGCTGATGCTGAGCCTGCTCCAGAGTGCGGGACCCTCCTACGCCTCTGTCCCCCGAGCCACCGCGGCAACTGTCACCCCGGCCTCGTTCGCGCACGAGTCGCCCCAACCCGGTCATGTCATTGAGGTGACCATCGCCTCGGCAAGGACGACCTACGACGCGAGCAGCTCCGATGAGAGCGCCCCGACGAACGATCCACAGGACGCCGCACCGGTGATCGAGGTCGAACGCGGGGACAGCCCATGGAGCCTCGCCGAGGCGCACCTGGGCGATGGGTTGCGGTGGCGCGAGCTGTACGAGATCAACCGCGGGCTTCCCCAGCCGGACGGTCCATCGTGGACCAACCCCGAACTGATCGTGCCGGGCTGGCAGCTGCGCCTACCCGGTGCGCCGCAGAATCCGGCGCTCCAGTCGCCGGTCGAGACGACAGACGCAGCGGAGGTCGTACACGTCGTGCAACGAGGCGACACACTCCTCCTCGATCGCCGACCACTACCTCGGCGACCCATCTCGCTACCCCGAGCTGTTCGAGGCCAACGGCGATCGCGCGCAACCCGACGGCAGGCGGCTCACGGACCCCGACCTCATCGTCGTGGGCTGGAACCTCGCCATCCCCACAGTGCAGGAATCCGCAACGGAGGAGCCCGGGACCGATCCCGGCGTGCCTGCTGAACCGGAGCAGACGACGGAGGTCATCGAGACCGAGACCGCGCCGAGCGAGACCCCGCCGACGACAACCCCACCGCCGACCACCGCTGCACCGCCAACCCCGACAACCACTACGGCGCTGCCAGCGCCGGCGACCACAGGACCTGCGCCGGTCGTGTCGGTGCCGGCTTCGCCCAGCGACACGGAGACACCGACAAGCAGCAACGGAGGAGGCGCGACACCCGTTCTCGTTGGGCTCGCGGGAGCCACAGCGCTGAGCACCGGCCTCGCTCTTCGGCTGCGGTGGCTCAGGCGTCGGCGAGCGACCCGTGGATCAGCGGTCGCCGCCGCCGTGATCCCGAGCGATGCCGAGATCGCCGTCGTCGCGGCAGCCGACGTCCCGCTGGTCCGATGGGCCGGCCAACAGATCGCCGCGCTGATACGAGACCTCGACCCGTGGAAGGTCACCGGCGCTCCGCTGGCCGTCGAACTCTCCGAGCAGGCCGGCATCGAGATCCTCTGGGACATGCCACAGCAAGCATCGACCGTTGGCGCCTGGCGCGTGCCGCCGACGGCGGATGGGCATGGCGCTTGGACTATGACGCCGAGAGCCCCGTGCCACCCGATGAGCTCCCAGCCGGCATCCCCGCACTCGTCACCATCGGACAGCGCGAAGGCCGCCAACTCCTGATCGATCTCGAAGCGTTTGGCACCATCGCCGTTGCCGGTCCTTCCGAGTGCACCGCCGCCTTCCTCCGCTCCGTCGCGCTCGAACTTGCGTGTGGCAACGATCTCGCGGACGCCTACGTCTCCATCGTCGACGTCGACGTCGACCCTCTCGTCGCTCTGCGCCACCGCCTGACAGCGCAGACACTCACGGATGCGATCGCGACAGCGGCGAACGCAATCGACTCCGTGAACTCAGCGATCCGCCACGACTCGAAAACTGACACGTTCCGGGCACGCGTCGGAGGCTCAGCGCCGATCGAGGCCACCGTCGTTGTCACCGGCAACCACCACGATTCGGCAGCTGCCACGTTCGCGCCGCGCCGAGGCGCAGCCCTCGTGATGGCATCGAGTAGTGCCGCGGTGGCAGACAGCGGAGCACGAATCGAGATCTCAGTTGACGGGGCGTCGGCCCGGCTCGAGCCCCTCGGCATCGACTTCACACCGGTCCGGCTCGAAGCAGCGACAGCCGACGCCCTCGCCGTCGCAACGGCAGCCGTCATGGACCTTCCGGAAGTCGGACCTGACGTCATCGATCCCTCGGCGCTTGGGCCGTATGCGCCCGACGGGGCCCCGAGCGATGGAACGCCATCTCTCGTCGAGGTCGACCTCGACATCGTCCATCGGGTCAATGGACATGAATCCGCCGTGAGCACCACCCATGTCTTCTCGGTCGACTTCGCTGCGGATCAGACGACCGACGTCGCGCCAACGGAGATGCCAGCCGAGCCAGTCACCGACGTGGACGGCCAGCTGTTCGCGACGGAGTCGTCAGGGCCAGAACTGATCGTGCGCGTGCTCGGCGTCCCGTCCATCCCCGACCGGCCCGACATAGGTCGACGCGAGCTCATCCTCGCCGTTCTCCTCGCCTGCCGAGGAGGGACGCTCGCTGCCTCGGCGGCACAGGACGCGTGCTGTGGGGAGGCAAGCCTGTCGAGCCGAAGACAGTGTGGAACTTCGTCGCTGCAGTCAGGCGGGCGCTCGGCGACCTCGACGACGGAAGCCCCGTCATGCCAGCGGCCGACCGTTCACACGGCACGCTCCGACTCCACCCGCGTGTCACTACAGACCTCGACCTGCTTCGCAGAGCGGTCACGGCGGCAGACGAGATGTCGTCGACCGAAGCGATGGCAACACTGCGCGATGCGCTCGCGCTCGTCGAGGGTCCTCCGTTCGACGCCGTTGGCTACGACTGGGCGCATCGGGACCAGGACGTCGCCGAGGCGGCTCGCGTCATCGAACAAGCGGTCGACCGACTCGTGGCTCTCGCTCTGGAAGCCGGCCAGCACGACCTCGCCCGCCACGCCATCAGTCGAGGGCTGCGCGGGCTTCCCGGCGACGAGCACATCTACCGGCTCCGCATGCGACTCGAGGCGCACGCTGGCAACACCCGAGGCCTCGTCGGCGTGTACGAGGAACTGTGCGTGTACCTCGATGACCTCGAGGCCGAACCGTCGCCCGCCACAACCGCGCTCTACAACGAGCTCCGATCGCAGCGCACCTCCAGCACCGTCAGCTGAGCGGCGGCAAAGGCGAGGCGACGATCGTCCAGTTCCCCGGGTTCGCGAACGCCGCGGCCGCCTCGAACAGCGCGACCTGCTCTTCCGCGAACGCTCCGCCGACGGTGACGGTGACGTACTCGGCGTTCCCACGCACCCGAACCCACTCGCAGCCGGCCGCCAACTGACGCAGCTCCTCGTAAAACTCGGAGAGTTGCCGCGAGGCTGCGACATCGACCGGGTCACCGTGCATGATCGTCAGGTGACGGCGCCCATGCGCAAGTTCGATCGCCTCACGCAAGAGCGCGTCGCTGCAGATGTCCGAGCCAGCGCGCCCTCTGCAACGGTCAAGGAAGACCGTTTGCTGTGCGCCGAACGGGTCGGCTTCGCTCTGGTCGTCGATACGCATGGTGTCGCTCCATCCGGTTACAGGCCGTGGACCCACGAGCACGGCATCGATGGCGAGCGGGCTTCTCAACCGTATCCCAACCCGAGTACGCAGTAGCCGGAATGCGACCCGACGGTGGTCGCCGCGAGGTGCCAGGACACGGTCTCTGCTCGTGGGCTGTCCATGCCCGACGCTAACTCGGCGGGTTCAGTAGCACGAGCGGTCCCGTCGCTAGCCAAGCGGGCTTCATCATTGGTTCGCTCCAGAATGGCGATGGAGTGAATCCCCATCGCAACGGTGTGGCACTCGTCTATGGTGAACGGTCTTGCGCCCGTGACCGAACGCCCCATCCTGCTCGTAGCCCGCTACTTCATGGAGTTCGTTCGTCATGCCCGTTCCACCATCCGTTTCCATGCTCCCGCTTGCACCCCTCGCAGGTCGCGGCGCAATCGTCACCGGGGTGTCGCGCCGAGTCGGAATCGCTGCCACGATCGCTCGTCAGATGCTGTTCGACGGCGCTTCAGTGCTCGCGACCGGCTGGCATCCGCACGATGCTGATCAGCCGTGGGGCGCTGACGCCGGCCGAGCTCAAGCGACCATCGACTTCGTGACCGCAGACCTCCCCGAAGCCGACAGTCGTTTTCACTACGTCGAGGCCGACCTCGCCGATCCCGATAGCCCCGATTTGTTGGCGAGCCTCGCTGTCGAGCGATTCGGGGCGCTCGACATCGTGGTTGCGTGTCACGCCAGGTCGTCCAGCCAATCGCTACGCGATGTCACGGTTGCAGAACTCGATGCGAGCTGGGCGGTCAATGCTCGAGGAACCGTTCTCCTGGCCAAAGCGCTCCAGCAGTATCGCGATCCAAGTCGACCCGGCGGTCGCTTGATCACGTTCACCAGCGGACAGCATCTGGGACCCATGCCGAACGAGTTGCCCTACATCGTCTCGAAGGGCGCAATCCAGCAGATGACGGCGTCGCTGTCAGACGGCCTGATCGATGAAGGCATCACCGTCAACTGCGTCAACCCCGGTCCGGTCGACACCGGATACGCAGACCCCGAAGGTCACGCACACGTCGCCGCCATGTTCCCCGCGAAGCGCTGGGGGCAGCCAGCCGATGTGGCTTCCCTCGTTCGCTTTCTCGCAAGCGACGACGGAGCCTGGGGCACAGGGCAGACCCTCAACTCAGAGGGGGGGTTCCGAAGGTGACAGTCTCATCCACCGCCCAAACCCCCCCGGACCGGCCTCCATCGCCCCCCCCACGCAGCCCCCATCTCTCACCGTAGTAGCTGCGGGCTGGCGACCGCCCCCCCCGCCACCGGCCGGCCGGCAGCTGTTCGGCCGACGACCATTACTAGCAGCCGCCGCCGGCGGGCAGGCGGCTGGTAGGCGGCCCCACTGCCAGCATCCCGCAGCGAGCGAAGGAGCACCTGCGGGCAGCGAAGGACGCCGTCGGCGGTGCGGATCTGGAGGTGGAGGTGGGGGCCGCTGGATCGGCCGGTGTTGCCGGAGGTGAGGATCTGGGTTCCGGCGGCGATGGTGGTGCCGGCTGCGACGTGGGCTGCGTTGCCGTGGCAGTAGGCCCAGCGGGTTCCCTCGTCGTCTTCGATCGTGACGCCGATGCCGCACGTCTGGCAGCCGGCCGGGTTCTGGCCGCAGCCGTGGTCCCACCAGTTGTACGGCCAGTACTGGACCGTCACGACTCGCCCGCCTCGGATGGCGTAGATCGGGGTTCCGGTCGGGAGCATCCAGTCCCATGCCGGATAGGTGTGATGAGGTTCGTCGACGGGTGCCGTGGCGAACAGGTCGGCCGGGCCGGGGATCGCGTAGCCGTCGGCGAACGGGATGATCGCTTCGCCTGGAGCGCATGACGCTGCTGAGGTGGTGCCGTCGCCGCCGGTGAGTTGCCGGTCGTACTCGGCGAGCCATCGCTGTTGGTACTGGCGAGGTGTGAGGACGTTGCCGGCCGATGGCACGGGCACCTGGTCCCACGTTGGCGATGTCGGGCCTGGGAGGTGGCCGATGTACCAGACGACGGGCACGGCGCTGACGTCGCCGTCGTTGGCGTCGAGGACGCGGCGGACGTTCTCGGCGGCCTTCGCGTCCTGCACCGCTGGTGGTGCCTGCCATGCCTGTGCGTAGCCGCCGTAGTTGGCCCAGGTGGAGTCGATGAACTGGTAGGCGCCGGAGGCGCTCGACCCGGCGGCGCGCGCGGTGTAGTCACCGCCGGACTCGAGCGTTCGGATCGTTGCGAGGATCGGTGCGACGTCACCGCCGGCCGCGCATCCGATGCCGGGGTTGTCGCCCGTCGCGAAGACGACGGGGAATGCGACAAGCGCGAGCACGAGTCCGACGATCGGGAGAGCGAGGAGCTTCATCTCCTCTGTCGCACCCTCGGGGCGACCGGTTCGTGACAGTCGACGTGCCGGTCGTCTCGATGTCGTCCGGGTGTCGCGATCTGCCGCCGACGTGGGTGGGTTCACCGGTGATCGACACCCCGAGCAGCGGTGTGTCGCAGACACCAAGGAGGTGTGCCATGCCGGTGAGGCATCGAGCGCGTCTGTCGGTCGGGCTGATGCTCGTCGCCAGCGGAGTACTGATGGGCGCGTCGCCCGTGTGGGCGCAGGTGCCCGATCCGGCCCCGGACAGTTCGCTTCCAGGCGGAGCCCTGATCACTCAGGTGCTCGGTTGGTTGAAGTACGCGAGCATCGCCGCTGCGGTCGCCGGGCTGCTGATCGGCGGGATCGCGACGGGCGTGGGCCACTTCGGCTCGTCGTACAGCGCGAGCTCGGCCGGTCGGAAGTGGGTGCTCGGCGGGATCGGTGCGGCGATGCTCGCCGGGCTCGCTCACACGATCGCGACGACCGTCTACAACGCGAGCTGACATGCGACGCGTGATGGTTGTGAGCGCTGTGGTGCTCGTCGCTGCGGCGGCTGTTGGTCTCCGCACGTGCACTGCTGCGGGCCCTGAGGCGGCGCCGCCGAGTTCAACCCCGGCCGTCGCGCCGGATGAGGTGCGCCCGGCGACCGGTCCGCGCACCGAACGGCTCGGCGTGCCGATCGGGTGGAGTCGCGACGCCACAGGTGCCCGCTCTGCAGCGGTGTCGGCTGTGTCGCTGACCGGGGACCTCGCCCGAGCGGGTTTCATCACACGGTCCGACATGATCCGGGTCTTGGCTTCGCGCCGCTACGGCCCGACGCTTGCGGACTTGTCGGCCGCCCAGCTCGACGCCTTCATCGACGACCTGGCAGGCGAAGGTCTCACGTCTGCGCAGCTGCTGCTCCAGGAGCTCCCGCTCACCGCGTTCGTCGAGTCGGCATCGGCCGACGCGGCGACGGTGCAGGTGTGGGCGCTGCTCGTCGCCGGAGGAGACCGCATGGGATCGCCGAGGCAGCTGTGGCGGACGGTGACCGTCGAGTTGGTGTGGGAGGACGGCGACTGGAAAGTCGACGGATGGACGGTCCGCCCGGGCCCGACGCCGGCGCTCGCCACCAACGCCCCGGTCGCGTCGCTCGCCGAGTTGCGTGAGGTCACGGCGTGGCCACCCGTGGGAGGTGCGTGACATGTTCGATTGGGTCATCGGCGGTCTCGGCGACCTGTTCGGGTTCGGCCTCAACGCCATCGGAGAAGCGGTCGGCTGGGCATGGGACAAGGTCGTGACCGGCATCTACACCTGGCTCGCCAACGGCTTGGCGCTGCTGGTCGAGTGGGTGTGGTCCGTGCTCGACTCGGGGACAACGCCACGGGTCACGGCCGGCTGGTTCGCCAACGACCTCGCCGTGCAGTTGGGCGTGCTCGCCCTCGCCGTCACGGTGGCGATGATGCTCGCCTCCGGCATCCAAGCGGCACTCGCTGGCCGTCCCGAGCAGATCCTCGACGCCATCCGCCAGGGCATCTGGTCGATCGTGGCGTCAGCCCTGACGGTGACAGTGATCGACCTCCTGTTGGGTCTCGTGGACGAAGCCTCCGCCATGGTCTGGCAGTCGGGCCGAGCCGACCTCGTCAGCATGATCGAAGGGATCGTCGTGGTTGCGACCACGACCGGACCGCTCGCCACGACGTTCGTCGGGCCGCTGTGTCTGCTCGTCGGATTCGTCGGGCTCATCGGCCTGGTCGTGTCGCTGATGATGCGGTCGTCGCTGATCTACCTCGCCGCAGCGTTGGCACCGCTGGTGTGGTCGGCGAACGTGCTGCCGCTGTTCCGTGGCACGGCCCGCAAGCTGATCCACCTCACCGTTGCGCTGATCGTGTCGAAGCTGGCGATCGTCGTCAGCCTCGTCGTCGCGGTGAACCTGATCGCACACCCATCCGGCGACCCCGACAGCACGTCGGTCATCAACGACGGCGCAGCCGCGGTCGGAACGCTCATGTCGGGGTTCGTGTGCTTCCTGATCGGCGCAGTGTCGCCGCTGGTGCTCTACAAGCTGATGCCGACCGTCGAGGGAGCGATCATCGGCGCAGGCGTCGCTGGCGGCTGGACCCGCGGCGCGACGACGGCTGCCCATACGGCGCTGATGGTCAAGAGCCTCGGAGCGTCCGCCGCAGGGTCCGCAGCGACCAAGGGCGTTGCCGGTCAGGCCGGTGCTCGGGGGGCAGCCGGTTCGTCGGCACAGCGGGGAGCGATCCCCGGTCTCACGGGAGCCGCGTCCGGCAGCAATCCATCGTCGACCGGGTCCGCTTCGTCTGGCTCGCAGGCCTCGACCTCGGCGGGATCGAGTTCGAGGCCCGAGTACCTCGTCGAGCGCTGAAGGCGGTGGTGCTGCGCGCTCGACTCGGGCGTCGACGCCGACGCTGCCACCGACACGCGAGCGGCGGCAGCCGCCTCGTTCGGCAGGCGTGGCGGCGGACGATTCAGCGTCCGGAGATGACAACGATGAGTGAGGCACGGGCGTACCGGTTCGCCGACTCGAATCGGCCAGGGCTGCTTCTGGGACTCAGCGCACGGCAAGCGGTCCCGATGATCGTCGGTGCCGTCGTCCTCGCCGTCACGCTCCAGACGCCGTTGCACCCTCTGATCGGTCTCATCGGTCCGGCAGTCGGTTCGGTCCTGGCCTTCGGGCGGTGGCGTGGCGCCCCCGTCGCCGAAACGCTCGTGCCTGGTGCCCGGCTCTACGGGCGGCGGGCGATCCGTCGCGGGCGTTGGGTCCGACCATCACTCGTCGGCGACAACACCAACCATGCGCTACCCGATGCGCTTCACGGGCTCGAGCTCCTCGAGCCATCCGACCGTCCGCTCGGGGTCATCCGAGACAAGGCGGCTGGCACGGTGACCGCTGTGCTTCGGGTGCGCGGCTACGGGTTCCCGTTGGCGGGAGCGGTCGAGCAGGACGCGATGCTCGGTGCCTGGGGAGCTGCGCTCTCACCGCTCGCTCGTGAGCAGTCCCCGGTGCGTCACGTGGTGTGGCACGAGTGGAGCCACCCCGTCACCAGCGACACCCACCGTGCGTTCCTCGACGCCGTCGGGATCGACCAGCGACGCCACGACCCCGCAGTGGCCGACTACCTGGCGCTCGTCGACGAGCAAGCGCCGGCGACGATCGCCCACGAGGTGCTCGTCGCCGTGACGATCGACTTGCGGCGCGTCCGCTCGCGACGGTCGATGAAGTCCCCGCTCGGCGCCGCCGTCGACGCGCTCTTCGACGAGTCGCGTCAGCTGGCGTCACGGCTCGAAGCAGCGAGGCCTCGACGTCGACCCTCCGATGTCGGCATTGGAACTCTCCAGCGCGACCCGGGTCCGCAGCGCACCCGACCGCGCAGCTCAAGTGCTGGCGCTCACGCGCTCTCTTGCGGCAGCGGCACGGCGAGGGGCGTTCGAGTGGGGACCGATGGTCGTCGAACCCGACTGGCGCCACGTGCACGTCGACGACGCGTTCCACCGCAGCTATCGAGTCGCTGGATGGCCCCAACTGCCCGTACCGGCCGACTGGCTATCGCGACTGCTCGCCGACACCCACTGCGTCCGCACCGTCAGCGTCGTGATGGAGCCCGTGCCGATGGGCCGCGCCGCTCGTGCCGCCGACCGCGAGGTCATGGCCCGCGAAGCCGACAGCGACCTCAAGGAACGCAAAGGCTTCCGAGTCAACGCACGCGAACGCAAGCGGCTCGCTGATGCCGAACGCCGCGAGCACGAACTGTCCGAAGGACACGCCGAGTTCCGCTTCGTCGGACTCGTGAACGTCACCGCCCCGACGCTCGACGACCTCGACGACGACTGCACCGTCCTCGAGCAGGCAGCAGCCCAATGCCTGCTCGATCTCCGACCGCTCGACGCCCGCCACGACCAGGGCTGGGTGGCATCGCTCCCGCTCGGCCGAGCCCTTGCTCCCGGATTCACGCCATGAGCACGACCAGCGACCACCTGCCCGACGATGGCCGGCCCGGTTGGCGCCGAGCACCCGGGCTACGAATCGAACGCCACCGGGCGACGATGGCACACCTGTCATCGGTGTACCCGTGCCACACCGACACCGGGTTCGGCGAGCGAGGGCCATACATCGGGGTCAACGTCACCGGCGGCGGGAGCGGGTTCTTCTACGACCCCTTCGAGCTGTACCCGACGCATCTCACCAACCCCAACGTCGCGATCGTCGGCGATCTCGGCTTCGGCAAGTCAGCACTGGTGAAAGCGATGCTCGGCCGCGAACTCGCCGTGTACGGGTCGAAGCGACAGGTCACGATCCTCGACCCCAAAGGCGAGTACGGGCCCTTCGCTGCCGCGCACGGGTTGCCCGTCATCAGGTTGCGGCCAGGCGGCACCGACCGGCTCAACCCGCTCGACGCACGCGGCGACCCCACCGAGACCGTGCGGCGGCAGTCGTTGGCGACCGCTCTCGTCGCCGGTGTGCTCGGTCGGGGCCTCGACCCAATCGAAGACGCCGTGCTCGGGTGGACAATCACGACCCTCGCGCGTCAAGAGCGGCCGTTCACGTTCGTCGACGTCGCCGCGACACTCGCGAACCCCGCGGAGGAACTGGTGGCGCTCTCACGACGGACACCGCTCGAACTCACACACGCAGCGACGCCGGTGATCTTCGCCGTCGACAAACTGCTCTCACGGACGCTCGCCGGCATGTTCGACGGTCCCACCACCGTGAACATCGACTGGGACAACGGTCCCGGGTTCGTCATCGATCTTTCAGCGGTGTGGGGCGACGACGAAGCACTCCCGCTCGTGATGCTCGCAGCCACGTCATGGCTCTCAGCGACGCTGCAGCGCGACTCACCGCGACGAGTTCTTCAGGTCATCGACGAAGCGTGGGCCGCCGTACGTCACGGCGCCCGGCACTTCCAAGCCGCGATCAAGCTGTCTCGCACCTTCGGCGTGTCCACCTGGCTGATCTGCCACCGACCAGCCGACCTCACTGCACAGTCCGACGACGGCACCGCCACCGCCAAGATCTCCGCCGGACTTCTCTCCGACGTCCAGACCCGGATCATCTTCCACCAACCGCCCGACCAGGTGAACACCGCCGCCGAACTGTTCGGGCTCTCCGAACGCGAACGCGACTGGGTGGCCACCATGGTGCGGGGTCGAGCGCTGTGGCGTCTCCAACGCCGCGGCGCAGTTGTTCACACCGTCCTCACCGACGCCGAACGGCAGGTGTGCGACACCGATCGGTCGATGTCGGCCTAGCGCCATGGGCACGGGCGAGCGCACTCGGCAGCCCCGGTGGGAGATCGCTGATGTGCTGGCACGCACCGACCTCGCTCAGCTCCTCGACGAGCTCGCAACGCCCGCCACCCACAACATCCGCGGTCGCCGCTGGCACTGCCCGATGCCAGACCACGACGACCAACACGCCTCGGTCACCCTGCACACAGACCACCGGGGACACGAGCGATGGCGTTGCTGGTCGGGAGACCACACCCATCGCGGCGACGCCATCGACCTGATCGTCGCGACTCAACGCACCACCCGCGCTGACGCCATCGCATGGCTCGCCAACCGCGCCGGGATGATCCCCGATCAGCCCCTCCCGCCGGCACGACGCAAACCACAACGAGCCCGGCCGAACGTGGTCCCGCTCGACCCAGCCGTGGTCCGCTACGTGCACGCCTGCGAGAAGATCCTGTGGGGACACACCGGCGCGCCCGTGCGCGACTGGCTCCACGCCCGCGGCTTCGACGATGACCTTCTCCGGGCCAACCACGTCGGCGCCGACCCCGGCCGATCAATGATGTCGCGCCAGCGCGGCCTCCCCCACGGCCACTCGCTCGCCGCCACCTTCCCTGCGCTCGACCCCGACGGCCACGTCCAATACGTCCAAGCCCGCTACCTCGATCCGATCGGCTCCGACAAGTACGACAACCCCGCAGGCAGCCTCGGATCGAACCCACGCCTGGCCTGGACCCGCACGGCCGACGACCGCACCACCCCAGGCGTGCTACTCGTCACCGAAGGCATCCCCGACGCACTCACCGCCGCTGGCGCCGGCTACGCCGCTGTCGGCATCCTCGGATCGCAGGCGCCCGACGACCGGGTGGCGGACGTCCTTGCGCGTCATGCCGCAAGCACCGGGCGACAACTCATCGCGATCGTCGACGCGGATCCAGCCGGCCGTGCTTGGGGCGAGCGGCTATGCGACCTGCATGCCACCCGTGGACAGACTCTCGAGATCGTGGAGCCGCCCGACGGCCTCGACCTCAACGCTTGGGCACTATTGAACGGGCGTTGGGGCAGCGAGTTGAGCGCTGCACTTCAGCAACCGGCGGCGGTCGCGAGAGCAGACTTGGGGTGGTCGCCTGGCTAGGTGAGCTCGTTCTCGCGACCTTGGATCGTCAAACTACGCTCTGCCGATGTCCGATGAACCTGAGCTATTTCCCGTCGCCGACCTGTCGCCTAGCGCGAGTCTTGCGCTCGGCTCCCCACCGACGGTCGATCCATCGCATGTCGCTCGACAACTGAAGACCATCTCCGACGCCATCGCTCCGGTGCTGGATGGCGCAAAGGCCGGACCCCTTGGTCTCAGCGAGGTTGAGATCTCGCTGACGCTCGGGGCCGAGGGCGGGGTCTGGTTTGTGGCTAAGGGCAGCGCCGAGGCGTCGATCGTTCTGCGATTCAAACGATAGGCGCGCTGTTGCTTCGCGACGACGATCTGCTCTCCAGCCTGCGGATGTCCCGTCCGGTTGGGGCGTCCGGCAGCCACTTGCCCGGTGGCGGCACCGAGGTCCGGATTGGCCTTGACTCGCCCGGCGGGGACGGCGAGATGGTCGCGGATCATGAGTCCGCTCACCTTGAGCTGAACTACGTCACGGGATTCGGTTTGGTCCTCAGGGCCGTCGGCAGTCACCTGATCGTTGATGCGACCAGCGATGCCGAGGAGCAGCTCGTCGGGCTGGTCGGGCTGTGTCGCAACACGCACGAGATCTTTGCGACGACGACTGGCGTCTGGCGGTCAAGGGCGCCCTTCGACACCGCTCTTGCCTCATATCCCACTTACCGCCCACTCTTCTCCGCCGGCCGTGAACTCGCTGGGAGTCTGCTCGATGGCAGTTTCGCGGCCCACACGGCCATGATGACGGCCTGTTGGGCGGCGATGCAGCCGCCGGTCGGAGCTTTGCTTGCGGCTCATGACCTTTCCGACCTGACAGCTGACGAGATCTCCGAGGAGTTCCGACCCGACGTTCGGATGAACCACATCCTGCGCGCAAAGCTCGACCCGGCAACCGTTGATGTGGCTTTGCCCGACAACTGGAGAAGGTACGAGATGCGAAACGCGCAGCTCGACGTGCCCCGCCTCCACGCGACATTCGTTGCGGTTGCAAGTGCCTACTACGAAGCGTTCGCCGAAGTGCTTGTGGGTGGTGGCTTTCCCACGTACGCATTCGACGGCCACAAGAGCGACCCCGCCCTTCACCAATGGCTCGAGGACAACCCAGCTCCGTTGGCCGAGCCGATCCACTTTCGACCCGAGCTCAGCGGAAGCGATCGGTTCTGGCCCTTCACGCTCTCGGACGGCGAGCGCGTAATCATCCACGAGCGGATGAACTTGGTTGCAGTTCACCTGGGCGATCTGCCGGCGACGGGAGAGGGCAGATCGGTCGGGGTAGACAGTCTCGTCCAGGGCAGCGCCGACGACTCGAGCATCCTCGTCGTCGTGCGTCCCGTCAGGACGCTGCTCAAGCAGTACGAGGTCGGTGAGGCGAGCGCTGCGCTACTCCGCGCTGCGGCAACTGATGGTGTTGTAATCGGCGTTCGAGCTGACCTCGAGACTTCGACGGGCGAGCGGGCGGGCATTCTGGCCGTCCTATCCTCACAGAACCAGCTCGATGCCCTTGCGGCACTTCCGAGTCGTCACGGGGTCTTGGCAAGCGTTAGCGAGGCCTGCGGCTGGTTCCCGAACTGGTCCGAGTACTGGACGGCCAAACTGACGTCCACCACGAACGCGGTCCGAATGGCCGATGTCCCACGCCGCCTCTGGATCGATGGACTCGCCGCCGAGGGTCTGGCACCTCGTTGCCAACCGTTCTCTATTGGCGAAGACCGGGCGGATTCTGCCCTAGCTGGGCTACTTGTCTGGTTCTACGACACCTACATCCCGGCGGACCCGCCTTTCCTTCTGCTGGGTAGCCGCCGTACGGTCATTGCGGTGTCGTCGGCTCTCCAGACCATTTTCGGCAGCGACACCCTTGTGTCAACACCGCCGCCTGAATCCGACAAAGTCACTGCGCTCGTGCGGCGGGTCATCGATTGCGAGCCTTGGCTAGACGCACGTTCGATCGAGGACTTGCCCGACTTCGCCAAGATGGGTCACCGCTACGCCGACGCCTTGCGGAGGGCCATCAAGTAGCACTCCCGAGCAGCGATGAGTACTAAGACCGCCAGGGCCCGAATTCGCAAGCCGGCGGTAGCAACCAATGCGGCGTCGATGTGTCGCGTCTGGCGGGGCGCATGGGTGCGTCATGCTGCGTGCAGGTACTGATCAACGAGCGGCTGGACCCGCCACGCGGCTCTCGAAGCCAGCTTGCGCTGCACGCCTGTCGATGTCGGCCCCGAGGGATCGATGGCGCGGCGCAGGCGATGATCCCGGAATGCGGCCCACACGGTTGCGGACAGGCTTCCGTTATCGACTGCCGCTACAACGGCGTCGTTGAACCGGGCAAGCGCCAACCGGTCGGTGACCCCGTCGGCGATGTCCGGCGTGCAGGTCCCGATGCTTGCGGCCATCCGCATCGGATCGACAGGGGCGATCTCTACGACGTGCACGACGCCACGTCGTTCGACTCTGCGGGCGGCCTTGTAGACGCGGGTGTGGGCGCGGTTGACGAGTCGGTGGGCGAGGCGCGGTCCGTCGAGGGGCGAGTCGAGTATGACCATGGCGAGCTCGGTGAGCGCGTCGGTCCGGTACTCGGCGGTGACCGCCCGCCCGACGCGCGCCCCGAGGAGCGGTGCGAGCGCGTGGAGCACGACCACAGCGGCTCGCTGATCGGTTCTGGCGATCGTTGCGAGGCGTCGGGTGAGGTCGTCGGAGCGTTCCTGGTTCTGTCGATGATCACGGATGGCTTCGACTGCGTCGTCGAGGGTGGCAGCGTCGATGCGCCACTGGTCGGGGAGGCCGTCGCGGGCGATGCGCCGGTAGTCGGCCTCGATTTGCCTGAAGAGGTTCATGGGAGTCTCCTTGCGTTGGTTGCGGTGCATGGAGGATCCGAAATGGAGGTCCCGGAGAAGGTCCCGGTGTCGCTCCCGGTCAAGGTCCCGATCTGCCCTCTTGACTCCCGATGCCGACTGGGCGGGCGGGCGTGAGTCAGCCCATGAACCGGACCGGGGCCGGTGGTGGTGGCGGCGATGTGGTCCTCGTCGTGCTCGGCGGGATCGTGCTGGGCTCAGCGGCGATCGTGTGGGGCGGCGCGTGGCTCGCTGCGCTCCTCGTGGGCGGCACGGTCTCGGGAGGCGTGGGCGACACCATTGGCGCCATGGGACCGTTGGCATCGTCACCGGGCGACCCGACAGCGGCCTGGGGTGATGCGGCGGAAGGGCTGCCGGGCCCAGTCTTCTACTGGGCGTGCACGGCCGTGGTGTTCGCTGCCGTTGTCGGCCTGGCGGCCGGCGTCTACTGGCTGTGGCGGCGGTGGTCGGCACCGTCGAGGGTTCGCCTTGGTGTTCCCGCCGAGGCGCGCCTCGCTCGGCGGCGGGATGTGGCGCCGCTCGTGGTGTCGTCGTCGGTGCCGCCAACGGGGCGGCTCTTGCTCGGGCGGTTGTCGCGGCGGGGTCCGCTGTTGGCGACCGAGGACCGCGAGCGGCATCCGCTGCGCGGTCGCCGTGGGGCTGCGATTCAGGGTGATCGTGGGTCGGTGGCGTTGATCGGTCCGACGCGGGCGGGCAAGACGGTGTTGGCGTCTGCTGGGATCATCGGATGGGACGGCCCGGTCGTTGCGTTGTCGGTGAAGCGGGACTTGTACGACTCGACCGCTGCGGCCCGCTCAGCCCGAGGCGAGTTGGCTGTGTTCGATCCGGGTGGCGTCACCGGGCTGCCGACGGCCCGCTGGACGCCGCTGCGAGAGGTGACCACGACATCGGGCGCGCTGCGCGCCGGACGAGCGCTCGCCTCAGCGATCCCCCGGCAGGGAGTAACCGGCGGGGACTTCTGGGCCACCCACGGCGAGACGCTCACCTCCGCCTACATGTGCCTCGCCGGCTTGTCCCAGCTCCTTCCCGGCGATCAGGGCAGTGACCGTGAGCCGTTGACGATCAGCCGGCTCGCCTCGTGGGCGTACATGCACGTCGGCATCACCGACCCGACCGTGAACGACCTCGTTCGGACCGGACTGGCTGCCGACCAGCCGCTCGAGATCCGCCTTCTCGCGAAGGACGCCGTCACGAAGCTGATGGCGTTCGAGCAGGAGGACCCGCGAATCCGGGCGAGCATCTACGCAACGGCTCGACTGGCGTTCGACGCGTGGACCGAGCCGTCGGTCGCCCACTCAGCGTCGCTCGATCCGCGTGATGCCTACTGGTCAGACGAGCTCTGGGACCGCACCCCGAGGTACGTCGACCTGGACTGGCTGATGGAAGGCGACGACGGTCGGGCGAACACGTTGTACCTCACCGCACCAGCCACCGAGTTCGCCCGCCTCGCCCCGGTACTCGGCGGGCTGCTCGGTGATCTCCGCGAGCAGATCCACGCCTGGGACATCGCCGGCCGCCGTCTGACCAAGCCGCTGCTGATCGTCATCGACGAGGCCGGACAGCTGGAGCTGCGCTGGCTGCCCGAGGAGGTGTCGACGATCGCCGGCCTGGGCGGCATGTTCGTCACCGGTTGGCAGTCACGCGCCCAGATCAATCACCGATATGGATCGCTCGCCGATGCGGTCCTCGGCGGTCACCGCTCGAAGGTGATCTTCAACGGGACCGATGACCTCGCCACGCTCGAATACGTCTCGAAGGTCGCCGGAACCGAGCACGTCGCCCAGCGCGGCTGGTCCGCTGACACGGGCGGCGGCCGACGGACGGTGTCGGAGCATCTCCAACGTGAGGACCTGCTGCCGGCGCACGTGATCCGCCAGATGCGTCGCCAAGAGGCCGTCCTCTTGCACGGCACCCTGCCGCCGATCCACCTGCGGGCGGTTCGCTGGTGGGAGGACAAGGCGCTGGCCGCCCTCGTGCCCAAGGGTCCCGACGGCAAATCCGTCGGCCCGCCCTCCACCGGGACCTGCCCGACGCGAGAGGGACCACGAGGACCCGTCGCCCCCGTGCTCGACCCGGCCGTGTGGGAGGAATCGGTCAGTCACCTCCCAGGGCCCCGGGCCGCCGCACCTGCGCACCAAGTTCCACACTCGCGACCGGCGACCCGATCATCAGCGCCGGGGCAAGGGCGGCTCCCGCTCGACCGACCGCGGGAGCCTGATCACGGCGGTCGTGACCGGAATCGGGTCGCTGCGTTCTGCGACCGTTGCGCCGCCCGGCTGCCCGTGGGCACCGGCCGGGTCGAGCGAGTCGGCGAGCGGGAGATCGTGCGATGCGACCCCGCATGTCCTCCGGATTCTGCGCGCTGAGGCGCGAATCTCCAGGTAGAGCACGAATCGGGAGCTTGGTCGGGAGTAGGTCCGGGAGTAACGCCGGGAGTTGCGCTGCGCAGGATCAGCGCATGGCGAACAACGGCCAGCGCATCGAGTTCCCGACCCTCCAGGCGATGACCGCTCACCTCGACCGGTGGGCGGCAACGTCGCTCACGTCGCCCGAGCAGTGGGAGGACGCGCTCATCGGCACGCGTTCGTGGCTCGACTACTCGGCTCGCAATCAGGTGTTGCTCGCCTCCTACGGCGTCGACGGTCCGGTGGCCGGTCCAGAGACGTGGCGGCTCGTGCCGTCGACGACCGAAGGCCGGGGCTGCGCCATTCGCGCCGGGGAGCACGGCTACCCGGTTCGGGTCCCGATCACCACAGGCGGAACCGAACCCGACCCCTACCTCGGCGGCCACCGACCCACCCGGGCAGCCGTCGAACGGTGGGAGTGGCGGCCAGTGTTCGAGACCGCCCAACTCGCCCGCCGTCCAGCGCCCGGCGCCCTCAGCGCGATCGAGCTTCCCGAGCACCTTCGCGGGCCAGGCGGGCAGAGAGATATCGCTGCTGCGGTCCGGAAGGTCGCCGGTGCAACCATCCGCGGACCGCTCCCTCGCACGAACGACCCGACGCGACTCTTGAGCGATGCCGCCATGCGACTCCGGCGATCGCACAAGCGGCCCGCCCTCGACGAGACCCTCGCCGGCCAAGCCGCGTGGCTCGTGCTCGATCGGGTCGGCCACGCACCAACCGAAACTGCGCCGAGGTTCGACCCGGCGGCACTGGACTCACGAGAGCGATGGGAGCGACTCCAGGATGTGCTCGAACCGGCACGCAAGCTCACCGCAGGGCTCGGGGTGACGGTCGGCGTCGACCTCACCGCATCGCCACTGCCGCGCATGGAGATTGTCGACGACCGAGTCGTTTCAGCCGGGCGCCGCCACCGTCTCCCGGCTGCGTCGCTCGAACAACTCCCCATCGGCAGATGGGTCACCGTCGGCCCCTACACCGCCGCCGAATGGTCAGCCCGCGGCGAGCACGCATCGGGCAGCGGAGCATTCCTTCGCCTCAACAAGACCGCATACCTCGCCGCTGTCGAGACCGGCGACGGCGCGACCTGGCGCCTCGAGGACATCGCCGCCAGGACAGGCAACGGTCTCCTCGTCACCGGAAGCGCCCGCACCCTCAACGACGCCCGCGCCGAAGCCGTCGCAGCTGTCCGCGACCGATACCCCGCGCTGACCGCACCGACCGTCGACACCGGCCCCTCCCCCGCAGGTGCCGTCGAAGGATGGGAACAGATGCCACGAGCCGGACGCCCTGTCGCAGCCGAGCTGTGGCACCTCACGAACGACATCACCCTCTACGTCCTGCCCGCCCCCGGCGGCCGCTGGCAACCCGCACTCCAGACACCGTCCACCGACGGCATCGAGCTCCTCCCGCTCCAACCCACCCAGCAAGACGCACGCGACCAAGCCGAGCTCGCCGGACGCCGCGTCGCCCGCATGGCGATGATCGCCGACCCGGCCACCTCCGACCGCAGCCTCGCGGCCTTCGCCGATGACGGCCTCTACAACCGAGCCGACCTCGCTCACCTCATCAGCGGCCGCCTCACCGACACCGACACCGCGCGCATCATCGACGCCGACCCTGCCGAACTCGTCGAACTCCTCGGCGCCGCAGGGTTCAGCCCCGCCACGACCGTTGCCGTCCTCGCCGCCGACGGAGTCGACGCCGCAACCGCGGCAACGCTTCTCCCAGCCGCCGGCGTCCCCATCCCTGACGGGATCCGCGTGCTGCACGAACGCTGGGACCTCCCGAACACGCTTGCGGCAGAACTTCTCGACGCCACCGCCACGGAGATGCGCACCGCCGGCTGCACGGCAACCGAGATCATGGCCGTCCGCCCACGAGACGTCCTCCGCACCCTCCCCGACGATCCACATCTGTGGGAACTCGCCGCTGGATCGATGGCCACAGCAGGACATCCCACGACCTCGATCGTCGACCACCTCGTTGCCCACACGCCCACGCCGGACGCGTTCACGACCGGGCTCCTCACGATCGTCGAGCCCGACGAAGCGCTCGCCATCGCCGCCAGTCGCCACGCACACCCCGACCAGCTCGCGGCCGTCTCGGAAGCGGCCGGCCTCTCGCCCGCCGACACTGCCGCCGCACTTGCGACAAGGGTCAATGACCACACCGTCCTCGACGTCCTCAACATCCGCTGCGACGGTGACACCGAGACCGTCGCAGCGACGGCCAGCGGCGCAGGGATCGATTCCTCGACCGTGCAGTCGTGGCTCCGTCCCCCAGCGCCGGGCAACGTCACGCCCATCAGGTCCGCCGTCGACATCGACACCGCAGCGCTGCTCGACCGGCTCCCTCCGGCCGGCGTCACGTCCGTCGACGACCCGATCCGCAGCCTCGACGCGCTCATGCTCAACATCGACTCAGCGGGACTGGAGCCGGCGCAATGAACGACCTCTTCGCCTCCGACTCGGACACGAACGGATCAGAGCCCCTCGACGAGGGCGGCACTTGGCTCCTCGACCTCGTCTCCGCAGTCGACCACCTCCGACGCGGCTACCGCCCAGGCTTCACCGTCTGGGATGCACTCGCCGAGGCCATCGACTGGAGCGCGACAACGACCGCCGACGACGGTTCACCAGCCGGGGACTTCGGTGGCGTGCTGATGGCGCCGCCCGCTGACCACCAGGCGCTGCAGCGTGCGGTCCGCATGTGGGTTCTGGTCATGGCCTACAGGTACAACAGCGGCTGCCACTGGCCCCACCCAACGCCCCGGAGAACCTACCCGCCACCTCGATTCGGCGCGGAGTGAACGCCCCATAGGATCGAGGACGACGTTCCGTTGCCGACGCGCGGCGCTCACGTCGTCTGAGCCAGGCTGCCCGCTCCGAGCGAACAGGAAGGCGCTGCGCTTCGCAGGGGCATTCTGCGAGCGTTCCACGGCCGGCCCGCTGACCGAACTGTGCAGTCGATCGGGCGACACGACGGCGCTCCACCCCAGACCGATCGGACGACCCAGCCTCAGTCGTCCCGTGTCCGAGCGTCTCCCGAGCTAGCTTCGGGTGAGCAATCGAGGTGACAAGTGAGCCGCGTATTCCTATCCCACAACCACAAGGACAAGCCGTTCGTGCGTCGGCTGGCTACAGACCTGGTTCAAGCCAACCTCCACGTCTGGATCGACGAGGTCGAGATGGCGGTCGGCGACTCTCTCATCGAGCGCATCCAAGATGGCATCGACTCGTCGGACTTCCTTGCCGTCGTCTTGTCTCACAACTCAGTTGCCTCCGCATGGGTACGCGAGGAGTTGCACATGGCCTTGACAGATCAGATCAACGGCAAGCGGATCCGTGTCCTCCCGCTCAAGGTGGACGACTGCGCACTTCCCGGCTTCCTCCGACACCGCGTCTACTGCGACTTCACAAATAGTGAGCAATACAGAGAGGCCTTCCAACAGTTGGTTCGCGACCTCGGTGGGGAGTACTTCATCGATTCGTCAGTCGACGTGGAGGCGCATGCCTGGCACTGCGTCTATTGCGGCTGGCGATGTCAGCTGTCGTATAACAACTACTTCTGCCACGCCTGCAGGGCTGTACGCCCGCGTTCTCCGGAAGGCTCGGCCACCATCAAGTTCTGTCGATCTTGTGGCGCTGGCAACATCGTCATTGCGAGCTTCTGCGAGAGCTGCGGGTACCGGTTCGGCTACAAGCGCGTCTGAGGCGGATGGGGGCTGCAGGACCCTGGGTACCCATGCCGGTTCAGAACACCCGAAACGCCGTGCGCACTTCGGGTGTTCTGAACCGAGCAACTACAGTTGCGGTAGCCAGAGTGCTGACTCGTCGAAGAATGCGTGCTGGTCGTCCTGAGATGTCTGATCGGCGATAACACCGATCTGCGCAGCTTCGACGACGTGCGGCCAGTGTTGGAGGATCCAGTGCTGGCGCTCGTCATGTGCCAAGGTCAGGTCCGTCAGGAGATCCTCGAGCTCGTCGAACGGCAGTGGGGCCATGGACTTCATCTTCTGGAAGAGGCCTCGAACGTCTGCTGGTGCGGTTGCGAGGATCGCGTCGAGTTCGACTTGGCGCTGCTGCAACTCGTCCGGCGTTCGCGCTCGCAACGCTGGTGTGAGCGTGGGGTCGGTGATGTCGTCGAGCGAGGCTCGTGCATAAGCGACCGTGGCTGAGACCGCGGCCCACACGGTCTCGTCGCCCAGGTCCTGGGGGTCGACGATGCCCGCACGGAGTCGATGCGCAGCCACTTCACGGACCGTGTCCTCCCAGACCTGCGTCGCCGCCGGGTTGTCGACCGGGCGTGTACCGAGCAGTGCAACCAGCCAGGCAGGCTCCGCAGCGCGGATCGACGCAGCGGCGCGATCGACTGCGAGCGTTGCCGCTTCGGTGTACACGTGGGCATCGTTGGGCTGCACCCCCGCTGCGGAGAGGTGAGCGTGCCATCGGTCGAGGCTCTCCCTGATGTCGGCCGCGATGCGCTCGACGGTGGCCGCAGCGCTCTCGCCGAGTTGACGTCGCCGCGGGTGCGGCGGGTCGACGATGGTGATGTCGCCCCAGTTCAACGTCCGAACCGCCGTCGTGCCCTTCGCCGATTTGAACTCAACCTGGGCCGAGCCGACGCTGTCGTCGAGCGAAGTGACGGTGCCGATGTTGCGCCTGTCCCAAGCCTTGACCCGGTGGCCGACGGCGACGTGGCGAGCGGTGTGATCCAGGCGAGCGAGCCTCTGGCTGGCGTGAGCGGGATCGCCTCCGATGAGGTGGGTGGCTCGTGCCTCGACCACTCGTGCGTAGGCGGCCCACCGCTCCAATGTCGGCAGGTCGAGCGTCGTGGCCTTGCGGTGGATCTCGGGCGCGTGCGGGTCCCGGGTGGTGGCGAGTGCTTTGCGGCGGGAGGCGCTGAGCCGGTCGTGAAGGAGGTCGTCGATCGTGTCGGGTTCTTCGACGAGCAGGCGCAGGGGGCTGTCGTGTCGGCCGACGTCGGGGTCGAGGCTGTCGAGTTCGGGTTGGGTGAGGACCAGCCAGTTCGACTGGCGGCCGCGTGACATCACGAGGTAGCCGGCTTCGCGGTAGAGACCGTCGAGACCGACCGCGATCGCGAGGTCCCAGGTGCCGCCCTGGGCTCGGTGGGCGGTGGTGGCGTAGGCGTAGTCGATGCCGCCCGCTGCGAGGTAGTCGTTGTCGATCCGCACGAGCGTGTCGTCGTGGTCGAGACGCACGACGAGTCCGGTGTCGGCGATCGCCGGAAGGGTCCCGGTCTGTCCGTTGAGGACTGCGGTGTCGTCGCCGTCGATGGTCCGCGCTCGGTAGTCGTTGATGCGCATGACGAGTCGCTCCCCCACGGCGAGCCCGTCAGCACCAGCGGTGAGGACGCCAGCGCTGAGTAGGCGATCGCGTACTGCGTGGTTGAGAGCGGCCACGACGTCGTTGGTTCCGGCGAGGAGTACCGGCACCGCTCCGGCTTGGTGGGCGTCGAGCCACCGGTCGACTGCGGTGGCGATCATGTCGGCGCGGTCGTCGGCGACGACGATGCGATCGTTGTCCCGGTACGCGCTGACGGCGGCGGCGACGTGCCCATCGCGGAGTTCGGCGAGGGCGTCGCGTTCCCAGTCATTGAGTTGGCGACGGTTGGTGGTGAGCTCGGCGATGGTGACGTCGGTGTCGGTCGCGAGTGCTGCGAAGCCCCCGCCAGCGGTGATCTCGGGGAGCTGGTGGTGGTCGCCGACGAGCACCACACGTCCGCCTGCGGCGATCACTGGGCGGGTGACCCGCTCGAGCTCGCGGATGCCGGCCATGGCGGCTTCGTCGACGACGAGCACGGTGCGTTCGCTGGGAAGGTCGAGTCCTCGGTCCCAGGAGCCCAGTTGACGGTGGATGGTGGCCGATGGGATGTGGGCGTCGGTTGCGAGTTCGTGGGCGGCTCGGGCGGACGGGGCGACGCCGACCACTTGTTGGCCAGCGCCCTCGAACACTCGGCGAACGGCGTCGAGCGTGAAGGTCTTGCCGGTGCCCGCGGGGCCGACGAGCACGGTGACCGCGTCGGGCGAGGTCGTGATGGTTCGGACGGCGAGGTCTTGGTCAGCGCCCAGCATCGGGCCGTCGCCGATGACGTGGTCGACCATCGCTCCGTCCACCGGGGTGCGGCTGTTGCGGGTGTCGTGGACGGCGGCGAGGAACCGTTGCTCGATGTCGATCATGCCGGTGGTCGTCCATCGGGGCGTGTTGTCGTCGGCGATCGGGACGATCTGTGGCGAGGCGAGCACGCGGGCGACGATCCGGTCGACGGTGGCGACCGGCGCCCCTTCACCGATCCGGGCAGCGACCGCTTCAACAAGTTGCGGGCGGGTGAAGGTGGTGTCGTGGTCGGTGAGGGTCCTGCCGAAGTCCTCGATCCAGTCCTCGGCGGTGACGGTGTGGTCGACGGCGGCGCCGCTGATCGGGTCGCGGACGACGAGTCGCCAGATCTCGTCGTAGGGGACGGTCCGCCCGGCGGTAGCCGACAACAGCGCTTCGGCCTGCGCTGGACCCCAACCGGCCTCGACCGCGGCCGCCTTCCACGCGGCGTCGAACCGTTCGCCCTCCACCTCGGGCTTCCCGCGTCGTGTCGCAAGCACCGCTGCCTGCCGGCCCTGCGGGTCATTCGGGGTCCCAGTGGCCTCCAGCCAGGCGTCGATCTCGGCCGCCCGCTTCGAGAAGACCTCGCACAGGCTTTGCGGGACGCCAGCGACCTCGAGGACATGGCGGCCGGGGCGCCATTGCAAGCCCAGGCGATCGGTCAGTTCGTCGCGCAGCGCTGTCTGGAACAGCTCGCCTGCGGCGCGGACCGATCGGTAGAGCTCGGGATGCACGAAGGCGCCCCAGCGGCCGTCGGGTCCTTCCACGAGGTTCGCGACCAGGGTGTGCCAGTGCAGGAGAGGGTCGCCGGCGCGGCTGGTGCGATGCCGGAACACGGCGGCCACGACGCCACGTCCGGGGAGGACGCGGACCTTGGCGGCCTCGGCTGCGGCCGGGTCGCGGGCGGCGAGGTCGTTCAGGTAGGCGGCGTCACCGGACCCGCGGCGCACTCGAATCGCTTCTCGTTCCAACCACGCGACCGTCTGACGGACGGCGGCTTCACCGGCTTCGATGATCTGCCCTTGGACACGCGGATCGTCCGTCACGGCGTAGAGCACCGACACCGACTTCGGCGCCTTGAACGTGAGGTCGAACCCTGGCACCCGACGCGGATGCGTGCGCAACGTCTCGCCGTTCGGGGTCAGCCCACCGGTGCCTGGCGCGATGCCAGCGAGCACCGCTCGGAGGTCGTCCGCCGACACCGGACCGTCGAGGCCGAGGCGTTCGGCGCCGACGCCGACCCAGAGACCGTCGGCTTCGCCGCGGCCGGTGTAGTAGTCGTCCAGACTCTGGGCGACGCCGGCGAGGGTGTAGGCCTCCTGCCCGACTCGCAGCTTGGCGATGCTCAACATGGACGGCAGCGTGCGCTCACGCACTCCCGGGCTCGCTCCCGAGGTCACTCCCAAACTCCCGAAATTCGTGCACACCGTCCCCGGTGATCATCTGTGAGTCGGACCTGGGTTCACTCCCGATCGCCTGGACGAGTCCTCGGGACGGCGGCGGGTGCGCAGCACTCGTCTATGGGCGTCGGTGGTGGCGGTGTCGTCGTTCGCGGCCGGTCCGGTCGCATGGCGTCGACGCTCTCGGGCGGTTCGGTTGGCAGTGCGGGGAGGAATCGTTCGAGCGCGAGGAGGCGCTGCGCGTCGTGCCACGCGTCGGTCGGGGTCGGGTACGGACCTTGGATCGTGGCCCAGCGGTCAGGCTCGTAGGAGTCCATGATGCCGAACCACCGCACCGGCCGTGCTGGCGTGTCGGCACCGAACTCGATCACGTCGCCAGCGGCGAGCTCCATCGGGAGACGCCAGCCACGCCGCGATGGCTCGGGCTCCCAGAGTGCTCGAGCCCACCCGCCGGTCAGATCGTCGGGCCAGATCGTCGCGACCCACACGTGGGCGTCGAGGGCGGCCGGCACCGGCAAGTCGATCACGACGGCGGCCGGCGCTCGCAACCGGTGTCGACCTCGCCGGTTCCAGTCGTAGCGATCAAGTGCGGTCATCGTGAGCCTTCCCTCTGATTGCTCAAGGAACGTATGATGCCCAAATTCCCGAGTCGCCTGCCGCACGCGGGGCGTCTGGGCTAGCCGAGTGAGTTGACCGGTGACGCCGGGGGATCGACGTGGTGCCCCTGCATCGGCGAGGTCCGCAATATCCTCGCGAGGTGGCCCGGGCTCAACGACGACAGTTGTGGAATGGGCTCCTTGGCGCCATCACGGCGACAGCGCTAGCAGTCGCGGTCAACCTTGCGACCGAATTGAAGACGAGCTGGTGGGCATGGGTCGCGGTCGGCGTCACCACGGCAGCCGGCTATCTCGTTGGGCATCGCCTGTTTCCCGCATCTGGTGGCGATTCACAACGGCCGACCAACCTCGTGATCGACGAACGGAGCACGCGGCGCGGCTGGGTAGGTAAGGAGCTCAACAGCACAGTCATCCAAGGTGCTGTGCTGGAAATCGTCGACCGCTGGCCTGACGGTCGCGAGTCGACTTTCAGGACCTCCGATCGTGAAGTCGCTCAGTCACTGATTGAGATCCGGTCATTCGAAGTCACACGCGAACTGGAGCGAGAGCCGTGAGTACCTTCGAATCGAGAGTTCAAGATCACGAGCTGCAAGTCCGCAGGCTCCGATCTCAGGACAGACCATCCGAACTTGCGTCGGCACTCAACAACCTGGCTGTCGCACTAGGCGATGTCGGCCGCCGCCAAGACGCCCTCGCGCTGCTCGAAGAAGCCGTCACCATCCGCCGACACCTCGCCGACACCAACCCCAACGCCTACCTCCCCGACCTCGCGTCCTCACTCAACAACCTGGCTGTCGCACTAGGCGAAGTCGGCCGCCGCCAAGACGCCCTCGCCGTGCTCGAAGAAGCCGTCACCATCCGCCGACACCTCGCCGACACCAACCCCAACGCCTACCTCCCCGACCTCGCGTCCTCACTCAACAACCTCGGCGGCAACCTCATGGACACCGGCCGGCTCAACGACGCCCTCGCCGTGCTCGAAGAAGCCGTCGCCATCCGCCGACACCTCGCCGACACCAACCCCAACGCCTACCTCCCCGACCTCGCGTCCTCACTCAACAACCTCGGCGGCAACCTCATGGACACCGGCCGGCTCAACGACGCCCTCGCCGTGCTCGAAGAAGCCGTCACCATCCGCCGACACCTCGCCGACACCAACCCCAACGCCTACCTCCCCGACCTCGCGTCCTCACTCAACAACCTCGGCGGCAACCTCATGGACACCGGCCGGCTCAACGACGCCCTCGCCGTGCTCGAAGAAGCCGTCGCCATCCGCCGACACCTCGCCGACACCAACCCCAACGCCTACCTCCCCGACCTCGCGTCCTCACTCAACAACCTCGGCACTTACCTGCTGACTACTGGGCGGACCGAGGACGCCATCGGCACCTTCTCGGAAGCAACGGCGGCCGCATCACAGCTCGACGCTGGCAGCCTGCGATTGACCGCAGCATCCGGACTCGGTCGGGCGCTCGCAAGCGCTGGGCGCGCCTCAGAGGCGCTAGCCGCCCTTCGGACTGCGCTCGAGTTCGCTGTGGTGGGTCTAGGCCCAGACCACCCGAACACACTCGCCACCAGGTACAACCTCGCCCTGTGGACCGGGCAGGTCGGCGACGCTGACGAGGCCCGACAGCTCTTCACCGATCTGCTCGCCGACCAGACCCGCATCCTCGGCCCAGACCATCCCAACACACTCGCCACGAGACGGCTCCTGGGCGAGGTGGGCGGTGCATGAGAGCGAATCAGGCGGCCTTGAGTAAGCGGGCAGTGCCGGCACCCGCCCGGAGGGCGGTCACTGCACACCCGGCGACCACCGGCCAACCGCAGCCTCGGCGGCCGACCGGGTGGGTCACAGTGGTTCGTGACAGTGGGTACAGGTGTCGTCGGTGGTGAGCCAGTCGAGGAACACGGGCTTGGGGAACTCGCTGGTGTCGTAGGTGGTGTCGTCGTCCCGGTCGATGGCGAGGGCGCCGGCGCATTGCTCGAGGACGTCGTCGGTGGGCATGTCGCGGGCGGCGGGGGCGGCGATGCCGTCGGCGATCAGGCCTTCGATCAGGCAGGCGGGGCAGTAGATGTCGGCTTGGTAGGTGTAGGCGGCGATCTCGTCGCTGCGGCGGTAGGGCGGGCGGTTCATGCGGCGACCTCCTCGACGGTTTCGGTGGCGGTGTGTCCGGTGTGGGTGTTGAGCCAGTCGACGGCGGCTTGGGCTCGGCTGGCGACGGTGACGAGGGCGCGTGCGTCGCTGCGCAGGATGCGGAGCCATCCGGCGAGGTAGGCGGCGTGGTCGGCTCGGGTGATGGTGGTGAGTCCGGTCTGTGCGCACCACATGGCAGCGCCGAGCTCGGCGACGAGTTCTTCGGCGGCGTAGGCGTCGTCGCCGAATCGGCCGGTGAGGTCGCGGTTGAGGCGGTCGGCGTGGCCGGTCCAGTGGATGGTCTCGTGGGCGCGGGTGGCGTAGTAGTGGGCGGCGGTGTCGAACTGGGCGAGGGTCGGGAGGTGGATCGAGTCGGTGGCGGGCCGGTAGTAGGCGCGGTTGCCGCCTTCGATGACGGTCGCGGCGACGGCGGCGAGGTACTGCTCGGCGGCGTCGATGCGGGCGGGGGTGTCGCGTTCGGTTCGTTGCTGGTTGCGGCGGGCGATGATGTCGTCGGCTCCGTCGCATTGCTCGGCGGCGAACACGGCGTAGGCGCGGGCGATGAGGCGAGGCCGTCCGGCGGGCGTGTCGTCGGTGTCGTCGGTCTTGGTGTCTGCGTCGGTGGGGTTGGTGGGCTTCCAGAGCACGACTTGGGTGGCGCGTTCGCCGCGTCGGACTTGGGCGCCGTGGCGTTGCCAGGCGCGGTAGGTGCCGAAGGTGCCTGAGGTCCAGTCGTGGGCGGCGGCGACCATGGCGAGCCAGACGGCGTTCATGCCGCGGTAGGGGCGGTGGTCGATGCTGGTGGGTGTGCCTGCGTCGGCGAGGTGGTGCCATGGCATGCGCCAGGTTCCGGCGGCGCCGGTTTCGATGTCGTCGATGAGTTGTGCGGTGATGGTGGCGAACAGGTCGTTGGCGTGCATCGGGGTGTCCTTCCGGTGTCGGGTGGGCGGCTTCGCCCTCCGGGCGTCTGGCCCGCCGCCGGAAGCGGCCGTGTCAACCCGAAGGGCTTGGCCCCGAGGAACGAGGGGCTTGACACGGCTGCGGGCGGCGGGCAGCACGGCACCGCCGGCCCACCAGGCCGGCGCCACGGCACACCCACTCGAGCCAGGCGACCGGTGACCCGTCGGTGACGGCACACACGGCGCCGGTCCCGCACCTGTGGAGGTGCGGGACCGGGTCGGGTGTCAGTGGCGGACGGGGTAGAGACTGCGGCCGCGGTGTTCCACGACGCCGAGGCGCACGGCGCGTTGCAGCGCGGTGTAGGCGGTGGCGTTGGGGAGCCAGACGTGTTCGAGGAGTTGGTCGAGCGCGGCCTGGTCGGGGTCGGCGTCGTAGAACAGGTCGTAGAGCTCGTCGTCGCTGATCTTGGGTGCCGGGCCGGGTGCCGGCGCGGTGTCGGGTGGTGGGGCGGGTCGTTCGTCGGCGGCGAGTCCGCCCCACACGCCGAACGGCTCGGCGGTGTCGACGGCGTGGGCGCGGCAGGCGGTGCGCACCGGGCAGGTGTCGCACACGGTCTTGGCGGCGGCGACCGATGCGGGGTGCGGGTCGTAGAACAGGGCGGGGTCGGTGCCGCGGCACGCGGCGTGGATCCGCCACCTCGGCCCGGCGGGTGCGGTGGTGGTGGTCATCGCTGGGCGAGGTGGTCGGGGTAGGCGGCGGCGAGGTAGGGCGGGAGCTGTGCGATCTGGCGTTGGGTGAGCGGGGCGAGCCAGAGCCGGACGGCGATGCGGTCACCGGTGCGGCGGGTGATCCCGAACCGGTCGAGCCGGTCGAGGCTGCGCCAGACGCGTGCGGCGGAGTTGCCGATGCCGAAGGTGAGCGCGATGTCCTCGATCGTCCACAGGCTGGGTCCGTCGGTGGCGTGGCGGGCGAAGCGGTGCGCCATCGCCATGCCGATGGTTCCGATCGAGGGCGTGTACCAGACGAGCGCGTCGTCGGTGTCGGTGCGCACGGCACCGGGGGCTGCTTCGACGATCGGGTCGTGCCAGGCCTCGACGGTGAACGTGACGTGCTCGGCGATGCTCGTGATCGTGGGGGTCGGGTCGATGGTGGGTGCGGTGGTGGACATGAGGGCCTCCGTGGTGTGCGAGTGACACGGCGCCCCGGGGCCGGTTGGGCTTCCCCGACCGTCCCGACCCCGGAGGCGTCGTGCCGTGCCCGACCGGGTGGCCGGGCTTCGCCCTCCGGGCGCTGGGCCACCGGCGACGGCGGCGTCAACCGTCAGGCTTGGCCCCGAGGAACGAGGGGCTTGACGCCGACGGCGTGGTGGCCCAACACGGCACCCGGCCCGCAGGGCCGGCAACGGCACCCACCCGAGCGGTGGTCACGGCACCCCGCCGGCGGGCCGCTCAGCACATCGACGTCCCGGAGTTGCTCCCGAGATCACTCCCGAGCGGCAAGAACCTGGCCCGGTCTGCCCGCCGACTCCGGTGGCGGGCAGACCGGTCGCAGACGTGTCAGTCCCGGTCGGGTCGGTCCGTGAGGGTGGCGGCTGTCCACTCGTCGGGTGTCCAGCCGGTGGCGATCAACGCGTCGAGGTAGTCACGGCACTGGCTGCTCGACGCTGACCAGTACATGCGGTTCTCGGCCAGGCCGAGCGCGATCGCCCCGGCGACCCGTGTCAACGCAGCGACCGTGTCAGCACCGTCGAGCAGGTCAGTTGCGGTGGCGTCGCGGGGCTGGTCGTGGCCGAGGATCGTCGCTGCGAACACGACCGCGTCGCGTCCGGCTTCGAGCACCACCGACCGCAACGCCAGCCGTGTCAGGTCCGCCTGAGCGAAACCCGCCGCGGGTCTTGGCGAACGTCTCGGTCGCGTGCGACAGCCGGGCCAGGCGGGCCTTGCGCTTGGCGTGGGAGTCGTCCTGAGTTGGCGGTCGGCTCGGCGTGCGGTCCGACGCGAGGTCGCTCTCGCTTTTCGCCGCGGCGATGCGCTGCGGGTCGTGGCGGCGAGGGTCGACGCACACGTCGAACACCTCGACCCCATCGCCCCACGACGTGGCCTTCACCACCACGGCGTGGCACGGCTCGGCGGTGTGGGCGCGGCAGCCGTCGGGATCGAACAGTTCGCCGGTGCGGCGGGCCTTGTCCGGTGCCGGGTGCTCGTCGCTGTGCACGACCGGGTGCGTGGCGACGGCACGATCGAGGGCCTCGCGGTAGTTGTCGCGACGGCGTTGCGTCTCACGGTAGGAGGCGACGACACGGGCAGGGTCCTGCCAGGTGCGTCCGGCGAGTTGCTCGCACACGGCGTCGAGATGATCGGGGCCGAGATCAGCGAGCGACGCTGCGGCCTCCCCGGCCGCGATCGACAACTCGCCCGAGTCCAACTTGTCACGCCACTGGGCGGGCAGGATCGTGACCGCCATCCGAGCACGCACCCACGACTGGGACCGGCCGATCCGGCGGCACAACTTCGACGGGGTCAGGCCACCCTCGAGCGACATCAGCCGTTCGATCGCGGCGACCTCCTCCGACAACGTGAGGTCGCTGCGGTTCGAGTTCTCCGATAACCCGGCCTCGATCACCCCCACCCGCGTCATCGGCCGAACCACTGCCGGCACCTCGGTCACCCCGGCCTGCAGACCAGCCGCATGGCGGCGACGACCGGCAACGATCAGGTACACGCCGTGGTCGTCGGCGGGCAGCACGACGAGCGGCTCGATGATCCCGTGCGCCCGGATCGACCGGGTCAGCTCGGTCAGATCGCCGAGCGTGTGCCGCGGGTTGTCCGGATGCGGGGCCATGTCGGCCAGGTTCAGCCAACACAACTGCGGTTCGAGCTCGACCGGGTCGCCGTCGGCGACGGTGTTGGTGGGGTCGGTGATGGTCATGGGGTTCCTCCTTGTTGGGATGCCGCGATCGTCTGGATCCACGGACGCGACGGTGTGTCGGTAGCGACCCGGTTCGGGTCGATGTGGGCGCAGGTGTCATCCGAGGCACGGACCCACACCTCGCCCTGTTCGATCAGCACCCGACGAGCAGCCGTCATCGCGACGCCGAGCGATCCGGTGTTCACGTGCTCCACCCCGCAGCGGTCCACGACCACATACGTCGGGGCGCCCGCGGTGGGGGCGTGGAACAGCACCGGCTGTCCACCCGGCGCGACGCACGACTCGACCATTTCGACTTGTGCCACGACTGACCTCCCTTCGGTGTGCTGAGAAGTCCCGAACCGGGCGTGGCCGGGGCTTCGCCCTCCGGGCGCAGGGTCGCCGGCGGGCGCCGTGTCAACCCGAAGGGCTCGGCCCCGAGGAACGAGGGGCTTGACACGGCGAACGCCAGCGACCCCCACGGCACCCCGCCAATCCGGCGGGCCACGGCACCCGCCCGAAGGGCGGCAACAGCACCGGCCGTCAACCAGGTGTCACGCCGAGCGGGGTTCGAGGGTGCGATCACTCACATGGAGCCGCACGACGACAACCGGAGCACGCCGTGATCCCCGACCCCGCCACACGCGCCTGCATCACCGCCGACGAAGCCTTCGCCGAGCTCGGCATCGACCGCACCACCGGATACCGCGCCATCAAGGACGGCACCTTCCCCGTCCCCGTCATCCGCGTCGGCCGGCTCATCCGCGTCCCCACCGCCGCACTCCGCCGACTGCTCGACGCTGACGATGACCTCGAGAACCCGACGGTCACCGACCAGTACGATGACGACCCCACCACCGAGCCGCCGGCAACGCCGGCACTCCGACTGGTGCCTCGGCCCGAGCTGGCCCACCAACGCACACAGGCCGCACCGCGGCCCGAACGCACCGGGGGCCACCCATGAGCCAACGAGGATCGATCCACCGTCGAGGCGATGTCTGGATCGCGTACTGGCGCACCGAGACGGCCGAAGGCCGCAAACAGCACACCAAGTCGTTCCGCACGAAGAAGGAAGCCCAGCAGTTCCTCACCGACACGATGGCCGCGATCCGCGGCGGCGTGTTCTCCGAGCCATCGAAGGTGACACTCGGAGAGTTCCTTGTCGAGCGGTGGCTACCCACGAAGAAGATGGCTGTGCGGGTGAGCACCTACGCCAGCTACCGAGGGCTCGTCGAGCGTCATGTGGTGCCGGCGCTCGGACACGTGCAGATCCAGCAGCTGTCAGCCGATCGCCTCGATCGGTTCTACGCAGACCTCGTCGCGCAAGGCCTCGCCACCAAGACGGTCCGCAACATCCATGTGCTCCTCCATCGGGCCCTCACAGACGCCGCGCGCAAGAACCTGGTGCCGCGCAACGTCGCCGACGCCGCCGACCCACCCAAGCTCAATCGCGCCGACAGGGAGGAGATGAAGACGTGGACGCCGGAGCAGCTCCGGCAGTTCTTCGCCGGCATCGCCAACCACCGTCTGGCGGCGGCCTACATCCTCGCCGCCACCACGGGCATGCGACACGGAGAGGTTCTCGGCGTCAGGTGGCGCGACATCGACTTCAACGCTCGGCGTCTCCACGTGCAACAGACCGTGCTCACCGTTGAGTACCAGATCGTCATCGGGCGCCCGAAGACCCTCCGCGGTGAACGCAA
>JBAOIR010000043.1:0-189044 GCA_037045585.1 Microthrixaceae bacterium
AGCGGTTTGGGCGCGGCGAACTGTCCCTTCGGCGCGGAGTGTTTTGTCGAGCTCGCCCGCGAGCAGGCACAACGTGCCCACTTGATCATCACCAATCACTCGCTGCTGTCGATCGACGCCATCGAAGGCGTGCCGATGATCCCCGACTACGACGCCGTGGTGATCGACGAAGCCCACGAGCTCACCGCCCGCGTCACCCAGGCGGCGACCGACGAGCTTGCCGTCGTCGACATCGAGCGCGCCGTACGCCGCGCACGACGCTTCGTGCAGAACGATCAGTCGCGAAGCGGGCGGTCGGTTGGTGACCCGGCCGAGCACCTCGCGGATGCCAGCGAGGCGCTGGGGGACGCCATTGTGAGCATCGGGCCCGGGCGCCTGGACCCGGTTCCCGATCAGCTGGCCGACGCGTTGGTCTTGGTCCGTGATGCCGCCAGGGCTCTGGTGTCGGCCATCGGGAAGCCGGCCGACGGGGAGGGTGACGCGGATGCCGCGCGCGTGGCGGCGCGTGGCGCCGTACAAGAGCTGAGACCACCGCCGAACGCATGGCGGAGCAAGCCGCAGCCGACGTCTTGTGGATCACCGAGTCCGGTGATCGGATCCCCTCTCGGGTGTGCGTGGCGCCCCTTCAGGTGTGGGGGCCGATGCGCGACAAACTGCTCAGAGGCCGGGTGGTGGTGTTCACCAGCGCGACCCTTCGCCTCGGCGGGGACTTCACCACCGTCGCGCAGTCCTTGGGTTTCAAGGCGGGGGAGCAGGATCTCGCTCCGCTGCCCCGGGGCCGGCGTCCGGCAGCGGCTGCTTCAGGCGAGGACCCGCCCGACACCGAGGCAGACGACGCGCCGCCAGAAGACGTTGAGCCCCGGGAGTATCTGCGTTCTCACGAGGTGGAGCAGGACCTGGCGGTGCCGTGGCGCGCCGTCGACGTGGGCTCGCCGTTCGCCTACGACAAGCAGGCGATCCTCTACATCGCCCGCCACCTGCCGCCACCCGGGCGGGATGGGTTGGGACCGGCTCAGCTGGCCGAGATCGTGGCGCTGGTCGATGCCTCCGAAGGCGGTGTACTGGGGCTCTTCTCATCTCGCCGGGCAGCGGAGACAGCCGCGGAACACGTCCGTAAGGAGCTGCCGCACCTGACCACCCTCGCCCAGGGCGAAGCGCAGCTGCCCGAGCTCTCCCGGCAGTTCACCCAGGATCGGCACGCCAGTCTGTTCGGCACCTTGACCCTGTGGCAGGGGCTTGACGTTCCCGGTGACACCTGTCGTCTCGTGTTGATCGACCGGGTCCCGTTCCCGCGCCCCGACGATCCGTTGATGTCGGCGAGGTCGCGGGCCGCCGACGCGGCCGGGGGCAACGGTTTCATGCAGGTATCGGCCACCCATGCGGCGCTCCTGCTGGCTCAGGGCTCGGGCCGGCTGATCCGGACCTCGGCGGATCGCGGCGTGGTCGCGGTGCTCGATCCGCGACTGATCACCGCGCGATACGGCGGCTTCTTGCGCGCCAGCCTGCCGCCCATGTGGACCACCACGGACCCGGCCCAGGCATTGGGTGCGTTGCGCCGGCTTGCCTCAGCGGGTGAACAGCAGTCCGGCCATCGCGGCAAGCAGGCCCAGTAGTACGAGGACCGTCAAAGCGGTCGCCCAGCGCGGTGTCGCGGGCAACTCTTCGATCGCGCTGTATCCGGTGCTCAACGGCGCGACTTCCCGGTCAGCCGGATTCGGATTGATGGAACTCTCGGTCGATCCGCCAGAGAACCACCCGGAATCGGTCTGTCCGGCCGACGCGACGACCGTGTCGTAGGCATCGTGGCGCCCCGGCTGGGCGGGCTCGGGCCGGCCGATCTGCTGATCCGCAGAGGCGGCCGAGCCTGTCGGGAACGGCCTCGGGTCGGGGTGGCTGAGCACTTCGAAGGCGTCGTCGAGCCAGGTGGCGACGTCGTCCACGGAGTAGCCGGAGTTCGTGGACAACGTGAACGTCGTCGCATCGACCACCCCGGGCGGCACCCGCTGACCAGAGGCCAGGGCCGCGTTGATCCGATTGATGAGCCCGTCCACCTCACTGAACACGTAGCCCTGTGGGAGAACCTGGAATCGCGGCTTGGGGAGTTCCACAAGCTGACACTAGCGGCGGCCGGGAGCTCGCGGACGAAGCGCTGGAACTCCCTTGCGTCGGGTCACAACCGACGAAGGACCGCCGTGACCTTGCCGAGGATGGTGGCGTGGGTGCCGTCGATGGGTTCGTAGGCGGAGTTCTGCGGGAGCAGCCAGACCTGACCGTCGCGACGCTGGAAGGTCTTCACGGTCGCCTCGCCGTCGATCATCGCCGCCACGATGTCCCCGTTTTCAGCGGTCTGCTGCTGACGGATCACGACGTAGTCACCCGGGCAGATAGCGGCCTCGATCATCGATTCACCGGTGACTTCGAGGAGGAACAGGGTGCCTTCGCCGACGAGCTGCTTGGGCAGCGGGAAGACCTCTTCGATCCGCTCTTCAGCCAGGATCGGGCCGCCGGCCGCGATCCGGCCGACCATTGGTACGTAGGCGGCCGCGGGCATCGCGTCACCGGCCCCGGTCTCGTCGATCGCGGTCTCCTCGGCACTGCTGATCGAACGCCGCGCGGCGATGACCTCGGGGAGGAAGACCTCGAGCGCGCGCGGACGGTGGGGATCGCGGCGCAGGAAGTTGCGCTCCTCGAGCACGCGCAACTGATGGGCGACCGAGGATGAGCTGGTGAGCCCGACGGCCTGGCCGATCTCGCGCATCGAAGGGGGATAGCCCTTCTGCTCGATGGCCGACTTGATGTAGGCCAGGATCCGCTTCTGTCGGAAGGTCAAGCCGTGGGAATCGGGCGGACCGTCGGGCAGCTCGCGCACCTTGCTCTTCGACTCCCGGGACTTGTCCATGGCCGCTGACCTTCCGTCGTGACTGCGCGAGACGAAGCCCGCCTCGGCTGTGCACCCCACGCTAGGCCAGCGTCGATCCGATTTCAAACACCTGTTCGAACGGCGTGTCGTTGGAACGGCTTGTGGATGACCGGGGTGCCTGTCGAGGGTGGGCAAGGGTCGTGCGGGGTTCCGATCGTGTCCGTCGAGCATCGCGTAATCGAACATTCGTTCGGCGTGTCGCTTGCGCGGCTTCGAAAGCGTGTTCTAACTTCGTACACGTGTTCGATCGAACGTCTGCTCGATCAGGATCGGCGCCGACAAGCACTGTCGGTGGTCCCCGGTAGACATCGATCGACACGGCAAGCAGCGCCACCGCCCCGCACTGCGGGGCACTTCCCCAGGAGGCACCCATGAGCACCATCTCTTTCGCAGCACCGCAGCATCACCGGTCCGCGCCGCGGCCCAGCGCCCCGGCGGGTGTCCGTCATCTGCACGCGGTGCCCTCGGTCGCTCAGCGACCTGCGCAGTTGCGATTGACCCGCCGCGGACGGGTCGTGGTGTTCATCGCCGGGTTGATCGTGATCGCCCTGGCCTCGTTGGCATTCGGCGCGAGTTCGGTGGCCACGCAGAAGGCCGGCCAACCGGTGGCGACCGAGACGATCGTGGTCGGGTCGGGTCAGACCCTGTGGGACATCGCCAGCGATATCGCCGCGCAGACCGGTGAGGAAGACGTCCGCGACGTTATGCACGAGATCAAGCAACTCAACGCTCTGGAGAGCGGGATGCTGATGGCCGGTCAGCTGCTGCGCGTCCCGGCTGCTGGAGCAGACGCGGGGGAGTGAGCTTCCGCCAGCCGCTTCGACCCCGGCTGGCGGAACCATGGGGAAGCGGGGGGCGAGGCGCGGGGGTGCCTCGCCCCCTGTTCATTTGCGGCGATCAGGCAGTTGCGGCGCGACGCAGCCCCCGGGCGATGAGGAACTGAGCTGCGGTGTAGGACGCCATCACCAAGCTCTCGGCCCGCACCGGCGGGTGGCCGGGACGGCCTTCCCCGAGGCTGTCCGGCACGAACTTGAAGGCGCCGAGAAGCGTGTCGGAGGCGACGAACAGCAGCGAACCGGCCACTAGGTCGCGCTTCCCCGGCACGTGCTCCTCGACGGCCGCGGCTTGGGCTGCCATGGTGCACAGTAGGGCGGAATAGCCCGCGACCGCAGGCCCGAGGACGCGCTCCTGCCGGCCCGCCGCCAGACTGAGCAGCGGCGCCGTGGTGAGCCAGAGGGCGGCCAAGCCCTTCGCTGTCGTGGTGGTGTGCGCGGGCCGGCTCGGCAAGGTCCGATAGGCCGCGCGATAGGACAGATGCCCGAGCCCGAAGGAGCCGGCGCCGGCCGCGAACGCCGGCACGCCGGGCCGCATCAAGGCGATATCGCCCACCCAGCCGAATCCGAGTCCCGCCATGGACCAGCGACCGGTCGGGGTCGTGCTGGCGCCGCACGCTGCCAGAGCAGGCATCAAGAGTGGCTTGGTGAAGCGACGCAGGCTGGTTGCCCGGGGTGATTTGCTCCCAGCAAGCAAGGTGTCCGCGACCGCCAACCCGGCATAGGCTGCGGGCGCGACGCGGTGCCGCCACGTGAATCCTCCGGCTTTCCCTTGGCTCATGCGTGCTGCCCCTTTCGGCGAGTAGGTTGCCTCGCATGCGTCACGAAACCAGACGTCGGCTCTGTCCCGGAACCCTAAGCCGAGCTGCGGACTGGCCTGCGCCTGGTTGCGGCTACTGCGTGTCGAGTTCGACTCGATGAGCGGGGCCGTCGGCCCGACGAGCGGCTACTCGGGCACCCCGCTACCTCGCAAGCTCGGCTTGAAGCCTGGGCACGTGGTCTTCCTCGATGGCGCCCCCGCCGGGTTCGATCTCGCCGGCATGCTCGACCCGGCCGAGGCTGCGGCGATCGTGTGGCCGCGTCGGCTGCCGGCGTACGCCGATGTGACGGTGACCTTCCACTACCGCGCCGAGTCGCTGGCCAAGCGCCTGCCCGCCCTCGTCGATAGGACCGCGCGTCCGGCTACCCAGTCGTTGTCGGTGGCCTACGGAATGCTGTGGGTGTGCTGGCCGAAGAAGGCGGCACACAAGCAACTGCAAGCCGAAGGGGTGGTGGTCGATCTGGATGAGAACCAGGTGCGAGATCTCGGTCTGACAGCTGGGCTGGTCGACGTCAAGGTGGCGGCGATCGACGAGGTCTGGTCGGGGCTGAAGTTCGTGCGGAGGCTCGTCGACCGAGTGTGATGACGAGGCAATCGGGCAGCTGACCCGCGGATGAGGGATCCTCGAGGATGCTCAGCGCTTGGCTCGGCGTCCGCCGACCGGCCGGGATTCCTTGTCCGGACCCGCTTCGAGGCCGGCCGATCCCAACGCCTGGAGCATGCGCGCCAGCATGATGAAGGTGACGAAGAGGCACACGACGGCGGCCAGTCCGGTGAGCAGCAGCATCGCCCAGGCCGAGGTGCTCCCGTTTCGCACTCGCTCGCCGTAACCGACGGCGAGATAGACCAGCAGGCCCCAGGCGACGAGCGTTGTTGTTGCGAAAAGAGCCGGCCAGAGTGCCGACAGGGTCAGCTTGGGTCGGGTGGGCTCGGTGCTCCGCGGGGCGGCTCGTTTCCCCTTGGAGGTGTTCACGCAGACATTCTGGCTGATCTCGGCAAGTTGCTTGCGCACCGTGAGAACTCGACGTACGGTTGCCACTACATCTAGTAGTTACACCGATGTAGTTTTCCACATCTAGTTCCACAGCTCGGAGTCACTCACCCACAGATAGTGGGCCGTCCTCCACAACACCATCCACATCGGGGCTCGTCCTGTCGTCACGGAGGACGCACCCGAAAGCGGCTTCAGCCGCGAGTCACGCACCGAAAGGGGGCCCGACGTGCACTGCCCGTACTGCCGCAACACCGATACGAAGGTGCTCGACTCTCGGGTGTCTGAGGATGGCGCCTCGATCCGTCGCCGGCGGATCTGCCCGGAGGCGGGCGGTCACGGTGCTGGCGGTCACGGTGCTGGCGGTCAGGAGGGCTGCGGCAAGCGGTTCACCACGATCGAACTCATGCAGTTGACGGTGATGAAGCGCTCCGGCACGACCGAACCATTCAATCGGGAGAAGGCGGTGGCCGGCGTCCGCAAGGCGTGCAAGGGCCGTCCGGTCTCCGAGGACGATCTGGCCCGTTTGGGTCAGGAGGTCGAGGACTCATTGCGCTCCTCTGGATGGGCCGAGGTGCCCGCCCATGAGGTGGGTCTGGCCATCCTCGGGCCGCTGCGCGAACTCGACGAGGTTGCCTACCTGCGGTTCGCCAGCGTCTACAAGTCCTACTCCAGCGTCGACGACTTCGAGTCCGAGATCGCGATGCTCCGCATGGAGCGCCAAGCTCAGCCGGTTCCCACCGGCTGACCACAGACTGCCCGGGTGCGTAGTGGGGAAGCTGCGCGCCCGGGCCACCACACAGTTCGACCAGCCGACAGTTAGACCAGCAGACAGTTAGACCCGGCAGACCGCATGACCAGCCAGCAGCAGCCACGGAGGAGCTCACAGACATGACCAAGACGGCGAAGTCTCCAGACCAAGACGGGGTTGACGCTCAACCGGGTGTTCTCGACCGAGGGGGTGCACCCCTACGACGAGATCACCTGGGAGCGCCGCGACGTCGTCCAGACCAACTGGAAGACCGGCGAGACCGTCTTCGAGCAGCGCGGTGTGGAGTTCCCCGACTTCTGGAGCCTCAACGCCTCCACGATCGTCACCACCAAGTACTTCCGCGGCGCGCTCGGCACCGACGTGCGCGAGTGGAGCCTCCGGCAGCTGATCGACCGGGTGGTCAAGACCTACCGCGCGGCCGGTGAGGAGCACGGCTACTTCGCCACCCCCGCCGACGCCGAGCGTCTTCGAGGAGGAGCTCACCTGGCTGCTGGTCCACCAGTACTTCTCGTTCAACTCCCCGGTCTGGTTCAACGTCGGCACGCCGTCGCCGCAGCAGGTCTCGGCCTGCTTCATCCTCTCGGTCGACGACTCGATGGACTCGATCCTCAACTGGTACAAGGAAGAGGGCTTCATCTTCAAGGGCGGCTCCGGTGCCGGCCTCAACCTCTCCCGGATCCGCTCGTCCAAGGAGCTGCTCTCCTCCGGCGGCACCGCCTCTGGCCCGGTCTCCTTCATGCGTGGCGCCGATGCGTCCGCCGGCACCATCAAGTCCGGCGGGGCCACCCGCCGTGCGGCCAAGATGGTCGTCCTCGACGTCGATCACCCCGACATCGAAGAGTTCGTGATGACCAAGGCGCGCGAGGAGGACAAGATCCGCGCCCTGCGCGACGCCGGCTTCGACATGGATCTCGGCGGCGCCGACATCACCTCGGTCCAGTACCAGAACGCCAACAACTCGGTGCGCGTCTCCGACGAGTTCATGCGCGCGGTCGAGGACGGCGGCGAGTTCGGCCTGCGCTCCCGCTCCACCGGCGAGGTCATCGAGACCGTCGACGCCCGTGAGCTGTTCCGCAAGATCTCCGAGGCAGCCTGGGAGTGCGCCGACCCGGGCCTGCAGTACGACGACACGATCAACGACTGGCACACCAACCCCGAGACCGGCCGGATCACCGCGTCCAACCCGTGCTCGGAGTACATGTCGCTGGACAACTCCTCCTGCAACCTGGCCAGCCTCAACCTGATGAAGTTCCTGGGCGACGACGGCACCTTCGACGCGCCGCTGTTCGCCAAGGCGGTCGAGTTCATCATCACCGCGATGGACATCTCGATCTGCTTCGCCGACTTCCCGACCGAGTCGATCGGCAAGACCACCGTCGACTACCGCCAGCTCGGCATCGGCTACGCCAACCTCGGTGCGCTGCTGATGGCGATGGGCCTCGGCTATGACTCCGACGCCGGCCGGGCGATGGCCGCGACGATCACCTCGCTGATGACCGGCACGTCGTACAAGCGCTCCGCCGAGCTCGCCGCAGTGGTCGGCCCCTACGCCGGCTACGCCCGCAACGCCGAGGCCCACCAGCGGGTGATGCGCAAGCACCAGGCCGCCAACGACGTGGTGCGCACCTACGCCGTCAACGACTCCGCCACGCACAAGCTGGCCACCCAGGCCTGGGCCGACGTGGTCGCGCTGGGCAACAACCAACGGCTTCCGCAACGCGCAGGCCTCCGTGCTCGCCCCCACCGGCACCATCGGCTTCATGATGGACTGCGACACCACCGGCATCGAGCCGGACTTCTCGCTGGTCAAGTTCAAGAAGCTGGTCGGTGGCGGCTCGCTGCAGATCGTCAACCAGACGATCCCGCGGGCGTTGGCCAAGCTCGGCTACGACAGCGAGAAGGTCGAGGCCATCGTCGACTACATCGCCGAGCACGGCCACGTGGTCGACGCCCCGGGCCTCAAGCCGGAGCACTACCCGGTCTTCGACACCGCGATGGGCCTGCGTTCGCTCGCCCCGATGGGTCACGTGCGGATGATGGCGGCCTGCCAGCCGTTCCTGTCCGGCGCGATCTCCAAGACCGTCAACCTGCCCGAGTCGGCGACCGTCGAGGAGATCGAGGACGTCTACCTCCAGTCCTGGAAGCTCGGTCTCAAGGCGACCGCGATCTACCGCGACAACTGCAAGGTCGGTCAGCCGCTGTCCGACGCCAAGGCCGGCAAGACCGAGGAGACCGTCGAGGCCGAGCCGGCGGCTCCGGTGGTGGAATACCGCCCGACCCGGCGTCGGCTGCCCAAGTCGCGGCAGAGCCGGACCACGTCGTTCAGCGTCGGCGGCGCCGAGGGCTACATGACCTCCGGTGCCCACGACGACGGCGAGCTCGGTGAGGTCTTCCTCAAGCTCGGCAAGCAGGGCTCGACCCTGGCCGGTGTGATGGACGCCTTCTCGATCGCGGTGTCGATCGGCCTGCAGTACGGCGTGCCGCTGGAGACCTATGTCACCAAGTTCACCAACCTGCGCTTCGAGCCGGCCGGCATGACCGACGACCCGGACGTGCGGATGGCGCAGTCGATCATGGACTACATCTTCCGCCGCCTGGCGCTGGACTACATGACCTTCGACGAGCGGGCCGCCCTCGGCATCTACTCCGCCGAGGAGCGTCGGCGCTACCTCGAGACCGGCTCCTACGAGCCCGTGGAGATCAGCGAGGCCGAGTCGCTCAAGGCCGACCACCGACTCCGACGCCGAGATCGTCGAGGCAGTCGCCGCAGGCCCCGGCCGCTCGACGCGGCCGCGGCGACCTCGGTGGTCGCCACCAGCGCGGCACACACCTCCGCCGAGCTGATGGAGAAGCTGACCGGCCACGCCGTCGACACCCCGCTCTGCTTCACCTGCGGCACCAAGATGCGCCCCGCCGGCTCCTGCTACGTCTGCGAGGGCTGCGGCTCCACCAGCGGCTGCTCCTGAGGCCTCAGCCTCGGTAGTCCAGCGCGTTCCGGTCCCTTCGTCGGCCTACCGACGACCGGAACGCGCTGGACTATCCCGGGGTGCGGGTCTGGACAGATCAGGCGACATATAGGCAGCCGTTTGCCAGGATGTCCCGCATGGCGACAAGCAAGCCGGCTCGGCGGCGTACTGTCCTTCCGGCCATCAGCTCTCGTGCCTGGGAGCATCCTGCCGACAAGGGAGCGCTCGTCGCGCTGCGCCGGCTCAAAGGCTTCGACGCGATGCTGAAGACGATGAGCTCGCTCGTGAGCGAACGTCAGATGCGGCTGATCCTCCTAGGCAGCGCGGTCCGCGTCTCGGAGCGGCAGTTCCCCGAGGTGCACCGACTGCTGACCGACGTGGGCACTGTGCTGGACGCGGCAGAGTTGCCTGAGGTCTACGTCGTCGCCGACCCCACGCTGAATGCGCGCACGATCGGTCTCAACCGTCCGATCATCGTGCTCAACTCCGCCCTGGTCGACCTGCTCGACACCGACGAACTGCGCTTCGTGATCGGCCACGAGCTGGGCCACGCGCTCAGCGGGCACGCTGTCTATCGCACGCTCCTCGACCGGATGCTGAGCCTGGCGGCCGTGTTCTCCCTGCTGCCCGGCGGGCTGCTCGGCGTGCGGGTGATTATGGCCGGCCTGATGGAGTGGTCGCGCAAATCCGAACTGTCCGCCGACCGTGCCGGGTTGCTGGCCTGCCAGGATCCGGCGGCGGCGACGAGGGTGCACATGAAGTTCGCGAGCGGCGGGGATCTCGAGCAGTTGGACACCACCGAGTTCCTGGCCCAAGCCGCGGAGTACGCCGACACCGAGGATCTGCGCGATTCGGTGCTGAAGGCGCTGCTCACCGAGACCCGGACTCACCCCTTCGCGGTCATGCGGGCGCGCGAGCTGCGCACCTGGGTGGACGGCGGCGCCTACACCGACATCCTCGGAGGCACCTATCCGCGCCGGAATGACGACGATTCCGCGAGTGTCTCCGAGGCGGCCCAGGAAGCGGCTGCGTCGTACTCCGAAGCCTTGGGACGTGCCCAGGACGCGCTCGGCCGACTCCTGCACGAGGCCGCAGGCGTCGTCGGCTCGGCAAGGATCTGGCTCGACGACAAGCTGCGCCGCGACTGAATCCTTCGGGCGGCCTTTCGCGGACGGGCACGTCGGTGCCGGATCCGTGACAGGATCGCGCCAGCCCAATCGACGGGGGCCAGTGTTTCGGGAGGAACAACGATGATCCAGCGGTCCGGTCGTTCGCTGACCACCTGGGAACTGGCGTCCGCTCTCCGCGCCGTAGCCGTCGCCGCGGGGCTCGACTTTCGGTAACCCCCGTGCTTATGGTTCCGAGAAACGCACAAATTACGGGGGAATCATGGTGCATACATTTCGTGGTGGGATCGCGGTGGCAGCGGCGCTCGGAACGGCTGCCGTCGGCTTGATTGCGGGTCCGGCTCAGGCGGCTGTAGGGAAGGCGCCGTTCGTGAATGCGGCCGGCGAAACCAACGGGTGCATCGCTCGACTGAGCGAGCCGGTCATCGGGCTGGTCAGCAACCATTACCCGGACTCGCCGCTCGCCGTGTGGACGGTCGTGAAGTGGGACTGCCCCGAGAGCGCGAACGTTCATCGCCTTCGTGGTGGGCTTTCGGTGCTGGAGACGCAGTCAGACGGCTCTCGTGCCGTGATCAGCGATGGTTCGAGCGGTGCAGGCACCAGTGCCGAACCGCTGCTCGGGTTCTGGTATCGGACCAACGTCAGCTGCAAGTTGCTGGGTCCGGGAACCCACGACTTGCGACTTCGGTTGACGCTGAAGGCCAAGGAGTCGGTGGACTCGACGCCGTACCGCGCCCTGGTTACTCGCGACGTGTCCATCACCTGCCCTGCGGGGTGACAGGCGCGAACTGATCGTCACGCCGCCGGCCCCTAACGGATGGGGAGCGGCGTGCCGACCGGGTCAAGTGTCGGGATCGGTAGTGGCTCGCCCTTGGTGGGTGCTTCGACTCCGATCAGACAGGCTTCCCCGGTTTCCGCGTCAGCGGTGATGAGCATCGCCCCGGCCGTGGTGTCAGGCGCCGTGGTGTCAGGGGCGGCTTGACCTGGCAGGACTGGGTGACCGGTGGTCACGATGTGTGGGAATGTGCCGATCAATTTGATCCGCAGCTCCCGACCGGACAGGCATGGCTGCCCGGTGTTGGGGTGTTTCACGATGCCGCGAGTGGACGCGACCGTGATGCGCGTGACGGTCGCATCCTGCTCGTCGATCACCCGCCGTACGACGTCCGCAGCCAGCGCTGCCTCGCGGTTCGTCAGCCCGTCTTCGGCGATCGCCGCCTCGGAGCCCGTGTGAGCCGCACACGACACCAGGAACGGCAGGAGTAGGAGCAGAGGCCACCGACGAATCATGACGATGGGACGGCGTGCCTCCCGTCCTGGTTCCGGAACGCGCTGGACTACCGAGCGGAGCCGAGCGCAGCGATCACCAGGTCGACAGCGGGCAGGTCGGCGGGCGCCCAGTCAAGCCCCAGGAGCTCGTCGGCGGAGAGCCAAGCGAGCGCCTGGTGTTCGTGGGCGGTGGGTTCACCGCCGACCAGACGGCACCAGTACGTCGTCAGCTCGACCACGACCGCGGCGTACTCGTGGGTCGTGGTGGTCACGCGCTCACCGACGGACACCGAGCAGCCCAACTCCTCGGCCAACTCGCGGACCAGTGCGTCCTGAGGGGTCTCGCCCGGCTCGACCTTGCCGCCGGGGAACTCCCAGAGACCCGCCTGCGATCCGGGGCCGCGTTGGGCGCACAACACCAGACCAGCACGCACGATCACCGCGCCGACGACAACGATCGACTCGGGTGGTCTTGGATCCGCCGACCGCTCGTGGGTGCGCACCCTGCCGACCCTAAGCGACTCCCCGTGCGAGCCGGGACGTGCGGACCGGAGTGCTTGTGCGGTGCCTTGGTGTCACCCAGTGACACCGATCCACCACGCCACGGCGCCACCGCCCTACCCTGGGCCGGTGACTGCCGCGCCGGAGCCCCGATCGAGGCGCGGGGCAGCTAGTTGGCCGGTCTACGTCGGGGGCTTCATCGGCCCGTTCGGGGGCGCGATGGTCTCCCCGATGCTGCCCGAACTCCGCGACGCGTTGCACACCTCGCTCGCGGTGATCGCGTCCAACATGAGCTTCTACCTGGTGCCATTCGCGATCTGCCTGTTGTGGTCGGGGACGCTGGCAGAGATCTGGGGCCGGCGCCGCACGCTCCTGTTCGCCTACCTCGCCTATGCCGCGGCTTCGGTCGTCTGCGCACTGGCGAGCAGCGCCCCGCTCTTCCTCGCCGGCCGGGTGGGTCAGGGCATCGCCAATGCCTTCACCACCCCGATCCTGATGTCGGTCCTGGTCGAGATCACCGAGGGTCGGCGGCTGGGGCGGGTGCTGGGCTTCTTCGGCAGCGTGCAAGCCGCTGGGCTGACCTTCGCGCCGATGATCGGCGGGCTCTGCGCCGCCCTCGACTGGCGGCTGGCCTTTTGGACGACGATGGCGGCGGCGCTCGGCTTGGCCGTCGTACCCCTGCCGACTCCCGACACCGCCGCGTCGCCCACGCCGCAGGAGGCGCCCTCCGCGGCGGACCGGTGGCGATCCTTGTTCAATGCACCGCTGGCACTGGCGAGCACGGTGGCCGCGCTCAACTACTTCACCGTGATGGGTTTGACCCTGCTCGGGGTGCTGCTGGCCGACGATCGCTTCGACCTACCCCCGCAGGGTCGCGGGCTGGTCGTGGGCAGCTTCGGGGTGGCGGGCCTCATCGGCGGTGGGTACGTCGGCCGGTTGCTGGAGCGGCTCGGCCCACGGCGTTTCGGGGTCGCCGCCAGCATCGCGATGGTCGCGGCCTGCGTCTTGGCCGCGCTGGCCCCGGCAGCCCTGGTGCTCTTCGCCGCCCTCTTCCTGGGCGGTCTCGCCGGGATGGCCACCCGGGTCTCGGTGAACTCGCTTGCCGTCAACAGCGCCCCGGCCAACCGTGGGGGAGCGGCGTCGTTCATGCTCGCCTGCCAGTTCCTCGGCGGTTCGATCTCGCCGGTCCTGCTGGTGCCCTTCTACCGGCATCATCCGACCCTCGGGATGGTGGTGGCGGCGGCCGGTGCGGCGCTCGCCACGCTGGTCCTGGCGGCGGCTCCCGCTCGCCTCCTGTCGGTCCCCGAGCCCACGCCGGCGCGACCCTCGCCCTAGGTCCGAAGGAGCCGTCGGGGGACAAGCGTGCCCGGCACCCGCGGCATTAGCCTGGAACCCCGACCCCCACGGAGACACCGGATGGAACGCAACGTGCTGGGCCAGCCGCTCCAGCCCTGCGGCACCGACCCGATCACCGGTTTCTTCCGCGACGGCAGTTGCCGATGCGGTCCGGACGGCGTGCACGCGATCTGCTGTGTCGTGACCGACGACTTCCTCGCCCATCAGCTCGAGATCGGCAATGACTTGAGCACTCCCCGGCCGGAGTTGCAGTTCCCCGGCTTGGTCCCGGGTGATCGCTGGTGTGTGGTGGCGCCGCGGTGGTGGCAGGCCTACGTCGACGGGGTGGCGGCTCCCGTCGTACTCGCTTCGACCAGTGAGCGAGCGCTCGCCTTCGTGCCACTGGAGGCGCTGAAGGAACATGCCGTCGACGTCCCCGACGACGTTTCCAGCCTCGAGGACTGAGCGGCGCCCCGGCCGATCTACTCTGGCCCCGTGAGCGACGCACCATCCCTGCGAGTCATGACCCGCAATCTCTACCTCGGCGCCGACATCGAGCGCGTGGTAGCGGCAGTCGGGGATCCCGTAGCCGTCGGGCGGGCGATGCTGGAGTTGCGGGCAACGGTCGCCGCGACCGACTTCTCGGTGCGCGCTCGGCTGATCGCGGCGGAAGTCGCTGCCCCTGTGCCGGATGTGATCGGACTGCAGGAGGCCGCGTTGTGGCGCGAGCGCATCGGCGAAGCGGGCGACGAGGTCGTGACCTGGGACTTCCTGGACTCGCTGCTGGCGGAGCTGTCACGCGCGGGGTGTGCGTACGTCGTGGCGGTGGCCACCGACCGGGCGGACCTCGCGGTGCCGATCCCTCAGGGGGTCGCTGAGGCCGGAGGCGGCGCCGACCCTGAGGCCAAGGCGCCGGTGGAAGTGCGGCTCACGATGCGCGATGTCCTGCTGGTGCGTGAAGGCGTGGCGATCGGGGAGACCGCGGCGGGGCGTTATGAGGCCAACCTCAGCGTCGAGGTGGCCGGACTGACGCTCGCCCCTGAGCGGGGGTGGCAGTGGGTCGAGGTCGGTGTGGGCGAGCGGCCGGTGCGCGTGGTCAACACCCATCTGGAGTCGCTCGGCGCGGACCTGACGCTGGCGCAGGCCGAGGAGCTGCACCGTGCCTTGCCCACCGACAGGGCGGTGGTGGTGCTCGGTGACTTCAACTCCGATCCGCTCGACGGGCGGGTCCGCGAGGGCGCCGAGGCAGCGCCGAACGCGGCCTATCTCGCGATGCTGGGAGCTGGTTTCGTGGATGCCTGGGACGTCTGGGCTGCGGACGGATGGGCTGCGGAGTCCGAGCCCGGCTGGACCGCTTGTCTGGGGGAGTACCTCGACGATCCCGCCGGAGCGGCCTTCGACCATCGGCTGGACTTCGTCTTCGTCCGCGGCGGTGAGGGCGCGCGGTTGGCGGTGAGTGCCGTCGTACTCACCGGGGCGACGCCGGACACCCGCGACCCGGTCACCGGGCTCTGGGCCTCCGACCATGCCGGGGTCGTTGTCGAGCTGGCTTCGCCGCCTGCGTAGCGGGGGATCGCGGCGACTACCCTGAGCGGGTGCATTACGACGTCATCGTGATCGGTGCCGGCAGCGGCAACTCCATCCTCGACCAGGCATTCGCGGACAAGAAGTGCGCGCTGGTGCAGACCGGAACCTTCGGCGGGACCTGCCTCAACGTGGGCTGCATCCCGACCAAGATGTTCGTCTATCCCGCCGACCTGGCCAGCTATGCAGCGAGCGACGGTCCGCGGCTCGGGGTCGACACGAGCTTCAACGGGGTCGACTGGTCGTCGATCCGCGACCGGATCTTCGGTCGGATCGACGCGATCGAGGCGGGCGGGCGCGACTACCGGCGGCGCAACGAGTGGGCCGAGCTCTACGAAGGTGCGGCCCGCTTCACCGGCCCCAAGGAACTCACCATCGCCCTCGACTCCGGGGGAGAGGCCACGATCACGGGCGATCAGATCGTGATCGCAACCGGCGCACGGCCGATGATCCCGGCGATCCCCGGGCTCGACGAGGTGGAGTTCCACACCAGCGACACGATCATGCGGCTGGACGCGCTGCCGGAGCGGATGGCGATCCTGGGTGGCGGGTTCATCGGCTGCGAGTTTGCGCACGTCTTCTCGTCGTACGGCGTCGAGGTCACCCAGATCCACCGGCACCCGGCGCTGCTCAACCACCACGACGACGACATCGCGCGCCGGTTCACCGAGGTCGCCCGCGGGGAGTGGGGGCTGCGGCTGGACTCGCAGATCGAGCGGGTGGCGAAGTCGGCGGGCGGCATCGAGGTGCACGTGCTGTGCGCCGACGGCACCCGCGAGGTGATCGAGGTCGACAGTCTGCTGATCGCGACCGGCCGCACGCCCAACACCGACACCCTCGACGTCGCCATTGCCGGCATCACGACCAACGCGAAGGGCGTGATCACGGTCAGCCCGACGATGGGCACCGGGGTGGACGGGATCTGGGCGCTCGGGGATGTGGCGCACACTCCCGAGCTCAAGCACGTGGCAAACCACGAGGCCCGCGTCGTACGCCACAACCTGCTGCACCCTGACGCGCCGATCGAAGCCGACCACCGGTTCGTGCCGTCCGCGGTCTTCACCCACCCGCAGATCGCGTCGGTCGGGCTCACCGAGCGCGACGCCCGCGCGGCCGGGATCGACGTGGCGATCAAGGACCAAGCCTTCGGCGACACCGCCTACGGCTGGGCGATGGAGGACAAGCACTCCTTCGTGAAGTTGATCGGCGACCGCGCCACCGGAAAGTTGATCGGCGCCCACCTGATGGGGCCGCACGCCGGCAGCCTGATCCAGCCGCTGATCATGGCGATGAGCCTCGACCTCCCCGTCGCGGGCTTGGCGCGCTCGCAGTACTGGATCCACCCGGCGCTGGCCGAGGTCGTCGAGAACGCGTTGCTGGGGCTCGAAGAGGCGCTCGCCCAACGGTGAGCGAGGCATGGCGATGAAGGTCGACCTGAAGCGCGAACTGCGGGCGCTCTATCTGCCGCCGAGCCGTGACTTCGTCGAGGTCGACATACCCGAGATGGGCTATCTGGCCATCGATGGCCAAGGCGATCCCAACGTGTCTTCGGGGTACGCCGATGCCGTCGCGGCGCTGTATGCGTGCGCCTATGCGATCAAGTTCGGCTTCCGGGCGCGGACCGGCGACGACTTTGTGGTGCCACCGCTGGAGGGGCTTTGGTCGAGCCCGGATCCGGCCGACTTCGTCACGCGGCAGAAGGCCAACTGGGAGTGGACGATGCTGATCGCGATGCCTGCCATCGTGACTACTGAGGACATCGAGGCGGGGATCGCCAAGGCGGCGCGCGCCAAACCCGAGCTGCCGGTCTCCCAGGTGCGCCAGTGGACCTGGACAGAGGGCCGGTGCCTGCAGATCCTCCACCTCGGCAGCTATGACGACGAGGCTCCGACGCTCGCCCGGCTCCATGACCAGGTGATGCCGTCTCTGGGGCTGACCTTCAACGGTCGCCACCACGAGATCTACCTCAGCGATCCGCGGCGCGTACCGCCGGAGCGCCTTAAGACCGTCTTGCGCCAACCGGTCCGAGCGGCGGACGCCTCGGGGGCTGTCTAGGTGCCGCAGTAGGTGACGTAGGAGTCGGTGAAGGACTGCGGGCCGGGCGATGTGAAGTGGGTCGGGGCGTCGGCGGCGAAGGGGTCGCGGACGGCGGCTAACAGCTCGTGGAACGGCTCCTCGTTGCCGGCGTTGGCGGCGGCCAGCGCTTCCTCGACGAGGTGGTTGCGGGGGAGGACCAGCGGGTTGACCGCGTCCATGGCGTCGGCGATTGCAGCCGCTTGGCCACTGGCATCTGAGCCGGAGGCCGCGAGGCCGAGCCGGGGGAGCCAGCGCGCCGACCACGCGTCGTACGCCGCCAGGTCGAGCACCTGCCCGCGCACCGCGTCGGCCTCCCCACGCAATTGCCGCGCCAGCCCGCGGAAGAGCAGCGTGTAGTCGAGCCGGGCTTCCTTGGCCAGCGCCAGCAGGTCACGGAGGAGTTCGCGGTCGCGCTGGTCGGCCTCGGGGCCATCAAGAGCTCCAGGGTCGATCCCAAGCTTCGCCCGCATCCGCTCGAGGTAGGCAGCGTCGAACAGGTCGAAGAAGCCCTCGACGGTCTCGGTCGCGCGGGCGATGGCGAGGTTCTCATCGCCGCTGTCCCCGCCGTCCCTGCTATCCCCGCCATCCCCGGAGCCATCTCCCAAAAGCGGCAGCAGCGACTCGGCGAACCGAGACAGGTTCCAAGCGGCGATCGGCGGCTGGTTGCCGAAGCGGTAGCGCCCGCCGGTATCGATCGAGCTGAAGACGGTGTGCTCGTCGTACCTCTCCAAGAACGCGCACGGACCGTAGTCGATGGTCTCCCCGGAGATCGTCATGTTGTCGGTGTTCATCACCCCGTGGATGAAGCCGACCGCCATCCAATCGGCCACCAACCTCGCCTGCCGCGCGACCACGCCCCGCAGCAGCCCGAGGTAGTCGCCCGGCTCCACTTCGGGGTAGTGGCGGGCCATCGCGTAGTCGGCGAGCTGCCGCAGTTGCTCGATCGTGCCGCGGGTGCGGACCAGTTCGAAGGTGCCGACGCGCAGGTGGGAGGCGGCCACGCGGGTGAGTACGGCGCCGGGTTCGAGCCCTTGGCGGGCAACCAGGTCACCGGTGCGCACCGCCGCCAATGCGCGGGTGGTCGGGATGCCGAGGGCATGCATCGCCTCGCCCAACAGGTACTCCCGCAGCACCGGGCCCAGCACCGCCTTGCCGTCGCCGCCGCGGGAGAACGGCGTCCGTCCCGACCCCTTGAGCGCCACATCCCGGCGTACGCCGTCACGGTCGATCAGCTCGCCGAGCAACAGCGCTCGGCCATCGCCGAGGACGGGGGAGAACTGACCGAACTGGTGCCCGGCATATGCCTGCGCGAGCGGCTGGGCATCGGCCGGAAGAGAGGAGCCTCCCAACACCGCGATGCCTTCGGCCGAGTGCAGATAGGCAGGGTTGAGTCCGAGCTCCTCGGCGAGTTCGTCGTTGGCCGCGACCAGCACCGGATCGATGCTCGGGGTGGGCTGCCACGGCACGTAGAAGCCGTCCAGCTCCCGCGCATAGGAGTTGTCGAACCCCCACGCATTGGCCGCCGGGGCGGCGGTCTCCGAAACCGTGGCTGACATCCCTCCAGACTGCCAGAGTCCGGAACAAAGGGGTGGGCCGAAGGGCTGATCACTATCGTTCTTGTAGGCCAGATTTATCCACAGGCACTGTTGCTCACACCTGTTGCACGGGCATGATCGGGGCTTACCAGCCGTGCTGGAGAGTTTGGGCAAAGAGAGTATGAGGGTGAGATGCGCGAGGTGATCGGGGCGGGCCTGGGTCCCCAGGTTTCGTTCGTCGGTCCCTTCGGCGTGGGAAAAACCACCGCCGTGGTCACCGTCTGCCCCACCAAAGTCGTGATGACCGAGGTGTTCTCTTCCACCGCCAAGGCCGTCCCGGGCAAGCACGCCAAGGCCACCACGACGGTCGGCCTGGAGATCGGCGAGTGGACCGCCGAGGACGGTACCGTCGTGTGCGTGGTCGGCACTCCCGGCCAGGAGCGTTTCGACATGGTGCGTCGCTCGGCGATGCCACGCAGCAGTGCTGTGGTGCTCTGGCTCTACGGCGACCACGCGGCCGCGCTGGAGGATGCCGGGCTGTGGCTCGACTTCGTCACCCGCGAGGTGCCCTCCCGCAAGCTCGTCGTCGCGCTGACCCGCACCGACGTCTCCACCCCGATCGAGGAGATCCGCGAGGTGGTCGCCTCGGTCGACCCCGATATCCCGATGATCGCCGCCGACCCGCGTGATGCCGAGTCGGTCACCGAAGTCCTCAAAGCCGCGCTCGCCCGCACCTCCCCGAAGCAGGCGGTGGGCTGATGGCGGTCAACCCGGGCGAGGTGATCGCCCTGCACCCGGCACACGGGCGGCATGAAGCCGCCCTCGACGAAGACATCGCCGCTCACTGGGATCTCTGGTCGGCTCAGATCGGCCGGGCACTGATGCCGACCCTGCGGGAGCTCGCCGAGGCCATCAAGGGCTTCAAGTCGGCGATGATCTGCACCGCCGACGGCTTCAACCTGTGCACGCTCGGCCTCGACGAGTCCGGCGTACGCCGTCTCGCGGCGCTCACCTCCTCGATGCACTCGATCGCCGACGCGGTGACCGAGGCCGTCCACGACGACGAGGACCGCAAGCTCGACCGGATCACGCTCACCGACGGCAACGCGACCACGGTGGTGCTCGCCGTGCGCAACTTGATCGTCGGCGAGCTCCTCCTCTGGGTGACCGCCGAATCCGAGACCCTCGGGGCGCTCCTGGTGCGCGCCGATCGGGCGGCCGCGGGGATCCGGCAGATCCTCGAAGTCGAGGACTGACGAGCCGGTTTCGGCACTTCTGGGCGGATCGGCACTAGCAGCAACCCCAGTCTTCCCATTAGCATCCACACGGCACTTGATGCACACACGACACGCACGACACATCGGATTTCCCTGACCGGGTCATCTCAGCGGCACGAAGGAGCTTCCCCATGCTTGACGTCGACATCGCCCAACTCGAAGACACCGTCACCGAGATCAAGGGGCTGTTGCGAGACGGCCTGATCGCCACCGATGTGTGGGACATCGAGACCGGCTTGAGCCTGGCCGGCCACAACCCGCAGCCCGAGGCCACCGCGCTCTTCAACCTGCTCACCCAGGAAATGCAGCGCACCTTGCGCGGCTCCGGCTTCCCGGGCCTGGACCGCTACTACATCCTCGATCTCGAGCAGAGCAACATCGTGGTCTGCCAGCTGCACGGCGAGGACATGATGTCCGGCATGCTGCTCGACGCCAACCGCACCAACCTCGGTGTCCTGGTCAGCGTCGCCATCCCGCGCTACGCGGTCGGGGTCACCAAGGCCCGCCGCGGCGGTGACAGCTAGGACCGACGCCGGCTTCTCCGGCGCCACGCCCGGTTCCACGGGGGACGACCCTCGGGGAGCCGGGCGCTTTGCTCCCAGCCCCTCGGGGGAGTTGCATCTCGGCAATCTGCGTACGGCGCTGCTGGCGTGGCTGGCGGCGCGCGCCTCGGGGCGCCGCTTCTTGGTTCGGATGGAGGACCTGGACCGCGACCGCACCGTGGCCGACGCAGCCGATCAGCAGCTCGCCGATCTGGCCGCCCTCGGTCTCGACTGGGACGGCGAGGTGTGGGTGCAGTCGCAGCGGTTCGGGGTGTACGCCGACGCGGTCGACCATCTGCGCGAGCTCGGCCTCACCTATGAGTGCTTCTGCACCCGCCGCGAGATCCGGGAGGCCGCCTCTGCGCCCCAGGTGACCGCGGGGCCGGACGGAATCCGGGTGCCGCCCGACGGCGCCTACCCGGGCACCTGCCGCAACCTGACCCCCGACCAGCGCGCCGAGCGCCGCGCACACGGCCGCACCCCCGCGATCCGGCTGCGATCCGAGGTTGCCGAGTGGTCGGTCGAGGACGCGCTGCACGGGCACTATGTCGGCAGCGTCGATGACCTGGTCCTGGTGCGAGGTGACGGGGCCCCGGCCTACAACCTGGCCGTCGTCATCGACGACGCCGCCCAAGGGATCGACCAGGTGGTCCGGGGCGACGATCTGCTCTCCTCGGCCCCTCGCCAGGCCTATCTGGCCACGCTGCTGGGGTTGCGGGTGCCGAGCTACGGGCACGTCCCGCTAGCCCTCAACCCAGCCGGTCAGCGGTTGGCCAAGCGCGACGGTGCCGTGACCTTGTCGCAGCTCGCTGAGCGGGGGATGGGCCCTGGGAGGGTGCTGTCCCTGCTGGCGAGCTCGGCCGGGTTGGCGGAGCCGGGCGCAGAGGTCACGGCGGATGAGCTGGTCGCGCGCTTCACCTGGGACGCGCTTGTGGATGAGCCGTGGATCGTGGATCCGGCGTAGGCTGTGCGGCCGTGACCATGACCCCCGAACGCGCCGAGCCGCGCTTCGTGACCACCCCGAGTGCGACGTACGCCGTGGTGGTCTCGGTCTTCTGCAGCTTGCTGCTGATCTCCAACATCGCGGCGACCAAGACGATCACGCTGGCCACCGACGTACCCCTTCTCGGTGGGATCTACACCGACGGCGGCGCACTGCTCTTCCCGCTCACCTACGTGCTCGGCGACGTGCTGGCCGAGGTCTACGGCTTCACCCAAGCCCGGCGCGCCATCCTGGTCGGCTTCGCCATGGCGGCGCTCGCGTCGGTCACCTTCCTGATCGTCGGCGCAGCGCCGGCGGGCCCGGGCTATGAGAACCAGGAGGCGTTCTCGGCGGTGCTCGGCTTCGTGCCGCGCATCGTCTTCGCCTCGCTGGTCGGCTACGTCGTCGGGCAGTTGCTCAACGCCTATGTGCTGGTCTGGCTCAAGCGGCGCGGCGAGGGCCGGCTGTGGGCTCGGCTGATCGGATCGACCGTCGTCGGAGAGTTCGCCGACACCGCGCTCTTCGCGTTCATCGCCTTCGCCGGGATCTTCCCGAGCTGGGGGTCATTGCTCTCCTTCACCGTCGTCGGCTACCTCTACAAGGTGGCGGTCGAAGTGATCTGCCTGCCCTTCACCTACCGGGTGATCGGCTGGATCAAGCGTCGCGAAGAGCTCGTCTGAGCCTGCCAGGCTGCTGAGCGCTTAGTGGGCAACCGTCTTGGCGTAGTAGCGGCCGAGGGTCTCCTCGCGGAACTCCTCGAAGCTGCCCTGCTCGATGCTCGCCCGGATGTTGTCGACCAGCCGCACGATGAAGCGTTCGTTGTGGATGGTCGCAAGCGTCGAGGCCAGCATTTCCTTGGCCTTGAACAAGTGGTGCAGGTAGGCGCGGGTGTAGTGCGCGCAGGTGTAACAGTCGCACTCCTCGTCGACCGGCCGGAAGGCCCGCCTGTTGGCCGCCGTGTTCACGTTGAACCGGCCGTCGCGGGTATAGAGCGCCGCGTTGCGGGCCACCCGGGACGGCGAGACGCAGTCGAAGGTGTCGGCGCCGTTCTCGATGGCGGTGAAGAGATCGTCGGGTTCGGAGATGCCGAGAAGGTGCCGGGGCTTGGTGACGGGGAGTTCGTCGCAGACCCAGCCGACGATGGTGCCGAGGTTCTCCTTCTCCAAGGCGCCACCGATCCCGAATCCGTCGAATGCCCAAGCCCGGCCGCTTTCGCCTGCGCTTTCGTCTTCCTCAGTGACGGCGAGGGCGGCGAGGTCGCGCGCGGCTTGGCGACGGAGGTCTTCGTACTGCGCACCTTGTACGACGCCGAAGAGCGCTTGGTACGGGCGGTGCGTGCGGCCGAGGGTCTGCCGACCGTGCTCGGCCAGGCAGCGGATCGCCCAGTCCTGGGTCCGGCGTACGGCTTGCTCCTGATAGCCCCGACTGTTGAGCAGGGTCGTGCACTCATCGAAGGCGAAGATGATGTCGGCGCCGAGCTGATGCTGGACCTCGATGGAGCGTTCCGGGGTGAAGCGGTGCCGCTGGCCGTTGAGGTGACTGATGAAGGTGACGCCGTCGTCGTCGACATGCGCAAGGCGGCTCTTGCCCGCGGCGATCACGTCGTCGTTCTCGAGGCCGGCGGTGTCCATCGCCAGCACCTTCTTGAACCCTTGGCCCAGCGACAGCACCTGGAAGCCGCCGGAGTCGGTGAAGGTCGGGCCGGGCCAGTTCATGAAGGCGCCGACGCCGCCGGCTTCGTCAACGATGTCGGGGCCGGGCTGGAGGAAGAGGTGGTAGGCGTTGGCGAGCACCGCCTGGGCGCCGAGGTCCTGCATGGTTTCGGGAAGGACGGCCTTGACCGTCGCCTTGGTGCCGACGGCGATGAATGCCGGGGTCTGGATCTGCCCGTGCGGCGTGCTGATCGTGCCGGTGCGGCCGTGGCGGCCCGGAAGGGTGGTGCCGACCTCGAAGCCGAAGGTGTCCTGGGACTGACCGGCCGGGGGAGTGTTCACTCGGCGGCGGCCAGCGCCTCGAGCACCAGGCCGGGGCTCGGGTTGGTGTGTGCGACGCCGTCGATCACCACGGTCGGTACGGTCTCGTTGCCGTCGTTGACGCTGCGAACGTACGCCGCCGCGTCGGCGTCCTCCCAGATGTTCACCCAAGCCGCTCGGTCGGCGTGCTGGCTCACCGCGCTGCGCAGGATCATGCAGAACGGACACCCCGGCCGCCAGTAGATCGCCACCCCCTGCTGAGCGTGCTCGATGGCCTCGGCATGAGTCGCCGGTTCTGGTCGGCGGAACGGGTTGCGCATAGGGGAGAGGGTATTCCGCCGGGTGTGGTGAGGGCACGTTGTGGGCGGTGGGGGGGTGGCGTGGATCTCGGCTGGCGGGCGCCACCGGCTCTTGGGTTGCACTTGGGTTGACCATCATCAGACCCCCCGCGGCACACCTGCTTCCAACCGCGGTAGATCAGTGCCACCAGGCGGCACCAATCGACCGCAGTAGCACCCGACCCTGCCCCGGACAGCCCTGCCCGGGTGGCCCTCCACCCCGCCACCACGCCACCCGCTCGGAACATGTCGGCTAGTCCTCCGTCTCGAGGGGGAGGGGGGAGGATGCCGTCGTCTGTTGCCAGATGGACTGTTTCGCAGGGGACGCCGCACGGAGGGCGGCGCGGTGGTAGGCGTCGGCCCAGGCGAGGTCGGTGCTGGTGAGGGGTTCGGCTTTCCCGGGGCGGATGACGAGGGGGGCAACGCGGAGGCCGGGCAGCTCCGGGACGTTGCCGATGACGCGGAGGAGTTGGGCGAGGGTGCGGATGTCGGGTTGCTCGGGGAAGCCGGGCGGCTCGGCGATCTCCATCAACTGCCGCATGGGGTGGCCTTCGGGCTCGATCAGGAGCATCCAGAGCGCCGGCGCCTCCACCAGGCCCGGCTGGATCAAGCTTCGCCAGAAGTCCAAGCAGAATCCTCGTCGGATGCGATGATCGGGCGGTTCGGTTCCGGCAACGGGGCGGAGGCATGGTCGGCAGTCATGGAGTCACCATGAACGACCAGCCGCGCCCCGGAGCGCGCGTCAGCGGCCGCTGTGGATGACCGGCCGCTGTGGAAACGCCTCGGCTAGCGGCTTTCCACCAGGTAGACCGCGCCGGATGCCATCAGGTTGGCCGGGCCCTTCGCGCGCATGCCGACAGACGCCGAACCGGAAGCGTCCAGCATCACGCGGCTGCGCACGGTGAGGTCCAGCGAGGCGAACAACGCCTCCAGGTCGGCGAGCGTCGAGAGGTGGATATTCGGGGTCGACCACCACGGATAGGGCAGCTCCGCCGACATCGGCATCCGGCCGCGCAGCAGCAGGTGCGCGCGGTGGCGCCACAGCCCGAAGTTCGGCACCGAGACGATGCCGCGCCCGGCGATCCGGGCATCTCGCGGAGCACCGCATCGGGATGCCGCATGGCCTGCAGGGTCTGCGAGACCACGACCACGTCGTAGGTGTCGTCGGCGAACTCGGACAACCGGCGGTCGACGTCGAGTTCGATCACCGGAACACCCCGGCGACGATCGCGGCCAGCACCGCTCGGGATCGATCTCGACACCCGGTGCCGGTGCAGCCGCGCGCGGCGATCAGGTGCGCCAGCAGCTGCCCGTCGCCGCAGCCGAGGTCGAGCACCCGGGAGCCGGGTTCGACCAGCTGGCGACCACCTCGAGATCAGGCGCAGCGTCATCGCAGCCCCTCCCCAGCGCCTGGTCGAACCAGGCCCGCACGGTGGCGTGGTAGTCGGGCACGGCGAGCAGGAACGAGTCGTGCCCCCACGGCGACGGAGATCTCCCGGAACGTCACCGGCACGCCGGCGCGCTCCAGGGTGCGCACGATCCGGCGCGAGTGCTCGGTGGAGAAGCGCCAGTCGGTGTCGAAGGACATGACCAGGAAGTTCACCGGACGGCGGCCAGAAGCGGCGAGCCGGCGTCCGGATCGGCGAACGGGTCGAAGTAGTCCATGACCCGGGTGAGGTAGAGGTAGGACAGGGCGTCGAAGCGGTCCAGGAACGCCTCGCCCTGGTGGTGGAGGTAGCTCTCGACCGCGAAGTCGACGCCGAAGCCGCGGCGCGGCTCCTCGCCGTCCTGGAAGCGGCGGCCGAACTTCTCGCGCATCGCCTCCTCGGACAGGTAGGTGATGTGCGCCATCATCCGCGCGACGCGCCAGGCCCCGAGGCCGGGCGGCGCCGCGGCCTCGGCGTAGCGGCCGTCGTGGAAGTCCGGGTCGCGCATGATCGCCGCCCGGGCCACCGCCGAGAAGGCGATGTTCTGGGCGGTCAGCCGGCTGGTCGCCGCCACGATCACCGCGTGGGCGATCTCCTCGGGGTGGTCGAGCGCCCACTGCAGCACCTGCATGCCGCCGAGCGAGCCGCCGATCGCGGCCAGCAGCCGCTCGATGCCGAGGTGCTCCAGCAGCGCCCGGTGGACCTTGACGAAGTCGGCCATGTCGAGCAGCGGGAAGTCCGAGCCCGTAGGGCCGGCCGGTCGCCGGGTCGATCGAGGAGGGCCCGGTCGTGCCCTGGCAGCCGCCGAGCAGGTTGGCGCAGATCACGAAGAACCGGTCGGTGTCGAGCGGCTTGCCGGGGCCGATCATGTTGTCCCACCAGCCCGGCCGCTTCGGGGTCGCCGTGGAGGCCGGCGGCGTGGGCGTCGCCGGTCAGGGCGTGGCAGACGAAGACCGCGTTGTCCGTCGGCGTTGAGCGTGCCGTAGGTCTCGTAGGCGACCTCGACCGGGCCCGAGCGTTTCGCCGGACTCCAGCACGCAGCGGGTCGTCCTCGGTGAACAGCCGGACGACCCGTCTCGACCAGACCGACCGAACCGGTCGTCGGCGCGCACCGGTCAGAACCGGCCTTGGCGAGCGCCTGGTCGAGGTCGGCGATGATGTCGTCGATGTTCTCGATGCCGATCGACAGCCGGACCATGTCGTGGGTCACGCCGGCGGCCTCGAGTTCGTCCTCGGTCAGCTGCGAGTGCGTCGTGGTCGCGTTGTGGATCGCCAGCGACTTCGCGTCGCCGATGTTGGCCAGGTGGCTGAACAGCTCCAGCGACTCGATGAACCTGCGGCCGGCCTCGCGGCCGCCCTTGATGCCGAACGTCACCAGGCCGCCGTAGCCCCGCCGGTGAGGATGCGCTCGGCGACCTCCTTGTCGGGCGAGGACTCCAGGCCCGGGTAGTTGACCCAGGCGACGCGTCGTGGTGCTGCTCGAGGTACTTCGGCCACCGCCAGCGCGTTCTCGCTGTGCCGCTCCATCCGCAGGTGCAGCGTCTCCAGGCCCTGCAGGAACAGCCAGGCGTTGAACGGCGAGATCGCCGCGCCGGTGTTGCGCAGCAGCACCGTGCGCGCCCGGATGATGTAGGCCAGGTTGCCGACCGCCTCGGTCCAGACCACGCCGTGGTAGCGCGGGTCGGGCTCGGTCAGGCCGGGGAAGCGCTCGGCGTGGGCCGCCCAGTCGAAGTTGCCGGAGTCGACGATCACGCCGCCGATCGAGGTGCCGTGGCCGCCGATGTACTTGGTGGCCGAATGGACGGCGACGTCGGCGCCGTGGTCGAAGACCCGGCAGAGGTACGGCGTCGGCACGGTGTTGTCGACGATGAACGGCAGGCCGAGGGCGTGCGCGGCGGCCGACCAGGCGTCGAGGTCGACGACGTTGATCTGCGGGTTGCCGATCGGTCTCGCCGAAGACCAGCCGGGTCTTGTCGTCGACGTGCTGGGCCAGCTCCTCGGGCTTCTCGGGTCGACGAAGCGCACCTCGATGCCGAACTGCGGCAGCGTGTGCGCGAACAGCGCGTAGGTGCCGCCGTACAGCGTCGACAGCGCGACGATGTTGTCGCCGGCGTAGGTGAGGTTGAGCACCGCGTAGGTGACCGCGGCCGCGCCCGAGGCGATCGCCAGCGCGCCGACGCCGCCTTCGAGGGCGGCCATCCGGGTCTCGAACACGTTCCGGGTCGGGTTCATGATGCGGGTGTAGATGTTGCCCGGCACCTTCAGCGCGAACAGGTCCGCGGCGTGCTGGGTGTCGTCGAACACGTACGACGTGGTCTGGTAGATCGGCATGCCCAAGGGTTGAGACGGCAATCTCACAGGATGACCAGGGAGCGGGCAGGCCGCCCGATCGCATACCCAAGGACTCAACACGGATACCCGTGGGGGTATTATCCGATCCATGGCTCAGCTGTCCCGCAAGCACCTCATCGACCTGAACAACCCGCCCGTACGGCAGCCGAAGCGGCAGGGGATGAGCTTGTCCCAGGTGCAGAAGTGGGTGATGTCCACCCTCACTGTTGTGACCATGGGACACATGGCCGGTGCCCTCGTGCTCGCCGCGATGTGGATGCCCGAGGATCGGCTCGACGCGCGGATCGGCTTACCGATCATCGGGGGTGCCTTCGGCGTGCTCGGCATGGCTGCCGCGCTGACCATCCATCAGCGCAAGGCGCTCAGCCCGCTGCTTCTCCTCGGCTTGCTACCGACCGTGATCGGCTTCGTGCTGATGTTCGGCCGCTGACCTGCCGCCCTTCTCGAAGCCGCCTGCCTCGACAGGCTCAACCGCCGTCCGGGGTAGCTGTGCTCCGGGGAGGTTCGCGCGCCCTTCCAGACGTCGCCGCGACCACGCCGTCAAGGCCCAGGTGAGCACGATCCCGAGTGCGGCACCGACAACCCAGCGGGTGGTCGGTTGCCCCCAGAAGGCCGAGATCACTGCCATCCCGATCGTCGTATAGACGGTCGCCCAGATGGCCGCGCCCACAGCCAAGGCCGGGAGGAAGCGGCGCAGCGGCATCCGCAACACCCCGGCGGCAGCCAGGATCGCGGACTGCACGCCGACGGTCAGGAACGCCAGGCTCACTGCGGGGGCTCCCCATCGGCTCACGATCTGCTCGGCGCGGGCAACCCGGTCCCCACTCAGCCAGCCCGTGCGGGTTTGGTCGACTCGACGTACGCCGAAGCCGAGGGCATAGGTGAAGCCGCCCCTCAGGAAGGCGCCGGCGAAGAAGAAGGCGAACAGCGCCCATACCGGCCAGTTGTCGAGCACGTTCACAGTGTGCCGGAAGGGGAGGTAGCGTGCGGAGTCGCCGGGACTATGGTCCGGCGACGTCACCATCGCCGGACACGGAGGGCCTGTTGAGCAATCGCCCTGCCGGCCGTGCCGCGCCCGAACCGGTCAACACCTTCATCGCTGCCGATTGCCTCGATGCCCTGCGTGGCCTGACGCCCGAATCGGTGGACCTGATCTACATCGACCCGCCCTACAACACCGGCAACGACTTCGCCTACCGCGACGACTATCGCAATGGTCGCCGGGCCACCCGGCACCTCGCCTGGACCGAGATGATGAGGCCGCGGCTGGAGGCGGCAAGAGAGGTGCTGTCGCCTCGCGCGGCGATCTTCGTCAGCATCGACGACAACGAAGTCGCGCATTTGCGGCTCCTCCTCGACGAGGTCTTCGGGGAGGACAACTTCCTGGCCCAGATCGTGGTCAACCTCAACCCCAAGGGGCGACAACTCGGTGGGGGCTTCGCGACTTCGCACGAGTATCTCCTCGGCTATGCCCGCGACACCCGTGCCTGCGCCCTCGACGCGACCTCGGCAGCGCACGTGGATCCCGCCGACTTCCCGCTGACCGCCCCCGACGGGCGCCGCTACCGGCACCTGCCGCTGCGCAACACCAACAAGAAGTTCAATCCGGCCACGGCGCGGACGCTCCACTATCCGTTGTACGGCGACCCCGTCAGCGGGCGGGTAGCGGCGGCACCCTTCGACGGGGGGAGTGAGATCTGGCCGGTCTTCGGTGACGGTGGCCCGGCGGTGTGGCGCTGGTCGGCGCCGCTGGTCGAGTCCCGGCCCGATGATCTGGTCTGCCGCAGAGTCAACGGCCGGCTGGGTGAACGGGTCGACGTCTTCCAGCGAGATTGGCTGCACGAGGGGCGCCGCAAGAAGCTGACCACGATCTGGCTCGCCGAAGAGGTCGGCTCCACAGACACCGCGATCGCCGAACTCAAGGCGATCCTCGGTCCGGTGTTCGAGACTCCGAAGCCGACCGGGCTGATCCGCCGGCTGCTCGAGGTGATGCCGAGTGACGCCCGGGTGTTGGACTTCTTCGCGGGCAGCGGCACCACCGGTCACGCCGTGGTGCTGCAGAACCTCGCTGACGGCGGCACCCGCACCTGCCTCAGCGTGGAGTGGGAGCACCCGGTGTTGCCGGGATCGCGGGCCGCACTCGCCGGCTATGCCTCGGTCGCCGACGTCACGCGGGCGCGACTGCGTGCGGTAGCCGAACTCCACGAGGCGGCCGGATTCGCCGAACTCACCCTCGACTAGCGGACCGCCCGCTCCAAGCCGCGCAGGCTGGTGTCGAGATGGGTCAGCATCCGCTGGAGGCGCGGCACCGTGCGCCGGCAGCCGGTCAACCCGAAATCCATGTTGTCGGCGTAGGAGGTGCAGGTGATGTTGAGTCCCATCCCGTCGATGGGGATCGACAAGGGGTAGTTGCCCATCAGTTCGGCGCCGTTGTAGTAGTGCTTCACGCGGGGCCCGGGCACGTTGCTGATCACCAGGTTGTACGCCGGTCGCGTGAGGCCGGAGACGCCCAGCATCGAGGGCAGGATCGCCGGCACCTGACCGATCGCGCTCATCGCGAGCACCTGCATCGGGGTCATCTCCGAGAGTGCGGCCTTGCCGCCACTCATGCTGTCGTGGATCTCGGACAACCGCACCGCCGGGTCGGCGATATCGGTGCCGAGCCGGACCATCACCGACCCCAGGGCGTTGCCGCCCTCGGCAGAAGCCAGGTGAGACTCCTTGGCCTTCAACCCCACGGGGACCATGGCGATCAGTGAGGTGTCGGGGAGGGCGTCGAGTTCGATCAGGTAGTCGCGCAGTGCCCCGCTGCACATCGCCAGCACGACGTCGTTGATCGTCGTACCGCTGGCCTTGCCCACCGCGCGGATCCGCTCCAGCGGCCAGCTCTGAGCGGCGAACCGGCGGGATCCGGTGATGTTCTGGTTCAGGATCGTGCGGGGCGCGTAGAGCGCCAGGGTGGAGGTTTCGTTGCGCAAGCTGCGGCTGATGGTCTTGGCCAAGGCCCCCGGCAGCCCGGCAGCTTCGGCCGCGATGCCCAGCGCCTGGCGCATGGCCACCGACGTGATCGACTCAGGATCGGCCTCGGGGCCTGCGGTGACCGACCGGTCGGCACGTGGCCGTTTGGCCCAGGGTGCGGGCAGGTCGCGCCGATCGGGATCGGGGGAGAGTGCGCTCTGCAGCATCCGGTTGGCGGAGATGCCGTCAACCAGGGCGTGGTGGAGCTTGGCGTACATCGCGATCCGGCCGTCCCGCAGTCCCTCGATGAGGTTCCACTCCCACAGCGGCCGCTCAACCGCCATCCGGGTCGAGTGCAGCCGCGAGACGAGCTCGAGCAGCTCCCGGACCCGGCCGGGCTTGGGCAGCGCACTGTGGCGGACGTGGTATTCGATGTCGAACTCGCTGTCCTCCACCCACACCCAGGACCCGGCGGTCTTGGTGGAGCGGTGGGGGTGCTTGAGGAACAACGGGGCGATCTCGTCGACGTTGCGCATCTGGTCGTAGAGCTCACTGAGCTCGAGGATCCGCTCGAGAACATCGGTGCCGCCCTGGTCAAGGAAGTTGCGAAGAAGACCGACGACGTCGCCGGTGACGGCACGACCACGGCAACGGTGCTGGCGTGGACCATGGTCCGCGAGGGCCTCCGCAACCTGGCCGCCGGCGCCAACCCCATGTCGGTGAAGCGTGGCATCGAGGCCGCCGTCGAGGCTGCCGTCGCCCGCATCGCCGAGGTCTCGATCGAGGTCGAGAACAAGGAGCAGATCGCCCAGGTCGCGTCCATCTCGTCGGCCGACCGTGAGATCGGCGAGATGATCGCCGACGCGATCGACAAGGTGGGCAAGGACGGTGTCATCACCGTCGAGGAGTCCAACACCTTCGGCATGGAACTCGACTTCGTCGAGGGCATGCGCTTCGACAAGGGCTACATCGCCCCGTACATGGTGACCGACACCGACCGCATGGAGGCTGTCCTCGACAAGCCGTACATCCTGTTCGTGTCGTCGAAGATCACCGCTGTGCGTGACCTCGTGCCGGTGCTCGAGAAGGTCATGCAGACCGGTAAGCCCCTGCTGATCGTCGCCGAGGACGTCGAGGGCGAGGCCCTCGCCACGCTCGTCGTCAACAAGATCCGTGGCACGTTCAACTCCGTCGCCGTCAAGGCTCCGGGCTTCGGTGAGCGCCGCAAGGCGATGCTGGCCGACATGGCCATCCTCACCGGCGGTCAGGTCATCAGCGAAGAGGTCGGCCTCAAGCTCGACGGCGTCGATCTCACCCTCCTCGGCCAGGCGGACCGTGTGGTCGTCACCAAGGACGAGACCACGATCATCTCCGGCGCCGGCAACAAGGACGACATCGACGGCCGCGTCGCCCAGATCAAGGCCGAGATCGAGAAGACCGACTCCGACTACGACCGTGAGAAGCTCCAGGAGCGCCTTGCCAAGCTGTCGGGCGGCGTTGCCGTCCTCAAGGTCGGCGCTGCGACCGAGGTCGAGCTCAAGGAGAAGAAGCACCGCATCGAGGACGCCGTCTCCACGACCAAGGCCGCCATCGAGGAGGGTGTCGTCGCCGGTGGTGGCGTCACGCTCCTCCGTGCCCAGGCTGCCGTCGACGAGGTCGTCGCCAAGCTCGAAGGCGACGAGGCCACCGGTGCCCGCATCATCTCGAAGTCGCTCGAGGGTCCCCTCAAGCAGATCGCCGAGAACGCCGGCCTCGAGGGTGGTGTGGTCATCGACCACGTCCGTGGCCTCAAGAACCCGGCCGAGGGCCTCAACGCTGCGACCGGTGAGTACGTCAACCTCGTCGAGGCCGGCATCATCGACGCCGCCAAGGTGACCCGCTCGGGTCTCCAGAACGCCTCGTCGATCGCGGCGCTCTTCCTCACCACGATGGCCGTCATCACCGATGCCCCCGAGGACGGCGGCGGCGCCGGCGGCGGCATGGGAGACATGGACTACTGATCCTGGGGTTCGCCCCTGGCTTCACCGGTTCTGTGGCGCAGATTCGGTCCGCGAGGACCGAATCTGCGCCACGGTTCGTTTTGGCTCAGTCCACGGCCGGAATCGCAAGGGCGCCGTCATTGCCGCCATCGCCGTTCCGGGTGAGGATCGAGTCATGCTCGACCTTCGCCCCACCTGTGAGCGCTGCGACCGTGACCTCCCGGCGTCGTCTCACGATGCCCGCATCTGCACGTTCGAATGCACGTTCTGCGCCGAGTGCGCCGACGGCCCGCTCGACGGGCGCTGCCCGAACTGCACCGGCGAGCTGGTGCAGCGGCCGGCGTGGGAACTCCCCGAGGAGGATCGCCCCGGCGTCGTCCTGAGGCGGTACGCCGACGCGTGGCAGGCCGGTGACCTCGACACGCTCATTGCCTGCTACGCCGACGACTTCACGCTGCACTACGCCGGGACCCACCGCTTCGCCGGCACCCATGTTGGTCGGGATGCCGCGCTCGGGGTGATGGCCGAGGTCAGCACCATCGCTCCTCGCACGCTGCGGTCGGTCGACGGTGTGCTCGTCGGTGACCACGGCGGGGCGCTCGTCGTGACCGAGGAGCTGACCCGCGAGGGCGAGACCGCGGTGCTGTCACGTGTCCTGCGCTACCGGATCGCCGATGGTCAGCTGCGCGAGTGCTGGCTGCACGACACCGACCAGGCGCTGATCGATCACCTCTGGCGCTGAGCCCGGCGCCGTCTGGCCGGACCTGGTCGCAGAGGTCTCGAACTTCCGGCGTGGAACCCGCGTTCGGCGGGTTCCACGCCGGAGAAGCCGCGGCCGCTACGCCTCACCGGCGCCGGTCGTAGGCTGCGGCGATGGGTCGAGGCCGGAGTGTCAGGACGATGTCGGTGCGCCACCGCGACGGCATCGCCAGCCGCGGGCCCGACGACCTCATCGTCGAGGAGCCCATGGAGATCCGCCTCGACGACCATCTCGTCACCACCACCATGCGCACGCCGGGCCACGACTTCGAGCTGGCAGTCGGGTTCTGCCACGGCGAAGGCCTCCTCGGTGGTGCGGCGGTCAACGGCATCCGCTACTGCGGCACGGGCACCGCGGTGGACACCGAATTCAACGTCGTGTCCGTCTCGACCGGTGGGTGGGCCCCTGAGCCCACGGCCAGGGTCGGAACGACGAGCTCGTCGTGTGGCATGTGCGGATCGATGGCGATCGAGCAGATGACGGACCGTCTCGATCCGATGCAGCCCGTCGAGTTCGACTGGACGTTGTTGGCCACCGTGGCCGAACGGATCGGCCGGCAACAGGAACTCTTCGCTCAAACGGGGGCGTCGCACGCCGCGGGAGCCTTCCGTCTCGCCGACGGTCGTGTCGACGTGGTGCGCGAGGACATCGGTCGCCACAACGCCGTCGACAAGGTGGTCGGCCGGCTCCTCCTCGACGCGGCGCTGCCGGCGCTCCATCCGAATGCCGATCCCATGGGCCTGTGGGTGTCCGGCCGGGCGAGTTTCGAGATGGTGCAGAAGGCGTGGGCCGGGGGATTCCGTGTTCTCGCGTCGGTGAGCGCTCCGAGCTCGCTGGCCGTCGACCTCGCCAAGCAGGGCGGCGTGTCGCTCGCGGGATTTGCCCGTGGCGGCGACCTCACGGTCTACGCGTAAGGTCGGCGTCATGCCCGACGAGGAATCCACCGAGCCGACGATCGAGCGGGTGCTCGTGATCATGGCGCACCCCGACGACGTCGACTTCGGCAGCGCCGGCACCGTCGCCACCTGGACCGACGCCGGCCTCGAGGTCACGTACTGCCTGGTGACGAGTGGCGACGCCGGCGGCAGCGACCTCACCCAGTCCTACGAGGATCGCGCGTCACTCCGCGAGGCGGAACAGACCAACGCCGCGGCGGAGGTGGGTGTCACCGACCTTCGGTTCCTGCGCCTGCCCGACGGTCGCCTCGAGTACGACCTCGATCTGCGCAAGGCCATCACCCGCGTCATCCGCCAGGTGCGCCCGCACCGCGTCCTGACCCAGTCGAGCGAACGCAACGTCGACCGCATCTACGCGAGCCACCCCGACCACCTCGCGGTGGGGCAGGCGGCGATCGCCGCGGTCTACCCCGACGCCCGCAACCCGTTCGCCTTCCCCGAGCTCCTCGCGAACGAGGAACTGGAGCCGTGGACCGTGCCGGAGGTGTGGACCCAGGGCGGCCCGGAGATCCCCGAGCACGCGCGGGTGGTGGTCGACATCACCGACACGTTCGACCGCAAGGTCGCGGCCCTCCGTGCCCACGTCAGCCAGACCGGCGGCCGCGAGGGCCTCGCGGACTTCCTCCGGGAGTGGGCGGTCGACAACGCTCGGATCGGAGGGCTGCCCGAGGGCCGGCTCGCCGAGGTCTATCGGCGGATCGACACGCAGGTAGGTCAGCCGCCCGTACAGGGGCCGTCGCCGCAGACGTCGATGAGGGTGCCGTCGTTCACGAAGCTCACGAGGAGCGCGAGGGCGGACGTCTCGTCGCCGAGGTCGCCGTGGGGATCGTCGCCGCCGCGATTCGGTGTGTTGGTGTCCGGTGGCGTCGGCGTGCCGAAGTCCCACACGAAGAGCGCCGAGCCCGTCGTCGGCAGTTCGGGCAACGGGGCGATGCCGTAGAACGGGTCGACTGCGGTCGACCGACCTGTGGCCAGGGTGGGTTCGCGGCGGCGCAGTCCCAACGTTCGGGCGAGCTTCTGTGTGCTCACGTTGGTCACCTGGTGGTCGCCGAAGGCCTCGAGGGCGAGGACCGGCTTTGCCGTGATCCCCTCGTACGGATCGGTCGTCAGGTGCTGGGCGTACCCGGCGTTCTCGCCACGGTCCCACAACTGCTCCGCGAGTTCGAGCGTGAGGAGCTGGTCGAGCTCGCCGGGGTACGCGGCCTCGAAGGTGCCGATGAACTCGTCGAAGTCGACGCTGCGACGGAGCAACAGGTTGTAGCCGAGGCCGCCGACGGCGAGGACCACCTTGTCCCAGTCGTCGGTGACCGTGGACGCGACGCCACCCAGGATGCCGCCCTGGCTCGCCCCGAGGAACGCGAGCTTGCTCGTGTCGATGACCGGTGCGCCGTCCGTCGAGAACGCGCCGTCCGTTGCGAACCCTTCAGCGCTGCGCAGCAGCCGACCCAGTACGACGAAGGCGAGCTGGCCCTGCTGCATCCGGTCCGGTTGCGTCCGGAATCCGCTGAAGTCCCGGAACTCGCCGACGATCGTCGGGATGTCGGCGGCGCTCATGCCCAGGTAGTCGGTGGCACACATTCCGATGTTGGCGATCGCCGCGGTGCCGCCGATGCCGAGCACCTCCGAACGGCTGCCGAGCAGGCCGTGGCCGTAGACGATCATCGGGGCCGGGTCGGCGGCCGTTGCCCCGGCCGGCACGGTGCACGTGAAGTCGGCGGACATCGTCCCGTTGCGATCGGGGAGTCCATCGGGGTCGTCGTCGTTGTTCAACACACTTCCCGGTCCGCCGTCGCCGGCCAGGTACCGGGGCATCTCGAACGTGCCACTCACGATTCGCGCCGCGCCCGCCGTCTCGTTCGACGTGACGGTGAACGGCGGCGCCCCGTCTCCGAACTCGGAGAGTGTCTCGGCGGCCATCGCTCGGAGACGGCCCGACAGCGAGTCGGCCGAAGCGACCGTGAACGACCACGCGATGTCGAGGTCATCGGTCGTCGCCCCGGCGGTGCCCAGCGCGTCCAGCCACTCCTGCTGTTCCTCGTCGGGATCGTCCACCAGATCGCCGAACGCGTCGGTCGGTTCCACCTCGGTGCCATCGGTGCGTACGAGGCCGCGTAGCCCGACCGCGTAGCGGTGCGCCTCGGTCAATGAGGTCGCGGGGACGATGATCAGGGCCTGCTCGTCGGGATCCTCGGCATTCGCGTCGAGTTCGGCCCACGCCGCAACCCGGTCGCCGGTCGTGACGTCGACGAGCACGAGCCCCGAGTCGGCGTCGAGCGAGCGACCGAGGTCGGTCACCGGGGGGAGCTTCGACGCCGTCACGTCCAGCGACTCGACGTGCACCAGCAGGTTGGACGCCGGACTGAAGCCGTCGTTGCGGTTCCATTCGGTGGGGTCGATGTGGACACCGTCGGCGTTGGCCGGCGTACCGTCGACCGGAAGGTCGACGCGCCGGCCGGTCGGGGTGCTCGGATCGGAACGGGTGAACCGGTCGTTGGGCCAGGGCAGCAGGCACGCGGTCGGGTCGGTGTCGTCGCAGGTTGCGGTGCCGGGCGGTTCGCTCACCGGCGCCGGACGGGTCGTCGTCGCCCCACGGTCCGATGCGGCACCAGCACTGTCGTCACCCGCCCCGTCGTCGGACGAGCACCCGGCGAGCAGGGCGACCGAGGTCAGCAGGATGATGAAGGGACGCATCCGGGTCGACATCCGGCCGACCTTAGGCACGGTGTCACACGCCACGACGGCTCGAATGCCCCATCGGCCAGGACAGCCCTAACCTTGCGGCATGAACGCCTCCACTCCGCAGGTCGGCCTGGCCGTCGCCCACTTCTTCTGGTCCACGTCGGTGCTCGCCGATGCCGACGCCGTGCTCGACGCCATCGCGAAGGCCGAGGCCGACGGCGATCAGGTGGTCACCGCCTCGATGCTGGGTCACAAGTCCGACCTCTGCACGATGGTCCTCAGCACCGATCAGTGGCGGCTCCGTCGCTTTCAGACGGCGATGGTCGACGCGGGCTTCGAACTCGTCGACAGCTACCTGTCGCTCACCGAGATGTCGGAATATGCGCAGGGGCTCCCCGAGGAGATGAAGCAGGCGCGTCTGTTCCCCCAGCTCCCGCCCGAAGGCAAGCCCGCGTTCTGCTTCTACCCGATGTCCAAGCGGCGCAACGTCGGGCAGAACTGGTTCACGCTGCCCTACGACGACCGCAAGGCGCTCATGATGGAACACGGCGCCTCGGGCCGGAAGTTCGCCGGTCGCGTCGTGCAGGTCATCACGGGTTCGACGGGTATCGACGACTTCGAGTGGGGTGTGACGCTGTTCTGTCAGCGCCCCGACGATGTCAAAGAGGTCGTCTACACGATGCGGTACGACGAGGCCTCGGCGACCTACGCCGAGTTCGGATCGTTCTACGTGGGCATGGTGGCATCGCCGGTCGAGGTGCTGTCGAGCCTCGGCGTCACCAACGCGGACTGATCGCCCTCCGGCGAATCAACCCCCGACGAGCTGCGCCAGCTCGTCGGTCATGTCGGCGGCAGTGCCGTACGTCGCGATCGTGGACGGGCCCTTGCCCTTCGCGACCAGGCCTCTGAGCACCGACGCGGCCGCCGGCGCCGACGTCACGATCACCAGTGCCTGGGGGTCGGAGTCGATCAGCTGTTGAGCGATCGCTGCTCCGTCGGGGTCGTCGCCGACCTCCACGGTCGCGGTGACAGTGCCCGAGTCGGCGTTGATCGCCGCAGCGATGTCGGCGGCGAGTTCCTGGTTGTCGTCTCCGGTACCGGCAGCGATCGCGACCCCGCGTGTACCCATCGTTGGTGATGAGGTTGCCGAGCACCTGTCCTTCGAGGTCGGTGGGGGGCGACAGCCGGAAGAACAGGCCGCGGTCGTCGGCCACTGACAAGGCCCGGGCCGTGTCGGTCGGTGAGAAGAGGATGATGCCGGCGTCGGTGAGCTCGGGGATCGCAACACTCGTGATGCCGTAGACGGTCCCCCCGATGACGGCGTCCACCGGACGATCGATGAGCCGTCGTACCGCCTCGGTGGTGGCCGACGACGAGCCGTCGCCCGATTCGTCGGGCACGAGCACCACGGGTTCGCCGAGTACACCGCCCTCGTTGTTGACCTCGTCGACGGCGACCTTGGCACCGGCGAGTGCGGCACGGGCGGCAGCGCCGTCGGGACCCATGACCGGCAGCAGCGTGCCGATCTCGAGGACCCCATTGCCGATCGGTCCGTAGATCGGGTCGGCGCCGGCCGGGCGATCCGCCAGCGGCCGGGACTGCGCCGTCACCTGGTCGACCGCCCGGAGGGCGCCGGTGCCGGTGAACTCCACCACCGCGAAGCCGGCTTCGCCCGGATCGCCGTTGGCGAGCAGATCGATGTTGCCGCTGACGCCGTCGTAGTCGCAGTCGGCGTTGTCGAGCGCGAACTCGCGACAGGCGTGGTACCCCAGACAGGTCCGACCACCCTCGGTGCTGCTGATCACCTCGTCGGCGATCCGCCCGGGTGAGTCGCTGCGAGCCGACTCCGCCGAGATGGCCAGGACCATAACGATGTCGTAGCCCTCTGCCGCACCCGTGAAGTCGTCGACCGTGCCGTCGACGGCGGGGACGCGATCGCGGAAGTCCTCGGTGATGCGGATGCCGGGCGCCGCACCCTTCATGCCCTTGAGGGGGCTCGACCCCGACGTGATCGGGCCGGTGCGTCCGCCGCCCGGATCGATGGTGGCAGCGTCGGAGCCCTCGCCGAATTCGGTCGCCGCCGTGGTCGTCGTCGCGGCGGCGCTCGACGACTCGTCGAGCTTGGCGTTGGTGCACGACGCCGTCACAGCTCCCACCAACGCGATCGTCAGGGGTACCAGGGCGCTGCGGAGGAGCGGTCTCGCGGCGCGCGGGGCCGGGGCGGTCGGGGGCATATCGGGGACCACTGTAGAAGCGCTACGGTCCGGGAGCGATCGTCGGCCGGAGGGGGCTCTCAGTGACCGAACTGTTCCAACCACTCGCGCGTGGCCTCGGCGACGCCCCGGCGCTCATCGACGAGGCGGGTACCACTTCCTGGCGGCAGCTGGACGAACGGGCGAACCGCATCATCGGTGCGCTCCGTGCCCGAGGAGTCGGCGACGGAGCGACCATTGCGGTGATGGTGGGCAACCGTCGCGAGTTCTTCGAGATCTTCGCTGCGGTGTGCCACGCGAGCTGGGTCGCGGTGCCGGTCAACTGGCACTGGGTGGGCGCCGAGCTCGCCTACGTGATCGGGAACTCCGGAGCATCGGCGATGATCGTGGACGACGCGTACCTCGACGTCGCCCGCGATGCCCGTGGGCGAGAGGAATCGGCGGGCTGCGAGCATTGGATCGCGCTCGGCGGCGACGTCCCCGACGACTTCGAGTCGTTCGAGTCGTTGCTCGCCGCAGCGTCGCCCGACGAACCGGACGGTCAGGCGACGGGAGGGCCGATGTTCTACACGTCGGGAACGACCGGATTCCCGAAGGGCGTTCGCTCCACCCTCTCGACCACCGGCCTACCGGCCTCGATGTGGACGCTCATCTCGGGTTCGATGCTCCAGATGCTCGGTGTGCCGACGGACGGCGTCACCCTGCTCGACGGGCCGGCGTACCACTCGGCGCAATGGGTGTTCTCGATGTTCCCGCTCTTCGGCGGATCCACGGTGGTGATGCGCCATCGATTCGACCCGGTCGAGACGCTGGCCGCGATCGATCGCCACGGCGTCACCAACCTCCACCTCGTGCCCACCCAGTTCATCCGCCTGCAGAAGCTCGACGACCACCAGCGGGCGGCGTTCTCCGGCGAGTCGCTGCAGGTGGTGTACCACGGAGCGGCCCCCTGCCCACCCGACGTGAAGACCGCGATGCTCGACTGGTGGGGCGACGTCGTGCACGAGTACTACGGCGGCACCGAGGGAGGCTTCCTCACCACGATCGGCGGCGCCGAGTGGCGGGCGCGTCCCGCGAGCCTCGGGCGCCCCACCGACCTGACCGAGCTCCGTGTGGTCGACGACAACGGGGCCGACGTGCCCGTCGGTACTCCCGGCCAGATCTACTTCCGTTCCCGCATCGGCTCCGACTTCAGCTACCACGAGGATCCGGACAAGACCACCGCCGCACACCTCGACGGCTGGGGCACCCTCGGCGATATCGGGTACTTCGACGACGAGGGCTACCTGTTCATGTCGGACCGTCGAATCGACATGATCATCTCGGGTGGGGTCAACATCTACCCCGCCGAGATCGAGGCCGCGCTGGTCGCCCATCCCCTCGTCGCCGATGCCGCGGTGTTCGGCATCCCCGATGACGAGATGGGCGAACAGGTGAAGGCGGTGGTCGAGCTGGTCGACGGTGCGATCGCCGACGCCGCGCTGACCGACGAGCTGATCGCCCACTGTCGAGGCCGCCTTGCCGGCTACAAGGCGCCGCGCAGCATCGATGTCACCGACCGGCTGCCCCGACAACCGACGGGAAAGCTCTACAAGCGCCTCCTCCGGGACCCGTACTGGACCGACGCAGGCCGGAGCATCTGAGACCGACCCAGGGTTCCGACCGTGCCGCACCGGCCGGCACGGCCATACTGGCGCGATGACCGAGCCTGCCGAAGCCCAGCCCGAAACCCTCGTCGGGATCTCGTTCCCCGACATCTTCCACGCCCAGGAGTTCCTGACCGCCGCCACACGCATGGCGTCACGCGGTGAACTCGCCCTCAAGGACGCCGTCACGGTCGTGAAGAACTCCGACGGAAAGACCGTGGTTCACGAGACGGTCGACCTGCAGACGGGCCAGTCGGCGATGTCGGGCGCCCTGTGGGCCGGTCTCATCGGCCTGATCGTGGGTGGGCCCGTGGGCTGGGTTGCCGGCCTCGCCGTCGGCGCCGGGGCCGGTGCGGCCACCGCGAAGCTCGTCGATCTCGGGCTCGCCGACGAGTGGGTCGAGTGGTTTCGTGAGGTCGTGCAACCCGACACAGCAACGGTGGCGCTGCTCGTCACCGAACTCAATCGCGATGCGCTCGTGACCGAAGCGTCGCGGTTCACCGGTGCCGAGCTCGTGTACACCAACCTCGACCCGTCCACGATGGACCGGGTCAAGCAGGCCCTCGGCGATCACACGGTCGCGCCCGCCGATGCCGAGGCGCCGCCAACGACCGCCCCGTCCGACTGACGCTCGAACGCCGCGGCGTCGTCAGGCCCTCGGATCGAACGAGGACTCCTCGGCCAGCAGCGTGAACAGCTCGGCTTCGCGCTCGGTGAGTTCCTTCGGTACCACGACGGTCACGACGGCGAACAGATCGCCCGCCGCCCCCTGGGGGTTGGGGAGGCCCCGCCCCTTGAGGCGGAGGCGTCGGCCGCTCGACGTCCCGGCCGGGACCTTGATCGTCGCCGCCCCACCGGGGGTGTCGACGCTGACCTTGGCGCCCAACGCAGCTTCCCACGGAGCGACGGGGACCTTCACCGACAGGTCGCGCCCGTCGACGGTGTAACGACCGTGCCCGGCGAAGCGGACCGTGAGGAACAGGTCGCCGGCGGGCCCGCCACCGGCACCCGGGCCACCCTCGCCGCGGACGCGAATCCGCTGGCCCTCGACAATGCCCACGGGGACGTTGACGTTGACCGAGCGGGTGCCGCGTGGACCCGACAGCGTGATCGAACGCTCGCCACCGTGGTACGACTCCTCGATCGACAGCTCGATCTCGACCTGCTGATCGGCACCCGGTCGCGGGCCGGTCGCCCGGCGACCGCCGCCGAACAACCCGCCGAGCAGGTCCTCGATGTTGGGGGTGGCCCCGCCGCCGAACCCGAAGTCCCCGGCCACCCGGCCGGCGCGGTTCCACATGCTCGGATCAGTGCCGTCGGGAACCTTGCGGAAGTCCTCGCCGAACGCGTCGTACTTCTTGCGCATGTCGGGATCGGAGAGCACCTCGTTGGCCTCCGAGATCGCCTTGAACCGGTCCTCGGCGCCCGGCTCGGTGTTGACGTCGGGGTGCCACTTCCGGGCGAGCTTGCGGTAGGCGCGCTGGATCTCGTCGGCCGATGCCGTGCGCTTGACCCCCAGGATCTCGTAGTAGTTCTGCGCGGCCATGTGCACAACGTATCGACCGCGGACGACCTCGGCGGAAGGGTCAGCCGGTGGCGGAGCTGTCGATGCGTTCCCAGAGCGGGAATCGGATGTGTGCGATCTCCTGGTGATCGACGATGCGGCCGTTGACGGCGAGGTGCTGCAGCGCGTCATTGGCCTTCGCCGGGCCACCGAGCAACGCCATGAAGGTGGGCACCGGGAGGAGCAACTCGCCCTCGGCGTCGCCCTCCCGGAGGATGGCGTCGACCTCGAGGACGGGACGCTCAGGTCGGTCGAGTGAGAGCGCGTGGCACTGGTGGACGACCCGTTCGAACACGGCGATCGCCTGGATTCGCATCGCGAGACTCTAGCGCCGCGGGCTCGATCATGAAGGATGTGTCAGGTTCTCTCCCACCGGCTGGTTGTCGGCTAGGCAAGGGGCATGAGTGACGAGAGCGACGCCCGCTTGATGGCCGAGATCTCGGCGCGACTGGTCGAGGCCAGCGCCCGCGCCCTGGGCCCGTGGGTCGAGACCGCCGTGGCGCAACGCGCCGGCGACCGCGCCGCCGAACTGGCGTCGGCGGCGACGGCGGCAGGGGAGCGGTGCGCCGAGGAGGTCCCGGCGACGATGACCTCCCTCCTCGCACTCGACATCGACGCGCAACGCACCACCCCGCTCGGCATTCTCCGCTCGGCGTGCCGCTACCCAGCTGCCGTGTTGGCTGCGGCCGGCGTTCCGGCTCCTTCCCGGGACCCCTTCGACGAGCGAGCGAACCCCGACGATCGCTACGAGGTAGGTCCGGCGACGTGGGCGGACCTCGGCGAGGAGGTCGGTGAACTGGGCATCGCCTGGGGGGCGGCCAAGGCCCACCTGCACAAGCGTCGGCACCTGGGACGCTGATCGACGGGTCGTCCACCCGGGCCCGTAACAACCACGAAACCCTGCCTCACATACACTCCTGGGCGCGCACCGAACCAGAAAGCGACTCGCCATGAAGCTCGTCACTGCCATCATCAAGCCGTTCAAGCTCGACGACGTGAAGTCCGCCCTCAAGGCCATCAACGTGGTCGGCCTCACGGCCACCGAGGTGCAGGGGTTCGGTCGTCAGGGCGGGCACACCGAGACGTACCGGGGCGCCGAGTACAAGATCGACTTCGTGCCGAAGGTCCGTCTCGAAGCGGTCGTTGCCGATGACGACGTCAACGCGGTGGTCGACGCCATCGTCGGCTCGGCGCGGACCGACAAGATCGGTGACGGCAAGGTGTGGGTCACCACCGTCGACCAGCTCGTCCGAATCCGAACCGGAGAGCGCGACAACGACGCCATCTGATGCCGCCGGTACTCGACCGATCGTCCGTCCTCGACAACCCCGACCTACGCGGTCGGCCCTTCGTCGACGCCTACACCCGTCTCGTCGACACGTGGATCGTCGAGCTCTACGACGAGCTCTTCGGTGAACGGTCCGGCGTCGCGCTCGTTGCCACCGGCGGCCATGGCCGTGGCGAGCTCGCACCCCAGAGCGACCTCGACCTCCTGCTCCTCCACGACGGTTCGATCGACCTCGGCACCGCCCAGCGGCTCTGGTACCCGATGTGGGACGCCAAACTGAAGGTCGGCCACTCCGTCCGAACGGTGGCCGAAACCCTCGCGCTCGCCTCCGACGACCTCCCGACCGCCACCTCGCTCCTGAGTGTCCGGCGCCTCGCCGGTGATGCGTCGCTCGCCACCGACCTTGCCGTCGACAGCGCGGCCCAGTGGCGCAAGCAGTCGAAGCGGGTCCTGGCGTCGCTCATGGAGACCGTGACCTCCCGGCACGAGACGACCGGAGAGGTCGCGGCCGCGCTCGAGCCCGACCTCAAGGAAGGTCGCGGGGGTCTCCGCGACGTGCACGCGTTGTCGTGGATCCTCGCCGCCGCGCCCGACCTCGACATCCCCCGTCCCGAGTCGCTCGCCGGTGAGTACGACACGCTGCTCAACGCCCGGGTCGAGCTGCACCGCGTCACCGGGCGCGCCGGCGACGTCCTGCAGCTCCACGACCAGGACGGCGTCGCCGACCGTCTCGGCATCGAGAACGCCGACGTGCTGATGACCGAGGTGGCGACCGCGGCGCGGCGCATCGCATGGGCGAGCGACGAGGCATGGTTCGTCGTGCGGGGCTCCCTGAGCGGCGGCATGTTCAAGCGGTCACCCCGGCGCCAGGACCTCGGCCACGGCGTCGAGCTCTGTGGGGAACGGGTCCACCTTGCCGAAGGGGCCGTCACCGACGAGCTGAGCGTGCTGACGGTCGCCGTCGCGGCCGCGAGGCACCGTGCCCGAATCGGTCGCACGACCCTCGTCACGTTGCAGACGGCGCCGCCCCTTCCGGAGCCCTGGCCACCGGCGGCCCGGGCGTTGTTCGTCGAACTGCTCCGGTGCGGTCCCGCGGCCATCTCTGTCATCGAGACGCTCGACCTCAACGATCTGTGGCTCCCGATGGTTCCCGAATGGGAGCCCAACCGGAGCCGTCCGCAACGCAACGCCTACCACCGGTTCACCGTGGATCGGCATTCGTGGGAGTGCGTGGCCCTCGCCGCCGGCCTGACCGATCGAGTGACCCGCCCGGACCTCCTGGTCATGGGAGCGCTCCTGCACGACATCGGCAAGGGCTATCCGGGTCAGCACTCGATCGTCGGTATGGATCTCGGTGCGGCCGTGATGCGGCGCATGGGGTACCAACCCGACGACATCGACACCGTGGTCCTGATGATCGAGCAGCACCTGTTGTTGCCCGACGTTGCGACCCGCCGCGACCTCGACGACGCCACGACGATCCTGCTGGTGGCGGCGCGGGTCGAGACCACGGAACGGCTCCGCCTCCTGGCAGCGCTCGCCGAGGCCGACTCCATCGCGACCGGGCCCTCGGCATGGAGCCCATGGAAAGCCGGCCTCCTCGCCACGTTGGTCGAACGGGTCGCGTTCGTGACCGACGGCGGAGACGTCGAACAGGTGATCACCGCCGGCCCGGCGACGCTGGCCCAACTCGAGTTGGTGGAGCGCGGGGCCGCCGGTGGCCGCCCGGCCATCGACGCCCACGACGATCGACTCACGCTCGTGTGTTCCGACCGGCCCGGGCTGTTCAGCCGGATCGCCGGAGTGCTCGCCCTCAACGGCCTCGACGTGCTCGAGGCGTCAGCACACACGTCGGGCGACCTCGCCATCGAGGAGTTTCGTGTCGTGTCGGCCTTCGGCGGTGAGATCCACTGGAGCAAGGTCGAGCGTGACCTGGAACGGGCCCTGCTCGGCCGGATCGCCCTCGAACCCCGTCTGGCCGAACGGGCCCGGAGCTACCACCGTCGTCGCAACACCGGCCGAGGACTCGAGCCCAACGTCCGGGTCCTGGAGAACGAGGCGTCGGACGGTTCGACGGTGGTCGAGGTGGTCGGCCCCGACGGCGTCGGCCTGCTGTACGCGTTGACCCGGGCCCTTGCCGACCTCGACCTCGACATCCTCCGCGCCAAGATCGCGACCATGGGCAGCGACGTGGTCGACTCGTTCTACGTCCGCGACCGGTCCGGCGCGCCGATCACCGACGCGGACGACGGAGCCGAGATCCGTACCGCCCTCCTCCACGTGCTGAAGGCCAACGCGTCGTGACCGACGTTCCCGCACCCGACGACCTGACGCCCGACGACTCGATCACCGAGGCCGACCTCCTGCGCTGGGCCCACGCGTTGTCCGGTATCGCTCGGACCGGGCTGGGCTTCACCGAGAGCCGCTACGAGCGGGAGCGCTACGAGGAGGTCTTGGCCGTCGCCGCCGACATCCTCGCAGCGTCGTCGCGGAGCCATGATCGAGCGGCGCTGGTCGACGAGTGGCTGAAGATGGTCGGCGTCGGCATCGCCGGGTACGTGACGCCGAAGGTTGCCATCGGCGCGGTCGTCGGCAACGATGCCGGCGAGATCCTCCTCATCCAGCGTGCCGACTCGGGAATCTGGCTCTACCCGACGGGATGGGCCGACATCGGCTATTCCCCTGCGGAGGTGGCGCTGAAGGAGGTGCACGAGGAGACCGGCATCGTCGCTGAGGTCCGGGGGTTGCTCGGGGTCTTCGACGGGCAACGCCGCGCCTTCAGCCGAATACCGCTCTACTCCCTCGTCTTCCACTGCCACGCGGTCGGGGGTGAACTCGAGCCCCATCCACTCGAGTGTCTCGATGTCGGCTGGTTCGCCCGCGACGCACTCCCGGAGCCGCTGGCGAGCGGTTCGCTGTGGGTGCAGGCGGCGTTCGACGCGATCGACGGCAAGGTCGTCCCCAGCTTCTTCGATGCGCCTCGCGGCGAGGTCTGGAACCACCCCGCCTGACCGGCGACCGTTCCGGCGCTACCGCTGCTCGCGTAGGAACTTCTCGACCTCGGACACCAGCTCGTCCGCGGTGTCGCCCGCAATCTCGTCGCGGTCGTAGGTCTCCTCGAGGTGGGCGACGTACGCCGCCGTCTCCTCGTCCTCGTCGACCAGGTCGGAGATCTGGCGTTCGTACTCGGCAACCGCGAGCGGAAGGTCGCTGTCGGGAACCGTCGTGCCGAGGATCGAACACACTCGCTCGATGAGCGCCAGCGCGGCCTTGGGTGAGGGTGCAGCCGGGACGTAGCTCGGCACGGCGGCCCACAACGAGGCCGAGTTCACTCCCCGGCTGAAGCACAACTCGTGCAGGACGCCCACCACGCCGGTCGGGCCTTCGTAACGGGAGGCCTCGAGGTGGAGGGCCGCTGCCACCTTCGGATCGTGCGCCGTGCCGAACACCGACGTCGGGCGGGTGTGGGCGACGTCGGCGAGGAGCGCGCCGAGCGTGACGATCAGGCGGGCGTTCACAGCAGCGGCGACGTCGAGGATCTGCTCGCAGAACGTCCGCCAGCGAAGTTGCGGCTCGATCCCCCGCAACACGATGACCGCAGGCGACCCCGCCGGCTCGGCGAAGAGGAACTCGTTCTCGGGCCACAAGATGCGACGGGACCCGTCGTCGTCGAGCTGCACCATCGGCCGCACCGCAGTGAAGTCGTAGAACTCCTCGGGGTCGATGTCGACGAATGCGACGGCCCCCCACGCCTCGCGGAGGCGACGCACCGCCTCCGTGGCGGCCTCGCCGGCATCGTTCCACCCCTCGAACGCGGCGACGATGATCGGCTGGTTCAACGACGGGTGACTCGACCAGCGGAGAGAACTCACGTCCTCAAACGCTATCGACCCGGTCCGCGTTTCCGTCGGCCGGAGTGACCGACATCGGCCGGCGTTGATCGTCGCGGTGCACCCGTAGGCTGGTCCGATGGCTCTCGATCCCACCGTGACCGTTCGCGAACTTGCCGACGCCGATGACATCACCGACGCCGTCGTGGAAGCGTTCGCCCGTCTGATCCCTCAGCTGTCGTCCTCGTCCCCTGCCCCCAGCCGGGACGAACTGATCGCCATGGCCACCGCCGACGCCGATCACCTGCTCATCGCGGAAGATGTCGATGGTGCCATCCTCGGTTCGATGACACTCATCGTGTTCCGCATCCCCACCGGGGTTCGCGCCTGGATCGAGGACGTGGTCGTCGACGAGTCCGCCCGGGGCCGCGGCGTCGGTGAGGTGCTCAACCGCACCGCGCTCGACCTCGCGTACGGTCGGGGCGCCAAGACCGTCGACCTCACCTCGCGGCCGAGCCGCGAAGCCGCCAATCGGCTCTATCAGAAGCTCGGCTTCGAGCTCCGCAACACCAATCTCTACCGCCACAACCCGCTGGCTTGATGCCCTCGGCCACCCGGCCGTCACGCCCCGTCGATCCGTAGGATCTTGCCGCTCAGGTTGAGCACGTAGACGTCGCCGGCGGCGTCCTCAGCGAAGCTCGACACCTGCGACATCGAATCTCCTGTCGTGGGGATCACCGCCTGCTGGTCCAGGCGGCCGTCGGTGACGACGAGGCCGCGGAGAGTCGCGGCGGCGAAGTCGGAGAACAGGTAGACGCCGTTGAGCTCGGGCACCCGGGTGCCGCGGTACACGAACCCGCCCGTGATCGACGCTCCCTCGTCGTGGGAGTACTCGAAGATCGGGTCGACCATGGCGACGGACCGGTCGCCGGTCTTGCCGGTGTCGTGCGCGCCTTCCCGGAGGCTCCACCCGAGGTTGGCGCCCCGCCCGGCGCCCTCCGATGCCGGGAGGACGTCGACCTCCTCCCAGTCGGCGGCGCCGACATCTGCGATCCACAGGTCGCCCGTTGCCCGATCGAAGCTGAACCGCCACGGGTTGCGAAGGCCGAGGGACCAGATCTCGTTGCGGGCACCGGCCCGACCGACGAACGGATTGTCGTCGGGAACGGTGTACCCACCGTCGGAGATCGACGCGCCCACGTCGATGCGGAGCAGCTTCGCCAGCAGCGTCCCGAGGTCCTGCCCGTTGTCGTCGGGGTCGCCCTGTGAACCGCCGTCGCCGAACCCGACGTAGAGGTACCCGTCGGGCCCGAAGGTGATGTTGCCGCCGTTGTGGTTGGCGAAGGGCTGCGGCAACCGCAGCACTTCGCGACGCGACCCGACGTCGGCGACGTCGCCCGCCATGGCGTAGGCAGCGATCACGCTGGCCCCGTCGTCGGAGCCGTCGGTGTAGCTGACGAACAGGACGGCGCCGTCGGGCGAGAACGCCAGTCCGAGCAGTCCGCGCTCGCCCCCCAGGTCGGCCACGGCCGCGACGAGATCGAGGACGGCGCCCTCGGCCGTCGTGAACACCTCACCGTCGCGTACGAGGCGCCGCACGGTGCCGGCACGCTCCCCGACGAACAGGTCGTCGGACCCCGGACGGGGAACCATCGCCGTCGGCGACTCGACGGCGGCGACCTCGGTCAGGCGGACGGTGAGCCGGCTCAGGTCGGCAGGCGTCGTCGGCGTCGGTGCAGTCGTCGTGGCCGCAGGGCCGGTGGTCGACGATCGGGCAGGGGACACGGCGGCGGTCGGCACGGTCGTGTCGTCGCTGCCCTCGTCGTTGGAGCACCCCGCGAGCACGAGGATCGGCACGGCGAGGGGTGCGAGGGCGCGGCGAAGTGGCATGAGCGCCATTCTCGCCGTCGGGGCGGCTGTCCGGTCGTCAGCGCGCCCAGCGGGCGGGACGGATCACGCCCTCTTGCACCACCGACGCGGCGAGCGCACCCTCGCGGGTGTAGATGAGCCCGCGCCCGAGACCGCGGCCCCCGGAGGCCGACGGCGTGTCCTGGGCGTAGAGCAACCATTCATCGGCTCGGAACGGGCGGTGGAACCACATGGCGTGGTCGAGGCTGGCCATGAACACCTCGCCGAGGCTGGCCGACAGGCCGTGCGGCCGCAGCGACGTGTCGAGGACCGAGATGTCGGAGGCGTACGCCACGACGCACTGATGGAGCACCGGATCGTCGGGAAGCTTGCCGTTGGCGCGGAACCACATGTTCTCGAACATCGGGCCCGGCGTGTGATCCTCGGGCGATCGCCAGTCGCTGTAGCGGGTGTCGATCGATCGCGGCCGGTCGTACCAGTCGCCGAGCTTGTCCTTCCACGGCGCCATGCGTTCGCGGAAGTCGGGGAGCGACTCGGGATCGGGCTGGCCCTCGGGCATCGGCATCTGGTGCTCGTAGCCCTCCTCGTGTCGTTGGAACGACGCCGTGAGGCCGAAGATCGGTCGACCGTGCTGGATGGCCTTGACCCGTCGGGTGATGAAACTCCTCGAGTCGCGGATGCGGTCGACCTCGTAGAGGATCGGCGACGACGGGTCGCCGCCGTAGAGGAAGTAGGCATGCAACGAGTGCACCGTCATGCCCTCGACGGTCCGGGATGCGGCGACGAGCGCCTGCCCCGCCACCTGGCCGCCGAAGGTGCGCTGGCGGTCCTCGTCGGGGCTCTCGCCGCGGAAGATGTTGACCTCGATCGGCTCGAGGTCGAGCAGCGTGATGAGCGAGTCGACAGCGGCCTGATCCATCGGGCTATTGTGCCAGCCGTCCGGAGGCATCCGTGCCGGTGCCCCGGGTGCTGAATTCGGTCGGCCCCGGCCCGACCGATACGATCGCTGCGTGAAACTGACGCCCAGTGGCCTCCTCGAACACGCCAAGAGCGACGAGGGGCGCAAACAGCTCCGCTACGCGGGCATCTCCGTTGTCTTCGTGCCGCTGGGTCAGGCCTTCGTACAGATCCTCAAGTGGGTCTTCGACGTCCACGAGGTGCTCGCCGTCCTCATCTCGGCGTGCATCCTGACGCTTCCCAACTACCTCGCCAACAAGCACATCGTGTGGCGGCACAAGAACAAGGACAACCAGGCCACCGAGATCACCGTCTTCTGGTTGGCAGCAGTGTTGGGCACGGCGTTCGCCATGGGGTTCGTCTTCCTGGCCGCGAAGATCGTCCCCGAGGACAAGGGTGAGGTCGCCCACGCCATTGCCATCTTCGCGGCGCAGCTGCTCGGCTACGGCATCGTGTGGGTGGCGCGCTACCTCTTCCTCGACCGGCTCATCTTCAAGGCCACCCACCACGGTGAGGAACCCCCGCCCGAACTGCTCGACGACCTGCACCGCGACTTCCCCGTCTGATGACCGGCGTGACGATGGATCCCGACCTTCGCGCCCGAGCCGAAGCCGCTCGCGGCTTCATGCCACCCGACGAGGGGCTCGCCCTGTTCGCTGCCGGCACCGACGCATGCCGTCGCGTCCCCGACGCTCCGCTCCTCGAGATCGGCAGCTACTGCGGCAAGTCCGGCATCTACCTGGGTGCCGCTGCAGCTGACGCCGACGTGGTGCTGTTCGCCGTCGACCACCACCGCGGGTCCGAGGAGAACCAGCCGGGTTGGGAGTGGCACGAACCCGACCTCGTCGATCCCGCAGTGGGCCGCATGGACACGTTGCCGCTGTTCCGCCGGACGATCTTCGACGCCGGCCTCGAACGCCACGTGGTCGCCACGGTCGCTGACGCTCCGACGCTGGGGCGGTTCTGGACCACACCGCTCGCTCTGCTGTTCATCGACGGCGGTCACGGTGCCGAGCCGGCCCACCGCGACTACGAGCAGTGGACGCCGTTCGTGGCGCCGTCGGGCATCTTGGCGATTCACGACGTGTTCCCCGACCCCGCCGACGGCGGTCGCCCGCCGTTCGAGATCTACGAACGGGCGCTGGAATCGGGCAACTTCGCCGAACTCGGCGCCACCGGCTCGCTCCGGGTGCTCGAACGCATCGACAACGGTCGGGTACACCGCCCCGAGGCGAAGGCCTTCTGACCCGCTGGGCCGATCGACCTCAGCCCGGCTTGTGGGTCCGGTTGCCGGCCTTCTTGCGCGACTCCCGGTAGACGAGCAGCGCGATCGCCGCCAGGCCGAGCAGCACTGCCACCATCACGACGTACTGCGTCGGCTGGCTCGTCGAATTGGGTTCGGGGATGATCGACGGCGAGTTGATCGGCTGTTCGTCGATCGGGACGAGCGTCGTCGTCGTGGCCGGGGCCTGCGCTCCCGCCGCGGCCGCGGTCATGAGTACACCGGCGACGACCAGCATCAGCGACGTGGCCACGACGGCGACGCGGCGCATGTCAGTCACCCGACCGATCGGCGACCGTGTCGTCGGTGTGGGTGTCGATCAGTGGCGGGAACCGGTCGTGATCGAGGAAGAGGTGCGAGGCCGGGCTTGCACCGGCGAGCGCGTCCGCGCCCAACACCACTGCTGCCGCCGTGTAGGTCGACTGCTCGCCCCCGGGGAAGTGCACCTCGTCGGGGTACACGATGCCCGTCCAGTACCGGCCGTCGTCGGTGCGGTGTCGTTGCGCCCACCGGAACAGATCGTGGGCGGCGTCGGTCTGGCCGACCGACAACATCGCCATCATGCACTCACACGTCTCGGCCGCCGTGACCCACGGGCGGTCGGACACACACCGCACGCCCTTGCCGTCCATGATGAACGCGTCGCGCCGCTCGTCGAGCCGCTCGCGGCCGGCGTCGCCACCGATGACGCCCGCCAGGACGGGGTAGTACCAGTCCATCGCCCACCGGTGCTTGGGGGCGAACGCGTCGGGCTCGTCGCGGATGACGCGTGCGAGCCGGGCAGCGCTGAGTTCCCAGTCGGGGCGGCCGTGGCCGAGTTCGTCGGCGATGGCGATCGCGCACCGCAGGCTGTGGCAGATCGACGACGAGCCGGTGAGCAGGGCGAACGTCCACGGGGTGCCGTCGGCGTGACGGGCCCAGAGGATCTCGCCGCGGGGGGTCTGGAGATCGAGGACGAACCCGACCGCAGCGTCGACCACGGGCCACATGGTCTCGAGGAATCCACGATCGCGGGTGAGGAGCCAGTGGTGCCAGACCCCAGCGGCGACGTAGGCGACCACGTTGGCATCGAGCTTGTCCTGCTCGACCCCGTCACCGATGTAGTACTGGTGCCACGCCCCGTCGGTCCGTTGGGTCGACACGAGCCAGTCGAACCCGCGTTCCGCCTCGGCGACGACGACCGCCCAGCGCGAGCGCCATGAGGGCCTCGGTGTGGTTCCACGGATCGGCGTGCCCGCCGTCGTACCACGGCACCATCCCGCTCGGCAGCTGCACCGAGGCGATGTAGTCGACCGTCCGGCCCAGCTGGGCAGCGGTCACGATGCCGTCGACGTCATGCAGCCACACTGGTGCTCCTCCGACGCGCCCGCCGCCGCAGCCGGCTTGGTGCCGTAGACGACGACGCTCTTGCCGATGACCGGGTTGAGGACCCGCTCGGCGAACCTCGTGACGAACGGTGCCTTCACCATGTCCCACACCAGCAGGTCGTGGTACTTCTTCACGAGCGGGTGGGTGTCGTTCGTGGGGCTGATCGCGCAGCGCAGCCACCAGTAGGGGGAGTGCAACGCATGGGCCCGGTGCGACTCGCCGGTCTCGATGCCGACCGCCGCCATCCGGTGCCGGAGGAGATCCTCGGTGTAGATCCGCACGTGGCCGCCCTGGGACAGCGGGGCGTGGTACTCGGCGGACAGCGTCCAGCAGATCTTCTCGGGCAGCCAGGCCGGCACGGTGACGGCGATGCGGCCGCCGGGCTTGAGCACCCGGTACAGCTCGGCCATGGCCCCCGCATCATCGTGCAGGTGCTCCATGACCTCCGAGCAGATGATGCGGTCGAACGTGTCATCGGCGAAGGGAAGGCAGAGGGCGTCGCCCCGGACAGCCTGGGCCTCGTTGGCCTCGGGCACCTCGCCGGCGTCCCGCATGGCCCAGAGGAGATCGCGGACCCCGGCCAGCTCATCGAACGAGTAGTCGAGGGCGATGACTCGTGCGCCCTTGCGGAAGGACTCGAACGCGTGGCGACCGGCGCCACAGCCCATATCGAGGACGACCATGCCCGGTCGCAGGTCGAACAATTCGTAGTCGACGGTCAACATCGGTGGGGGTTCTCTCAGCTCTCGGCCAGAAGGGCACGATAGTGCTCGACGGTACGTTCGGCGGTGTTGCGCCAGCTCCAGCGGGTGATCACCCGGTCGCGGCCGGCGGCACCGATGCGGGCGGAGCCCTCGGGATCGTCGAGGGCGCGGCGGATGCCGGTGGCGAGTGCCTCGCTGTCGGCGGGTGCCACGGAGTAGCAGGTCTCTCCGTCGGCACCGGTCACTTCGGGCAGCGCGCCACCGGTCGTCGCGACGAGCGGGCAACCGGTGGCCATGGCTTCGATCGCGGGCAGGGAGAAGCCCTCGTAGAGCGACGGAACCACTGCGCACGCCGACTCGTTGTACAGCTCGACGATGCGCTCGTCGGACACGCCGGACACGAACTCGACGGCGTCCCAGAGCCCGAGCTCCTCGATCGTGCGCTGGGCGATGGAGCCCTCCTTGAGCCGGCCGATCAGCACGAGCTTGAGGTCGGGATACTCGGTCCGGAGCTTGGCGAGCGCCTCGAGCAGGAACCGTTGGCCCTTCATCGCGACGTCGGCCGACGCGGTGGAGATGATCTGGTGGGGCCGACGCTCGACGCCGGGCAGCGGCTTGAAGAGGTCGGGATCCACGCCCACGGGCACCACGAACAGCTTCTCGGGCGACACGTCGTGGGTCCGGCAGATGTCGTCGTAGCTGTTCTGGGACACCGTGATGATGCGACGCAGGCGCTTGGCGACTCGGGTCTGCATCTTGGTGAAGGCGTACCAGCGGGCTTTCGCGTACTTCTGGTAGGTCGTCTCGGCGTGCTCCATCTCGATGCGACGGTCGACCGTGATCGGATGGTGGATCGTGCCGAGGACGGGGAGGCCGGACTTCTCGATGGCAAGCAGGCCGTAGCCGAGGCACTGGTTGTCCTGCACGAGGTCGAACTCGTGGGTGCGACGCTTGAGGTGGTCCCAGGCCCGCAGCGAGAAGGCCAGTGGCTCGGGGAACGTTCCCGTGCTGAACGCCGTGACCTCGGCGAAGTCCATCCAGGTCTTCAGTTCCCACAGACCGGGCATGCGCATCGGGAAGTGGTCGTTGTAGATGTCGAGGCTGGGCAGTTCGACGAGCGGGACGCGCTCGTCGACGATCGGGTACGGCTGGCCCGACAGCACCTCGACGTGGTGCCCGAGATCGACGAGCGCCTTGCTGAGGTGCCGGGTGTAGACGCCCTGCCCGCCCACGTGGGGCTTGCCCCGGTAGGTCAGGTAGGCGATCCGCAGCGGATCGTCGGGACCGGGTCGTCGTGTGCTGTTCGGTCCGGCGTCAGTACCAGTTTGCATAAGGTTCCAGCTTCCTTGGCCGCTTGGTGATCGGTCAAAACCGAGCAACCGGTTTTCGGGGGGTTTGATTCGGTCCAAGGGCAGGTCGAGTCTCCCACGCCCATGAGCGCTCTCAGGTTCCGGTCGGATCGGGGGAGAACGACAACGGGGCGACGCCCACCAGCGTGGACGTCGCCCCGTCGCGACGTGCTCGGATGTGACGGCCCGAGGCCGTCGGGCCTGACCGTGTGGGTCAGCCGTTGTCGCCCATGCGGTACGGCGTCGATGGTGACCGTGTGGGTTAGCCGTTGTCGCCCATGCGGTACGGCGTCGATGGTGACCGTGTGGGTCAGCCGTTGTCGCCGACGGTCAGGTCGATGGTGTAGCTCTTGAAGCCGCCGTCGAAGCTGAACCAGCCGGCGCTGACTGATGCTGCGGTCTTGTTGCCGGCGGGGGTGGGAGCGAACAGGAGGGGTGCGGTGACCTGGTTGATGCCGGCGCCGGGGTCGTTGACGGTGATGCTGCCGAAGGACCACCACAGGAACCGGTTGACCGACACCGACACCGATGCGGTGCCACCGTTGGTGCCGGGCAGGGTCCCGAACCCGCCGATCGACGCGATACCCGCACCGTCGGTCGCGACGTAGAACCCGCCGCCGCTGACGTTGCCGCTGTTCTGGTAGCCGTAGCCGCCGCTGATGCGGACGTTCGCGGTGTCAACACCGGGCTGGGGCGCCACCGTCGTCGTCGGAGCAGCCGTCGTGGTCGGTGCAGCCGTGGTCGTGGGTGCAGCCGTCGTGGTCGGTGCAGCCGTGGTCGTGGGTGCAGCCGTCGTGGTCGGTGCCTCGGTGGTGGTCGGTGCAGCCGTGGTCGTCGGCGCCTCGGTGGTGGTCGTGGGTGCGACCGTCGTGGTGGGAGCAGCCGTCGTGGTCGGTGCAGCCGTCGTGGTGGGAGCAGCGATGGTGGTGGGGGCTGCGGTGGTGGTCGGTGCAGCCGTGGTGGTGGTGGCGCCGCCGACGACGGCGGTCTGGCCGACGGTGATGTCGTTGGGGGTGCAGTTCAAGGTGAGCTGGTAGATGGTGACGAACCCGAGGGTGGCGTTCATCGTGATCTTGATGCCGGCGTTCCCGGCTTTGAACACGACGAGGCCGCCGGCGGCGACGGTGGGGGTGACGGTACCGGTGATGGTGTGTTGGACGTTGGCGCCGGCGACGAGGTTGACCTGTTGTTGGGGTGCGGTGCCGGTCACGGTGGAGGGGGTGGCGCCGTTGGCGTTGACCGCGAAGTTGGCGTAGTTCACGACGACTGCTGCGATTCCCAGTGCGCCGGCGGCGCTGACGAGGGAGGCGGGGAGTGCGGCGTTGAACTTGAACGACGTGTTGAACGCGGTGGCGGGTGCGACGCCGGCGGGGATGGTGGCGTCGACGTTGACGAGGAGCGATGGGGTGGGGGAGAACCCGTTGTTGAGGGTGTTGGCGATGAGTTGGAGGGTTTGTGCGGAGTTGCGGTTGATGGGTGGTGCCAGGAACTGGGCCTCGGAGGAGGACAGGTCGTTGGTGGCGCCCGTGCACGTGTAGGTGACGATGGCAGCGTTCGCGGTTTCGGGAAGGCCGACGATCAGGCCGCCCATGACCAACGCGGTGGTCACCCCGACACCGATACGGCGCAATGTGTGCTTCTTCACGAAATCCCCTCCCAGGAACAACTGGCGGTCCGCGGCGATCCCCCACAGCCGGTAACCCAGACCCATCGTTCTAACGCACCCGTTCCCTCATGTCGAGTAATCACACCACATGTCGCTCGACGCCCGCGGGCTGAGGGCGGCTCAGCCGGCGAAGGTCGGCGTCGATGCGACGCGCGTTGCGCCCCGGGCCTGCGTACCGGCCGTCACGTTGGTGCCAGCCACGACGGGCGTCGATCCGCCGCCGGTGACGACGAACTGCACCACACCCTGGGAGCACAGCGGGCCGGTCGACGAGTCGGCGATCGGCGACTCGCCGGTGGTCGACGTGCCGGTGACGGGCTGCTTCGGGAACAGGCCGGTGATGAAGTCCAGGATGCCCTGGATGTCGATGCCCTGGATCACGTCGTACTGCACCCGGGCCCAGAACTGGGTCCAGAACTGATCGGCCGTGATGACCTGGGCCACCAGCTGATTGAACGACTCCTCCACCGTCGGCGGCACGGCTCCGCCGCCGGCACTGATGCCCCCGGCTGCGGCGAGCACGACGTCGAGCCCCTCGTTCGGGAGCCAGGTGTTCCACTGGCCGACCGACACCTGACCGACGTCGGCGGTTCCGAGTGCCTTGCCGAACGTCATGACGTAGGGGGCGGAAAGATCGGCGGCCGACACCGGCCCACCAGAGACGGTGACATCGCCGGGTTCGATGTTCGGCAACGCTTCGAGCGCGGCCTGAATCGTTGCCGCAGACGGCGGGGCGAACCGGCCGCCGAGGATGTTGAGCCCGCGGGACGCGTCGTCGCCGGGCACGAATGGGAAGGTCGTGACGTTCCCGAAGAAGTCCACGTCCACGAAGCTCGTGATGATCGGTGCCGTCTCCTGGCCCCCGAACTTCAGCGTGAAGAACAACGGGTGGACGTTCGGGAAGTCGCGGGAGTACGCGAGGTCGGCGAACGTGAAGGTCTGCACCTCATTGACCCCGGGGGAGCCCTTGACCGTGCGCGGTGCACCGCACACCTCGAAGGTGACGTCGTAGTTGCCGTTCGCCGCAGGCGCCGTGAAGTTCAGCACCCGGTCGGTGAGCGACGCCGTGCCGCCGGTGGCCGTGCCGACCAACTTGAGGGAGGTCCAGGTGATGGGGTTGCCCTCGTCGGGAGTCACGCGGCCGCCGTTGTCGAGATCCACCGACGTGTTCGAACCGGCGGCGGCCGGGACCACGATCGGGTTGGGTGTGATGACCGGCGAGCCCGGGGGTCGGACCGCGGTCGATCCGAGGAGACCGGTGGCCGTGCACGCAACCGTGATCGTGCCGATCTTCGCCACCCCCGAAACCTCGCCGTTCACGACGACGGACAACTTCGTCGCCCCCGGCCGGTAGTAGACGAGACCCGACGAGGTGGGGGTCACCTTGCCGGTGATCGTCTGCTGCACCGTCACGGGCGAGGCGCCGAGGGTGACGTCGATGCTCGATGTCGTGCCGGTCACGGTGCCGGTCGCGGCACCACTGAGATCGATGCCGAACGAGGCGTTCTCGACCTTCAGCGTTGTCACCTTCAGGAGATCCTTTGCACTCTTCACGAGCGAGTCCGGCAGCGAGATCTTGTACGCGAAGCCCACGTCGTAGGCGCCGCTGCCGGTCTTGACCGATGACGGTGCCGTCACCGTGACGTCGACGGGGAGCGCGAGTTCGGCGGTGCCCCCGAGCGTGGCGAGGAGGCCGAGGAGTTCCTTGGACGACTTCTTGGCGCCGCTGACCTCGCCGGCCTGGTCGCCCTCGATCCCCTTGCACGTGAAGTTGGCGGTCGCGGCACCGGCGCTGGTGGTGGTGCCACTCCACCCGAGGGTGCCGGCGGCAACGACGGCGGCCAGTGCGATGGCGATGCGACGAGTCTGGGGAAGCTGCATGTGGGTCGTTGTACCGACCGGTCCCAGGGCTGTCGATGCCTTTCGACCCAATCCACGTCGGAGGGGCCGAATGGCCTACCTCGGTGCGGCCACGATGGGCCGAACGGCCCTCTGGACGCGACGAAGGGGACGACCGGAGCCGTCCCCTTCGTTCGATGCGGTGCGGTGCGAGACCGCCCGGATCACTTCTTCTTGGCGGTGGTGGTGGCCTTCACGGCGACCTTCTTGCACACCTTCTTCTTGATGTACTTGCCCTTCGACTTCACCCGGACATACGAGCACTTGGTGACGGTGCGGGTCTGGGTGGCGCCGAGCACCTGGGTGTCGAACGGGTTCGGGATCACGAAGTAGCCGATGGTGAAGGCCGTGCAGAGCGGACCGGTCTCGGTCTGCGGCACGGTGGCCTTGCCGTCGGTGGCGATGACGATCTCGGGGCTCTTGGGGAACAGCGCCGTGAGCGCCGTGATCGTCGCCGGGCTGGTGGCACCGGCGATGATGTCGTTCTTCAAGAGGCCGAGGCGACCGTCGAGCCACTGCTGGAGGGTGATCTGGCCCGATGCGAGCTTCGCGTCGAGCGTGGCGATGGTCTCGACCGGCGGCGCCGTCGTGGTGGGCGTGCCCGGAGCCGGCTCGGCCGGCTTGAGCGCACCGATGACCTGCTGGAGGCCGTCGGCCGGCAGCCAGCTGAGGAAGTCGACGACCTCGACCTTGGGCTGCTCGCTCTTGCCGAGGGCGCCGACCAGGGTGATCGTCCACGGACCGCTGCCGGTCACCTGCACGTTGCCCTTGCCGATCGTCGGCAGCGACTCGAGCGCTGCCTGGATCGTGCCGGCGGCGGGCGGGGTGTACTTGGCGAGGAACTGGTCGACGAAGCCCAACAGGTTGGCGTTGGTCGGCGATGGCGTGCCGAGGAACGACGCCAGCGAGATCGGAGCCGTCTTCGCACCCTTGAACTGGAGCGACATGGCGATCGGATGCGGGTTGATGAACGTGTCGGTCACCGTCGGCGGGATACTCAGCGACTGGACCGTGTTCACGCCCGGCACCTCGGGCACGGTCTTGGACGCCGCGCACACCGAGTACTGGGCGTTGTACAGACCGGGCTCACGGGGGGCAAGGAAGAACGCAGCCCCACCACCGACGGCGGAGTAGCCGCCGTTGGGCGCCTGGCTCGTGAGGGCGAGCGAATCGGAGGTGATGGGGTTGCCGTTGTCGGGCGTCACGTCCTTGCCGATGAGCGGGCGGCCGACCACGGTGGCTGTGTAGGCCACCTGGTAGAGCGGCTGGGTCACGTTCGGCGAACCGGGGATCTGGACGGCCGTCGTCGCGAACTCCTTGGAGCCGCCGCAGGTCACCGTGAGGGAGTTGATCTTGACGCCCGCCACCTCGGCGTTGATCTCGATCGTCATCTTGGTGCTGCTGCTGGGCTTGTAGATGATCGCGCCCGAACGCTTGGGCTCGACGCTGCCGCTGATGCGCTGGCGGACGACGACCGGGCTCTGGTTGAGGTCAACCGACAGCTCGGGGAGCGTCGTCGAGAGCTCGGCGTCGGCAGCGCCCGAGGCGGTGATGGCGAACGTCGCGTTCTTGACTTTGACCGAGGAGAGCTTGAGCAGTTCACGCGCCGGCTTGACGACCGAGTCCGGGAGCGTGATGGTCAGGTCGAAGTCGGCGTTGAACGGACCTGCACCGGGCGTTGCCTTGGCGGGGGCGTTGGTGGTGATGTCGACCGAGAAGGTCAGACCGGAACCACCACCGGGGCTGAGCGTCGACAGGAGGCCGAGTGTGGCCTTGGAGTCACCCAGCGACGAAGCGTTGTCACCGGTGATGCCCTGGCAGACCAAATCGACCTGCGTCGCACCGGCGACCACTGGTGTCGCGACCTCCAGGCCGACGGCAGCCACCGCTGCTGTGAGGCCGATCGCGACCCAACGTTTGACACTTCTCATCATCATCCCCCATCCCTCAATGGTCGGTCAGTATCGTCTCGGTGAGGCTGCGCGTTCGCGTCCTCGACGACCTGAGTACTGGCAACGTAGTCCCCAGGATCACCGACCGCCATACCCCGATCAATGCTTTTCGTGACATTTTGTTCGCGATCCGAGCGCCGTTGGAGTATCCACGCGACGGCGACGGCGACCATCGCCAGGCCGAGTGCGGGTGCCTCGCCCCAGATCATCGCCACGGTCCGGCCGTCACGGAGTTCGACCTCCTGTTGCAGGACCCGGGCCTCGCGCATGGCAGACCGTTGCTCGACCGTGCCCCGGGGATCGATGATCGCGCTGAACCCGGTCGGTGCCGCCTGCAGCACCCAGCGTCCGCTCTCGACGGCCCGCAGCGTCGACGACGCGATCTGCTGGGTCTGCACCTGGGTGAGCCAGTAGCTCGACCCGTTGGTCGGGTTGAGCACGATCTGCGCGTCGTGGTGGAGCGCCTCGCGGACGCGGCGCGGAAAGAACGTCTCCCACGAGATCACGACCCCGAGCGGACCGAGGCTCGTGTCGAGCACGGCCGGGCCGGTGCCCTCCACGTCGTCGCGAGGCGGGAGGATGTCCTTTGCCAGCGGGTCGAGCAGGAACCGCATCGGGACGTACTCGCCGTAGGGAACACGGCGAACCTTGTCGTATCGGCCCTCGAGGCCACCGTCGGGGCTGATGGCCACCGCGAAGTTCCAGAAGTGCTCGCGGCTGCCCCGGTCCTCGACCACTCCGGCGACCACGGTCGCGTGGAGAGAGGTTGCGACGTTCGTGAGTCGTTGCTCCTCGTAGGACCCTCGGTACTCGCCGTTGATGTTGACGATGTTCTCCGGGAGCAGCACCAGGTCGACGGGCGTCTTTACCGTTGCCGCAGTGTTCATGTGGCGGTCGAGGACGAGCCCGGACTCGTTGCCGGTGGAGCGGGTCTGTTGCTCGCCGCCCCCCTGCACCGTCGCCGCGACGATCGTGCGGACCCGGTGGCCGTCGGGCGCGACCACTCCGCCGATCGCGACGAGCACCACCACCACCAGTGTGATCGCGCCACCCAGTCGGGCACGTGCGCTACCGCCCTCGGGGGCCGGGCGACCGGCAAGCGCCGCCACCGCCGCGCCGACGACCGCCACCGCTCCGGACACGGCCAGCGTTCCGCCCACCCGCGCCACCGGGAGGAGGGGGCCACGGGCCTGGGTGTAGGCCAGCATCGACAGCGGGACACCGCCGAACGGCGCGTGCCAGCGGAACCACTCCCCGAGGACGATGGCGCCGGGGAGGGCGAGCGCGGCGTGTCGCGGCGGGCAGCACGCCGACAGGACCCCGAAGACGAGCGGGAACCAGATGGCCACGCCGACCGGCCACCCCACCGGGGAGAACTTCACCATCCACAGCGTCGACGGGAGGTACCAGCCCTGGCCGACGAGGACGCCGACCCAGAACCGCTGCCTCCACGTACGGTCCGCGAGCAGCAACGCCCACAGGCCGACGCCGAGGAAGGCCAGCGGCCACCACCCCCACGGGGGCATGGCGGCGCAGCTCAGGAGGCCGGCGAGGACCGCGAGCCCGCGGCGGGCCCAGCGGCCCGTCGGCAGGGAGGGGGTGAAGTGCACGGCGGTCAGCATCGCACGTCGGTCGGGGACGGATCGTCAGCCGGCGTCGGACAGCCGTACCCGCAGCGCGGCGGCGGCAGCGCGCGCCTCGCGGATGCACGCCGGGATGCCCACACCCCGGTGCGCCATGCCGCAGATGGCAAGGTCGGGCGCGTCGGCCATCAAGGCCGTTTCCAGTGAGGCGATGCGGTCGAGGTGGCCCACCGCGTACTGCGGGAACCCATCGCGGTAACGGCTGATCCGGTGCTCCACGGGCTCCGACCGGATCCCCATCGTGGTGCCGAGATCGGCGGCGATCCGGGCGAGCACTTCCTGATCGTCGAGCTCGATCGGCTCGTGGTCCTCGGAGTGGCCCATCGACACCCTGAGGATGACCGGGTCACCGGCCAGGCGGTCCCACTTGGTCGACGACCACGACGCCGCGGTGACGGTGAGATCGGCATCGCGGGGGACGAGGAACCCGGTCGCGTCGAGATCGCCGGGGATGTCGCACCGACGGAACGCGAGCGTTGTGAACACGACCGATGCGAACTCGATGCCAGCCAGTGTCTCGGCGGCCCGGGGGGACCGGCCCGCGACGAGGCGGGCCGACACGTCGGCGGGAGTGGTGAGCACGATCCCGTCGGCCGCGGGCAGGCCGTCGACAGGAGCACCCAACCGGAACTCGACGCCACGCTCGGCGAGGCGGACGGCCAGGAGATCGATGAGTTCGCCCATCCCGTTGGGCGGGGCGGCGAAGACCGGTTCGGCCGAGCCGGGGGCGCCCTGCAGCGACTCGGCCAGCGCGACGGTGAGCGACGTCGACCGGTGTGCGGCGGCCGCCAGCTGGGGCACCGCTGCGTCGACGCTCATCGTGTCGATCGAGCCGGCCGCGATACCGCCGAGCAGGGGCCCGACCAGCCGCTGCGCGACCTCCTTGCCGTACCGCCGACTGATCAATGCCCCGATCGTCGTGTCGCCCACGAGGGGTTCGCCCTCGAGGTCGGGTTCGGTGCGGGCCCGGGCGAGGCCCCAGTGCGTGAGGATTCCCGACTCGGCCAGCTCGTCGAAACGTGCGGGGACCCCGAGCACGAGCCCTCCCGGCAGTGGACGCAACTCGCCGTCGATCCACACGCACGCCGTGCCGTGCGCCGGGGCGATCAAGCCCTCGAGCCCGATCTCGCGACACAGGGCCAGTGCCTCGGGCATCCGCCGGAGGAATGCGTCGGCGCCCTCGTCGACTGCCCGGCCGGCGAAGGGGGAGGTGCGGATCTTCCCGCCGAGCCGGTCGGTGGCCTCGTGCACCGTGACCCGCACGTCCGGGTCGGCCGACAGCTCCCATGCTGCCGCCAAGCCGGAGATGCCACCGCCGACGACCGCGATGTGCGTCATCGCGGTCGCCCGCCGGGCTCGGTGCTGGTCGCCGCGTCACCGGCGGACGGTGCGTCGTCGCTCGCGGTGGCCGCGACGCTGGCCGCGAGGGCCGCCATCACGGTCTGGTCCGCGTTGACGACCGCGGGGCGGCCGAGCTGCAGACCGAGCGAGGCGGCGCGGGTCCGGGCCTCGATGTCGACGTCGTAGAGCACCTCGAGATGGTCGGAGGTGAAGCCGTGCGGCACGACCACGATGCCGTCGGCCCGACCGGTGGCGGCCAGATCGTCGATCACCTGGAGGATGTCGGGTCCACGCCACGGCTCGGGGGTGCGTCCGGCGCTCTGCCACGCCACGCCCCAACCCGCCCAGCGGCCCAGACCGGCGGCGCCGGCGATCGCCCCGGCCGACGCGAACAGTTGGTCGGGGTACGGATCGCCGACCAGCACCCGCTCGGGGAGCGAGTGCGCCGTGAACACGACCTTGGTCCGCTCCGGCATCTCCGCCAGCGTCGCCCGAAGCGCTGCGCCCTGATGGGCGACGAACTCGGGAAGGTCGTACCAGTGGTCGACGCCGTCGAAGGGCACGTCGCGCTCGGCCGCCGCTGCCGCACCGCGGGCGTGGTACTGGCCGACCGAGAAGCCCGAGAAGTGCGGCGCGAGCACGACCCCGACGATCGACGTCGCTCCGGCGTCGACGAGTGCGGCCACGCCGTCCTCGATGAACGGGGCCGCGTGCTTCTGGCCGAGCCCCACGAGGAAGCGACCGGGCCACCGGACCTCGAGCGCCGTGGCGATCGCCGACCGCTGGGCCTCGGTCCGGGCGGCCAACGGCGAGATGCCGCCGATCGCCTCGTACCGGGCGATCAGGTCGGCGAGCTGATGCGGCTCGGGCGGACGCCCTCGGCGGATGTGGGTGTAGTACGGCTCGATCTCCGACACCGACGACGGCGTGCCGTAGGCCATGACGAGTACGCCGACGGGGCCGCTCACGTCGGCACGACCGGCTGATCGTGGAGCCACCCCACCAGTTGCTCGAGGATGGCCGGATCGGTTTCGGGCAGCACACCGTGGCCGAGGTTGAACACGTGGCCGGGATGCCCGGCGTTGCGGCGGAGGATGTCCGCGGCCGCGGCCCGCGTCGGCTCCCACCCGGCCAACACCACCGTCGGGTCGAGGTTGCCCTGCAACGCGCAGCGTTCCGGCACCCGGGTCCGCGCGACATCGAGGGGGGTCCGCCAGTCGACACCGACCATGTCCGCCCCAGCGTCGGCCAACAACCCCAGCAGCTCGCCGGTGTGCACACCGAAGTGGATGAGTGGCACGTCGAGGTCGCGCACGGCGTCGAACACCTTGCGGCTCGCCGGCTGGACGTATCGTTCGTACTGGGACGGGGAGAGGGCACCCGCCCAGGAGTCGAAGAGCTGGACTGCCGACGCGCCGGCCCCGACCTGGCTCCGGAGCGAGGCGATGGCCAGATCGGCGAGTCGGTCCATCAGCTGGAACCACAGCGGCTCGTCGGTGAGCATCAGCGTCTTCACGAGGCCGTAGGTCCGCGACGGCTTCCCCTCGATCAGGTAGCTGGCCACCGTGAACGGTGCACCGGCAAACGCAATGAGCGGCACCGGCAGTTCGGCGACCAGGTTCTTCACGGTCTCGATCACGTAGGGCGTGTCGGCCTCCGGATCGAGCGGCCGGAGCCGATCGAGATCGGCCGCCGACCGGAACGGCTGCTCCACGACGGGACCGATGCCCGGGGCGATGTCGACCCCGAACCCGATGGCGTGCACGGGCGTCACGATGTCGGAGTACAGGATCGCGGCATCGGTGCCGTAGCGGCGCACCGGTTGGAGCGTGATCTCGGTTGCCAGGTCGGGTCGGGCAATCGCGTTCAGGATCGAGCCCTCGCCGCGGATGGCTCGGTACTCGGGCAGGGAGCGGCCGGCCTGTCGCATGAACCACACGGGGATGCGCTCGTGGGGCAGGCTCCGGCAGGCAGCGAGGAACGGTGAGCCGGACAGGTCGGGAGGAGACGCTGGAACGTCGGGTTCGGACACGCGGCCAACCTACCGACCTCTCCCTCGGCGAGCCACGTCGCCATCGCCGGTCGCTACCGGTACAATCGTGAACCCCCTTGTGTCGGCCGGCACGGGGGCCCGTCGGAATCGCAGCACGGCCGAGGTGTCGCCATGACCGCGAATCCCGAACTGGAAGCAGAGCAGGCGTACATCGACCACGCCTACGCCTGCCTCGAACGCACTCGCGAACAGGCCCGCTCCGTGCGCTCCGAGGTGCAGACCGGTCCCGGCGGCACCTTCCAGGCCCGGTACGAACGCGACGTCATGATCGAGCAGGCCGACCAGCGGCTCGCCCAGACCGAGATCGGCGACCAGTCGCTCTGCTTCGGCCGGATCGACCAGCTCGGAGCCGACGAACCCGGCCCAACGTCGGCGCGACGCCTGGAAGGCGACCGCTTCTACATCGGACGCGTCGCCGTGTCCGATGCGACGTCGGAGCCGGTCATCGTCGACTGGCGCGCCCCCGTGGCCGAGCCGTTCTACCGGGCGACGGGCCGCGAACCGATGGGCCTGGTCCGGCGGCGCCACTTCGCCACGTCCGGTCGGGTGCTGCGCGGCATCGACGACGAGTTCTTCGGCGAGGCCCGCGACGAGCTCGAGTCGGGCGCCGTCGTCGGCCAGGGTGCCCTCATCTCCGCACTCGAGGAGGCCCGCTCGGGAAAGCTCGGCGACATCGTCGCGACGATCCAAGGCGAGCAGGACGAGGTCATCCGCGCGCCACTGCCGGGGGTGCTCGTCGTGCAGGGCGGTCCCGGCACCGGCAAGACGGTCGTCGCGCTCCACCGCGCCGCCTACCTCCTCTACACCCACCGCTTCCCCCTCGAGGGACAAGGCGTGCTGGTGCTCGGGCCCAACCGGCTGTTCCTCTCCTACATCGAGCAGGTGCTGCCGTCGCTGGGCGAGGCCGGCGTCCAGATCGCCGTGTTGTCCGACATGGTCCCCAACATCCGGGCGTCGGGCGTCGACGCACCCGACGTCGCCCGGATCAAGGGCGAGCTGCGCATCTGCGATCTCATCGCCAAGGCAGTGCGTGACCGTCAGCGGAGGCTCCGCGAGACGGCGATCATCCCGCTCGGCGTCGAACGACTCCGCGTCACCCCCGAGGACAGCGCCGAGCTCATCGCGTCGGCGCGCAAGCGGGCCCGCACCCACAACGGCGGTCGCAAGTTCTTCGTCGAGGGCTTCTACCGGTTGGTCGCGTCGAAGATGCGCGAACCGCTCGATTGGCACGTGGTGCGTGACCGCATCCGCCAGCTCCCCGAGACCCGCGAGGCGTTGGAGCGCATGTGGCCCCAGCTCACGCCTGCCGAGCTGCTCAACGATCTGTTCGGATCTCCGGCGCTCACCCGACTCGCCGGCCGCAAGTGGTTCACCGACGACGAACTGGCGTTGCTGCGCCGCGAACGGGCCGACGTCGCATCGGACATCGTCTGGTCCACCAACGACGTGCCCCTGCTCGACGAAGCGCTCGAGCTGCTCGGCCCGCGTCCCAAGCACAAGGACGAGGACGCGATCCGCACCTACGGTCACATCGTCGTCGACGAGGCCCAGGACATGTCCCCGATGGAGCTGCGGGTCATCGACCGTCGATCACTGAACGGATCGATGACGATCGTCGGCGACATCGCGCAGGCGACATCGGCCAGCGGACACACGAGCTGGGAGTCGATCCTCCGCCACCTGCCGATGCGACGTGAACCCAACCGCGCCGAGCTGCTCATCGGCTACCGCGTGCCGGCACCGTCGATGGAACTCGCTTCCCGCATCCTGACCCTCGCCGCACCCGGGCTCCGGCCGCCCCGCTCGATCCGCGAGGCAGGCGACGAACCCGTCATCGAACGGACGACCGGCGATCGCTTCGGCGTCGACCTGTGCGCCGCCGTCCGGCGCGAGGTCGCCGCCATCGGATCGGGAAGCGTCGCCGTCATCTGCCCCTCGTCGTGGGTGAGCCGCGTCGAGGGCGCCCTCGACGCCGGAGGGGTCGACTACGGCCAGGCCCATCGTGGTCGCTTCGATCACCAGGTGACCGTCGCTCCCGTGACCCTGGTCAAGGGCCTCGAGCTCGACGCGTGCATCGTCATCGATCCCCAGGTCATCCTCGACGAGGAGTACCGCGGGCCCCAGACGCTCTACGTCGCGCTGACCCGGGCGACCAAGCGGCTGTCGCTGCTCCACATCGAGCCGCTGCCCGAGGTGCTCCGGGCCCCCTCAGTCGGCTGACGCCGGCATCGCCGAACCCGTGGCGTCCCAGAAGCGGCGGGTGTCGCCGTTGGGGTCGTCGACCAGGCTCGGCTCGGTGTCCAACACCATGACCGGGCGGGTGGCCCCGCTGCCGATCGTCGGCCACTCGGTCAGACCGTCGGCTGCCGGGACGCCGGTCGAGGCGAATGCGATCCAGGCCTCGTTCGTGGCACGAGCGAGCGACCGCGGCGCGTCGGCGCCGACGAACACGTGCAGCCGGTGGTCCTCCAGGAGGTCGAAGACGAAGGGGATGTCGATCGCGTGTGCGGCGCCGATCATCCCGCCGAACGCGTCGCTCTTCCAGTCCCAGAGGTACTGAAAGGTCGGAGCGTGCGCCGACTGGGCGTCGACCAGGCGGACCGTCGGGATGCGGAACACCATGTCGGTGAGCAGCGCTCCATCGAGGTCGGCGAGCGACGCGCCGGGATACTCGTCGCGGTAGGCGGCGAGCGCGGCATCGGGATCGTCGACGAGCAGCGCGAACCGATCGCGGAGCGCGTCCTCGTCCGCCGGGCTCGGTGTCATGAGGGCGAAGAGTCGCCACTCCTGGGAGGTCGACCCGGCGAGGAGCGTCACGCCGGCGGCAGAGCCGGCGGCGATGGCGGCGAGCGGGTCCGACGGCACGACGACGCCGTCGGCCACGGGGCGGAACGCCAAGAACCCGAGCGGTGTCCCGGCACGACGGATGAAGGCCTCGGGGTCGGCGACCCGCGCGCCCGACAACGATGCGTGGGCAGCGAGGAGGTCGGCGGTCGGTGCCGCCCGGACGTCGGCGGCGGACGACCAGCCGCCGGCGGCGAGGAAGTCGTCGGTGTCGCCCTGCGCCGATTCGACGGCGCGAGCGGCGTTGGCCGCACCGGACTGGGTGATGGCCCGGCGGAACAGCCCGGTCGCCCGCGGCGACGCCATGAGCAACGAGATGCTCATGGATCCCGCCGACTGCCCGAACACGGTGACGTTGGCAGCGTCGCCACCGAAGTTGGCGATGTTCGACTGCACCCACTCGAGCGCAGCGATCTGGTCGAGCAGCCCGGCGTTGCCGGACCCGGACAGGTCGGCGTCGAGGTGGCCGAGCTCGAGGAACCCGAATGCGCCGAGTCGGTAGTTGAGCGAGACGAGCACCACGCCGGAGCTGGCGAAGTGGGTGCCGTCGTAGAGCGGTGACGAACCCGACCCCATCTCGAACCCGCCACCGTGGATCCACACCATGACCGGCAGCGGGCCGGTGTCGGCGGCCTCGGGGTCGGGTGTCCAGACGTTGAGGTAGAGGCAGTCTTCGTCCCACCGTTCGGAATCACCGCCGAACAGGGCGTCCATCATCGACGGGTTCTGGGGACAGATCGGGCCGAACGCCTCGGCCGACCGCTCGCCGGTCCAGGGGTCGACCGGCGCCGGCGCACGGAACCTGAGATCGCCGACGGGTGGTGCTGCGTACGGCACCCCGGCAAAGCGAGCAACCCCGTCCTGCCAGCGGCCGCGGAGCGAGCCCGCTCCGGTGGCGACGACGACGGGCGTGCCGTCCTCGTGGGCGCTCACGCGACGCTCACGAGGATGCGCTCGCTCGCGAACTGACCGATGGTGACAGTCTGGCCGTCGATGGTGACGATCCGTTCCCCGGAGGGGACCAGCTCGTCGACGACGCCCTCGAACCCCGGACGCAGCAGGTTGTCCTCGAGGAAGTCGAGCATGCCGTCGGCGAACTCGAGCTCTTCGGGGATGCGACTCACCGTGAACTCGGCGCCACGGGGCAACCGGCTCAGCGCAACGGTGTCGGGTGCCTCGTAGTCGGAACCGGGGATCGGGTTGCCGTGGGGGCAGGTGGTGGGTTCGCCGAGCACCCGGGCCAGCGCCGCCTCGACCTCGGCGCTGATGACGTGTTCCCACTTGCCCGCCTCGGCGTGAGCGGTCGACCACGAGAGGCCCAACACGTCGGTGAGCAGTCGCTCGGCCAGGCGGTGACGGCGGACGACGGCCTCGGCGAGCGACTGGCCCGCCGGTGTGAGCTTGATGGTCTCGTCGACGGTGATCAGCCCTTCGGCGGCCATGCGGCGGATCATCTCCGACACGGCGGGGCGGGAGATCTCGAGACGGTCGGCGATGCGCGCCTGGATGACGTTGACCGCGTCTTCCTGCAATTCGAAGATCGCTTCGCAGTACTCCTCGAACGCCGGGTGGAACTCCCCGGACTTGTGCGACTTGGACGTGGTGGGGACTGCCATGGCGGGATTGTACGTGGCCGGGCGACCCCGAGGTCGCCGGCAGGGCTCACTGTCACCGGCCCTGGGTAGCCTGCGCCCATGGCGACCCGCGGCCTGGACGAGGCAGGTTTCAGCGAACCGACGGCGGCATGGTTCCGCACGACGTTCGGCGAGGCCACGCGGGCCCAGGCCGAGGCGTGGCCGGCGATCGCCTCCGGCTCGCACGTCCTGTTGTGCGCGCCGACGGGCTCGGGCAAGACCCTCGCCGCGTTCCTGTCGGCGATCGACGCGCTCGCGACCGCCCCGATCCGGCTCGACGAGAAGGGCAACGTGGTCGAGTCGACCACCGTCTTGTACATCTCGCCGTTGCGGGCACTCGCCGTCGACGTCGAGAAGAACCTGCGTGCACCGATCCGGGGGTCGATGCTCGCCGCCCAGCGGTTGGCGACGGATCCGTCGTCGGGTGACGCCCCACCCGTGCCGTTCCGCGAACCGACGGTCGGGGTCCGCTCGGGCGACACCTCGGCGCAGGATCGCCGCCGCCTCGTCGCCCATCCCCCCGACATCCTGATCACGACCCCCGAGTCGCTGTACCTCATGCTCACGAGCGCGGCGCGTGAGACGCTGCGTTCCGTCACCACCGTGATCATCGACGAGATCCACGCCGTGGCCGCCACCAAGCGCGGGGCGCACCTGGCGGTCAGCCTCGAGCGCCTCGACGTGGTCGCCGACCGGTCACCCCAACGCATCGGGCTGTCCGCCACACAACGGCCGCTCAGCGAGATCGCACACTTCCTCGGCGGCAACGTGGTCGATCCGCGCTCGGGCGACGTGGTCGGCCCCCGGCCGGTGACGATCGTCGACGCCGGCGTCCGCAAGCCCCTCGACATTCAGGTCATCGTTCCGGTGGACGACATGGGGGCGCTCGGCGAGATCATCGACGAGTCCGGTGGTGACCTCCCGAGCGGCCCCACGTCTGCCGGGCCGGTGCGGCGCAGCATCTGGCCCGCCATGCACCCGCGCCTGCTCGAGCTGATCCTCGAGCACCGCTCGACCATCATCTTCGCCAACGCCCGCCGACTGGCCGAGCGTCTGTCGAGCCGACTCAACGAGCTGGCCGACGAGCAACCGTCGCGGGGCGCAGAGAACGTCGGCAGCCCACCGGCGGGAGGCGAACTCGTCCGCGCCCACCACGGCTCGCTCAGCCGCGAACAGCGGCTCGTGATCGAGGACGATCTCAAGTCGGGTCGCCTGAGGGGCCTCGTGGCCACGAGCTCCCTCGAACTCGGCATCGACATGGGAGCGGTCGACCTGGTCATCCAGGTCGAGTCGCCCGGCTCGGTCGCCAGTGGGTTGCAGCGCGTGGGTCGCGCCGGCCATCAGGTGGGCGCCGAGAGTCGGGGTCGGTTCTTCCCGAAGCACCGTGCCGACCTGGTCGAGACCGCCGTTGTCGTGCAGCGGATGGACGCCGGCGAGATCGAGACGACCCGCTTCATCCGCAACCCACTCGACGTGTTGGCCCAGCACATCGTCGCGATGTCGGCGCTCGACGAGTGGACGCTGCCGGAGCTGCGCGCCGCGGTGCGGGCTTCGGCGCCGTTCGGCGAGCTCTCGGCCGACCTGCTCACCGCGACCCTCGACCTCCTCGACGGTCGGTACCCCTCCGACGAGTTCGCCGAGCTGCGTCCCCGCATCGTGTGGGACCGTACCGCCGACGTCATCCGTGGCCGCGCCGGTGCGCAGCGTCTGGCTGTCACCAACGCCGGCACCATCCCCGATCGTGGACTGTTCGGCGTGTTCCTCCCCGACGGCGGGCGGGTCGGCGAGCTCGACGAGGAGATGGTCTACGAGAGCCGGGTCGGCGAGACGTTCCTGCTCGGCGCCACGACCTGGCGCATCGAGGACATCACGTTCGAGCGGGTGATCGTGACCCCGGCGCCCGGTCTCCCCGGCAAGATGCCCTTCTGGCACGGTGACGGCCCCGGTCGGCCGATCGAGCTCGGCCGTGCGATCGGTGAGTTCACCCGTACGATCCGTTCGGTCCCGCCCGCCGAGGCGCTGGTGACCCTCGGCGAGCGCCATCACCTCGACGAGCGAGCCGCCACGAACCTCCTCGCGTTCTTGGAAGAGCAGGCGGAGGCGACCGGTGTGGTCCCCGACGACCGGACGATCGTCGTCGAGCGATTCCGCGACGAGATCGGTGACTGGCGCATCTGTGTCCTGACGCCCTTCGGCGCCCGGGTGCATGCCCCGTGGGGCATGGCCATCCGGGGCCGACTGGAAGCGGCGGGCGCGACCGACGTCGAGATCATGTGGTCCGACGACGGCATCATCTTCCGCCTCCCGGAATCCGAGGACGCCCTCGACGTCGACGACCTGCTGATCGATCCCGACGACGTCACCGAGCTGGTCGTGTCGATGTTGCCGAACTCGGCGATGTTCGCCGCCCGGTTCCGTGAGGCCGCGGCGCGAGCCCTGTTGTTGCCGCGTCGCCGGGTCGATCAACGCACGCCGCTGTGGCAGCAGCGGCAGCGGGCGGGCAACCTCCTGACCGTCGCCGCCCGGTACCCGACGTTCCCGATCCTGCTCGAGACCACCCGCGAGTGCGTCAACGACGTGTTCGACCTGCCGGCGCTCATCGACCTGATGACACGCCTGCGCGACCCACCGCGTGCGGGTGGTCAGCGTCGACACCCCGGTCGCGTCGCCCTTCGCAGCGTCGCTCCTCTACGAGTGGATCGCCGTCTACATGTACGAGGGCGACGCGCCGCTGGCCGAGCGCCGCGCCGCCGCCGCCCTGGGTCTCGACCGGAACCTCCTCCGCGAGCTGCTGGGCAGCGACGAGTTGAGGTCGCTGCTCGACGGCGACGTCATCGACCAGATCGAATCCGAGCTCCAGCACCTCGCCGAGGGGCGGCGGGCGCGGAGCGCCGACGAGCTGCACGACCTGTTGCGGGTGCTCGGCCCCCTCCCGACCGATCAGCTCGCCGTGCGGTCCGAGGTTGCGGCGTCGGTGGTCGACGAGTGGGTGTCGACGCTGACCGACCAGCGCCGGGCCATCGAGGTCACGGTGGCGGGGCGCCGTGAGATCGCCGACGCGGCCGACGCCGGGCGCCTCCGCGACGCCCTCGGCGTCGCGCTGCCCGTGGGGCTGCCCGCTGCCTACACCGAATCCAACGACGCACCTCTGCGATCGCTCGTGGAGCGGTACTCCCGGACCCACGGTCCGTTCACCGCTGCCGCCGTCGCCCACCGGCTCGGCGTCCCGGTCGAGACGGCGCAGTTGGCGCTTGCCTCGCTCGAGGCCGACGAACGGGTGCTGCGTGGGGAGTTCCGTCCGGGTGGCTCCGGCACGGAGTTCTGTGATCCCGAAGTGTTGCGCATGATCCGGCGCCGCACCCTGGCGGCGCTGCGCCGCGACGTTGAGGCCGTCGATCCCGAAGTGCTGGGGCGCTTCCTCCCGGCGTGGCAGCGGGTCGGTTCGACGGCCAAGGGGCCCGAGGCCCTCGCCGACGTCGTGTCCCAATTGGCGGGGGCGCCACTCGTCCGCGTCGTCACTCGACGTCGAAGTCCTCGCGCCACGCCTCGGCGAGTACCGGCCGGCCGACCTCGACGCGATGTGCACCGCTGGTGAACTGGTCTGGATCGGAGCCGGCGGGATCGGCACGAAGGACGGCCGGGTCCGCCTCGTCTTCCGCTCCGACACGGCGTTGCTGAGCGCAGCGCTGTCGTCGATCGACGCCGAGGCCGCTCCTGGAGATCCGCACCATGTGGCCATCCGCGAGCGGCTCCGCGACCGAGGCGCATCGTTCTGGACCGACCTGCTCGCCGCGGTCGCCGCGGCCGACCTGCCCTATGACGACGCCACGGTGCTCGACGCGTTGTGGGATCTCGTCTGGCCGGTGAGGTCACGAACGACTCGTTCGCCCCGCTCCGGGCCAAGGTCGTGTCGACGTCCAAGCGTTCGTCACCGCGGCGCACCCGTTCTCGAGGGTTGCGATCGATGAGTGCTGCGCCGCCGGCGGGGGCCGGCCGGTGGTCGCTCGTGGCCGACCTGGTGCCGGTGCCGCCGACCTCGACGGAGGTGTCGCACGCGCAGACGCTGCAACTCCTCGACCGCTACGGCGTGCTCGCGGGAGATGGCCCTCGCCGAGGGCATCGTCGCCGGCTTCGCCGGCGTCTACCCGGTGCTCAAGGCGATGGAGGAACAGGGCCAGATCCGCCGTGGCTACTTCGTCGCCGGGCTGGGCGCAGCGCAGTTCGCGACCCATGCCGCCGTCGACCGACTCCGCCAGTTCCGCTCCGTCTCCGACGGCTCGGGGTTCGATGCCGCCGTCGGGTCGGCCTTCGGCGCAACCTCGGAGCCGCCCGGTCCGCCGTTCGTCCTGGCCGCCACCGATCCGGCGCAGCCCTACGGTGCGGCGCTGCCGTGGCCCGACAACGCCGGCCGCCCGACCCGGTCCGCCGGCGCCCGGGGTAGTGCTGGCCGACGGTCATCCCGTCGCCTGGCTCGATCGGTCGGGCCGCAATCTCGTCACGTTCCCCGCTGCCGGCGACCACCCCGGGTGGGTGGCCGCAGTGGCCGGTCTGGTGCGCTCGGGTGGGGTGCGGCGTCTCGAGATCACCGCTGTCGACGGGGCCCCCGTGGCCGAGTCGAGCTGGGCAGATCCTCGCGCGAAGCCGGCTTCCTCGACGGCTATCGCGGGCTGATCCTTCGTTCGTGAGGTGATGCGGCGCGCGACGTTGCAGTCTGTTGACGATCTGGTCGTGCGCGCCGGGCTCGTGCCCGACGTTCGCGAGGATGTCCTGATGCGATCGAATTCCCGCCCAGCGACGGTGGTGCTCGCGGCGCTTGCGGCGGTGGCCGCCGTCTCACTGCTGGCGAGCTGCTCATCCGACGACGCCATCTCCCCCTCCGAGACCACGACGGGCATCGCCCCGGAGACCACGACCACGACCACGATCGACCCCGGCTCGACCTCGGTGCCGGAGGCTCGTGCCGAGCTCCCGGGTCTGTGGTTGGCGACGTCGGGGGGCATCGTCGACGAGACCGGTGAGGTGTGGGCCAAGCCGCGGCCGGGTGAGACCCTTCGCTCCCCGCTGTCCGACGGGGTCGGCGGCGTCGTCTACCTCCGGTGCACCGGAGACACCCTTCCGCGTGTCGTCGAGGACCAGCAATTGAAGGGTGTGTCGCCGTTGGCGCTCGGCGAAGCCGACAACCTGATGGCGATCGGCACCTACCAGGACCATCGGGTGCTGTTGACGGGCTGGACCGACACGACCATCGTGCCGAGCTTCGAGGAGGATCGCAGCGGTCTCGTCGCCCGTCTGATCGACATGGACACCCAGCAGGTGACACCGCTCGACGGGTGGTACGGCTGGGAGAGCGGCCCGTCTCGCCGCCGACGTCGAGAACGGACGGTTCGTGTGCTTCGGAGAGGGCGAGTCCTGCACGTTGTCGGCCACCGACGATCCGAGCGACCTGCCGCCCGTGCCCGACGTCGATGCCCGCGACCGTGTTGTCGCTGGCCCTCGACGCCACCGGTGCCCGCCTCACCTGGGTCGAATCGGTGCCGATGAGCGGCGAGGTCAAGGTCGGGACGCTCGACCTCCCGGGCGGCGCCGCCACGACCGTCGACATCCAACCGGCGAACGCCCCGGCGGCGGACGACACGGTGACCGACGGCGTGTGGGTCGCTGTGAGGGTCGGCCGGCAGGTCGCGCTGAGCCAGCTCGCGACGACCGGACCGGCGATGCTCACCGGGGTGACCGGCACCCGGACGGTTCCCGACGGCGTCACCGAGATGGCGTTGCGCGAGCCTGCCGGTGGTGGCGGGGGGAACTCCCCGCTCTAGGCCCTCGAGCGAGCGGCGCTCAGCACCGACCCATCATCCGGTCGACCGAGATCTCGATCGCCACGCGGTCGTCGCGTTCACCGGGCTGCCGGTATCGGTGGGCGTACCGTTCGACCGCCTCGGCAACACGATCGGATGCGGCGGTCACCTCGGCCGGTCCCTCCAGGCTCAGCCAACGGCCCCCGTCGACCTGGCACAGGACCACGCGGGAGCCCGGGTGGGCGTCGATGTTCGCCACCTTGCGGGAACCCGACCGGGTGATGATGCGCGCGAGTCGTCGGTCGGGGTCGTAGGTGAAGCCGACCGGTGCCACGTGGATCGTGCCGTCGGGGCGGTGGGTGCTGAGCGTGGCGAGGTGCCGTTCGGAGAGGAACTCCAACACCTCCGCGGATGGGTCTGAGGGATCGAGCGGCATAGGGTGACATCATGCCCGAAGGCGACACCATCGCCCGCTCCGCGACTCGTTTGCGGGCGGCGATCGCCGGCGCCGAGTTGCATCGGGTCGAGGCGCCGCGATGGACGGGTCGGCTTCCGGCGGCCGGGGAGACCGTGCTCGACGTGCGGTCCGTCGGCAAGCACCTCGAGGTGTGGTTCTCCGGTGGTCTCGTCCTCCGGACGCACATGCGGATGACCGGAAGTTGGCACATCTATCGTCCCGGCGAGCGGTGGCGTCGGCCCCGCCGTGAGCTTCGGGTGCTCCTCATCACGCCGGAGTGGGAGGCGGTGTGCTTCTCGGCACCGGACGTCGAGTTCGTGACGCCACCGCCGCCGAGCGCGAGCGGGCTGTCTCGGCCCCTGCCGGCGACCGCCCACCTCGGACCGGACCTGTGCCTTCCCGACGCCGATCTCGAGGCCTGCATTCCGCGATTCGCACTGGTCGAGCCGACGGCGACGATCGCTGAGGCGCTGCTCGATCAGCGCGTCTGCTGTGGTGTGGGCAACGTGTTCAAGAGCGAGATCTGCTGGGCGGCCCGGCTCGACCCGTTCACGCCGGTCGACGCCGTGCCCGTGTCGTTGCGGCGCGAGCTGGTGCAGATCGCGGCCCAGCAGTTGCGGGCCAACCTCGACACGGCGCGGCGCACGACCGTGCCCGGCGGGGTCGCCGTGTACGGGCACGCCGGCGACCGGTGCCGCCGGTGCGGCGCCTCGATACGGATGCGCCGCCACGGTGCGCACGCGCGAAGCACCTACTGGTGTCCCGGGTGTCAGGTGCCACCGGTGCCACCGGTGCCACCGGACACCGTCGAGGCCGATCAGGCGATCGACCAGTAGCCGGGCACGTCGCCGAACGGGGTGTCGAGGTACACCTTCGCCTCCGGTGGTCCGCTGAAGCGGCCGTGGCTCCACCGGATCTCCACGTGACCGTGGACCTCTCTCGCCACGCCGTCGCGTTCGGTGAACTCGGCCCGCCACCCGACCATCGGCTGCCCCCCGCTCATGGGCGTGATCTCGAGACGACGGAACGTGAAGTGTTGACGCCAGTCCCAGGGCGACGCGACGCGGAGGCGCAGCGGCGCGGTGGCGGCGCCACCGACCCCCAGCACGAAATACGGCGCGCTCCCGATACGGAGGAGCCGCCAGAGCATCGCCTCGGCGGCTCCCGACGGCGCGGTCGAGATCGATTCCTGCCAGGCGAGCGCACTGCGGACCGAGACGGCGGCGCACAACTCCCGGTAGGGGTCGAGCAGCTCTTGTGGCCATGACTTGCCGCCGTCGCGCAGGAGTTCGCTGACCACCTTGCGGTCGGGTTTCGACAGCGTCGCCGGGTCCTCGGGAACGGTGACGCCGTGATGGTGTTCGGTCAACCACGCGGCGCTCGCCGACCAGAGGCGGTCGAACTCGGCCGCGGCGACGTGGCGGTACCAGTCGACGTTGCTGCGCCGCCCGTGGCCTCCGGTCAGCAGCCGCTCGAAGACGTGGGCGGGCGAGGCGTTCATCGTGATCTTCGACAGGTACTTGCAGCTGACGAGGTAGACGTGGTCGACGCGCAGGTCGACGGGGGCGACCTCGTCACCGGGCGAGCGCTGGGGGCCGGTCCACTCGACGGTCCGCGGGCGCCGGCGTCGAAGCGCGTCGGATGCCTCGAAGAAGAAGCGACCGTTCTCGAAGGCGGCATCGACCAGGGGTCGGAGGGCAGGGTCGTCCCAGCTCTCGACGAGACCGTCCCAGGTCGCGGCGTCGACGTTGCGAAGCTCGCCCGGCGCGACGGGCAGCATCGTGAGCGGGTGATCGCCGCCGAGCATGCCGAGACCGGTCACGAGCTCGGTGATTCTGGTGGTGTCGCTCACGGCGGGACCGAGCCTACCGGCGGCTGCTCGGCGGCCGGTCCGCCCGGCATGCCGAGCTATGGTTCGCCGCCATGACCGACGCAGCGCACATGAAGTCAGCCGTCGAGGCCTACCTGGCCCGCCATTCCGCCGGAGACGTCGACGGCATCGTCGAGCTCTTCGCCGCCGATGCCACGGCGTGGGATCCGGTCGACGCCGATCCGCACGTCGGCGCCGAAGCGGTTCGGGCCTTCTTCACGGGCACCCACGAGATGGTCGACCAGCTGACGCTGACCCTCACCGGCCCGATCCGCTGCGCCGGCAACTTCGCCGCGTTCCCGATGACCGTCCAGACGAAGATGGGCGACATGACCCTCGAGATCGACATCATCGACGTGATGACGTTCGATGCCGACGGCAAGTTCAGCGAGATGCGCGCCTACTGGAACATGGACGACGCCCGCTACAGCTGACGTCCGGCGCGGCGCCGCACCGTTGGGCCGTTCGACATCGGCTCAGCCCCGTCCGCCCGAGATCGGTGCGCGCAGGAGCGGGGGCAGTTCGGTGACGACCCGGGTGCGGGCCACACGGTCGTGGATGCCGCGCCGCTGGTCGTCGAAGGGGATCGGCAGGTACACGGCCGCCATGAGTATCACCTGGAGCACCTCGAGCGCGGTTCTGCCGGCACCGGCGGGGGCCTGCCGGACGATCGGCCCGGTGAGGAACGGGGCGAACGACACGGCGAACCGCACGATCGATGCCAGCCAACCGGCTGGTCGGCCGTCGGTGCGGACGACGCGCAGGCTCGTCGCCCGCTTGCCGATCGTCTGGCCGTACCGGGCGATCGAGATCACCGGGTATCCGACGATGATCGCGAGCGACAACCAGTTGGCCGGCCCGGTCGGCACCTTGGTGGCGTCCGGTTCGAAGCTCTCGTAGTGCGTCCAGAGCAGCTGGATGGGGAGCACCAGGACGACGACGATCGTGAAGTCGACGATGGCTCCGGCGAGCCGCGCCACGACGGGGCTCGGCCTGACGCGGTCGTCGTCGGACTCCTCGAGTTGGCCCGAGGCGTCGTCCCGTCGCTGGTGCTCGGCGGTCACCGCGTCACTCTGTCAGACCGAGGAGATGGCGGCGAGCACGTTGACCCGGGTCGCCCGGAGCGCCGGGCGGATGGCGAGGAACACGCCGGCCGTGGCGCCGAGCACGCCGATGACCGCGACGGTAACGGTGCTGACGACAGGTTCGATGCCCTGCTGGTCGATGCCGTCCACGAAGATCGTGCCCAGCACAACGCCGATCGCGAGGCCGATGACGGTGCCCGCAAGGGCGATGATCACCGACTCCCAGACGACCGATTCGGCCAGTTGGCGGCGCGTCATGCCAACGGCGCGGAGCAGGCCGAGTTCACGCGTCCGTTCGTGGATGGAGAGCGAGATGGTGTTGCCCACCCCGACGAGCGCGATGACGATCGACAAGCCGAGCAGCACGTAGATCAGGTTGACGACCGAGTCGAGGATGCCGAGCCGCTCGCCCACGTAGTCGCCGATCGTGTTCAGCCCGGCCGTCGGCGCCAACTTCTTGAGCTCGGGCTTGAACGCTGCCAGCGTCGCCTTCGGGTCGACACCGTCTTGGAGCTTGACCCAGATGGTGGAGTCGACGTCGAACTCCGGTAGCGCGTTCTTCGACTGCGTCTCGTTGTTGGTGATGTACTCGGCGCCGTTGCCGATCCGCGAGCCGAACGTTGCTGCGATCTTCCAGGTCTGCTCGCCGGACTTGGGGAACCAGACCCTGATGGTGTCGCCCGGCTTCCACCCGTTGTCCTCGGCGGACTTGGCGAGAACCATGACCTCGTCGTCGGGCAGTTCGGTGATCTTCGGGGTCAGGTCCTCGATGTTGGCGATCTGGAAGATCGCCGTCCGGTCGACGCCGATGACGAAGTCCGACTCGCCGACGGGCACGCCGTTGTCGGTCTCACCCCGCGTCGCCTGCTCCTCCTTCGCCCCCTTGCTGTCGAGCAGGGTCGCCTGGTTGAAGCGGATCGGGTTGATGAGCGCGACCTCCGGACGGGACCGGAGGAATGCCGCGGGCTCCGGGCCCAGACCGGCGAAGCCGGTGCCGGAGTCGACCACGAGGTCGACATCCGCGAGCTGGTTGCTCAGCTGTGCCTTGACGGTCGAGCGGATCGAGGCCGCGAAGATCGCGACCACCACGACCAGGCACACGCCGATGCTCAGCGCGACCGAGGTGATGGCGGTTCGCTTCGGGTTGCGACCCGCGTTCTCCTTGCCGATGCGGCCCGACACACCCCGGAGGCCGGGGAGCGGGGCGCCGAGCGTCCGCGCCATGGGTCCGGCGAAGACCGGACCGAGGGTGGTGATGGCGAGGAACAACAGGCCCGCCCCGATGCCACGACCGGCGAGACCCCAGTCGAGGGTGCCGGCGGACACGAGGCCGATCAGCCCGATGCCGGCGAGGAGCATCAGGGCACCGACCACCTTTCGGCTCGTCTTCAACGCGGTGCGGTCGATCGCCGTCTCGCCGAGCGCAGCGACCGGCGGGATGAAGGTGGCCCGGAGTCCGGGGATGAACGCCGACACGAGGGTCGACCCGACGCCGATGGCCACACCGGTGATCACGGCTTGGACCGTCAACGGTGGCAGACCCGCCGGCAAACTGAACGAACCGGAGAGCGCCTGCTTCAGGCCGTAGGAGAGGCCCCATCCGAGCAGGATCCCGATCGCCGACCCGACCACGCCGACGACGATGGCCTCGACCATCACGGAGCCGAGGATCTGGCGGCGACCGGCCCCGACAGCTCGGAGGAGCGCGAGCTCCCGGGTCCGCTGGGCGACGACGATCGAGAACGTGTTGTAGATGACGAACGCGCCGACGAACACGGCCACGAACCCGAAGGCGAGGATCGGCTGGGTGAACAGCGAGATGATCCGCGAGATGGTCTCCTCGCTCTCGGCGATGAACTGCTCGCCGGTGAGGGTTTCCTCGTCCGGCGGGAGGATCGTCGAGAGGGTGGCGGCGACCTGCTGCTGGGACACCCCGTCTGCCGCCGACACCGCGATGTAGTCGAAGCCGTCCTTCTTGAGCAGCTCCCGGAGGCGGTTCAACTCGAGGAGGAGTACCCGCGGTCCTGCGACCAGCTCGTCCTGGCCGTCGACGGGGATCCCTCCGAGGCCGACGATGTCGAGCGTCTCGAGGCCCGAGGGGAAGCCGGCCTGCACCTGGTCACCGACCTCGAACCCGAACTCCTCCGCCGTGCGGACGTCGAGAACCACTTCGTTCGGTGCCACGGGGGCCCGTCCCCCCGGGGCCAGCTTGCCGCCCTGGAGCGAGGGATCGTCGATCCAGTTGAATGCCACCGTGGGTGGCCCTGCCAGATCCTGGATCCGGTCGCCGTTCTTGTCGATGAGCGTCGGCAGGCCCTGGACCAGGCCCTCGGCGTTGCGGACCCCGTTGGCGGCCCCCACCAGATCGAGCGTGGAGTCGGGCACGGTCGGGCGAATGGGCGGACCGAAGTTGCTCTCCTGGGCGTTGCCGCTACGAACGATGGCGTCGATCCCGCGGTAGGACGACCCGATCAGGGAATCGAGTGTCGAGTTCATGAGCGCGGTGATGACCAGGGTGCCCGAGATGAATGCCACCGACAGGACGATGGCGAACCCGGTGGTGAGGAGCCGCCGCTTTCGTGCGAAGACGGATTTGAGCGCTACGCGGAGCATGATGAGGGTCCGAGGTGAGCCGAGGCCGATGTGGGTCGGCGCGGGCGGTTCAATCCCCGAGGGCCTTCATCTTGTCGAGGACCTTGGCAGCCGTGGGTTCGTACATCTCGTCGACGAGCTTGCCGTCGGCGAGGAAGAGGACCCGGTCGGCGTAACCGGCGGCATTGGGGTCGTGGGTCACCATCACGATGGTCTGGCGCAACTCGTCGACCGCCTTGCGCATGAACGTGAGGATCTCGGTACCGGTCCGCGAGTCGAGGTTGCCCGTGGGTTCGTCGGCGAAGATGATCTGCGGCCGAGACGCCAGGGCACGAGCGACGGCCACACGCTGCTGCTGGCCGCCCGACAGCTCTGAGGGGCGGTGCGACAACCGGTCGCGCAGGCCGACGGTGTCGATCACCGTGTCGAGCCAGCCCTGGTCGGGCTTGATGCCGCCCAGGTCCATCGGGAGTGTGATGTTCTCGAGGGCGGACAGGGTCGGAATCAGGTTGAACGCCTGGAAGATGAAGCCGATCTTGTCGCGTCGGAGCAGCGTGAGATCGCGCTCCTTGAGCTTCGAGAGGTCGTCGCCGCCGATCAGGACCGAACCGTCGGTCAGGAGGTCGAGCCCGGCGAGGCAGTGCATCAGCGTGGACTTGCCGGAGCCCGACGGGCCCATGATGGCGGTGAACTGGCCCTTGTTGAACTCGGCGCTGACGTGATCGAGCGCGACGACCTGCGTGTCGCCCGAGCCGTAGACCTTGGTGGCGCCGACCGCGGCGGCGGCGACGGTGGTGGACCACGTCTGGGTGTCGGTCACTGCTTCCTCCGGGAACTGCACTCGAGCGCGCATGTGAATTCGTGCACGCTACCTGCCCCAGGGGCTCCGGGGGAGGCGGGGTGCCGGGCGCCGCGGACGTCTAACTTGGCCGCCATGACGACCGACACGACGACACCGCCGGCCGAGCCGGGCGGGTCGAATCTTGGCAAGACCGCAGCGCTCGTCGGCATCTTGGGCGGTGCCGGCGCGATGCATTTCGTGAACCCACAGTTCTTCGATCCGATCGTGCCCAAGTGGATGCCCGGAACGGCGCGCACCGTCACCTACGTGAGCGGCGTCGTCGAACTGGTGGCCGCAGCGCTCGTGCTCAACCCGAAGACCCGCCGCCTCGGCGCGCTCGTCTCGCTCCTCACGTTCGTCGGGGTCTGGCCCGCCAACATCCAGGCCGCCCTCGACGGTGGCATGAAGGGTCTCGACCCGCCCATGGATTCGGCCGCCGTCGCCTGGATCCGCGTGCCCTTCCAGCTCCCGCTGATCTTCCTCGCGTACCAGTTGGCGCAGTCGGTGACGTCCCGCGAGTCCGCCGTCTGAGGCTGCGAGAGCTGTACGTGGTCAGCCGGCCAGCGCCCGAATGAGCGCGGCGGCACCGGCCGCGGCGGCGAAGTACAGGATCACCGTTCGGAGCGACCTCCCCGCGAGCCGGTGGGCCAGCGGTCGGCTCAGTGCCAGGCCGATGGCGAGGAACGGGATGAGCGCGAGGGCGACCAGGAGCTGCCAGCCGGCGACGTTGCCACCGGCGAGGAGTCCGACCAGGGACATCGCGGTGCCGACGAGGAAGCTCGTCGCCAGGGTCGATCGCACCTCCGGCGCCGGGCGGTGCTGGTAGAGCAGCGCCAATGGTGGGCCACCGGTCGCGGCGACCGTGTCCATGAATCCGGAGGCCCCTCCGGCGGCGAGGGAGTTGGTCCGGCCGATCTGGTGCTCGTTGGCCCGCGTGGCCACGACGCAGGCCACGATCACCGCCGCGCCGACGATCCCGCCGAGGGCGCGGACCGACACGAGCGTCACGACCACCGCGCCCACGATGGTGCCGGGGATCCTGCCGAGCGTCGTCCAGCGGACCCCCGCCCAGTCGACCGAGTCTCGGTCCCGCAAGGCGATCATGGTGGAGAGCGGGACACCGACCACCACCATGGTCGCCGGCAGGAGTTCCGGCGCGACGAGGCCGACGACGGGCGCGGCCACGAGGTTCAGCCCGAACCCGAGGAGGCCCTGGGCCGTCGCGCCGAGCGTGACGATGAACGCGACGGCGGCGAACTGGCCGATCGAGATGTGGAGCGCGGCGACGGCGGGACCGACTACTTCGCCGTCGCCTGGGCGGCCACGGCGGCCGCCTTCGCCGCGATCGCTTCGGCGTCGCCGAGGTAGCGGTCGGCGGTCGGCTTGGCCGTCACGGGCCGGAAGTCGGCGCCGATCTCGTAGTGCAGCGGGATGCCGGTCGGGATGTTGAGCTCGGTGATCGCGTCGTCGCTCACACCGTCGAGGTGCTTCACGAGGGCGCGCAGCGAGTTGCCGTGGGCGACGACCAGCACCGTGTGGCCGGCGGCAAGATCCGAGGTGATGGCGTCGTACCAGTAGGGGAGCATCCGCGTGACGACGTCCTGGAGGCACTCGGTGCCGGGGATGACGTCGGGCGGCAGGGACGCGTACTGCGCATCACCGTTGGGGTTCTTGGCGTTGTCGGCGGCGATCGGGGGCGGCGGGACGTCGTAGCTGCGGCGCCAGATCTTCACCTGGTCCTCGCCGTACTGCGCAGCCGTCTCGGCCTTGTTCTTGCCGGTGAGGTCGCCGTAGTGGCGCTCGTTGAGCCGCCAGGACCGGCGGACCGGGAGCCAGAGGAGGTTGATCTCGTCCAGCGCGAGCTGTGCCGTGCGGATCGCCCGCTTCTGCAACGACGTGTGCAGAACGGTGGGCGAGAACCCGGCGTCGGCGATGGTCGAGCCGGCGGCCGCCGCCTCGCTGCGGCCGGTGTCGGTGAGATCGCAGTCGTACCAACCGGTGAACAGGTTGAGACGGTTCCACTCGCTCTCGCCGTGGCGGAGCAGGATCAGATCGGACATCGTCAGTGGCCTCCTTGCAGCAGGCTCACATCTTGGGGGATTCGGTCGGCCTCGACGAAATCCGGGTCGATTGGGGCCGCGGCGATGTTCGGCAGCGCGACGACCGTGACGATGCAGAACGCCACCATGGCCCATCGCCCGGGGGCACCCTCGCCGGCGGTGGGGTCGAGCAGTGCGAGGAGTCCGGCGACGGCCACGGCCCGCTGCCACGACGAGGTGGATCGGGCTGCCCACAGCACGAGGGCGACCGTCGCGAAGGTGAGGTGATGCACCGAGCTGAACGGCGACACCACGGTCGACAGGCACATGCCGACCGTGACCAGACCGACCCCGTCGGGGCGGTCGGAACGCCCCAGCCGTGCAGCGGTGCGCAGGGCCGCGGCGACGAGCACGACGGTGGCCACGAGCCAGACGGTGTCGGCGACGGCGCGTGCGTCGATGACCGATCGGAGGAGCACGCGTAGGTCGACCGACGTCGACGCCGCCCGGGTCACGGCTCGACCGCCGAGTCGCTGCACGAAGTCCCAGGTCGCTCCCGGGGCGACGGCGGCGGTCGCGCCCGTGACCGCCACGAACGTCGTCGCGGGCGCGGCGTGCCACGACGCGGTCGTGGCGCCGCAGACCGACCCACAGCACCGGAAGGACGGCGAGGGGCGTGACCTTGATCGCCGCGGCGAGCCCGATCCCGAGTCCCGACCATCGGGAGCGGCGGGCGATGGCGACGGAGTCGACGCAGAGGAGCAACGCGACGAACGTGTTGACCTGGCCGAGTCGGAGCGTCGAGATCGCCGGCACCAACCAGAGCGCGGCGGCGCCGCCAACGAGCGCGACCGTCGGAGGAACGGGCCGGGTGCCTCCGGCGTGGTGGATCGCCAAGGCATAGGCGACGACGAAGGCCACGACCGACAGGGTCAGCCACACCCTCGACCCGACCGCTTCGTCGAGCCACGTGAACGGCCAGATGAGCACCGCGGCAACCGGTGGGTAGGTGAATCGGAGGATGCCGGTGCCGTAGTCGTAGAGCCCGGCTCCGTCGATCGACGACACGGCGCGGACGTAGATGCGGTAGTCGATTCGTCGATTGCCGTCGATGTTCCACTGAGCGGCGAGGTCGGCGGCCGCGAGGAGCACGGCAACCACGGCGAGGCTCGCAGGCCCCGAGGGCGACCGTCGGCGAGGAGATGTGTCGTCCACACCGACCTATCGGCGCACCCGCCGTCGTTCGTGAGGCGGTGGCGTCAGCGGCGGCCCCCGGGCCCGATGCTGTGAGTGGCCTCAACCATCGCCGCAACAAAGTTGATAACGAGACACTCAAGGAATATGCTTGCCTCATCCCACGAAGGTGCTGGTGGGCCCTCGGCCCCGTAGAGTCGAGGTCATCAGCGAACACACCGTCCCCGCCTGGGGGCGGTCGAACATCACGAACCGCGGCCCACGGTGGTCGCACCAGGAGGCTCACATGCCCAAGGCAGTCGGAATCGATCTCGGAACCACCAACTCGGTCGTTGCGGTGCTCGAGGCGGGCGACCCCGTCGTCATCCCCAACAGCGAGGGTGCCCGTACGACGCCGTCGGTCGTGGCGTTCACGAAGGACGGCGAGGTGCTCGTCGGCGAGGTCGCGAAGCGCCAGGCCATCACCAACCCCGACCGCACCATCCGGTCGGTCAAGCGCCACATGGGCACGAACTGGTCCGTCGACATCGACGGCAAGGCGTACACGAGCCAGGAGATCTCGGCCCGCACGCTCATGAAGCTCAAGCGCGACGCCGAGGCCTACCTGGGCGACACCGTCACCCAGGCCGTCATCACCGTGCCCGCCTACTTCGACGACGCCCAGCGGACGGCCACCAAGGAGGCCGGTCAGATCGCGGGCCTCGAGGTGCTCCGCATCATCAACGAGCCCACCGCCGCGGCCCTTGCCTACGGCATGGAGAAGGAAGGCGCCGACCAGACGATCCTCGTGTTCGACCTCGGCGGCGGCACCTTCGACGTGTCGGCCCTCGAGATCGGCGACGGGGTGTTCGAGGTCAAGTCCACCCACGGCGACACCGAGCTCGGTGGCGACGACTGGGACCAGCGGGTCATCGACTGGCTGGTCGACTCGTTCAAGAACAGCAACGGCGTCGACCTGTCCAAGGACAACATGGCCCTGCAGCGCCTCAAGGAAGCGGCCGAGAAGGCCAAGATCGAGCTGAGCCAGGTCCAGCAGACCCAGATCAACCTGCCGTTCATCACGGCGACCGACGCCGGCCCGCTCCACCTCGACGAGTCGTTGACCCGGGCGAAGTTCCAGGAGATCACGGCCGACCTGCTCGACCGCTGCCGGGTGCCGTTCGAGCAGGCGCTCAAGGACGCCGGCCTCACGATGGGCCAGCTCGACCACGTGATCATGGTCGGCGGCTCGACCCGCATGCCCGCGGTGCAGGAACTCGTGCACTCGATGACGGGCCGTGAGCCCCACAAGGGTGTCAACCCCGACGAGGTCGTCGCCATGGGCGCGGCCGTCCAGGCCGGCGTCCTCAAGGGCGACGTCAAGGACATCCTCCTGCTCGACGTCACGCCCCTCTCCCTCGGCATCGAGACGAAGGGCGGCGTCATGACCAAGCTCATCGAGCGCAACACCACGATCCCGACCCGTCGTACCGAGGTGTTCACGACGGCCGAGGACATGCAGCCCTCCGTGGAGATCCACGTGCTGCAGGGTGAGCGCGAGATGTCGAGCTACAACAAGACGCTCGGCAAGTTCCAGCTCGTCGACCTGCCGCCGGCCCCCCGTGGTGTGCCCCAGATCGAGGTCACGTTCGACATCGACGCCAACGGCATCGTGAACGTGGCGGCGAAGGACCGTGCGACGTCCAAGGAGCAGTCGATCACCATCACCGGCCAGTCGTCCCTGTCGAAGGATCAGATCAGCCAGATGGTGAAGGACGCCGAGGCGCACGCCGAAGAGGACCGCAAGCGCAAGGAAGACGCCGAGGAACTCAACAAGGCCGACACGCTCGTGTACCAGACCGAGAAGCTCCTCCGTGAGCAGGGCGAGAAGATCGAGGGCGACGACCGGGTGCAGGTCGAGCAGGCGCTCGGCACGCTCAAGGAAGCCATCGCCGAGGGCGAGATCGAGAAGATCAAGATCGCGACCGAGGGCCTCATGATCGCCAGCCAGAAGTTCGCCCAGCAGCTCTACGAGCAGGCAGCGAACGACGGCGGCTACACCCAGGCCAGCCCGTCCGCCGGTGGCGCCGAGGACGACGTCGTCGATGCCGAGATCATCGAGGACGAGAAGTGACCGATCCCACCAACGACGAGGTGTCGGCGGACGATCCGTCCGCCGACACCGGGGTCGACTCGGTGGATTCCGGTCTCGTCGAGGACATCGACCTCGATGAGACCGACCTTGCCGAGCTCCTCGACCAGATCGGCTCCACCGGTTCGGCCGAGGAGCTCCTCACGAGCGCCCTCGAGGATCTCGAGCGGGTAACTGCCGAGCGCGACGAGTACCTCGATCTCGCCCGCCGAGTGCAGGCCGAGTTCGAGAACTACAAGCGCCGGATCGACGGTCAGCGGATCGAACAGGTCCAACGCGCCGCCGAGGCGCTCGTCGTCGAGATCCTGCCGGTGCTCGACGTGTGCGATGCCGCGATCGGCCACGGCGCCCAGGACGTCGGCCCGATCCAGTCGGCGTTGTTGAACACCCTCGAGAAGCGTGGCCTCGCCAAGGTCGACGACGTCGACGTCTCGTTCGACCCGCTGGTGCACGAAGCCGTGCTCACCGAAGCGGGTGACGGCGCCGACGACGAACCGGTCGTGACCGAGATCATGCGAAGTGGGTACGCCTGGAACGGCCGTGTGGTCCGTCCGGCGATGGTGAAGGTGCGGGGTTAGGACTTGCCCGCCCGAGACCGCAGCGAAGCAGACCGGCGCTCGAGGGAGCGCCGGTCGCGAAGCGATGGAGGCGATCGAGCATGACGATGCAGCGTGAGTGGTTCGAGAAGGACTACTACGCCGCGCTCGGGGTTGCTGCCAGCGCCTCGCCCAAGGACATCACCACCGCCTACCGCCGGCTTGCCCGGCAGTTCCATCCCGACGCGAACCCCGGCGATTCCACTGCCGAGGAGAAGTTCAAGGAGGTGTCCGCGGCGTACGACGTCGTGGGCGATCCCGAGCGCCGCAAGGAGTACGACCAGGTGCGGGCGATGGGCCCGATGGGTTCGCGGCTCAGCGGCGGTGGTCCCGGCGGTGGGTTCGGTCGCCCCGGCGACGCCACGTTCAACGGCGCCGACCTGGGCGACATCATCGGCAACCTGTTCGGCCGCGGCGAGCAGGGCGGTGCTCGTGCGCCCTTCAGCCGGGGTCAGCAGCGAGGTACCGACCTCGAGGCCGACCTGCACCTGGCATTCATGGACGCCATCCGAGGCGTCACCACGTCGGTCAACCTGATCAGCGAGGCCACCTGTACCGAGTGCAACGGCACGTGCGCGGCTCGGGGCACCAGCCCCCGGGTATGCACCGAATGCGGCGGGCGCGGGGTGGTCGACGACAACCAGGGCTTCTTCTCGTTGAGCCATCCATGCGCCGGCTGCGGTGGTCGTGGCAGCTTCATCGACACGCCGTGCCCGGCGTGCAGCGGCAGTGGCGTGATGACCCGCCCGCGGGTCGTCAAGGTTCGGCTGCCCGAGGGTGTGAAGGACGGCCAACAGATCCGTCTCAAGGGCAAGGGCGGCCCCGGCCGCAACGGTGCACCCGACGGCGACCTCTACGTCCGTGTCAACGTCGAGCCCCATCCGCTGTTCGGTCGTGAGGGCGATGACCTGCTGCTCACCGTGCCGGTCTCCTTCGCCGAGGCCGCATTGGGCGCCGACATCCGGGTGCCGACGCTCGACGGCGACGCGGTCACCATCCGCATCCCCGCCGGAACGCCCAACGGTCGGGTGTTCCGTGTCAAGGCCCGAGGCATCGCCACCGCCACCGGCAAGGGCGATCTGCTCGTCGCCGTCGACCTCGTCGTCCCGACCGGCCTCTCCGACCACGAACGCGCCGCCCTCGAGGCGTTCCGCGACGCCTCCACCCAGTCACCCCGCGCCCACCTGGGCGTCTGACCAACCAACCAATCCACTCCATTCGCTGAGGGCTCCGAAACGTGAGCAGCTCCCGAGGAACGCGGGAGCGAACCTCGGCGGAGGTGGCCGAAGCCATCAGGAGGTCCCATGCCCGAGTTCGACCAGGCGGTCTATGTCATCTCCGTCGCAGCGGAGCTGGCCGGCGTCCACCCACAGACCCTTCGCATCTACGAGCGCAAGGGCCTCCTCAACCCGGCCCGCACCGGCGGTGGAAGCCGTCGGTACAGCCAGGCCGACATCGCACACCTCGAGCGGATCCAGCAGCTCACCAACGAGGGTCTCAACCTCGCCGGAGTGACCCGGGTGCTGGAGCTCGAGTGGCGCATCAAACAGCTCGAGGCCGAGCTGGAACGCACCCGGGCCGAGGCGGCCGCCAGCGTCGCCGACACCCATCGCCAGTACCGACGGGACCTTGTACCCGTGCCCCCGACCACGGTCGTGCTCTACAACGAAGGAAGAAGGAGGCGAACATGAGTCTCGATCCGAACACCTGGACGCTCAAGACGCAGGAGGCCGTGAACGCCGCCATCGAGCTGGCGTCCACGTCCGACAACCCCGAGGTGACCCCCGATCACCTTCTCGTCACGCTGATCTCCCAGGACAATGGCGTCGTCCTGCCGGTCATCCGCAAGATCGGGCTGAACCCCCTATCGCTCCGTAACCGCACCGAGGAATCGTTGGCGCGCCTCCCCAAGGCGTACGGAACCGACACGTCGATCTCGAAGGAGCTCACGGGGATCTTCCAGGAGGCGACCAAGCAACGCGGTGAGCTGAAGGACGACTACCTGTCGACCGAGCACCTCCTCCTGGCGTTGGTGATCGCCGACGAGCAGCGGTCTCCCGCCGAGAAGCGCCTCGACGGCACCACCAAGGAAGACGTGCTCGCGGCACTCGCCGAGGTGCGCGGCAGCCACCGGGTGACGTCGCAGAACCCCGAAGAGCAGTACCAGTCCCTCGAGAAGTACGGCCGCGACCTGACCGAGGCGGCGCGCCGGGGCAAGCTCGATCCGGTCATCGGGCGCGACGAGGAGATCCGTCGCGTCGTGCAGGTGCTGAGTCGACGGACCAAGAACAACCCCGTCCTCATCGGCGAGCCCGGCGTCGGCAAGACCGCCGTCGTCGAGGGGCTGGCGCAGCGCATCATCGAGGGCGACGTTCCCGAGTCGCTCCGCAACAAGCGGCTCATCGCGCTCGACCTCGCATCGATGGTCGCCGGGGCCAAGTACCGCGGCGAGTTCGAGGAGCGACTCAAGGCGGTGCTCAAGGAGATCACCGACTCGAACGGCGAGATCATCACCTTCATCGACGAGATGCACACCGTGGTCGGTGCCGGCGGCGGCTCCGAGGGAGCGATGGACGTGGGCAACATGCTCAAGCCGATGCTCGCCCGCGGTGAGCTGCGGATGGTCGGCGCGACGACCCTCGACGAGTTCCGCAAGTACATCGAGAAGGACCCTGCGCTCGAGCGGCGGTTCCAGCAGGTGTACGTCGGCGAACCGACCGTCGAGGACTCGATCGCGATTCTGCGGGGGCTCAAGGAGCGCTACGAGGTGCACCACGGTGTGCGCATCGAGGACAACGCCCTGATCGCTGCCGCGGTGCTCTCGGACCGTTACCTCACCGGGCGGTTCCTGCCCGACAAGGCGATCGACCTCATGGACGAGGCCGCCAGCGCGCTCCGCATCGAGATCGACTCGGTGCCGACCGAGATCGACGTGGTCGAGCGCCGCATCCGTGGTCTCGACATGGAGCGGGTCGCGCTCAGCAAGGAGAGCGACCCCGTGTCCCTCGAGCGGCTGCTCGCCATCGACAAGGAGCTCGCCGACCTCCGGGAGCAGGCCGACTCGATGCGAGGCCACTGGCAGGGCGAGAAGGATGCGATCGCCATCATCCAGGAACTGAAGGAGCGCCTGGAGACGATGAAGGCCGATGCCGATCGTGCCGAACGCGAGGGCGATCTCACCCGGGCCTCGGAGATCCGGTACGGACACCTTCCGGTGATCGAGCGTGAGGTCGAAGCGGCGACGGCGCAACTGGCCGAACTGCAGACCGACCACCAGATGCTCAAGGAGGAGGTCGACGAGAGCGACATCGCCAAGGTCGTCGCGAAGTGGACCGGCATCCCCGTCACCCGACTCATCGAGGGTGAGATGGGCAAGCTGCTCCGCCTCGAGGAGGTGCTCCACGAGCGGGTCGTCGGACAGGACGAGGCCGTCACGGTGGTGGCCAACGCGATCCGCCGCAGCCGCGCCGGTCTGAGCGATCCGCACCGCCCGATCGGTTCGTTCCTCTTCCTCGGCCCGACCGGGGTCGGCAAGACCGAACTGGCCCGCACGCTGGCCGACTTCCTGTTCGATGACGAGCGGGCGATGATCCGCATCGACATGAGCGAGTACATGGAGAAGCACTCCGTGTCGCGCCTCATCGGCGCTCCTCCGGGCTACGTCGGCTACGACGAGGGTGGTCAGCTCACCGAGGCGGTCCGTCGGCGGCCCTACGCTGTCGTCCTGCTGGATGAGGTCGAGAAGGCCAACCCCGAGGTCTTCAACGTGCTGTTGCAGCTGCTCGACGACGGTCGGCTCACTGACGGTCAGGGCCGGACGGTCGACTTCACCAACGTGATCCTGATCATGACGTCGAACCTTCCCGGCGATCCCCACGATTTCTTCCGGCCGGAGTTCATCAACCGGCTCGACGACATCGTGCGGTTCAAGCCACTCGAGCCCGGCGACCTCCATCACATCGTCGACATCCAGCTCGGGCTGCTGCAGGAGCGTTTGACCGGCCGCCGCATCCACCTCGACGTCACGGAGTCGGCGAAGTCGAAGATCGCCACGATGGGGTACGACCCGCTGTTCGGTGCTCGTCCGCTCAAGCGGCTCATCCAGCGCGAGATCGGCGACCGCCTGGCGGTCGCGCTGCTCGACGGAACGGTGGCGGAGGGCTCCAAGGTGACCGTCGACATCGACGAGGACCAGTTCGTCCTGCGCTGACCGGTGCGAGTGGTCAGCGGGCGGTGAGCGCCTGGAGGAGGGCGACGTCGCCGGCCTCCATGTCGGCGCCGTAGGCGGCGACGATGTAGCCCTGGTGGCCGTGGGCGGTCGAGATCGCGACCACGATCGCCTCGTCGTCGGGGTTGGATTCGCCTTCGAAGCGCACGGTCTCGTCGACGACGGCGGTCGCCGGGTCGACGACCTCATTGCACACGCCGCATTGCAGCCACCCCTCGGGAGTGGCGGACATCTCCAGGTCGTACCCGGCTGAGCGGATGCGGGCGATGGCCTCGAGGATCGTCTCCATGGGGTCAGTCTTCCAGGTCGGCTCGCCGATCGGGATCGCCTCGCCCGGTCGACGATGAACCCGGCATCCTCTTCGATTCGGGGTGCGCCACCACGCACCGTGAGGTGGCGGATAGGTCTCGGGGATCATCTGAAAGCGACGGACGGTGGGTAGCCTGCCAGCTGTGGAGATCACCACCGTTTCGACCGACGAGATCGTCCTGTTCGACGGCCGGGAGCTCCGGACCTACGCCGACCTCGAACCGGGCCGCGTCTACGAATTCGGCGACCAGCACGTCCGGACGCTGGTCGCGCCGGGCCCGCTCCTCGGTCGCGTCGCGACCGTCAACGACGTTCACTTCGGCGAGACCGAGTGCGGAGTGATCTCCGGGACCGACATCGGTCCGACGTTCTCGACTGCCCCGGGCGAGGAGCCTTACCCCGAGGTGATGAATCGTGGCGCCATCGCCGAGCTCAGCCGCATCGACCCCGAGGTGGTCGTCGTCAAGGGCGACCTGACCAGCACGGGCACACACGACGAGTACGAGCGGTTCCTCGACGTGTACGGGTCGGCCTTCGGAGACCGACTGGTCCATGTTCGGGGCAACCACGACTCGTACCACGGGCAGGTGTTCGCGGACTTCCCGATGCAGGAGGTCCTGGTCGAGGGCGCCACCCTCGCCGTGCTCGACACCGCCCGGCTCGGTCGGGTCAACGGATCGATCTCTGCCGATCAGATCGACTGGCTCGACGAGCTGGCATCCCGCACCGATACCCAGGTGCTCGTGTTCGGGCACCACCACGTGTGGAACCCTGAGCTCGACCCCCGCCGCGACGACTTCTTCGGGATCCGCCCCGCCGACAGCGAGGCGCTGTTCGAGGTCTTCGCTCGGCGCCACAACCTCACCGGCTACCTGGCCGGCCACACCCACCGCAATCGACGGATGCACATTGCCGAGGCGGGCGGTGCGCCGTTCGTCGAGGTGGCGTGCGTGAAGGACTTCCCCGGCGCCGTCGCCGAGTACCGGATCCACGACGGGGGAATCGTCCAGGTGTTCCGTCGAATCAGTGAACCCGAGGCGCTGCGCTGGTCCGAACGCACCCGTAAGATGTACGAGGGCGGCTACGGCGCGTACGCCTTCGGTCGTCTCGCCGATCGTTGTTTCACGATGGCGGACCGGCGGGCCCGCACCGCGGTGGCGACATGACCTCCCTCGTCGCACCCCTGCCCTACGACGAGATCGTCGAGCTGCTCGCCGAGGCGTCGGCAGCGTTCGTCGACACCGTCGTCGGGATCACGTCCGATGAATGGTCGGAGCCGGGGCTCGGCGTGTGGAACGTCCGCGAGCTGGTCGGACACACGATGCGAGCGTTCTCGACCGTGCACCGGTTCCTCGACGAGCCGGTCGATCGTGTCGAGGTGGAAACGGCGCCGGACTACTTCCGCATCGCCCTCGGTTCGTCGCCCGGCATCCACGATCAGGTCGCCGACCGGGGCCGCGAGGCCGGCGTCCTCCTGGGCGACGACCCGGTGGCGAGCGTCGTGGAGGACGTCAGCCGACTGCTCGGTCGGCTCGGTGAGATGACCGGCGACGAGATCGGCGTGACCGCCGTCGGCGGCATGGTGCTGCCGGCGTACCTCGACACGCGGCTCGTCGAACTGGTGGTGCACCTGTCCGACCTGTGTCTGGCGCTCGGGCGTCCCGCGCCCGACCTCGGTCGCGCCGGGGTACGGGTCGCTGCCCTCGTCCTTGCGAGCGCGTCGGTCGAGGATCGCGACACCGTCGTGCGGGCGATGCTCGGACGGGCGGACCTCCCTCCCGGCTTCAACGTCTGGCCCTGAGGATCCACAACCGCGCCGTCGCCACCTCCGGGCGTCGAACTGCGAGAATGGCATTCATGGCGAACGGTACGGCACCTCTCACCCGCCACGACCTCGATCTCACTCCTCGTCGCCGCCCCGTGCAGGAGCGCAGCCGCGAGCGCTTCGCCCGCATCCTCCGTGCGACCCGGGCACTCCTCCTCGAGACCGGCATCGAGGCGCTGAGTTGCGAATCGATCGCTGCTGCCGCCGACGTGCCGGTCGGGACGGTGTACCAGTTCTTCCCCAACAAGTTCTCGATCGTCTGCGAGCTCGACCGGCTCGACACCGAGTCCGTCGCCGCCGAGCTCGATGCGTTCGGTGCGCAGATCCCGTCGCTCGAGTGGAAGGAACTGCTGGACGCGCTGATCGACCACCTCGCGATGGAGTGGAGCCACGATCCGTCGCGTCGCGCCGTGTGGCTGTCGATGCAGGCGACGCCGGCGACCCGCGAGGCCTCCACCCTCCACCAACAGATCCTCGGCGACCGCGTTGCCCGCATCATCTCGCCGCTCACCCCCGGCACGCATCGCCGTGAACGGTCGACGATCGCCCAGGTCGTCGTGCACACCTGTTACTCGATGCTGAACTTCTCGGTCCGTGATCATCGTGCCCATCCGGCGGCGGTGCGCGAGACCAAGCGCCTGCTCACGGCGTACCTCGAGGTGGCGGCCGCCGAGTCACTCGCGACGCAGGGGTCCTGACGCCGTCCGGTTGGGAGGCAGCGGTCGGGATGGCCTACTCGGCCGTCGCGACCTCGATGCGGTCCTGCTTCCACTCCCGCGCCGACTCGAGCGCCAGGGACGCCTGATCGAGCAGTTCGTCGGTGGAGAACGCGTGGGCGGGGTAGCACGCCACGCCGGCCCACATCGTGTGCTGACCGAATCGGCTCGTGAGGTTGCGGCGGATGCGCTCGACGGTCCACACGGCACCGTTCTCGGGTGTGTCCTCGAGGATCAGGGCAAAGCATCCGTCGGCCATACGACACGCCGTGTCGGCGTCGCGGAGCGTCTGGCGGATCGAACCGGTCACCTTGGTGGCGTCGGCTTCCGGCGAGCCGGGAGCACCGGAGCCCTCGACGACCTCGACGAGGGCCACTGCGACCGGACGGAGGTGGCGGCGAGCCGAGGCGATCCGGGCGTCGAGCGCGACTCGGAAGTACGCCTCGCTGAAGAGGTTCGTCTCCGGGTCGGCCAGGAGCCGGGTGTCGGTCGGGCTCGGGGTGGTGGACCGCTGGCCCAGCGGTGCCTCGGTGTCACTCAGCTTCCGGTCGAACGAGCCCGCCGCCGGCTGGTCGGCCATGTAGTCGGCGAGCGACTGGCGGGTGGCGTCGTGCTGGGTGCGTTCCTCGTTCAGGTTCTGCGTGGCCGTCGCCAACTCGCGGCGCAGCGTCGCCGTCTCGGTTTCCGCAGTGGTGGCTCGGAGTTCGGCGTCGCCGAGTGTGGCAGCGGCACCGAAGGCGACCAGGCCGGCGAGCACGGCGGCGACACCACCGGCGAGGCCGAGGACGGGCAGATCCGCCACCAATCCGGCGATCCCGAGGGCCAGGCCCACACATCCGAGCAGTATTCCGGTCAGTCGTCGCAATCCCACGTCACTCCATCGGCATTCCTGGCGGCAAGTGAAGCATTCTTGTGCATCGGACCGGCGGATCCGGCGACGCTCAGCGACAGGACAGGGCGGCCCGCTGGAGCTTCGAGATGACCTCGGGATCGGGGTCGTCGCCGTTCAGTGAGATGATCCCGAGCGGGTCGATCTCGCCGCGGAGGGCGTTGGCGATGCAGGTACCGATGTCGGCACCCAGGCCCATCGTTTCGAACTGGTTGCCGATCTGGGCGTAGATGTCGCTCTCGGCAGGGTCCCGCGGGCAGTCCTGCAACGATGGGGGCACCTTGCCGGAGATGAAGAACTCGGTGACCTGCGACGTGACGCACTTCCGGGAGAGGCTCGCGGTGTGGCCGCTGCCGCCGTAGACGATCACGGCCGGGTCGCCGAGGGCCGCGGTCATCGCCCGGGTCCATTCGATCGGAGTTGCGGGGTCGCCCTCGGTGCCCACGATGAGGAGCCGGTCCTTGGCGTCGTTCGCGGCGATCTCGAGCCGGTCGCCGGTGGGGAGCAGGGTGCACGAGGGCGTGTCGGTCGCCGGGTCGCTGTCGAGGAGTGGTGGGATGGGGCCGGCGATCTCACGGACGAGGGGCAGCTCACCGGCGTCCAGGGGGTCGGCGGCGTCGAGGCAGTTGACGACTCCCTGCGTCTCGAACCCGTTCCCGTAGGTGCCGTCGGGCTGCTTCGAGTCCTGCTGGCCGGCGAGATCGAGGAGGAACCGGCCTGCCTCCTGCGCCCGGTCGGAATCGGTGCCGAGGAGTGCAGCGACGGCGTCGGCGAGCGCCATCGACACCGACGGGTCGTAGAGGGCGGTGACGACACCGGTCAGGTACTTGTCCTTGTCGAGGGTCTCCTCGCCGTCGCCACCATCGATCGTCATGGGGGTCGCGTCGAGCGAGTCGGCGACTGCGGTGAGCTTGCCGAGGGCGTCGGGGGCGATCGCACAGGTCGTGTCGGCGTTGCACAGCTGCACGAAGTTGTCGAGGGCCCGGACGATGCCCTTGATCTGACCGCCCGACGACTCGGCGAGGTCCCGCGACGGCGTGACCGACCCGTCGAGCACGACGGCGCGGACCTTGTCGGGGAACTGCGTGGCATACGAGGCGGCGATGCGGGTGCCGTACGACAGGCCCAGGAAGGTGAGCTCGTCGTCGCCGACCGCCTCGCGGATGTCGTCGAGATCGCCGGCGACCTGGTCGGTGCCCATGTTCCGGAAGAGTTCGGCGTCGTCCGCCTCGCAGCCCTCGGCGATCGTCCGTTCGGTGTCGGCGGCCTGCGCCTGTGCCTGCGCTGGGTCGTCGGGTGACTCGGCGTCGACGAGGTCGGCGCGCTGGGTCTGGGTGAGGCAGTCGAGGGGGGAGCTGGACGCGATACCCGCGAGGATCGAACGACACGATGTCGAAGCGCTGACGGAGGTCGTCGGGGATCGCGAGCCCGCTGGATGCGAGGAACTCCAGCCCCGAGCCCCCGGGGCCCCCGGGGTTCACGATGAGCGACCCGATGCGCTTGGACGAGCTGCCGGTCGCCGGGAGGCGAGCCAGCGCGAGTTCGGTGGTGGCACCGTCGGGGGCGGCATGGTCGACCGGGACGTCGAGGGCGGCGCACTCCAGGCCGGACTGTCGGGCGGAGCTGAGCACGTCCACGGTGACGGCGATGTCGAACTTGCTGCACGAGCCCCACGTGAGGGAGCCGGTCGTCGGTGCCGTGCCGTCGGGCCCGGTGGACACCTCGGGGACGGTGTCGGACGAATCCCCCCGGTTCAACGTGATCTTGCCGGCGGAGCCGCCGCAGCCGGCGAGCAGCGCCATGGAGACGACGAGCGCCACCGCAGCCCGCGCGGTGGGTGCCGCCGGCGGGCCGCGGCGCCGTTGCTCGTTCGGGGGTCATGGCTCCTGAAGTTAACGGGTGGTCTCGCCGTTCCCTCGACACCGCCTGAGAACGGACGAGGGATTGGCAGCGGCGACGGTCAGGCGTTGACCGAGCGGTGCTCGAGGGCCAGATCGGCGACCGTGGTCATGAGCCGGGTGAGCTCGAAGTCCTTCGGCGTGAAGACCGCAGCGACGCCGGCCTCCAGCAGGCGAGGGCGGTCGTCCTCGGGGATGATGCCGCCGGCCACGACCGGGCAGGTCACACCCTCGGCACGGAGCAGGCGCACGACCTCGGGGACGAGTTCGAGGTGACTGCCGGAGAGGATGGAGAGGCCGACGATGTCGACGTCCTCGTCGCGTGCGGCAGCGGCGATCTGTTCGGGCGTGAGGCGGATGCCCTGGTAGATGACCTCCATGCCGGCGTCGCGGCCAGCGACGGCGATCTGCTCGGCGCCGTTGGAGTGGCCGTCGAGGCCGGGCTTGGCGACGAGGAAACGGGGCGGACCGCCAGGCGTGTCCTTCAGTCGATCCGCCAGCTCGCGGAGGCCGGTTGACGCACCGCCGGCTCCCGTCGCGGCGCCCACCCCCGTGGGCGCGCGGAACTCGCCGAACACCTCACGCAGGCGGCCGGCCCACTCGCCGGTCGTGCCGCCGGCGTGGGCGAGGGCGATCGACGCCGCCATGATGTTCTCGTCGGTGCGGGCGACGCGCTCGAGCTCGTCGAGCGCGGCGTCGACCGCGGCCTGGTCGCGGTTGGCCTTCCACTCGGCCAGCTCGTCGATCGCTGCGGCCTGCACCGCCGGGTCGACCTTCAAGATGTTGTCCTCGCCGCCGAGCGGCGATTCGGCCGTCTCGGTGAACGCGTTGACGCCGATGACCATCTGCTCGCCGGACTCGATGCGACGCATCCGCTCGGTGTGGCTCCGGACCAGCCGGCCCTTCATCTCGTCGATCGCCTCGAACGCGCCGCCGAGGGCGAGGATGTCGTCGAGTTCGGCCTGGGCCGACTCGACCAACTCCGCGGTCAGCCCTTCGATGACCTTCGACCCCTCGAAGATGTCGCCGTACTCGAGCAGGTCGGTCTCGAACGCGAGCACCTGCATGATGCGGAGCGACCACTGCTGATCCCATGGGCGGGGGAGGCCGAGCGCCTCGTTCCATGCCGGCAACTGCAGCGACCGGGCACGGGCCGACTTCGACAGGGTGACGCCCAACGCCTCGAGCACGATGCGCTGGATGTTGTTCTCGGGCTGCGCCTCGGTGAGACCCAGGCTGTTGACCTGCACGCCGTAGCGGAAGCGCCGGGCCTTCGGGTCGGTGACGCCGTAGCGCTCCTCGCACAGGCGGTCCCACATCTGGGTGAAGGCGCGCATCTTGCAGTTCTCCTCGATGAACCGGATGCCCACGTTCACGAAGAAGGACACGGAGGCGACGACCTCGCCCATGGCGTCGGGGGCAACCTGGCCGGAGTCGCGCACCGCGTCGAGGACACCGATGGCGCACGCGAGCGAGTACGCGATCTCCTGCGTCGGCGTCGCGCCCGCCTCCTGCAGGTGGTACGAGCACACGTTCATCGGGTTCCAGTGCGGCACGTTCTTGTTGCAGTAGGCGAACATGTCGACGATCAACCGCCGGCTGGCCTCGGGCGGGAAGATGTACGTCCCGCGGGAGAGGTACTCCTTCACGATGTCGTTCTGCGTGGTGCCGCGCAGCACCTTGGAGTCGACGCCGTGGTCCTCTGCGTTGGCCACGTACAGGCCGAGCATCCAAGCGGCGGTGGCGTTGATCGTCATCGACGTGTTCATCTCGCCCTGCGGGATGCCGTCGAGCAGCTGACGCATGTGACCGAGGTGCGCCACGGGCACCCCGACCTTGCCGACCTCACCGCGTGCCATGACGTGATCGGGGTCGTACCCGGTCTGGGTGGGCAGGTCGAACGCAATGGAGAGACCGGTCTGCCCCTTCGCCAGATTGGTCCGATAGAGCTCGTTCGAGGCCTTGGCCGTGCTGTGCCCCGAGTACGTGCGCATCAGCCAGGGACGGTCCTTGGTCCGCGCCGCTGGGGAGCCGTGAGTGTCCGTCGGTGTCGTTGACTCAGCCATGTCACATTGTCCCGCACGCGACACCGCCCGGGCGAAACCCGGGCGGTGTTCGTAGCTCTTCTTGGGGAGGGATGAGCTGACTTACGTGTTGTGTTGAAGGGAGAACAGTCCGGGGCGGAGCGAGGGCCACGGTGCGTGCCAACACCCTGGAAAGCGTTGGTGGCGATGCGTTTGGAGGGAGAGTGTGTCCCCCACTCCTGAAGCCCCGGCTGTTTTGCACCAGTGGGGGCGATTTCCACTGGCACAATGTGTATCGAACGTCGCCCCGGAAACCTTGAGCAGAAAGTTCGCCATCGCGTCAGATGATCTCCGCCGAGCAACTCTTCTTGGGCAACGACCTGCTCGCGTGGCTGATGCTGGCGGTCGGCGGAGCTCTCGCCGTCGCCAACGTCGCCGCGGTCGTACGCCCGCCGCGGGAGGACCCGGCTGACCCGACGTCTCCGAGGCGGGATGCGGCCCCGATCAGCCGCGCTGCCCCTCTGGTGCTGCTCGGCGTGCTCGTGAGCGCGTGGGCCCTGGCCAGCCTGCTCAAGGGCTGACGGTGCTCCACACTGCCGGGTTGTCCGTCCGGTACGGCAGCAACGTCGTGGTGGTGGGCGCCGATCTCGACGTCGGCGCCGGCGAGTTGGTCGGCCTGATCGGAGCCAACGGAGCGGGCAAGACGACGACGATCGACGCCGTCTCGGGGTTCGTACGCCACGGCGGGACGGTTCACCTCGACGGCACCGACCTGAGTTCGCTCCCGCCCCACGAACGGGCCCGAGCCGGCATCGGGCGCACCTGGCAGGGCATCGAGCTCTTCGACGACCTGACGGTCCGACAGAACTGCTTGGTGGCGGCCCGTCCGCCCGGCTGGAAAGGTGTCCTCCGCGACCTCCTCCATCGTCCAGACGACGCTGCCACCGATGCTCGCGTCGACGACGCCCTCGCCGCCGTCGGGCTCGCGGCCGACGCCGCCCGACGCCCGTCCGAGCTGTCGCACGGTCATCAGAAGCTGGCCGGTGTCGCACGGGCACTCGCCGGCGGGCCTCGTGTCCTCCTGCTCGACGAACCGGCCGCAGGCCTCGACCAGACCGAGAGCCTCGCGTTCGGTGTGACCCTGCGGAGGCTCGTCGACGAGTCCGGCATCGGTGCGCTGCTCATCGACCACGACACCCGACTCATCTTCGAGGTGTGCGACCGGGTGTACGTGCTGGACTTCGGCGCGATCGTCGCGGCGGGGACGGCCGTCGAGGTCCGCAACGACCCGAAGGTGATCGAGGCCTACCTGGGGGTGGCGACGTGAGCGGCGCACCGATCCTCGAGGTCACGGGCCTGTGCGCCGGCTACGACGGCCGGACCGTGCTCCACGACCTCGACCTCACGGTGGCGGCCGGCGAGGTCGTGTGCCTGCTCGGGGCCAACGGCGCGGGCAAGTCCACCGCGCTCGGCGCCATGACCGGGCTGGTGCGGGCCACCTCGGGCACCGTCGCGCTCGACGGCGAGCCGCTGCCGTTGTCGTCGACTCACCGGATCGCCCGTGCCGGTGTGGCCCACGTCCCCGAGGACCGCAGCCTGTTCCCGTCGTTGACGGTGCGCGACCACCTCCGCCTCGCCGACTCCCGGCGGGCCCGACGGCGCGCTGACGAGGTCGACGCAGTGGCGCGTGTCCTGGACTGGTTCCCGGCCCTCGAACGGCTGCTGTCGCGGCGCGTGGGCCTGCTGTCGGGAGGCGAACAGCAGATGGTTGCGATCGGTCGCGCCATCATGAGTCGGCCCCGCGTGCTGCTGATCGACGAGATGAGCCTCGGCCTCGCACCGCTCGTGGTGGCCTCGCTGCTCGATGTCATCGGCCGACTGGCCGCCGACACGGGTTGTGGAGTCCTCTTGGTCGAGCAGCACGTCGCACTGGCGCTCGGCGTCGCCAGCCGAGCCACGGTGCTCAGCCGGGGGCGGGTCACGTTCGAGGGGCTGGCGGTCGAGCTCGCGGCGAGCCACGACACGCTGGTGGCCAGCTACCTCGGCGACTGACGCCGTGACCGCCGTGGAACGTCCGCTCGACCGCGTCGCTGCCAGCCCGTACTTGAACGCGCTCGCAGCCTGGGTCACGGCGCGAGTCCTCCTCGCCGTCGCGTGGGCCGCGTCGTCGATGCCGTGGTTCGACCGACTCGAGACCGCAACCTCGGTCCGGCACCAGGGTCTGTTCCTGTGGGACGGCACCTACTACCGCGACCTCGCCCAGCACGGCTACGACGGCGTCGCGACCGAGGTGCAGCGGTTCTTCCCGCTCTTCCCGCTGCTCGGTCGCTGGGTCGGATGGCTCCTCGGCGGTAACGACGACCTCGGGCTCCTCGTGGTCTCGAACCTGGCCACGTTGGCCGCGCTGGTCCTCGTGCACTTGCTCGTGCAGGACGTCACGGGAGACCGCCGACTCGCCGTGGCGAGCGTGTGGTGGCTGGCGCTGTTCCCCGCCGCCTCGGTGTTGGTGTTCGCGTACTCCGAGTCGCTGGCCTTGGCTCTGGCGCTCGGGGCGGTGCTCGCGGTCCCGTCGCGAGCGGTGGACGCCGGCCATCGTCCTCGGCTTGGCCTCGGGGCTCACTCGACCGACGGGCGCGCTCGTCGCGATCGCGGTGCTCGTCGCCGTGCTCGACGACCTGCGACGCCGACGGGGAGTGATCGTCCGTCTCGCCGCGGTGGTGGCACCCGGCGTGGGGGCGGTCGGCTACCTGGCATGGCTGCAGTGGCGGTTCGACTCGTGGCGGGTGCCGCTCGACTCGCAGCGGGTCTTCCGCGCCGGGTGGCACGAGCCCGTGTCCCGCCTCCTGACCGCGGTGGTCGACGTCGCCGGTGGTCAGTTCCGCGACGTCTTCAACGCCTCGTTCGCCGTCGGCGCCATCGTGGTGATCGTCCTCGCTGCCCGGCGACTCCCGGTGGGATGGACGATCTACACCGCAGTCACCCTCGTCATCGCCCTCGCCGCCAACAACATCAACTCGCTCGGTCGGTACACGTTCACGGCCTTCCCGCTCGCCGTGATGGTCGCCGTCGCGCAACAGCGCCTCCCGGCCCGGTGGCGCTGGCTCGATCGGCTCCTGCTCCCGATGAGCGGGGTCCTCATGGCCGGATACGCCGTGGCGGCGTGGTCGGGCCGGATGATCCCGTGACCAGCGCGACGTGCGATTGGCGACGGTCAGCCCGGGGCGGGTCCGGCCTGACCGAACTCGACCACCGTCATCGGCTCGTAGAAGTCGTCGCCGGACTCGCGCTGGATGGTCCGGGGCGGCCGAACCGCCGACAGCGTCTCGATGGACGCGTTGGCACTGACCCTTCAACGTGAGGAAGTCGTCGCGGTACACGAGGAACAGCGGACGCCCCTCGGCACGACGAAGTAGCTCCTGGGCGAACGCGACCGGGTCGTTGCGTTCGTTGCGTGCCTTGTAGTCGACCCAGTCGACGAGCTCGGGCGACGCAAACCGCGGATAGGTCGTGATGTCGTAGCGCTCGCGGTCGAGGTAGCGCGACACCGACGGACCGAGCTGATCGGGGCACGCGATGACCACCCCGTCGGAGGCCGTGCGCTCGATGACCTCGACCGATGCCCGGGCCTGGGTCCGGTCGACCCGAACCACGAGGAACATGCCCGCCAACGACAACGCGGTGAACGTCACGAGCACGACGTCGCGGACGAGCCCTCCCTTGAACTGCTGGAGGCCGAGGGCCACGAGGATGAGGAAGAACGGGAAGAAGACCGCGGCGTAGCGGGGTGAGAACGCCATGCCGTTCACCATGCCGACCGCCGCGGCGATGGCGATCGTCAGCGCCAACACCGACAGCGGACGCCGCGCCAGCGGGTGGGCGAAGAAGTCGAGTTCGATGCGCTGGTTGTCGATGCCGGTGCCGAAGACGCCGATCGCCACGAGGATCGTCAGCAGCAGCACGCCCAACTGGGCCTCGGAGTACGGCCCACCGGCGAACTCGGTGATCGATGTGACGACCAGGGTCGTGACACGGAAGCTCGGCGCCCACGGGGTGCCGGTGTGCTGGCTCTGGTAGAGCAGCGTGGGCAGCCAGGGCACGAACGTAAGGCCTCCGACGGCGAGGGCCGCGACGATCTTGGCCGTGCCGACGACGAGGACCCGGTCGCCGCGACGCTGCGCCCGGGCGAGCCGGACCAGGGCCAGCACACCGATGGCGCCGAGCAGCCACATCGACCAGTAGTGCGTCCAGAGCAGCAGCCCCGACACCGTCGAGATGCCCACCAGCGTCTTCCACCGGGGCGCGGTGATCGCGGCGTCGAGCAGCAGGTACCCGGCGAAGACCTCCGCCATGAGCAGCGCGGTACATGCGGGTCTCGCTGCCGTAGCGGAACGCATAGGGCGAGAGGGCGAAGACGAGCGCGAGCGTCAGACCGAGCCGGCGACCGGCGATCCGCCGTCCGACGAGGAAGGCGAGCGGCAGGGTGCCCAAGGTGATGAGGCCCGACAGCGCCCGGACCACGCGATCGCCATCGCCGAACACCTCCATCCAGCCGTGCAGCAGGTAGTAGTAGAGCGGCGGGTGGCCATCGCGCTCGAGCGCCCCGGCGATGTCGCCGATCGGCAGCTTCGAGATGTTGACGCTCAGTGCTTCGTCGAGCCAGAGCGGCGAACGCACGAAGAACCGGCCGAGCACCGACGCTGCAACCGCCAGTGCCAACACGGCGACCACCGGCCGGCGTGCGAACGACCGCACGACACCGACGAGTCCGGGCCGATCCGCGTCGGTCGGCCCAGTCGACCTCGCCGACGCCATCAGTCGGCGTCCCGCGTGCCGGAGCCGCGGGTCTCGGTGAGGTAGCGCAACGTCTTGCGGGCCGGACGCAACGCGGCGAAGTAGGCGCGGCGCAGGGCCGAGTCCTTCGTCCACGGGTTGTGCACCCCGGCGGGGAAGTCGAGGCGTTCTGCCGCCCGGGCGAACGCGGTCCACCGGGTGATCTTGTCGAAGTTCGTCTTGGTGACCCCGGCGGTGTCGAGCCCGGTGGTGAGCCCATCGAACAGGTGCCCCGGCTCGTACATGTCGGGGTAGAAGTTCTCGAACGTCCACCGCGGGGGCCGCACCCACCAGGGCCACTCGGCCCCGTACTGCGGCCACCCCATCACCTCGAAGGGGCGTGGAGCGTCGAAGCGCTCGGGATGCCGTGCCTGGGCGACGTTGAAATACAGGGCCCATTCGCACACCATGTCGTCGTCACTGACGGTCTCGAACAGCTCGAACGCTTCGGCCCAGAGGTCGCGTCGCATGATCTGGGGCATGTGGGCGCCGTACGCGAGGTGCGGAAGGCCCAGGAATGCGAGGGCGTCGTGGGTCACGTGCTGCGCCTCGTCGAACGGCGTCTCGTACCCCGGCCACTCGCCGAGCTCGTAGCTGAAGTAGCCGATGTCGCGGGTGCCGTCGGTGAAGAACGATTCGTCGACGGGTCGCATCGGGCGATAGTCGTCGTCGGAGAGGAGAAAGACGTCGTCGGTCGCCCCGGAGCCGATGAGGGCCCGTCGGAGACGCACGTTGCGACGGACGTGGTCCAGCACACCGAGCGTCGAGCTCGTCGCGCCGCTCACCTCCTCGTCGGAGAACAGCGTGATCTCGGTCGGGTCGACCCAGGCGTCGAACTCGCCGTGCCGCGCCGCCGGTGCGACGATCAGGGCGCGGTCGATCCACGGCATGAAGTGCCGGACGTGCTGCCACGTTTCCCGCATCACCTGCGGGCGGTTGCTCAGGTAGACGATCTGCATGGGCCGCCGGTCACGCTAGCCCTGATGCCCTCGGCCTCCCGGCTACGACGATTCACCGCCCGCCACCTCGGCCACGTGGGTGATCGCGTCCCCGACGATGTGGGCGATGTGCTCGTCGGCGAGCGAGTACACGACCTCTTTGCCGTGCCGCTCACTGGTCAACAGGTCGGCGTCACGGAGCACCCGGAGGTGCTGGGACACGAGCGGTTGGTCGACGCCGAGCGCCTCGACGATCTCGTGGACTCGCAGCGGTCCTGCCGCGAGCAGATCGACGATCGCCACCCGGTGAGGGCTTGCCAGGGCCTTCAACAGGTCGGCCGCGGCTGCGAAGCGAGAGGGTTCGCCACCATGGCGAGGCCACCGTCGCGCAGGGCCGCTCCCCTGTCCCTCGGGAGCTGCTTCCGCTGCGGTACCTCGCTCAGCCATCGAGTGCATCGTGCCACGGGAGCAGACTGCGATGAGATCTCAGTTGCAGGCGGTGACGCGGGCGGTCGTCGCATCGACGGCCGACACGATCGCACCGTGGCTCGACGCCCATGTCGTGAGAGCACCACGCAACGCGTCCGACTGCGGCGCCGTGTCGCTGCGGGTGTCGATCCGGATGCACGACGCGGCCCCGGAGGTCCAGGTCACGAACGAGTCGCCCGCCCAGCCGTCGGTGACCGGGTTGAGCGTGGCATCGAGGTTGACGCCCTCGCCGAGGAGGAGCGTCATGAAGAACTGTCCCCACGAGCCGGAGTTCACGATCGATCCGCCGGCCGGGGGTGTGGGCACCGCCACCGCTCCCTCGTTGGTCAGGTACTTCGCCGGGTTCCAGGCCTGTTCGGCCGTCGCCGGGTACCGGTCGAACATTGCGTCGATGCCGGCGTTGCCGCCGAGCCCGGCGACGAACTGGGGACCTTGGAGGTACGGCGTCTGGCTCAGGCTGAGCAGCGCGAGCGGCACCGACAGGATCGCCGGATCGATCTGGAACGACAGCTGCTCCGCCACGTTCTGCAACTGCTCGAGGGGCGTCATCGTCGCCACGTACGCCTGTTGGGTCCGGACGGCGTCGCCCTCGACGCCGACGAGGAACGCCAGCTGCTGCTCGCTCAGCACGCCGTCGCCCATCGACTCGTTCAGGTCGAAGAGCTGGTCGTCGAGCGCGTGGGTGAGCTCGTGCACGACGACCTCGCGACGGTACGGCGTGAGCTGGTCGCCGCGAACCTCGAGGACCTTGCTCGCCGGGTCGTAGAACCCGACGACGGTGCCGCTGAACGCGATCTTGTATTTGTCGAACAGGTCGTCGGTGGTCGGCATCCAACCCAGCGCCTTGAACGCGACCTCGTCGACGTCGAGCGCCGCCTCCGCTCCCTCGATCGAGGCGAGGACGTGCTGTTGGAACACCGCGTCGGGAACGAACTCGACGTCGGGGCGGGTCACGAACTGGTGCCCCCGGGCCGATTCGACGAACGCGATCAGCTGGTCGACCTGCTGTTGCGGCGTGAGTGTCCCGATGTCGGGCGCACACCCGGCACCGGCGGCGACGGCCGCTGCGACCACCCCGATCGCCATCGAACGGAACCGTCCGGTCGCCCGCGTGTGCACACCTGTTCCCATCGTGTCGCCCCCCGGCAGCTCGGCAGTGGCCCGACCTTACCGGTCGGGAGGCGGGCTGACCTTCTCGGGATTCATCTGGATCCAGATGTGGTGGATCCGACCGTCGGGCCCGCTGTCGCCCGTGAACACGAGCGGACCCTCGACATGATCGACGTACAGGCCCATCGCACCATTGACCGCGACGGGGCGGATCTCGCTGACGAGGCCGACGTCGCGGGCGAAGAGGTTGGTCACGAGCCGCACGACTCGGTCGGCGCCGACCACATGCCGGCGTGCGGCGCGCCGGTGCGGGCCGGCATCGCTGGTGAGCACGACGCCGGGCGCGAGGTGGTGCAGGCAGGCCTCGACGTCGCCCGTGAGCAACGCGCCGAGGAGCGCTCCCAGCGCGTTGGCAGCATCGGTCCCGACGACCGGCCGCGGCGCCGCGTCCGCGGACCCGTCGGTGTCGCGGAGCTTGCGACGGGCCCTGCTGGCCAACTGGCGGCACGCCTCCGGCTCGCGCTCGAGCGTGGTCGCGATCTCGTCGAACGGCACCCCGAACACGTCGTGGAGGATGAACGCGGCCCGCTCGGAGGCCGAGAGCCGATCGAGCATCACCAGGAACGCGAACGACAGCGAGTCGGCGAGTTCGGCCTCGTCCGCGGGGTCGACCGACGCAGTGGCGAGCTGGGTGACGGGAGCCAGGAGGGGTTCGGGCAGCCACGGTCCGACGTAGGTCTCCCGCCGCCGAGCCGCCTGCCGCTGCCGGTCGATCGCGAGTCGACTCACCGTTCGCACGAGAAACGCCTCGTCGTGGTCGACCGCCCCGATGTCGGTGCGCTGCCATCGCACGAAGGCCTCCTGCACGCAGTCCTCGGCATCGGCGACCGAACCCGTCATGCGGTACGCGACGCCGAAGAGCCGGTCGCGATGTGGCTCGAAGCGTTCGGCCGCGACGTCGGCGGTGGCGCTCATCGAGCCGAGGCCGGGACCGTCGAGAAGGCCGACCGGTGGGTCGCAGCGGCGATCCCCGCGGCCTTACCACTCGTGATTGCCGCCGTCCCCAGCAGGTCGGTCGGGCCGACCCAGTCGCCGGCGACGAACACCCCGGGCAGGTCGGCGACGATCGGCCCCGGCCGGCCTCGCAACCCAATGCCCGGCTGGGGGCGGTCGTACGCGACGACGCGTCGGTGCCCGATCTGCCGAGCGACCTCCTCGTCTCGCCATCCGGGCTGCAGCTCGTCGGCGAGCGCCTCGAGATCTGCCACCCCGATGTCGCCGCCCGGCTCGTAGTACACGACGTGGGCGACGTGACCGTCGTCTGCGAGATGGGCCCCGGGTGTGTGGATGCTGGCATAGGTCGGCCGGTCGATCCCGAGCACGAAGCGCGTCGAGCTCGTCGTGAGCCGACGCAGGCCGAGGTCGAGGCACGCGGCGTGGACCGGGATCGCGGCGAGGGCAGCGGCCGTGAGTGTGGGGCTCCGGTCGCCGACGAGTCTTGTGGCCGTCGACGGCCCACCGGCGGCGAGTACGACGGCTCGGGTGATCAACCGTCGCCCGTCACCGAGGGCGACCACGTGGCGTTCGCCGTCGGTGTCGATCGATGTGACCTTGCTGGTGTGCTCCACCGTCGCGCCGGCTGCTGTCGCCGCTGCCTTCGTCGCGTCGACGAGCTGCGCCCACCCACCGTGGAGGTAGGTGACCCCGCGCAGCGCGGCGTGGAGCTGGGTCGCGGCGGCGTCCGCCGAGAAGGTCGACAGATCACCGCTGTACGAGCTGACCCGCACGGCGCCGGCCGCGACGTCGCGACCGACGGGGTCGGCGATGCGCGCTTCGATCCACTCGCGGGCGCTGATGCGAACGAGGCCCGGATCGTTGCGGTCGGTCCCGACGCGGCGGAGGAGGCCGACGAACTGGGCGAGCGCGCGTCGTGGTGGAGCGACGCGCAGGCGGCCGTCGAGGGAGATCTTCGCCCGGAGCAGTGGCGGGGTACCGCCCTTCGGGGAGATGCCCAGCTCCCGGAGCGCCCGTGCGCCGTCGGACGCCGTGTAGAGCGCGTGTGGGCCCTCGTTGAAGTGGTAGCCGTCGTGCACCGCGGTGCGGGCCCGGCCACCGAGATCGGTCCGGGCGTCGAGGACGCGGACGGTGGCTCCCGCCCGGGCGGCGAACGCGGCTGCGGTCAGGCCGGCCAGCCCGCCGCCGATCACGACGACGTCGGTCTCCGTTGCAGGTGTTCCCATGATGCGCTCCTCGTTCGTATCTACCAGACGGTGGAGCCCCGGAGTCGGGGCGTCATGGTGGAAGACGAACGGGAGGAGCGGAACGTGACGTCGACGCGTCAGACGCGCCGGGAGGTGGCCGCCTCGATCGCGGCGTCGACGGCGCAGCGTGCTGCGATTGCCGAAGTCATCACCATCGGTGTGTCGAAGAGGTGCGCGTCAGTCACCGATGTCCTCACGGCGACCGTCGGCATGACGGGCGAATCGGCCCTGGTGCCGTCCGTGGACGGGCGCATCGACGTCCCACGGCCAGCCGCCGAACCCGGTCTCCCGGTAGTCGGCGAAGGCCTGTTCGATCTCGGCTTCGGTGTTCATGACGAACGGTCCGTACCGGGCGACGGGTTCGCCGATCGGTCGGCCCTGCAGGACGAGCGCCTCGACCGCTGTGCCGGTCGCGGTGAGCCGGACCGGTGCATCGGACGCGAGGAGGGCTCCGGTGGACGCCCCGATGACGTGGCCGCCGATCGTGAGTTCGGACCCTTCGAACAGGTAGAGGGTGCGTACGGTGTCCTCGCCCGCCGTCGGCGGCAGTTCCCACGACGCTCCCGGATCGAGCGAGATGTGCCAGATCCCGATTTCGGCTTCGGAGCGAGCCGCCCATGAGTTGGGCGGAGGCGGGGGAGCGGTGACGCCCTCGAGCCGTCCGGCGATGACGGTGACCGTGGCGGTCGCCCCGTCGTCGCCGCTCGTGGCGATGCGAGGGATGTCGTGGTTCCACAGCATCGTGAAATAGGGGTCGACGAGCTTGTCCTCGGCCGGCAGGTTGAGCCAGATCTGGAACAGCTCGGCGGGGTTCGGTCCGTCCCGGTCGAGCAGCGGGAACATCTCGGAGTGCACGACCCCTCGGCCGGCGGTCATCCACTGCACGTCGCCGCGGCCGAACCGGGCGGCGGCACCGAGCGAGTCCGAGTGGTCGATCAGGCCAGATCGTACGAACGTCACCGTCTCGAAACCCCGGTGCGGGTGCTGCGGGAACCCGGGAACGACATCGCCGTGGTACATGTTCCAGCCGTCGACGCCATCGAAGTCCTGGCCGATGGACCGGCCGACGAGCGGAGCGTCGGGCCCGAGCGCGTCGTTGCCGGCGGGGTAGTCGTCGCGGTGGTGGGCGCAGAAGAGGAACGGGTCGATCGTGGGCCACTGGAATCCCAGGGGCGCCTCCTGCAGCACCGGGTCGGTGGTGCGCGACGTGTCGGTGTCGGTCATGACGCCTGCAACAGCTCCGGGGACGAGGGCATTCCAGGGGTTCGTCGTCCTCACCGGCTTGCGTAGCTGAGCAACATACGCGACGTTAGGCATACCTACCGAACGCCGTGATCCGACCTGCGGCGGGAGAGAACCCGATGCCCACGATCCTCCGAACCCAGCGAGCCTCGATGGTGGCGATCGCAGCCGCCGTCGCGAGTGCGGTCGTGCTGAGCGCGTGCGGCGGCTCCGGCGCCCCGGTCGACCGGGCCGCGGCGGACCCGACCGCTTCTGGTTGCGTCGGCGCCCGCACCGCGACGTCACAGGAGTGGGTGCGACCCCTCGAACCGGCGCCGTCGCCCGACCTCCCCGTCACCGTCACCGACGTCACGGGTCAGTCGATCACGATCTCCGACACCAGTCGCATCCTCGCCCTCGACACGTACGGAACGCTCGGCACCACGGTGTACGCGCTCGGTCTCGGCGATCGGCTCGTCGGACGTGACGTATCGACCGGCGTGCCAGCGTTGGTCGATCTCCCCGTCGTCACCGCCAACGGACACGAGCTCCAAGCCGAGGCGATCCTCGACCTCGACCCGAGCGTCATCCTGACCGACTACAGCATCGGGCCGCTCGAGGTGCAGATGCAGTTGAAGGATGCCGGTATCCCGGTCGTGATCCTCGACGACCACCGCGCCCGCGACACCATCGGCGAGCAGATCCGTGCCGTCGCGCACGCCCTCGGGGTGGACGCCGCCGGCGACGCGGTGGCATCACGGGTCGAACGGGAGATCTCGGCGGCCGAGCAGCAGGTGTCGGAGATGGCAAACGCCTCCCCGCTCAAGGGCATGCGCATGGTCTTCCTCTACCTGCGGGGCAGCGCCGGCGTCTTCTACTGGTTCGGCGAGGGATCCGGCGCCGACGACCTCATCGAAGCGCTCGGTGGCGTCGACGTCGCCACGCAAGTCGAACTCGACGGCTACAAGCCGATCAACGCCGAGGGACTCGTCACGGCCGCTCCTGACATGTTCCTGTTGATGACGGGTGGTCTCGAGTCGGTCGGCGGGGTGAGCGGCCTGGCCGAGATCCCCGGCGTCGCCGAGACCAGAGCCGGCACCAACGAGTGCGTGGTGGACATGGCCGACTCCCAGATCCTCAGCTTCGGGCCGCAGTACCCCGCGACGTTGGCGGCCCTGGCCGAGGCGGTCTACGGCACGCCGGCGGGGGACTGATGGCGACCGCCACCGTGCCCGTCGTTGCCGACAGCACCTCGACGGTGCACTCGCGGTCGCGCGCCGCGGTCGTGATCGGGGTGTTGGGGCTCGCGCTCGTCGCCGCCGTGCTCGTCGCCGCCGGAACCGGCCAGTTGCACGTCGCTCCCGGCGAGGTGCTCGGATCGGTGTCCCACCGGATCGGCCTCGACTGGGGCGCGATGCCGGCGCACCCCAACGGCGACGCCGTCCTCTGGGACGTGCGCTTCCACCGCGTGATCATGGCCGTACTCGTCGGCGCCGCGCTCGGGGTGGCGGGCGCGCTGATGCAGGGCGTGTTCGGCAACCCGCTGGCCGAGCCGGCGGTCGTCGGTGTCTCCTCAGGGGCTGCGGTGGGGGCCTGTGCGGTGATCGTCTGGAAGGTCAGCGTGCTCGGCGCGTTCACCACCCCGGTCGCTGCGTTCATCGCGAGCTTGATCACGACGCTGCTCGTGTACGGCCTGTCCCGCTCGAACGGCCGGACCGAGGTCGTCACCATCGTCCTCATGGGCATCGCGGTCAACGCCGTGGCCGCCGGACTGATCGGCTTCTTCGTCTTCCTCGGCGACACGCAGGCTCGCGAACAGATCGTGTTCTGGCAGCTGGGCAGCCTCAACGGCATCCGGTGGCAGGCGGTGGCCGCGGTGTCGCCATTGATCGTGGTGGGGCTCGTCGGGGCGATCTCGGTGGCGCGTCGCCTCGACCTCCTCGCGCTCGGTGAGCGCCCGGCCCGGCATCTCGGGGTCAACGTGGAGCGGCTGCGCATCACCACCATCGTCATGGTGGCGTTGCTCGTCGGTCCGGCGGTCGCGTTCGCCGGCATCATCGGCTTCGTCGGGCTGGTCGTCGCCCACCTGCTCCGCATGCTGATCGGCCCGTCGCACCCGCGGTTGATCCCGGCATGCGCGCTCGGGGGAGCGCTCGTCCTGGTGGTCGCGGACCTGTTCGCACGGACGGCCGTCGACTTCGCCGATCTCCCGATCGGCATGCTCACTGCACTGCTCGGCGGGCCGAGCTTCTTCTGGTTGCTGCGACGGGAACGCAACCGTGCCGGAGGATGGGCGTGAGTTGGCGTCGCATCGTGCGGATCCCTGCAGTGGCGCGTCGGGGCGACGTCGTGCTCTCGGCGCGGGGCATCGGGGTGTCCTTCGGTGACCGCGAGATCCTCGCCGGCGTCGACCTCGACGTCCGCGCCGGCGAGGTCGTCGCGCTCGTCGGGCCGAACGGCGCTGGCAAGTCGACTCTGCTGAGCGTGCTGGCCGGCGACCGCGAGCCGTCCGCCGGCACCGTACTGGTGAGCGGCGCACCGGTCGCAGCGTGGACCGGGATCGAGCTCGCGATGCGTCGAGGTGTGCTGCCCCAGCGCAGTGACGTGTCGTTCCCGTTCACCGTTGAGCAGATCGTGCGGATGGGCCGCGAACCGTGGCGCAACACCGACCGGGAGGACGCCGACGACGACGTGTACGACTGGGCCATCCGTGTCACCGACGTGAGCACGCTGACACGGCGTGAGTTCCCGTCGCTGTCGGGTGGCGAACAGGCTCGGAGTGCCCTGGCGCGGGTCCTCGCCCAGGAGCCGGGGCTCTTGCTCCTCGACGAACCCACGGCGTCGCTCGACATCTCCCACCAGGAGCAGGTGCTCGGCGTCGCCCGTGAGCGCGCCCGCTCGGCGACGGTGTTGTGGTCGTCCTGCACGACCTCGGCCTCGCTGCGGCCTACGCCGATCGTGTGGTCGTGATCCACGATGGCGGTGTCGCTGCCGACGGTCGCCCCGAAGCCGTCATGACCGGCGCGCTCCTCAGCTGCGTCTACGGCTGTGCGATCGAGACTTTTCCCCACCCGCGTACCGGCGCCCTGCTGGTCGTGCCCCGTCGCGGCGGACCAGCGATCGATCCGTCCCCATCTCCATCCACGTCCACTGCCTCCGACCGCTTCGACGGTTCGGTGCTCCTGAAGGGTGCAACATGAACGCTCGAATCCTCCTCGCCGCGGCCGCAGGCGCCGTGCTCCCGTTTGCCATGGTGGCCGGTCCGGGTGTCGCTCCCGCCGGTGCCCAGGCGCCCACGCTGACGGTCAGCCAGTCGGTCCTGCCTGCCGCTCAGGCGACGACGGTCACCGTGGTCGGAACGTCCTACCTCGTTCCGCCGCACTCGTCGGACAAGAACGTGTTCGGCGGCGTGTACGTCATGTTCGGTTGGGTGCAGCCGGGGTCGACGTGGGGGCCGAGCAGCCGCAACGGCACCAACTCGAACGGTCAGTTCGGCATCACCTACTCCTACGCCGGTGTGAACCGTGGTGCCGACACGCGTGACGACGGTTCGGGACTCAACCGCTTCGTGGCCTTCACACACGGCGAGGTCAACGACGGAACCACCGCGTTCGCCATGTCGATGGACCCGGCGTACCCCGACAACTCGTGTGGCAACTGGACCACGACGATCACGGTGCCGGGGAGTACCTACCAGTGGGTCGATCCCGCGACCAACGTGACCAACACCGTCGACTGCCTCCAGGTGCAGTGCGGCATCTACACGATCGGCGCCCATGGCAAGGCGAGCGCGACCAACGAACGCTTCACTCCCATCACCTTCAGTACCGGGGCTGGGGCGCCGGTGACGATCCCGCCGGACGCTCCGTCGAACCCGGGCGGGTCGACGGGCCCAGGCCAGACGGGCACGGGGCAAACAGCGACCACGGCGCCGTCGGTGGTGGGCGGATCCAGCACCGGCCGAACCCCGACGACGGCGAAGAAGAGCGGGCCTGCCACGACGTCTCCCGGGTCGACCGCGCCGGTTGACACGAGCCCGGTCGAGTCGACGACGACGATGACGACCGAGACGACCGCTGCTGAGACGACGACCACGACCGCGGTCGAGTCGTCGACGACGACCCGCAGGCGTTCGGCCACCGACGAAACGAACTCCGCGTCCGGCAGGGTCATCGTGTTCGAGTCCGACGACGACGGGGGCATGAGCGGATGGGTCGTCGGCGGTGCCGTCGGAGTGCCGCTCGTCGCCGCCGGTGGAGTCGTGGTGTGGCGTCGGCGGGCGGCGGGGGTGTGACCGCGAACGAGACGGTTGCGTCAGACCGAATGTTAGGCAAGACTACCAAACGAGTTAGGTACACCTAATAACAACCCAGGAGATGCGATGACCACCACCCGTCCGACCCGGCACCGTCGCCGGTCCACCGCACTGCTCGGCGTCATCCTCGGGGCGACCGCCCTGGTGGCGACCGCCTGCCCCGAGCCCCCGCCCTCCGCCGGCAGTGGGACGACCACGACGCCCGGGCCCACCACGACTGCAGCGCCCACAACGACCACGCCGTCGAGCATCAAGACCCTGACCAACGCGTCGTTCGAGTGGACCGTGAGCAAGCAGACCAACAACGCCAGCCAGGCCCCCGGGCAGGTGAACTACTGGTCGGCGGGCATCTCCGACGGCACCGCTGCGACCTACACCGCCACCAATGGCAACGCGACGGTCCTGAAGAAGAACGCCGCGGGCACCTACGTCCCCATCGGCAGCGAGACCGCCGTGAGCTTCGCCAACAAGAACCGTGACGGAGCGGGCAACGTGGTCACCTCGTCGAACGCGTTCTTCCTCGGCCAGAAGGTTCGCTACACCGGCGGCACCGGCACCGTGAACACCGCGACCGGCGCCTCGACCATCCAGTGGACCGGCACCTTCACGATCAACTTCTACGGCACCTACGTGCCCTTCTGGATCAAGAACCCCAAGCTCGTGGTGAACGGGTCCGGTGTGGGCACGCTCACCGCCTCGATCGCCGGGTTCGCGTCGAGCCAGGACGATCCGACGATCCGGATCCAGCTGCCCGAGCGGACGGTGACGCTGGCGGAGTTCACTGGCCTCAGCGCCGCGAACACGTCCGGGTTCACCGGCACGCCGGCCTTCCTGAACGTCGCGGCCCAACTGCCGTCGGCGCAGGCGACCGCGGCGCCGCAGATCGCCAAGACGTCGGCGAACGCCGGGTACTGGGGTGCGTGGCCGAAGAGCTTCGTCGACTTCCAGATCGAGACCGGCCTCGGTGCCTACTGGTACACGAGCGGGAGCAGCTCCGACGTCAACAAGCCGACCGATCCGCTGACGGTGGCGTACAACATCGCACCCTGACCATCGGGCGACACTCCCCGGTCGGCACGGTTGGTTCGGGTCCAGCTGCGGTCGGGGGAGGTGGTGAGGCGGGGAGGGACAGCATGCCTGTCCCTCCCCGTTTCGCGTCCCGGCGGAAGGAGTTGCGCGCACCCGGGGTTCTGGAATTAGGCTTACCTAACAAGAGTGCCGCGAGGTGCTCGATCGGTCGGACGATATGGGAGCAGCAGTGGCACGAGTTCGAGGAAGAGTCGGCAGTCGGACGATCCGGACGATCCGGACGATCCGGACGATCGGCGTGATCGCACTCGCCGGTCTCACCTTGTCGGCATGCAGTGGTGACGACTCGGCGACCGATGACGAACCCACCACGACGGCGGCGTCGGGCAAGCTCAACGAGGCGCTTGCCGAGGAGGTCGTCGCCCACTACGCCGAGGGCGTCTTCGCCAGCTACACCGCGACGCTGGACGGAGCGAAGGCACTCGATGCTGCCGTCGAGGCCTTCGTCGCCGACCCCACCGAGGCAACGCTCACCACGGCCAAGTCGGCATGGATCGCGGCCCGGACGCCCTACGGACTCACCGAGGCATTCCGGTTCTACGGTGGCCCGATCGACAACAAGGAAGATGGTCCCGAAGGGCGCATCAACGGATGGCCGCTCGACGAGCAGTACATCGACTCCACGGTCGACACTCCCGACTCGGGCATCATCGCCGACACGGTGGGCTTCCCCGAGATCACCAAGGACGCCCTGGCCGCGGCCAACGAGCAGGGTGGCGAGGCCAACCTCTCGACGGGCTGGCACGCCATCGAGTTCCTCCTGTGGGGTCAGGACCAGAGTGACACCGGGCCCGGTGCCCGACCGGCGACCGACTACACGACCGCTGCCAACGCCGAGCGTCGCAAGCTGTACCTGTCGGCGGTCACCGACCTCTTGATCGACGACCTGACGCAGGTCACCGACCAATGGGCACCCGACGCCGACAATTACCGCTCCGAGTTCGTGGCCAGGCCGGTGACCGAGACGCTGAGCGACATGATCACCGGCATCGGGGAGCTGTCCCGCGGCGAACTCGCCGGCGAGCGTATGAACGTCGCCTTCGAGGAGCGCGACCAGGAGAACGAGCACTCCTGCTTCAGCGACAACACCACTGCGGATCTGTCCGCCAACGCCAACGGGATCGCGAACGTGTGGCTCGGCTCGTACGCCGGTGTCGCTTCGGGGCCCGGTCTCGCGTCGCTCGTTGCCGACGCCGACGCCTCGTTGTCGTCCGACATCACGGCGCAGATCTCCGAGTCGGTACTCGAGATCTCGAAGATCCCGGCGCCGTTCGACCAGAACCTCACGGCGGATGCCCCCGACGACGGCCCGGGCCGCACCGCGATCCGCAACGCCATCGAGGATCTCGGCACGCAGACGGATTCGATCGTGGCCGCTGGTAAGGCGCTCGGAGTGACGGTCGAGGTCAGCTGATGAAGCGTGCCGTTCCGATCGCGATCGTCGCGGCGGCGACGATCGTGATGGGATTGGCCGGGTGTTCGAACGAGCGGGCGGCGCGCCCGGCCGAGGTCGCGCTGGCCGATCTCCTCGACTCCGACCTCGGCGGTGACACGACCCGCAACGTCGTCAACCAGAACGCGTTCGGACTTCCGGCCAAGAGCCTGCCGGGAAGCAGCCGGGCGGACTTCGAGGTCGGCGACAGCTTCTTCACCCAGAACTGGGTGATCGCACCGGCGTCGACCACGAGCCGCGACGGCCTGGGTCCGACGTTCAACGCGACCGTGTGCGCGTCGTGCCACACGTTCGACGGGCGAGCCGAGCCGCCAGCCGAGGGTGGGCCGGCGACGCCGGGCCTGCTCCTGCGGCTGAGCATCGCCGGCACGGCGGCGCACGGTGCGCCGAAGCCCCATCCCACGTACGGCGGTCAGCTGCAGGACCGTTCGGTTCCCGGCGTTCCTGCCGAGGGCAGCATCGCGATCACGTACGAGGACATCGAGGGAACGTTCGCCGACGGCACGACGTACACCCTGCGCAAGCCGGTGTACGAGATCGGCGACCCCGCGTTCGGGGAACCGGGCGAGATCCTGATCGGTCCTCGCATTGCGCCGCAGATTCCCGGGATGGGTCTCCTCGAGGCCGTGCCCGCCGCGACGATCGAGCGAGCCGCCGACCCCGACGACGCCGATGGCGACGGCATCTCCGGTCGCACCAACACGGTGTGGGACGAGGTCGCGGGCAACACTGCGATCGGGCGGTTCGGCTGGAAGGCCAATGTCGCGTCGGTGCGGCAGCAGACGGCGGGAGCGTTCAGCGGTGACGTCGGCATCACCAGCCCGGTGTTCCCCGACGCCGACTGTCCGGATGCACAGTCGGCGTGTGTCGCTGCGCCCAGCGGCGGATCGCCCGAGATCGACGACGACACGTTCGACGCCGTCGTCTTCTACACGCGGGTCCTGTCGGTGCCGGCGGCCCGTGACGCCGACGACAAGAACGTGCGGCGCGGCGCTCAGGTCTTCGCCGACAGCGGATGCGCCAGCTGCCACACGCCGAAGCTGACGACCGGGGCGTCGGACATCGACGCGTTGGCCAACCAGACGATTCACCCGTTCACCGACCTGCTGCTGCACGACATGGGCCCGGACCTGGCCGACGGCCGGCCCGATTTCGAGGCGTCCGGTTCGGAGTGGCGCACGCCGCCGCTGTGGGGGATCGGCCTGGTGGAGACGATCAACGGCCACACCCGGTTCCTCCATGACGGCCGGGCACGCAACCTGCTCGAGGCGATCCTGTGGCATGGCGGCGAGGGGGAAGCCTCCCGTGACGCAGTGCTCGACCTTCCGAAGAAGGATCGCGACGCTCTGATCGACTTCCTGGAGTCCCGATGAACCGGCAGCGCCCGTCCCGGGCGCGTTCGTGTGTGTCGGCGGCGGCCGCCGTGCTGTTCGTGACCACCTTGGTCGCCGGCTGCTCGTCCGACGACGAACCGACGACGGCCGCGCCGGCCTCGACGGATCGGGCCGAGGTCGTGGCGGCGCTCGTGCGAGACGTGATCCTGCCGGCGAATGCGTCCGCCGCGACGGGGGCGGCGGCAGCGAGCACGGCGATCGGCGAGTTGTGCGAGTCTCCCGACAGCACGGGGCTCGAGGCGGCGCGCTCGGCGGTCGCGACCGTGTGGGGCGCCTGGCGCGCCACGGACTCGTTCGACGTCGGCCCGGCGATGCAGCGGCGCTCCTCGTCGGTGGTGTCCTACGAGGTCGACGTCGCGAAGGTCGATGCGACACTCGCCGGGTCGCCTCCCACCGATCCCGAGACGGTCCGCAACCGAACCTCATCGAGCCTTCGTGGCTACGGCGCTGCCTGGCATCTCCTGACGGCCGACGCGGCAGCGTTCTCCGCCGTTCCGGCACGGTGCGCGTACCTGTCGGCCGTCATGAGCGTCATCGCCGACGAGACCGCGATGGTCGACGACGGGTGGACGACGGGGCTCGACGGGGCGGCGCCCTATTCGGACGCAGCGACCGGTGTCGGCGACGATGCGATGGCCCCGACCGACGTGATCGACTCGCTGGTCAACATGCAGTTGAGCCAACTGGAGTCGACGTCGAAGCTCCTGACCGCGGAGAGCGAACTGGCTCCGGGGGCTGACTCCGACCTGCCGGTCGGCGAGATGTTCCAGTTCGCCGCGGAGCTGCGGGGCATCGGCGAGTCGTACTCGGCGCTGGACGCGTTGCTGACACCGCGGGCTGTCGGAGGCCGTGTCCGAGCGCATCGCCGTCGTCGAGGAACTGCTGGCCGACGACGCGACCGAGCCGTCGGAGACCCCGCCGACCGCCGATCGTGCCAAGGCGGTCGCGGCGGCGGTCGAGGAGCTCCGTGTCACGATCGCGACCGAGGTCGTGAGCGCGCTCGACGTCACGATCAGCTTCAGTGAGAACGACGGCGATTCCTGACGTCGCCGTCCCCACGGCGACGTCGCGGCGCGTCGGTTCGGGTCCGACGTGATCGAACGCTGTCGCCGTGAGGTTCCCGGGTCGTCGCTCGCAGCGTTCCGGGTTGCTGCCGGACTGTCCGGTGCGGTGGTCGCTGCCCGGTTCGTGTCGCGGGGCTGGGTGGAGCGCCTCTACCTCGAGCCGTCGTACCACTTCACCTACCCCGGGTTCTCGTGGGTCCGGCCCCTGCCGGCCGCCGGCATGTACGCGCTCTACGCCGTCATGGTGCTCGCCGGTCTGGCGCTCGCGCTGGGGTGGCGGCCCCGGTGGGCGGCCCTCGCCTTCACGCTGGGATTCGTGTACGCGGAGGCGATCGACGTCACGACCTACCTCAACCACTACGAGCTCGTGACCCTGGTCGGGGTCCTCTGCGTGGTGCTGCCCCTCCCCGCCCGCCGGGTTTCCGTCGCGGAATCGCCCGCTCAGCGGGCACTGGCGCGACCAGAACCGGTCGGTTCGACGGTGCCGGTGTGGGCGGTGTGGCTCCTGCGCTTCCAGCTCGGGGCGGTGTACGTCTTCGCCGGGCTCGGCAAGGTCGACGTCGACTGGTTGTTGCGCGGTGAACCGCTGCACACGTGGTTGCTGGGCCGCACCGACCTTCCGTTGGTCGGTCCGTGGTTCGCCGACCGATGGGTGGCCGTTGCGCTCTCGTGGGGTGGAGCGTTGTTCGACCTCGGGGTCGTTGCGTTCCTGCTGCGTCGCCGCACCCGCCCCTACGTGTACGCGGCGGTCGTGGTGTTCCACCTGATCACGGGATGGCTGTTCCCCGGCATCGGAGCGTTCCCGTTCGTGATGATCGTGCTGACCCCGATCTTCTTCGAGCCGGATTGGCCGGACCGGGTTCGTGCGGCGGTGGGCCGTCGGTTCGGGCTCGTGTCGGTGCCGCCGGTGACACCGGTCGTCGCCGTGCCGGCGACGCCGTCGTCGGCGTGGCGGGTCCGGCTCGGTACGGCCGCCGTCGTGGTCTGGGTGGTGGTGCAGCTGGTGGTGCCGTTGCGTCATCTCGCGTACCCCGGCGACGTGCGGTGGACCGAGGAGGGCTATCGCTGGTCGTGGCGGGTGCTCCTCACCGAGAAGGAAGGAAGCGCCACGTTCCGGTTGACCGACCCGGCCACGGGCCTGACCCGCACGGTGTGGCCGAGCGACGAGCTGGCCCCACATCAGGTGCGGTCGATGTCGGTGCGCCCCGATCTGATCCGTCAGTACGCGCACCATCTCGCGGACGAGACCGAACGGACCGGTGCCGCGCGCCCTGAGGTCCGCGTCGACGCCTGGGTGGCGATCGCCGGCCTTCCCCGAACGCGCTTGATGGACCCGGCCGTCGACCTCGCCGCCGAGCCCCTCGACCTCTGGCCGGCCGACGACATCGAACCGTCCCCGCTCTGACACCGGTGCCGTCGTCGGCACGAGGGTCGTGCTGGCGGGCACCTAACCTCGGCGGCATGCCAACCGCTCCGACTGTCATCGTCGTCGGCGGCGGGCCGGGTGGTCTGATGGCGGCCGAGCAGTTGGCACGCTCGGGCTCGTCGGTGACGGTGTTCGAGCAGATGCCGTCGGTCGGGCGGAAGTTCCTGCTGGCGGGCCGGGGCGGCCTCAACCTCACCCATTCCGAGCCGACGGAGCAGCTGGTCGAGCGCTACGGCTCGGCGTCGTCGCGGGTTGGGCCGGCGGTCGCCCGATTCGACGCGGCCGCGCTACGGGCGTGGGCGGAGTCGTTGGGCGAGCCGACGTTCGTGGGGTCGAGTGGTCGGGTGTTCCCCGAGAGCTTCCGGGCCACACCGTTGCTGCGAGCGTGGCTGGCACGGCTGGCGTCGCTCGGCGTTGTGATCCGGACCCGTCATCGCTGGCTCGGCGTGGAGCTACGGCACGATGGCCGGCTCGAGGTATCGGTGGCGGATCAGGATGGCGTCGAGTCCGTGGTCGTCGCCGATGCCGTTGTGCTCGCGATGGGCGGAGCGTCGTGGCCGAAGGTCGGCTCCGACGGCGCGTGGACGTCGGCGCTGTCGGCTGCTGGTGTCGGTCTCGCGCCCTTCCGCCCTGCGAACTGCGGGTTCGTCTCGGCGTGGACCGAGGTCTTCCGTCGACGCTTCGCCGGTGCGCCGCTCAAGAACGTGGAGCTGTCGGCCGGTGGGAGGTCGGTGCGGGGCGAAGGCGTCGTGACCGAGACCGGGGTCGAGGGCGGTGTGTTCTACGCGCTGGGTTCGACGATCCGCGACCTGATCGAGCTCGAGGGCGAGGTCGTGGTTCACCTCGACCTGCGGCCCGACCTGTCGGCGGAGCAGGTGGCGGAGCGTCTGGCGCGACGGCGCCCCAAGGACTCGGCGACGACGGCGTTTCGCAAGGCCGGTATTACACCGGTGGGCATCGGACTGTTGCGAGAGGCGACGGCCAACGAGCTGCCCTCCGACCCCGTCGATCTCGCGGCGTTGGTGAAGGCGACCCCGCTCCGTCTCGTCGGCGCCGAGGCGGTCGAACGCTCGATCTCCACAGCCGGCGGCGTGTGCCTCGACGAGGTCGATGAGCGGTTCATGTTGCGTCGGCTGCCGGGAGTCTTCGTCATCGGCGAGATGCTGGACTGGGAAGCGCCCACGGGCGGCTATCTGTTGCAGGCCACGTTCAGCACGGCGGTGGCCGCCGCTGCGGGCGTACTCGACCACCTCGGTCACCGAAACGGAGGATGACATGGGAATCGAACTGACACCGATCGGCACGGTCGTCGGCGGTCGGGTGGTTCCGGAGGATGACGGCTGGGATGCGGAGACCTGCGAGATCCGGTTGGATCCCGAGCGGTTCGAAGCGTCGGCGCTCGTCGGGCTCGCCGACTTCAGCCACGTCGAGGTCGTCTACCACTTCCACCTGGTCGACGAAGCAGATGTGGTGGCGTCGGCTCGCAGGCCCCGCGGCCGTGCCGACTGGCCCGAGGTCGGTATCTTCGCTCAGCGGGGACGAGTGCGGCCCAACCGGCTCGGGGTGTCGGTCGCCCGACTCGTCGGGATCGAAGGTCTTGCGGTGCGGGTGCAGGGCCTCGACGCTGTCGACGGTACGCCGGTGCTCGATCTCAAGCCGGTGCTGTCGGGCTTCCTGCCCCGAGGTCCGGTGGTGGAGCCCTCCTGGTCGCTCGAGCTCATGGCCGGCTACTGGGGCGGCGATCATCTCGCGAATCCCGCCGGCGGTTGAGTTCTGTTGCGACGGCCGTTACTCGGCGATGGTGAAGTACGGGGTGAGGCCCGTGATGTCGAACACCCGGCGGGGCATGCCGGTGAGGTTGATGAGTTGGATGTCGCGCCCGCTGGCGGTGAGCTGGTTGCGGGCGTCGACGAACGCGTGGATCGCGGACGAGTCGAGGAACGACACATCGCGCAGGTCGGCGACGACCACATCGGCGTCCGACGAGAGCAGCTCGCTCCGCAGCTCGTCCTGGCGCGCGATGTCGTAGTCGCCCGTGAGGTGGACGATGTCGGATGCGTTGGAGGGATCGTCGTTGGCCATGTGGGCGCTGCCTTCGGTGCCGGCCGGGAGCGGACGTGTCACCGACGATACGTCACCGAGTGCGATGTCACGTCCCCCGTTCGTGGTACCCGATCGGGGCAGTGTCGTGAAGGTGGGCGCCCGTCGTCGAGGGCCGAGGTGTTTGGACCGGGCTGATGACGGGCAGGAGTCGTCGAGGTCGTCAACGCCCCCACGTTGGCGCCCCTCTTGGAAACCCGCAGTTTCTCGAAGACGCCCTCGACACCCCCCGGGATGGAGAGGGCGTTCTTCGTGTGTGCCCACGAAGGTGATGTCGGCTCCCGGAACGACGAAACCCCCGCCGTGGCGGGGGTTGTGTGCGGAGCGGGTGAGGAGAATCGAACTCCCGTATGCAGCTTGGGAAGCTGCCGTTCTACCATTGAACTACACCCGCGTGGCCCTGGATTCGGGGCACTCGGAGCCGGCGCCCGACCTGCCGTGAAGGGTGGTCATGAGGTTTCGGCCCGCCGCATCGTAGCAGCGACGCGCTCGGTCCCGACGGGGTTGGACCGCGCACGGTGTGAGGGGTCGGTGACAGCGCGGGCGAACGGACGTGTTGACAAATACCGCCTCCGTGTACATGATGACGACATGACAACGTCGAATGTCGAACAGCTGTCCCGTGTCGAGGTGGGTCGATCCGAGTCGTGGACCGACGCCAAGCGGCACCTGTACTGGCTCGGCCTCGTCGTCCCGGTGCTGCCCCTGCTGGCAGCCGGCCTGGTGGCGGCGACGGGTGCCGGGTGGGGTTGGTGGCTGGGCCCGGTCGTGCTCTACGTGCTGATGCCGATCCTCGACGTCACCCTCGGACGTGATCACGAGAACCCACCCGAGGAGCTCGTCCCGCAGCTCAACGACGACCACTTCTACCGGTGGTGCACCTACGCCTACCTCCCGTTGCAGTTCCTGTCCCTCGTCGTGGCCTGCGGCTACTGGGCCTGGGGCGATCTCTCGACGATCGACGCGTTGGGGCTCGCGGCCACGGTGGGCAGCGTCGGCGGAGTGGCGATCAACACGGCGCACGAACTCGGCCACAAGCACCCGAAGGTCGAGCAGTGGTTGGCGAAGGTGTCCCTCGCCCAGACGGGGTACGGCCACTTCTTCGTCGAGCACAACCGCGGTCACCACGTGCACGTGTCCACGCCGGAGGATCCGGCCAGCTCCCGTCTCGGTCAGAGCCTGTACTCCTTCCTGCCCCGGACGGTGTTCGGCAGTGTCCGTTCTGCTGTCCGCATCGAGCGCGACCGTCGCCGCCGAGCTGGCGACCGGTTCTTCTCGATCCACAACGACATCCTCAACGTGTGGGCGATGAGCGTGGTCCTGTTCGGTGGGTTGGTCGCGGTCTTCGGGGTCTCGGTCCTCCCGTGGCTCGTGCTCCAGGCGTGCATCGGCTTCCTGATGCTCGAAGTCGTCAACTACGTCGAGCACTACGGCCTGTTGCGGGAACGCAAGGAGAACGGTCGCTACGAGCGCTGCCGGCCGGAGCACTCGTGGAACGCGAACAACGTCGCCTCGAACCTCGCGCTCTACCAGCTGCAGCGGCACAGTGACCATCACGCCAACCCGACGCGTCGCTATCAGTCGCTTCGTCACTTCGACGACGTGCCCCAGCTCCCCACCGGCTACGCGGGGATGATGGTGCTCGCGCTCGTTCCCCCGCTGTGGCGTCGTGTGATGGACCCCCGCGTCCTCGCCTTCTACGGTGGCGACGTGCAGCGCGCCAACCTCCAGCCCCGTCGTCGTGAGCGACTCATCGCTCGCTACGGGTCCGCCCGGTCGTGACGTTTGCCGCGGCGTCCAAGGCGCTGCTTCGCTTGACGGTCCTCGAGGCGGCGAACCGTCTGGCCGCCGACCGGCCGTGGAGTGCGGTCACGATGGCGCAGATCGCCAAGGAGGCCGGGGTCAGTCGCCAGACGCTGTACAACGAGTTCGGCACGCGCGACGAGCTGGCAGCGGCGTACGTGCTGTGGGCGTCGGAGCAGTTCCTCGACGAGGTCGACCGCGAGGTCGCGGCGCACGAAGGTGACCTCCGCGGGGCGCTCGCTGCGGCCTTCCAGCTGTTCCTCGAACTCGCCGTCGAGCACCCACTGGTGCGGGCGCTCGGCGCGACCACAGGCGCCGAGGGCCTCCACGCGTTGGTGGCCACGTCGGCGGGTGCGCCGGTGGTGTTGGCCGCGACCGACCGGTTGGTGGCGATCACCGCATCGGCCTTCCCGTACGTCGAGCCCCTCGAGTCCAGGCGCGCCTGCGAGGTGATCGTGCGCCTCGCGATCAGCTATCTCACGGTGCCGACCGCCGGCGCGGTCGACGCTGCGAGCACCGTCGATCAGGTGGTGGGTCCGTTCCTCGATTCGCTCGCGAGGTCGGCCAGGTAGACCTGGCGCATCGCGAACAGCTGGCGAACGTTGTCCTCGGCGAACTCGTCGAGGCCTTCCCGGAGCTGAGGGTCGGTGGTCGACTGCACCCCGAAGTAGAAGCCGGAGAACGTGGCGAGGAAGCCGGTGACCCGGATGAGTTCCTCGCTCAGCATGAGTTGTCGGCCCGACACGGTGACCGTCCACAGCGGGTGCGCCGGGTGCAACACCCACGCCTCGATGACCTCGCCCCCGATGCCGAGGAAGCCGAAGACCAGGAAGAACAGTCCGATCACCGTGGCGATGACGATCGCGAGCAACACCTGGTTGACGACGATCACCATCAGCAGGTTGATGCGCTGCCGGCGCGTCAGTGTTGTGTCGCAGTCGGGCACGATCGACGGGACCCTGGCCGCGAGCGCCGCCGCCGGGGTGCCGGCCACGAGCTCTCGGAGCTCGGCGGGGTCGTCGAGGCAGACGTCTGCGTCGATGTCGCGGCGGGCACGGTTCGCTGCGAAGGCGGCGCCCGATACGAGGAACAGCAGCAGCGTCAGACCGTAGGGAAGTCCGCGGAGGCGAGCGAACACCTGCCAGACCTCGGCCGTCATGAAGAAGAACGTGACCACGAGCAGGAGCAATGGCAGCGCCCGAGCGGTCGCCTTGCCGGCGACCCGGAGCGAGTCGACGGACCGTTTGAGGGTCCAGGTGAGCAGGGGGATCAGGGCGTAGCTGGTGACGACGTACGCACCGCCGAGCAGCACCAGCTGGCCTGCGGCGGCGGCGATCGCTGTTGTCCACTGGCCGAGGATCAGATGGCCGAGCGAGGGCCCCACCACGTACACCCCCAGCTCGACGCGACCGATGCGCGTCGGCACGCTGAACGGCGGTTGCCGGCGGAACAGGTTGACCAGCACCCACGCCACCAGGATGCACACGATGGTGGCGGCGAACTCGATGCCCGCATCGCGCCAGGTGTCAGCGCCGAGCGGGAGCGACGCGAGCAGGTAGGTGGGCACGAGGAACCGCAGCGCCCTGGTCCAAACGCGGGTGGACGAGTGGTACTCGGCGATGAAGTGCGGGATGCCCCGGTCGATGAACCAGCGCTCGAGTTCGGTGAGGCCGGCGTCACTCACGTCACGGGTCGCCATGGCTCGTTCCTACCAGATACGGTTCGCCCCCGATGATCCTGTCCGACCGCACCATCCGCGAAGCGATCGACTCCGGCCGCATCGTCATCGATCCGTTCGACCCGGCGAAGGTGCAGCCGTCGTCGGTCGACCTCACGCTCGACCACCGGTTCCTCGTGTTCCGCAACCACACCCGCGGCGTGATCGACGTGAAGGAGGACCTGAGCGACCTCACCGAGCTGATCGAGATCACCGAGCCCGGTGCGGCGTTCCTCTTGCACCCCGGTGAGTTCGTGCTCGGGTCGACGGCCGAGCGCATCGGGCTCCCCGACGATCTCGTCGGTCGTATCGAGGGCAAGAGCTCGCTCGGTCGGCTCGGCCTCCTGATCCACACGACGGCGGGATTCGTCGATGCCGGGTTCGACGGTGGCATCACCCTCGAGCTGTCGAACGTCGCGTCGTTGCCCATCACGCTCTACCCGGGCATGAAGATCGGCCAGATCTCGTTCCTCCAGATGACGACCCCGGCCGACGTGCCCTACGGGTCGGGTGCCCTGGGCTCGAAGTACAGCGGGCAGGTCGGCCCGACGGCGAGCCAGTACTGGAAGAACTTCGAGCAGTAGGTCCGGCGGTTTCGGCGGGGTCGGTCCGTACCCTGGGTCCGATGTCGCTCCGAACCTACGTGCGGGTGTCGTCGGTTGTCGTCGTTGCGACGGCCATCGCCGTGCTTGCGGGTCCCGCTGTCGCCGACGCGATGCGCCCGACGTCGGGCGATGTCACCGTCGAGTTCGATTCGTGCGGCAGACCCTCGGTGGGCGCGTTCGACGGCAATCCATGGGTCAGCAACGACGAGGGCGATCGGGCGTTGCGGATGGAGCGCGCTCGTGGACATCTCGACACCAGTGGTGACGAGGGCGTCCTGACGGTCAGCGCACCGGCTGGCGGCTCCGTTCGGTTCGCAGTGACCCGAAACGGCTTCCGCAACGCCAACGCTTGTATCTGAGCCCGAGCCCGTGGCCGGGCGGCGATCAGTTGAAGTGAGCGGCGCCGATCGTCGGTTCGCTCGGCTCGTTCGGAACCGTGGTCTGCTCGCGGATCACGTCGATCATCTGGCGGCGGTAGATCGGGCGGTCGGCGTCGGGCCGTTCGATCGTCGCGGCAACGGCACTGAGCAGGTCCTCGGCTCGGTACGGCCGCAGGATGATCTCGTCGGCACCCGACTGCCACGAGAACATCTGCTGGCGGGCGCTGTCGAGGATGAGCACCACACGCTGGTTGTTCACCCGCGCCTCGGGGGTGTGCCGCACCGCGTCGAGCAGCTTGAGGCATGACCCGTTGCCGGACGTGGAGAACGAGGCGATCACCGCGGAGATCGGCGCCGGTTCGTTCATCATGGTGATCAACGCGACCTGGTGGTCGCTGACCTCGGCTACCTCGTAGCCGACGCGCCGGAACAGTTTGCCGAGCAGGCGGGCGGCATCGGGGTTGTCGTCGACGACGAGGATCCGCGGAGGACCCTTGGGGGCGGCGGTATCAGTCTTGGGTTGCCGTTTCAGCAAGGGGAGCGCTCACAGACGTCGGGTTGTCCAGCGCATCGAGGAGATGCATGGCGATGTCCGCCACCTTTATCTGATCGTCCTCTACGCCCTCACCTTTAACTCCGTCGTCGATCATGATGTAACAGAACGGGCAGGCGGTGGCGATGCGGGAGGCGCCGGTGCCGAGGAGTTCCTGGCTGCGCTCGACGTTGATGTTCTTGCCGGTGTTCTCCTCCATGAACATGCGGGCGCCGCCGGCGCCACAGCACATGCCCTTGGTGCCGTTGCGACCGGCCTCGACGATCTCGATGCCCTTGAGGCTGCCCAGCACCTTGCGGGGGGCGGTGTAGACGTCGTTGTGGCGGCCGAGGTAGCAGCTGTCGTGGTAGACGATGCGCTCTTCGAGCTTGGCGTCGGTCATGTCGAGCTTGCCGGTGTCGATGAGCCACTCGAGGAACTGGGAGTGGTGCACGACCTCGTAGTTGCCGCCCAGTTGGGGGTACTCGTTGGCGAGCGTGTTGAAGCAGTGGGGGCACTGCGTGATGATCTTCTTGACGCCCATCGAGTCGAGGGTCTCGATGTTCTGCATCGCCAGCATCTGGAAGATGTACTCGTTGCCGGAGCGGCGGGCGGGGTCACCGGTGCAGTTCTCGGCGGGGCCGAGGACGGAGAAGTCGATGTCGGCGCGCTGCAGGAGCTGCGTCATCGCCTGGGTGACCTTCTTGTTCTTGTCGTCGAACGACCCTGCGCAGCCGACCCAGTAGAGGTACTCGCTCTCGAGGGGCTCGCCGCCGGCGAGGACGGTGATGCCCTCGAGGTTCTTGGCCCAGTCGGCGCGCTCGGTCTGGCTCATGCCCCACGGGTTGTTGCTGTTCTCCATGTTGCGGAAGGCGCCGCCGAGCTCGGTGGGGAAGTCGGACTCCATGAGCGTCAGGTAGCGACGCATGTCGAGGATCTTGTCGAGGATCTCGATGTTGACGGGGCAGATCTCGTCGCACGCCTTGCACGACGTGCACGCCCACACCTCTTCGGTCGAGATGCGCTCGAAGAGGCTGTTGGCGCCGATGGTGATGTCGGCGACGGTGCCGATCGGCGGGGTGACGACGGGGTCGCCGGTGGCGGCCATGACCTCGCCGGTCTTGAGCACGATCTCGCGGGGATCGAGCGGCTTGCCGGTCGCGTGGGCCGGGCACACCGACGTGCAGCGACCGCACATCGTGCACGAGTCGGTGTCGAGGAGCTGCTTCCAGGTGAAGTCCTCGATGACCGAGGCGCCGAAGCTCTCGAGCTCGGTCTCGGTCAGGTTCGGCATCGCCTTCATGGCGCCCTTGGGGCGGTCTCGCTCGCTCAGGTACATGTTGATCGGCGATGTGAAGATGTGGCGCAGCATCGTCGACGGCAGGATCACGATGAACACGATGAAGCTGGCGATGTGGAGCACCCACGCGGTGCGCTGGGCGCCGACGAGGTAGCCGGCGTCTTCGAAGATCTTGGCGAGCGGGTAGCCGATGAAGGACCACTTCTCGAAGTCGGGCATGCCCTGGATGGCGATGCGGAAGGCCTCGGTGGCGAACCCGGTCAGGCCGATCGAGAGCATGACGCCCAGGATGAGCGCGTGTTCGGGCTTGGACTTGATGCGGATGCGGTACGGGCGCTGCACGTAGCGGCGCACGATGGCCCAGCCGACCCCGATGACAAAGGCCAGGCCGGCAGCGTCGGCGACGAAGGAGAAGGCCTTGTAGGTGTCGCCGTGGAGGAACTTGAGGTCGACCGGCGCCTGAAGGTTGATCTCACCGATGGTCGTGACGGCGAGGAGGATGAGGAAGCTGAAGTACATCAGCGAGTGCATGATGCCGGCGGCGGGGTCGCGCAGCAGCGTCTGCATGTAGAGGCCAGCACGGACGCGCATGGCGCGCTTCTGCACGTTCTTCTTGGTGGTCTTGCGGGCCTCGGGGCCGCCGCGGGACCAGTTGCGCATGCGGTTCGAGAACGTGATCGCGCCGTACACGATGCTGATGATCGTGACGACGTAGAACGCCGCACTCACCATGTGGGGAATGTTGAAGAAGTACTCACGGGTGACCGTGTGGTCCTGCAGGTACTCGACCTGCCATTCCTCGGCCCACAACTTCTCGGCGGCGAAGCTGAGCGCCGTCACCCCGGCGAAGCCGAAGCCGATGATCAGCGGGATGTGGCGGGGCCGGAAGCGCTTCTCGGCTGCGGTGTCGATCGTCTCAGACGCAGTCATGTGGGCCAAGGTACTCGGTGCTGCTCGTGGCGACGTAACCCAGAAGACGCCTGTGGCGTCGCTGCACGTTCACCCGGCGGGGACGCTCTCGAGGTCTCGGATGATGCTCGCCATCGTCGCCATGACGCGGCGAGCGATGCCGGGTTGTTCGTCGAGCAGGCCCATGAACGCCGGTCGGTGGATCACGAGCAGCGTCACGTCGGTGACGGCGTCGACGTTGGCCGTGCGCGTGCCCCCGTCGAGGAGTGCGAGTTCGCCGAAGTGCTGGCCCGGACCGAGGTCGGCGATCGGTGATTCTCCGAGGAGGACCGACGCAGTCCCGTCGACGATCACGAATGCTTCGCGCCCGGGTTCACCCTGGGTGACGATGCGGTGGCCCGCCGGCACTGCGACCTCGTCGGTGAGTCGGGCGATCTGCTCGAGTTCCCTGGTGGTGCAGGCGCTGAACAGTCGGAGGGAACGGAGCGCGTCGAGGTGTCGGTCGTGTCGTGCCACACCCGAACACTAATCCATGACGCAACTGTCATCTCCTGAAGAGATAGTGAGCATCTCTTTCGTTGACATCGGGGCCGGTCGGGTGCACCATCATCACAAGAGTGTCGTCGCACCCAGATCGGGAACTGGCCACCGGGGTCAGGCGTCGACCTCGCAGAACCGTCACGCTCAACCGCCACCAACGCGGACCTTCGGATGACGATCTGTGTGGCCTCTCTCAGGCCCCGGAATCTCACCGGGTTCGCCCGCAAGCCGGGCGGCTGACCGTGGCGGTTCCGCGTTTCGGGCTCGGGGCTGCTTCGTTAGGTACGGTCGCTGCGCTCCCTACTCACACTCCGCACCCGCTCGCCGTTTCGGGCTCGGGGCTGCTTCGTTAGGTACGGTCGCTGCGCTCCCTACTCACACTCCGCACCCGCTCGCCGTTTCGGGCTCGGGCTACTTGGGTTCGATGCGGTAGGTGGTGACGTCGCCGTCGCGAGCGAGCTCGACCAGGTCGAACCGTTCCATGAGCTCGTCGAGCGTGGCGAGGTTGCCGTAGGTGGGCTCGAGGTCCATCCATACGAGGCAGAACTCGCCATCACCGGCCGTCAGCGAGCGCTCGAGGTCGGGCAGGTCGGAGACGACATCGTTCGACTCCAGTCCCGTCTCGCGGGGGCTCCACTGCGCGTCGACCCCCGACCCGTACAGGGCGTTCGGCAGATTGGACGAGACCGAGCACCCGGTGGGGAGCGACTCGAGGGCGGGGCTGGACCGGACCTTCTCGAACGCAGGACGTTCGTAGTTGCCGACGAAGAGGTCGGGTGAGGTGGCGAAGTAGCCGATCATGCCGACCCCGACGGCGACGTTGAGGCCGGCCCACGTGAACGCTGTCGCCCGGGCCGCGGTCGACCAGGTCGTCGGCACCGTGTTGTCGCCGGTACCGGACACGCGATCGAGGATCACCAGCGCGCTGATGACGAGCGGCAGGTACAGCGGGTTCAGCAACCGGAAGTCGAGCTGGTTGAGCCCGGTCGTCGACCGTGCGTAGAGCATGTACGCGGCGTAGACGACGATGTGGAGCACGAGAAGACCGACGCCGCCGGCGACCACGTCCACGATGCCGGCGGCCGACCGGAACCGGCGATCGCGTCCGATCACTCGCCACAGCATCGTCAGCATCACGAGGCAGCCGATTGCTGCGACGGCCGCCCAGATCGTGCGTCGTTCGATCTCGACGCCGGGCACGAGGAAGTTGCCGATCGTCGCAAACGTGTCGAACGCATTGGGGATGAGGCCGCGGGACGACGAATAGCGGACGCCCAGCGTGGTGTCGTCGATGCTGAGGTTCCGCAACACCCACGCGACCGGAACGATCGCGGCGAGCCCGCCGAACACCGCGGCGTCGCGGAGCCGCGGCACGATCTTCTTGCGGCGGTCGGCCAACAACCACAGGCCGACCGTGCCGATGTGTACAACACCGGCGTAGCGGATCATGAAGCCCGCCCACACCAGCGCGACGGCGCCGGCGAGCCACGCCGGCCGTTGGGTGTCGCGGTAGTTGAGCAGGGTCAGGAACAGTCCGAGGGTGACGGCGGCGAACGCGGCATCGGTCATGAGGAGGTGGCCGAACACCATCGCCGAGGCACCGAGGGCACTCACGATCGTCCCGATGGTGATCAGGTTCTCGTTACGAACGAGGCGGACCAAGAGGCGGTGGACCACGAGAACAATGGTGAAGGCCACGACGGCGTTGAGCACGATGGCCGCCTGCTCGGTGTCGAGCGGGGTGATCTTCGCCACCGCGGCCATGAGGACCGGCCAGCCCGGGGGCCAGATCGTGAGGCGCGGTTCGAGGAAGTAGCCGAGCCCGCGGCCGGCGAGCAGGCTGTCGGCCGTGGCCTGGTAGCCGATGCCGTCATCGCCGATGGTGAGGCCGCCGGCGTTGGCGATGAACACGCCGAGCGCGCTCGCCACCGCCCACACCCCTGGCCGTCGCCACCACGTCACGCTGATGTCCTCCCGGGCAGCTCCGAAACCGGAGGCCATGGTACGCAGTGCGTTCGAAGAACGGGAGTCCGGCGTCCGTCCTCTGTTGGATTTGAAAGAGTTTGCGGCAGGCAGCACCCGTAGGATGACGGTCGATGACGTGCGCGAACTGTGGGGCGGACAACCGGCCGGACGCCCGGTTCTGCGCGTCGTGTGGACACGCCACCCGCACCCACGCCGACGAGCGTCGGGTCGTCACGGTCGTGTTCGCGGACATCGTGGGGTTCACGACGCTCTCCGAGAACCTCGATCCCGAGCGGGTGAAGCGGCTGGTTGACGTCGCGTTCGAACGCCTCGTCCACGATGTGCATGACTTCGGCGGTCGCGTCGACAAGATCGTCGGCGACGCGATCGTGGCGCTGTTCGGCGCCCCGGTCGCTCACGAGGACGATGCCGAGCGGGCTGTTCGCGCCGCGCTCCGTATGCAGGAGACCCTCGCCGAGTACGCGACCGAATCGTCCATCGGCATCCGCATGCGGATCGGCGTGAACACCGGCGAAGTGCTCGTCGGGGCGCTCCGCGCCGGAGGCGACTACACCGCGATGGGCGATGTGGTGAACACGGCATCCCGCCTCGAGACGTCCGCCAACCCCGGCGAGGTGCTCGTCGGCGCAGCGACCTACCAGGCCACCCGCGAGGTCATCGGATACGAGTCTCGGGGTTCACTGATCGTTCGCGGTCGAGAGGCGGCCGTCGACGTGTGGGCGGCGACCGAGGCGCTCGTTCCTCCGGGCTACCGGCCGCGTCGGATCACCCCGCTGGTCGGGCGCGACACCGAGCTCACGGTGCTGCGCAATCTCGTCGAGCTCTCGATCGCGCACGACCGCGGCCAGATGGTCCTGCTGCTGGGTGAGGCCGGAGTGGGCAAGACACGGCTCGCCAACGAGATCGCCCCGCTGGTGCTCGGCATCGACCCCACCACCTCGGTGCTCAACGGCCGCTGCGTCCCCTACGGCGAGGCCAACCCCTGGTGGCCGATCGCCGAGGCGATACGCGAGGCGTGTTCGATCGAGCTCGACGACGCCCTCGACGTCGCTCGCCAGAAGTGCACCCAGGCCGTCGAATTCGTTGTCGGGGAGCCGGCCACGGCCACCGGAATCGTCACGGGCCTTCTGCACCTCATGGGCTACGACGGTCCGCTGCGCTCGCTCGACGCCGCACGGGCGCGGGTCGAAGCATCGTCAGCGCTGTACTCCTTCATCGAAGCCGGGGTGAAGGTGCGGCCTGTCGTCATCCGCCTGGCCGACCTGCACTGGGCCGACCAGCAGGTGCTCGATCTCATCGACGACATGAGCGAACGCCTCGCACGTCAACCGTTCGTGCTCGTCGCGACGGCGCGCCCGCGCCCTGCTCGACCGGTGGTCGCCGCGGGCTGGTCGTCAGAACTCCATCGTCATGCACCTCGACCCGCTCGAACGCGGCGCCGCCGCGGAGTTGCTCGACGCCCTCCTCAACGCCGACGTCCCCGAGCACGTCCGCTCGATGCTCCTCGATCGAAGTGGCGGCAACCCGTTCTACCTCGAGGAGCTGGCCACGCTGCTGAGCGATCGCGAGGGCGGTGGAGACGCCGGTGACGTCCCCGACACGCTCCGCGGCCTGATCGCTGCCCGGATCGACGGCCTGACAGCGGACGAGCAGCTCGTGCTCGAGGATGCGTCGGTGTGGGGAGCGAGTGGCCCGGTGATGGCGCTCAACGAGCTCGCGCGAGCGTTCCGTGCCATCCCCGACATCGAAGGTCTCGTCGAGTCGTTGGCGACCAAGGACATCTTCGTGCTCGACGGTGACGACTGGGCGTTCCGCAGCGACATCGTCCGCGAGATCGCCTACGCCCGACTCACCAAGAACGAGCGACTCCGCCGGCACCACGGCATCGCCAAGTACCTCGAGGCGGCGTCCGGCGGGCGGTTCATCGACGACGGGTTCGTCGACATGGTGTCGCGCCACTTCGCCGAGGCGGCGCGACTGGCCCGCGAGCTCGGACGGTCGATCGAGACGGACTCACTCGACGATCGTGCGATCCGATGGCTCGGCGAAGCGGCGCGGACGCGCTGACCAGTCCGCATCGTGGCCACTCGCCTCCCGCCTCTACGACCAGGCGATCGAGCTGGCGACCGCCGAGGAGCATCACCGAGACCTGTTCGTCTTCCTGGTCGGTCGAGCCCGGGCCCGCAATGAGATGTGGAATTTCGCCGGCGCTCGGGTCGACGCCGAGGAGGCGGCCCGAATCGTCGCCGCCACCGACGATGCCGTCGGCGCCGCCAGAGTCGAGCTGCTGCTCGGCGAGATCGAGTCGCGGGAGGGCAACTACGAACACGCCGTGACCCACTTCGATTCGGCCGTCGCCCGCTTCGACGAACTCGATGACGTGCACAGCCGGGCCGAGGCCCTTCGGCTCAAGGGCATGGCGGCCCTGTACCGAAGCGACGCTGCGGCCGCCGAGGATCCGATCGCCCAGTCACTGATCGCGTTCCGTCAGGTCGAGGACCGACGCGGCGAGGCGTGGGCGCTCCAGAACTTGGCGTGGATCTCGTTCGTGACCGGCCGGATCGTCGATGCCGAATCACGTCTCGGCGAGGCCTTCGCAGCGTTCACCGAGATCGATGACCAGACCGGGCTGGCCTGGACCGAAGGTCTCCTGGCGTTCGTGCGGTTCTACCAGGGGCGGTTCGCCGAGGCCGGCGAGCTCGCAAGCCGGATCCTGCGCGAGAGCGAACGGCGAAACGACCGTTGGGCCCAGGCGATGATGCTCATCGTGATCGGAGCCATCGACCTGTGGGAGGGCCGAACCGGCGCCGCGCTCGAGGTGGCCAATCGATCGGTCTCGCTCTTCACCTCGATCGGCGATCCGACGGGGCTCCAGCAGGCGCTGACGCTGTCGGGCCGTGGGCATCTCATGTCGGGGTACATCACCGAAGGGCTCGAGATGGTCGACCGCGCCGTCGGCGACCTGACGATCGACACGATCGGCCCGCAGAGCATGATGTCGGTCGCGTCGTCGATCGCAGCTCGGGTGCAGCTCGGTGTCGAGCAGGCGTTCGACCCGCTGACCGTCGCCAAGTTGATCCAGAACGATGCCACCGGCGAACGCCCCGCCGAGTTCGTCGCCGCCGTCAGCCTCGCCCTCGTGCAGGCCGGTCACCTCGACGCGGCGGTCGAACTGCTCGCAGTCGACCACGACGCCCAACGCTTCGCCGACCGCAAGGGCAGTGTCCTGAACGGATACGCCCTGTCGAGTCGGGCGCTCATCGCCGCGATCCAGGGCGATCACGAAGCGGTGGCAGCGATCGACGCGCAGGTTGGTGACGACAGCACCTACCTCGACCGGGCGATGGTCAAGATCGCGCTCGGGCTCGGTCGGGCGTCGAGCTGGATCGACGACTTCGCCCACGCCCGCGCCGAGGTCGACGGCACGGGGGATCGTCTCACCCGCGCGACGATCGATCTGGCACGGGCATCGGTGGCGGAGGCCGTGGGCCACGACGCCGACGTCACCTGGCGCGACGAGGCCGAAGCGAGCTGGACCGAGCTGGGGGTCGACCCGGTCGGCTGGCGACTCGTCTTCTCGTTGGCGACCGCGACAGCGCCCGCCGGGGCCTGAAGCGGAGCACTGGGCTCCGCTCCTCGGCCGGCCGACGGGCGCTGGATGGTGTGTTCGATCAGACCAGCCTTGGGGCAGTTCCGATCAGGCTTGCGGCTGTTCTGATCAGGCTTGCGGCTGTTCTGATCAGCCTTGCGGCTGGGGCACGTAGCGCAGGTACGGCTTCTCGGCGCGCCACCCCTCGGGGAACTTCTCCTTCGCGGCCTCGTCGGTGACGCCGCTGCCGATGATGACCTCGTCACCCTCGTTCCAGTTGGCCGGGGTGGCCACCGAGAACTTGGCGGTCAGCTGGAGCGAGTCGACCACGCGGAGGATCTCGTCGAAGTTGCGCCCGGTGGAGGCAGGGTAGGTGAGCTGGAGCTTCACCTTGTTGTCGGGGCCGACGATGTACACCGAGCGCACCGTCAGGGTGTCATTGGCGTTGGGGTGGATCATGTCGTAGAGGTCGGACACCTTGCGATCACCGTCGGCGATGATCGGGAAGTTGACCTCGGCGCCCTGCGTTTCGGCGATGTCCTTCGCCCACTCGGTGTGGTTGCCGAGCTCGTCGACCGACAGGCCGATGACCTTGACGTTGCGCTTGTCGAACTCTGGCTTGAGCTTGGCGACGGCACCGAGCTCGGTCGTGCAGACCGGCGTGAAGTCCTTGGGGTGGGAGAAGAGGATCGCCCAGCTGTCACCCTTCCAGTCGAGGAAGTTGATGGTTCCCTGGGTGGTCTCTGCCGTGAAGTCGGGGGCGTCGTCGCCGAGTCGGACGGTCATGGTTGCCTCACATCTTTCGTATGCGTCGGATTCATGGATCGAACCTGCAGGTCCGAGAATACCCGACCAAATTAGTCGGGTATCTCTGGAACCGGCAAGGGGGTCGGCGCATTCCCTCCGATCCGTCACGTCTGCCGAGGCGTGACGGACGACACGCAAACAATTGCAAGCAAAAGGGTTGACGGAGTGAGCATCTGCTTGCTACAGTTAGCACATACCAACGGAGCCTGGTCGCCAAGAGAGACAGGGCTCACTTCCAAAAGGAAACCCCTCATGACTACCCCCGTGCTCGACAAGCTCACCGACGTGCAGTCCTCGGTCGTCGGATACATCTCGACCGTCAAGGAGCCCATCACCACCGGTGTCTCCACCGTCGTCGAGTTCGTCATCGACCGGTTCCCGAGCATCCCGGCCGTGCCCTACGCCGACCAGATCCCCACCCCCAAGGAACTGATCGACAACCAGTACAAGTTCGCCAAGTCGATCATCGACACGAACAAGGACATCGCCCTCGCGGTCGCCAAGGCCGCTGCGCCCCTGACCGACGTCGTGCTCGACCGCAAGCCGGTCGCCAAGAAGGTCGCCGCCAAGAAGACGGCGTGATCTGATCCCGTCGGTGCCGGCTCCGGTCGGCACCCGGGCCAACGTGCTTCGACCTCGGTCGAGCCAGATCCCTGGCGGGATCCACAGATGTCTCGGGCGGCTACCCCCCTTGCCGCCGAGATGGGTCGACGGCGAACCGCCGGACGACCGACGAGGGCCCTACCCCCCGGGGCCCTCGTCTCTTTTTCGGATCGAGGCCACCTCCGCTAGGCACGGTCGCTTCGCTCCCTGCTATCGCTCCGGTACCTCGATCGGTCGACCTTGCAGGGGTGCCGGGTTCTTCTCGCGCCCGTCTCGCGCTCCTCGCTTCGCTCGGCGGCTCGCCGGCTCGCCGGCTCGGCGGTTCAGCGCAGGGTGATGCTCGTGACCGAGTGGTCGGCGGCCTTCGTGACGACCACGTCGGCCCGGACCCTGGTCGGCTCCACGTGGTCGAGGAGATTCGGCAGGTTGATCGCCGTCCACGTGAACAGCGCCGACTCCCGAAGCCGCTCGGCGTCCATCCCCGCGAACAGGTCCCAGAAGCCGCCGGGCTCGTCGTTCGCCCGCAACGCGTGCTGCACGAACCGGTGCACGTACCACCCCTCGATGTCGGTCACGTCGGCATCCAGATAGACCGACAGGTCGAGCAGTTCGACGATCTCCGGAGCGCCGAGCAACGCCAACCCCTCGATCACCACGACGTCCGCAGTGGGCAAGGCGTGGGTCGCGCCGTCGACGATGTCGTAGGTGAAGTGGTCATACACCGGGACGACCAGATCGTTCGCTCCGGCCCTCACCCTCCGAAGGAACGACCCCAGCGCGTCGAGGTCGAACGAGGCCGGATACCCCTTCTGCATCACCAGCCCTCGATCGGCGAGCACGGCGTTGGGAAGCAGGAAACTGTCGCTCGACACGACCGCGGTCGACACCGTCGGCGCACCGCCGGTGATCGTCTCGGCGAGACGATCGGCCAGGGTGCTCTTGCCAACAGCGACACTGCCGGTGATGCCGACGACGAACGGACGATCGCCGACTCGTCGATCCTCGATCAGTCGTGCGAGCTCTGCCAGGGCCACCGGGCTGTCCACCGCGGGCAACCTACGGCGATCAGCGGGCCGACGGCCAGATCAGTCGAGCTTCGACCAACGGTTCGCGATCTCCTCGCCGATCGCGAGGCTCGCAGTCGCCGCCGGTGACGGGGCGTTGACGACGTGCACCGAGCGAGGCCCATCGGCGAACTCGAAGTCGTCGACGAGCGTGCCGTCGGGTCGGATCGCCTGCGCCCGGATGCCGGCCTTGCTCTTGATCAGATCGTTGGCAGTCACCGCCGGGACGAGGTTCTGGAGCGCCCGGACGAACGCGGCCTTCGACAACGAGCGCACCATCTCACCGGCACCGGTCCGCCAGTACTTCTTGGCGAGGATCCAACTGCCCTTGTCGAACGCCATCTCCTTGAGATCGATGCGGTTGGCGACGCGCCACGTGTAGCCCTCGCGGGCCAGCGCTACCACCGCGTTGGGGCCGGCGTGGATCTCCCCGTCGATCATTCGGGTGAAGTGCACGCCGAGGAACGGGAATCGTGGGTCGGGCACCGGATACACGAGGTGCTTCACGAGCGACCGGGCGCTCGGCGTGAGCTCGTAGTACTCGCCGCGGAACGGCATGATCCGCGCCTTCACCTGCCGACCCGCCAGCTTCGCCACCCGGTCGGAATGGAGACCCGAGCAGTTGATCATCGTGCGGGCGCGCAGCGCACCCTTCGACGTACGCAGTGTCACCCCATCGGTGGCCTCGGTGATCGATTCCACCGGTGTGTCGAAGTGGACCTCGCCGCCATTGGCTTCGATCTCGGTGACCAGCGCCCGACACATCGCCACGTAGTCGGTGATTCCGGCCTCGGGCACGAGCAGCGCACCCAGGCCCTCGACATTGGGTTCGCGCTCGCGCAGCTCGGCGCGGGTCAGCCACGTCGTGTTCAACCCGTGCTGCTTGCCCCGGGCCTCCAGGCCGCGGAGCCGCTCCAACTCGTCGACGCGGGTGGCGACGATGACCTTGCCGCACACATCGGTGGGGATGTCATGACGCTCGCAGAAGTCGAACAACATCGAACGACCGGCGGCAACCATGTTCGCCTTGTTCGAACCCGGCGGGTAGTAGATGCCGGAATGGATGACACCGGAGTTGCGACCCGTCTGGTGCGCGGCGACCTTGGACTCCTTCTCGACGACCGTGACCCGGGTACCGGGGCGGTTGGTCTGGACCGCTCGCGCGGCGGCCAGGCCGACGATTCCGGCACCGACGACGACGACGTCGAGATCGGGGGTTGAAGGGGCGTTGTTGCTCATGATGCTCCGAAGAAGTCGAGCACGACGTTCGTGGCGGAGAACGAGTGATCGGTGGGTCCTGTCACGATATCGAGCGGGATCGGAGAACCCGCCCAGGTGTGACCGGCGCCCAACATCCGGTAGTACTCGAGGCGGTGGGCGCCACAGCTGTACCGGTCGATCGTGACCGAGGAGGTCAGGGTGACCGCGGCCGGCGGCCCGACGCAGCCGTTGCGTCCGGCGAAGCTCGCCGCGACGGCGTCGACCGTGAGACCGAGTGGCGGCGCGAAGACCGTCTCGCTTCCCGTCACCGGGGCGATCGGATCAGCGGACCCGTGCAGGATCATCGCGTCGACCGGTGCGCCGTCGGGGCACAGCGACGTGAGGTTCGTGCCGCCGGAGCCGGCGATCGCCCGGAAGCGGCCGGGAAGCTCGCAGCTGACGGCCACCGACATCGCCGCACCGGCCGAGAACCCGGCAGCGAAGACCCGCTCGCCGTCGACGCAGACCGTGTCGGCGGTGGTCCGGATGAGGGCGTCGACCCAGGCGATGTCGTCGGGCCCGGTGTCGAGCCCACCCGGGACCGCCCAGCGGGGACCCGGGTCCGACCCCTGCGGCAGGAGCACCCAGTAACCCCGCTGGGACGCCGCGGCGGCGAGACCGCTGTACGCCTCCCACGCATCGGGGGCGAGGATGAACGGATGGAGGCTCACGAGCAGCGGGTACGCCACCCCGGGCTCGTAGTCGGCCGGCGCGATCAGGGCCGACCCCCGGCCGAGCGCGGTGATGCTCTGCGGTGCCACCGTCGGTGCGTTCGCCGGACACTCGGTGGGGAGTGGGGTCACGGTGCGAACCGTGGTCGCTCGGGTGGGAATCTCCGGCGCACAGGCGCTCACCAGCGCGACGACGGCCACCATCAGGCTGCCGATCACTCGACGATGCATGTCATCTCCCAACTCGACGGGCTTCCCGGCTCGGCCCGCCTGCGTCGAGAGTACGACCCCGACCGGGGGAGGCACCACCTCGCCGCAGGTCCGAAATCCGATGGAACACCGGAGCGGCCCGTCGTAGCGTCCCCGACATGAGCCTCGACCCGACGACGCCGCCACCCATCGAACCCGACTCCAAGGATTGGACGTGGGTGCTCGAGCGCCCCTGCCCCGATTGTGGGTTCGACGCCGCCACCGTCGACCTGGCGTCCGCCGGCGACGAGGTGCGGCGGATCGGCGCCCGTTTCGCCGAACTCTTGGCCGATCCCCTCGCCTCGGTGCGTCCCGACGAGGAGCACTGGTCAGCCACCGAGTACGCGTGCCACGTCCGCGACGTGTTCCGCCTCTTCGACACTCGACTCGGCCTGATGCTCGATCAGGACGACCCGCTGTTCGCGAACTGGGATCAGGACGTGACCGCGGTCGAGGACGGCTATGCGACCCAGGACCCGGCAACCGTCGCGGCAGAGCTGCTCGCTGCCGGAGACGTCATCGCGGCGAGCTTCGACGGCGTCACCGACGAGCAGCGCAGTCGCGTCGGCCGTCGCAGCGACGGCGCGGTCTTCACCGTCGACTCGTTCGCCCGGTACTTCCTGCACGATCCCGTGCACCACGTGTGGGACGTCGAGCAGGGCTACGCGCGGCTGGCATAGCCTCCGATCCATGGCGTACGACGAGGATCTCGCCGACCGAATTCGTGAACAGATCGGCGGCGACCCGGCCGTGACCGAGAGGAAGATGTTCGGCGGGCTCGCGTTCCTCCTCGGCGGCAACATGGCGATCGCAGCGAGCGGCCAGGGAGGCGTGCTGGTACGAGTCGATCCGGCCGATTCCGAACGCCTCCAGAAGGGCGCCGGTGTCGCGGCCATGGAGATGCGGGGCCGCTCGATGGCCGGTTGGCTCCGGGTGGACGCCGACTACGTGCGGACGACGCGGTCAGCTGCAACGCTGGGTCGGGATCGGTTCGGCCACCGCACGGGCGCTGCCCCCGAAGCGCTGAGCCTCAGACGTCGAGCATCTCGGGATCGACCAGGCTCGAGTTGTCGAGCAGGAACTGACGGCGACGGGCGACGTCGGCACCCATGAGGGTCTCGAACATCTCGCCGGCCTTCGTGTCGAGCAACGCGTCCTCCATGGTGATGCGACGAAGGATGCGGGTCTCGGGGTCGAGGCACGACTCGGCCAACTCCTCGACGTCCATCTCGCCGAGGCCCTTGAACCGGACCCACGTGAGGTTCTCGCGCTTGCGGTTGCCGGTGCACAGCTCGACGGTGAGACGCTCCTTGTCCTCGTCGGAATACGCGTGGTACTTCTGGTCGCCGATCTTCGTGGTGAACAGCGGGGGCTGCGCCGCGAACACTCGGCCGTCCTCGAGCATCGGCCGCATGTAGTGGTAGATCAGCGTGAGCAACAGGCAGCGGATGTGGCTGCCGTCGACGTCGGCGTCGCACAGGATGATGATGCGCCCGTATCGGGCGTCGGCCAGGTTGAAGTCGCGGCCCGACCCGGCGCCGATGGCCGTGATGAGGGCCTGCGCCTCGGCGTTCTCGATGACCTGCTTGAGGTTGGACTTGCCGGCATTGACGACCTTGCCGCGCAGCGGCAGCACAGCCATGAACTCGGAGTTGCGACCGGCTTTGGCCGGGCCTGCGGCCGAGTCGCCCTCGACGAGCAGGAGCTCGGAACCCATGCCGTGGGTGCGGCAGTCGGCCAGCTTGTCGGGCATGCCGGTCGAGCCGAGGTTGGCGGCCTTCCGCTTGGCATCGAGATTCTGTTTCGTCGACACCCGGTTGATGACGGCCTGGGCGATCTTGTCGCGGACGGCCACCACGTGGGTCTTCCGGCCGCCGCCCTCGATCCAGTTCGTGAGCCCGTCCTTGACGGCCTCGTACACGATGTTCTGTACGGCCGGCGTGCCCAGCTCGCCCTTGGTCTGGCCCTTGAACTGGGGCTCGGCGAACGTGACCTTGACCGCGGCAACCATGCCTTCCTGGACGTCGGTCTTCTCGGCACGGTCCTTGCCCTGCTTCGCGAGCTTCGCCAGCTTCTTCGTGGTCGACAGCAGGACGTCGTTGACGACCTTGGTCATCGCCCGTTCGAACCCGGCGACGTGGGTGCCGCCCTCACGGGTGGGGATGGTGTTGACGAAACTGACCAGGGTCGTGTCGTACCCCTTGACCCAACGGAGGGCCACGTCGACCTGACAGGAGCGGGTGACGTCGGTCATCTTGCCGTCGACGGGCACCTTCTCGGTGAAGCTGCCCGACCCGAAGATCGTCACGATCTCGCTGACCGGTTCCCCGATCGACAGGAAGTCGACGTAGTCGCTCAGCCCGCCCTTGGCGACGAACTCCTCGGGCTCGCGGGGCTCACTGCCGCGCTTGTCGATGAGGCGCACCTTGAGGCCGGGGACGAGGAAGCACACCTGCGCCACGTGGTCGCGGACGTGGTTGTACTCGATCACGGCGTCGGGATCGAAGATCTCGTTGTCGGGCCAGAAGCGCACGCGGGTGCCCGTCCGCTTCGGCGGGACCTTCTTGACGATCTCGAGCTCGGACGTGGCCTTGAACCCACCGTTGGGGCCGAACCGGCCCGGCTTGCGCTCGCTGAAGCAGAGGCGGTGCGTCTGGCCCTCACGGTCGACCTCGACGATCAACTTGGTGGCCAGCGCGTTGACCACCGAAGCGCCCACACCGTGGAGACCGCCGGACGCCGAATAGGCACCGGAGCCGAACTTGCCGCCGGCGTGCAGCTCGGTGAAGACGTACTCGAGCGCCGTGCGCTTCGCGTCCTTCTTGCCAGTGGGGATGCCGCGGCCGTTGTCGCTCACCTCGACCGAACGGTCCTTGTGGAGCGTGACCTCGATGAGGTTGCAGAACCCGGCGGCGGCCTCGTCGACGGCGTTGTCGACGATCTCCCACACCAGGTGGTGCAGGCCCTCCGAGCCGGTGCCGCCGATGTACATGCCCGGCCGCTTACGCACCGCATCGAGCCCCTCGATGAGCTGGATCGAGTGTTCGTCGTAGGCCTGGGTGGAGTTCTCGGTCGGGGGCGCCATGCGGGGCCAGGCTAGTGATCCCCACTGACAGCCAGAGTCATGCGGATTCAGGGGCGACGGGGTCGGGGCGCACGATGCCCCGGGTGCCCTCGGGGTCGCGGAACAGCGCGACCAGGCGGCGGGCCTCGGTCGCCGAGTCGAAGTCGGCCCGTACCGTCTCGCGGCCGGCGAGGCCCATCGTGCGGCGGAGCTCGGGGTCGTCGGCAAGGGTCGTCAACGCGTCGGCGAGCGCAATCGGGTCGCCGGGGTGCACCACGAGACCGTTGACCCCGTGCTTGACCAACTCCGTGACGCCACCCACGCTCGTTGCGACGACGGCTCGCTCCTGCGACATCGCCTCCATCAGCGAAACGGGCACGCCCTCGGCGAAGCTCGGCAGCACCAGGGCGTCGGACTCGGCGAGGTGCTGGCGGATCTCGGGCTGGGAGCGATAGCCCACGAACCGGACGGCGTCGCCCAAGGATGCGGCGCGACGCTCCAGGTCCTCGCGCAAGGCCCCGTCGCCGGCCACGGTCAGCCGCACGTTGCGCCCGGCGGCCACCAGCTTGCCGACCGACTCCAGCAGCACGGCGATGCCCTTCACGGGTTCCAGCCGGCCGACGAACAGGAGCTCGAGGCGCTCGGGATCTCGTTCGTCGGCGGCCGGTCGGAGGTCGTCGACCCCGCAGTGCACGACGTGGATGAGATCCCACCGCGACGGATCGCAGTAGATGCTCGCCTGGGCCTTGGCGAACGCGCTGATCGCGGCGCAGAAGGCGACCGTGTTCATCTTGGTTTCGAGGCTCCACTCCCGGGGCTCGAAGAAGATCGCCGGACCGTGGATCGTGAAGCTGTACGGGATGCCGGAGAGCTCCGACGCCAGCATGGCGACCGTGCAGCTCGAGTCGGAGAAGTGGTTGTGCAGGTGGTCGACCTTGCGAGCGCGGAGATGACCGGCGAGCACCGCCGCCTCCACGAAGTAGGCGACGTGACGCAATGACCCCTCGACGCCGACCCGTCGGGTGTACAGCGCCAGCTTCGCTGCGGACACGAACCGCTTCGGCGATCGGACCGCGGCCCGCACCAATGCCGTCGCCAGTGCGGCCTTCGAGCCGCCCAGCAGATAGGTCGTGAGGTCGCGTTCCCGCCGCTGTTCGGGCCCTGTCATCTTGTCGTCGTCGGGCGCCCGCACCGCGAAGCGCTCGACGGCGATGCCGCAGGCCTCGACCCCGGCGATCTCCCGTGTGATGAACGCGTCGGTCACCCGGGGGTAACCGCCGCTCAGGTACGCGACCGTCTTCACTGCCATGAGGCCAGAGTGTGCCAGATCAGGGCACGATCACCAGCGGCCGAAGCCCACGTCCAGGATGCGTCGGGGAACGGGGCGACTGACGAGGTCGCGGGCGGTGTGGGCGATCGTGAGCGGCTCGGGGTTGGCGTCGGGCTTCGACGGAGCCTCCTCGGTGCCGACGACCACGCTCAGCCCCGACTCGGGGCCGACGTACGCGAAGTCGAGGGCGCGCTCGTCGCGGAATTTGGTGATGCGCACGCCTCCGGTGCCGCGGCCCTTGAGCGGCACCTCGACGGCGTCGGTGACCTTGGCCGTCTGCTGGTCGGTGTGGGTGAGTACGACGGCATCGGGCCCGGCCGGGCCGGCGGCCACGACGGTGGCGCCGTCGGCGAGCTTGATGCCGGCCACACCACCGGCGCCACGGCCCTGCACCGACACCGACGACGCGTCGATGCGGAGCGCCTGGGCGTTGGACGTGACGATCACGACCTCGGCGTCGTCGGGCGCCTCGAAGGCGGCCACGACGGTGTCACCCGGCTTCAGGCCGATGACCGGCTTGGTGTTCGCGGTGGTCATCACCTCGTCGTTGGTGAGTCGCTTCACGACGCCGTTGGCGGTGACCAGCATGATCGGGGGGAGCCCGGTCGCTGCCGCCGATTCGGCAAGGAGCTCTCCCTCGGGAGCGGTCGCGGGTGCTGTCGGACCTGCGACCAACGTGAGCGCCGACTCGCCCTTCTGGGTCGCGAACGCCTCGGCGACCGCGACCCCTCGCGAGCGACCGCCGACCTCGGAGATCGCGGCGGCGGGCGAGACGAGCGCTCGACCGGCGCTGGTGATCGCCATCACCTTGCTCATGGTGGTCGTGTGGACTCGCGCCCGCAGCACGTCGTGGCGCCCGAACGTCGCCTGCTTCGGACCCTCCGCGGGCTCACGACCCACGAGGCCCGACGCCGTGAGTGTCACGGCGCACGGGTCGTCGGTCATCCCCTCGGGGTCGTCGAGCATGGCTTCGAGCGACACGTCGTCGATCTGGTCGGGGCGAATGATGCGGGTGCGGCGAGGCGAACCGAACCGCTTCACCATGTCCTCGAGCTCCTTGAGGACGATGGTGCGCTGACGCTGCTCGGAGTCGAGGATCTTCTCGTAGTCGACGATGAGGTCGCGCAGCTCGGCGACCTCCTGCTCGAGCTTCAGCTTCTCCAGCGCGGTGAGGCGGCGCAGCTGCATGTCGAGGATGTGGCTCGCCTGGATGTCGCTCAGCGACAGCTGCTCCATGAGTCGGGTGCGAGCCTCGGCGGCATCCTGCGAGGAGCGGATGATCGAGATCACGAGGTCGATCGCGTCGAGGGCGATCAGGAGGCCTTCGAGGATGTGCAGACGGTCGCGGGCGCGGCCCAGGCGGTAGGTGGTGCGGCGGCGCACCACGTCGAGGCGATGCTCGGCGTAGTAGTTGCAGAGGTCCCAGATGCCGACCGTGGTGGGAACGCCTTCGACGAGGACGACGTTGTTGACGCCGTAGGACTCCTCCATCGGAGTGAGGCGGTACAACTCGGTGAGGATCGCCTTGGCGTTGACGCCCGGCTTGCACTCGATCGTGATGTTCATGCCGGTGCGGCGGTCCTGCAGGTTCTTCACGTCGGAGACGCCGACGAGCTTGCCCGTGTTCACCAACTCCTGGATACGCGAGACGATGCGCTCGGGCCCGACCATGTACGGCAGCTCGGTCACGACGATGCCCTGGCGCGTCTTGGTGATGTTCACGATCTCTGCGGTCGCCCGCATCCGGAACGTGCCACGACCGGTCGCGTAGGCCTCGTCGATCGAGTCGTCGATGATCATGCCCCCCGACGGCAGGTCGGGGCCGGGGAGCACGGCGCGGAGTTCCTCGACGGTGGGCTTCGGGCGGCGCTTGGTCATCACCAGCTTGATCGCCTCGTAGACCTCGACGAGGTTGTGGGGCGGCATGTTGGTGGCCATGCCGACCGCGATGCCGGTCGTGCCGTTGACGAGCAGGTTCGGTAGGCGCGCCGGCAGGTAGATCGGCTCCTCGCGCTCGCCGTCGAACGTGGCGCGGAACTCGACGGTCTCCTCGTCGATCTCCGCCAACAGCTCCATCGCGGCCTCTGACAAGCGGCACTCGGTGTAGCGGTAGGCGGCGGGCGGGTCGTCGAGCGTGCCGAAGTTGCCGTGGGGATCGACGAGGCACACGTTGCGCGAGAACGTCTGGCCCATGCGGGTGAGCGCGTCGTAGATGGAGCCGTCGCCGTGGGGGTGGTACTTGCCCATCGTGTCGCCGACGACGCCGGCGCACTTGCGGTGGGGGCGGTCGGGCCGAAGGCCCATGGACGACATGGAATAGAGGATCCGGCGTTGCACGGGCTTGAGGCCGTCGCGGACGTCGGGGATGGCTCGCGACGTGATGACCGACAGGGAATAGGCGAGGAACGACTCACTCATCTCCTGCTGTACGGGGATCTCGATGACCTCGCGTGCGAAGTTGGTCTCGAACAGGTCGCCTTGTGAGGGCATGGGGCACTCCAGCTGCAATCGGGGGTCGCGGACCGGCAGCGACGGACTGCTGGAACGCGTGTTCGGCGGATTCTAGGTTGGCCCTCCGACAGCCTCGGTGACGGTGGGGACGGGGCCGTCCCGGTACCCGGGGGAACTGTTCTCCGTCCTGTAAGGGGCAATGTCAGGGGTTCATGTAAGGCTCTCGTCATGTCCGGGTACGACCTCCCCATGCTCTCGACGGTGGCCGATGTCGCCACGCTCGTCTCCACCCGCGCCGCGTTCCACACCTTGGCCGAGCGGGTGCTCGCGCCCGATCTGCAGCGCGCCACGGGCCGCATCGGTCTCCGTCGGACCGCCGGCGGATTCGGCCAGCCCGAACACGTCGTCGACGGGGTTCGGCGCCGCATCCGTGTCGACGGCATGTTCCTCGTGGTCGACCACGATGGGGATGGCGAGTCCTGGCACGACATCACCACGTTGGAGGCGGCCGCAGCCCTGGTCGGCCTGCCGCCCGACGCCGATACCGGCGTCTTCGTCGCCACCTCCGCCGGCCATCCCGACGCTCCGCTCGCCGTCGATCGAGCAGCGGCGGCGACGATCGCCGAGTGGTTCCGGTTCGTCGACACCGCGCTCGAGGAGTTCCGCCACCGACACGCCGCCCTCCATCCGTCGGTCGTGCAGTTGTGGCCTGAGCACTTCGACCTTGCGTGCTCGATCGGTGAGATCAACTTCGGCGGGTCGCCCGGCGACGCCGGCGACTCCGGCCGAGTGGAGCCCTACCTGTACGTCGGCCCCTGGTCGCCGCCCCCCGTCGGCGGCTTCTGGAACGAGCCGTACGGCGCAGCCCTCGAGCGGTCCGCCGTCACCACGGTCGACGACGCGCTCGAGTTCTTCGAACGAGGCCTCGCGGCAGCATCCTGAGCAGGGGAGATTCCATGCCGAGCACACAGAGCGACATCCGGTCCGACCTCGCCGCGGAGTACCGCCGTGTGCGCTCCACCACCGAGTGGTTGGCCGAGCCGCTGGGCGCCGAGGACCAGACGGTGCAGTCCATGCCCGACGTCAGTCCCACCAAGTGGCATCGTGCGCACACGACGTGGTTCTTCGAGACCTTCGTCCTCGGGCACCATCAACCCGGCTACCGGGTCTACGACAGCGGGTTCGACTACCTGTTCAACTCCTACTACGAGGCCGTCGGGCCCCGGCACCCGCGGGCTGAGCGGGGGCTCATCAGCCGTCCCGGCGTTGGCGAGGTCACGGCCTACCGCCAGGTCGTCGACGACGCGATGGTGGTGCTCCTCGACGGCGGTGTGTCCGACGAGGTCGCCGGTCTCGTTCGACTGGGTCTCCACCATGAGCAGCAGCACCAGGAGCTGTTGCTCATGGACATCAAGCACGTGCTGTCGTGCAACCCCACCCGCGTGGCCTACCGACCTCCGGCGTCGCCACCGAGCGGCGCCGATCCCGCGACGCTCCCGGTCTCGTGGCTCGAGTTCGACGGCGGGCTGGTCGAGGTCGGACACGATGGCTCGGGGTTCGCGTACGACAACGAGGGCCCCCGGCATCGCGTGTGGCTCGAGCCGTACCGCCTGGCCGATCGGCTCGTGACGTGCGGCGAGTGGCTCGAGTTCATGGCCGACGACGGCTACGAGCGGCCCGAGTTGTGGCTCTCCGACGGCTGGGCGACCGTCAAGGCACAGCGCTGGACTGCCCCCCTCTACTGGCGCCGCGGCGACCTGGGCACCGAGGACGCCTCCGCTCCGTGGTCTCGATTCGGCCTCATGGGCCCGCGCCCGGTGCGCCACGCCGAGCCCGTGTGTCATGTGAGCCACTACGAGGCCGATGCGTTCGCGACCTGGGCCGGCGCCCGTCTGCCGACCGAGTTCGAGTGGGAACACGCGGTCGTCGCAAGCGGCTCGGCCACGGAGGCGGCACCTCGCATCGGTTGGCAGCCGTCCCCGCCGGCCGGCCCGAGCGACGGTTCGGTGCGGCAGTGGTGCGGCGACGTGTGGCAGTGGACCGCCAGCCCCTACGTCGCCTATCCCGGTTTCCGACCCGCCCCGGGCGCCGTCGGCGAGTACAACGGCAAGTTCATGTCGAACCAGATGGTGCTGCGCGGTGGCGCGTGCATCACCCCCGATGGCCACACCCGGGCGACCTACCGCAACTTCTTCCCGCCGGGTTCACGTTGGGCGTTCGGCGGGGTTCGACTGGCGGCCGACGCATGAGCGAGTCGAGCGGTTCGCTCATCACCGAGACCAACCACCTCGGCCCCGACGACATCCGGGCCGCCCTGCGCGCCGACGTCGCCGAGGGGCTGACGGCCTCGCCCAAGCACCTCCCGCCCAAGTGGTTCTACGACGAGGCCGGCAGCGAGCTCTTCGACAAGATCACCCGCCTCGTCGAGTACTACCCGACCGAGGCCGAACGGGCGGCGCTGCGTGGCGCGGCCACCGAGATCGCCGAGTTGTCCGGCGCCGACACGCTCATGGAGCTGGGGTCGGGGTCGTCGGACAAGACCCGGGTCCTGCTCGACGCGTTCGACGCGACGGGCCGTCTGCGACGCTACGTCCCGTTCGACGTCAGCCCCTCCGCGTTGCGCGCCGCCGCGAACGAGCTGGCCACCCGGTACCCGGGCCTCGCCATCGACGCCGTGGTCGGCGATTTCGACCGCCACCTGGCCGAGCTGCCGAAGGGAGGCCGTCGCCTCCTGGCGTTCCTCGGCGGTACGGTCGGCAACTATCCGCCGCAGCCACACGCCCGCCTGCTGGCGTCCATGGCAGCAACGCTCGATCCCGGCGAGACGCTGTTGCTCGGCACTGATCTCGTGAAGGACGTCGATCGGCTCGTCACCGCCTACGACGACCCGTCGGGAGTCACGGCGGCGTTCAACCGCAACGTGCTCGCGGTCGTCAACCGGGAGCTCGGTTCGGACTTCGAGCTCGACACGTTCGAGCACGTGGCCCGATGGAACTCCGAGGCCGAGTGGATCGAGATGTGGCTGCGGTCGACGACGACCCAGCGGGTGACCGTTGCCGAGCTCGGTCTTGTGGTCGACTTCGAGGCAGGTGAGGAGATGCTCACCGAGGTGAGTGCCAAGTTCCGTGCCGACGGTGTCCGATCCGAGCTCGCTGCTGTTGGCCTCGAGCTCATCGGATGGTGGACCGATCCGGCGGGCGACTTCGCTCTCAGCCTGTCCCGCAAGCAGCCCTGATCACGAGACCTCCGGAGGCCCCGATGCCCGTCCCCAGCCCGTCCACCCGCGTCGCTCACACTGCGGCTGGTGCCGTCGCGGTCGGTCCCTATTCGCACGCCGTCGATGCGGGGTTCTTCGTGGTGTGCTCCGGGCAGACACCGCTCGACAGCACGACCGGCAAGCTCGTCGAAGGTGACATCGGCGCCCAGACCCGGCAGGTGTTCGCCAATCTGTGGGCAGTGCTCGACGCCGCGAAGCTCACGCCCGACGACGTGGTGAAGGCCAACGTGTTCCTCGTCGACATGGACGATTTCCCGGCAATGAACGCGGTCTACGCCGAGATGTTCGCCGAGCCCTACCCGGCGCGCACCACGATCGGCGTTGCGTCGCTTCCGCTCGGAGCCCGTGTCGAGATCGAACTCATGGCGCACCGTCCCGGCGCGTAGCCACCGGAGAGGTGGCCGAGGCCATCAGGGCGCCGAGGTTCCGAAGCGCTAGAAGCGCCTGAGGGACGAAGGGGCGAGCCTCAGCGAGGTGGCCGAGGCCATCAGGGCGCCGAGGTACCGAAGCGCTAGAAGCGCCTGAGGGACGAAGGGGCGAGCCTCAGCGAGGTGGCCGAGGCCATCAAGACAGGATGATCTCGGCGGCCTGGCGAAGCTGGTCGGGCGACGACGGGTACATCGTGACGGTGGTGACCGGCGAGTCCTTCCACACCTCGAGGCGCTCCTTGATGCGGCCGGGCGGGCCGACGAGGGAGATCTCGTCGGCGAACTCGGTGGGGACGAGGGCGATGGCCTCGTCGCGCTTGCCCTCGAAGAAGAGGTCCTGGATGCGGTAGGCCTCGTCCTCGTAGCCCATGCGGGCCATGAGGTCGGTGTGGAAGTTCTTGCCCTTGGCGCCCATGCCCCCGATGTAGAACCCGAGCGCCGCCTTCACCGGGTACAGGCCGGCTTCGATGTCGTCGGTGATCGTGATGTTCGCCATCGCCGTCACCTCGAACCCGGGCTTCGCGTCCTTGAGGTAGTCGGCGTACACATCCTGGCGGAACGGCGAGTAGTAGAGCGGCAGCCAGCCGTCGGCGATCTCCGCGGTCATCGTCACGTTCTTGGGGCCCTCGGCGCCGAGGAAGATCGGAATCTCCCGACGGAACGGATGGGTGATGACCTTGAGGGGCTTGCCGAATCCGGTGGAGCCCTCGCCGCGGTAGGGGTGCTGGTGGAATTCGCCCTGGAACTCGAGCGGCTCCTCGCGGGCGAGCACCTTGCGGATGATCTCGACGTACTCGCGGGTGCGAGCGAGCGGCTTGCGGTACGGCTGGCCGTACCAGCCCTCGACGACCTGCGGTCCAGAGACGCCGAGACCGAGGATGAGGCGGCCCTGGCTCAAGTGGTCGATGGTGATGGCGTGCATCGCGGCAGCTGTCGGCGTGCGACCGGAGAGTTGCACCACGCCGGTGCCCAGCTTGATCGTCGACGTGTGCGCGGCGAGGTAGGCGAGCGGGCTGAACGCGTCGGAGCCCCACGCCTCGGCCGACCACACCGAGTCGAAGCCGAGGCGCTCCGCTTCCTGGGTCAGTTCGACGAGGTTGCCGGGCGGCAGAGCGCCCCAGTACCCCCACGTGAGTCCGAGCTTCATGTCAGTTCTCCTTCGATCTCACCGGTGCGCGGTGCCTCGTCACTTGCCCTGGCCGTTCATCTTCCAATGAAGTTGGGGGTGCGCTTCTCCTTGAAGGCTCGTGGCCCTTCCTTGGCATCCTCGGAGCCGAACACGTCCCAGCCGTAGCTGAACTCGTAGGTGAGGGCTTCGGTCTCCTCCATGCCGTTGGTCTCGCGCAACGTCTTGAGGAGTGACTTCACGGCCAGCGGGCCGTTGGCGTTGATGACGCCGGCGATCTCGAGCGCCTTCTCCAGCGCCTTGCCGTCTTCGACCACGTGGTTGACGAGACCGAGAGCGTGGGCCTCCTGCGCCGTGATGTGGTTGCCGCAGAGCAGCAGCTCGGCGGCGCGGGCGTAGGGGATCTGGCGCGGGATGCGGACGGCCGAACCGCCCATGGGGTACAGCGACCACTTGACCTCGCTGATGCCGAACTTCGCGCTCGCCCCGGCGACGCGGATCTCGGTGGCGCCGAGCAACTCGGTGCCACCGGCGATGGCCGTGCCCTCGGCGGCGAGGATGATCGGGACGGCGGGGCGCCACGTGCGGAGGAGGGCCTTCCACGGAAGGTCGCCGTCGGCGGCGAGGCGGCCCTGCACGTCGATCTCGTCGGCGGCGGCGTCGCCCTGATGGCCGCCGGCCATCTCCTTGAGATCGGCGCCCGAGCAGAAGTTGCCGCCCGCACCGGTGAGGATCAGGGTGCGGATGTCGGGATCGGTGTCGGCCTCGACACAGGCGTCGTAGAGGCGGACGAGCATCTCGCCGTTGATGGCGTTCTGTCGTTCCGGACGGTTCAGCGTGACGATGAGCGAGTGGCCATCGCGTTCGGTCAGAAGAGCAGGCATGGCAGGCGAGGCTAGAGGAAAACGAGAACGCGTTCTACCTGCCGCTGAGCTCGACGGGGCGTCCGGTGCGTGCCGACTCGTACCAACCGGTGACCAGCTCCAACGCCCGGCGGGCGTCCGCGAGCGTGACCGGCAGGTCGCCGTCAGTCGTCACGGCGTGGTGGAACGCCGCGAGTTGACCGCTGAAACCGCTCGGCGTCTCCGCCATCGACGCCCACAGGGCGTCCGCCTCGGCGGTGAGTTCGGCCGATGCCCAGTCGAACGTCCAGGGCTCGTTGCCCGGTTCGTAGGGCTCGACCGATGATTCCGCACTCACGTGCTCGAAGCTGAAGCGCAGTCGGGTGATCTCGCGGATCGAGCCGAGTGTGACGGCCATCGAGACGAGCCCGCCGTCGGCGACCGCGCCGAATCCGGTCGCGGTGTCCTCGGTCTCGATGTCGTTGACGAGGGTGGCCACCTGCCCGGAGATCGACACCAGCGGGCCGGCGACGAAGCTGAGCAGGTCGTGGGCGTGGGTGCCGTGACCGAACACGGCGCCCCCGCCCTCGCCGGCGAAGGTTCCCCGCCACGGGGCGGCGTAGTAGTCGTCGCCGCGCAACCACGAGGTCTCGGAGGTCGCGAGCCGGAGCGCACCGCACAAGCCGGCGTCGACCACGGCCTTCATCCGGGCGATGCCCGGCGCGAACCGGTACTGGAAGATCGGCATCAGCCTCCCCGGCGAGGCGGCCTCGGCTGTCTCCAGCCGGCCGAGCGCGTCCAACGTGCTCACCAGGGGCTTCTCGCAGATGACGTGTCGACCCGACTCGAGTGCGGCGATGCACTGAGGCTCGTGGAGGTTCGGCGGGGTGCACAGGTCGACGACGTCGAGGTCGAGGTCGAGGAGTTCCTCGAAGGTCGCGACCCCGGCGACGCCCCAGTCGGCCTCGGCCCGCGACCGCCGGCGGTCATCGGGGTCGGCGATGGCGACCACCTCGAACCGCTCGGGGTCGAGCACGTAGGCGAGCAGGTGCGCCTGTCCGATGCCCAACCCGGCGACCCCGACCCGGAGCCGGCTCATCGGTCGGCCTCGGCGTGGGCTTGGGCCGCGAGGGCGAGGCGGCAGGCGGCGACGGTGTGGTCGTGGTCCATGAAGCTGTCCGTTCCCAGTTCGATGTCGGCGCGGAGTCGCTGCGCCCAGTCGATCCTCACGTCCGAGCAGTCGACCCGGCGGGCCGAGTCGGCGTCGACGATGATCAGGTGCTCCCCGCCGGGTGCGCCGGCGACGTCGATGTTCGACCGCACTTCGATGCTGCCGGTGGTGCCGGTGAACGTCAGGCGGACGTCCCCCCAGGTGCCGAGGCCGGCCGGCGACAACCAGTCCACGTGGTGATCGCTCAACACGACCCGACCGTCGGCCGTCGTGTGCCGCAACGACATCCGACCGAGGTCCTGGAAGCCGGGGTGCGTCGGCGTCGCGACGTTGGCGACCGTCGCTGCCAGCACCTCGGTCGAACCCGGCCCTGCGACCGCGAGGAGCTGGTCGGCCTGGTGGGCGGCGAGGTCGACGAGGATGCCTCCCGAGCGATCGCGGTCGAAGAACCACCCCGGCCGGCTGTCGGCCGCGAGGGTGTGCGGAGCGGCACCGGCCACGGCCACGAGCTCGCCGATCGCACCGGCGTGGACGAGGCGGATCGCCTCGGTGATCGCCCGGTTGCAGAGGCGCTCGGAGAAGAACACCCACCATCGACGACCGGACGACCGCACCGCGTCGTCGATGGCATCGAGCTCGTCCGGCGACGTGACGGCCGGCTTGGCGGTGAGCACGTGGCGTCCGGCGACAAGGGCGTCGGCGGCGAGGTGGCCTCGTTCGGCGGGAACGTCGGCGAGCACCACCAGGTCGAGCGAGTCGTCGCCCAGCACGCCGTACACCGACCTCCGCTCGGAGTCGGTCCGCCATCCTTCGTACATCGACGTCAGCGGGCCGTCGGCAGCGGAGTGGCAGATCGTCGCGGCCCCGGCGTTCACCAGCCCGTCGACCATCTCGAAGACGTGGAGATGCTCGATGCCGATCACGCCGATGCGGAGAGGTACGTGGGCCACGGAGGTCAAGCTACCCAACCCCGACGAAGGCGAGCCGAGGCCGTACCACGGGGAGGCCGTGCCCGAACGTCATGGCCGGTTAGCGTCGCCGTCCATGAAGCGACGACTCAGGACCTCGATGGTCGTGCTGTTGGTAGGGGCGCTGTGCCTCACCGGGTGCAGCTCCGGGAGTGACGATGACGATGCTGCCGACTCACGACCACCACGACCGACGGCTCGGCGGGCGACGTGAGCTCGGGGTTCGCCGACAGGTCCGACGACTATCTCGCTGTGGCGGCCAAGGTCGAGCTGGGCGACGATGCGAGCCGCGACAAGGTGTGGCGGGCCGTGGCCCGCCTCGCCGCTGTCCCTGAGACCACCACGGTCGACCTGGCTCCCGGCGAACTGGCGACGATCGACGAACGGTTCGCGACGTTCACCGACACGACCGACTTCGACATGATCGCCCTGCTCAACCTCTGGTATCGGGCCGATCGTGGTGAGCGCCTCTCCCCGGAGACCCGGGAGCACATGAAGGGACTGATCCTCGCCTTCAAGTACTGGTACGACGAGCCCCAGCCGGCGGGCATCGTCGACGAGCGCTGGTACTGGTCGGAGAACCACCAGATCCTGTTCCACACGATCGAGTACCTCGCCGGGCAGGCGTTCCCCGACGAGACCTTCACCAACGACGGCACGACCGGCCGCGACCACATGGCTCACGCCCAGCCGCTGATCGAGAGGTGGGTCGAACAGCGCGCCCGCTACGGGTTCAGCGAGTGGTACTCGAACGTGTACTACCAGGAGGACCTCGAGGCGACGGTCGCGCTCGCCGAGTTCTCCGACGACGAAACACTCGCCACCCGCGGCGCCATCGCCAGCGACCTCGTGCTCTACGACATGGCGTCGCACACCTTCGACGGCGCGTTCGGAGCGACGCACGGCCGGACGTACAAGAAGGACAAGATGACCGCCCTCGACGAGGACACCTGGGACGTGTCGAAGCTGGTGCTCGACGACACCGACCTGCCGTATCAGTCCTCGCTCGGCGCCGTGTTCATGGCGAGCGCGACGAAGTACCGGCCCTCTGCTGTGCTCGGCGAGATCATCGCCGACCAGGGCGAGGCCCCGGCGAAGGGCAACGTGGGTGGCGTCGTCGAGATGGCGCGTCACTCCCTGAAGGTCGACCCGCTGACCGAGGTCGTGCCGAACCCCGAAGGGCCGCAGGGGCTGGCGTTCGACGATCCCGACAACCTGATGACCTGGTGGGGGATGGCCGCGCTCACGCCGTGGCAGACGGTCGTCGAGACGACGAACGAGATGACGAAGTACAACCTCTGGCAGACGGAGCTGTTCAGCGACTTCAAGCCGTTCGAGGCGATCGTGAAGGCCGCCCCGCCCGACACCGTCCGGTCGCTGGCCCGTTCACTCGCTCCGCAGCTCAACATCGGGCTGCTGTCGGAGGCGAACACGTACACGTGGCGCAGTGGCGGGGCGATGCTCTCGACGGTGCAGGACTTCCGGAAGGGTCAGGCGAGCCAGCAGCACCACGTGTGGCAGGCGACGTTCTCGCCCGACGCGCAGGTGTTCACGACCCACCCGCGGGTGGCGACGGAGCCGGGTGTGCCGTGGCACGAGAACACCGAGGATTGGACGGGCAACGCGTCACTGCCGCGCAGCGCCCAGGTGCGCAACGTCAACATCTCGATCTACGCGCCCCTGTTCGCGAGCAAGGACGTGCTCCAGGGCAGCTATCAGGAGTACACCCACGCCTACCTTCCCCAGGAGAAGTTCGACGAGCTGGTCCGCTCCGACCACTGGACGTTCGCCCGCCTCGGCGACGAGTACCTCGCCCTGTACTCGTGGCGGGACCCGAACTGGGTCACTTACGACACCGAGGCGTTCGACACCAACGGGCTGGAGAAGCCGTTCGAGCTGATCGCCGACGGTGGGCCGAACAATGTGTGGATCACCGAGATCGGCTCGAAGGGTGCGGACGGCTCGTTCGAGGAGTTCCGCAAGGCGATCACATCGAACGAGCCCGAGATCCGCCCCCTGGGCGATCCCACCGTGTTCTCGACGGCGTTCGACGTGAGTTGGAACTCGCCGTCGCAAGGCCCGATCACCTTCGGGTGGGACGCTCCGCTCACGGTGAACGGTACCGAGCAGCCGATCGCCGACTACCCCCGCATCGAGTCGCCGTGGGCACGAGTTCCGTTCGACTCGACCAACTACGTGATCAAGGGTGGCGAGCAGTCGCTGCGCCTCGACGTCGTCGCACCGAGTCGGGAGTCGACGGCCGATCAGTGAGTTCCACCGCGGGCCCCGTTACAGCGCGTCGGTGACCGTCTGGAAGACGTTGCTGACCTCGATGCCGAACTTCTGCACCGCTCCGATGCAGGCGACGGAGATCAACGCCAGGAGCAGCGAGTACTCGACGATCGCCGATCCCTGGTCGCCGTCCCGACCGCCGCGCAGCCGCGCCATCACGAAGTCCATTGCCATCAACATCGATCGCCCTTCCGTTGCGCCCGACGAGCTTCCAGGCCCGTCGTGTCCGGACCCAATGTGAAGAACGAAATCTGGCGCGTCAATCCCCCGATGAGGTGCGGAGCCGTCGTTTGATCTCGGCGAGCTCGATGCGTTCGGGGCGACCCTTGTAGAAGTCGTCGAGCGGGAAGCATCCCGAGATCAGGCCGTTGCGAGGCGCCGTGGTGCAGTCGCTGAGTGTGCGGCAGACGAGGCGGCGATCGAGGTCGTTGCCCGCGAGGACGTCGGCGGGGAGGTCGGGATAGGAGAGCGCCATCCGGCCCAGACCGATCGACGTCGCCGACCCGTCGGCGACGAGGTGTTGGCCCACGTCCGCGATCCAGTCCTGCAGGTAGGACATGCCGCCGGTCACGACGGCGATTCCAGGGTGGCGTCGTTGGAGTTCGCGGGTGGCGTCGATCATGCGCACCACGCCGACCAGCGGGTCCTCTGGTGGCAGGTAGCCGTCGCTGGGCGGGAAGTACGCCGGCCGTTGGATGTGCGGGTTGTAGTACGGGCTGCCGGCGGTGATCGACACCAGTCCGACACCGAGCTCGCTGCACAGGTCGAGCATCGCGTGGGTCTCGGTGAGGTCGACCCCGGTCCCGGTGGCGTCGCCCCCGAACGGTCGCGGCCCCGTCCCGAGTTCGTCCGCCCGGCCCACACGCCCCTCACCGGGAGCGAACGGCACGAAGTCGTAGGCCGACAGTCGCAACGCGACCGCCAGGCCCGGGGCCTCGACGCGGATGCGCTCGACGACGGTGCGGAAGAAACGCGTTCGCCCGTCGAACGACCCACCGAACTGGCCGGGGCGATCGACAGCCGTCAGCAGTTCGTGCAGGAGGTACCCGTGGCAGTGCTTCACGTCGACGAAGTCGAAGCCGGCTCGCTGTGCCCGCACCGCGGCCGCGACGTACACGTCGACCAGGCCGCGCAGTTCGTCATCGGTGAACACGGTCGCACCCGGAGCGGTCCGTCCGGCGAGCAGGGGGTGGGCGTGAGCCAATCGTGGTTCGGGGGCACCGTTGGGGCGGGACCACCGACCGGAATGGGTGAGTTGGAGGCCCACGAGCAGGTCGTCGGTGGCGCCGAACCGGTCGCGGTGGGCGGCGACCAGCGCGGCTCGCAACACGCCGACGTCGGCGAGGTTCCCTTCCGACATCACCAGTTGGTTGGGGTTGGCTCGACCGTCGGGAATCACGGCCGTGGCCTCGCCCCACACGAGCTTGGCGCCACCGTGACCGAAGCGCTTCCAGCGCCGCTCCACCAGCTCGGTCGGTCCGCCACCGGTCGTGCCGTCCCAGCCCTCCATCGGGAGGATCGCGAACCGATTGCCGACGGTGCGTGGCCCGGAGCTGTCGTTCACGACGAAGGCGGACGCCAAGGGCCCGGCGGACTCCACCGCCTCATCAACGGGAACTTCGAGCTCCAACTCGGCCAGTCGGGAACGGAGCGCGCCGGGCGACGCCATCTTCTTGACCTGTGGGTACCGCACCTTTGCGGTCACGTCAGGCTCGGTCACGAGACCCACCCCTCGATGCGCCGGGCGAGGTCGACGAGGATTTCGCGGTCGCTGTCCGGCCGGACGACAGCCCCGCCGAGCACACCGTCGTGGTCGATCCACCCTCGGGCCTTCAGGAACATCGCCGCGTCGTGGCGGTAGCCCGGGACCGGGTGCCGGAAGGTGAAGGCACCCAGCTCCTGGAGCACGTCGTTCAGCTCGTAGAACGACGGGTCACCGTCGAGCCACATGCGATCCCGCAGGGCGAACGCGTCGGGCGCGAATGTCGACAGACCGAGGAGGTAGTCCGAGCCCCACATCACCATGTCGATGGCGAGGTCGTTGCCCGTGAGCACCATGAAGTCAGGACGTTCGGCATCGCGGATCGCGAGCCGGTCCCACTCGAGGCGACGGGAGAGCGACGAGTGCTTCGCGCCGATGCACTCCGGCACGGCCATCAGCTCGCGATACCCGTCGAGTGACGCGATTCGTCCGTTCGGCACGAACATGAGCCCCAGCTCGAACCCGATGAACTCGCCGATGTCGGCTCCGAGGGCCGCTTGGACGTCGACCCATCCGCGTTCGTCGAGCTCGTGGAGCCCCCATGACGGAAACACGACCGGAGTCCCGCCCGCCTCGACGATCTCGGTCGCCGCGGCCCGGTAGCCGGCGGCGTCGAACGGGTCGCCGGGTGCATCGGCCACGAAGGCGCCGGCGACGAACCGACGGTCGCCACACAGCTCGCCGGTGAGCTGGAGCACCGCGCTGCGGGTTGCAGGATCGATCGCCTGCACGTAGCCGGTGTCCATGTTGACGGCCGGAGCGAGTCCGGCTGCCAGGGTGCGTTCGACGTGGCCCTCGAAGCCGAACCAGTCCACCTCACCGCTCGCCGTGAACGGCAGGAGGATCGCCGACATCCCGGTGATACGGCGGTTGGGCCGGAGGCGGTCGACCAGGTTCGTGCCGGACGTCGTGTCGGTCGGCTCAGGCACGGTGCACTCCCAGGGCTTCGATGGCGATGGCGGTTGCCAGGCCGATGCGCGCCGGATCGTAGCGAGCCTGCAGGTCGGGGGCGTGCGTCGCGGCCGCGGCAAGGGCCGCAGGCGTGAGCGTGTCGATCGCTGCGGTCCAGTCGTCGACGGTGACCCCCATCGCGATGCCGAGTCCGTCGAGATGCTCGGAGAGGTAGGGCCAGTCCGACACGAGACCGGGGATGCCGGCGGCGACGAGGTCGGAGGTCGTGCCGGTTCCGAGCATGGTGTGGCCGCTGAAGGGGAGGGCGATCGCATCGCAGGCGGCGAGGCGGAGGTCGTAGACGTCGCGGTCGACGTTCTCGTACACCGAGGCCACGATGCGGGGGTCGTCGGGCGCGACGTCGGTGAAGGACATCGACCAGACCACCAGCTCGATGTCGTCGCGGTGGCTCCGGCGGACCGCGTCCATCACGAGCTCCAGCGACTTCTCCTTACGCGGCGCTCCGATGACACCGATCCGGATGGCCGGTCCGTCGGTGCCGGTGGAGAGACCGAGGCGCTCGGCGGCGTCGTCACGATCGAGGCCGATGGACGCGGTGAGCGACGACCCGAAGTGGGGGTGGGGGATGACGTCATGACGGCAGTGCTCGCCGAACCGGTAGCGCTCGGTGACCTGCTCGAGCCCCCACTGCGAGTGGTGGATCGCGAGATCGCATGCGTCGGCCCACACCTGGTAGATCGGGTCGTAGACGTCGGGCTCGTCGAGGTGCGGCGTGAGGTTGTGCTGCGTCCACACGATTCGCGTCCCTTGCCGCCGTAACCGGGCCGCGATGCGGGTGTGGTCCTCGAGGCTGGTCCCGTAGCCGAAGCACCATTCGGGCCAGTGGATGTGGGCGACGTCGGTGGCATCGCGTACCGACGTCCACGGTCGTTCGACGATGCGTCCGGCGAGTCGATCGGAGATCGGGTCGTACACCGTGCGCACGTAACCGGCGTCGGGCGATGTCAGGCTCACCCGCGACTTGGGAGTCACGCTCCACTCGAACGAGACGGCGGTCGACGGTTCGATCTCGATCTCGGTGACGGCATCCAGCGCACTCCACGCTCCCTGCCATTCCTTCATGCCGTCGACGGCAGTGGTGCCGACGCGCACCGGTCCGTCGGCGCTGACGCGGAGCGGCCGGTCGACTGTCGACGGGATGAGCAGGCTGACCGCAGCCGGAGCCTCGTCGAACGTCAGGTGCTCCTCGACCTGGAGCGACCCCCCGTCCAGTCGGTAGGTCGCGTCGCGTCGCGCCGCCAAGCGCTGGGGACCGTGGGGTGCGCCGTCGATGGGCAGCGTCGCGACGAATGAGTCATGGGTCACCTGGAGCCGACCGTCGCCGCTTCGTCCGATCGACGCCGGAACCTCGCCCGGAACGAACCGGCCCTGACTCTGGAGCGGCCGCGGCGCGACATGGGCGATGGGGACGAAGCACGCGAGCACGGAGTCGACCGGTGTCTCGAAGAGTCCCGGTCGGCGGGGGGAGGGCAGGTAGTCGCTCGATCGGCCGGACACGAACGGGAGCACGAACCCGATCTGCTCGTTCGAGACGTTCCAGATCGCGGCCTGATCCGACAGCTCGATCAGCTCGTCCACCGGCGGGGCCGCGAACGTCCTGTCCGGTGTCTCGCTCGGGAGTCGGACGGCGGCGTCGGCCAACTTGCCGAGCAGGTCGAACGTCATCTGCAGCCGCCGCTGAGGTCCTCGATAGTCCTCGGGTGCCCGGTGCTGGTGGGCGGTGGTAACGCCGTTGGCGAACCACGGTTCGATCGACGCGGTCGCCGCCGTCGCGAGCGCTGCCCACCGCTCCGGGTCGTCGGTGAGGTGGTGGTGGGCGGCCAGGGCCGCCAGCTCGATCGTGAGCGCGATCGACAGCGCGCCCGTCGATCGACCCCAGGTGACAGCGTTCCCGTCGGGTGTGGCAATCCTGCTGACGAGGTCGACGGCGTTGCGCGCTCCACGTTGCCAGACGTCGCCGAGGCGGTCTGCCAACGGCTCGCAGAACAGGTAGATGTCCGCCGCGTAGATGTCGAAGCGTCCGGCGCCCTCGTGGGACTCGTCGAGGTAGCCGTGGGGGTTGCCGGCGAGCAGGTCCGCGGTCCGTGCGACGAGGTCGTCGAGCACCGCCGGGTCGTCGAGGATCCCGAGGCGGGCGCGGCCGAGTTCGCAGCGAGCGAGCACCGCCAGGTAGTTGCGAGGCAGCAGACCGTCGAGCAGCGGCAGCAGCTCGGTGCTGTCGCAGGCGATCCGCAGGTTCTCGACGTGGGCGCGTGGCATGCCGTCCAACAACCGGTTGTCGTCGAAGGTGCCGTAGCGCGCCAGTGTCTCGGCGATCCGGTACGAGAAGAAGCTGTGGGTCGCCGGGCCGTCGACGCGAGCGAGCACGGTGCGGAGGGCGTCGTCGATGGAGACTCCGGCGATGGTGTCGACGCCGGCCTCGCCGAGCCATCCGAGTGTGAACGCCACGTCGGCGACGGCGTCGGTCCCGACGAGGTGGCCGCCGAAGGTGTGGGGCAGGTCGAAACCGGGGGCGAAGCGCCCGACGAACTCCTCGGTCGTGTTCACGACGAGTTCCAGCAGTCGCTCTCGCAGGCTCACGATGCTCCTTCGCCCATCGCTAGGTTGGCCGGGTGCCAGGACCCCGCGTCTACATCCACGAGTTCATCGACATCCTCGGCCACAACCGGGCGAGGTACATGTATCACATGACCGCGAACTGGGGTCCGGTCGGCCGGGTCGAGCGGAACCAGTTGTGCTTCGGGGTGTGGGGCGTGGTCGGCTCGACGGGGCGCTGGCCGCAGGTCGTGAACCTCTGGGAGTACGAGGACTGGGCGGCGTTGGGCCGCAACTTCGAGGTGGAGCTGACCGGCTCCGGCCTGCAGGATCCGTCCCTCGCCGACTGGTGGGCCGAGGCGGCCGAGTTCCGCAGCGGTGGGTTCGACCGGATCCTCGTCGCCCCTGACTGGTCGCCCTCGATCGGCGAGCTGATGAGCAGTGTGGGCGACCATCCTGCCGCCGGCTACGCCCACGAGATCGTCCGGTGTCGCCCCGGTGCTGCCGGCGACGTGCTCGAGGAGGTTCGAGCGACCGGCATCGCGGCGTACCGCTCCGGCGGCTGGTCATTGGTCGGAGCGTTCCGGCGGGCGATGGCCGCCGACGACGAGTGCATCCTGATCTGGTCGTTCCCATCCTGGGCCTCGTGGGCGCAGTTCGAAGCTGAGAACGATGCCGGCGGTGGAGGTGGGGCCGCGGCGTGGTGGCGAGGAATGCAAAGTACCGTCACTGGTCGCGAACGCATCCTGCTCGCCGACGCCCCCCTCTCGCCCCTGCGCACCGGCCGCCAGCCGGACGTGACCGATCGGGGTCCCGTCGACGTCTGACGGGTGACATCGCGCTCTCGTGCCGATGAACTTGCTCAGAACCCTCCCGAACCTGCCGATCATGCCCTTGGCGACCTCGCCACGGCGTGTTATCACTACAACTTCGCTCCACCGGCCGACCACCGGAGCGGCTGGGGATCGGATTCGGCAGGGGACATGATGGCGGGAAGCGAGTTGGCACAGGACGCACCGTCGACCGCCGGGGATCTCGGCAGCGCGATGGCCCGTGTCCGGGAGATGCGCATCGTCGGTGCCTACGGCCCGAAGCCCGTGTGGCGGGGCCGCATCCATCAGGTCGCGTTCTTCGTCTCGCTCCCGGCCGGTCTCTGGCTGCTTGCCGGCGCGACGACTGCTGCCGCCCGGGTCGCTGTCGCGGTCTACTGGGCCTCGATGGCGGGACTGTTCTTCACCAGCTCCACGTACCACCTGTTCGCCCACTCCGAGAACGCCGTGAAGTGGTGGCGCCGGGCCGACCACTCGATGATCTTCGTGCTGATCGCCGGGTCGTACACCCCGTTCTGCCTGTTGGTACTCCCGCGGGTGTGGGGCATCCCCATGCTCGTGGTCATGTGGGTCACGGCGCTCGCCGGCATCATCATGAAGATGGTCCGCGTGACGGCCGCCGGCGGGAAGTCGGGGTCATGGCTCTACGTGGTCATGGGCTGGGCCGCGATGATCGCGTTGCCGCAGCTCGTCTCCGAACTCGGATTCGGACGCATGCTGCTGATGTTCGGCGGCGGCATCCTCTACACCGTCGGGGCCGTGATCCTCGGCAAGCGCTGGCTCAACTTCTCGCCGGCGGTGTTCGGTTACCACGAGGTCTGGCACGCGCTCACCGTCGGTGCGGGCGTCTGCCACTTCACCCTCGTGGCGATGATCGTTCGCTGAGCGACGCCGGCGACGTTGGGTCAGGCGCCGGCCGCAGCGAGGCCTGACCGCAGTCGGATGGCTGCCCGGTTCGATGCATCGCTCGGCAACATCGAGATGTGGTGCGCCAGGCGTTCCATCTCCCCGATGCGGCCGAACACGCGGGAGAAGTAGGTGTCCGGCGGCTCGACGCGACCGTCGGCCAGCGCCGTCGACACGTGGTTGAACGCGCCGTAGAGGTCGCCGCGGTACCAGGCCGTCGCCCCGTCGAGCAGGTCTCGATGCTGAACGTGGAACCGCGAACGCGTTGAGCTGGCACAGGTCGACGAAGCGACGCTGATGGAGGAGCGCCCACGCCAGGGTGGTGTACGCCTGGTCGGACACCAGCGCCGATTCGTGTGAGAGGGCGACCGGGAGCAGGGTGGCGATGCCGGCGTCGAGGTCGCCATCCATGAGCTGCTCGTGGGCGACGTCGATCGCCTGCACCTTGAGCTGGCGCTCGGTGATCGCGAAGTAGCGGATGTTGGTGGCGACCATCAGGGCAGCCACGATTGCCACCCAGAACCGGTGTCCGGGGCTCACGAGGAACCAGGCGGTGAGCGTTGCCGTGGTCAGGCCGGCGGCCAGCCAGAAGATGGTGACGCCCCGTCGGCGCGACGCCACCTCGACGAGTTCCCGGACCACGTGGCCGCCGTCGAGCGGCATGACCGGGAGGAGGTTCACGACGCTCCAGCCGATGTTCACGAGCCAGGAGGCCGAGCGCAGCCACAACACCCCCTGCCCGCCGATCGGCACGAGCGCGGACTCGATCGTGATGCCGAGCGCGATGCCGGCGGCCGGCCCGGCGAGCGAGACGAGGATGGACCGGGAGGGGCGAAGGTGGCCGGTGTCCTCGGTGGAGGTGAGGCCGCCGAACGTGTTGAGCGAGACCTCCGGGCGGAAGCCGTACATACGCAGCGCGGCGACGTGACCGCCCTCGTGGACGAGCACCGAGACGGTGACGAGCGCGAGCCACGCGAGGAGGAAGCGGGGGTCGCGACCGCGCTCGCCCAGGAGGAGCAGGGGGACGGCAACGATCGTGAGCGGGAAGCCGATGCCGATGCGGATGGGCGTGCCGAAGAGACGGAACCTCAGGGCCGGGCCTCGTTGGCGCATGAACACACGCCCATTGTGCCGCGTTCCCGCCGGGCGGCGGGCTCGGGACTGTGACGGTGCTTACGCCAGCAGGGAGCGGGCGATGGCGACCGTCTGGATCTCGTCGGTCCCGGCGTAGATCTGCAGCACCTTGGCGTCGCGGGCGAGCTGCTCGACCTGGAACTCGGCCATGTAGCCGTTGCCGCCGTGGAGCTGCACCGCTTCGAGCGCGATCTCGGTCGCGATCTGCGCGGAGTACAGCTTCATCGCCGATGCCTCGGCGAACGTCATGGTCTCGCCGGCCTTCGACAGCTCGATCGTTCGGAACACCAGGTTCTGCACGTTCATCCGAGCGACCTCCATCTTCGCCAGCTTCTGCTGGATGAGCTGGAAGTCTCCGATGCGCTGGCCGAACTGGACGCGCTCCTTGGCGTACTCGACGCAGACCTCGAGGCACTGCTCGATGATGCCGAGCGCCATCGCCGCCACGCCGGAGCGCTCCTGCTGGAACGTGGCCTTGGCGCCGTCGCGGCCGCCCTTCGACACGTCTTCGGTCTCGCCGATGAGGCGGTCGCGGCCGACGCGCACATCGGTGAGGAACAGCTCACCGGTTGGGGACGAGTGCATGCCCATCTTGCGCAACGGCTTGGACTGCACGAGACCCGGCGTGCCGGCGTCGAGCACGAACGACAGCACCTTGCGGTCCTTCGGATCGTTGCCCTCGTCGAGCTTGGCGATGAACACGATGGTGTCGGCGTAGGGGCCGTTGGTGATGAAGGTCTTCGAGCCGTTGAGGACGTACTCGTCGCCGTCGCGGCGGGCGGTCGAGAGCATCGAGCCGAAGGCGTCGGAGCCGCTGTTGGGTTCGGTGATCGCCCACGCGCCGACCTTCTCCAGGGTGAGCAGCTCGGGGACCCAACGTTCCTTCTGGGCGATCGTGCCCTTGGACTGGATCGCCGACGCGGTGAGGCCGACCGATACGCCCATGGCCGTGACCATGCCGGGGCAGTGGCGACACAGCTCGATGATCGGGATGAGGGTGTAGCCGGCATCGCCGCCACCGTGGCGGGACGGCTTGTCCTCGACGGGCTCGCCGGCCTCGATCGCCTTCTCGTGGGCGATTCGCTTGGCGAAGGTCGACCGCGCCATCTCGTCCATGCCGAACGTCTTGTACAGCTTGCGCAGCACGTCGTACGGCGGCAGGTCGCCGTGCTCGAGCTCCTCCTTGATGGGGAGGATCTCCTTGGCGATGAAGTCGCGCATCGCCTGCTGCAGCATCAGGTGTTCGTCAGACCATTCGTACATGGCGACAAACGCTACTTGACCGACCAGTCAAGAAACCAAGCGGCGCTCGGGCTTTTGTACTGCGAGGAACGCCATCAGCGTCGTTCCTCGCAGTACAAAACCCCTCAGGACAGCTGCGACTCGATGGCGGAGACGATGGCGGGGTCGTCGGGCGTCACGGTCGGGCCGAACCGGCCGACGACCTCGCCGTCGGCGGACACCAGGAACTTTTCGAAGTTCCAGCGCACGTCACCGGTATGACCGTCGGCGACGTCGGCGGCCGCTTCGAGGTCGGCGAACAGCGGGTGCTTGTCGTCGCCGTTGACGTCGATCTTCTCCGACAGCGGGAACGTGACGCCGTAGTTCACACTGCAGAACTCGGCGATCTCGTCCGCGCTGCCCGGCTCCTGCTCGAGGAACTGGTTGCACGGGAACCCCACCACGGTGAAGTCGTCGGAACCGAAGCGATCCTGGAGCGCCTGGAGCTGCTCGTACTGGGGGGTCAAGCCGCACTTGGAGGCGACGTTGACGAAGAGGGCCGTCTTGCCGGCCACATCGCCCAGCAGATTGTCGGTGCCGTTGAGTGCCTGGATGCCGTGGTCGTAGATGCTCATTGCTGGATCTCCTGGGAGGGGGTCGGTGTCGGTGTCACGCGGTCCGCGCGCAGCTGGCTGCGGCGGACCTTACCGGCCTCGTCGCGCAGCGGTTCGGTGACGAACTCGAACGACCGAGGCACTTTGTAGCGAACCAGTCGATCGCCGAGATGATTCCGCAGATCGTCGGCATCGGTCGCGCCGTCGTCGATCGCGTCGGGGTCGGACTGGACGATCGCGTGCACCCGGTTGCCCAGATCGTCGTCGGGCAGGCCGATGACCGCAGCGGACAGGACGGCCGGATGCTCGTTGAGCGCGGCTTCGATCTCGGCGGGATAGATGTTGGCGCCGCCGCTCAGGATCATGTCGGTCTTGCGGTCGGCGAGGTAGAGGAAGCCGTCGGCGTCCATCCACCCCATGTCGCCGAGCGATTCCCATCCATCGCCGATCGTGCGGGGCTCGGCGCCGACGTAGCGGTAGGAGGAGCGAGCCCGGAGTTCGGCGCATGTAGATCTCGCCGACCTCTCCCGGTGGCAGGGCGGCCCCGTCGGCATCGAACACGGCCATCTCGCCGGACGACACGCGCCCGACCGACCCACGATGCTCGAGCCACTGATCGCCGCGGATCACGGTCGACGCCTGGTTCTCGGTGCCGGCGTACAGCTCCCAGATCCGCTTCGGCCCCAGCCACTCGATCCACTCCTCCTTGAGCCAGGCCGGACACGGCTCGGCAAGGTGCCACACCACTCGGAGGGCCGAGAGGTCAGCGGATTCGCGAACCTCGGCGGGGAGCCGGGAGATCCGTTTCATCATCGTGGGGACCAGGTACACCATGTTCGCCCGGTGCTGCTCGAGGAGCGCGAGCGTTCGTGCGGCGTCGAAGCGGTCGGTGACCACGATGTGGTTCCCGGCGAGCAGGCTGAGCAGCGTCCAGGACAACGGACCGTTGTGGTACATCGGACCGGGCATCACGAGGCACCCGTCCCGTTGGATCAGCAGGATGGGCTCGGCGTCGGGGTCGAGCAGCGACGGGTCGCCGTGCACGATCAGCTTCGGACGACCGGTGCTGCCGCCCGATGTCGGCGCCTTCCACGACGGCGACACGACGTCGTCGTGGGTGGACGAGTCGGGGAGCGGGGCGTCGTCGGCGACTGCGGCACCGTCCCAGGTGGGCAGCGAAGGACGGCCGGCGTGGACCCGACCGACGACGACGGCCGAACCGGCGAGCTCGACGATGGCGTCGAGCTCGGCGTCGGGCAGCTTCGACGACACCGGCTGGGGGATGGCGCCGATCATCCAGCACACGACGAACGCCTCGACGAACTCGATGCCGTTGCCGAGGGCGATCGTGACGAAGTCGCCAGGGCCGGCACCGAGGCCCCGGAGGCGATCGGCGAGTGCTGCTGCCTCGCGGTTGAGGCGACGACGGTCGACGCTGCGCCGATCGTCGGTGACCGCGATCGCTGCGGGGGCGGCCGACGCGAGGTCGGCGAGGTGTCGGGCGAAGCTCACCAGCGGCATCGCGGGAACTGTACGTGTGGTCGGCCGGCGGCGCGTGCCGGAGTCGCGATCCGTCCGCTCACCTATCGTCGTCCCCTGTGAACACGACTTCCCGTTCCACCGTCCTCCGTCTGTTGGCCTGCGGCGCCGTCCTCGTCGTCGGCGCGTCGCTCGGTGCCGGGTGTTCCGGCGACGACGACTCCGCCCCCAAGACGGCGCAGGAGTCGCTCGACGCTCTCGAGCTCAGCGACACGCCGGCGCAGGTCCTCGCCAACGCGGTCGAGCGCCTCGACCCGGCCGCCGTGATCGGTGAGGAGCTCGGTCGTACGTACCTGCAGGTCAAGTACGCGCTGCAGGGCTACGCCTGGGCCGAGGCCGCCTGTGCGGTCGACGCGACGGTGGGGATCGTCACTCCCGAGGTCTTCGGGTCGACCCCCGTCGTGCGCCTGGACAGCCTTCCCTACGACTTCCCGCCGGTCGAGGCCACGACCCGCGGGTGTGCCTCACCTGAGTCGGTGGCGCGGATCGACAGCCCTCGCGATCCATCGGCGGCGCCGGGCACTCCGAACGCTTCCGCCGCACCCGACATCGACGGCGCGAGCGTCGGAACGATGCTCGAGGCGTTCTACCGGATCAGTGCCGACGCCATCGGTCTCACCGACACCGAGACCGATTGCATCGTCGACGCGGTGTTGGGCGATCGGTCGACGGCCGAGTTCGTCGATCTCGCCGTCGGCAGGGATCGCATCGACGTGGGTGAGACCGAGGATGACGTTGTCGGATGCCTGAAGGGTGATCGGATCGACGTGGTGACGCCGGTGGCGGCGAAGGACCTGCTCGCTCGCCAGACGACGGCGAAGGCGGAGCAGGCTCGGATCGAGGGCCTCATCAACGCGCAGTCGCAGGCCGCCGCCCAGTCGTCGACCACGATCGCGACCGTCGGCGGGTGATCGGTCCCGCGATCACCTCGGCTTCTGTCCGATGTGGGGCGAGATTCGTGCCAGATGTGACGTGAGTCGTCACATCCAGCACGGATTGCTGCGTGGGGTCAGTCGCCGACGGCCGTGCCCGACCGGCGGATCGTCGGAACGCTCGTCTACAGGTCCGGCAGGCCCAACAGGAGGTTCGGCGCGTTCAGGCCGCCGTCGATCTCGAGGATCTTGCCCGTGAGGTACGAGCCGGCGGGGGAGCTGAGGTAGAGCACCCCGAGGGCGATGTCGAGCGGATCGCCGAGACGGCGGAGGGGCGTGTTGTCCTCCATTGCGGTGCGGAGCCCGTCGTCGGTGAGGACCATGTCGAGCGCGCTCGTCGCCGTCGAGCCGACGGCGATCGCGTTGACGCGGATGCGCGGTGCGCACTCGGTCGCCATCAGTCGAGTGAGATGGGTGAGCGCCGCCTTGGCGGTGCCGTACGCGGCGAATCCGCGGTCGGTCATCCGACCGATCGCCGAGCTGATGTTGACGATCGAGCCGCCGGCGGGATCGCTCGCGAGCATCGCCGGGATCGCCGCTTTCGACAGCTCGAGCGCAGTCGTGACGTTGAAATGGAAGGCCTTCTCGAACATGGCCGCCGATGTCTCGAGCAGCGGTCGAGGGAAGGAGCCGCCGACGTTGTTGACGACGATGTCCAGACGTCCGAACTCGCCGGTCGCCGTCTCGACGAGGCCCGGCAGGGTCGTCAGGTCGCTGAGGTCCGCGGTCACGCACACGGCCCGGCGGCCGAGCCGCGCCACCTGTTGCTTGACCTCCTCGAGCTGGTCGGCCGTACGGGCGCTGATGACGAGGTCGGCACCCGCCTCCGCGAGGGCCAGCGCGGTGGCGCGCCCGATGCCGCGTCCGGCCCCGGTGACGATGGCGACCTGGTCGGTCACGAGGAAGTGGTCGGTGATCATGCCGACAACCTAGAGCGGCTTCGACCCGACAAACTAGAACGAGATACCATTTTCGGTGAGCGCTACCCGGCGCCTATCTCACAGGGGGCCAAGGATGACCACGATCGACTTCCAGCTGTTCGACGCCGACAACCACTACTACGAGGCGCCGGACGCCTTCACCCGTCACATCGAACCGAAGTTCGCGAAGCGCGGCATGCAGTGGGTGACCGTCGGCGGGAAGACGCGCCTCATGGTCGACGGCCGCCTCAACCGGTTCATCCCGAACCCGCTGTTCGATCCCGTCGCCAAGCCGGGCGTGCTCGACGACTACTTCCGGGGCAAGAGCGGCAGCGACGACATCCGATCGGCGTTCGGCGAGCTGGAGCCGATCAACCCCGGCTACCGCGACCCTGCGGCCCGCGTGAAGGTCATGGACACCCAGAACATGGAGGCCTGCTTCATGTTCCCGACGCTTGCCGTCGGCATGGAGGAGGCGGTGAAGCACGACCCCGATCTCGCGCACGCCGTGTTCCGGGCGTTCAACCGCTGGGCCGCCGAGGACTGGGGCGTCGACTACGAGGGGCGCATCTTCACGGCGCCCTACATCACGCTGCTCGACCCCGACCAGGCCGTGACCGAGGTCGAGTGGGCGCTCGCCGCGGGCGCCCGAGTGATCGTGATGCGGTCCGGACCCGTCGTCGGTCCCAACTTCAGTCGCTCGCCCGCCGACCCGATCTACGACCCGTTCTGGTCGCGGATCAACGAGGCCGGCGTGCTGGTCGCCTATCACTCGGGCGAGTCCGGCTACCACCGCTACACGGCCGACTGGGGCGAGTCGCCCGAGATGGAGGCGTTCCGCTACTCGCCGTTCAAGGCGCTCACGACCGGTCACCGGCCGATCTACGACACGATCGCTGCGCTCATCGCTCACGGTCTCTTCGGCCGATTCCCCAACCTTCGTGTCGCGACGATCGAGTCGGGCTCGGACTGGGTCGGCGAGCTGGTGCCGAAGATGACGAAGTCGTTCAAGCAGATGCCGGGAGCGTGGGGCGAGGATCCGGTCGAGACGCTCCGCCGTCATGTGTGGGTGTCGCCGTACTACGAGGACGACATCCGTGAGCTGGCCGACATCTTGGGTTCCGACCACGTGCTCATGGGTTCGGACTGGCCCCACGCCGAGGGCATCGCCGAGCCGGCCGCCTTCGTGTCGGACCTGGGTGGCTTCTCCGACGACGAGGTTCGCAAGGTCATGCGGGAGAACGGCCTGGCGCTCTCCATTCCTCGACCCGCCTGACTCTCATGTCCTTGACCGCCCGGTCAAGTGACACGAGACTGGTCCCACGCTCAGATCGAGGGGGGACCTCGCATGCACGATCTCGTGATCCGGAACGCCAACATCGTCGACGGTTCGGGGGCGCCGGCCTTCACCGGTGACATCGCCGTGGACGGCGACCGCATCGTCGCCGTCGGTGTCGTCGAGGGGGAGGGCCGTCGGGAGATCGACGCTGCCGGAAACCTCGTGACGCCGGGATGGGTCGACATCCACACGCACTACGACGGTCAGGTCACGTGGGACCCCGAGGTCAGCCCCTCGGGGTGGCACGGCGTCACCACGATCGTCATGGGCAACTGCGGCGTCGGGTTCGCACCCGCCGACCCCGCTCGGCGCGAGTGGCTCATCCAGCTGATGGAAGGTGTCGAGGACATCCCGGGCGCCGCGCTCGACGAAGGTATGAGCTGGAACTGGGAGACCTTCCCGGAGTACCTCGACGAGGTCGACAGCATGGGCCGTGTCCTCGACGTCGCCGCCCTCGTGCCCCACGGCGCAGTGCGGGCGTACGTCATGGGCAACCAGGCCGCGGTCCACGATCAGGCCACGCCCGAGCAGATCGACGCGATGACCACGATCGTGCGGGAGGCCATCGAGGCGGGGGCCATCGGGTTCTCGACGACCCGGACCCTGCTGCACCGCGCCAAGGACGGCGAGCTCGCAGCGGGCACCAACGCCGACGCCGCTGAACTCATCGGCATCGGTCGGGCGCTGGGGGAGGCCGAGGCCGGGGTGTTCTCGGTCGCCTCCGACATGTTCGACCCGGTGTCGGAGATCGCCTGGATGACCGAGGTGTCACGGGAGTCCGGCCGCCCCGTCACCTTCGCCTGCCTGCAGAGCCCGATCCAGCCGGACAACTGGCGACAGCTCATCGAGCTGGCCGACGGTGCCGCCGAGAACGGGGCGCACATCGTTCCCCAGGTCGCGGGCCGCCCGGCCTGCGTCATGTTGGGGTTCGAGTCGAGCGCCAACCCGTTCATGTTCCACCAGGGCTACAAGGAGGTCGCCGACCTCCCGCTCGCCGAGCGAGTGGCGCACCTCCGCACGCCCGAGGTGCGCCGGGCGATCCTCGACGAGCAGGTCGAGCTGCGTGGTCTCCAGGCCATCGTGATGCAGTCGTTCCACCGCCTCTACCCGCTCGGCGACCCGCCCGAGTACGAGCCGGGCCCCGACCGCAGTGTGCTCGCGATCGCCGAGCGCGAAGGCCGTTCGCCGGCCGAGGTCGCGTACGACCTCATGCTCGAGAACGACGGCCACGCGCTGCTGTACTTCCCGCTCATCGGCTATGCCGCCGGCGATTTCGACGCCCTCGAGGAGATGCTCCACCATCCGACGACGGTGCTCGGCCTCGGCGACGGCGGGGCTCACTGCGGGGTGCTCTGCGACGCCGGCCTGCCGACGTACATGCTCGCCCACTGGGTACGCGACCGCAGCCGTGGCGGCCGGTTGACGATCGAGGAAGCGGTCCACCACCAGACCCGCCGAACCGCCGCGTTGTACGGATTCGAGGACCGGGGGCTGCTCGCCCCCGGCTACCTCGCCGACATCAACGTGATCGACTTCGAGGGCCTGACGGTGCCCGCCCCCGAGATGGTCTACGACCTGCCCGCCGGTGGCCGTCGCCTCATCCAGCGGGCCGAGGGCTACCTCGCCACGATCAAGTCCGGCGTCGTCGTGCGTGACCACGACGAGCCGACCGGTGAGCGTCCGGGCCGGTTGCTCCGCGGGCACCAGCCGGCTCCGGCCTGACGGCCTCGGCCTCCTTCGCGGCGATCAGACGCGTCGGCCGGTCCAGGCGACGACCCGCTCGATGAGCGGCGCGTCATCGGCGATCTCGACGGCGTTGCCGAAGGGCGGCGGGTTGTCGCGGAACTGCGGGGGCATGGCGGCGCGAGCCGCGGCGAACCGCTCGGTTCGGTCGGCGGTTGGGAAGATGGCGCGGTACGAGGCCCACGCTGCCTCCACGACGTCGTCGTCCCAGGCGACGACGACGTCGAGCGCCCGGCCGAGGTCCCAGGTGTGCACGGTGAGTTCGGCGACGTAGCCGATGAGGAGCTGGCTCCCGGGGCCCTGGACCCAGGGGAGGAACATCGGTTGGTCGAGCTTCGCGTCGTCGCCCCAGGCCGCCTCGGCGCGTGAGTACGCCTCGTCCCAGGCGGCGGTCCATCCCGCCTCGGGGACGCCCGACGTGTCGGGGAGGGACATGGCGTCGGTGCCGTTCCCGAGGGCGACGACACGTTCGAGGACCATCAGCAGATGGCCGCCGAGCTCGGCGACGTCCATGTCGTCGCACGGCGTCGGTCGACCGTGGTCGGCGGGCGTCAACCCGGCAAGCAGGCCCCGGGTCGCAGCCGCGGCCCGGGCGAAGAGCTCGCGAGGGTCGACGGTGGCGCTGTCGGTGGTGTGGGTGGCTGGAGCGGTGGTGTTGGTCATGGAGTGCAGTGTGCGACCCAAATGTGGCCACCTTGTGGCCACATTTCCGAGAAGGTTCGAACCGGTGCGGCGCGGTGGTCCCGGCAGGCAGGCGGACCGCCGCCCGTGGCCGGACGCGTAGCCTCGCGACTCGATGATCCTCGTCGACCTCGTCCGTGTGGGCGCCTCCCGTCCCGGCAAGCCGCTGTTCGCCGACCTCTCGCTCACCATCAACACCGGCGACCGTCTCGGTATCGTCGGCATCAACGGGTGCGGCAAGTCGACGTTGATCCGCGTGATGAGCGGCGCCGACCTGCCCGAGAGCGGCACGGTGCGGATGGGCAGCGGCGTGCGCGTCGCCGTGCTCGACCAGGAACCCCGGCTCACCGGTGGCACGGTTCACGAGGCAGCCGGCGCCGGCTGGGAGTCCGATGCCGTCCTCGACCGTCTCGGCATGGGCGCCCATCTCGACACCCCCGTCGATCGCCTCTCCGGTGGCCAGGCCAAGCGGGTCGCCCTGGCGCGGGCGCTCACCGCCGAGTCCGACCTCCTGATCCTCGACGAGCCGACCAACCACCTCGACATCGACGCGATCGCGTGGCTCGAGGAGCGACTCGCCGCGTACTCCGGCGGCCTCGTCATGGTCACCCACGACCGCCACGTGCTCGACCGGGTGACGAACCGCGTGCTCGAACTCGACCGGGGCCAGGCCTTTCTCCACGACGGCGGCTACGACGTGTATCTCGAGGGCAAGGCCGACCGTGCCGAGGCCGACGCCAAGGCGGAGTCCGTCCGCAAGAACCTCGCACGCACCGAGCTGGCATGGCTGCGACGCGGTGCCCCGGCGCGGACCTCCAAGCCGAAGGCCCGCATCGCCACCGCGACGGCGCTGGTCGAGGGCAAGGCGCGGGCGGAGGCCCGAACCGGAGACCTCCCGCTTCACTTCGGCACGCCGCGCCTCGGCGATCAGGTCGTCGAACTGCACGGCATCGGCCACCGCTACGCCGACGACCGGCCCTGGCTGTTCCGCGACGTCGAGCTCCTCTTGGACCCTCGCGAGCGGCTCGGGATCGTCGGCCCCAACGGAACCGGCAAGTCGACGCTGCTCGAGATCATCGCCGGCCGGCTCGAACCGGCGGCCGGCACGATCAAACTCGGCCAGACGGCGACGGTCGGCTACTTCGACCAGCGCGGTCGTGACCTCGACCCGACCGCTCGCGTGCGCGACGTCGTCGCCGGTCCGCACCGGACGCCCGACCACACCGACAAGGCGCTCATGGAAGCGTTCTGGTTCGACGGCGACGCGCAGTACGCGCCGGTCGGCCTGTTGTCGGGCGGGGAGCGTCGTCGTCTCCAACTCCTCGTCACCCTCGCCGAGAAGCCGAACGTGCTCCTGCTCGACGAGCCGACCAACGACCTCGACCTCGACACGCTGCGGGCGCTCGAGGAGTTCCTCGACGAGTGGCCGGGGGCGTTGCTCGTCGTGAGCCACGACCGTGCGTTCCTCGAACGGACCGTGGCCGACGTCATCGTGCTCGACGGCACCGGGTTCGCCGGCCGCAAGCCCGGTGGATATGCGGCGTACGAGACCGAGCGGCGGGCCGCGCCGCGACGTCGGGGTTCGGTCGCCGATGCGACCCCGCGTCCCGACTCCGCCCCGAAGCCGTCGCGCCCGGTGGCGCCGAGCGCCGGCGCAGCCGATCCGGACGCGAAGGTCCGGAGCCCCTCCACGCTGCGCCATCGGTTCCGCGCCGTGGAGCGCGAACAGGCGACGCTGCAGGCGCGCCATGACGAGCTGAACGCGGAACTCGTGGCGTCGTCGGCCGATCACGTGCGGCTCGCGGAGCTTGCCGTCGAGCTGCAGTCGGTCGACGCCGAGCTGTCGAGCATCGAGGAGGAATGGCTCGAGCTGGCGGCCGAGGCCGAGGAGCGGGGTCTCACCCTCGACTGAGCGGGGAGGCGCAGCGCGGCAGTAGGACCCCAGGACGAGACGACCACAGCGCCGGCCCGAAGGGCGGCGACGCGCCGACTCCGAACGAGGCGCCGACCACCACCGAGGGCTCGTCGCCGCCCCGCCCGGAGCCGTTCAGTCGGTCGTGGTCGACTCCCGTTGCGCCCACGAGTAGACGCCCTTCGCCATCGTCGACCGTTCGATCGAGGCGCGGGCCCCGAAGACCGCGGCCCGCGCCGAGCGGACCTCGTCGACGTCGGGCTCGGCGAGCGACGCCATCTCCACGAGATGGGCGGCCAGGCGATGCTCGCCGGAGGCCGAGAGCTCGAGCGCCCGTTCCACGAGGCGATCGACCCCGCCGGCGAGCGCCGCCACCTCGGCTGCCACCGCAGCGTCGGGCGCCGGCTTGAGGTTGGCGGGGTTGCCGTCGTACCAGCCGCCGTACAGCCGCCAGATGTTGCGCACGACGAACTCCGGCTCGTCGTACACCGGCTGGAGCCACGGACGGCCGAGAAGGTCGTCGGGGGGCGTGACGGTGTGGATGATGTCGTCGAGGCGGGCGCCGGCGTTCATGAGCTCGATCGTCTGGGTGAAGAGCGATTCGAGATAGCGGGCCGTGTCGGTGAGGACCCCCTTGATCCGCTCGGAACCGGCGATCGGCAGACCGTGACCCGGGAGCAGGAACTCGGCGCCGAGCTCCGCCATCTTTCGCAGTGCGGCCGCCCACTCGTCGCAGTACCGCTGGGCCTTCTGGGGGTTGCCACAGTTGGGGCTGGCCCAGATGAAGAGGTCGCCGGTGCAGAGCACCTTCGACTCGGGGATCCACACCCACGTGTGGTCGTCGGTCTCGCCACGGTCGTGGCGCAATTCGAAGGCGGTGTCGCCGACGGTGACGGCGAGCTCGGACTCGTAGGTCTCGTCGGGATACCGATAGTCGCCGGGGAACATGGGGAACGGCAGTTGGAACTGCCGTTGATTGATGATGCCGTTGTAGCCGTTGGTCGCCTCGTAGCGGCGGAACCGGTGGGGGAGTGCCTCGTGCGCCAGCACCCGGGCCGGGCCGTTGCCCTCGGCCTCGAAGAGCTTCACGGCATAGATGTGGTCGACGTGGCCGTGTGTGAAGACGGCGGTGTCGAGCCGCTCGTCGGTCCAGCTGCGGGTCGTCTCGACGATCGACTGCGCGTGGAGCGGACTCCCGGCGTCGACGATGACGAGGCCGTCGCCGGTCCGCGTCGCGACGACGTTGGCGAACGACTCGATGAACGCGATGTCGTCGGTGATCGGCTGCAGACGGGCGTTGCTCGCTATCTGCAGGGGATGGTGTTCGTCGATCGACAACGCGCCGGAGATGATTCGCTCCGACAGCTCGAGAAGGTCCGGTTCGGACATGTGGTCCCCCTGTCTCCGACCGTTCGGCCGGAACGTTCAAGAGGTTAGGCGGCACCGTCGATGGGTAGGGGCTGAGGATGAAGGACACGGAAATGCATCGAATGCAGGTGAATCTCCCAGACGCCTTGTTGGACCCCGGGTCCCCGGTTACTGTGACAGGGCGTCTGGGGACGACTCTGGTGCAACTCGTGGGCGACCGCGGGCAAGAGATGAGAGAGGTGCGACGGTGAAGCGTGTACTGACGGTGGCAAGTTCATTGGTGCTGGCCACCACGTGCCTGTGGGTCAGCACCGCCGCGTCGCAGGAGACCACGACCACCACGACGGTCGAGGTCACCACGACGACCGAGGCGACCACGACCACCGCCGCGCCGACGACCACGGTCGCCGAGCCCGAGGTCACCACGACGACCGAGGCTCCGGCCGAGACCACGACCACGGTCCCCGAAGAGCCGCTCGTACTCCCGGGCCAGCACGTCACCGCCGGTCAACTCGCCTTCGACATCCGCTTCACGGACTCGCCTGCCTCCAACTGCACCAAGACGCTCGACCTCGCCGGCGGTCAGGTCAACATCGGCCTCGACGAGTCCGGCAACATCGGTGGCGTCTACGGCCTCGCCCCCTCGGGTGGCGGCGGTAACGCTGGCATCTTCATGATCGGCCTCGGCGCCGTGCCCGCCGGTGTGGCCATCGTCAGCGTGAGCGACGGCGACTGCGAGTTCGACGCCGTGGGCATCGGCTCGTTCGCCTCCGACGGCGGCTGGGCCCGCCTCAACGGTGTCGGCGCCGGCCTGCACCCCGGGTACGAGACCCCCGACTACGTCAACATGTTCCTGGTCGACGCCAAGGTCGACGCCTCGGCGGCACCTGCGGTCCTCGACATGAACTACGTCAAGAACTTCCTGCTCCGTCAGCGTCCCGGTCTCGAGGGGTACCTCCCGCCGGAGGCCTGATCGGGGTCCGGCGCTGCCGGCTCTCCGAGTCGTCCCTCGGGCCGTTCCTGCCGATCGGCGGACGGCCTCGGCGTTGGCCTGTCGGGCCATGGCCTGCGTACAGTCCCCCCGGTATGGATTTCGACGACAGCCCCGAGGAAGCGGCGTTCCGCCAGGAGTGCCGCACCTGGTTGGCGGCCAACGCCAAGCTGCGCACCCCGGGTATCGCCGAGGTGTGGCGAACCTTGCGGCCCCGTGACGAGGACGAGGACGACGCCGGCCAACTCGTCGGCAAACGCTGGCAGGCCCTCAAGGCCGACGCCGGATTCGCCGGTATCCAGTGGCCGGTCGAGTACGGCGGGCGTGGCCTGTCGGGTCACCTCGCCGGCGTCTTCAAGCAGGAGGAGGCGCGTTACGACGTGCCGGCCAACTCCTTCCAGGTCGGCGTCGACATGGTCGGTCCGACGCTGATCGCCCACGGCACGCCGGCACAGTGCCAACGCCACCTCGACCCGATCAAGCGGGGCGACGAGGTGTGGTGCCAGCTCTTCAGCGAGCCCGACGCCGGCTCCGACCTCGCGGGGCTCTCGACCCGCGCGGTCCGCGACGGGGACGAGTTCGTGGTCAACGGCCAGAAGGTGTGGACCTCGGGTGCCCAGTCGTCGGACTGGGGCATCCTCCTCGTCCGAACCGACCCCGATCAGCCGAAGCATCGGGGCATCACGTACCTGCTCGTCGACATGCGCACGCCCGGCATCGAGGTGCGCCCGCTCACCCAGATCGACGGAGCGGTGCACTTCAACGAGGTGTTCCTGAGCGACGTGCGCGTCCCGGTGGAGAACGTCGTGGGCGAGATCGACGGCGGTTGGGGCGTCACGATGACGACGCTCGTCAACGAACGCAGTGCGATCGGTGGCGGCGGCATGGTGCAGTTCGCCGAGATCCTGATGCTGGCCCGGGAGCTGGGCCGCACCGACGAGCCGGTCCTCCGTCAGGAGCTCGCCAAGATCTACACGTACTTCCAGATCACGCGGTTCCTGGGCTACCGGGTGCAGACGTCCATCTCGAACGGTCGCCAGCCCGGTCCGGAGAGTTCGGTCATGAAGCTGCACATCAGCCGGCAGTACGGCGAGGGCGGCGATCTGTACATGTCGTTGCTCGGCGCGGCGGGCATGCTGTGGCTCGACGACGCCCCGTTCGACGGGTTCTTCCAGGGCCTGTTCCTTGCCCAGTGGGCGCCGCGAATCGGTGGCGGCACCGATCAGATCCAGCGCAACATCGCCGGTGAGCGTGTGCTCGGCCTGCCCGCCGAACCCCGCGTCGACAAGGCAGTGCCCTTCAAAGATCTGTGAGCTGACGGGTCGGGCTCAGTGAGGTGCGGAGGCGGCAAGCGTCTCGCCGAGGTGGCCATGGGTGGTGCCCAGGGCCGAGCCGTACACCCGGGACCGGGTGACGTAGCGATGTGCGGTGTGTTCCCAGGTGAAGCCGATGCCACCGTGGTTCTGCACGTTGATCTGGGCGTTGTCGATCGCGGCCCGAGCGGCGACCACGCGAGCGGCGTGGGCATGGAACTGGGCGTCGTCGCGTCCGTCGCGTAGGGCGAGCGCCGCGTAGTACACCTGGCACATCGCCGCTTCGGCGCGGGTCGCCATGTCGGCGCACCGGTGCTTCACCGCCTGGAAGCCGCCGACGGGCTGGCCGAACTGCTCCCGGTCGATGCCGTACGACACCGACTGCTCGGTCGTGGCTCGGGCCATGCCGGCAAGCATCGCCGCCACGAGGAGCGCTCCTCGGCGGAGCAACGCCTCGCCGTCGGGCGCCGTGGCGAGCGGTGCGGACTCGTCGAGATCGATGGCCAGTGCCACCGGTACGAGCGTGTCGAAGGACGGGATGTGCTCGAGCGCGACACCGTCGAGATCGACGAGTGCGACCCGGTCACCGTCGACGAGCAGGGCGATCGTGGCGCTCTCGGCGTCGAGGACCGAGAACTTCTCGTCGTTCCACCGCTCAGCCAGGCCGACGCGGGCCTCGCCGGCGACGAGGCGTGCTGCCAGCTCCGTCTCGCCGGCCTCCGCAGCGACCCGCGCTGCGAGGACGGTGGCGAGGAACGGCCCCGGAACGCACGCACGCCCGAGCTCCTGGAAGAGCAGGACCTCCTCGGCGAGCGAGTACCCGACACCGCCGAACGCCTCCTCGAGCCCGAGCCCGAGCCAGCCCTGCGCCACGGCGGCGTCCCAGAGGCGGTCGTCGAGCGGTTCGCCGAGCGTGTGGTTGCCGGCGATCACCGAGGCGATCGAGCCGACGATCTCTTCCTGTTCCGAGGTGGGGAGTAGATCCATGTCAGTCAGTCCTGTCGATCGCGGGTCACTTGACCCGGGGCAGGCCGAGCACGCGCTCGCCCACGATGTTGCGTTGGATGTCGGTGGTGCCACCACCGATCGTGTAGGCGAAGCTCTGCAGATACGGGCCGGTCCAGCCGTTGCCGTCGACGGGGGTGAGCTTCAGGGCCTCGGGGCCGATGATGTCGAGGGCCAGCTGGTACACGCGCTGGTGGAGTTCGCCGTGGAAGAGGCGGGTCATCGAACCCTCGGGCCCGGGCACGCCGGTGCGCTGGGTGCGACTGATCCCGGCGATCGTCATGGCCTTGAGCGCCGCCACCTCGGCCCGGGCGAGGGCGAGGCGGCGGGCGATCTCGTCGTCCGCGATCGCCGGGCGCTTGCCGTCGGGACCGGTGCGGACGCGGGCCTCCTCGATGAGGCGCTCGACGACCGACGCCAACTCGACCTGGTCGGCCATGAACGCGGTACCGCGCTCGAAGCTGAGCGTGGTCATCGTGACCCGCCAGCCGTCGTTGATCTGGCCGACCACGTTGGTCAGGGGGATGCGCACGTCGTCGTAGAAGACCTCGCAGAAGTCGTTGACGTGGCTCATCGTCGTGATCTCACGGATCTCGATGCCCGGCGTCTTCATGTCGCAGATGACCCAGCTGATGCCCTTGTGCTTGGGGGCGGTGGGGTCGGTGCGGACGAGGAGCTCCTGGTAGTCGGCGACGTGGGCGTACGACGTCCAGATCTTCTGACCGTTGACCACGAGCTCGTCGCCGTCGATGACGGCCTTGCAGCTGAGGTTGGCGAGGTCGGAACCGGCGCCGGGCTCGGAGAACCCCTGGCACCAGACGACCTCGCCGCCGAGGATCTTCGGCAGGTGGAACGACTTCTGTTCGTCGGTGCCGCTCACGATGAGTGTCGGCCCGCCGTGGTTGTTGCCCACGAACGTGCACGAGTTGTTGAGCGTGAACGGCGGGTCGGCGCGGGCGAATTCCTCGTACCAGATCATCTGCTGGATGTCGTTGAGGCCCTTGCCGCCGAACTCCTTCGGCCAGTTGATGCCGGCCCATCCCCCTTCGAAGAGGGTCTTCTGCCACGCAAGGTCGAACTCGCGCATCGGTTGGCCGTCGGGCGGACGTTCCTCGGTCGGCAGGTTCTCCGCGAGCCAGGTGCGGGCCTCCTCACGGAATGCCTGCTCCTCGGGTGTGAAGTCGAGATTCATCGATGCCGAGAGTATCTGACGGTGTGTCAGATCGGCCCATCGGATGGCTGATCTGTCCGGTTAATCGGCCGCTCAGATCAGGCCGAGCGCCACGGCGACGACAACGAGCGCCATCGTGCCCACGAAGTCGACCGACGCCGTCACCATCGGGGTGCCGTAGGTGTCGGGGTCGACGTTGAACCGCCAGGCCCCGATCGTGGAGTAGTACGCGAGGGCGGCGACGAACGCCATCGTGACGATGGCGGCGAGGAGGCTGGTGGACAGGAGCCATCCGAACCCGGGGGCGCCGGTCGACCCCGTCAGGAGCGAGACGAGCCACGCGCCCAGGGCGTTGAAGAGGAGCAGTGGCACCGCCAGACCGAACACGAGCGAGAAGTCGCGTCTCGCCTCGGCCCCGGGAGCCAGCGTCGGTTCGACCGAACCGATGTGCAGGTTGGTGGCGATGCGTCCGCACAGGATGCCCCCGAGCGCGCCGGCCGACGACACGAACGCCGGCTGGAGGATGCCGAGCGCCGGGAGCAGGTGGAGGAGGTTCTGCTGCTTCTGCAGGACGAGCCCGGCGAGCGCCGACAGCACGAGCGCCGCAGCGAGCACCGGCAGCGACTCACGGAAGATCTCCTTGAAGAGCTCGAGGCCGGTGCGCCACGACATCACGGCGACCACCGCCGTGATGACGACCACAACGCCGCCGAGCACGTTTGCCACACTGCCCCGTCCGATCAGTTGCGCCGCGAGGTACAGCGCCGGGATGGTGATGACGTCGCCGAGGGTCGAGACGGTCGGAGCGACGAGGTTGTCGAGGTCCCACTCGAAGCGCACTGCGCCGATCGTGAGCAGCACGGTCGCCGCCGCTACCACCACCGAACCGAGGATCCCGCCGAGGGCCGACACCATCGCGAGTTCGAGGAACGACACGTGCTGGATCACGCCGAGGGCGACGGCCAGCACCTTGGCGAACCCGGCGAGGATCACCGACATGACGAGCGTCAGGCTGAACGAGGCCAGCAGGTTCTGGCCGAGCACGGAATCGGCCTTGAAGGAGACGCGGAACGTGCCGGTGTGGATCGAGGTCGAGAGCCGGTTGCCGAGCGTCGAGAACACGTTGCCACGGAGACCGATCGCCGCCGGAACGAGGATGAGCATCGGCGAGAGCCGCGACCACGTGTCCTCGAACCCGACGAGCATTGCGCCGGCGGCGAAGCTGGTCGCCGAGTTGAACCCGAGGGCGACGAGGCTCTGGCGCGCCGCGCTGCCGGTCGGGCCCAGGAGCTCGACCAGTCGCCTCAGCAGGCGGTCGGGGCGCAGGCCCCCGGCGGCGTGACGCGACCGTGCCATGGTCGCCGACCCTACTGGCGTTGGCCGCGGGCCCCTAGGACGGGGCGATCTCCACGCGGAGGGGTTCGAACCCGTTGAAGCCCAGGGACGAACACGAGACCGTGTACGCCCCGGCGCCGTGGAGACGGATGCGGTCGCCCGACGTCAGCGCCAGCGGCAGCTCGACCGGCCGGCGCTCGTAGAGGATGTCGGTGCTGTCGCACGTCGGCCCCGCGACGACGGCGGGCGAGGTCGGACCGCCGACCGTCGTCGACAGCGGATACCGGATCGATTCGCCCGACGCCTCCGACAACCCCTGGAACAGCCCGACATCGATGAACACCCAGCGGCTGCAGGCCTGGCCCGGACGTTCGACCACCCCGATGACCTCGGCCTCGATGACCCCGGCGTCGCCGACGAGGAACCGGCCGGGCTCGATGGCGAACGAGATCGGGGCGCCGTCGAGGTGACGGGCGATCGCCGCGTGGATCACTTCGGAGAACTCGGCCAAGGCCGGGGTCGGGTCGGCGAGGCGACTGGGGAGGCCACCCCCCAGGTTGACGGTGAACGGGGCGTCCGGCGTCACCTCGACCACCTCGAGCAGCTGGGCGACCTGCGCCAGCGCGTCGTCCCAAGAGGTGGGGTCGGACTGCTGCGAGCCGACGTGGAACGTGGCGCCCACCCCGTGGCCCCGCGACTGCGCCCGCACGAGCATCGACTGCGCCGTCGGCACGTCGGTGCCGAACTTGCGCGACAGCGGCCACGCCGCGCCCGTTCCCTCGGTGTTCAGCCGGGCCAGGACCGTCGATCCGGGGGCGTGGTCGAGCACCTTGGTGAGCTCGTGATCGTCGTCGACCGCGAACATCGCGACACCGGCGTCGCGGGCATGCTCGATCTCGCTCGCCCGACGGACCGTGTTCCCGTACGAGATGCGCTCGGGCGGCACGCCGTGGGCGACGGCGACGTCGACCTCGTTGGTCGACGCAGCGTCGATGCCGCACCCCATGGTGGCCAACAGGCCGATCACGGCCGGATGGGGGTTGGCCTTCATCGCGTAGAAGACCTGGGCGTCGGGGATCGCCTCGGTGAGTTCGAGGTACCGGTTGGCGACGATGCTCAGATCGAGGGCCAGCACCGGGGTGCGCCCGGTATCGGCGTCGAGGAACCGGATCGCGTTGGTCGGCGAGTCGAGATTCGTGACGCTCACGAACCGGCCTCGGCGGTCGTGTCCGATGCGGGGAGCCGCAGGATGACCTTGCCGGTGTTGGTGCCGGTGAAGAGCGCGTTGAGGGCGTCGACCGACGACTCGAGGCCGTCGAAGTACTGCTCGAAGTGCTTGAGCTTGCCCTCGGCGACCCACGCTCCGAGGGTGGCGGCCGCCTCGGGGAAGCGGTCGACCCAGTCGAGTGCGATGAAGCCCTGCATCCGGCCACGTCGGGCGATCAGGTTGAGGTAGTTGGCCGGACCGGGAGGACGGCCCTGGTCGTTGTACACCGAGATGGCACCGCAGAGGGCGACCCGTCCGTGCATCGCGAGCGCGCCCAGCACTGCGTCGAGCACCTTGCCGCCGACGTTGTCGAAGTACACGTCGACGCGGTTGGGGCAGTGCTCCTTGAGCGCGGCGGTGAGGTCGTCGGTGCGGTGGTTGATGGCGGCGTCGAACCCGAGCTCGTCGACGATGAACTTGGCCTTCTCGTCGCTGCCGACGATGCCCACGACGCGACAGCCGATGATCTTGGCGATCTGACCGACCAGCGATCCGGTGGCGCCGGCGGCGGCGGACACGACGACCGTTTCCCCGGCCTTCGCCTCGCCGATCTCGGTGAGGCCGTAGAGGGCGGTCGTTCCGGTGGCACCGTAGATCGAGATCAGCGCGATGAGGTCCTCGGTGTCGGGCGGCAACCACGTCGTGAACAGGTCGTCGCGGACGACGGCGTACTCCTGCCAGCCCGGAAGGCCGTAACCGAGGTCGCCGACCGCGAACTTGTCGCTGCGGCTCTCGACGACCCGGCCGATGCCGCTGCAGCGGACCACCTCGCCGATGCCGACGGCGGGGAGGTATCCCTCACCCCGGTTGAGCCAGGTGCGGACGGTCGCGTCCATGCCGAGGAGCATCGTCTCGATGAGCGCTTCGCCCTCTTGCAGTTCGGGCCTCGGCTGTTCGACGATCTCGAGGTCGTCCCACGTGAGCAGGCCCTGCGGGCGCTGCTTGAGTACCACGGCTCGATTGGTTTCGGTCATGGCCGAAACGTAGCCCGACTGACCCCGGCTCGGCGTGCGTCAGCCGGCGGGCGAGGCGAGGCTGCCGCGGTTGTCGGCGGGATCGGCGTCGACGGTGGACACAGCCGTCAGGTTCCAGCCGACGCCGGGGGAGTCGCCGGAGAAACCGACCGACACGACCAGCCCGGCCCCGCCGTCGTCGTCGGGGAGATCGCGTCGACCTCACAGGTGGGGGGCGGCCCGGTGAGGACCCGGTCGCACCCGGTGGGTGGCCGTGTCAGCCGGCTGCCGGTCGGGAGTTCGAACGAAAGCCGTGCAGCGGTCGTGTCCCCGCCGGTGTTGCCCACGCGCACCGTTGCGCTGCGGACACCGTCGACCGGCGCGGACTCGACGGCGCCGAGCACGGTGAGGTCGCTCGACCCGACGACGACCACGTCGGCGACGCTGCGCTTCACCCAGGCCGAATCGGCGGTGCCGAAGACGCCGGCAGCGCCCAGATCGCACGTCTCGTCGGCCGGCACGATGCCGTAGGCATCCCACCCCGCCAGCGCCCCGCCGTTGGCACCGTTGTCGACGCCGGGGCCGCCGCGGTTCGTGATGCGCATCAGGACCCGGTACCGCTGCCCGGCGACGAGGTCGAACGGGTCGCCGGTCGCGGAACTGAAGGACGGGACGTTGAGCCGGATGTCGGCCGGCGTGAGCGGGGTGCCGACCGGCGCCACGGCCAGGTAGCCACCGTCGTCGATGGCGAGGCCGCAGGCCCGGTACGAACCGGACTGTCGCGGCGTGATCTCGGTGTCGAACTGCCAGGACCGCACGACTGACTCGGCGAACGGTTCGGGGAACGCGTCGAGGACCGCGACCTCGTCGGGCTCCAGCGCCGCTGCGTCGTTCGCCCCGTCGCACACGCCTCCGGCGACGTCCATGTTGGGAGTCTCGTTGTCGAGCGGCCAGCACAGGGCGAGGTCGGTGCCCTGGGCGCCGGCGTCGTGGTACCAGGTGGACAAGCGGATCTCGCCCGAGGACGGGTCGTACGCGTCGCTGGTCGGTTCGAAGAAGTAGCCGACGCGGCTGCCGAGCACTGCCGTGGCGAGCGGCTCGCGGACGGCGAGGTCGATGCTTCGCGATGTGCCCGCAGCGAGGGTGCCGAGCGCACAGGTGACGATCGAGCCGGCGACGGTGCAGCCGGCAGTGGACAGTGCCGGTGCGAGCTGGAGGCCCGATGGGAGGCGGTAGCGGACCCGCACATCGGCGGCGGCGGCGGTGCCGGTGTTGTTGACCTGGGCGTGGACCACTCCGGGGGTGCCGTTTCGGGCGATCCGGGTACCGGAGACGTCGGTCAGCGTGAGCGCCGACGTCTCGGTCGGCGCTGCCGACGCGACGGGCGTCAGAAAGGAGAGCGGC
>JBAOIR010000078.1:0-121091 GCA_037045585.1 Microthrixaceae bacterium
AACGCGTCCGTCGTTACGGGGGTTCCTACCGGGCCCACGCCGCCGACCTCGAGGAGCGCCAGTGGTGGACCGCCGAGCAGCTGCAGGTCGACCAGGCCAGCGCGTCTCCGCGCCATGGCGATCTGGTGCGCGGCGCGTGCCGTACTACCGCGACCTCTTCGCCGATCTGGGCTTGAAGGCGACCGACATCGAGCATGTCGGCGATCTCGCCGCCCTGCCGGTGCTCGAGAAGGAGATCGTGCGCGCCAACCCGACGCGGTTCGTCCCCGAGGGCAAGCACGCCGTTCATCGCCCAGACCACCGGTGGCACGACGGGCACGCCCCTGAGCTACTCGGGCGACCCTCGACGCGGTGCGGTTCAACTACGCCACGTACGAGCAGACGCGACCGTGTGGAGCGGGGTTCGTCTCGGCGATCGCATGGCCTCGTTCCACGGCCAGCCGATCGTGCCGGCGTCGGTCCAGGAGCCACCGTTCTGGCGTCGAACCCGGCGTTCAACCAGCTGTATTCTTGGTGTACCACCTCAATTCGTCGACCCTGCCCAGCTACATCGACGAGCTCGCTGCGTTCGATCCCCAGGTGATGGTCGGATACACCTCCGCCATTCATCGTATCGCCACGCACCTGTTGCAGTACGGCGACACGGATCGGGTGAACCCGCGGGCGGTCCTCGTCAGCTCCGAGACGCTCACACGGACGGCGCGAGCGGACATCGAGCGGGCATTCGGGTGCCGGGTCTTCAACTCCTACAGCCTCGGCGAGCTGGTGGCGTACGTGTCACAGTGCCCCGAAGGTGACCTGCACGTGAGCACCGAGTACGGCGTGATCGAGCTGCTCGACCTCGACGGTCACGGCACGACCGAGATCGTGGCCACGGGTCTCATCAACCGGGGGATGCCGCTGCTTCGGTACCGCACGGGCGACCTCGCGACCGGCGGCGGAGCCGGCGTCGGCGCGAATGCGACCGCGGCCTACCGTGCCTCGCCGGCCTCGTCGGGCGCAACGACGACGTCGTCCACACCCCCGAGGGTGCCGTCGTGGGCCCGGCTCCGATGAGTCTCGCCTTCCAACGTGTCGCCAACCTGCGCCGCGCCCAGGTCCATCAGGATTCACCCGAGTCCCTCCGGATCCCCATCGAGACTGCTGCGGACTCGGGTCCCGACGACCTCGCCTTCCTCGAGCGCGAGCTGCGCAAGCGGCTGGGAATCTCATCGCGCTCGAGTTCGAGCCGGTCGATCAGTTGCCCGTGGACACGGGGCGGTAAGGAACGACTCGTGGTGTCCTCGATCGGACAGGCCTCAGCATGAGCCGCACCCGTCGCCGTCAGCCCGGAACCGGCCGCAGGGCCGAACCTCCCGTCATCGGGTCCGTGGGCATCCACTCCAACGGCCGGCCCGACCTCCCGGTGAGCCAGAACGAGACCCTGGGAGCGCTGTTCGGGGCGTCGGGATACGAGGTGCGTCGCACGTCGGCGGTCCGGAGACCATCCCTTCGCACCGCCCATCAGATCGGGTCGATCCTCACCTGGTGGAACGTCGACGTGATCGTGGTCGCAGTGTTCTCCGGTCCGTCGTTCTGGATCGCCGACTTCGCCTCGTTCCTCGGTCGCTTGATGGGCAAACGCGTCGTGTTGTTCCTCCCGGGGGCAGGCTCCCCGAGTTCGGTCCGGCGCACCGTCGGCCGGTGGAAGCGGCCCTAACCCCGGCCCCACATCGTGCTGGCTCCGTCGGAGTTCCTGGCCCGCACGTTCCACGAGTGGGGCATCGACGTCCGCATCGTTCCGAATGTGCTGTCACTCGATCGCTACGAGTACACACCGCGACGGTTGGCGCGCCCGCGCCTGCTGGATGCGCACGTTCTACGAGCACTACGACCCGCTGATGGCGGTGCGGGTCCTGGCCCCGTCGCCGCCGAGGTTCCCGACGTCCGAATGACGATGGCGGGCGCCGACCAGGGCCTGCTCAGGCGACCCAGGCCGAGGCCCGCCGGTTGGGGTCTTCGAGCTCATCGAGTTCCCGGGGTACATCGGCGCCGAGGAGAAGCGACGAGCGCTGGCGGAGCACGACATCTTCATCAACACGAACGTTGTGGACAACATGCCCGTGAGCGTTCTCGAGGTCTCTGCCGCCGGACTCGTCCCGGTGGCGACGGCGGTGGGCGGCATCCCGAAACTGCTGACCGACGACGTCAACAGCGTGTTGGTGCCGACCGGTGATGACGAGGCGATGGCCGACGTGGTGCTCGCACTGCTGGCGGATCAGGAGCGGGTCGAACGTCTGTCGGCCGGGGCCCGCCGCGTGGCCGAGGACAGCGGCTGGGACCGCGTCCGCACCCTGTGGGAGGCGCAGTTCGCGTCGTTGCTGCCCCGGCCGGACGGGCCATGAGCAGCTCTTCGCCCCGCGCTTCGTGTTCGCCGGGCGTGCCCTCGGCGCGCCCGTGAGGTCCACATCCGCGACGTCCGCCCCGAGGACCTTCCGGTCATCGCCGAACTCCATCGCCAGGCGTTTCCCGAGAGCGTCCTCGGCCGCCTCGGCAGCGAGGCCGTCCGGCGCAGCTACACCTGGCAGCTCGACGGCCCGCACGAGGTGACGGCCCTCGTCGGGGTGGTCGACGGCCGCATCGCCGGGTTTCTCTTCGGAGGGATCTTCCGAGGTTCGATGATCGGCTTCCTCCGCCGCGAACAAGTGGTTCCTCGCCGGCCAAGTGCTACGCCACCCGGGCCTGCTGGCCGGGCCCCTCGGTCGCGACCGCATCGGTCTCGTGGTGCGTCTCCTCGGCCGTCGGCCCTCGCCCCAACCGGTGCCCGAGAACCCGGCGGCGGGTCCTGAACGCTCGTTCGGCGTGCTCGCGATCCGCGGTCGACCTGCACGTGCAGGGGAGCGGGGTGGGACGCCTGCTGATGGGCGAGGCCACCCGCCGTGCCGCCGCCTCCGGATTCGCCGGCATGCATCTGTCGGTCCATCCCGACAACGAACGTGGCGTCGTGTTCTATCGGTTGCTTCGGGTGGAGCCGGTGAACGAACCGGACGGCGAGTGGGCGGGACGCATGCGAGTCAGGATTGACGGTCCGCGACGGCGCCCGCCGAGATCACCTGGGTCAACCACGCCGGCTTCCTGCTGGCGTCGGGATCGACTGGGCTGCTCGTCGACCCGTGGGTCACCGGCACCGCGTTCGACGACGGATGGGCGCTCTACAGCGAGAGCGCGTTCGGCGGCGACGTCGTCTCGGCGACCACCCACCTCTGGTTCTCCCATGAGCACCCCGACCACTTCAGCCCGGCGTCACTGCGGCTCATTCCCGAGGCGGATCGGGCTCGCATCACGGTGGTGTACCAACCGACGCGCGACCGGCAAGGTGCTCGAGTTCTGCGCCCGCCTCGGCTTCGGTTGCGTGACCCTGCCGCCCCGGAGGTGGTACGACCTTGGTCCCGGACCGCTCGGTGATGCTGCTGCCGTGGAGCAGCGGCGACTCCATGCTGGCGATCCGCACGCCGTCGGGCATCGTCCTCGACACCAACGACGCCGTCATCCGCGACCCCGCCACGATGCGTCGGGCCCTCGCGCTGCTCGTCGGCGAGTCCGTCGAGGTGCTGATGGTCCAGTTCTCCTACGCGAACTGGGAGGGCAACCCCGAGGACGTCGAGCGCCGCGTGGCGGTGGCTCCAAGCTCGACGCGCCGGTGGTGCAGGCGAACGTGAGTTCCGCTCCGTGGGTCGTGCCGTTCGCCAGCTTCGTGTGGTTCTGCCACGAGGAGAACCACTACCTCAACGACCTCGTCAACTCGGTGGGCGACGCCGTCGCTGCGATCGGGGACCGCACGTCGGCGCTCCCGGTGGTGCTGAGCCCGGGCGAACGCTGGACCATCGGCGACCAGCACGATCCCGGGCCGGCAGTGGCCAGGTACTACGCCGACCTCCTGCCGCGGTCGGCAGTGGCCGTCGCACGACCTCGCGCCCGCGTGGAGTCTACTGAGCTGGTCGAGGCCTCGGCGAACTTCCTCCGCCGCCTCACCGAGCTCAATGGCCGACTGGTCATGGCGACCCTCGAGCGGGTCGGCACGCTGGGCGAGGCGCGCATCCTGGTTAGTGACCTCAAGACCGGTGCCACCCTGCGACCGAGTGGGCTCTCGCCCGATGCCTCTGTCACGGGCGGCTCCGCCGACATCGTGATGAGCTCCGCCGCGTTGTGGTTCGCGTTCGCGCAGCTCTACGGCGGGGCGACACTCCACGTCAACGGTCGATTCCGGGAGCCGCCGCCGGGCGACGCCTCGAGGTTCCGCAACTACGTCCGCCTCTCGAACCTCAATGCGCAGGGGTTTCAGTACTGCGGAGCGGGCCGGTGTACGCCCGGCGGGCCGCTGAGGTCGCCGCCCGTCTCGTCGATCGTCGGCGGTAGCGGGCGCCACCGCGTCCGCTCAGGCCGGCAGGACCGAGCGGAACCAGTCGATGGTGTGGACCAGGCCTTCGGGCAGTGCCACCGGCTCCAGCGTCGGGGAACAGCGCGAGCAGGCGGTCGTTCGCTGCCTGGGAGTGCGGCACATCACCGGCCCGTGGGCGTGTGGTTGCGTTCGACCGCCGTGCCGAGGATTCCTTCGAGCTTCGCGATCACGCTCAGCAGGTCGGTGCGCGTGCCGAACGCGAGGTTCACCGGGCCGTCGTGGTCCACGCGCCGCGCGAGTGCATCGGCGATCACCTCGGTCACGGTGCCCACGTAGGTGAAGTCGCGGCTCTGCGTGCCGTCGCCGTGCACGGTGAGGGGCTCGCCGCGCAGCGCGGCGTCGACGAACGCGGGGATCACCGCGGCGTACGCGTGCCCCGCGGCCTGGAGCGGGCCGAACACGTTGAAGAACCGGAACGCCAGTACCGGCAACGCGAAGCAGCGCCGGTACGCGAGCGTGTACGACTCGGTGGCGAGCTTCGACACCGCGTAGGGCGAGGCCGGCATCGGCACGAGGCCTTCGTGCTTCGGCAACGTGGGGTTGGCGCCGTACACCGATGACGACGACGCCACGATCACGTGCCCACCGCCGGCGGCCGCTCGAGCCGCTTCGAGCACCTCGACCGTGCCGGTGGCGTTCGCCTCGTGCGACGCCACCGGGTCCTCGATCGAGCGGGGCACCGAGGGCCGGGCCGCGAGGTGCACGATCGCGTGGCTCCGTCGGCGAGGCACGAGCCGAGCAGTGTCGGCATCGAGGATCGAGCCCTCGACGAAGTTCCACGTCGAGGCCGGCGAGGTTGTCGCGACCCGGTCGACAGGTCGTCGAGCACGACGACCTCGCCGAAGCCGTCGGCGAGGAGCCGGCGCACGAGGTTCGCGCCGATGAACCCTGCACCACCGGTGACCAGCACCTTCATTCGAGCCTCCGTATCGAGTCATCGGTCCGACTGAGCAGGGTAGGGGGTATCGACGGCCGCGACACACCTTCTGTGCATCTGGGTGCCGGGGTTCGTACCCTGGGACGGACCGATTTGGCGGGAGAGGGAAGGATCGCCGATGAGTCAGGCTGATACGAACGTCCGGCTGTTGATCGCAATTGCCGCGATCGTCGGGGCGGCCCGCTGCGTCGGCTGGCTCGCAGTCCGGCGCACCAGCCGAGGGTCCTCGGCGAGATCCTGGCCGGCATCCTGCTCGGCCCCCAGCCTGCTGGGAATCGTCGCCCCAGACGTCCAAGCCTATCTCTTCCCCGGGTCGGTGCTGGGCGGCCTCAACGCGATCGCCCAGATCGGCCTCGTGCTGTTCATGTTCCTGGTGGGACTGCACCTCGACCTCGACCAGATGCGGGGGCAGAGCCACCGGGCCGTGGCGATCAGCCATGCCTCGATCATCGTGCCGTTCGGACTCGGCGCCGGTCTCGGTGCACTGCTGCACCCCACCTGCGGACGGTCCACGGATCGGCTGAGCTTCTCGCTCTCTCTTCGGCATCGCCATGGCGATCACAGCGTTCCCTGTGCTGGCGCGGGTCCTCCAGGAGGCCAACATCGACCGCACCCGCATCGGGGCGCTGACCCTCACGTGCGCGGCGGTCGACGATGTCACAGCGTGGTGCGCTCTTGCGGTCGTCGTGGCCATCGTCGAGTCGAGCAGCGTCGCCGGCGCCGCGACGACGATTGGTGTCAGCCTGTTGTTCGTCGGCGGGCTCGTGGGTTTGGTCCGTCCAGCGCTCCGGCGGCTCCCGCCGGTGTCGCTTCCCTTCGCCGTCGCCCTGGCGCTGGTATCCGCCTGGCTGACCGAACGGATCGGCATCCACGCCATCTTCGGGGCATTCTTCGCCGGCGCCAACGTGCTCCACGCTCACCGCGCCGGACCGTTCAGTCCTGACCGAGCGCCTCGAGCTCGTCACCACATCGGTGCTTCTCCCGATGTTGTTCTTCGTCGTCGTGGGGTTGTCGACCAACTTGGGGCTCCTCAATGCCGCCGCGCTGTGGGCCGTCACCGCCGTGGTGGTGATCGTCGCGATCGGCGGCAAACTCGGTGGCTCCGCCGTCACCGCCCGCCTAATGGGGGAGACGTGGCAAGACTCGCTCACCATCGGTGTGCTGATGAACACCGGGGACTTACTGAGATCGTGATCCTCACGGGTCGCGCTCGAGCTAGGGGTGATCGACGAGACGGTGTTCACGATCATGGTGATCATGGCGCTCGTCACGACCCTCATGGCCGGTCCGGCCCTCCGGGCGTTGGGCGCGGCCCGCCCACCGGCGCCGGCCGGTGAGGGCGGGGTCGAGGGGGCGGTCGCCGCTGATCGGCCGTCCGGCTTTGGCCCCGTCGCGCCAGTCTGAGTAAGTTCTAAGGCCGTGTGGACCGCGAGTGATTTCCTCCGGCAGTACTTGGCTGTCCTGATCGTCGGCGTCGTTGGCGCCGGCCTGGTCGGGCTCCTGCTTGCCGGCAGCCATCTGTTGCGGCCGGCCCGTCGCCAGCCCGAGAAGCACATCACCTACGAGAGCGGTGTCGACCCCGTCGGCTCGATGTGGACGCAGTCCCAGGTCCGCTACTACGTGTTCGCCCTGCTCTTCGTCATGTTCGACGTCGAGGCCGTGTTCATCTTCCCGTGGGCGACCCGCCTCGAGGCGTACGGCCTGTTCGGCCTCATCGAGATGGGCATCTTCGTCTTCATCCTGCTGCTCGGCCTCATCTACGCCTGGCGCAAGGGGGTCCTCAAGTGGGTCTAGGTCTCGTCGAGGCCGGCAAAATCCCGAAGCCGCTGAGCAAGCTGCTGAACCAGGGCCGCAAGTACTCGCTCTGGGTGTACCAGTGGGGCCTCGCGTGCTGCGCCATCGAGATGGGCGCGGCGTTCGGCTCGCCCCGCTACGACGTGATGCGCCTCGGCGTCATCCCGCTGCCGGCGAGCCCCCGTCAGGCCGACCTCGTGGTCATCTCCGGCACGGTCACCGACAAGATGGCTCCGGCCATCAAGCGGCTCTACGAGCAGATGCCCGACCCGAAGTACGTGATCTCGATGGGCTCGTGCGCCAACTGCGGCGGCCCGTACTGGGACTCGTACTCCGTCACCAAGGGCGTCGACCAGATCATCCCCGTCGATGTGTACGTCCCGGGCTGCCCGCCGCGGCCCGAGGCGCTGCTCGAGGGTGTCGTGCTGCTCCAGGAGCGCATCGGCAACGAGGACATGGCGAGCCGCTGGGCAGGTGATCCCTTTGTCGTCGACTGATGAGACTCCGGTGACCGACGAGGTCACGCCCGAGACGGCCGAGACCCGACCTCCGAAGAGGTGGTCGTGGCCCGCGAGCCCGATCCGCTCCGCGACCCGATCCTCGAGGAGCTCGCTTCGCTCGTCGGCGACGCCATCGTCGAGACGCACGTGCTGCCCGGCAAGGACATGTGGGTGCGCGTGCGCCCCGACGCCTGGGCCGAGGTCGCCCACAGCGTGCGGTTCACGCTCGGTGCCCGCTACTTCGGGTTCCTGTCGGCGATCGACTGGATGCCGTCGCCCTTCGGTCGCTCGATGGACTCCGAGGTCGACAACCTGATCAAGGGTGCGGCCGAGAAGAAGACCGAGACGATGGCCACGGGGTACGCCGGCGGCGACACCCGCTTCCAGGTCTTCGCCCGGGTCGCCAACATCAAGGACCACTGGGGCATCACCCTCAAGGCCGACGTCGGCGACGAGAATCCCTCGATCGAGACGTGGACCAAGGTCTACGCCGGCGCCGACTGGCACGAGCGTGAGGCGTGGGAGATGTTCGGCATCGACTTCGTCGGCCACCCCGGCCTCCGCAAGATCTACCTGCCGGCCGACTTCGAGGGCACCCCGCTCCGCAAGGACTTCCCGCTGCTGGCCCGCATGGTGAAGCCGTGGCCGGGCATCGTCGACGTCGAGCCCATGCCCGGATCGGGCGACGACGAAGAGGGCGAGGACGCATCGTGACCGCGATCACCGACCGTCAGAAGCTCGCGTACATCGCCGGCCAGGCCGCCGATGCCCGCGTGAACCTCGAGATCGAGACCGAGGGCATGACCCTCAACATGGGTCCGCAGCACCCGGCGACCCACGGCACGCTGCGCATCGTCGCCCGTCTCGACGGCGAGCAGGTCATCTCGGCCGACCCGGTCATGGGCTACATGCACCGTGGCTACGAGAAGCTGGCCGAGGTGCGCACGTACCCGCAGGTCACGACGCTCATCAACCGCATCGACTGGCTCGGCAGCTTCGCCAACGAGGTGCCGTTCATCCTCGCCGCCGAGCAGCTGATGGAGATCGAGGCGCCGCCGCGTGCTCAGTGGATCCGCACGATCCTCTTCGAGCTCAGCCGCATCTCCAACATCGTGCTGTTCCTCGGCGACATGGCGGTGCAGCTCGGTGCGCTGACGCCGGTGTTCTTCGCCTTCCGCGATCGCGAGCACGTCCTCAACCTCATCGAGTCGGTGACGGGTGGCCGGTTCCACCCGAACTTCGACCGCATCGGTGGCCTCAAGGACGACCTGCCCAAGGGCTGGCTCGACGAGTGCAAGGCCGTCATGGAGAAGATGCGGAAGTTCTGCGACGAGATGGAAGAGCTCGTGATGGGCTCCCAGATCTTCGAGGCCCGCACCCGCGGCGTGGGTGTCATCCCGCCCGACGTCGCGCTGCAGTACGGCTTGAGCGGTGCCAACGCCCGTGCGTCGGGCATCGACTGGGACATCCGTCGCGACAACAACGTCGGCCTGGTGTACGACCAGCTCGACTGGAAGGTCTGGACCCACGTCGACGGCGACAGCTACGCCCGCTTCTGGGTGCGCATGCAGGAGACCCGCGAGGCGACCCGCATCGTCGACCAGCTCTGCGACGGTCTGCCCAAGGGCCCGATCATGGCCAAGGTGCCCCGCATCATCAAGGTGCCGGCCGGAGAGGCGTATGTCCCGACGGAGAACCCGCTCGGCGAGATGGGGTACTACATCGTCTCGAAGGGCGATCTGGTGCCGTTCCGGGTCAAGGTCCGTACGGCCAGCTTCAACAACGTCTCGATCACGCCCTGGCTTCTCCGCGGCGTGTACGTGCCAGACATCATCACGATCCTGGCCTCGCTGTACTTCATCCTGGGGGACATCGACCGATGATCGGCCTCGCATACTGGGCGGAGACCTCCATCAAGGTGGGGCTCGCGGCGGTCGTCGTGCCGACGGGCGCTGCCGTCGCCGTCTACCTCTTCCTCTTCAAGCTCATCTCCTTCATGCAGTCCCGCTTGGGGCCCATGGAAGCCGGCCCGCACGGCACGCTGCAGCTCGTTGCCGAGGTCGGCAAGTGGCTGCAGAAGGAAGACATCATCCCCGACAACGCCGACAAGACGTTGTTCAAGCTGCCACCGTTCATCATCTTGGCCACCACGTTCCTGCTGTTCGTGGTCATCCCGGCCGGTCCGGCTGCGATCGTCACCGATCTCCCGGTCGGCATCTTCTACATCCTGGCCGTCTCGTCGATCTCGGTGATCGGCATCCTGATCGCCGGCTGGGCGTCGGCCAACAAGTACGCCCTCATGGGCGGAATCCGTGCTGCCGGTCAGCTCATCGCCTACGAGCTGCCGATGATCCTGGCCGTGGTCGGCGTGGTCATCCAGGCCGGCACCCTCAACATGCAGGAGATCGTGTACCAGCAGTCGGGCGGAGAGATCTTCGGCCTCGACTGGATCGGTAACCCGTACATCCTCACGCAGTTCGTCGGCTTCATCATCTTCCTCGTGGCCATCCAGGCCGAGCTCGGCCAGACCCCGTTCGACATGCCCGTCGCCGAGTCCGAGGTCGTCGGCGGCTACCTCGTCGAGTACACCGGCATCCGATTCCTCGTGTTCTTCCTCTCCGAGTTCGCCGCCGCCGTCGGGTTCTCCGCCATCGCAGCGACGCTGTTCCTCGGCGGTTGGCAGCTTCCCGAGTCGTGGGGCATCGGTCGCACGGCGATGCACTTCATCGGCCCACTCGTCATCTTCGGCAAGGCGATCGCCCTCACCGGCGTGATCTTCTGGGTCCGGTTCTCCATGCCCCGTCTCCGTGAGGACCAGCTCCAGCGCTTCGCCTGGAAGTTCCTCATCCCGGCCTCGTTGGCCAACATCGCCATCACCGCGATCCTGAAGGTGGCTGTCTGATGCCTGCCAAGCCCTCGCTCCCCGGATTCCTCCAAGGCATGGCCGTCACGGCGCGCACGGCCAAGGAGACGATGTTCCCGGACGGGTTGAAGAACCCGATCCCGCAGCCCTCGAAGGGCGCTGCCACTGTGCAGTACCCCCACGACAAGGAGGAGCCGACCGCCCGTGCCCGCGGCGTCATCTCCCTGCAGGAGGACAACTGCACCTCCTGCATGCTGTGCGCCCGCGAGTGCCCCGACTGGTGCATCTACATCGAGGGCCACAAGACGCTCGCCCCGCCTCGCCGTGAGGGCGGCAAGCCCCGCTCGGTCAACAAGCTCGACCGCTTCGACATCGACTACTCGCTCTGCATGTACTGCGGTATCTGCGTCGAGGTCTGCCCGTTCGAGGCCCTGTACTGGTCGCCGGAGTACGAGTACTCCGAGGTCCGCATCGCCGATCTCCTGCACGACAAGTCGCGTCTCGGCGAGTGGTTCGAGACCGTCCCCGACTTCGAGCCCTACGAGGCCGGTGCCGAGGTCAAGCAGAAGCCAGTGTCGAGGAAGGGCGCGAAGTGAACGCACTCCTTGCAGCCGACGTCCCCTTCGCGGTCCCGGCCAACATCGCCTTCGGCATCGGTGCTGCCTTCATGGTCTTCTCGGCCATCAAGGTCGTCACCACCAAGAACGTCGTCCACGCGGCGCTCTACCTGGTGCTCGTGCTCGCAGGTGTGGGTCTCAACTACCTGTTGTTGCAGGCGGAGTTCGTCGCCATCACGCAGTTCCTCGTCTACATCGGCGCCATCGTCGTGCTGTTCCTGTTCGGCATCATGCTGACACGGGCTCCGCTCGGCATCTCCGACGACCTCGACAACCACAAGGCGCGACCCGCCGGCATCCTCACCGCCATCATCGTGCTCACGGTCACGGCCGGGTCGCTCATCTCGAGCTTCGGTGACGACAAGGTGGCGTTCCGGGCGAGCAACTCGGTCGCCGAGATCTCCGACTCGATCTTCAGCACCTACCTGATCCCCTTCGAGGTGGTCTCGGTCATGCTCCTCGCCGCTCTCATCGGCGCCATCGTGCTGGCTCGGAAGGACTGACGACATGTTGATCAACCAGTTCCTGCTCCTCGCCGCCGTGCTGTTCGCCATCGGCGTCTACGGCGTGCTCGTTCGCCGCAACGGTGTGCTCGTCCTCATGTCGATCGAGCTCATCCTCAACGCCGTCAACATCAACCTGGTCGCGTTCGGCGCCCAGCACGCCGGCGCCGTCGGGTCAGGTGTTCGCACTGTTCGTGATCGCCGTTGCCGCTGCCGAAGTCGGCGTCGGCCTGGCCATCGTGCTGCTCATCTACCGCAACCGCCGCTCGATCGACCTCGACCAGCTCGACGAGATGAAGGGCTGAGGGCTCCCCACATGTTGGAACACGTCTGGATCATCCCCGCGCTCATGGCGCTGTCGTTCGTCCTCATCCTGGCGATCGGCAAGCGCACGCCGGGCAAGGGCCACTTCATCGGCATCGGCTTCGTCGCCATCGCGTTCGTGCTCTCGATCGTCACCGGCGCCCAGTGGATCTCCCGCTCCAACGACACGGCCCACTCCCAGGCCGCCGCGCTCCGCGACGTCGACCCGTCCTGTTCGGCCCGCGCCGGTGAGCTCGCTGCCGAGGGTGGCGAGCACGGCACCGAGGCCGAAGCCGGCGCGCACGGCAAGGCCCGCGTGGCGGTCGCTGCCGAGGAGGGCGAGGAGGAGCACTTCAGCCAGCCCATCGTGAACTGCGTCCACTGGTTCAACTCCGGTGGCCTCGAGATCAACGTGGGCACCTACCTCGACGGCCAGTCGGCCCTGATGCTGATCGTCGTCACGTTCATCTCGCTCCTGGTGCACGTCTTCTCGACCGACTACGTGGGCGGCGATCGCCGCTACACCCACTACTTCGGGTTCCTGTCGCTCTTCACGGCGTCGATGCTGTTCTTCGTGCTCGCCGAGAACACGCTGCAGATGATCGTCGGATGGGAGCTCGTGGGCGTCTGCTCCTTCGCACTGATCGGCCATTGGTGGGAGGAGAAACCGAACTCCGACGCCGCGCTCAAGGCGTTCCTCACCAACCGTGTCGGCGACATCGGCCTCCTCATCGGTGTGATCATCCTGTTCTTCGCGGCCAAGGGCTCGTTCAACATGATGGACATCAACCTCGCAGCGAACTCTCCCGAGGCCGCGGGGGGCATCAGCCACAACCTGCTCCTCATCTCGTCGCTGTGCCTCCTGGCCGCGGTCATGTCGAAGTCGGGCCAGTTCATCCTGCACACCTGGCTGCCCGACGCCATGGCCGGCCCCACGCCAGTGTCGGCGCTCATCCACGCCGCGACGATGGTCGTGGCCGGCATCTACATGGTCGCCCGGCTCTACCCGGTCTTCTTCAACGGCCTCTCGATCGGCGGCAGCTCCTTCAACGTGTTGGCGCTCGTCGGCTCGGTCACCGGCCTGTTCGGCGCCCTGCTCGGCTTCGTGCAGAAGGACATCAAGAAGACCCTCGCCTACTCGACGGTCTCCCAGCTCGGCTTCATGGTCGCCGCCCTCGGCGTCGGTGCCTGGACCGCAGCCCTCTTCCACCTCTTCACCCACGCCATGTTCAAGGCGTGCCTCTTCCTCGGTGCCGGCTCGCTCAGCCATGGCAACCACCACAGCTTCAACATGGTCGACGACTACGGCGGCCTTCGGAAGGTCATGCCCAAGACCTACGCCACGTACATGGTCGGGTTCCTGTCCCTCGCCGGTCTGTTCCCATTGGCCGGCTTCTGGTCGAAGGACGAGATCCTCGCCGGCACCGGCGGCATGAACGATGCCAACGGCAGCTACACCTTCGTCCTGGTGATGCTCCTCCTCGGAGCGTTCTGCACGGCGGCCTACATGACGCGCACCGTCTGGTACTCGTTCTTCGGTGAGTACCGTGGTCACCACCATCCCCACGAGTCGGGCCCGCTCATCACCATCCCGCTCATCCTGCTTGCAGCGATGGGTGCCGTCGCCGGCTTCGCCAACCTCCCTGAGCATTTCTGGTTCGGCATCGACTTCGGCAGCCTGGCCCTCAAGTTCGAGCACTACGTCGAGCCGGTCGGTGCGTTCTTCCCCGGCAAGGAACAGGGCTTCACCCACGCCGAGTTCAACGGCACCCTCGCTCTGGTCGCCACAGCTGCGGGCCTCTTGGGCATCGGGCTCACCGCTGCGTTCTACACGGGCAAGCTGCCGTTCCTGGTCGGGCTGACGAGCCGTTCCAAGGTCGCCCGGTTCTTCAAGCGGATCCTCGAGAACAAGTACTACCTCGACTGGCTCTACACCGACGTCATCGTCAACTTCGTCAAGTACCCGCTCGCCAAGGCGACGTACTGGTTCAACCAGAACGCCATCGACGGTGTGGTCAACGGGGCCGGTCGCTCCGCCGTCGGCGCCGGGCGTTGGGTCTACGCCAAGATCGACCAGGGAGCGGTCGATCGCACCGTCAACGGGGTCGGTCAGGTCGCCGGTGCCACCGGCGGCGAGCTCCGCCGGTTCCAGACCGGTCATGTCCAGCAATACGCAGCGCTGTTCTTCGCAGCCGCAGCCCTTCTCGCCGGCGTCATCGTTGTCGTCGTCGGCGGCTGATCGCAGTTAGGAAGACAAGGAACACTTCATGAACACCTGGCTGAACAACTGGAGCCTCGCTCTGGTCACCTTCCTGCCGCTCGTCGGGGCCGCCGTGATGTTGGCGATCCCAAAGGGCGAAGAGCAGCTCCACAAGATCGTGGCCCTGGGCACGGCATTGCTGACCCTGGCGGTCGGCATCTGGATCTTCGTCAAGTTCGACTACAACCACGGCGGGTTCCAGTTCGTCATCGACGAGTCCTGGATCAAGGTCATCAACAGCCGGTTCATCATGGGCCTCGACGGGCTGTCGTTGCCGCTCTTGGGCCTGACGCTGGCCGTGGTGCCGCTCGTCTTCATCTACTCGTGGAACCACATTCCCGAGCCGGGCAACCCCAAGGCGTTCCTCTCGCTGATGCTCATCCTCGAGACCGGCATGATCGGCTCGTTCCTCGCCGAGGACCTCATCCTCTTCTTCGTGTTCTTCGAGGTCGTGCTCCTGCCGATGTACTTCATGATCGGCGTCTGGGGCGGTCCCGAGCGCAAGTACGCGTCGATCAAGTTCTTCATCTACACGCTGTTCGGTTCGGCGCTGATGATCCTGTCGTTCCTGGCGCTGTACCAGCACGGCGGCAGCTTCGACATGCGTCAGCTCCGTGACCTCTCGGCCACGATCCCCCACGCCACGCAGCTGCTGATCTTCGGCGGCATGTTCGTCGGCTTCGGCATCAAGGTGCCGATGTTCCCCTTCCACACCTGGCTGCCCGACGCCCACACGCAGGCGCCGACGCAGGGTTCGGTCATCCTGGCAGCCGTGCTCCTGAAGCTCGGCACCTACGGCTTCGTTCGCATCGCGATCAACATCCTCCCCGAAGCCGCCAAGTCGTGGGCCCCGTGGATCGGGTTGCTCGCCGTCATCGGCATCATCTACGGCGCCCTCGGCTGTCTCGCCCAGACCGACATGAAGCGCCTGATCGCCTTCAGTTCCGTGGCCCACATGGGCTACGTGATGTTGGGCATCTCGACGCTCACCAAGCACGGCATCAACGCCGCCATGTTCGGCATGGTCGCCCACGGCCTCATCACCGGCATGCTCTTCTTCGTGGCCGGCTCGGTGAAGGAGCGCTACCACACCCTCGAGATCAAGCGTCTCGGCGGTCTCTTGGTCCAGGCCCCCAAGATGGGTTGGATCCTCGGCTTCGCCACCATGGCCTCGCTCGGCCTGCCTGGCCTCGCGGGCTTCTGGGGCGAGTTCCCAGCGATCCTCGCCAGCTACAACCCCGCTCCGGGCTTGAGCGATGCGCTGTTCCGCACCTACATGGTCGTCGCCGCACTCGGCACCGTGCTCGCCGCCGGTTACCTCCTCTGGCTCTTCCAGCGCACCGCCTTCGGTACGCCGAGCGAGGAGTTCGCCGACGACCCCCACATCACCGACGTGCAGCCGCTCGAGTGGCTCGCCTGGGCGCCGTTCCTCGCCGCCATCGTGGTGTTCGGCTTCTTCCCGGGCCTGATGTTCGACGTCACCGAGAAGGCCCTCGTGGCCTTGCAGCTCGGGAGCTGACCGATGCTCGCCTTCACCGCACCCGCCCTCGATTTCCACGCTCGCGCCGGAGATCGTGCTGGTCGGTGTGATCTCGTTGATGATCCTCGTCGACGTGGTCCAGCTCGAGCGTGCCCGGTCGATCATCGGGTCGCTCGCCGGTCTGGGCCTCCTCGGGGCGATCATTCCGCTGTTGACCTTGGCGGCGTCCGACGCCGACGTCCGTGTCATGTTCGACGGCGCCTACGTCGTCGACACGACGTCGCTGCTGCTCAAGGGCCTGTTCCTCGTGTCGGCGTACGTGATCATCCTCCTGTCGACCAACTACGTCGCCGAGGGCGACTACTGGGAGTCGGAGTACTACACCCTGATGGTGTGCTCGGTGCTGGGCATGACGGTCATGGCATCGGCACGCGACCTCATCAGCATCTTCGTGGCGCTCGAACTGCTGTCGATCCCGGCGTACATGCTCGCCGGGTGGCGCAAGCGTGACTCGAAGTCCAACGAGGCCGGCCTCAAGTACTACCTGATGGGGGTGTTCGCCTCGGCGGTGCTCCTCTACGGTATGTCGCTCCTCTACGGCTGGTCGGGCTCGACCCTCCTCAGCGAGATCGGCGACGCGATCGCCAAGAAGAACTCGCCGGCCGTCACCCTCGGCGTCGTCTTCGTGATCATCGGCTTCGCCTTCAAGGTGTCTGCCGTGCCGTTCCACTCCTGGGCGCCCGACACCTACGAAGGCGCACCGACTCCGGTCACCGCGTTCTTGGCCGTCGCCTCGAAGGCAGCTGGCTTCGTCGCCATCATCCAGGTGGTGGCCAACGCCTTCAGCACGCCGACCGGCGACCTGTGGAAGGTGACGACCCCGGTCTTCTTCGTGCTCGCGGCCCTTTCGATGACCGTTGGCAACCTCATCGCCCTTCGTCAGACCAACGTGGTGCGCATGCTGGCCTACTCGGGCATTGCCCAGGCCGGGTTCATGCTGGCGCCGTTCACGGTCCTCCGCCGCGAAGCCGTCATCGCCGACATCGTGCCGTCGGTCGTCACGTACCTCATCATCTACGCGGCCATGAACCTCGGTGCGTTCGCCGTGGTCATCGCCATGGCTCGCAAGACCCGGTCCGCCGAGATCACGTCGTTCGGTGGGGCGTTCCGCTACGCCCCCGGCCTCACGGTTGCGATGACGGTCTTCCTTGCCTCGCTCGTCGGTATCCCGCCGCTCGGAGGCTGGTACGCCAAGTTCAGCGTCACCAAGGTGCTCATCGAGTCGAACAGCAAGTGGGGCTTGGCGTTGGCCATCGTGGTTGCCGTCAACACGGCCATCGCGGCGTACTACTACCTCAACATCGCGAAGACGATGTGGTTCGACGACGCACCCGACGGCGACGAGTCGCCGGTCAAGATTGCTCCGGCGATCCGCACGGCCCTGGTGATCACCATCGTCGCCACGATCGTGTTCGGCACCCTGCCGGGCCTGATCTCCGACGCCGCCCAGCACGGCCCCGTCATCGCCCTCGGACGCTGAACGCTGAACCCCGACCCGTAGGGTTTTGTACTGCCGGGAGGGCCGTCAGTGGCGCTCCTCGCAGTACAAAACCCTGCCAGCGGCGATGATCGAGCGGTTCGACGAGTACGTCGACCGCTGCCTGTACGACCCCGAGCACGGGTTCTACGCGACGCGGGGTGAGGCCGGCGGGGCGCGCGGCGACTTCGTCACGAGCCCAGAGGTCGGCCCCCTGTTCGGCGCCGTCGTCGCTCGGTACCTCGACGAGGTCTGGGACGACCTCGGGCAGCCCTCGCAATTCACCGTCGTGGAAGCCGCCGCTGGGCGCGGCGCACTGGCGAAGGCGATCCTTGCGACGGAGCTTCGCTGCGTCGGCGCGCTCACCTACGTCACAGTCGAGCGGTCGGAGCGTCTGCGGCCGCCCAGGCCGAGCTTCTCGGCGATTCGGTCCGGATCGCCACCTCGCTCGATGACATCGCGCCGGGGTTCGACGGCGTCGTCCTGGCCAACGAGCTGCTCGACAACCTCGCGTTTCGTCTTCTCGTGCGTGGCGACGACGGGTGGAGCGAGGTGTACGTCGAGGACGGCCAGCCCGTGATCGCCGAAGCTCCCGACGACGTTGCCCCGGCGATCGACGCTCCACAGGGCACGAGGCTGCCGATCTGCGAACAGGCGTCGGCCTGGGTGGGTACGGCCGTGGACCGGTTGGGTCGAGGCCGGGTGCTCGTGATCGACTACGGCGTCGAGCTCACCGCTGAGCTGGTTGGTCGTGAGTGGTTGCGGACCTACCGAAGCCATGACCGCGGCGGCGATCCCTTCCAGGCCCCTGGGCGCACCGACATCACGTATGACGTCCCATTCGACCAGCTCCCATCGGGTGCCAACCTGGTGACCCAGGCCGAGTTCCTCCGCCGATGGGGCATCGACGATCTCGTCGACGAGGGCCGACGGATCTGGCAGGAGCGAGCGCATCTCGGCGATCTCGCCGCGATCCGGGCCCGCAGTCGGGTGACCGAGGCCGAGGCGTTGCTGGACGAGGGCGGGCTCGGCGCGTTCCTGGTCGCGGAGTGGACCGTCAGCTGAGCAGCTCGATCAGGCCGAGGACACCCGCGACGATCGTCAGCACTGCGACGATCGTCGCCCATGTGCCCCACGGGTTCTCGAACGCCCACCACACCTTGGTCGCGACGATCTGCGGAGGTGTCGGCACGAAGCGAGCCGACACCGGGCCCTGCTCGTCGTCCGGTAGATCGTCGTCGGGTTCGTCGAGGTCGAGCAGATCCAGCTCGTCGAGCGGTGCGATCGCCGCATCGACGGTGTGCAGTCGATCACCGTCCCAGCGGAACGGAAGGTCGGCGTTGGTGAGCTCGAGCTCGATGCGCCACCGGCGCGAGCGGCCTGCTCCGACGAGGTCGACCTCGACCTCGTCGCCGAGATCCCGGGCGTCGTGGCGCACGCGCTCCGGTTCCGGCGGCTCGTCGGCGACCAGCGCCACTCCACAGTCCGGGCACACCTCGGGCTCGCGCCACCACTCGCCCCGGCACTCGGGGCACCATCTCGCCACCGCAGCAGTGTGCCAGCGTCAGGCCCGCGCCGGCTTGATGACCTTCCAGAGCTTCTTGTAGAGCGCGTCGAACACGGCGGCCGCGTCGGCGCCGCGGGCGCCGAGTTCATGGATCGGTCGCCGTGAGGCCGCCGCCTCGGCAACCGAGACCCGCGGCGGGATGAACGGTTCCCACACGGCCTTCCGTCCGACGATGGCGTGGAGCTCCTGCAGGTGCACCTCCGCGTCGTGCGAGCGGGCCGGTGCGCGGTTGACGATCACTCCCGCCAGGTCGAGCCACTGGTTGTGGTGCTCCCACACGTTCTCGATGAGGTCGGCGACGGGGTCAATTCCTCGGAGGCTCAGCGCCGTCGGTTCGACGACCAGCAGCGCGTGCGACGCAGCCGCCAGACCATTGGACGTGAGCGCACCCAGCGAGGGTGGGCAGTCGACGAGGATCACGCCGTAGCCCTCGGTGACGCCCTGCAACCCCTTGCGCAGGCGGGTCTCCGTCTTGGCGCCGAGCAACATCGATTCGAGGCCGCCGCGCAGCACCTCGAGGCTCTGCAGCTCTGGCAACGACGGCAGCACGTCGACGAGGTGGCCCCATCGTGACGGCACGATCGCATGCTTCGCCGACCCGCTGCGGTTACTGCTGAGTACGTCGGCGACGGACTTGGTCACGCGGTCGGAGTCGATGCCGAGTACCCACGACGACGCACCCTGAGGGTCGAGATCGACGACGAGAACCTTGTGTCCCTTGGCCATCGCAGCCGACGCGAGTCCCAACGTGACCGACGTCTTGCCGACGCCGCCCTTCTGATTGACGATCGTGACGACCTGACCCATGCGCCACATGCTCGCGGCGATATGGAGTCCGTGACAAACGAACCTTCCCCACCAGTTACCGTGTTGCCCACAGCAACAGATCAGGGGGTTCGTCGTGGGGAATCGAGTGTTCGTCGTCGGGGTCGGCATGACCAAGTTCGAGAAGCCGGGCTCGAAGGACTGGGACTATCCCGACATGGCGAAGGAGGCGGGAACCAAGGCACTCGCGGATGCCGGCATCGACTACGCGTTGGTCGAGCAAGCCGCCGTTGGGTACTGCTACGGCGACTCGACCGCCGGTCAGCGGGCGCTCTACACGCTCGGCCTCTCGGGCATCCCGGCGATCAACGTCAACAACAACTGCTCGACGGGATCGTCCGCCCTGTACCTCGCCAAGAAGTACATCGAAGGTGGCCTCGCCGACTGTGCGCTCGCCCTGGGCTTCGAGAAGATGGAGAAGGGCTCGCTCGGCATCAAGTACACCGATCGCACCACGCCGCTCGACAAGCACTTCGAGGACATGGTGGGCCGGCGTGAGTATGCCCCCGCCGCTCCGCCGGCTCCTCAGATGTTCGGCAACGCCGGTCGCGAGTACATGGAGAAGTACGGCGTGAAGGCTGAGTCGTTTGCTCGCATCGGCGAGAAGAACCACCGCCATTCGGTGAACAACCCGTACTCGCAGTTCCGTGACGAGTACTCCCTCGAGGACATCTTGAACGCGCCGATGGTCTACGACCCGCTGACGAAGCTGCAGTGCTGCCCGACGTCGGACGGCGCCGGTGCTGCGATCCTGGCGTCGGAGCGGTTCGTGCGCGAGCACGGCCTCGAAGCCCACGCCGTCGAGATCGTCGGCATGGCGATGACCACCGATTTCGAGTCCACGTTCTCGGGCTCCGACATGAAGCTGGTCGGGTTCGACATGACCAAGGCTGCGGCGCAGCAGGTCTACGAGGAGTCGGGGTTCGGTCCCGAGGACGTCGATGTCGTCGAGCTCCACGACTGCTTCAGCGCCAACGAGCTCATCACCTACGAAGGTCTGGGTCTCTGCGCCGAGGGCAAGGCCGGTGAGCTGATCGACTCGGGCGCCGTCACCTACGGCGGTGACGTCGTGGTGAACCCGTCGGGCGGCCTCATCTCCAAGGGCCATCCGCTCGGAGCGACCGGTCTGGCGCAGTGCGCCGAGCTCAACTGGCAACTCCGTGACGAGGCCGAGAAGCGTCAGGTCGACGGCGCCAAGGTGGCGCTGCAGCACAACCTCGGGCTCGGAGGCGCTGCCGTGGTGACGATGTACGCGAAAGCCGGCTTGTCGTGACCAGCGTGGTGTTCGAGGCCGACGTCCTCGACGACCTGGTGGGGGAGATGCTCCCCGACGCGATCGACCTGCGCCGCGAGATCCACCGCCATCCCGAGCTGGGCCTCGACAACCCCGACACCCAGCGCCGCATCCTCGACGCCATCTCCGGCCTCGGGCTCGACATCCACACCGGTGAGGGGCTCACGTCGATCGTGGCCGACCTCGTCGGAGCGCATCCCGGGCCGACCATCCTCCTCCGCGCCGACACCGACGCGCTCCCGATGGTCGAGGAGTCGGGTGAGCCGTTCTCGTCGACCGTGCAGGGCCGTGCGCACGCATGCGGGCACGACGCCCACGTCGCCATGCTCGTGGGTGCGGCGCGCATCCTGTCCGAGCACCGTGACGAGCTGGCCGGGCGCGTGCGCTTCATCTTCCAGCCCGGTGAGGAGGGCGACGGCGGAGCCCGCTTCATGATCGACCAGGGCGTGACCGACGGCGTCGACGCTGCGTTCGCGCTCCACGTGAGCCCCAACATCCCCGTCGGCTTCGTCGCCTGCCGGCCCGGTCCGATCATGGCGTCGACCGACGACTTCGTCGTGAAGGTCAAGGGCAAGGGCGGCCATGCCTCGACGCCCCACTTCGGCAACGACCCGATCCCCGTGGCGTGCGAGATGGTCGGCGCGATCCAGACCATGGTCACGCGTCGCATCGACGCCTTCAATCCCGCGGTGGTGACCGTGGGCAAGATCTCGGCCGGTTCGACATTCAACGTGATCCCGGAGACGGCCGAGCTGCTCGGCACGATCCGGACGGTGAGTGACTGGACCCGGATGTCGGTGACCGCCGGCTTCGAGCGTGTCGTCCGCAACATCGCCGCCGCTCACGAGTGCGAGGTCGAGCTGACCATGACCCCTGGCTACGCCGTGGTCCGCAACGACGTGTCGTTCGTCGAGTTCGCCAAGCACACCGCGGAGGAGGTGCTCGGGGCCGACAAGTACTTCGAGCTCCCGTCTCCGATCATGGGGGCCGAGGACTTCGGCTACATCCTCGAGAAGGTGCCGGGGGCCATGGCCTTCCTCGGGGTCTGCCCGAGCGACATCGAGAACTCGCTGCAGGCGCCGAGCTGCCACTCCAACCTGATGCGGATCAACGAGGACGCGATGGCACATGGCATCGCGATGCACGTCGGGATCGCTACCCGCTACCTCGCCCTGCACGCCGGCGACCCGGCCTGACCGGTTCAGTTGGCTCGCGCTGCGGCGAGATCGATCTCGGTCATGAGGATGCGGGTATTCGACTCCGAGACCCAACCATCGTGCTTCCATCCGCGGAGTAGGCGGTCGAGCGCCGCCACGTCGGCGCACGAGAGGACGAGCTGGTAGTCGAACGGACCCGTCACATGGAAGGCGGCCTGCACCTCGGTGCTGTGTGAGATCCACCGCTCGAACTCGTCGGGGTGGGTGCCGGCGCTGAGTCGGAGATCGACGATGGCGCGCAGGCCGATGCCGAGGGCAGCGGGATCGACGACCGTGGTGAACCGGGTGATCACCCCTGCATCCGTCAGGCGTCGGACCCGGTCCGCCGTGGCGGTTGCGCCGAGCCCGACGCGTTCCCCGAGCTCGCGCCAGCTGATTCGTCCGTCGATTCGGAGTTCGTCGAGGATTGCTCGGTCAAGATCATCAATCGCCGCTGTTTCCACGCCTGAAGCCTACCTGTGCACCCGAAGAACCCCGAACCTCCGGCCCGAGATCTGGCACGCTCACCTCATGCACAGCTTCTGGTTGGGACTCGCCTCGGGCATCCCCTTGATGATCGCCGTCGGACCGATCGCCGTGCTCCTCGTGGAGCTCGGCATCGAACGTGGGGTGGCCCGGGCGTGGCCCGCGGCGATCGGTGTCGCGTCCGCCGACCTCACGTTTGCCACGCTCGCAGCGTTCTCGGGTGCAGCGCTGTCGCGGGCGCTCAGCCGTACACGACAGTGATGCGGTTCGTCGCCGCCGCACTGCTCGTCACACTTGCCGCGGTCATGTTCCGCAAGGCCGTGACGGAGATCAGCCGGTACCGGTCGGGACCCGACGAGTTCGCGGGACGGGGAGCCGCGGGCCCGACGGCACACGGTCGCCCCCTGCGTCTGGCCGGCCGAATGATGGCGCTCACCATCATGAACCCGCTGACCATCGTCGCCTTCACGTCCCTCGTGGTGGCCACTGGTGATCGTGCCTCCAACGTCGGTTGGCCGCTCGGCATCATGTCGGCGTCGCTCGTCGTGCACGTGGGGCTCGTGACCCTGGGTTCGACACTTCGGCGCGCCTTGCCTCCCCTTGGGCCGTCCTGGTTCCGAGTCGCCGGATCGTTCCTGATCGTCGGGCTCGCCACCAACCTCGTCGTGAGCCACTGACGGCCGGCGCCCCAACGTTTCACCAACCCTGAGGCGCTAACTTCGGCTCCGGCGTGGAAACGCCTGGACCGAGGGGGAGACGCATGAGTGAGCCGACGATCGAGGACTACTACAACGAGGATCGGGTGTTCGCCCCGAGCCCGGAGTTCGCTGCAGCGGCCAATGCCGGGGACCGGTCGCTCTACGACGAGGCCAACGCCGACTACGAGGCGTTCTGGGCTCGCCAGGCCCGCGAGTTCGTGACCTGGTTCCAGGACTTCGACACGACCCTCGAGTGGAACCTCCCCGACGCGAAGTGGTTCGTCGGCGGCAAGCTCAACGTCAGCTACAACTGCCTCGACCGTCACGTCGAAGCCGGCCTCGGCGACCGGGTCGCGCTGCACTGGGAAGGGGAGCCCGGTGACACCCGCACGATCACCTACGCCGAGCTGCGCGACGACGTCGCCCGATTCGCGAACGCGCTCAAGCACCTCGGGGTGAAGCGGGGCGACCGCGTCGCGATCTACATGCCGATGATCCCCGAGCTGCCCATGGCGATGCTCGCATGTACCCGCATCGGTGCCGCCCACTCCGTGATCTTCGGTGGGTTCAGCCCCGATGCGATCGCCGATCGGGTCAACGACGGCGACGCCGTCTGCGTGATCACCGCCGACGCCGGCTACCGCCGTGGCGCGCCGTCCGCGCTCAAGGTCAACGTCGACACCGCGCTCGACACGTGTCCGACGGTCTCGTCGGTGGTGGTCGTCAACCGGTGCGACACCGACGTGACGATGGTCGACGGGCGCGATCACTGGTACCACGACCTCGTTGGCGAGGCCTCGGCCGATTGCCCGCCCGAGCACATGGACTCCGAGGACCTGCTCTATCTCCTCTACACGTCCGGTACGACCGCCAAGCCCAAGGGCATCATGCACACCACCGGCGGGTACCTGACCCAGGTCGCGTTCAGTCACCACTACGTGTTCGACCTCAAGGCCGACACCGACGTCTACTGGTGCGCCGCCGATTGTGGCTGGGTCACCGGGCACAGCTACATCGTCTACGGCCCGTTGGCCAACGGCGCCACGTCGGTCATGTACGAGGGGACCCCCGACACGCCGCGCCCCGAGTTCCGCGACGGCCCGCAGGCATCGTGGCCGAAGGACCGCTTCTGGGACATCATCGAGCGCTACGGCGTCACCCAGCTCTACACCGCGCCCACGGCGATCCGGACGTTCATGAAGTGGGGAGCGCAGGAGCCGGAGCGCCACGATCTGTCGTCCCTGCGTGTGCTCGGCACCGTCGGCGAACCCATCAACCCCGAGGCGTGGATGTGGTACCACACCCACATCGGTGGTGAGACGTGCCCGATCGTCGACACCTGGTGGCAGACCGAGACCGGTGGTCACATGATCTGCCCGCTTCCGGGAGCCGTTCCGACCAAACCTGGTTCGGCCACGCTCGCGCTCCCGGGGATCGGCGCCGAGATCGTCGACGACCACGGTCAGCCGGTCGAGCGCGGCGGCGGCTACTTGACGCTGACGCGTCCGTGGCCGTCGATGCTTCGCGGCATCTGGGGCGATCCGGACCGGTACCGCGCCACCTACTGGTCGGAGTTCGAGGGTCGGTACTTCGCTGGTGACGGCGCCAAGATCGACGACGACGGGTACTTCTGGCTGCTCGGTCGGGTCGACGACGTCATGAACGTGTCGGGGCACCGCATCTCGACCACCGAGGTCGAGTCGGCCCTCGTCGATCACTCGGCCGTCGCCGAGGCAGCCGTGGTCGGGGCCACCGACGACACGACCGGCCAGGCGATCGTGGGCTACGTCATCCTCCGCGGTGACAGCGAGGCATCCGACGAGCTGGGCGAGGAGATCCGGCAGCACGTGTCGAAGAAGCTCGGCGCGATCGCTCGCCCTCGGACGGTGGTGCTCGTGCCGGACCTTCCCAAGACGCGCTCGGGCAAGATCATGCGACGCCTCCTCCGCGACGTCGCCGAGGGCCGAACGCTCGGCGATACCACCACGCTCGCCGATCCGAACGTCTTCGAGGAGATCAAGCGCCGCGCCGAGGCGACCCCCTCGGAGGACTGATCCCGAGGACCGGTAGTCTCCACCACGTGTACCCCTACAACTGGGAGTGGCGCGATGGGCCCGTCGAGCCCGGCCCCACCGTCATCTTCGACCTCGACGGCGTGCTCTCGGACGCGTCGACGCGACAGCACTACATCGAGTACCCGTACCCCGACTGGGAGGCGTTCTTCCACGCGTGTGGTGACGACGATCTGATCAGCGAGGTGGCCGCCCTGCTCGGTGTCATCGACGCCGACCACCGGATCGTGATGCTGACGGCGCGACCGATGCGAGTCCAGCCGCAGACCCTGGGATGGTTGGAGCGCTACGGCCTGCGCTGGGATGTGCTCATCATGCGGGAGTTCGGCGACTACATGGTCGCGCCGGCGTTCAAGCACCGGTCGGTGAACGAGCTGCGGGCCGCCGGCTTCGACCTCCGTCTCGCCTTCGAGGACGACCCCCGCAACGTGCACATGTTCCACACGCAGGACGTGCCGTGCGTCTACATCCACTCCGGCTATTACGAGTAGGCCCGGCACGACGAGGTGTGAGGTCTGAGTGAAGTCACAGACCCTCGGGATGCAACGGGGTCGCTCCGTGGTTAGGTGAGGTGACCCAAACTCCCGACCCTGAGAAGGCAACCATGCTGAACAACGCGAAGACCGCCGCTCTGTTGGCCGGACTCGGCGGGCTCATCATGGCGATTGGCGCGATCGCCGGTGGGACCAGCGGTCTCACGATCGGCCTGGTCGTCGCCCTGGTCACCGTCGGCGGCTCGTACTGGTTCAGCGACAAGCTCGCCATCACGGCGGCCCGGGCCCAGGAAGTGTCCGAGCAGGAGTACCCCCAGTACTTCGCCACGGTCCGCGACCTGGCCCAGCGGGCCAACATCCCGATGCCCCGCCTGTACGTGGCGCCGAATCCCCAGCCGAACGCGTTCGCCACTGGGCGTAACCCCGAGCACGCCGCGGTGTGCGTCAACGAGGGACTCATGCAGTACCTGACCTGGGAGGAGATCTCCGGGGTGCTCGCACACGAGATCTCCCACGTCCGCAACCGCGACATCCTCACGAGCTCGGTCGCCGCTGCCATCGCGATGGGCATCACGTTCGCGGCCCGCATGGCGATGTGGGGCGCAATGTTCGGTGGCGGCCGCAACGAGCGTGACGGCGGCGGAATCGCCGACCTGCTCATGATCTTCCTGGCGCCCGTCGCCGCGACGGTGATCCAGCTCGCTGTCAGCCGTAGCCGTGAGTACGAGGCCGACGCGTCGGCCGCCCGTCTGCTCGGGACGGGTGAGCCGCTGGCTCGAGCGCTCGAGAAGCTCGAGATGGGTGCTCAGCGCATCCCGGTGCAGGTCAACCAGGCGCAGGCGCAGGCCTACATCGTGAACCCGCTTCGCAGCGGAGCGTTCGCCAAGATGTTCTCGACGCACCCGGGCACGGCCGACCGCATCAGCCGGTTGCGTGGGGGCGACTGGAAGTAGCCCTCGATTCGGCGATCGACTCGGCGAGGGTCGTGGCGACGCGGTCGACGTCGCTGAGGCTCAGTTGCGTGTGCAGCGGCAGGCTGAGAACGTGGTCTGCGAGTCGTTCCGCGGCCTTCACCCCCGACGGTCCGATGGCCGCATGCGTTGCGAACCAGGTGTAGCGGTGGAGCGGCGTGAAGTGGACGTGCGTGATTACCCCCGTGGCGCGCATCGATGCGACGACGTGGTCCCGGCGGACACCGTCGGGCAGCGTCACGACCATGAGGTGGTCGGCCGAACCGGGGTGGGGGTGGTCGGGAACGATGTCGACACCGTCGACCGTCGCCAGCGAGGCCCGATAACGCTCGGCGAGACCCCGTCGCGTCGACTGGATCTCGTCGAATCGTGCCAGCTGAGATCGCGCCAGTGCGGCGAGCACGTCGGGGAGGTTCGCCTTTCGGCCGAGCTCCACGATGTCGTAGCGATCCGGACCGTTCGGGTCGTACCGCCGCCAGGCGTCATCGGTCATTCCGTGTGAGCGCTGGGCGCGGGCGTACGCCGCGAGCCGGACATCGTCGGTGACGAGCGCCCCGCCTTCGGCAGAGGTCAGGTTCTTCGTGGCGTAGAAGGAGAAGCAGGCGCCGACCGTCGAACGGCCCGCCATCGCTCCGCGGTGATCGTGTGCGCCGAGGGCATGGGCGGCGTCCTCGATGACCGGGACGCCCGCTGCGGCGCAGGCGTCCAGGACGCGACGGTCGACCGGGACACCCCCGAAGTGCACGACGACGACTGCGTCGAGATCGGGCAGTGCTTCTTCCAGCGACACGGGGTCGACGTTCAAGGTCGTCGGGTCAACGTCCAACAAGACGGGAACCGCTCCCAACTGGGCCGCCGGTTGGGCGGTCGCTGCGAACGTCCAGGTCGGAACCCCGACCCGTGCCCCCGGCCGGAGGCGGAGGCTGGCGGTGGCGATGTCGAGTGCTGCGGTGCACGACGACAACGCGACTGCGTGCCCCGCCCCGCAGAATGCAGCCAATTCGTCCTCGAGCTGCGCGCATTCGTCGCCGGTCGAGAGCCATCCGCTCCGCAGGGCGCGCAGCACCGCCGCCTCGTCGGCCGCACTCACCTCAGGCGCGGCGAATCGGATCATGGGGTCTCCAGGTGACGACAGGACGGATCCCGTCAGTCCCGGAAGTTGCCGAACTGGAGGGGGATCCCGAAGTCGTGCTCCTTGCACGCCTGGATCACCGCCTGCAGGTCGTCGCGCTTCTTCGCGATCACGCGGACCTCTTCGCCTTGGGTCTGTGACTGGATGCCCTTGAGGCCGAGCGCCTTGATGAACTTGTTGAGCTCGGTGGCCTTCTCGCGGTTGATGCCCGCGACGAGGTTCGCGACCTGCCGGACGGTGCCACCCGCGGCGTCCTCGACGGTGCCGTAGTCGAGCGCCTTCATCGAGATCTTGCGCTTGGCGAGCTTCTCCTCGAGCACCTGGCGGACGGCGTCGAGGCGGTCCTGGCTCACCGAACGCATGGTGATCTCCTTGGGACCGAGCTCGATGGAGGAGTTGGTGTCCTTGAAGTCGAACCGGTTGGCGAGCTCGCGCGAGGCCTGGTCGACGGCATTGCGCATCTCCTGCTCGTCCACCTCGGAACTGATGTCGAAGCTGGGCACGGGTACTCCTCGTGGTGGTGATCGTCGGTCGGCCGTGACCTCGGCCGATCTCGGCGCACCACGCTATCGACTTCTCCACCCGCCCAACAGGGCGCTAACGTGTCCGACGTTCCAGGGTCGGTGCCCGAGTGGCCAAAGGGAACTGGCTGTAAACCAGTCGGCGTAAGCCTACGGAGGTTCAAATCCTTCTCGGCCCACAGTGAGCACGCGAACACCCCGCACCTCGGTGCGGGGTGTTCCGGTTTTCGTGTCACCCGTTGCGCCGCGAGACTGCACGGCCATGACGTTCGATCCCACCTCGCTCCCCCCGTCAGCCCTCCGGGTGTCCGGCATCCTCGAATCGCTCGGTCACAGCGGCGAGGTCACGATGCTCGCCGATTCGGCACGTACGGCAGCCGAGGCGGCTGCGGCGCTGGGTTGCTCGGTCGCGGAGATCGCCAAGTCGATCGTGTTCCGGCGGCGGAGCGACGACGCTGCGGTGGTCGTGATCACCAGCGGCGACAACCGGGTGGACGGCACGAAGGTCGCCGCGCTCGCCGGAGAGGTCGGGAAGGCCGACGCCGACTTCGTGCGGGAGGCGACGGGTTATGCGATCGGCGGCGTGAGCCCGGTGGGCCACCCCGAGGCGACCGTGCTCCTGGTCGACCGCGATCTGTTCCGGTTCGAGACGATCTGGGCCGCTGCCGGCCACCCCCATGCGGTCTTCCCCCTGACGCCGGCCCAGTTGGTGGACTGGCTCGGCGTCGAGGCCGAGGACGTCCGCGTGGACTGAATCTGCCCAACCGGAAGGGCGGCGCGGCGCGAGAGGCCCCTGATACGTTCGGTCGATGAACGCCGGTGAACTGTGCGACGAGCTCGAGCGCATCTACGACGGGGGCGATTACCCCGCCCTCACCGTCGGGCGGCCGTGGTCCAGCCACAACCCGACCCTCGTGGGTGAATTGGCCCGGCCGTCCGCGCTGCGGTGGTACCTGGTCCGGGAGCTCGAACGACTGGCTGAAGCCGGGGCCGACCTGTCGGTGTCGCCATCTCGCCCTCGGATCGCGCTCGACGACCCGGCGATGTTCGAGCGATCCGACGAATCGAACTGGGACCTCAAGCGCAAGAAGCTGTTCCTGTTCCCACCCGAGCGCATGGAGCTGTCGCTCAATCGGCTCTCGCACTACACGGGCACCGAGGCGGAGGACTTCCAGCGCTACGTGCTCTTCACCAACTACCACATGCATGTCGAGGCGTTTCTCGAGCTCTACCCCGATTGCATCAAGCCGAGTCGAGCCAACGTGCAGATGCCGGCGTTCCACCATGTGCTCGACGGCCACACCGGGGTCACGCTCGTGAACATCGGGGTGGGCCCGTCGAACGCCAAGACCATCACCGACCACGTCGCCGTGCTCCGCCCCGATCTCATGATGATGATCGGGCACTGCGGGGGATTGCGGAACCGTCAGGAGATCGGCGACTTCGTTCTGGCCACGACCTACCTGCGTGCCGACCAGGTGCTCGACGACGTGCTGCCACCGCATGTGCCGATCGTCTCGAACTTCCAGCTGAACCAGCTGTTGTACGAGGAACTGGAACGTCGGGACATCCCGTTCCGCATGGGCACGGTCTTCACCACGTCGAATCGCAACTGGGAGTTCAACCAGCGGTCGCCACTCGCGGAGATCTCGGCTTCGCGGGCCGTCGCCACCGACATGGAATCGGCGACGGTCGCGGCCAATGGGTTCCGGTATCGCATTCCGTCGTCCACCCTGCTCGTGGTGAGCGACAAGCCGTTGCACGGGCAACCGAAGCTCGAGGGCCCGGCTCGGGAGTTCTACGAGTCGTCGAAGCGTCAGCACGTCGAAGTAGCGCTCGCGGCGGTCGCCCACGTGCGGTCGATCTTCCCGAACGGTCTACCGAGTGCCGATCTCCGATCGAGCGACGAACCCCTCATGGGAGGCCCCGCCGATGGCGACGACTGAGGTGACGGGGGTTGCGGGGGAGTTGCCTCAGCGTGGACAACTTCGTAACGCATCGGAAACAGCCAGGGGTTATAGTCCGCAAATCGTGCCGACCGATGCTCTCGTTCCTGCCACGTCCACCATCGTTCGGCCCCGGTCTCAGACACACCGCGTGCAGGTATGATGGCCGTCATCGGCCTCGTGATGGTGGGGTTGTTGGGCCTCGCCGGCCCGGCCGGGGCCTCGGTCCGCCAGGACGAAGCGACCGGCGAGGCGATCGCCGGCACCTTCCGAAACAACGACGACGGCGGCAAGCCCGTGGCCGGTGTCGACGTGGTCGTGCGCGATGACGCCGGCAAGGAGATCGGTACGGCGACCTCCGACGACGAGGGCAAGTACGAAGCTCGAGTTGCCCGGCCCCGGGGCCTACACCGCCGAACTCCAGACCGACTCGCTCCCGAAGGGCGTGAACCTGACCGACGCCAAGCGGACCAAGCTCTCGTTCTCGGTCAACCCGTCGCAGCGCAAGCCACTGATCTTCCCGTTCGGCAAGGACACCCGTGTCACGGTGTCGACGCTCGACAAGATTCCCGGCACGCACCCCAAAACAGAGGCAGCTCCCGACGGAGCCGCGAGCGACCCGGTGTCGGGGTGGCCGAGGTCATCGATCGGACAGGATCAGCTCCATCACGGTGACGTCGAGCCACGTGCCGAACTTCCGCCCGACCTCCCGTTCGTTGCCCACGACCTCGAAGCCGAGCGAGGTGTGGAGGCCGATTGAAGCCGCGTGGCCGGCGACGATCCGCGCGAACAACGCGTGGAAGCCGTGAGCGGTAGCACGGTCGACCAGCTCGGTGAGAAGGAGTCGCCCGACCCCGGTGCCGTGGTGGTCGCGGTGGACGTACACCGAGTCCTCGACGCTCGTCGAGTAGGCGGCGCGTTCCTTGTAGGGAGAGAGTGAGCCGAAGCCGACGACGATGCCGGCGCGCTCGGCGACGATGGCGGCGTGCGCGCCGGACCGGTCGAGAATCCAGCGCCGTTGCTCGGGGAGGCTCCGGGGCACGATGTCGAAGGTCACCTTCGACGTCTCGACCTCGAGGTTGTAGATCGATCGGATCGCCTCGGCGTCCTCGGTCGTCGCCACACGGATCACGGCGACGACTGTAACGGTGCTGCGAGCTACCGCAGATGGACCACCGACGGATCCCAGAGCGCGACCTCCGACGAGGTCGACGGCTCCGGTGAGGGCTCGACGAGCGACATGTTCCCTGTCATGGCCTCGAGCCGGGCCCATGACGCAATCGTGGGGTCTTCGGTGAGGAGCACGATCTGCTGGTGCTCCGACGACCGGATCAGCAGTTCGAGCAACGGCGGGACGATGGCGGGCTCGAGGTCGGAGAACGGCTCGTCGAAGAGTGCGACGAAGCTCTCTCCGCCGACTCCGATCGTCCGAAGTCCGGCGAGACGGCTGACGACGGTATGGGCGAGGCCGGCGGCGCGTTCGGCCTGACCGGCCTCGGCGTTGCGTTCGCCGCCGAACACTTCGCTGCGGATACGGGCCGCGGCGTCGATCTGGTCGCGGTTGCGGAGGACCCAGTCGAGTTCGACGTCCCCGGCGATGACCGCCCAACGGCGCAGGGCCTCGCGGTGTTCCTCGGCCGCCTGCATGAGCTTGCGGCGCGCCTGGTCCGATGACAGGAGGCCGTTCACCCGTTGGATGTGGAAGCCGAGGTAGCTCTGCGCTCCGAACTCGGTGAGCGCCAGCTCCTCCGACCGAGCGGAGGCGAGGACCCGTCGCCATGACACGATACTGACGAGCACCCCGGCGAGCGCCAGGGCGATGAGAGGAGCGGCGGCCAGGAGGCCGACCTTCAACATCGCCGGCACCACGCCGATGGCGCACAGGCCCGAACCGACGAACGTCGCCTTGCGGATGCGTTCCGCCGCGGCGCGACGTCGTTCGTGCTCCTCGTGGCGGGCCTCGATCTGTTCGATGATCTCGGCGTCCTCGGCGTTGGAGCCGACGGCGGCTGCCTCGTCCTCGAGCCGGCGTTGGGCTGAGCGCAGCGTCTCTGCAGCTACCCACAGCTCGTTCTGGTTCACGTGGGCCAGGCGTTGAAGCAGCTGATCGCGTTCGCTGGTCGTCAGCAGGTCGGCCGAGCTGATGCGCATCGACGCCTTGGCGCTGCGGGCGTCGAGTCCCGTTCGGGCGAGCAGGTTCACCATCCCGTCCTCGTCAGCGAACTGATCGGTGACGTCGAGCCGGGAGTCGATCTCGACGATCCGGTGGCGAGCGCCACTCGGTCGGAAGATTGCGAACCGGGAGCCGTTGTCGGCCTGGAGCTCGAGGTGGACACCTTGTCGGCCGCCCGCGAGCGCCCCGACGAGCTCGTTGACCAGCCCCTCGCGTTCGAGCCGCCCCACGCCACCGATGACGGTCAGGCGTGGGTGCAGGTCGAGGGCGAAGGTGTTCTGATCTGCTTCGATGACGAGTCGCTCAAGTCGCACTCGCGGTTCTTCGGCGGATCCCGACGCGAAACTTGAGCGGTTTCACTCATCTCGCCGTGGACCGCTGGCCCCTCGGCGCGTGGGCCGGTAGTTCAGTGCCAACTCAAGGCGCGGATTGGTTGGAGGGCCGCGTGGGCCGCGGCTAGAGTTCCCTCCGGTCATCGTCGCCTTGCGCCGGTGCCCTGCCCCCTTAGCTCAGTCGGCAGAGCGCTTCCATGGTAAGGAAGAGGTCGTCAGTTCAATTCTGACAGGGGGCTCGGTACTGTCCCGATCCCTTCCGGGTCGGACCCAGTGCAGCTGATCCCGTCGGGATCGAACCAGGTCCACCCGGATCCCGAGCGGACCCGGACCCAGCAGTGCCGGCTCGATCGTGAGCCGTTCCCCGGTGGCGTAGCTCAGTTGGTGAGAGCACTCGGCTCATAATCGAGGGGTCGTCAGTTCAAGTCTGACCGCCACCACCACCCCACAACAGAGTTGCAAGGAGTTGGCCATGGCCAAGGAGAAGTTCGAGCGGAACAAGCCTCACGTGAATGTGGGGACGATGGGCCATATCGATCATGGCAAGACGACGTTGACGGCGGCGATCACGAAGACGTTGTTCGATCGGGTGCCGGGGAACTCGTTCACGGCGTTCGAGAACATCGACAAGGCTCCTGAGGAGCGTGAGCGTGGCATCACGATCAACGTGTCGCATGTGGAGTATGAGACGGAGAGCCGTCACTACGCGCATGTCGATATGCCGGGTCACGCGGATTACATCAAGAACATGATCACGGGTGCGGCCCAGGTTGATGGTGCGATCTTGGTGGTGTCGGCTGCTGATGGTCCGATGCCGCAGACGCGTGAGCATGTGCTCTTGGCCCGTCAGGTGGGTGTGCCGGCGATCGTGGTTGCGTTGAACAAGGTCGACATGGTTGATGATGAGGAGCTTTTGGAGCTGGTCGAGCTCGAGGTTCGTGAGTTGTTGAGCTCTTACGAGTTCCCGGGTGATGACATTCCGGTGATGCCGGTGTCGGCGCTCAAGGCCCTCGAGGGTGATAGTGCGGCGCAGGATCAGGTGATGGCGTTGATGGATGCTGTCGATTCGTACATTCCTGAGCCGGTTCGTGATCTGGACAAGCCGTTCTTGATGCCGATCGAGGATGTGTTCTCGATCACGGGTCGTGGCACGGTGGTGACGGGCAAGGTCGAGCAGGGCATCATTCACACGGGTGATGACATCGAGATCGTTGGTCTGAAGGACACGCAGAAGACGACGTGTACTGGTGTGGAGATGTTCCGCAAGCTGCTTGATGAGGGCCAGGCTGGGGACAACATTGGTGCGCTTCTTCGTGGCACGAAGAAGGAGGATGTGCAGCGCGGTCAGGTTCTGGCGAAGCCGGGTTCGATCACGCCGCACACCAACTTCGAGGCGAACTGCTATGTGTTGTCGAAGGAGGAGGGTGGCCGTCACAAGCCGTTCTTCACGAATTACCGGCCGCAGTTCTATTTCCGGACGACCGATGTGACGGGCAACATCAGCCTGCCGGCGGGTACGGAGATGTGTATGCCGGGTGACAACACTGAGATGACCGTGGAGCTGATCGCTCCGATCGCCATGGATGAGGGGCTTCGGTTCGCGATCCGTGAGGGTGGTCGTACGGTGGGCGCCGGTCGTGTGGTCAAGATCTTGAAGTAGGGGCGTTTGTTCCTGGTTTGGTGAGAGCCCCCGTTGCTTCGGCAGCGGGGGCTCTTCGCGTCGTGGCGGGCAGCTTGGATTCTCGGCGTCCCAAGGCCTAGGCTGTTCCCTCGTGTCTCGGGGTCCGCCCGCGCCACCACCGATTCCCCGGGGCCGCTCGACCGCAGCGCGCCGAGGACCCGGTCCGATCTCTACGTACAGGACGTCCCATGGCCAACGACAAGCGGGTTCACGTCACGCTTGAGTGCACCGTCTGCAAGCGGCGCAACTACATCACGAACAAGAACAAGAACAACCAGCGCGAGCGCATCGAGCTCAAGAAGTACTGCAAGTGGGACCGAACCCACACGGTGCACAAGGAAACGCGCTAGTCCATCCCACCCGGGGCCGACGGCGGTTGCGGCCGCCGGATCTCCCGAACTTCCCGAAGCATCCGGCTGCTAGTCTGCCGGCGGCTTCCGGGCCCGAGGGCAGTAGCTCAATTGGTAGAGCAACGGTCTCCAAAACCGTAGGTTGGGGGTTCGAGTCCCTCCTGCCCTGCTCCGCCGAGCCGTCAGCCGCGGCCCCGAACCACCCAGCGACCTCGTGTCCATCACACTGGTAGTGACAACGACATGGCAATGAACCGAGAACAGAAGCGAGCGATGCAGCGGGCCGGACAGCTCGCCGCGGACGGTACGCCGGTCCGCGAACGTCGCGAGCCGCCGACACGCACCCGTGAGGACCGCGTGGGTCCCGTGCAGTTCGGCAAGGAGGTCCGCGCCGAGCTCAAGAAGGTCGCGTGGCCGACACGTGCCGAAACTCTGCGTCTGTCGCTGATCGTCTTCATCGCGATCCTCGTGCTGGGCGCCTTCATCTTCTTCATCGACCTCGGGTTCGGCCAGCTGACCGAGTTCCTGTTCCCGGCGCCGTCCTCCGCCACCTCGAGCGCCGCGGCCCACGCCGCGTCCCTGTTCTTCTGAAGCGAGCCATGAGCCAGACCGACGAGACCACCGAGCCCAACGACGAGGGCGCGAGCCCCACCGATTCCGAGTCGGAGGTCACCACCGACGCGACCGATGCCGACTCCGGCACGGTGGAATCCGGCGGCGCTGCCGACGAGACCGACGACACGACGTCGTCCGGCGACGTCGTGTCGGGCGACGACGATGTCATCGACGAGGACGAGCTCCTGGAGGCGCCCGTCCGCCAGCAGAGCGCCTACGACCGTCCCGGTCGCTGGTACGTGCTCCACTCGCAGTCGGGCTACGAGAACAAGGTTCGCCAGAACCTCGAGGCCCGCACGCGTTCCATGAACATGGAGGAGCGCATCTACGAGATCGAGATTCCGCTCGAGGACGTCGCCGAGATCCGCAACGGCAAGAAGGTCGTCGTCCAGAAGAAGATGTTCCCGGGTTACCTGCTGATCCGCTGCGAACTCGACGACGACAGCTGGTACGTCATCCGCAACACCCCCGGCGTGACCGGATTCGTCGGCGCCGGCAACAAGCCATCGCCGCTCCCGCGCCGAGAGGTCGATCGGTTCCTCTCGGTCAAGGCCGAGGACGACGAGACGCCGACGCGCCGCTCCAAGCCCCGCAGCGAGTACGAGCTGCACGAGTCGGTCCGGGTCAAGGAAGGCCCCTTCGCCGACTTCAGCGGCGAGATCGTCGAGATCAACACCGATCAGCTCAAGCTCAAGGTGCTCGTCAACATCTTCGGTCGCGAGACCCCCGTCGAGCTCGAGTTCGGCCAGGTCGCCAAGCTGTAGTCCTGGCGGCCTTTTGCCCGGTCCGCCCACATCGGGCAGACTCCCACGTCCTTCGTTTCCAGAAAGAGTTCAAGAACATGGCCAAGAAAAAGGTCGTAACGGTCGTCAAGATCCAGATCCCCGCCGGCGGCGCCACCCCTGCTCCGCCCGTCGGTACCGCGCTCGGACCTCACGGTCTGGCCATCATGGACTTCTGCAAGGAGTACAACGCGCGCACCGAGTCCCAGCGTGGCACGATCGTCCCCGTGGAGATCACGGTCTACGAGGACCGCACCTTCTCGTTCATCACCAAGACGCCGCCTGCCCCCGTCCTCATCCGTGAGGCCGCCGGCATCGCGAAGGGCTCCGAGACCCCGGGCAAGGGCATCGCCGGTCGAATCACGTCCGAGCAGGTCGCGGCGATCGCAACGGTCAAGCTGCCCGATCTCAACACCGACGATCTCGAGGCCGCCAAGCTGCAGATCGAAGGCACGGCCCGTTCGATGGGCATCCGCGTCCAGGGCTGAGGCCCGACCGACGACCGGGTACTGCGGCGCCGTCGCGGTACCCGAACGACATCCGACTGGCACTGCGGGATGACCTCGCCCGCAGGCCGTACCACGAGGGAGCCAACATGGCGAAGGGTAAGAAGTTCATCGACGCGGCGAAGCGATTCGACCGTGATCAACTCCACAGCGGCCACGAGGCCGTCGAGCTGGCCAAGAGCCTCTCGAACCGCAACTTCGACGAGACCGTCGAGGTGGCGATCCGCCTCGGTGTCGATCCGCGCAAAGCCGATCAGATGGTTCGCGGCACCGTCGCTCTGCCGTCGGGCTCGGGCAAGGACGTTCGCGTCGCCGTGTTCGCCGTCGGCGACGCCGCCCGTGAGGCCGAGGCCGCCGGCGCAGAATTCGTCGGCGCCGAGGATCTCGCGGCGTTGATGGAGGGCGGCATGCTCGACTTCGACGTGACCATCGCGACCCCCGATCTGATGCCGCTCGTCGGTCGTCTCGGTCGTGTGCTCGGCCCGCGTGGCCTCATGCCGAACCCCAAGACGGGCACCGTGACCAACGAGGTCGGCAAGGCCGTCGAGGAGTTCAAGGGCGGCAAGGTCGAGTACCGCACCGACCGCAATGGCAACGTGCACGTGCCGCTCGGCAAGGTGAGTTTCGAGCTCGACGCCCTGACCGCCAACCTCGCCGCAGTGTTCGAAGAGCTGCAGCGCGCCAAGCCCGCTGCTGCCAAGGGCCGGTACTTCCGCAAGGTCACCGTCGCCTCGACCATGGGCCCCGGCATCAAGGTCGACCCGAACCGCCCCGCCGAGTAGGCCCACCCGCTCCCGCCGGAGCACTCAGATCTCATCCGGGTCCGACCCCCGGACCACCAATCCACCCACACCACCCGTGTGTGGGACTCCGGCCCGGCCGGAGCATCCATTCGCTCGCCGCAGACATCCGGTGCGGGTCGCCCTCGTGGTGGCCAGCCGAACGGGATCCGTCGCAAGACGCCCGCCTGACGAGGTGAACTACCTGATCTCCAGGGACGTTCGCGCGGTACGCGAGCGTCCCTGTGTCGTTGTGGCATGGGGACATCCACCCGACCGCTCTCGAGCGGTCTCGAATCCAATTGGAAGGAGGTGCAGAACATGGAGAATCCACGACCCGAGAAGGTCAGCGTCGTCGAGGAGGTGCGCGGCAAGCTCGAAGGAGCCGATGCTGTGCTCCTCACCGAGTACCGCGGCCTGAAGGTCACCGAACTGGGCGCCCTGCGGTCCGCGATGCGGTCGGCAGGCGGCGAGTACAAGGTGTACAAGAACACGCTCGTCCGCCTCGCGGCGAAGGAGCTGGGAATCGATATCGACGACGTGCTCGTCGGTCCGACCGCCCTCGCCTTCATCTCGACCAAGTCGGATGGCACGCCCGGCGACATCGCCGCGGTGGCCAAGGCCGTGCAGGACTTCGCCAAGGGCCAGCCGTTGCTGGTCCTGAAGGGAGGCCTGCTGGGCGACAAGGTGCTCGACGCTGCCGGCGCCAAGGCATTGGCCTCGCTGCCGACCGCCGCTGAGGTGTACGCCCGGCTCGCCGGTGCCGTCAACGGCAACGCCCGTGGTCTCGCCAGTGTCATCAGCGGTGTCCACCGCAGCCTTGCCTACGTGCTCCAGGCTGCGATCGACGCCAACGTGTTCGAGGGCGACGCCCCCGCACCCGCCGCCGAGGCACCCGCCGAGGCTCCTGCAGACGAAGCACCCGCAGACGAGGCTCCGGCCGAGGACGCGACCGCCGACGATGCACCCGCTGACGAAGTTCAGCCCGAATCCGCCGAGGTGACCGACGATGTCGCCGCCGAAGCAACCCCTGAAGATGCCCCCGCTGCCGACGCAGCCGAAGAAAGTGAGAACTGATCATGTCGAAGGTTGAAGAGCTGCTCGACTCCATCTCGAGCCTGACCCTGGTCGAGGCGTACGAGCTGGTGAAGGCCATCGAGGACAAGTTCGAGGTGTCCGCTGCTGCGCCCGTGGGTGTTGCGGTTGCTGCCCCCGCCGGTGGCGGTGGTGGCGGTGAAGAGGCCGAGGAGAAGACGGCGTTCGACGTCGTCCTCACCAGCGCCGGTGACAAGAAGATCCAGGTCATCAAAGAGGTCCGTGGCCTCACCAACCTGGGCCTCAAGGAAGCCAAGGACCTCGTCGAGGCGGCCCCCAAGCCCGTCCTCGAGGGCGTGTCCAAGGCCGACGCCGAGGCCGCCAAGGAGACCCTCGAGGCCGCCGGCGGTTCCGTCGAGATCCAGTAGCACCGTTCCTTCGGGACATCGTGCGCTCACGAGGGGCGGGGCTTCGGCCCCGTCCTTCGTCGCGTCCGGGCCGATGCGTGGTGCTGCGGCTCCGGACAGCGTCAATCTGTACTTGACGATTCCGAAGAAATTCTTGACCGGGCGCGTCCGGGCGTCGTACCCTGCCGGGACCTGCTGAGGTCCCCGGAAATCGCCCGGGTTGACCTGTGGCGTCGCGGTTCCTATTCTTATGGGTTGCCGTGCTGCCCCCGCTCCGCTTCCACACTTTGACGTGTGGCGCTGCGCGCCCCAGCTCCGGTGACCCGCTGCACCACCATCTCATCGAGGAGTAGGCCTTGGCCTCACGTTCCGCCATTCGGGATCGCTATTCGTTCGGGAACCTCGACGAGGTTCTCGAACTCCCAGACCTGATCGCCATCCAGCGCGAATCATTCAACTGGTTCCTCTACCAGGGCCTCGCCGACGCGTTCCGCGACATCAGCCCGATCCGCGACTTCACCGAGACGTTGTCGCTCGAGCTCGAGTTCGACCCGAACGACGAAGACCTGCGTCCGCCGCCCAAGTTCACGGTGGAGGAGTGCAAGGAGAAGGACATGACCTTCTCCGCGCCGATCTTCGTTCGCGCCCGGTTCGTGAACCAGAACACCGGTGAGATCAAGGAGCAGACGGTCTTCATGGGCGACTTCCCCATGATGACCACGAAGGGCACCTTCATCATCAACGGCACCGAACGTGTCGTCGTGAGCCAGCTCGTCCGTTCGCCCGGCGTCATCTTCCAGCCCGGCGAGCGCTTCCGTCTCCGCAACCTGGCGAAGCACCAGCTCGTCACCGGCACCATCCACCCCTACCGCGGCGAGTGGATCGAGTTCGACGTCGAGCAGAAGCCCGGCAAGGACGTCACCGCTGGCACCCGCGTCGCCCGCAAGCGCCGGCTCAGCCTGTTCGTCCTCATTCGTGCGCTCGGCTTCGACGAGGAGAACGAGCCCGGCTTCCTCGACCGCTTCGTCTCCCACTTCCACTTCCTCGAGGGCCAGTGGGAGAAGGAGAAGGAGAACGCTCCGACCCAGGACGAGGCGCTCGTCGAGATCTACAAGCGTGCCCGCCCCGGCGAGCCGCCGACGCTCGACTCCGCCCGCGCCTACTTCCGCAACGCCTTCTTCGAGAACCGTCGTTACGACCTCAGCCGTGTCGGTCGCTACAAGCTGAACCGCAAGCTCGGCCCCGAACTCGACCGTCTCGAGGAGTTGTTCGGGCTCACGAGCCTCGACCGCCCCGACATCGACCAGCCGGTGCTCAGCCGCTGCGAGGTCCTCGCCGCGTGCACCTACCTGCTCAACCTCGCTGCCGGCGAGCCGGGCTACCGCCTCGACGACCAGGACCACTTCGCCAACCGGCGCATCCGCTCGGTCGGTGAGCTCATCCAGAACCAGGTGCGCATCGGCCTCAGCCGCATGGAGCGGGTGGTTCGCGAGCGCATGACGACCCAGGACGTCGAGGCCATCACGCCCCAGACGCTCATCAACATCCGACCCGTGGTCGCGGCGATCAAGGAGTTCTTCGGAACGTCCCAGCTCAGCCAGTTCATGGACCAGGTCAACCCGATGTCGGGCCTGACCCACCGTCGCCGTCTCTCGGCGCTCGGCCCCGGCGGTCTGAGCCGTGAGCGGGCGGGCTTCGAGGTTCGTGACGTCCACTTCAGCCACTACGGCCGCATGTGCCCGATCCAGACGCCTGAGGGTCCGAACATCGGCCTGATCGGCGCCCTGGCCACGTTCGCCCGCGTCAACGAGTTCGGCTTCATCGAGTCGCCGTACCGCAAGGTCGTGAACGGCAAGGTCACCAAGGACATCGTGTACCTGCCGGCGGACGAGGAGGAGGAGTACGTCGTCGCCCAGGCGAACGCTCCCCTCAACGACGACGGCACGTTCAGGGCCGACAAGGTCCTCGTGCGGCGTTCGCCCCAGGCCCGTTCGCTCAGCGACCTCAAGTTGCAGCTCGAGCGCGACGTCTTCCTCGGCGCCACGACCGAGATCTCGGCGGTCGATCCCAGCGAGGTCCAGCTCATGGACGTCTCGCCCCAGCAGATCGTCTCGGTCGCGACGGCGCTGATCCCGTTCCTCGAACACGACGATGCGAACCGTGCGCTCATGGGCGCCAACATGCAGCAGCAGGCGGTGCCGCTGGTCAAGGCCGAGGCGCCCTACATCGGTACCGGCATCGAGGCCCGCGCCGCCCGTGACGCCGCCGACATGATCCTCGCCACCGGCGATGGTCACGTCGTCGAGGTCGACGGTCGCAGCATCACGGTCGAGTACAAGACCGAGGGTCGGGTCACCTACCGCCTCCACAAGTTCGAGCGCTCGAACCAGGACACGTGCATCAACCAGAAGGCCATCGTGTCCGAGGGTGACAAGGTCACCAAGGGCACCGTCCTGGCCGACGGTCCCTCCACCGACAGTGGTGAGCTCGCCCTCGGCAAGAACCTGCTCGTGGCCTTCATGCCGTGGGAGGGCTACAACTTCGAGGATGCCATCATCCTGAGCCAGCGCCTGGTGAAGGACGACGTGCTCACGTCGATCCACATCAAGGAGCACGAGGTCGACGCCCGCGACACCAAGCTCGGCCCCGAGGAGATCACTCGGGACATCCCGAACCTGAGCGACGAGATCCTCGCCGACCTCGACGAGCGCGGCATCATCCGCGTCGGCGCCGAGGTCGAGCCGGGCGACGTCCTGGTCGGCAAGGTCACGCCCAAGGGCGAGACCGAGCTCACCCCCGAGGAACGCCTCCTCCGCGCCATCTTCGGCGAGAAGGCCCGCGAGGTGCGCGACACCTCGCTCAAGGTCCCGCACGGCGAGGTCGGCAAGGTCATCGACGTCAAGGTGTTCAGCCGCGACGAGAGCCACGAACTCGCCCCCGGCGTCAACCAGCTGGTCCGGGTCTACATCGCTCAGAAGCGCAAGATCTCGGTGGGCGACAAGCTCGCCGGCCGCCATGGCAACAAGGGTGTCATCTCCAAGATCCTCCCGATCGAGGACATGCCCTACATGGAGGACGGCACGCCCGTCGACATCGTCCTCAACCCGCTCGGCGTCCCGTCCCGAATGAACGTGGGACAGGTGCTCGAGACGCACCTCGGTTACGCCGCCCGCTGGGGTTGGAACGTGAACGGCCAGCAGGTCGGCGAGGAGCCGCTCCGCGGCACCGAGACCAAGACCCGTCCCAAGACCCGCCCCGCTACCCTCGTCGCCACCCCGGTGTTCGACGGTGCGAAGTGGGACGAGACCGAGCTCGCCGGCAAGCACCCGACGATCCAGACGATCTTCGAGAACCTGCGCCCCGAGGCCGTCGACCCGGTCTACGGCAACGACGGCCGCATGATCGGCAACGACGGCAAGATCACGCTGATCAACGGTCGTACCGGTGAGCGCTACGACAACCCCGTCACGGTCGGTTACGCGTACATCCTGAAGCTCGCCCACCTCGTGGACGACAAGATCCATGCCCGGTCCACCGGTCCGTACTCGATGATCACCCAGCAGCCGCTCGGTGGTAAGGCGCAGTTCGGTGGCCAGCGCTTCGGTGAGATGGAGGTGTGGGCCCTCGAGGCCTATGGCGCCGCCTACTGCCTGCAGGAGCTCCTGACGATCAAGTCCGACGACACGCTCGGTCGTGTCAAGGTCTACGAGGCCATCGTCAAGGGCGAGAACATCCCCGAGCCGGGCATCCCCGAGAGCTTCAAGGTGCTCATCAAGGAGATGCAGGCCCTGTGCCTGAACGTGGAGGTCCTGTCCAAGACGGGCGAGGAGATCCACATGCGTGAACTCGACGAAGACTTCTTCCGTGCTGCGGAGGAACTCGGAATCGACCTGTCCCGACCCGAACGTGGGTCCGATGAAGAAGATGCCCGCCGCCAGGCGGAGAGGGGCTGAGCCGGATGCTCGACGTCAACAACTTCTCACAGCTGAAGATCGGGCTGGCCACCGCCGACTCGATCCGCATGTGGTCGAACGGCGAGGTGAAGAAGCCGGAGACCATCAACTACCGCACGCTCAAGCCGGAGAAGGACGGGCTCTTCTGCGAGAAGATCTTCGGTCCGACCAAGGACTGGGAGTGCTACTGCGGCAAGTACAAGCGCGTGCGTTTCCGCGGCATCATCTGCGAGCGCTGCGGTGTCGAGGTCACGCGGTCCAAGGTGCGCCGTGAGCGCATGGGCCACGTCGAGCTCGCCGCTCCGGCCGTGCACATCTGGTACCTCCGTGGCACCCGCTCGTGGCTCGCCTACCTCCTCATGGGCACCACGCCCAAGGAGGAGCTCAAGGCGAAGCAGCTCGAGAAGGTCATCTACTTCGCGGCGAACCTGGTCACCTGGGTGGACGAGGAGCGCCGTCAGGCCGACCTCCCCACGCTCGAGGCCGAGATGCTCGCCGAGAAGGACGAGATCAGCAACGAGCGCGAGGTCGAGCTCGCCCGTCGCCACGAGGAGCTCGAGAAGGAGATCGCGACCCTCGAGAAGGAGGGCGCGAAGGACGCCGACGTCACCGCGCGTCGCAAGTCCGCCGAGAAGGACCTCGTGTCCATCCGCGAGCGCTACGAGGCCGAGCTGGACCTCCTGCAGCGTGTGTGGGACGAGTTCCGCGGCCTCTTCGCCCGTCAGATCCTCGAAGACGAGATGCTCTGGCGTGAGATGGCCGATCGCTACGGCGAGTACTTCGAAGGCGGCATGGGTGCCGACACGATCAAGAAGCTGATCGATCGTCTCGACCTCGACGAGGAGGAGACCAAGCTCCGCGACCTCATCGATCCGCCCGACGGCGGCAAGCCCCTCTCGGCGCAGCGCAAGCAGAAGGCCATCAAGCGCCTCAAGATCGTCACGGACTTCAACCTCCGCGACGAGAACGGCAACCGGGTCAACGACCCCCGCGCCATGATCCTCGACGTCGTGCCGGTGATCCCGCCCGAGCTCCGCCCGATGGTGCAGCTCGACGGTGGCCGCTTCGCGACCTCCGACCTCAACGATCTCTACCGTCGAGTGATCAACCGCAACAACCGTCTCAAGCGGCTGTTGGATCTGGGCGCTCCCGAGATCATCGTCAACAACGAGAAGCGCATGCTGCAGGAGGCCGTCGACGCGTTGTTCGACAACGGTCGCCGTGGTCGGCCGGTGACCGGCCCGGGCAACCGCCCGCTCAAGTCGCTGTCGGACATGCTCAAGGGCAAGCAGGGCCGGTTCCGTCAGAACCTGCTCGGCAAGCGCGTCGACTACTCCGGCCGTTCGGTCATCGTCGTCGGCCCGACGCTCAAGCTGCACCAGTGCGGCCTGCCGAAGCTCATGGCGCTCGAGCTGTTCAAGCCGTTCGTGATGAAGACCCTGGTCGATCGTGAGCTGGCGCAGAACATCAAGTCCGCCAAGCGCATGGTCGAGCGTCGTCGGCCCCAGGTCTGGGACGTGCTCGAGGACGTCATCAGGGAGCACCCCGTGCTCCTCAACCGTGCTCCCACGCTGCACCGCCTCGGCATCCAGGCGTTCGAACCGGTGCTCGTCGAGGGGAAGGCCATCCAGGTCCACCCCCTCGTTTGCACGGCGTTCAACGCCGACTTCGACGGCGACCAGATGGCGGTCCACCTGCCCCTGTCCGCCGAGGCCCAGGCCGAGGCCCGGGTGCTCATGCTCTCGTCGAACAACGTGCTGTCCCCGGCCCACGGCCGCCCGCTCGTCACGCCGACCCAGGACATGATCATCGGTGCGTACTACCTGACCGAGCTGGTCGAGGACTCCGCCGAACATCCCCGGACGTTCCGCACGATGGAGCAGGTCGAGCGTGCCTACGAGGACGGCACCCTCAAGCTGCACACGCCGATCTTCTACCGTCGCCCCGACCTGTTGATCAGCCCGGCCAACGGCGAGGGCGCGAAGTACACGCCCACGACCGCCGGTCGCCTGTTCTTCAACCGCGTCCTCCCCGAGGACTTCGGCTTCGTGAACAAGCTCATCACCAAGAAGGAGATGGGCGAGATCGTCGACCGCTTGGCGTCGGAGTTCCCCAAGGCGGTCGTCGCTCGTTCGCTCGACGGCCTCAAGGGGCTGTGCTTCAACTTCGCGATGCGTTCGGGCATCACCATCTCGATCAACGACGTGAAGACGCCGAACGAGAAGGCTGAGATCCTCGAGCGCCACGAGGCCGAGGCCGACAAGGTCGAGAAGCAGTTCCGTCGGGGCATCATCACCGACGGCGAGCGCATCCAGAAGGAAGTGGAGATCTGGTCCGAGGCGACCACCGAGGTCACCAAGGCCATGGAGACACTCCTCAAGAGCCAGCAGTTCAACCCCATCGAGATGATGGTGGGCTCGGGTGCTCGCGGCAACATGATGCAGGTCCGTCAGATCGCCGGCATGCGTGGCCTCGTGGCCAACCCTCGTGGCGACATGATTCCCCGTCCCATCAAGCGGAACTTCCGTGAAGGCCTCGACGTGCTCGAGTACTTCATCGCGACGCCTGGTGCACGTAAGGGCCTCGTCGACACGGCGCTCCGTACCGCTGACTCCGGCTACCTGACCCGTCGTCTCGTGGACGTCGCCCAGGAGCTCATCATCAACTCCGAGGATCCGTTCGCGGCACCGTCGGTGCGCGGGCTCTGGCTCGAGGACGTGGTCCCCGAGACAGCGGCCAAGCGCACCTACCTCGAGAACCGGTTGTTCAGCCGTGTGCTCGCCGACGACGTCACCCTCGCTGACGGCACCGTGTTCGAGGCCGGCACCGAGGTCACCCTCGAGATCATGGCGGCCATCCGCGATGACAACACCGTCAACCGGGTGCGCGTGCTCTCGCCGTTGACCGACGAGTCCGAGCTCGGTGTCTCCGCTGCGTGCTACGGCACGTCGCTGGCCACGGGCAAGACGATCGAGGTCGGCGAGGCCGTCGGTGTCATCGCTGCCCAGTCGATCGGCGAGCCCGGCACGCAGCTGACGATGCGTACCTTCCACACCGGCGGTATCGCCGGTGCGTCCGGTGACATCACCGGCGGTCTCCCCCGAGTCGTCGAGCTGTTCGAGGCCCGTACGCCCCGCAACAAGGCGGTGCTCGCCCGCACCTCCGGTGTCATCCGCATCGGCGAGGACGACGGCAAGGGTCGTGTGATCATCATCGTCAGCGACGATGGCGAGGAAGACGTCTACTCGATCCCGCGGGAGTCCCGTCTCGAGATCAAGGACGGTCAGGAGATCACCGCTGGTGACGCACTGGTCGAAGGTCCTCGCGATCCCAAGGAGCTCCTCGAGATCAAGGGCGTTCGCGCCACCCAGCAGTACCTCGTGGACCAGGTCCAGAAGGTGTACCGCGACCAGGGTGTGTCGATCCACGACAAGCACATCGAGCTCATCGTGCGGCAGATGACCCGCCGGGTGTCCATCCAGGACCCGGGCGACACCGACTTCCTCCCGGGCGAGCGCGTCGACGCCCGCATCTTCGCGGAGGTCAACCGCCAGATGCTGACCGAGAACCGCAAGCCGGCCGAGGCCCGCCCGGAACTCATGGGCATCACCAAGGCATCGCTGGCGACCGACTCGTGGCTGTCCGCCGCCTCCTTCCAGGAGACGACGCGGGTGCTCACCGAAGCGGCCATCGGCTCTCGAAGCGACTCCCTCCTCGGTCTCAAGGAGAACATCATCATCGGCAAGCTCATCCCTGCCGGGACGGGCATGGCCAACTACCGCGACGTCGCCATCGAGGCGCCGGGTTTCGAACCGATGCAGTACTGGTCCTCCGATTCGGGACAGCGTCCCGAGGAGTGGCTCGCCGCAGCATCGGAAGCGGCGCCCGATGCCGAGATCATCGACCTCATGACCAGCGGGGGCAGCGCCGTCTGACCCGATGGCCTCGGCCACCGCTGGTCGGCACGGGCGCTTCGTTCCGTACTTCCAACTCCGGTACCTCGGCATCAGCCGGGGTACCGGAGTTCGTCCCACATTGCTTTTGCCTGGCCCCGGGCCTCGCGCCTAGCCTGACACTCGGTTTTCTGCGTCCGTTGACGGCCGCGTCGCTCTTTTGCGCCGCCGTCGTTCCCCACTCGACAGCAGCGCCGACCCATGTACTGAAGTTCTGAAAGGTTTGCTGTGCCCACCATCGAGCAGTTGGTCCGGAAGGGCCGCCAGTCAAAGCGCCGCAAGGAGTCCACTCCTGCGCTCAAGGGCGCACCGCAGCGGCGCGGCGTCTGCACGCGTGTGTACACGAACACGCCCAAGAAGCCGAACTCCGCGCTGCGCAAGGTGGCCCACGTTCGTCTCACCTCCGGCATCGAGGTCACGGCGTACATCCCCGGTGAGGGCCACAACCTCCAGGAGCACAGCATCGTGCTCGTCCGTGGTGGTCGTGTGAAGGACCTCCCCGGCGTGCGCTACAAGATCATCCGCGGCACGCTCGACACGTCCGGCGTCCGCGACCGCAAGCAGGCGCGTAGCCGTTACGGCGCCAAGAGGGAGAAGTAGTCATGCCTCGCAAGGGTCCGGCCCCGCGCCGTGAGCTGATGCCCGATCCGGTGTACCGGTCGGTGCTGGTCACCCAGGTCATCAACAAGGTGCTCCAGCGCGGCAAGCGCTCGACCGCCGAGAAGATCATGTACGACGCCCTCACGCTCATCGAGCAGAAGACGGGCGTCGAGCCGGTCGCAACGCTCAAGCGTGCGGTCGACAACGTCCGTCCCCAGCTCGAGGTCCGCAGCCGGCACGTCGGTGGCGCGACGTACCAGGTGCCCGTCGAGGTTCGCCCGCGTCGTGCCAACACGCTCGCCATCCGTTGGCTCGTGGGCTACTCGCGCCAGCGTCGTGAGCGCACCATGGCCGAGCGCCTCGCCAACGAGCTCCTCGACGCCTCCAACGGCGTCGGCGCATCGGTCAAGCGCAAGGACGATCTCCAGAAGATGGCCGAATCCAACAAGGCCTTCGCCCACTACCGCTGGTAGTGCCGCGACTGCCGGCCTCGCCGGCAGTGCTGTTGCTGCCGGCGGAGCCGGCAGTGCCCCGCCGGGACGGCGACGCATCCGCCCCCGTGACGCCTGCCAACACCCCCACGAAACATCGAGAGAGCAGTTATGTCGCAGTTCCCACTCGCACGAACCCGCAACATCGGGATCATGGCCCACATCGACGCGGGCAAGACCACCACCACCGAGCGGATCCTCTACTACACCGGCAAGTCCTACAAGATCGGTGAGGTGCACGACGGCGCCGCCACCATGGACTGGATGGCGCAGGAGCAGGAGCGTGGCATCACCATCACGTCCGCTGCGACCACCTGCTTCTGGAAGGACACGCTCACCGACACCGAGCACCGCATCCAGATCATCGACACGCCCGGCCACGTCGACTTCACCGTCGAGGTCGAGCGCTCGCTCCGCGTGCTCGACGGCGCCGTCGCAGTGTTCGATGGCGTCGCCGGCGTCGAGCCCCAGACCGAGAACGTGTGGCGGCAGGCGAACAAGTACAACGTCCCACGCATGTGCTTCATCAACAAGATGGACCGCACCGGTGCCGACTTCTACTTCTGCCTCGACACCATCAAGGAGCGTCTCGAGGCGAACGTCGCCGTCATCCAGCTGCCGATCGGGTCGGAGTCGGACTACCTCGGCATCGTCGACATCGTCGAGATGAAGGCGTGGATCTGGCAGGGCGAAGATCTGGGTGCCTCGTGGGACGTCGTTGACATCCCCGAGGACATGGTCGAGATCGCTGCGGACTACCACCAGCAGCTGATCGACGTGCTCTCCGAGACCGACGAGAACATCATGGAGAAGTTCATCGGCGAGGAGGAGATCACTCCCGACGAGATCCGCTCCGCCCTTCGCGAGGCCTGCATCAACCACGGCGTGGTTCCGGTGCTCAATGGCACGGCGTTCAAGAACAAGGGCGTCCAGCCGCTGCTCGACGCCGTCTGCCTCTACATGCCGTCGCCTGCCGACATCCCCCCGGTCGTGGGCCACAACGCCCGAGGCGACGAGGAGATCCTCCGCGCCCCGCTCGCGAGTGAGCCGTTCGCCGGCCTGGCCTTCAAGATCGCCACGATGCCCCACATCGGCAAGCTCACCTACGTGCGGGTGTACTCGGGTCAGCTCAACAAGGGCGATCAGGTCACCAACATGCGCACCACCGCCAAGGAGCGGTGTGGTCGTCTCCTCGAGATGCACGCCATCGAGATGAACGACAAGGACACGATCTATGCCGGCGACATCGTCGGCGTGGTGGGCATGAAGAACACCCGCACCGGCGACACGCTGTGCGACCCGAGCAACCAGGTGGTCCTCGAGTCCCTCACGTTCCCGGCGCCGGTCATCCACGTTGCCGTCGAGCCGAAGACCAAGGCCGACCAGGACAAGATGTCCAAGGCCCTCTTCGCCCTCTCCGAAGAAGACCCGACCTTCACCGTCCGCACCGACGAGGAGACGGCTCAGACCGTCATCTCCGGCATGGGCGAGCTGCACCTCGAGGTCCTCGTCGACCGCATGATGCGGGAGTTCAAGGTCGACGCCACCGTCGGCAAGCCGCAGGTCGCCTACCGCGAGACGGTCACGTCGCCGGTCACCAGCGTCACCTACACGCACAAGAAGCAGACGGGCGGCTCGGGTCAGTACGCCGAGGTCCAGATCAACATGGACACCACCGGTCCCGGTGGCGGCTACGTCTTCGAGGACAAGATCTCCGGCGGTCGTATCCCGAAGGAGTACATCCCTTCGGTCGATCACGGCATCCAGGAGGCCATGTCGAACGGCGTGCTCGCCGGCTACCCGACGGTCGACATCAAAGTCGAGCTCGTCGACGGCAAGTACCACGACGTCGACTCGTCGGAGATGGCGTTCAAGATCGCCGGTATCCAGGTGTTCAAGGAGGCGGCCCGCAAGGCGAAGCCAGTCCTCCTCGAGCCGATCATGGCCGTCGAGGTCGTGACGCCCGACGACTACATGGGCGATGTCATCGGCGACTTGAACAGCCGCCGTGGCAAGGTCGGCAAGATGGAACAGCGCGGCAACAACCAGGTCATCTCGGCCGAGGTTCCCCTGTCGGAGATGTTCGGCTATGCCACCGACGTGCGGTCCAAAACTCAGGGCCGCGCTACTTATAGCATGCAGTTCGCCAGCTACCAGCAGACGCCGCGCAACGTTCAAGAAGAGATCGTCGCTCGCGTCACCGGCCAGTAGATCCCCGGCGCACACGCGTCGGCGCCGGGCTCGCGCCCTGCACTCCCACCCAACCAGATCAAGCACGCAGAAGAAGGAAAGGCACCCGATGGCCAAGGAGAAGTTCGAGCGGAACAAGCCTCACGTGAATGTGGGGACGATGGGCCATATCGATCATGGCAAGACGACGTTGACGGCGGCGATCACGAAGACGTTGTTCGATCGGGTGCCGGGGAACTCGTTCACGGCGTTCGAGAACATCGACAAGGCTCCTGAGGAGCGTGAGCGTGGCATCACGATCAACGTGTCGCATGTGGAGTATGAGACGGAGAGCCGTCACTACGCGCATGTCGATATGCCGGGTCACGCGGATTACATCAAGAACATGATCACGGGTGCGGCCCAGGTTGATGGTGCGATCTTGGTGGTGTCGGCTGCTGATGGTCCGATGCCGCAGACGCGTGAGCATGTGCTCTTGGCCCGTCAGGTGGGTGTGCCGGCGATCGTGGTTGCGTTGAACAAGGTCGACATGGTTGATGATGAGGAGCTTTTGGAGCTGGTCGAGCTCGAGGTTCGTGAGTTGTTGAGCTCTTACGAGTTCCCGGGTGATGACATTCCGGTGATGCCGGTGTCGGCGCTCAAGGCCCTCGAGGGTGATAGTGCGGCGCAGGATCAGGTGATGGCGTTGATGGATGCTGTCGATTCGTACATTCCTGAGCCGGTTCGTGATCTGGACAAGCCGTTCTTGATGCCGATCGAGGATGTGTTCTCGATCACGGGTCGTGGCACGGTGGTGACGGGCAAGGTCGAGCAGGGCATCATTCACACGGGTGATGACATCGAGATCGTTGGTCTGAAGGACACGCAGAAGACGACGTGTACTGGTGTGGAGATGTTCCGCAAGCTGCTTGATGAGGGCCAGGCTGGGGACAACATTGGTGCGCTTCTTCGTGGCACGAAGAAGGAGGATGTGCAGCGCGGTCAGGTTCTGGCGAAGCCGGGTTCGATCACGCCGCACACCAACTTCGAGGCGAACTGCTATGTGTTGTCGAAGGAGGAGGGTGGCCGTCACAAGCCGTTCTTCACGAATTACCGGCCGCAGTTCTATTTCCGGACGACCGATGTGACGGGCAACATCAGCCTGCCGGCGGGTACGGAGATGTGTATGCCGGGTGACAACACTGAGATGACCGTGGAGCTGATCGCTCCGATCGCCATGGATGAGGGGCTTCGGTTCGCGATCCGTGAGGGTGGTCGTACGGTGGGCGCCGGTCGTGTGGTCAAGATCTTGAAGTAGGGGCGTTTGTTCCTGGTTTGGTGAGAGCCCCCGTTGCTTCGGCAGCGGGGGCTCTTCGCGTACGGTGGCAGCGATGATCGTCAGCGTCGGTGACCTCGCCACGGACCTGGTCGTCCGGCTCGACTCCTCAGAGATCGACCCGGTCTCCGACACCCCGGCGGTCGTCAGCCTTCACCGTGGCGGCGCGGCAGCCAACGTCGGTGCGGTGTCGGCACGTCTCGGCCGCGCCGCACGGTTCGTCGGCGCGCTGGGCGCGGACGACCTGTCGGTCGCCGCGGCATCTGCACTTCGCTCGCTGGGCGTCGAGGTCTGCGGGCCGCCGGCGCGACGTGGTTGGTCGATCGTGGTGTTGGTCGGCCCTGACGGAGGCCGCCGGTTCCTCACCGACACCGGCGACGTCGACCCGTGGCCGGCCGCTGATCCGGCATGGCTCGACGGTGCGGCTCGCCTGCATCTCAGCGGGTACGCGGTGTGCAACGAGCGCTCGTCCGCGGCCTGCCTCGAGCTCGCGACGCTCGCCGCCGAGCTGGAGATCCCGCGTTCGTTGGACGTCAGTTCGGCATCGGTCGTACGAGGGTGGGGAGTCGAACGCTTCGCCGACGATGTGCGCTCGATCGCGCCGGACGTCGTCAAGGCGAACGAGGACGAGGCCGAGCTCCTGCCACCGGGCCTCGCCGCCGCGATCGTCGTCACCCGTGGTTCGGAACCCACCGTGCTGCGAACCGCCGACGGTCGGTACGAGACAGTCGAGGTCGCTCCTCGATCTGTGGTCGACACGACGGGAGCGGGTGATGCCTTCGTCGCAGGGTTCCTGGCGGCTCGGGACGATGGGGCGGCAGACGTCGACGCTGTCGTGGCCGGGCACGCTGCCGCCGCACGGGTCGTGACCGGGCCGGGCGCAGACTGGTGGGAGACTGGAGCCCATGTTGAACAGTGAATTCCGCGTCGGCGACGAGGTTGCCGAGGCGCTGGCGATGGGCCGGCCCGTCGTGGCGTTGGAGTCGACGATCCTGTCGAACCTGGGCTTGCCGTCGCCGTACAACCGTGAGTGTCTCGATCGCTGCGACGCCGCCGTACGCGGCGCCGGCGCCGTCCCGGCCATTACGGCCGTGCTCGATGGCTGCGCCACGGTCGGCCTCACGGAGCCCGAGATCGACCGGGTGCTGCTCGGCACGAACAAGGTCTCGGCGCGCGATGTGGCGGTGGCGGTCGGTCTCGGGTGGGACATCGGCGTGACCACGGTTGCTGCGTCGGTCATGTTGGCGGCTCGCGCCGGCATCGAGGTGTTCGCCACGGGCGGCATCGGCGGGGTGCACCGCGGGGCCGAGCTGACCGGTGACGTCTCCGCGGATCTCGGCGCGCTCGCCCGGTACCCCGTCGTCACCGTTACGGCCGGAGCGAAGGCATTCCTCGATCTGGCCCGCACCGTCGAGTGGTTCGACACCCTTGGTGTTCCGCTGCTCGGCTACGGCACCGACGAGTTCCCCGCCTTCTACAGCCGGACATCCGGGGTTGCGGTCCCGCACCGGGTGGAGACCTCGACCGAGGTTGCGTCGATCGTGGGAGCGATGCGCCGTGCGGGCGAACGTGGGGGAGTGGTCGTGGCGAATCCGATTCCGGAGTCGGCGGAGATCCCGTCCCGCGAGATCGACCCGGTGATCGCGACGGCGCTCGCCGACGCGGCCGCCGTGGGAGTGACCGGCCCGGGGGTGACGCCGTTCGTGCTCGAGGCCATCTCCGTGGCGACCGCGGGCCGCAGCATTCCCGCCAACCTCGCACTCGCCGAGCACAACGCAGGCGTCGCTGCCGACATCGCCGTCGCACTCGCCGAGGGCTGAACCCCGCCGGTACGCTCGCCGTCATCAAGGGGAGGCTCGTTGTCGGGGTGTGCGTCGCGGCGCTGCTCTCTTCGTGCGCGGACCTGGGCCCGTCGGTGGTGCGGACTCCCGTCGGGCAGGTCGCCGACAGTGCCCTGGCGGGCGCCGGGCCCGCCCGGTGCGATCTTCCCTCCGCCGGTGCCGACTTCGAGATGGTCGCTCCGGAGGCGGTGGGTGTCGACGGCGCTGCGGTGCGGGCCACGATCGACGAGCTCTCGACCCCGATGACTCGGTCGCTGCGGATCTACCGGCACGGGTGCCTCATCGGTCAGAGCCGGCGAGATCTCACGTCGGCCCACGAGCCGGCGCCGCTCTTCTCGATGACCAAGAGCGTCGTCGCGTTGGCAGTAGGTCGAGCAGTGACCTTGGGTGCCGTCGAGCTGGACTCCCCGATCGGGCGCTATCTGCCCGATCTCGACGCAGCGCACGCCGCGATCACGGTCCGGCAGCTCCTGACCCAGACGTCGGGCCTCCGGTTCGGATGGGTCAACGACCTCCTGGGCTCGACCGAGGACTCGGTGGGCGAGGCGATGTCGATGCCGCTCGTCCACGAGCCCGGCGCGGTGTTCGAGTACGCGCAGACGACGGTCACGACACTGGCGTTCGTGGTGGAGCGGGCTGTGGGTCAGGACTTCCAGGCCTTCGTGTCCGAGCAGTTGTTCGAACCGATCGGGATCCTCCCCGGAACGTGGCGCTGGTCCCGCGACGGCGTCGGACACACGCAGGGTTACGCCTGGCTCGACCTGACCCCTGCGGACATGGCTCGGCTCGGCAGCCTCACGCTCGCTCGCGGCGACTGGCGCGGTGAGCATCTGATCGATGCCGGCTACATCGGCGAGATGGATGACGGCACTGCGGCGAACGCCGGATACGGGTTCTTGTCGCAGACCAACATCGGGCAGTGGCACATCGGGACGTTCGGAGGGGTCCGGCGCGAGCGGCGGGTGATCGCGTCGGCGCCGCCGGACACGCTGATCTTCTCCGGCTTCCTGGAACAAGCGACCTACGTGGTGCCGAGCCTCGACCTCGTGGTGGTGCGGTTCGGCCTCCCACCGGAGGCGCAGTGGAAGGACCATCTCTTCCGCAGCCTGCTGCCCGGCATTCCGGGAGCAGATGTGTTCGAAGGTCCGGTTCCACCGGCCGATCCGATCGACTGGGACTGGACCCAGATCCTCGACATCGGAGCGCTGATCCGTCGCAACGAGGCCATTCGGACCGATCCGACCCGACCGTGATCCGACCGATGTCTGGATCGGGTTGGCGTCGGGCACAGGAAGGGCCTACAGTTGCCGCCGCACCGGGCACGCCCGGAACGTTCCTTGTCAATCGAAGTGCAGTCGAGCACCGCGAGGTGCTCGACAGAAGTGTGAGAGAGCATGGCTGACCAGAAGATCCGCATCCGACTCAAGGCGTACGATCACGAGATCATCGACCAGTCGACCCGCAAGATCGTCGAGACGGTCGTCCGGACGCAGGCCAAGATCAAGGGCCCGATCCCGCTCCCGAGCGAGAAGCACCGGTTCACGGTCATCCGCTCGCCCCACAAGTACAAGGACTCACGCGAGCACTTCGAGATGCGGATTCACAAGCGGCTCATCGACATCCTCGAGCCCACCCCCAAGACCATCGACTCGTTGCAGCGCCTCGACCTCCCGGCTGGCGTCGACATCGAGATCAAGATCCAGAACGCCTAGTCACTAGGCAACAAGGGCGTTGTCCCTCGTCCGGCCCCGAGCCGGATGCCACACAGAGTTTGGTTGCGACCACGCGTCGCGGCTAACCTTTGCAAGTCGTGTGAACGGGCAGACCTCGAGTCGGCTGTCACACCAGCGAATCGACGTTCGGCCAGGCCTCCGGGAACCAGTCGGCACAACCGAGAGATCGCTCCGCCTGGCCCTGCCCTGCGGAGCGTTCGCGTGAAGGGCTCCGCTGCCGCCACAGACGTGGTGCGTACGAGCCAGGAGCGAAAGAGATCGTCATGGCGACGAAGACAATTGTTGGTGAAAAAGTCGGAATGACTCAGGTGTGGGATGACAACAACAACGTCATCCCCGTCACGGTCGTCCGGGTCACGCCCTGCCGGGTGGTCCAGGTGAAGACACCTGACTCCGACGGCTACAGCGCGCTACAGGTCACGTACGGGTCCAAGGACCCGCGCAAGCTGACCAAGCCGGTGGCCGGGCACTACGAGAGCGCCGGCGTGGACCCTGGCATCAAGCTGGTCGAGCTGCGGATCGATGATGTGTCGTCCTATTCGGTCGGCCAGGAGATCTCGGTCGACCTGCTCGAAGCCGGCGAGCGGATCGACGTGACCGCCGTCAGTAAGGGCAAGGGCTTCGCCGGTGTCATGAAGCGTCACAACTTCGGTGGCATGAGCGCCTCCCACGGTACGCACCGGACCCACCGCAAGCCCGGCTCGATCGGCCAGTGCGCCACCCCCTCCCGCGTGTTCAAGGGCATGCGCATGGCGGGCCAGATGGGCAACGAGAAGGTCACCATCTTGAACCTCAAGGTCGTGCAGGCCGACGCAGAGCAGAATCTGCTCCTCGTGAAGGGTGCGGTTCCCGGCCCCAACGGCGGCATCGTCCTGATCCGTGACGCCGTCAAGGGCGGCAAGAGCACCGCGAAGGGCGGCCAGTGATGAGCAGCATCACGCTCAAGAAGCAGACCGGCGCCGACGCCGGCACCGTCGAGCTCGACGACGCCGTCTTCGGCCTCGAGCCCAACGTCCCGGTCATGCACCAGGTCGTCGTCGCACAGCTCGCCGCCGCCCGCGCCGGCACGCAGTCGACCAAGACCCGCGCCGAGGTCTCCGGTGGCGGCGCCAAGCCGTTCAAGCAGAAGGGCACCGGTCGCGCTCGCGCCGGTTCGACCCGCTCGCCGAACTGGCGTGGCGGCGGTGTGGCCCTCGGCCCGAAGCCCCGCAAGTACGACCAGCGCACCCCCAAGAAGATGAAGAAGCTGGCACTCCGGTCCGCGCTCAGCGACCGCGCCGCCGACGACAAGGTCATCGTCGTCGAGTCCTGGAGCTTCGACGCCCCCAAGACGAGCGATGCCCGCAAGGCGCTCGCCTCGCTCGGTGTCGAAGGTCGTGCCCTCGTCGTTCTCAACCCGACCGACATCACGGCCTGGAAGAGCTTCCGCAACCTCGAGTCGGTGCACGTCATCAGCCTCGGCGAGCTGAACACCTACGACGTGCTCGTCTCGGACTACGTCGTCTTCACCCAGGACAGCCTGCCGAGCAGCGCCCCGGCAACGAACGAGTCGGAGGACGACCAGTGAAGGATCCGCACGAGATCATCATCCGCCCGGTCGTGAGCGAGAAGTCCTACGCCCTCATCGAGGAGAAGGTGTACACGTTCGTCGTGGCGCCGAGCGCCTCGAAGATCGAGATCCGTCAGGCCGTCGAGGCGATCTGGCCGGGCACCAAGGTCGTCAAGGTCAACACCTTGAACCGCAAGGGCAAGTCGAAGCGTGGCCGTCGTACGGCGCGCACCACGAAGTTGCCCGACCGCAAGCACGCCATCGTCACGCTCACGAGCGACAGCGATGACATCGAAATCTTCCAGGCCGGCTGAGAGGCACGATCATGGCACTTCGCAAACGTAAGCCCACCAGCCCCGGTCGCCGCTTCCAGACCGTCTCCGACTTCGCCGAGATCACCTCGACGACGCCGGAGAAGTCGCTGCTGGCGCCCAAGCACCGCACCGGCGGTCGCAACAACTACGGCCGCAAGACCGCCCGCCACCGCGGTGGCGGCCACAAGCAGCAGTACCGCATCATCGACTTCAAGCGGAACAAGGACGGCGTGCCCGCCAAGGTCGCGACCATCGAGTACGACCCCAACCGCACCTGCCGCATCGCGCTCCTCCACTACCTCGATGGCGAGAAGCGCTACATCCTCGCCGCCAAGGACCTCAAGGTCGGCGACACGGTTCAGTCGGGCCAGGGCAGCGACATCCGTCCCGGCAACGCTCTTCCGCTGCGCTACATCCCCGTCGGTACCGTCGTGCACAACGTCGAGTTCTACCCGGGTGGCGGCGGCAAGATGGCCCGCTCCGCCGGCGCCAGCGTCCAGCTCGTCGCCAAGGAAGGCGACTACGCCACGCTGCGTCTTCCGTCCACCGAAATGCGTCGCGTCCCGATCGACTGCCGCGGCACCGTCGGCGAGGTCGGCAACTCCGAGCACGAGCTGATCAAGATCGGCAAGGCCGGCCGCAACCGCTGGAAGGGCGTCAAGCCGCAGACCCGTGGTGTTGCCATGAACCCCGTCGACCACCCTCACGGTGGTGGCGAGGGCAAGACATCGGGTGGTCGTCACCCGGTGTCCCCGTGGGGCAAGCCCGAGGGCCGCACCCGTGACAAGAACAAGCCGTCCCAGCAGCTCATCGTGCGTCGCCGCCGTACCCGCGGCTCGCGCCGATAAGGGAGATATCAGATGCCCCGCAGTCTCAAGAAGGGTCCGTTCGTCGACGACCACCTGCTCAAGAAGGTCGACGCGTTGAACGAGGCCGGCAACAAGACGGTCATCAAGACCTGGTCTCGTCGCTCGACGATCATCCCGGACATGGTCGGTCACACGATCGCCGTGCACGACGGTCGCAAGCACGTTCCCGTGTACATCACCGAGTCGATGGTCGGTCACAAGCTCGGCGAGTTCGCGCCGACCCGCACCTTCAAGTTCCACGCCGGCCAAGAGAAGTCGGGGCGGCGCTGATGGCATTCGGAGTCAAGACCAACGAACGGCCCGGCACCCGTGCCGAGCTCAAGTTCGCCCGCTTCTCGGCGTACAAGGCGCGGGAGGTGCTCAACCTCATCCGCAACAAGCCGGTCGCCGAGGCGCAGGCCATCCTGCAGCTCACCGAGCGCGGCGCGGCCGATCCGATCCTGAAGGTGCTCAACTCGGCAATCGCCAACGCCGAGCACAACGACGGCATTGCCGCCGACGAGCTCTACGTCTCGGCCTGCTTCGCGGATGAGGGCCCGACGCTCAAGCGCTTCCGCCCCCGTGCCCGTGGCCGGGCCGGTCGGATCAACAAGCGCACCTGTCACATCACCGTGATCGTCAGCCGGTTCTCCGCCGACGAACTCGAGGCCGCTCGTGCCAAGCAGGCCCGTCGGGGTACCGCTCCCGGTGCCGCCGCATCCCGCTCCCGCCGCGTCGCCGGCAGCCGCAAGTCCGGTGAGTCCGCTGCCCCGGCAGCCGCGACCCCGACCGACGAGGCTCCGCTCGATCAGGATTCAGGGACCGACGCACCGGCATCAGATGAGGTGCTGGTCGACGAGGTCGTCGCCTCTGACGCTCCCGTCGACGAGATCACCGATGAGACCGTCACCGATGAGGTCGCCGACGAAGCCACCGAAGACGACGCTGCAACCGACGCTTCCGAAGAGGGAGACAAGTAATGGGCCAGAAGGTCAACCCCTACGGCTTCCGTCTCGGAATCACCACCGAGTGGAAGTCCCGCTGGTTCGCCAGCCGCCAGGAGTACGTCGACAACGTCATCGAGGACTGGAAGATCCGTGACTTCCTCATGACGCAGCTGCCCCATGCAGCGATCAGTCGTGTCGAGGTCGAGCGGACCCGCGATCGACTCCGCGTCGATGTGCATACCGCTCGTCCGGGCATCGTGATCGGCCGTCGTGGCTCCGAGGCCGATCGCCTCCGCGCCGGGCTCACCAAGATCTCCGGCAATGCCAAGGTCCAGCTCAACATCCAGGAGATCAAGCAGCCCGAGCTCGACGCTGCCCTGATCGCCCAGGGTGTCGCCGACCAGCTCGTCGGCCGTGTCGCCTTCCGTCGTGCCATGAAGCGCGCCGTGCAGAACGCCCAGAAGGCCGGCGCCAAGGGCATCCGTGTCCAGTGCTCGGGCCGCCTGGGTGGCGCCGAGATGAGCCGCACGGAGTGGTACCGCGAAGGTCGTGTGCCGCTGCACACGCTTCGTGCCGACATCGACTACGGCTTCCGCGAGGCCCACACCACCTACGGCCGCATCGGCGTCAAGGTGTGGATCTACAAGGGCAACATCCTGCCCTACAAGCCGCAGACCGACGACAAGGCCGTCCGCGAGGCTGCACTTGCCGTCGGGGACACCGCTGGCGAGCCCAAGGCTCCCCGTCGTGTGGTGTCGTCCGCCGCCAAGAAGCGCGCCGACGTCGCTCCCGCCGACGAGGTCGAGGAGTCCACGCCGTTGGTGAAGGAGGCCGATCCGGATCTGGAGCGCCTCCTCGAAGAAGAAGAGCAGATCGAACGTGCGACGCGTCAGCATCACGAGACGCCGCACTTCCGTCCCGGGGATGGTGACTGAGTCATGTTGATGCCGAGAAAGGTCAAGCACCGCAAGCAGCATCGCGGCCGCTTGACCGGAGCCACCAAGGGTGCCCCGTCGGTCACCTACGGCCAGTACGGAATCCAGGCGCTCGAGCCCGGGTGGATCACCGCCCGCCAGATCGAAGCAGCCCGTATCGCCATGACCCGCCACATCAAGCGTGGCGGCAAGGTGTGGATCAACATCTTCCCGGACAAGCCGATCACGCAGAAGCCTGCCGAGACCCGCATGGGTTCGGGCAAGGGCAACCCCGAGAAGTGGGTCGCCGTGGTTCGCCCGGGTCGTGTGATGTTCGAGCTGTCGTACCCCGACGAGGAGATCGCCCGTGGCGCCCTCAACCGGGCCATCCAGAAGCTGCCCGTCAAGGCACGCATCATCAAGCGTGAGGAGGACTTCTGATGGCGAAGACCATCGTCCGCGACCTCGGTGACCGCGAGCTCCTCGACGAGCTCGCCAACCGCCGCAAGGTGCTCTTCGAGCTCCGGTTCAAGCTGGCCACCGGCTCGCTCGAGACCACCTCGAAGCTTCGCGAAGAGAAGCAGCAGATCGCCCGGATCCTCACCGAGCTCCGCGAGCGTGAGATCGCCGCCGCCGAGGCGGCCGCCGAGAAGGAAGCCTGATGGCAGAAGCAACCGAGACCACAACGAGCGAGCGCAACGCCCGCAAGGTCCGCGAGGGCCTCGTCACGTCGAACGCCATGGACAAGACGGCCATCGTCACGGTGACCGAGCGCGTTCGCCACAAGAAGTACAGCAAGACGCTGCAGCGCAACACCAAGCTCTACGTCCACGACGAGACCAACGATCTCAACGTGGGTGACAAGGTGCGGGTCGCCGAGACCCGGCCGCTGTCCAAGCTGAAGCGCTGGCGCATCGTCGAAGTCCTGGAGCGTGCACGATGATCCAGCAGGAATCGCGACTCCGCGTCGCCGACAACTCCGGCGCCAAAGAGGTGCTCTGCATCAAGGTGCTCGGCGGCTCCCGTCGCCGCTACGCCTCGATCGGCGACATCTTCGTCGCCACCGTCAAGGACGCCCTCCCGGGGGCGTCGGTCAAGAAGGGCGACGTCGTGAAGTGCGTGGTCGTGCGGGTGAAGAAGGAGAAGCGTCGTCCGGACGGCTCCTACATCCGTTTCGACGAGAACGCCGCCGTCCTCATCAACGATGCCCGGCAGCCTCGCGGCACCCGTATCTTCGGCCCGGTCGGCCGTGAGCTGCGTGACAAGAAGTTCATGCGCATCGTCTCGCTCGCACCGGAGGTGCTGTGATGAAGATCCGCAAGGGCGACCGCGTGGTCGTGCTCGCCGGCAAGGACAAGGGCAAGGAGGGCACGGTCACCCGTGCCATCCCCAAGGCCGACAAGGTCGTCGTCGAAGGGGTCAACGTGGCGCAGCGTCACCGCAAGCCCACCAAGGCGATGGAGCAGGGCGGCATCATCCAGATCGAGATGCCGATCCACGTGTCGAACGTGGCGCTCATCGATCCCGACGGCAAGCCCACCCGCGTCGGGTACCGGGTCGAGTCCGACGGAACCAAGACCCGGGTCAGCCGGCGGACCGGAGCGGAGCTCTCATGACCACCGACACCAACATCGTCCCCCGCCTGAAGACCGTCTACAACGACGAGATCCGCGGCAAGCTCCTCACCGAGTTGGGCCTCTCCAACGTGATGGAGGTTCCCCGCCTCGAGAAGATCGTGATCAACGTCGGTGTCGGCGGTGCCATCGAGCACAAGCAGCTCATCGACAAGGTCGTCAACGAGATCACGATCATCGCCGGCCAGAAGCCGGTCGTGACGAAGGCGAAGAAGTCGATCGCTGGGTTCAAGCTCCGTGAGGGCAACCCGATCGGCGTGAAGGTGACGCTTCGTGGCAACCAGATGTGGGAGTTCTTCGACCGTCTCGTGACGCTCGCCATCCCCCGCATCCGTGACTTCCGCGGTCTCAACCCCCGCGCCTTCGACGGCCGAGGCAACTACACCTTCGGTGTCACCGAGCAGCTGATCTTCCCCGAGATCGACTACGACCAGGTCGACGTGTCCCGAGGTATGGACATCACCATCGTCACCACCGCACGCAACAATGCCGAGGGCAAGGCGCTCCTCGACGCATTCAAGTTCCCGTTCCGACGCGAAGGGCAGCAGTAAGCCATGGCAACCAAGGCGCTCATCAACAAGCAGCAGAAGAAGCCCAAGTACAAGGTCCGGGGCTACACCCGTTGCCAGCGTTGCGGCCGTCCCCCCGCGGTGTTCCGCAAGTTCGGTCTCTGCCGCATCTGCCTTCGCGAGCTCGCCCACGCCGGCGAGATCCCGGGCATGACCAAGGCCAGCTGGTAGGAGGCGATTCGACATGACCATGACTGATCCGATCGCCGACATGCTCACTCGGCTGCGCAATGCCAACACTGCGATGCACGACGACGTCAAGATGCCGTCCTCCAAGCAGAAGGAGGCCCTCGCGGCGCTCCTCCTCAGCGAGGGCTACATCGGCCCGTACTCCGTCGAGGACAAGCCCGGTGCTCCCGAGCGCATCCTCAGCATCCAGCTCAAGTACTCGCCCGAGCACGAGCGCGTCATCTCCGGCATCCAGCGGGTGTCGAAGCCCGGCCTGCGGGTGTACAGCAAGTACACCGAGGTCCCCCGTGTCCTCGGCGGCCTGGGCATCTCTGTTCTGTCGACATCGCAGGGTCTCATGACCGACCGTGAAGCGCGCAAGCGCAAGGTCGGCGGCGAGATCCTCTGCCGGGTCTGGTAGGAGCCTCATGTCCCGAATTGGCAAAGCCCCCATTCCCGTTCCCTCGGGCGTCACGATCTCCATCACCGATGGACAGGTGGCGGTCAAGGGTCCCAAGGGCGAACTCGCCCGAGAGATCCCCGGCGCGATCACCATCCGTCAGGATGGCGACACACTCCTCGTGGAGCGCCCCGACGACCAGCGGCAGAACCGTGCGCTGCACGGCATGTTCCGCTCGCTCGTCCACAACATGGTGGTCGGCGTGACCGAGGGGTTCCGCAAGGACCTCGAGATCGTCGGCGTCGGTTACCGTGCCGCCGCCAAGGGGTCCTCGACCCTCGACCTCCAGCTCGGCTTCTCACACCCGGTGAGCGTCGAGGCCCCCGCCGGCATCGAGTTCGTCGTGCCGGCGCCGACCAAGATCGAAGTGCACGGCATCGACAAGGAGATCGTCGGCCAGGTGGCCGCGAACATCCGCTCGATCCGCAAGCCCGAGCCCTACAAGGGCAAGGGTGTGCGCTACGCCAACGAGCATGTCCGCCGCAAGGCCGGAAAGGCTGGCAAGTAATGAGCGACATGGCCAAGTACACCCGCGACGCCCGCATCCGGCGTCATGCCCGGGTCCGGAAGGGCGTCGTCGGCACCCCGGTGCGACCGCGTCTCGCGGTGTTCCGGTCGAACCGGCACATCGTGGCGCAGGTCATCGACGATTCCACCGGTAACACCCTGGCTGCCGCCTCGACGCACGAGGCGAGCCTCCGGTCCACCGGCGGCAACAAGGAAGGCGCCGCGAAGGTCGGCGCCCTCGTCGCCGAGCGGGCCAAGGCCGCCGGCGTGACCGCAGTCGTGTTCGATCGCGGCGGTTTCCACTACCACGGTCGAGTCGCCGCAGTCGCAGACGCTGCTCGCGAAGCCGGACTGGAGTTCTGATGGCACTGGCAAACGAATCCGACCTGCAGCTGCGTGACTCGCGGGTCATCAACATCAACCGCGTGGCCAAGGTGGTCAAGGGCGGCCGACGGTTCTCCTTCACGGCCCTCGTGGTGATCGGTGACGGCAACGGCCGGGTCGGTCTCGGCTACGGCAAGGCGAAGGAAGTCCCGCTGGCGATCCAGAAGGGCACCGAAGAGGCTCGCAAGAACCTGTTCGAGGTCGCCCTCGCCGGCTCGACGATCGTGCACCCCGTGATCGGTGTGCTCGGCGCCGGTCGGGTCCTCCTGCAGCCCGCCGCTCCCGGTACCGGTGTGATCGCCGGTGGCGCCGCCCGCCAGATCCTCGAGGAGGCCGGCATCCACGACGTGCTCTGCAAGTCGCTCGGCTCCTCCAACTACATCAACGTCGCCCGTGCGACGATCAATGGGCTCCAGAGCCTCCGTCGTCCCGACGAGATCGCTCGCCTCCGTGGCCTCGATCCCGAGGACTTCGTGCCCAAGGGCCTGCTCAACGCCTACCGCGAGACCCAGCGCGGTCCCGCTCCGGCTCCGTTCGAGGTGAAGTGATGGCAACGCAGCTCAAGGTCACCCAGGTCCGGTCGTCGATCGGCACCAAGCCGAAGCAGCGCGGCACCCTGCGGGCCCTCGGTCTCCGCGGGATCGGTCAGAGCAACGTGCTCGCCGACACCCCTGACGCCCGTGGCCAGATCGCCAAGGTGCCGCACCTCATCAGTGTGGAAGAGGTCGAATCATGAAGGTCCATGATCTGAAGCCCGCCGAGGGCGCCACCAAGCGCCGCAAGCGCGTCGGTCGTGGCATCGGCGGCAAGGGCGGCAAGACCGCCGGCCGCGGTACCAAGGGCCAGAAGGCTCGTAACACGATTCCGGTGAGTTTCGAGGGTGGTCAGCTCCCCTTGAGCATGCGGGTCCCGAAGCTCAAGGGCTTCAACAACCCGTTCCGCGTCGAGTACCAGGCGATCAACCTGGACACGCTCGAGGAGTCCGGTCTCGACGAGATCTCCCCCGAGACGCTCCTGGCCAACGGCCTGGTTTCGAAGGGCGCGCTGGTCAAGGTGCTCGGTCGTGGTGAGCTCAACCGCAAGGTCACGGTGAAGGCGCACGGCTTCTCGAAGGCCGCCGAGGCGGCGATCACCGCCGCCGGCGGAACCGTCGAGGTCCTCGACAAGCCGTTCGGCGTCCGTCCGGCCTTCCACGGCAGCGCCCACACCAACCGCTAGGTCCTTTATGGCCGAGGCCACCTCCACTCAGGTTCGCTCCCTCGTTCCTCGGGGGCTTCCTCCGCTTCGGTACCTCGGCTAGACATCTCACCGACCCTCCCGCCGAATCGGCGGGGTCGTTTCGTCCGGCCCGTCGGCTACCGTGCCGTCGCTGATCGTCTTTTCTCTGGAGAGCTCTGTGTGGTCTTCGATCCGGAACGTCATGAAGGTGCCGGACCTTCGCAACAAGATCTTGTTCACGATCTTCATGCTGGCGATCTATCGGTTGGGTTCGTACCTCCCGACGCCCGGCATCGATCAGAACGCGGTCAACGCGATCAAGGAGCAGGCCGAGCAGGGCGGCGTCCTCGCCTTCCTGACACTGTTCAGCGGTAAGGCACTCACGCAGTTCGCGCTCTTCGCGCTGGGCATCATGCCCTACATCACGTCGTCGATCATCATGCAGATCCTCACGGTCGTGATCCCGAAGCTCCAGCAGTGGCAGGAACAGGGAGCCGTCGGGCAGCGGAAGACCACGCAGTGGACCCGTTACCTCACGATCGCCATTGCGCTCCTGCAGTCGACGGGCCTCGTCTTCTTGTTCCACAACGGTGGCGGCGGCCTCGTCAGTTCCGACAGCAACATCGATCTCGTTCCGAACTTCGGTGTCTTCCGTTGGTGCTGCTCATCGTGTCGACGCTCACCGCGGGCACGGCGCTCCTCATGTGGATGGGCGAGACCATCACCCAGCGCGGCATCGGCAACGGCATGTCGCTCATCATCTTCGCCTCGGTGGTGTCGGCCCTCCCGGGCACGGGCACTCAGGTGAAGGCCGAAGACGGCTACGGCGGTCTGTTCATCATCTTGGCCATGGCGGCGGCGATGCTGATCTTCATCGTCTTCATCGAACAGGGTCAGCGTCGTATCCCGGTGCAGTTCGCCAAGCGCGTCGTCGGCCGGCGGATGTACGGCGGCCAGAACAGCTACATCCCGCTGAAGGTCAACCAGGCCGGCATCATCCCGATCATCTTCGCCAACGCCGTCCTCAACCTGCCGGTGCTGCTCAGCCAGGTCTTCCCGACCGACGGCTGGGGCAAGTCGGTGTCGAGCTTCATCGACGACGTGTTCCGGGACTCGACCCACTGGTTGTACCTGACGAGCTTCGGCCTGCTGATCATCGGCTTCGCCTACTTCTACACGGCGATCGCGTTCGACCCGGTCCAGCAGGCGGACAACCTCCGCAAGCAGGGTGGGTTCATCCCCGGCATCCGTCCGGGACCCCAGACCGAGCGCTACCTGGCGAAGACGCTCAGCCGGATCACCCTTCCCGGGGCCGTCTTCATCGCCATCCTGGCCATCGTGCCGGCCATCGTGATCGCGATCCTCCTGTCGGGTCAGTCCGCGAACATCGGACAGAACTTCGGCGGCACCTCGCTCCTGATCGCCGTCGGCGTTGCGCTGGAAACGATGAAGCAGATCGACGGCCAGCTGATGATGCGCAACTACGAGGGCTTCCTCGGGGCCAAGTAGCCGCGACGATGACCGCTCGGTCCAACTTGCGCCACACACCGGAAGCTGCTGACATCCCGACATGCAACCCGCACTTCGCCTGATCATCTTTGGCCGCCAGGGGGCGGGCAAGGGAACGCAATGCGCCCGCCTCGCCGCGCATTTCGGCATCCCCCACATCTCGACGGGCGACATGCTGCGGGCGTCGGCGGCAACCGGCTCGGAGTTCGGCCGTACGGTCAAGGCGATCATGGACGACGGAGGCCTGGTCTCCGACGAGATCATGGAAGGCGTCGTCCGTGAGCGCCTGGCGATGCCCGACGCCGAGGCCGGCTTCCTGCTCGACGGATATCCCCGGACGCCGCCGCAGGCAGAGTTCCTGAACTCGATCCTCGCCCCCGGTGGTGTGGACCTCGCAATCAACCTCGAGGTTCCCGAGGACGTGGTGGTCGAGCGGATCACGCGGCGTCGTGTCTGCGACTCGTGCGGCACGATCTACGCCCTGGGTGACGAGTCCGCCGACGCCGGGGTCTGCGCCAAGTGCGGCGGGGCCGTGGTGCAGCGAGCCGACGACACCGAGGAGTCGGTGCGTAAGCGCCTCGCCACGTATCTGACGCAGACCCAGCCCCTCATGACGTGGTTCGCCGACCACGGGAAGCTGGTGACCGTCGACGGGGTCGGCGACCCCGACGACATCGCACAGGCGTTGGTGGCCGCCATCATCGCCGGTGCACCGCAATGATGTTCACATGAGGCGCCCGTCAGGGTTGCATTTGTCCGAGGCGGTGGACGTCAGTACACTGTCCGGCTGGCCGACCGCGCGGCGCCGTTCCCTGGCGCGTCGACGTCCGAGCCACTCTGAAGTACATCCGTAGGAGGATGCTGCCCTGCCCAAGCCCAAAGAAGACGCGATCGTTCTGGAAGGAACGGTCATCGAGCCTCTGCCGAACGCCATGTTCCGCGTCGAGCTCGAAAATGGCCACAAAGTATTGGCCCACATCTCCGGAAAGATGCGGATGCACTACATCCGTATTCTCCCGGGCGACAAGGTCCAGGTGGAGTTGACCCCCTACGACCTCACTCGTGGGCGGATCACGTACCGGTACAAGTAGAGAACCTCGGGTCGTCGCCGTGCACCGCACGCCGACGGCTCCCACCCAAGATGAGCGGAGTGGTCCGCTCGACGAGAGATGAAGCAGAGAAGGCAACCATGAAGGTTCGACCCAGCGTCAAGAAGATCTGTGAGAAGTGCAAGGTGATCCGCCGTCACGGGCGAGTCCAGGTCATCTGCGAGAACCCGCGCCACAAGCAGCGACAGGGCTAGGAAGGTCACCATGGCTCGTATTTCCGGTGTCGACATCCCCCGCGAGAAGCGGTTGGTGATCTCGCTCACGTACATCTATGGCATCGGCCTGTCGAGCGCTGGAGGAGATCTGCGCTGCGACCGGCATCGACCCCAGCACCCGTGTGCGGGACCTGACCGACGACGAGGTCAACCAGCTCCGTGCCCACATCGAGACGAACCTCAAGGTCGAAGGTGACCTCCGTCGCGATGTCTCCCAGAACATCAAGCGCAAGATGGAGATCGGCTGCTACCAGGGCCTCCGTCACCGTCGTGGCCTCCCGGTCCGCGGTCAGCGCACCCACACCAACGCCCGGACCCGCAAGGGCCCCAAGAAGACCGTCGCCGGTAAGAAGAAGGTGCGTAAGTAATGGCCAAGCCTCCCGCCGGTGGGCGTCGCCCCCGCAAGAAAGAGCGCAAGAACATCACCTATGGGGTGGTGCACATCAAGAGCTCGTTCAACAACACCATCGTCTCGATCACTGATCAGGACGGCAACGTGATCTCGTGGGCCTCCGCCGGCAACGTCGGCTTCAAGGGCTCCCGCAAGTCCACGCCGTTCGCAGCCCAGCTCGCCGCCGAGCAGGCCGCCCGCCGTGCCATGGAGCACGGTGTCCGCAAGGTGGATGTCGTCGTGAAGGGCCCGGGTTCGGGTCGTGAAACGGCCATTCGCTCCATCCAGAACGTCGGCATCGAGGTCACGGGCATCAAGGACGTGACCCCCGTGCCGCACAACGGCTGCCGGCCGCCCAAGCGTCGGAGGAACTGACGATGGCTCGTTACACCGGACCGAAGGCGCGTGTCTCGCGTCGTCTCGGCACCAACATCTGGGGAACCAAGGGCGAGAACATCGCCATGGAGAAGCGCCCGTACCCGCCCGGCGACCACGGCCGCACCCGCCGCCGTGGCAACGTGAGCGAGTACCTGCTCCAGCTGCAGGAGAAGCAGAAGGCCCGCTTCACCTACGGCATCGGCGAGCGTCAGTTCCGTACGCTCTACGCCGAGGCGTCGCGTCGCCAGGGCGTGACGGGCGAGAACCTGCTCCGCTACTGCGAGCTCCGTCTCGACAACATCGTCTACCGCGCCGGTTGGGCGGCCACTCGTCCGCAGGCTCGTCAGCTCGTCGGTCACGGCCACGTCGACGTCAACGGTCGCAAGGTCAACATCCCCAGCTACCGGGTCCGCAAGGGCGACGTCATCCGTCTCCGCGACAAGGCCCGCAACCTGATCGTGATCCAGCACAACATGGACACCCTCGGTCGGACGCCCCCCGCGTGGCTCGAGGCCACCGATGGCGGCCAAGAGGTGGCGATCCGGGAGCTTCCGCTCCGTGAGCAGATCGACACCCCGGTCCGCGAACAGCTCATCGTCGAGCTGTACTCGAAGTAGCACCCCGAATTCCCATCGCCCGATTTCCATCCGCCCACATCACCCCACACAGCGCCGGCCCCGCCGGCGCCAACTGGTCCCCGACGACAGCCAACCCGAGGTAGCGAAACCATGCTGATCATTCAGCGCCCGTCCGTCGAAGCGATCGACGAAGAAGAGGGGAACCGGCAGCGGTTCTCCATCAGCCCGCTCGAGCCCGGCTTCGGGCACACGATCGGAAACTCCCTGCGTCGCACGCTGCTCTCGTCGATCCCCGGCGCGGCCATCACCCAGGTGCGTTTCGACGACGCCCTCCACGAGTTCGGCACGATCGCCGGCGTGACCGAGGACGTCACCGACGTCATCTTGAACCTCAAGGACATCGTGGTCGTCAGCCACAGCGACGAGCCGGTGACCCTCCGTCTCGACGTTCGTGGCGCCGCCGAGGTCACCGCTGGAGACATCCAGACGACGGCCGACGTCGAGATCCTCACGCCCGACCTGCACCTTGCCTCGGTCAACAGCAAGGGCCGGCTCGCCGCCGACCTCACGATCGAGCGTGGCCGGGGCTACCTGCAGGCGGACGCCACCCGGGGTTCGGGCACGATCGGTGTCATCCCCGTCGACTCGATCTTCTCGCCGGTGCGTCGCGTGGCCTTCACGGTCGAGCCGACCCGCGTCGAGCAGTCGACCAACTACGACCGTCTTGTGCTCGACATCGAGACCGACGGTTCCATCTCGCCCCGTGAGGCGCTCGCCAGCTCCGGCGCAACGCTTCGTGCCCTCGTCCAGCTCGTCGAGGAGATGAGCGACGAGCCCCAGGGCCTCGAGATCGGCGAGGTTGCCGTTGCGGCGGTCTCGTCCCCCGACCTCGACCTCGCGATCGAAGACCTCGATCTGTCCGAGCGTCCCCGCAACTGCCTCAAGCGTGCCCAGGTCAACACCGTGGGCGAGCTGCTGCAGAAGAGCGAGGACGACCTGCTGGCCATCACCAACTTCGGCCAGAAGTCGCTCGACGAGGTGCTCGTCAAGCTCGATGAGCGCGGGCTCTCGCTCCGCGGTCGCAACTAGTCACACCTTCTGAGGGAACCCCGCCATGCCTGCAACCCCACGTAAGAGCCGTCGATTCGGCGGCAATGCCGGCCACCAGCGTCTGCTGATGGCCAACCTCGTCAGCTCGCTCGTCGCTGCCGAGGCCATCGTCACCACCGAGGCCAAGGCCAAGGCCCTGCGGCCGATCGCCGAGAAGGTGATCACGAAGGCCCGCAAGGGTGGCCTCCACAACCATCGACAGATCCTGTCGTACCTGGGCGACCAGGAGATCACGGCGAAGTTGATGGACGAGATCGGCCCGCGCTTCGCGGATCGTCCGGGTGGTTACACCCGGGTCCTGAAGCTCGGTCCCCGCCAGGGTGACAACGCGCCGATGGCGCGCATCGAACTGGTTTGATGGCCTCGGCCAGCTTCGCTAGGCACGCACCCGACTTCGTCGGGTGCTGCTAACGCTCCGCTACCTCGGCGAATCCGGCCCGAAGTTGGCACGGGTGCAGATCGAACTGAACGAGGAGCCTGTTCCGCTACAGCGGGTCAGGCTCCTCGTCGCGTACGACGGCTCCGCCTTCAGCGGCTTCGCCCGCAACCTCGGCGTGACGACCGTCGCCGGGGAACTGGAGACGCACCTGAAGCGGGTCCTCAAGCACGAGGTCGTGATCACCGGCGCCGGCCGTACCGACAAAGGTGTGCACGCCTGGGGCCAGGTCGTCACCTTCGACACGTTTGCCGACCGACTCCAACCCGAACGGCTGCAGCGTTCCATCAATTCGGTGTGTGGCCCGGCGATCGCGGTGCGGGCCATCGACCTCGTCGACACCGAGTTCGACGCCCGGTTCAGCGCCAAGTGGCGACGGTATCGCTACACCATCCTCACGGCGGCGACCCCCAACCCGTTCCTCTACCGGTACGCGTGGCACGTCACCGACCCGATCTCGGTCGACGCGATGGACGAAGCCGGTCAGGCGATCCTCGGCGAGCACGACTTCTCGTCGTTCTGCCGCCGCCCGCCGGACCGTCACGACGGCACCGCCGGCGACGCTCGTCCGAGAGGTGACCGGCCTGCGCTGGGAGCGACTCGAGGGCGACCTCCTGCGGTGTGAGATCACCGCCCGGGCCTTCTGTCACCAGATGGTGCGCAGCATTGTCGGCACCCTCGTCGACGTCGGTCGGGGTCGCCTCGCGACGGACCAGGTCGCAACCATTCTCGCGGCACGCGATCGCAACGCCGCCGGCGACCTCGCGCCGCCCCAAGGGCTGTGCCTCCACGAGGTCGGGTACTGATCGGTGCCGACCGTCGGGGACGGCCATTTGCGGCGCCGAGGACCGAGCCGATATCGTGTCGAGTCGCGTCTGCGGCCGGTCGGCTGCGCACGCCGACACGAATCACCCGATCGGACACGCGGCAGCCGCCACCGTCTCGACACTCGGCTCGAGATCGACCGCACCGGGCACACCGCAACAGAAGGTTCACCGTGACCACGTACTCTCCCAAAGCCAGCGAGATCACCCGCGAATGGCATGTCGTCGACGCCGAAGGCATGGTCCTCGGCCGCCTCGCCACCGAGGTCGCCCGCATCCTGCGTGGCAAGCACAAGCCGATCTTCTCGCCGCACATGGACACCGGTGATCACGTGATCATCGTCAACGCCGACAAGGTCGTCCTGACCAAGAACAAGGCCGCGGACAAGATGGTGTACAGCCACTCCGGGTACCCGGGCGGCATCAAGTCCTCCACCTACGCCCAGGACCTCGATCGCAAGCCGGCTGACGCAGTGCGTCGCACGGTTCGCGGCATGCTCCCGAAGAACCGGCTCGGCCGCCAGCAGCTCACCAAGCTCAAGGTGTACGCCGGCCCCACCCATCCGCACCAGGCCCAGCACCCCCAGACGCTCGTCGTCGAGGGCGCCCGGGCCCGGTCGTAGTCCTCAGCCCGCACACTCGTCACGTCGCCGTTCCGGAAAGATCGCCATGCCTCATCCTCTCGTCCAGTCCACCGGTCGTCGCAAGCGGGCGGTCGCCCGTGTCCGCTTCCGTCCGGGCACCGGCACCATCACGATCAACAAGCGCCCGCTCGAGGATTACTTCCCGAACGACACGCACCGCATGGTGCTCTCCGAGCCGCTCAAGGTCACGTCGACGACCGAGTCGTACGACATCGACGCGACGATCCATGGTGGCGGCGTCTCCGGTCAGGCCGGCGCGATGCGCCTCGGCATCTCCCGTGCGTTGATCGCGCTCGACGAGGAGCTTCGCCCGACCCTCAAGAAGGCCGGATTCCTGACCCGCGACTCCCGCGAGAAGGAATCGAAGAAGTACGGCCTCAAGAAGGCCCGCAAGGCGCCTCAGTACTCCAAGCGCTAGTCCGGAGGGCTCGGTGCGGTTCGGTACCGACGGCATCCGAGGCGTTGCCAACGCACAGCTGACGCCAGAGCTTGCTCTGGCGATCGGCCGCGCCGCGGCACGAGTGCTCGGCGGTCCCGTCATCACCGTCGGTCGTGACCCTCGGTGGTCCGGTCCGATGCTCGAGGCGGCGTTCGTCGCCGGGGCCTGTGCCGAGGGCGTGTCGGTCGAACTGCTGGGCGTCGTTCCCACCCCGGCAGTGGCGCTGCGCTCCGAGATCGCCAACTGTCCGGCGGCCATGATCTCCGCGTCCCACAACCCGTTCGCCGACAACGGCATCAAGCTGTTCGCTCCCGGCGGGCTCAAGCTGTCCGACGACGTACAGGAGCGTCTCGAGGCCGAGCTCGACGCTGCGGGCGCGAAGGCCGACGCGCCGACGGGGCGCGACGTGGGCACCGTCGGCACCTACAACGTTGCTCCCGACTACGTCCGCCACGTCGGCGACAGCATCCCGGCCGGCGCGCTCGCCGGGCTGAAGGTGGTGCTCGACTGCGGGAACGGCGCCTCGTCCGACGTCGCATCGACGGTGTTCACCCGCCTCGGGGCCGAGGTCGTCGCGCTGCACGTGACCCCCGACGGCAGCAACATCAACGACGCCAGTGGGTCCACGCACCCCGAGTCATTGCGCACCGCGGTCGTCGCCGAGGGGGCACAGCTCGGGTTCGCCTTCGACGGGGACGCCGACCGGATGTTGGCGGTCGATCATCAGGGTCGTCTCATCGACGGCGATCAGCTCATCGCGGTGGCGGCGGTCGACCTCAAGCGCCGCGGGCTGCTCGTCAACGACACGGTGGTCGTCACCGTCATGAGCAACCTCGGGTTCCGGATCGGCATGGCCGCCGAGGGTATCGAGGTGGTCGACACGGCGGTCGGCGACCGGTACGTGCTGGAAGCCCTCGATCAGGGGGGCCACGTCCTCGGGGGCGAACAGTCGGGCCACATCATCTTCCGTGACCGGGCAACGACCGGCGACGGCGTGCTGTCGGCCGTGGTGATTGCCGAGATCGTTGCCCGTACCGGCCGCCCGCTCGCCGACCTGGCGGACGCTGCGATGACCCGACTCCCGCAGGTCCTGCGCAACGTCCGGATCGAGGCGCCGATGCCCGACGTAACCGTCCGGATCGCCGACGAGCTGACCGCGGCGGCCGCTGCCCTCGGCGCCGACGGGCGGGTACTCGTTCGCCCGAGCGGGACCGAACCCGTCGTCCGGGTGATGGTCGAGGCGGTCGACGCGGTGACGGCACAAGAGTGGTGCGACCACCTCGTGCAGGTGGTCGAATCCCTCTGATCCGGACCGTCGGGTCCGGCGCCGACGGGCTGCCGATGGAGGATTGCCCGCGCTCCCGTACACTCGATGAGGCATCCGCCAGCTCCGGGTGGGTGCCGGCAGGTCAGGAGAGTGTGGAATGTGCGGGATCATCGCGGTTGTCAGACGGCCCTCGGATCGGCCTGAGCCGACCGCCGACGAGGTCCTCACGCCGCTGCGCGAGGCGCTCGCGCTGGTGATCGATCGGGTCGCCGGTGGCGCGCCCCCCATCGAACAGCTCGAGCAGACGACCCAGCTGGTCGCAGCGGTCAACCTGCTGCTCCGACCGGCCACCGGAATGGCAGCGCTGCTCGGCAATCCGGAGCTGTCGTTCGAGGTCGAGACGGTCATCGACGCCCTCAACGCCGAAATTCTCGAGATCGACGGCGTGCTCGATGCAGGGTTCGCCGGCGCGGACCTCGAGTTGGAACAACTCAACGCGGCGATGATCGATCTCAAGGACGCCGTGTGGAGCGTGGCACGTGACCGTCTGCGGGCGGCCCGCGAGGTGGCGGCGCTGTCCAACGGCGATGTGTCCCCGGCCGGCGCGATCGCGCTGTTCAGCCTGCACCAGGCGCTGTCGGCCATCGACCGGCTCGAGGTCCGAGGCCGCGACTCCGCCGGGATCCAACTCGTGGTGCACCGCCACGACGTCGATCTCGGGGATCCGGCCGTGGCTGCCGAGATCGCGCGTCGCAACGACGTGAACTTCTCCTCGGGGGCGATCCGTGTCGAGGGCGACTCCGTGGTCTTCGTGTACAAGGCGGCGTTCGAGATCGGTGAGTTGGGCGACAACACCGCCGCGTTGCGGGCCGCAGTTCGCTCCGATGCCCTCCTCCAACGGTTGCTGGGTGCACCATCGGTCGAGGCGCTCGTGCTCGGGCACACGCGGTGGGCGTCGGTCGGCATCATCAGCGAGCCCAACGCCCATCCGCAGAGCTCCGACGAGCTCGATCTCGCAGACGGGCCCTTGTGGACGGCTGTCCTCAACGGCGACGTCGACAACCATGCCGACATCATCGCCGCGGAGTCGATGACGATCGCTCCGGCCGTCACGACCGACGCGAAGGTGATCCCAGCCCTCGTGTCTCGTCGCCGTGCCGGCGGTCTCGCGGCCCACGACGCGTTCCGCGACTCCGTCGCGTCGATGGACGGATCGGTCGCCATCGGCGCCAGCCAGGCCGGCGACCCCGAGTCGCTCTTCCTCGCGCTGCGCGGCAGCGGCCAGGCCCTCTATGTCGGCCTCGCCGACGATGCCTTCATCGTCGCCTCCGAGCCGTACGGCGTCGTCGAGGAGACCAGCCGGTTCCTGCGGATGGACGGCGAGACGCCGGCCAACCCCGAGAACCCCACGGCCAGCCGCGGCCAGATCGTCCAGCTGACGGCGACGGGCGCCGGCACCGTCGACGGCATTCGTCGGTGGAGCTACGACGGCACCGAGCTCGTCGTGACCGAGGACGAGCTCGCGCACGCCGAGATCACGACCCGTGACATCGACCGAGGCTCGTTCCCGCACTTCCTCCTCAAGGAGATCACCGACGCTCCCGTGTCGTTCCGTAAGACGCTTCGCGGCAAGCTCCTCGAGCGCGACGGTGTCCTCTCGGTGGAACTCGGTGAGCTGACCCTGCCGACGTCAGTGCGGGAGCGGATCGCCGACGGTTCGATCGGGCGAGTGATGGTCATCGGCCAGGGGACCGCCGCTGCCGCCGGAGCCAGCCTGGCGCTCGCGCTCGGAGACCTGGTCGCCGACACGACGGTGCGCGTGGAAGCAGTGCTCGCGACCGAACTCTCGGGCTTCCGACTTCGCGCCGACATGAGTGACACGCTGATCGTTGCGGTGTCCCAGTCGGGAACGACCACCGACACCAACCGAACCGTCGACCTGGTCCGCGGGCGCGGCGCCACGGTCATCGCGATCGTGAACCGGCGCAACAGCGACCTCTGTGACAAGAGCGACGGGGTGCTCTACACGTCCGACGGACGAGACGTGGAGATGAGCGTCGCCTCCACCAAGGCGTTCTACGCCCAGATCGCTGCCGGTCTCGTGCTGGCCACCGCGATCGCCGATCTGGTGCCGGGCGCGGTGCACAGCTCCTCGTCGGGCCAGCAGCAATTGCTTGCCGCCTTGCGCGAACTGCCTGACCGGATGGCCGAGACCCTTGCACGCCGAGACCAGATCGCGACGGCCGCCCACCAGTTCGGGCCGCCACGTCGGTACTGGGCGATCGTCGGCAACGGCCCCAACCAGATCGCCGCGCGCGAGATCCGGATCAAGCTGTCCGAGCTCTGCTACAAGTCGATCGCCTGCGACGCGACCGAGGACAAGAAGCACATCGACCTCTCCGCCGAACCGATGATCCTGGTGTGTGCTGCCGGCCTGATCGGCAGTACCGCCGCCGACGTCGGTAAGGAAGTCGCGATCTACCGGGCCCACAAGGCCGCGCCGATCGTGATCGCCACCGATGGTGAGAACCCGTTCGACGCTGCGCTGTCGGTCATCTCCGTACCGGCCACCCACGAGCGACTGGCCTTCATCCTCTCTGCCATGGCCGGGCACCTCTTCGGCTACGAGGCAGCCCTGGCGATCGACGCGCAGGCCCGCCCGTTGCGCGAAGCGCGCTCCGTCATCGAGAGTCTCGTCACCGACCACGCCGACGAGCTGCGGACCGGCGAGGGTGCCGTCGAGCTGCTCGCCGGGACGGCGCGGTCGCTGCAGCCGCTCGCGGCGCAGTTCATGGACGGTCTCCGCTCGGGGGTCTACAACGGCCATCTCGAAGCCGCGACGGCCGTGAAGGTCTCGTCGCTGTTCCGCTACGCAACCGGCACGAGTTCGCTCGACAGCTACCAGAGCGAGTTCGGAAAGGTCGGCACACCCGGCGTCGTGCTCGACGACCTCACGACCGGCCTCACGGCGGCGATCGAGGAACTGACCCGTCCGGTCGACGCCATCAAGCACCAGGCCAAGACCGTCACGGTCGGCATCAGCCGCTCCGACGAGTCCCTCCTGCAGGTCCCGCTGGTGCTCGGCGTGTTGGAGGCCGGCGCTCCTCGCGACCGGCTGTCCTATGCGACGCTCCGCTCGCTCGCCGAGCTCGATCCCGCCGTCGAGGACGTGATCGGGTACACCCGATATCGGGTCGAGAACGGCGAAGGTGACGACGCGACCGCCGTCGTCGTGGACCGGGGTGGCATCTCGACGGGACTCAGCTCCCGCACCGACCGCGATCCCCGCCTCCGCGGCACCAAGCACCTCGTGGCTCGCGAACACGAACTCATGGTCGCGAAGGGTCGCGGCGACGGCCGGACCGTGCTGATCGTGCCCGAGACGAAGGACTCCCAGACGACGGGGCTCACGCTCCTCCACCTCCGGCTCCGAGACCGGCTCCCCGCCGCCACCGCGCGGGGAGTGCTGTCGGGGTACCGTCGCCGGTTCCAGGCATTGCGTGACGCCGTGACCGAGACCGAAGACGTGTTCCGCGACGACCTGCTCGCCGAACAGGACACCCTCGATCTCCTGTGCGAGCCGATCCTCGATCTCGCCGACCGCTGGCGGTCGGCTTGATGGCCTCGGCCACCTTCGTTCGGTTCGGTCGCTGCGCTCCCTTCGTTCACTCCGGTACCTCGGCGGGTTGACGGGCCCGCGCCAAGGAGCGGACCGGGAGGGACCCCGGCCCGCTCACTCGGCGTGATGGGTCACAGCCGCGGGGGCGCGCTGCTACCGCCGACTCCGGGGGTGGACCGGAGCCGGGCGACCCTGGAGGGTGGTGGAGCCGCCATCACGAAGGGGTGGGCACTCGAGGACCAGGGGCGCGGCGATCACGGTCGCAGCTCGACGTCGGCGGCGAGGCGCCAGCCCCGGCGTCGGAGGTTGATGATGGTCTCGGCACCGAGAATCTGACGGAGGGACATGATCAGGCTTTCGCAGCGTCGGGCGGACAGCTCGCTGAGCCCGGCGTCGCGGATGAGTTCGGCGCGACTGACGACCGAGCCCTTCCCGAGCACCTTCAGCACGGCCATCTCGCGGTCGGAGAGCTCCGACACGACCCCGTCGTGGATCACGCTGCTCGCGGCGACGTCGATGATGATGGTCACGGCGAGAGTGTGGTGTTCGGGTGTTACATCTCGATGGTCCCACTGTTAACGCTCGATGACGGGGCCCGACTGTTGACACAATGCAGGCGTGATCCCCGTCGTGACGCCCGATGAGATGGCCGCGATCGACGCTGCGGCGTCGGTGCCGGTCGAGACGCTGATCGAACGCGCCGGGGCCGCTGTCGCTCGGGCCGCGCTCCAGATGTTGGGCGGGGCGTACGGGCGACGTGTCGTCGTGATCGCCGGAAAGGGCAACAACGGCCGCGACGGAGCGGTCGCTGCACGACTGCTGCGGTCACGGGGGTGTCGGGTCACCGTGGTCGATGCCGCTGCCGATGCGACGGTTCCGGAGTGTGACCTCGTGATCGACGCTGCCTACGGCACCGGGTTCCGGGGCTCGTACCGCTCACCGGTATCGGCCGGCGTTCCGGTCCTCGCCGTAGACATCCCGTCCGGGCGTCGACGGCCTCACGGGTGTCGCATCCGGACGCCCCGCGGTCGCCGAGCGCACCGTGACCTTCGCCGCGCTGAAGCCGGGGTTGCTCTACGCCGATGGGGCGGCGACGGTGGGAACGACGATGGTCGCCGATATCGGGTTGGACGTCTCGGGGGCACGAGCCCACGTGGTCGAGGACGGTGACGTCGGCCGCCTGCTCCGGCCCCGCCCCGTCGACGCCCACAAGTGGAAGGCCGCGGTGTGGGTCGTCGGGGGAACCCCCGACATGGCCGGGGCGCCCGTGCTGGCGACCGCCGGAGCGTTCGCCGCCGGTGCCGGGTACGTGCGACTGAGCTCGCCGGGCGCGAGCGCCCTGCGGGCGGCCCCGCTCGAGGCGGTCGGCGCCCCGCTCCCGATGATCGGGTGGGAGCGAACAGTCCTGGCCGACAGCGAGCGCGTGTCAGCGCTGGTCGTCGGGCCTGGCCTGGGGCGCAACGATGCGGTCCGCGATTCGGTCTGTTCCCTCGCGACCTCCTCGAGCCTGCCGATGGTGATCGATGGCGACGCCCTGTGGGCCATCGCCGGCCTCCGCGGTCGTATGTCCGACGCCGGTCGCGTGCTGACACCCCACGACGGCGAGTACACCCAGCTGACCGGGCATCCTCCCGGAGCCGATCGAATCGATGCGGCCCGACGGCTCGCCGCCGAGCGTGGCTCGGTCGTTCTGCTGAAAGGTCCGACGACCACCGTGGCCTCGCCGACGGGAGAGGTGCGAATCGTCGTCGCCGGCGACACCCGGTTGGCCACCGCAGGGACCGGCGACGTGCTCAGCGGAGTGATCGGCGCGCTGTTGGCCTCGGGCCTCGACGCGTTCGATGCCGCAGCCGTCGGAGCACAGGCGCACGCGCTGGCCGCCCGTCGCTGCCCGACGGTGGGAACGACGGCGTCGATGTTGCCGCCGATGGTGTCCGCCGTGCTGAGCGACGCGCTGGCGGCCAAGGCCGCCCGCCCGCGCCGCGTGGAGCGGCAGTGACGACCCGCACCTACCGCCCCACCCGCGCCGAGATCGCTCCCGGCGCGATTCGCCGGAACGTGGAGCGGCTCGGAGTGCTCGTCGCCCCGGCAGCCGTGTGTGCCGTGGTGAAGGGTGACGGATACGGGCACGGGATCGTCACCGCTGCGACAGCGGCGCTCGAAGGCGGAGCGACATGGCTCGGGGTCGCGCTCGCCGAAGAGGCGTTCGCCCTGCGCGATGCCGGCTTCACCGTTCCCGTGCTCCTCCTGAGCGAGCCCGTAGCGGCAGCGTGGGGCGATCTGGTTGCCGGCGACATCGACGTGGCCGTGTACTCCCAAGCCGCCATCGGCGCCGCTCAGTCGGCGGCGGCGTCGGCGACCCGGGTCGCTGCGCTCCACCTCAAGGTCGACACGGGTATGCACCGTGTCGGGTGCGCTCCCGGCGACGCGATCGGCCTTGCTCGGGCCGTCCATGAGTCGCCCCGGTCGCGTCTCGCCGGACTCTTCACGCACTTCGCCACGGCCGACGATCCGGCATCGATGTACCCCGCGATCCAACTCGAGCGGTACCGCCAGGTGGACGACGCGCTCGCCGACGCCGGCATCGGCGGCTACCTGCGCCACGCCGCGAACTCGGCGGGGGCGATCGCCGTCGCTGGGTCGCGGTTCGATCTCGTCCGGTGTGGGATCGCGTGCTACGGCATCGCGCCGTCCCCGGCGTTGCAGGGGCGGGTCGAACTCGAGCCGGCCCTCCGGCTCGTGTCGGCCGTGAGTCACGTGAAGCGCCTCGGCGGGGGAGAGCCCGTGAGCTACGGCTGCCGGTTCGTCACCGAACGGGAGACGACGGTCATCACCGTCCCCATCGGATATGCCGACGGCCTGCCTCGATCGCTCGGGCTCAACGGTGGCTACGTGCTGGTGGGCGGACGTCGTCGACCGGTGGTCGGCACCGTGACCATGGATCAGCTGATGGTCGACGCCGGTGACCTCCCGGTCGCGGTCGGCGATGAGGTGGTCCTGCTCGGAACGCAAGGCGACGACGAGATCGACGCGAACGAGGTGGCAGCGCGGGAGGGCAGCATCGGCTACGAGATCGTGACGCGACTGGGACCGCGGGTTCCCCGGGTCACGGTCGGACCGAACTGACGCTCGCCTCAGGCCGGGGGAGCGAGCGTCGCTGGTGGCGGTCGCTCGACCGTCACCTCCGTCATCCCGCCGTAGTAGACGTACACGACCTCGTCGTACTGGTTGGCGAGCACGCAGCGGGCCCGCACCGATGCCGGCCCCGGGTTCATGTCGGTCGGGAAGAGCAGGTCGGTCGACCAGGTACCGTCCGGGTTCACGGCGATCGTGCCATCGGCCTCGAACGGGCCGGGCCACCGGGCGCCCCCGCTGATGTCGTACTCCACCTCGGTCCCGGTGCAGCCATTCCCCGAGAACGGCAGCGTCGCGCCGGCCACGACGGCGTCGCCGGCGAGGTTCGACTCCTTCGTCGGCTTCGAACCGACGGCGAAGAGCGTGTTCGTCATCGCCACCTTCGGTGGGCGGAAGTTGCCGCACAGGACACGGGCTCCGTACCACCCCTCGATCGCGTCGGGGAGCTCGAGCACCGCCTTCGTGCGCAGCACCAGATTCGTCGTCGCCGCAGTCCGGGTCATGAGCGTCGCCGCCTGGGTCGCCCCGTCGGATGTGGTGAGGTAGATCTCGACGGTCACGGGGCCGGGGGGACACCCGGTCACCCCCACGAGCACGGTCACGTCGTTGCCCGGGTCGGGTCGTGCCGGGAACGTCCGCACGAGCGTGTTCACGAGTCGGGCCTGCGCTCCCGCCTCGGGCGTCGCTACGACCGAGCCGACGAGGGCCCCCGAGAGCAGGACGGCCACCGCCACGAGGCGCGCCGCAGCGATGGCGACGGTTCGCAGGGGGCTGATCGGCGCGGACATGTCGTTCGTAGGGTTGCAGGGCGGGCCGGAGTGCGTCAACGCGGTGGCGCCCGACGCGGGTTCCGTTCGTGAGGCCGTAGTCTGGCGGTCGATGATTCAAGCGCGGACGACCTCCACCGAGCAGACCGCTGCCCTCGCGGCGGCGCTCGCCGAGATGGCGACGTCGGGCGACCTCATCGTGCTGTCCGGCGATCTGGGGGCCGGCAAGACCGCCTTCGCCAAGGGATTCGGTGCGGCGCTCGACGTGACCGAGCCGATCACGTCACCGACGTTCACGCTGGTGCGGGAGTACCAGGGCCGTCTCAAGATGTACCACCTCGATGTGTACCGCCTCGAGCAGATCGAGGAAGCGCTCGACCTCGGGCTGGCCGAACTGCTCGACGACGATGCCGTGACGCTGGTCGAATGGGGCGAGGCGATCCTGCCTGCCCTGCCGCCCGAGTACCTCGAAGTGCGACTCGAGCTGGGCGAGGACGACGACGAGCGTCTCCTCGAACTGGTCATGATCGGCCGCCGGTGGGCGGCGCGGTCGGTCGCCATCGCCCGGGCGGTCGGCCCGTGGGCCGCGTGACCGTGCCCGACCTCATCGACGTTCCCAGCCGCGACGGAGTGACATGCTGATCCTCGGAATCGACACCGCGACCTCCCAGGCGGGCTGCGCCATCGGCGGCCACGAGGGTGTCATCGCCTCGGCGCAGTGCGCGAAGGGTCGGCGTCACGCCGAGAACCTCGCTCCTGCCATCGAGTTCATCTGCTCGCAGTCCCAGATCGAGCTGTCGGAGATCAGCGTGATCGCCGTCGACCTCGGTCCAGGCCTCTTCACCGGGCTCAGGGTCGGCATCGCCACCGGCAAGGGCCTTGCGCACGCGCTCGGGGTGCCGATGATCGGGGTTGCCAGTCTCGACCTGCTCGCGTTCGCGGTGCGGTTCTCGTCGCGGCTGATCGTGACAGCGATCGATGCCCGTCGCTCCGAGCTGTACTACGCGTTCTACCGCCAGGTACCCGGCGGCATCCAGCGGCTCGGCGAGCACGCGGTTGGATCACCCGACGAGCTGGTGTCGCAGCTGTCGGTGCGTCGCGAGGAGATGCTGCTCGTCGGCGACGGTGTCCACCGGTACCGCGAGCTGTTCGAGACGGTGCCGAAGGCCGAGATCGCCGACGCCGGGCTCTCGTTTCCATCGGCCGCCTCGCTCGTGCAATTGGCCCACGCCCAGGCCCTTCGCGAGGAGTTCCAGCCGGCGACCTCCCTCGAGCCGATCTACCTGCGCAAGCCCGACGCCGAGATCAACTGGGTCACGCGGGACCGGGCCTGACCGACGTGGCCGACCGTGGTTGAGTCCGGGTCCCAGCGCGTCGCCGTGGTGCCGATGCGCAGTCGGCACCTCCGTGGTGTCGTGGCGATCGAACAGGTCACGAGCCCCCGGCCGTGGTCGAAGGACCTCTTCGCGTCGGAGCTGAAGCAGGCGTCCTCACGCGGCTTCGTGGCCGTTCGGCCCGATGCCTCCGTGGTCGGCTTCGCGTGCCTCATGTCGACCGGCTTCGAGACCCACATCACCAACATCGCCGTCCATCCCTCGTTCCGCCTCCAGCGCGTGGCGACCATGCTCATGCTCCGGCTGGTCGCGGAGACCAAGGCGTGGGGGCTCGACGACATGACCCTCGAGGTCCGGGAGTCGAACACCGGAGCGCAGGACCTGTACCGCAAGTTCGGGTTCGAGCAGGACGGAGTGCGTCCGCGGTACTACGCCGAGACAGGCGAGGATGCGTTGATCATGTGGGTGCGAGGTATCGGCGGGGAGGACTACCAGCGTCGGATCGACGCCGTGATCGCAGCCATGCGCCGGTAGGGTTGGCGCGATGACCACCGACTTCTCGCCAGACGCAGCGATCCTCGGCATCGAGACGTCGTGCGATGAGACCGCTGCCGCCCTGGTGTGCGGCGGTCGGGTGGTGCTGTCGTCGGTGGTGTCCTCCCAGGTCGATCTGCATGCCCGGTTCGGTGGGGTGGTTCCCGAGATTGCGAGTCGTGCGCACCTCGATCTCTTGATCCCGATCGTCGCCGAATCGGTCGTGTCCTCCGGTGTGTCCGAGTCCGACATCGCCGCCGTCGGCGCGACCTACGGTCCGGGGCTCATCGGTTCCCTCCTCGTCGGCGTCAGCGCCGCCAAGGCCCTGGCGATGGCGTGGGACGTGCCGTTCGTCGCCGTCAACCACCTCGAGGCCCACCTCTACGCGTCGCTCCTCGAGGATCCGGACCTCGAGTTCCCCCTCGTCGTCCTGTTGGTTTCGGGGGGCCACACGCTGCTCGTCCGCATGGACGGACCGGGCCGGTACAAGATCCTCGGGCAGACTCTCGACGACGCCGCCGGGGAGGCGTTCGACAAGGTCGCCCGGTTCCTGGGCCTCGGCTATCCGGGCGGCCCCGCGATCGACCGGTTGGCGATGTCGGGCGACCCGACCGCGATCAACTTCCCCCGGGCGATGCTCGACGACGGTTACGACTTCAGCTTCTCCGGTCTCAAGACCTCCGTCATCAACTGGGTGCGGAAGCACCCCGACGTCGATGCTGCCGATGTCGCGGCGTCCTTCCAGCAGGCGGTCGTCGATGTGTTGGTCACCAAGGCCCGTCGGGCAGCGGTCGACGTGGGCGCTCGGGGCCTCGCGATCGGCGGGGGAGTCGCCGCCAACTCCCAGCTCCGCGAGTCGTTCCTCGACGTGTGCGTCGGCCAGGGCATCCGAGGATTCCTCCCGTCGCGAGAGATGTGCACGGACAACGCAGCAATGGTCGCCGCGGCGGCGTGGTACAAGCTGACGCTCGACGGGCCGAGTCCCCTCGATACCGGCGCGCTGCCCAACCTCGCCCTGTCCTGAGACCGATATCGGGGGCTGCTTAGCACTCGGCCATCGAGAGTGCTAGCTTTGGCACTCGCGCCACCCGAGTGCCAACGCCAGGGGTGCGCAATCCACACACACTCATGCGAAAGCGCAACGGAGGCATCTGCATGAACCTGCAGCCACTCGAAGACCGTATTGTCGTTCGGCCCGCACAGGCCGAGGCGACCACCGCGAGCGGTCTCGTCATTCCCGACACCGCCAAGGAAAAGCCCCAGCAGGGCGAGGTGCTCGCCGTCGGTGAAGGCCGCTTCGGTGACGACAACGAACGCATCCCGATGGAGGTCAAGGTCGGCGACAAGGTCGTCTACTCCAAGTACGGCGGCACCGAGATCACCATCGATGGCGAAGACCTCCTCATCCTCGCTGCTCGCGACGTGCTCGCGATCGCCAAGTAATCACCACACAAGGATCCCCACATGGCAAAGATTCTGAAGTTCGACGACGAAGCTCGTCGTGCCCTCGAGGCCGGCGTCAACAAGCTGGCCGACGCGGTCAAGGTCACGCTCGGCCCCAAGGGCCGCAACGTTGTCCTCGACAAGAAGTTCGGCGCACCGACCATCACCAACGACGGTGTCTCCATCGCTCGTGAGATCGAGCTGGAGGACCCTTTCGAGAACATGGGCGCCCAGCTCGTGAAGGAGGTCGCCACCAAGACCAACGACGTTGCCGGTGACGGCACGACGACGGCGACGGTGCTCGCCCAGGCACTCGTGAAGGAAGGCCTCCGCAACGTCGCCGCCGGCGCGAGCCCCCTCGGTCTCAAGCGTGGCATCGAGGCGGCAGTCGCCGCCGCGGTCGAGTCGATCCAGGCGCAGGCCAAGGACGTCGACGACAAGAGCGAAATCGCTCAGGTCGCCGCCATCTCCGCTGCCGACGTCAAGATCGGCGAGGTCATCGCCGACGCCATCGACAAGGTGGGCAAGGACGGTGTGGTCACCGTCGAGGAGTCCAACACGTTCGGCATGGAGCTCGACTTCGTCGAGGGCATGCAGTTCGACAAGGGCTACCTTTCGCCCTACTTCGTGACCGACGCCGAGCGTCAGGAAGCGGTCCTCAACGACCCCTACATCCTGTTCGTCAACGGCAAGATCAGCTCGGTCCAGGACCTCGTCCCGGTGCTCGAGAAGGTCATGCAGGGCGGCAAGCCCCTCCTGATCATTGCCGAGGATGTCGACGGCGAGGCGCTCGCCACGCTCGTCGTGAACAAGATCCGTGGCACGTTCAGCTCGGTCGCCGTCAAGGCCCCGGGCTTCGGTGAGCGCCGCAAGGCGATGCTGGCCGACATGGCCATCCTCACCGGCGGTCAGGTCATCAGCGAAGAGGTCGGCCTCAAGCTCGACAACACGACGATCGACCTGCTCGGTCGTGCTCGCAAGGTCGTCATCACCAAGGACGAGACCACCATCGTCGAGGGTGCTGGCAACGAGGACGACGTCAAGGGCCGCGTGGCGCAGATCAAGCGTGAGGTCGAGGACACCGACTCCGATTGGGATCGCGAGAAGCTCCAGGAGCGCCTCGCGAAGCTCTCGGGCGGCGTCGCCGTCGTCAAGGTCGGCGCTGCGACCGAGGTCGAGCTCAAGGAGAAGAAGCACCGCATCGAGGACGCCCTCTCGGCGACCCGCGCTGCCATCGAGGAGGGTGTGGTCGCCGGTGGCGGCACGGCCCTCCTCCGTGCCCGTGCCTCGCTCCAGAAGACGATCGACTCGCTCGAGGGTGACGAGGCCACGGGTGCCCGTGCCGTGTACCGCGCACTCGAGGCCCCGGCTCGGCACATCGCCGAGAACGCCGGCATCGAGGGGGCCGTCGCGGTGCAGCGCACCGAGGCGGAGACCGGCTCGGTTGGTCTCAACGCAGCGACCGGTGTGTTCGAGGACCTGCTCAAGGCCGGTGTCATCGATCCGGCCAAGGTGACCCGCGCCGCGTTGCAGAACGCAGCGTCGATCGCCGGCCTGCTCCTCACCACGGAGTGCCTGGTCGCCGACAAGCCGGAGGAAGCCTCCGCTGGCGGCGGCATGCCCGACATGGGTGGCATGGGCGGCATGATGTAATGACCCCCGCCGGCTCGTCCGGCAGGGTTGAATCTGTACCGAATGTGCTTCGGGGCCGGCTCCACTGGGGGCCGGCCCCGGGGCGTTTTCAGCGCCGGTTCGATGCACCACGTGACGTTCCACGCGCGTGGGTGAAATCACCCAGCAACAGTTCTCACCTGGGAATTTCTCGACAAACCGGTACTATTGGGACCAACGGCTCATTGAATCCCAGGCGGGGCTCTGTTGACGTTGACACGTTCGGTGTGCTTGGAGGTACCCCTCCGGCGGCGAGTTCAGAGTGGACCATGTATCGATTGCAGGCAGACGACGAGCGAGTGGGGCGCGGGATCGATGCCGTGAGGTCCGATCCGGCGTCGCTCCTGATCCTCCCTTCGGTCACCGACCGGACGCGTCGATCGTTCTACGAGCGAACGGGCAAGCGGGCGTTCGACATCGTCGTCGCCTCCACGATGCTGGCATGTCTGGCGCCGCTGATGGCTGCGATCTGGTGCCTGCTCCGGGTGACGCTCGGCCACGATGTGGTGATCTCCCAGGACCGCGTCGGTCTCGACGGCGAGACCTTCGGCATGTTCAAGTTCCGCACCATGCGGTGGAGCCGTCGCTCCGCCGAACGGCCGTTCCAGGGTACGGACCGGCGTCAATCCCACAAGGTCGACCACGATCCCCGGCACACCCCCGTGGGGCGTGTTCTCCGCAAGCTCAGCCTCGACGAGCTTCCGCAGCTCGTGAACGTCCTGCTCGGTTCCATGTCCGTCGTCGGTCCCCGTCCCGAGATGGCGTCGGTCGTCGATCGACTCGGCGAGCGCGGCCACGTGCGGCACTCCGTCCGCCCGGGCATGACCGGCGAGTGGCAGGTGACGGGTCGACAGACGGGTGCCCCGCTCCACGAGTGCTTCGAGGCCGACCTTCCCTACCTGACCCGAGTCACTTTTCGTAATGATCTCGGCATACTGATCCGGACGATTGCTGTGGTATTGCAGCGAGGAGGCCGGTGATGACCAGTTCCCGAGGTGCTGGCGGAGCGCGGCCCGCCCGCGTTCGCGTTCGGCCGATCGCGCTGGTGGCGGCGATGATTGCCGTGTTCTCGCTCGTCGTCGGCTGCTCCGGCGACGACGCAGCGAAGGACGCCGATCGCCGCAGCGGCTCGCCGTCCGCAGCGGGCGGTTCGTCATCGGGCGGCTCCGGTTCGGCCGCTTCGACTGGTGAGGCCGAGCAGGCAGCGGCAGAAGAACTCGCCGCCGCTCAGGCCGCGTCAAAGAAGCCGAGTGGCGTGGCGGGCGTGCCGGCCCCCAACGACGACGACGGTGCCAGGAACCTGGCGGCCCCCGATCCCTCGAGTGGCCCCTCCGCCGACGACACGTCGGGCTCGGTTGCCCGTGATCCGCTGGCCAGTCCGTCGCCGACGTTTCCCCAGCCCGGGCGTCCTGACGTCGACGGGCTCCAGCCGCTCGACGGCTGTGGCGAGATCAGCGCTCCGTTCTACCGTGCGGTCTCGACGCTCAATGTGACCTCCTCGCCGAGCACGATCGTCGACGGTGTGAAGGACCTGACGACCGTGGCCGAGCGAGCCCAGGCCCCGATCGCCGCAGCGGTGCAGACGCTGCTCACGACGGCCCAGTCAGCGGCGGCCGACGCGGCCCGCTCGCAAGACTTCGCCTCCGAGGCGTTCCAGAACGCCGTCAAGGTCGTGCACGTCTACCTCGGCGACGCCTGCGGCCGCTGACTCCCCGCCCCTCGGGCCTCTCGAGTCCCACGGTTTCCCCCGTTTCGGCGACTCGACCCCCCGGTTCCATGTGATGTCCTCACCGAAGTGAACGAACGGTAGTTAGAGATGACGAATATCCAAGATGTGACCAACGGTTCCGGTTCCGGCCGCCGCCGGTCTCCGGCGGTGATCGTGTCCGTCCTCCTCATCGCGTCGCTCGTCGGCGTGGGGATCGTGCAGCTGCAGCAGGACGACAAGGTCGAGGCGGCCATCGTCGTGGGCGACGGCACGATCTCCGAGCACGCCGGAGCGTCGTGTTGGTCGATCAAGCAGTCGTACCCGAACTCGCCGGACGGGACCTACTGGGTCCAGACGCCAGCCCTGATCGCCCCGATGCGGGTGTACTGCGACATGACGACCGATGGCGGTGGCTGGGTGCTCGTCGGTCGTGGCCGGGACGGATGGAACTGGCCGTCGACCGGCCAGGGTGTGCAGTCCGCCATCGCGACGACGCCCAGCGGCACCGACGCGTTCGGCGTCGCCGCATACTCCAACAAGATCATCGACGGCTTGTTGAACAACACCCGTCCGGACTCGCTCGACGACGGCATCCGCCTGCGGCGCGCCACCAACAACACCGGCACGTCGTGGCAGGACATCCGCTGGAAGCTCGAGGGCCCCCGGCCCGGCTTCGGTGGTCGCGACAAGTGGACGTGGGCGTTCGGCGCCGGCATCTCGCTCGACTCGGTCTCGATCAACGGCGTGTCGTACGGCAAGGCCAACACCTACTTCTCCGGTTCGAACCTGACCGGCCAGACCGGTGCATCGCCGAACCTCACCGGCGTCAACGCCTGGATGACCTACAACAACAACTTCCCGAACCGCCGCGGCGGCTTCGGTTTCAACTCGAACACCGGCGGGAACACCGCAGCGACGTCGTACTGGTACTACAACGGCACGCGCACGGTCCCGTTCACCCAGGTCTGGCTCCGGCCCAAGATCTCCGAGGCCGCCCAGCCGGCGATCCCGGCGACGGGGACCCCCGAGAGCACCGTCCGCAAGTTCCTGAAGTCCAACCCCGAGGCCCTGAACTGGGGTGTGACCGACAACGTCGACCCCACCGACCAGTTCCCGGATCTGAACTCGCTCGTCATGGGCTTCGCCCAGATCGGCGACACCGTGTATGTCGGCGGTGAGTACCAGAACGTCCAGAACGGTACGGGCGCGACCAAGATCGCCCAGCCCTACCTTGCCGCCTTCGACGCCAACACGGGGGCCTGGCGCTCGGGGTTCCGTCCCCAGGTCAACGGCACGGTGTTCGACGTGCGCGCCACGCCCGACGGCAAACTCCTCGTCGGTGGCAGCTTCACCGACATCAACGGCGCGGCGAACACCGCGGGGCTCGCAGCGCTCGATCCCGTCACCGGAGCGGTGCTGCCGTCGTGGTCGGCCAGCCTCGTCCGCAACGATGGATCCGCAAAGCGGGCCCTGACCCGCACGATGGCGATCAAGGGCGACTGGCTGTACGTCGGTGGCTACTTCACCGGCATCTCCGGTGGTGTGGCGAGCCCGGCGACCATGGGGGCGGCGAACATCGTCCGGGTGTCCATCGAGGATGGCCGCCCCGACACGACCTGGCTGCCGACGGTGTCGGCCAACCTGTTCCACCTCGAGCCCTCGCCGTCATCGGATCGTGTTTGGCTCGCCGGCAACTTCGTGAGTGTCAACGGTCAGTTCGCACGCCGAATTGCTGCGGTCAGCACGGTCGACGGATCGCGTGCCGATCCCGCCAACATGCAGCAATGGCAGCCCAGCCAGCCGCTGGCCGATCCCACCCAGCCGTCCGAGTGCTGCGAGTACCAGTACGTGATCCACGAAGAAGGCAACTCGATCTGGAACGCCGGATCGCAGCACAACATCACGAAGAGCAGCCTCGCGACCTACACCCAGGAGCGGTACAGCGAGACCGCGGCCGGCGGTGACTTCCAGGGGATGACCTCCCAGAACGGCATCATCTACGCCGGCTGTCACTGCACGAACTTCACGTGGACCGATCAGGACATCTACGCCCATCCGTCGCAGTACCCCAAGGCAACCCAGGCCGACGCCATCAACAGCTTCGGCGCCTGGGATGCAGTGACCGGCGAGTACCTCACCGAGTTCTACCCGTCGATCTACACGACCGTCGGCGAGGGTCCGTGGGAGTTCTTCAACGACAACGCCGGGTGCATGTGGGTCGGCGGTGACTTCGATCGCGGTGGGTGGAACGGGACCGGCTTCGACTACGTCGGCGGCTTCGCGAAGTTCTGCAACCGCGACACAACGGCACCGAGCGTCCCGACCAACCTGGCGCTGACGACCAACGGTGGCCGCGCCCAGCTGACGTGGACCGCGTCGACCGACAACTCGCCGACGTCGATCCGCTACGAGATCCTTCGCGACGACCGGGTCATCGCCACCGTGTGGGGCACGTACTACCTCGACCCCGACTCCAGCGCCGGTTCGAACTACTTCGTCCGTGCGGTCGACGAGACCAACAACCGGTCGGCCTCGACCGCTGCCAAGAACTTCTTCGTGCAGCAGCCGCCGACGACCCTCGTCGCCGCTGCCGATACGTGGCGGTACCTCGACGACGGCTCCAACCAGGGCACGGCGTGGCGTCTCCCGTCGACGTCGGTGGCGACCTGGTCGACCGGGGTCGCCCCGCTCGGCAAGGCGCTCTCGCCGACCACCGCGATTCCCACGACGGGGATCACGCAGTACTTCGTGAAGGACTTCAACGTCGCGAACCCGGCGAGCATCGCCACGCTTCGCCTCACGTTGCGGGCCGACGACGGCGCCGTGGTCTATCTCAACGGCAACGAGATCGCCCGGCACAACATGCCGTTCGGCTCGCCGCTGTTCTCGACGCCGGCGTGGGCAGCGCAGACCGTCAGTCCGTTCGACCTGAACTTCGACCTTCCGAAGGACGGCCTCGTAACGGGCCCCAACCGCCTTGCGGTGGAGCTCCACCAGAGCGCTGCAGCGGACGTCGACTCGATCTTCTCGGCGACGCTCATCGGCAATGCGCCGACGACGGATGTCATCGCTCCGACGGCGCCGACCGTGACGGCACCGGCGATCAACAACACGTCGGTGCGGGTCGACTGGACGGCGTCGACCGACAACGTTGCCCCCGTGGCGTACCGCCTGCAGCGCAACGGTGTCACGATCAGCTACCGCAACGCCGGCAGCACGCTCACGTACACCGATCAGCAGCTCGTGCCCGGTACGGCCTACACCTACACCGTCAAGGCGATCGACGCCGCCGGCAACGAGTCGCCGGAAGGCTCCGTGGTCGCCACGACCACCGGTGGTGCACCGGTGCCGATCGGCGTCGTGTCGCCGTCCACCTGGCGGTACGAGTCATCGGGCACCGACCAGGGCACCGCATGGCGCCTGCCGGCGACATCGCTCGCAAGCTGGTCGACCGGCCTGTCGCCGCTCGGCAAGGCGTTGGGTGAGACGACGGCCATCCCGGCCACCGGCGTGACCCAGTACTTCGCCCAGGACTTCAACGTTGCGTCACTCACCGGGATCGGCACCCTGTTGTTGCAGTTCCGGGCCGACGACGGCGCCGTGGTCTACCTCAACGGCAACGAGATCGCTCGCACCAACATGCCGTTCGGGTCCCCGGGCTTCCTGACCACGGCATGGGCTGCGCAGGTCGGCCAGCCCGGTCTCCAGACGGTGGCCCTTCCGAAGGACGGCCTCGTGCAGGGCACCAACCGGCTTGCCGTCGAGGTTCATCAGGCGGTTGCGAATGACACCGACGCCTTCTTCGATGCGACCATCTCCGGCGTCGCGACGAGCACCGACGTGACCGCGCCGACTGCTCCCGGGGCGCTGACGGTCACCGAGCGCACCAAGACCGCCATCCGGCTCACGTGGACCGCGTCGACCGACAACGTCGGCGTGGTCGTGTATCGACTCAAGCGAGGCACCACGACCATCGCCTACCGGCAGGCCTCCTCGTCGCTCACGTACTTCGAGCAGCAGCTCACCCAAGGGACGAACTACACGTTCACCGTGGTCGCGGTCGATGCGGCCGGCAACGAATCGCCGGTGGCGACTGTCGCCACCTCGACCCTGCCGTAGCCGGCGACACCCCGAGCACCGATTTCGAACGGCAACTCGAGCCTCACCCGTGCGGATCCGCACGGGTGAGGCTCGAGTTCGTCACCCCACGGCCGCAGGGCGAGGCCGGCGTCAAACGGCGTTGTGCGCCAGATCACCAGGGGTGCCCGCCAGCGGCACGTCGAGCCCGCGCGCTGCCACGGGGGCCGCATCGAGGAGGAGCCGGTGGTCGTGGATGTTGTGGTTCCAGCGCGCCGACTCGGCGATGTCACCCTCGACATTCGAAACGCGTCCGTCGGACGCGTCGGCAACACCGGCGACGGGTTGGAGCGCCTGCGATCGCACGGGTGAAACCCGGTCATGCCGACCCGGCCGCTGGCCGGGCAGGGCCCCTGGGCGTCAGTCGACGGGCGGTCGGAAGTGTTTGCCCCGGCGCTGGGTGCCCGGCGCTGGTGCAGTGTCGCTCGTCGCTCCCGGGCGGGTGCCGGGTTCGAGCGCCTTCGGCCGATCCGGGCTCGCAGGGAGTGCCTTGGGTGCCGGGCTTCCGGCAGGAAGCGCGGTCGTCGCTTCGGGGCGAGGGCCCGGTCCGATGGCGGTAGGTCGAGCCGCTGCCGCGATGGCAGCCCGTCGTCGGTCGCCTGTCGGAGCGGTCGGGTGCGTGCTCCGTGGGCGCACGGGCGTGCGTTGGACGACGTTGCGGTGGACCACCCGTGGCGAGCGGCGGTGAGCCGCCCATTCGCGCTGCATCACGCCGACCCAGCCAGCGAGGATGAACAACCAGAGCGCTGAGACCCCCGAGCCGGACCCGACCCCTTCGGTCGTGAGGCCGTTCACCATCAACGTCACGAGCAGACCGGCGAGCAACGCCGTATCGACGTCACGGCGGCGGGCGGCGTTGCGGATGGCGATCCCGATCGTGACGATGACGCCGAGCCACAACCCCGCGGCGACGATGCCACCGTCGACGAGCACGTTCACGAACGCGTTGTGAGCGCCACCCAGGTGGATCGCCTCGAAGAAGACGCCACGCGATGCCGTGAGTCCGTATCCGGTCAGGGGCCGCTCGCCGACGAGTTGGAACGCGATGTCCCACAGCAGCGTGCGGTTCGACAGCGTGGTGATCGACTCGGTGCTCTCACCGCGAGAGGTACTCGAGGATCGGGTTGATGAACACGGCGACGGCCGTGCCGACGCCGAGGAGACCGATGACTCCGATCGGAAGACGTTCACGTCGCGGCACCGTGAAGAAGACCACGACACCGATGCCGCCCACAGCTCCGGCGAGCGATCCGCGGGTCTCGGTCGCGATCAGCGCAATCGTGCAGACGACCAAGCAGAACCCGTAGATCCCACGGGACATGTGCGGCACCCCAGCGCTGGCGACGCGAGGCCGGATCAGGAACGCAGTAGCGATCACGACCGCGAGCGCGAGCATCGCCGCGGCGATGACGGAATGGACGTGCATCCAGTTGAAGCGGTGTTCCTGATTGATCGAGAACGGCACGCGCCAGATGAGCCCGAGGAACACCGACATCGTGATCAGGGCCAGGTAGCCGTGCGCCAGCTGATGCATCTGGCGGCGGCTCGCCCGATTGGCGAGCGCTGCGGCGAACACCACCATGATCACGAGCTGCACCGCCCGCACCGCTCCCAGTTGCGGGTAGAGGCCGTACACGACCGAGACGCACATGAGCGCCGCGTACCCGCGCAGCATGAACTGGACCGACGTCGGGCGCCGCCAGCGCGGTGGCGTGACGACGAACATGACCAGGTAGCCGAGCACCAGCGCGTAGATGACGAGCTCGAGGATGATGGCGACGTCGATCGAGCCGTCGAGGGAGCTGGAGAGCGGCCGCTTACGGAACTTGTACTCGGTGCCGATGATCATCAGGAGCGGGAGGATCGTCACCCACGCTGTCGGCCACAGCCGGGGGAGTCGTCGGCCCCCCTCTGCCGCCCGGCCGACCTGTCGGAGCCAGTTCGGCTCCGACGGCAGCGAGAGCTCGCCCTTGCGAACCAGCCGGAGCACCGGCCAGACGGTACCGACGACCACGCCGATCGCGAGACCGACCGGGACCGCCTCGATGCCCGACATCGACGTGAGCACGTACGACAGGGCAACGCCGATGGCGGCATCGACGAGCCGACCGTTGAACAGCGATCGAGCCTCGCGGCGGGCGACGAGCGCGTTCACAACGGGGATGTTGGCGCAGTAGGCGATCGAGTACACGACCCAACTGGCGACGAGGGTGGTCGGGATCGCCGGATCCTGACCGAGCAGACGGCTCACCGTCGGCGTCGCGATCACCGACACGGTGCCGAGGACCGCGGCCGCGACGGCGCTGAGCGCCGCGATGCTCCACATCTCGCCCAGATCGTCGTCGGACTTCGCCCGCTTGGCGAACGTCGGGAGGAGGAACACGCCGAGGCCGTTTGCCGCGGTGAGGACCGGAGCGATGAGGAGACGCGCCGCCTCGAGGAGGCCGAGGCTGGCCGGAGAGGCGACGCCGACGATCACGATCCTCGACACGAGGAGTGAGAGCGGGCGGATGCCGATCTGCCCGGCGCGCCAGCCCGAGAACTCGATCAGGCGTCGCATCTCGGCAGGGGCCTTGGGGCCGAGCTCGAGTTCTTCGCGGGGGAGCTGACGGACGGCGTCGGCGATCGACGCGATCGAGCCGATCAGCATCGACGCCACGAGCCACTCGATGCTCAGGTCGCCGATCACGAGGATGACGCCGACCGTTGCCAACGAGGCGACGGCGAACACAGCGTCGTTGACCACCAGCTTCCAGAACTCGAGGCGGGCCATGAGGATTCGGCGACCGGTCTCTTCGACGGTCCATGCGAGGAGCGCGAGGGCGAACAGGCCCGACGAGAGCGCGGAGCGTTCCGCGAACAGCAGCGCACCGAAGAAGCCGACGAACAGCGAGGCGGCCGCCGAGACCGCCGAGGTCTTCACGAGTGCCCGGCGGATCCCGGGTTCGTGGCGGTCGAACACCGACAGCGCATCGCCGATCAGGCCGGTGTGGACCGCATTGAACGTGACCATGATGCCGGCGCTCAGGATCGCGAAGAACGCGAGCCCGCTCTTGCCGAGCTGCCAGAGGGCGAGGACCTGGAGCACCAGGCTGGACCCGGCCGTGATCCCCTGGGAGACGAGCGCTGCGCTCCCGGATCGGAGATGGTCGCGTACCGCCACGATCAGTCGTCGTGGATGAAGACGAAGCCGAGGGTGTCGCTGACGAGGAATGCGAGCTGGCGTCGCGTGTTCTCCATCGACTCCTTCGAGGTGCCGCGCTCGACGATCACGACGACGCCGTCGACGACCTGGCCGAGTGCGGTCGAGCCGGCCGACTCGAGCCACGGCGGCCCGCCGATCAGGATCAGGTCGTACATCTGCTCCAGTTCGCGGAGCGCCTCGGACGTGCGTGACGAGCGGAACAGCGCCGACATCGCCCCGGCGGGGGAACCCGGACCCATGAGGTACAGCGCGGACTGGCTCATGCCGGGGCCGGTGTCGAACGCGATGCGGGCGGTGACGGCGTCGTCGCCGGCCTGACCCGAGACGTACTCGGTGAGACCCGGTCCGTTGGCGAGACCGAACAGGCTCGACACCGACCGGTTGGCATCGTCGCCGTCGATGAGGAGCACGCGCTTGCCCGCCCGGGCGGCCATGAGTGCCACCTTGACCACGACGTCGGCGTGGCCGTCGATGGCATGGATCGGTGCGAACAAGACCGTGCCACCGTTGAGCACCGAACCCAGGTTCGACGCCACGAGCTGGAACGAGGGTTCGGGCACCGTGACGAGGTCGATGCCGTCGCCGGCAATGAGGTCGTGCTCGATCTCGCCGAGCAGCGGCAGGCCGAGTGCGTTCGCCGCGTCGGTCGCCACCAGGGCGATCGGGCTGCGGTCCGCTCGGAACCAGGCGATCAGCACCGCCATCATGAATCCGATCAGGGCACCGACGATGCTGTTGCGAACCAGCATCGTGAGCAGCCCCGTGGACGGAGGGACGCGGGCGGCGTCGTAGGACTCGGTGCCGTCGCCGAACAGGGCCTGTGCCGTGCGAATGTCGGACGCTCGGAGCTCGAGCTGGGTCAGCCGGTCGCCGGCCGACTGGGCGAGAGCGTTGCCGTACGGGTCGTCGGTCGCGGCATCGCGGCTCTCCTCGATCAGCTTGTCGAGCTCGGTGCGTTCGCCGTCGAGGGCATCGATGGCCGCTCCGGCCTTGTCGGCCGTCTGCGCCGTCGTCAGCTCGCGGTACGCCGTGGCGATCGCGTCGACCACGGAACGCGCTGTCTTCTCGTTCGCGTAGCTGCACTCGATGACGAGGACGTTGCCGGTGTCCTCGGGGCTGACCTGGCACGCGTCGCGCACATCCTGCGTGGTCGACCCGGCCGAGGGGGCGAGCTCACGGGCACGATCGAGCACGGACCCCGACGAGGCGAAGTCCGACCGTTCGCTGATGTACCGCGTGAGGTCGACCTGGAACGAGTTCCCGTCGTGGAAGACCGTGTTGCCCCGGGGGTCGGTCAGCACGAGTCGGCCTTCCGCCATGGCGTCGTTCGGTTGGGCGAGCGTGAAGAACGCGGCGAGGATCAAGCCGGCAAGGGTGACCGCAAGGGTGATCGAGCGGTACCGAAGCGTGGCCTCGATGATGCCGGGCGCCTGTTCGGGGGTGGTGGGTTCGGACGCAAACACTCAGTCAGTATCGGTCCGAGTCGCCTGGATGTGAGGGGCGGCGGCGAGATTGCCGAGAGGTTGCCCATCGCGGAGACTCAGTGCGTGAGAGTCCTCCTCGTCCACTGCCGCTACCGGTCGCCGTCGGGCGAGGAAGCCGTTGTCGAACGGGAGCGGACGCTGCTCGAGGCGGCCGGACACGACGTCGAACTGGTGGAGTTCACCAACGACCGAGGGCGGGCGTCGACGGCGGATCTCGCCATGGCGGTGCACAACCCGATCGCGGTCCGCCGCCTCCGACGCGCCCTGGCGTCGTTCGCTCCCGACGTCGTCCACGTGCACAACACGTGGTTCGCCGCGAGTCCCGCCGTGATGTCGGAGGCGAGATCGAGTGGTGTCGCTACGGTCGCCACGCTGCACAACTACCGGGCGGTGTGCGCCGCGGCGACGCTGCGTCGCGACGGAGCGGACTGCACGGACTGTCTGTCGGGTTCGGTGCAGCACGCTGTCCGGCATCGTTGTGTCAACGGTTCCCTGGTGCAGTCGACCGTGGGAGCGGCGGTCGTCGCCGTCCGTCGACGGTCCGAAGCACGAGATCGGCTCGTCGATCGGTACATCGCGCCGACCGCGGCCCTGCGCGACCGGGTGGTCGGAGGTGGGATCCCGGCCGACCGGGTCGAGGTGATCCCCCACTTCGTACCCGATCCGGGCGAACCGGTGCCGTTCGACCAGCGGTCACGGACCGTCGTGTACGCCGGCCGATTGAGCGAGGAGAAGGGAATCGACGTCGCCGTTGAAGCGTGGTCGCGTCTCGTCGACCGGCCGGTGGACGCCCGGTTCCTGGTGATCGGTGAGGGCCCGCTGGAGGACGAGCTCCGCGCCCGGGCGGTTCCTGGGGTGGAGTTCCTCGGTCGGCGGCCGGCCGCCGAGGTCGCCGCGACGCTGGCGACGGCTCGCCTCGCCGTCGTCCCGTCCGTGTGGAGCGAGCCGTTCGGCCTGTTCATCCTCGAGGCGATGGCTGCCGGTCTTGGCGTCGTGGCGTCGTCATCGGGAGGCGCGCCCGAGTTCCTCGCCGACGGGGCGGGTTGGTTGGTACCACCGGGCGACGCGGCCGCTCTTGCGGAACGGCTCGCGTCGCTGCTGGCCGCCGACGATGAAACCGACGGCCTCGTCCGCGTTGCCGGCGAGGCTGCTCGGCACCGCACACTCACCCAGTACGGGGGTCCCGAGCACCTGGCGCGGCTGGAGCAGATCTACCGCGTCGTGAGGAAAATCGGGGCCCCGAAGTAGAATGATGTCCTCACTGCCCGTTGGCGACGGAGGCTCTCAGATCATCATGGCGACGCGAGGTGTGGCGTTGGGCTCGTTCGACATGTTCCATGTCGGGCACCTCCGCGCTCTCCGGCGAGCCTTCGAGTTGTCCGATCACCTGACCGTGGCGGTCGCCGACGATGCACTCGTCGAAGCCCGGTGTGGCGCTGCTCCGCTGGTGCCGTTGGTCCATCGGGTCGAGGTCCTCGGCGGATTCGGACTGGCGCAGGAGGTCGTGGTCGTCGACTCCGACCTCGCTGCCGGCCTGATCGAAACGCACGCGGTGGATCATGCCTTCGTCACCGAGGTCGGCCCGGTCGCCGACGAGGTCGTCGGCGGTACGCCGCGGCTGCCACTGACATTGATCGAGGTGGCAACCACGATCAGTGGGTCGCTGCGCAACGCCCCCGATCAAGGGCTCCTCTGGACCCCGAGCGGCGCGCTCGACAGCGTGGTCTGCACATGACGACCTACGCGGAGGCGCTCGAGGGTCTGCGGTCTGCCCAGAAGCCCAACTACGGCGTCCCGGCGTACTCGCGGTTCGTCAACCGTCCACTCGGTCGTCAGTTCGCGGCCGTGGCGTGTGTCCTCGGCCTGACGCCGTCGCAGGTCACGGTGATCAGCGCCCTGGTGTCGGCGACGGGCATCGTCCTCATCGCGACCGTGGACAACACCTGGGTCCTTGGCATCGGTGCTGCGGTTGCCCTCGTGCTCGGCTACGCCCTCGACGCGGCCGACGGCCAGCTCGCCCGGTTGACGAAGGCCGGCTCGGCCGCGGGCGAGTGGCTCGACCATTCCGTCGACGCAGTCAAGATCTCCGGCCTCCATCTGGCCGTACTCGTGGGCCTCTACCGCTTCGCCGATCTTGCCGACACGGCGTGGTACCTCGCTCCCATCGCCTTCGAGTTGGTCGCAGTGTCGCGGTTCTCGTCGATGCTGCTCATCGACCAGCTCCGTCGATCTGCACCTCCGGGTGAACAGCCGCTGCCGACCGAGTCGTCGCTCCTCCGTTCCTGGGCGGCGCTCGTGATCGACTACGGCGTGCTGTGCCTGCTCTTCGTGACGTGGGGGAGCGTTGGTCTGTTCCTGGTGCTCTACACCGTGATGTGTGTCGGCAACTGGGCCTATTTCGTGGCGGCATCGGCCAAGCAGTACCGCGAGCTCCTCGGACGAACCCGGGTCCCAGCGGTGGCGGGCCCGTGACGCTCGTCGGCTATGTCCCCGGAGTGTTCGACATGTTCCACGTCGGCCACCTGCGGATCCTGCAGCGTTCCGCCGAGCGTTGCGACCGGCTGGTCGCCGGGATCGTCGACAGTGCTGCGACCCGCTCGATGAAGGGTGCTGATCCCCTGGTCGACCTCGAGGAGCGGCTGGAGATCGTGAGCGTGGTCGCATGTGTCGACGACGCGGTGATCGACCACGCCCAGTCGAAGCTCGAGGTCTGGGAGCGTGTGCGCTTCGACGTCTTGTTCAAGGGCGACGACTGGCGTGGCACGCCGAAGGGCGATCTGCTCGAGGCCGAGCTCGCCACCGTGGGTGCACGGGTCGTCTACCTGCCGTACACGCCCGAGACCTCGAGCACGCACTTCCGCGGCCAGGTCAACGGCTCCTGATCCGCCCCGCCGACACCGCCGGAGCGGTGCGGCGACGGCGGGTCGAGAACTCGGTCGATCAGTACCCGTGGGCGACGAGCTGGTCGTACACCCAGGCGTAGGTGCGCTCCATACCCTCCTGCAGGCTGGTGCTCGGCTCCCAGCCGGCCAGCTCGAGGATGCGGGTGTTGTCGCTGTTGCGGCCGCGGACACCCTGCGGGGCGCTGAGGTCGTGGGTGCGCTTGAGCGACACGCCGGCGATCTTCTCGGTCATAGCGACGAGGTCGTTGATGGTGACGAGCTCGCTCGACCCGACGTTGAGCGGCTCGCGGATGTCGGACTCGAGGAGCATGCGGGTGCCGTAGACGCAGTCGTCGATGTACATGAAGCGAGCGAGTCTGGAGACCGTCGCCCCAGATGTCGATCGTGTGGTCGCCGGTCAGTTTCGCGAGCGCCACCTTGCGGGAGATCGCCGCGGGCGCCTTCTCGCGGCCACCGTCGTAGGTGCCGTTGGGGCCGTAGACGTTGTGGTAGCGGGCGACCCGGGTCTCGAGGCCGTAGTCCTCGTAGAAGTGGTGCGCCATCCGCTCGCTGAACAGCTTCTCCCACCCGTATCCGTCCTCGGGCATCGCCGGGTAGGCATCGGCCTCGACCAGCGCGGTGATCTCGGGGTTGGTCTGCTTGTCGGCGGCGTAGACACAGGCCGACGAGCTGTAGAAGAGGCGTTCGACGCCGTGGTCGTGGGCCGCCATGAGCACGTGCGTGGACGTGAGCACCGAGAGCATGCACAGCGCCTTGTTGTTCTCGATGAACCCCATGCCGCCCATGTCGGCGGCCAGGTTGAAGACGTAGCGGGTGCCCTCGACCGCCGACATTGCGTCGGGGAGCAGGGACACGTCGAGGACACGGTTGTCGGCCTCGGGATGACGCTGGTACCACTCGTCGAACGGCTTGATGTCGACGCTGCGCACCTGGTAGCCGTCGGCAATCAGGCTGGCGACGAGGTGGCCGCCGATGAAGCCGCCGCCGCCGGTGACGAGGACGATGCCGTCGGTGCTCATGGTCGTCGAGTTCATTGCAATTTCTCCTGGGTGGGGGTGCCGGTGGCGGTCGGCGTGATGGAATTTCTGGGCACGAGGCGGGGCCGCCGCCGGGCGATGCCGAGGACGAATGTCGGAATGCCCACGGCGTAGCGTACGAAGAGGCGTCTCGGTTCCTGAATGAGCCGATAGAACCATTCGAGACCGGCGCGCTGCATCCACGACGGCGCCTGCGACACGTTGCCGGCGTGGAAGTCGAACGCGGCGCCGACGCCGATTGCGGTGGCCTGCAGGCGCCCGGCGTGCGCGGCCATCCATCGTTCCTGCTTGGGGGTGGACAGGCCGACCCACACGATGTCGGCGCCGCTGGCGTGGATCTCGTCGAGGATCGCCTCGTCCTCCTCGGGGGTGAGGGGGCGGAACGGCGGCGAGTGGAGCCCGACGACCTGGAGGCCGGGGAACTGTTCGACGAGGCGGTCGCGGAGGCGTTCGGGCGTGCCCTCGGCCCCGCCGTAGAAGTAGAAGCGGTGGCCCGTGGCGGCGGCGCGCCGACACATCTCGAGCATCAGGTCGGGGCCGTAGCAGCGCTCGGCCCAGGGAATTCCGACGCGGTGGCTGGCCCAGACCATCGGCATCCCGTCGGGCACGACCATGCCGGCGGCGTTGTGCACGTCGCGCAGTGCCGGATCGGATTGCGCCTCGACGACGCCGTGCATACCCGTGACACACACGTAGTCGGGGGTGCCTTCGGCGATCCAGCGTTCGATCTCGTCCGCAGCGAGGGCGATGGTGGCCGGCGTGATCCCGATGCCGAGCACATCGACCTTGAGCTCGCGGAGCGCGGCTGCGGGAGCAAGGGTGGTGGGAGTGGCAGGCACCAGGGAATTCTACCGGCGATCCTGAGAAATCTGGCACGACGGATCCGACGCTCGGCGGCCGCGCTCGACGGTTCGCCGTGCCTGGTACCGTGCGCCGATGGCAGCGGAGGGCGGTCGCGGCGGGCCACAACAGATCCCGAGACCGACGACGGTCCGTGCCGGTGGCCCGCCACCGTGGAGCGACTGGATCGACACCGACCCGGCGCTCGGCCTCGACGACGTTCGGCGACGTCTGTCCGCCGTGACGGTCGAGGGCGCGATGGCGGCCGTGGCACCCGACCTGCGCCGGAGCGCGGTCGCTGTGCTCATCTCGTCCCTCACTCGGGCAGGTGGCGTTGCCGCCGGGGGAGGGTCCGGTGTGGAGGTGCTGCTCACCCGTCGGGCATGGACGATGCGGACCCATCGTGGCGAGGTGTCGTTCGCCGGTGGGGCCGAGGAGGACGGCGACGACTTCCCTGTCGGCACGGCCCTCCGTGAGGCGAGCGAGGAGATCGCCCTCGACCTCGGGCTCGTCGAGGTCGTCGGAGCGCTTCGACCCCTCACGACCTTCACGAGCGATCGGGTGGTGCTCCCGGTCGTGGCGGTCACGCCCGAGCGACCGGTCGTCGTGGCGGAGCCGGCGGAGGTCGACGCGATCCTGCATGTTCCGCTGGCAGAGCTGCTGCACCCCGAGTGCTACCACGAGGAACGGTGGACGTGGGGCGACGAGATGCGCGGCGCCGGCATCAGCGCCGTCACCGACCATCCGATGCACTTCTTCGAGTTGGTCGGTGACACGATCTGGGGTGCCACGGCGGCGATGCTGCACCAGCTGTTGACGCTCCTCCTGCCGGCCGCTGAGGCCTGACCGTCCCGGGAATCGGGGCCGAGGGCCGCTAACCTCGGAGCAGCCCGCCGTACGAGGAGCCTGCGATGCCCACCCTGTCGTTCGAAGGCGAGACCCACGCAGAGATCGTCATCAAGGTCCGACGATGGTTGGCGTCCCTCGATGGTGAGGACGAGGGCAACATCAGCGCGGTCGAGGCGATCGAGCAGGGCGCAGAGCTGACGAAGGACGCGTTGCGCATCATCGCGTCCGCTGCTCCGGCGCCCATCGCCCAGAGCGACCTGCTGAAGGGTCTCACCAACATGGGATACAAGGCGACCGATGCCACCAAGGAGGCACTCGTGGGTGGCCTCGACTCGCTCGAGGAGGCGACCGGTGGGTCGGTCGTGCGTCAGGTGCAGAAGGCCGGCCGGCGTGCCGCCTACGAGATGAACGCAACGATCGCCCGGCAGCTGCTGAAGTCGCTCCGGGGCGGCTGAGCCACGACGTGAGCGGCGCGCCGCTCCGACCTCGGGCCGAAGGAAGAGCCCTTCTTTCCAGCGGCTAAGATCCGCCTCTTTCTGACGGAGCCCCCGGTGGCCCGCTCGGAGTGAGAGGAACGGTGCGATGGCACAGATCGAGATCGGACGGGGCAAAGCCGCCCGACGGGGCTACGGCCTGGACGAGGTGTCGATCGTGCCGAGTCGTCGCACCCGCGACGCCGACGACGTCGACACGGCCTGGCGGCTCGATGCCTTCGAGTTCGACGTTCCACTGGTCACCATCGGTACCACCCCGATCGATGGTGGTCTCGACGTCATCGATGCCGAAGCCCACTACGCCGACGGAGCGTTCGATGCCGCCGCCCTCACCGCCGCGGTCACGGCCCGCAACGATTCCGGCGAGGTGTCTGCGGTCGCCGTTCGCCCCCAGCGCGCCGAGGAGCTACTTGCTGCGCTGGGCCGGACCGAGCCCGACCTGCTGGTCATCCGTGGCCGGGTCGTGTCGGCGGAACACGTGTCGCGGACCCGCGAGCCCCTCAACCTGAAGCGCACCGTCCGACACCTCGAGGTGCCGGTGATCGTCGGAGCCTGCTCCAGTTTCCAGGCGGCGTTGCACCTCATGCGTACGGGTGCGGCAGGCGTCATCGTGGCCAGCGACCCGCACAGCGAGGGTGTCGGCGTGCCATTGGCGACCGCGATCGCCGACGCCCGTGCCGCAAGGATGCAGCACCTCGACGAGACCGGTGTGTACGTGCAGCTCATCGCGTCGGTCCCGGTGCACACCGGCGGCGACGTGGCGAAGGCGATCGTCTGTGGCGCCGACGCGGTACTGGTGGAAGCTCCCGACGCGAGCGGTGTCCCCGGCGACGGCCTCCGGAAGACGGTGATCGGCGACCTCAGGCGGACGATGGCCACCTGTGGCTTCGAGTCCGTCAAGGAACTGCAGTCGGCAGAGCTGGTGGTGATCTCGTGAGCGACGCTCCCGCCACCGACCCCGTCCTTCCCGAGGGCCTGCATCCCGAGACCGTGCTGGTCGTCGACTTCGGCGCCCAGTACGCCCAGCTCATCGCTCGACGCGTCCGCGAGGCGCGGGTGTACTCCGAGATCGTGCCCCACGACGTGACTGCGGCCGAGATCGCTGGTCGCGGCCCCGTCGGCGCTGATCTTCTCCGGTGGCCCGAAGTCGGTCAACGTCGAGGGGGCGCCCGGCATCGACCCCGGTGTGTACGACCTCGGCATCCCGATCCTCGGCATCTGTTACGGCGCCCAGCTGATCGCCCGCGACCTCGGGGGCACCGTCAACAACAGCGGCCGTGGCGAGTACGGCCGGTGCGACCTGACGATCGTCGGCCGTGAGGTGCTGTTCGACCCCGAGGAAGCCCACCAGTCGGTGTGGATGAGCCACTTCGACGCCATCACCGAGGCACCGGAGGGGTTCGTCGTGACGGCGTCGTCCGCCGATGCCCCCGTGGCGGCGCTCGAGAACGAGGCGCGTCGCATCTACGGCGTGCAGTACCACCCCGAGGTGGCGCACACGCCACGCGGCCAAGCGCTCCTCGAGCGGTTCCTCTACGTCGCCGCCGGCTGCAGTCCGACGTGGACGATGGACAACTTCATCGACGTCGCGGTGCAACAGATCCGCGATCAGGTCGGTGACGGCCGCACGATCTGCGCCCTGTCCGGTGGCGTCGACTCCGCGGTCGCCGCCGCCTTGGTGCACAAGGCGATCGGCGACCAGCTCACGTGTGTCTTCGTCGACACCGGCCTGATGCGCAAGAACGAAGGCGACCAGGTGGTCGAGACATTCGAGCGCCACCAGGGGATCGAGCTGATCCACGTGAAGGCGGCCGACCGGTTCTTCGACGGGCTGGCCGGCGTCACGGAGCCCGAGGCCAAGCGCAAGGTGATCGGCGAGCTGTTCATTCGGATCTTCGAGGACGCGAAGGCCCAGGTCGACGACGCCAAGTTCCTCGTGCAGGGCACGCTGTACCCCGATGTGATCGAGTCGGGCACCAAGCACGCCGCGAAGATCAAGAGCCACCACAACGTCGGCGGCCTTCCCGAGGACGTCGACTTCGACCTCGTCGAGCCGTTGCGAGCGCTGTTCAAGGACGAGGTGCGGCAGGTGGGCACCCAGCTCGGTCTGCCCGACGAGATCGTGCAACGCCAGCCGTTCCCGGGCCCCGGTCTCGGCGTCCGCATCATCGGCGAGGTCACCCCCGACAAGGTGGCGATACTCCAGGAGGCCGACGCCATCGTGCGCGAAGAACTCCACGCCGCCGGCCTCGAACGCTCGATCTGGCAGTCGTTCGCTGTGCTGCCCGACATCCGATCGGTCGGGGTGATGGGAGATGAGCGCACCTACGGGTACCCGGCCATCATCCGAGCCGTCACGAGCGACGACGCCATGACCGCCGACTGGGCGCGCATCCCGTACGAGGTGCTGGAGTCGATGGCGTCGCGCATCATCAACGAGGTGCCGGGCATCAACCGTGTCGCCTACGACATCACCTCCAAGCCGCCGGGCACCATCGAGTGGGAGTGACGGCGATGATTGAGCGCGTAAATGACATCCGTGTAACGGAACGTCACAATTTCGTCACCGAGTTGTCATAATTGCCCGCTCCTGGCACCATTGATCCCCTCATGTCCTCGTTCTCCCCCCAGAAGGCCCTTTCGGTTCGACGACCAGCCGGTCTCGCCGTCCGTGGCGCCGCCATCACCCTCTTCGTGACCCTGCTCCCCGGCGTCGCCGGCGCCCAGCCGTTCGATCGTCAGCAGTCCATCGGCACGCTGCAGGAACAGGCCCGCAAGCTCGCCGCCGAGCTCGACCAGCTCGACCAGAAGACCAACGACCTCGACGAGCAGTACAACGATGCGCGGCTCCAGCTCGACGGCCTGAGGCAGAAGCTCGCCGACAACCAGGCACAGGTCGATGCGGCTCGGGCGCAGCTCGACACCAACCGCGCCGATGCCCAGCGGTACGCGATCGAAGCATTCGTCGGCAACAGTGACGACTCTGGCCTGGTCGGCATCGCGGACGACGCCATCGAGGAGTCGCAGCGTCGTACCTACCTCGCTTCGCGGTACGGCGACAGCGAACAGGTCGTCGAGGGTCTCGTAGCGGCGCAGAAGGACCTGGCCGACCAGGAGGCCGACCTCTCCGCAGCGAACGACAAGGTCGAGGCCAAGCAGGCCGAGATCGAGAACGCGAAGACGCAGCTCGAAGCGACGATCAAGAACCGTCGGGATCTCGCTGCCGGTGTGCAAGGGCAGCTCGAGGAGGCCCTGAAGGCCGAGCAGGCCCGCCTGGCTGCCGAGGCCGAGGCGAAGGCGAAGGCCGAGGCGGAAGCCGCTGCCAAGCGTGCTGCCGCCGCTCGTCGTGTTCCGGCCGTCGCTGTGCAGGCTGCTGCGCCGGGCTCCAGCGGCTCGGCCGCTCGAGCGATGACGGTCGTTGCGTCGTCGCCGCCCGCTGCTGCATCGACGACTCCCGTTCCGGCCGGCGCCCCCACGGCCGTCGAGGTTGCGCTGGCGCAGCAGGGTGATCCTTACCGCTGGGCCGCGTCGGGGCCGGACTCGTTCGACTGCTCCGGTCTGATCATGTTCGCCTACAAGGCCGCCGGCGTGAGCCTTCCGCATTCCTCGCGGGCGCTCCGGGGCATGACCGAACGGATCTCCGTCGACGAGCTCCAGCCCGGTGACCTCGTGTTCGGTGGGTCACCGGTGCACCACGTCGGCATGTACATCGGCAACGGCCAGATGGTGCACGCGCCGCACTCGGGCGACGTCGTGCGGGTCGCCAGCGTCTACTCCACCTCCAAGCCCGTCTCGTTCGGCCGTCTGTAGCCGTCGGGCGGCCGAGGCCGTCAGGGGCACCCGCTAGCGTTGCGTCGTGGCCGCCGGGGAGTTGCTCGAGGGATTGAACCCGTCTCAGTACGAGGCGGTGACGCACGTCGGCGGACCGCTCCTGGTCGTCGCCGGTGCCGGCTCGGGCAAGACGCGGGTGCTCACGCACCGCATCGCCCACCTGATCGATGCGCACGGCGTCTCGCCGTTCGAGGTCCTGGCGATCACGTTCACCAACAAGGCCGCCGACGAGATGAAGCACCGCGTCGGATCGCTCATCGGTTCGGTCGCCCAGAAGATGTGGGTGTCGACGTTCCACTCGGCATGCGTGCGGATCCTCCGCCGGGATGGGTACCACCTCGGCTACCCGCAGCAGTTCACGATCTACGACCAGTCCGACGCGGTCCGCCTCGTCACCTATGTGCTGCGCGACCTCCAGATCGATCCCAAGAAGCTCCCGCCCCGTTCGGTCCATGCGGCGATCTCGACGGCGAAGAACCGGGGGCTCGGCGTCGAGGAGTACGCCGAGGCCGCGCAGGTGATCATCGAGCGGCGCATCGCCGACGTGTACCGCGAGTACCAGGCCCGGCTGTTGCGGGCCGGTGCGATGGACTTCGACGACCTCCTCGGGCAGGCCGTCGAGGTGCTGCGCCGTCGCCCTGACGTGCTGGCGTCGTACCAGCAGCGATTCCGGCACATCCTGGTCGATGAGTACCAGGACACGAACCCGGTGCAGAACGAGCTGATCATGCTCCTGGGCCACGAGCACCGCAACGTGTGCGTCGTCGGCGACGGCGATCAGTCGATCTATGCGTTCCGCGGCGCCGACCTCACCAACATCTTGGAGTTCGAGCGGGCGTTCCCCGACACGACCGTCGTGGTCCTCGCCCAGAACTACCGGTCCACCCAGACCATCCTCGATGCTGCGAACGCCGTCATCTCGCACAACGAGTCGCGCAAGCCGAAGGAGCTGTGGTCCGAAGGCGCGACCGGCGACAAGCTCGTCCGCTTCAACGCGGAGGACGAGAGCGAGGAGTCCCAGTGGGTCGCCCGTGAGATCACCCGCATGCACGACGCCGCCGAGTACCGGTGGGGTGACGTCGCGATCTTCTACCGAACCAACGCGCAGTCGCGAGTGCTCGAAGAGCAGTTCATGCGCTCCGGCATCCCCTACAAGGTCATCGGGGGCACCCGGTTCTACGACCGTCGCGAGGTCAAGGACGCGATCGCCTATCTCCGCGCCGTGGTCAACCCGATCGACGAGGTGAGCATCAAGCGCGTGCTCAACGTCCCCAAGCGCGGTGTGGGCGACTCGAGCATCGCGAAGCTCGACGCCTACGCCCGGCGCGAGTCGATCAGCTTCCTCGACGCGCTCCGCGGCCACGTCGCCGCGGGCGTGTCGGGCCGCGCAGCCAAGGGTGTCGACGCGTTCTGCCGCCTCCTCGACGGCCTCGCGCCGCTCGCCGAGCAGGGTCCCGGCGAGCTCCTCGAGCAGGCGCTCGAACGCAGCGGCTACCTCGAGGAGCTGCAGAACGAGAACACGATCGAGTCCGAGGGTCGGCTCGAGAACCTGTCGGAGCTGGTCGGGGTGGCGCGCGACTTCGAGTCGATCGACGAGTTCCTCGAGCAGGTGAGCCTCGTGGCCGATACCGACCAGATCGATGACGACGAGAGCACGGTCATGCTGATGACGTTGCACGCGGCGAAGGGGCTCGAGTACCCCGTCGTGTTCATGCTCGGCATGGAAGACGGCATCTTCCCGAGTCAGCGCACCATGTCGGAGCCCGACCAGATGGAAGAAGAGCGCCGTCTCGCCTACGTGGGCATCACGCGGGCGCGAGAAGCTGTTCCTGTCAGCGGCCCAGAGCCGCATGTTGCACGGCACGACGCAGTACAACCCGCCGTCGCGGTTCCTCCAGGAAATCCCCGAGATCCTCGTCGACGAGGTCGGCACCCGGCGACGCACGGTTCGCCGGTCGTTCTCGTCGGGCGACGACTGGGGGTCGCGCGACTCCTGGTCGCATGACGACACCGGGGGTCGGGTGTTCGGCGGGCGTGCGTCGTCGTCATCGGTCGGCGAACCGAAACCGAAGCCCGCGACACCGACGGGAGCCAACGAGATCGACTTCCGGGTCGGCGACAGCCTTCGCCACACGCAGTGGGGTGAGGGCATGATCCTCGATCTGCGCGGCCAAGGTCCCGACACCCAGGCAACGGTCAGGTTCGCCGACGGGGGCGCCGAAAAGGTGTTGCTGCTCAAGTGGGCACCGGTCGAGAAGATCTGACACCGCCATGACGTTCAACCAACTCCAACGCATCGATCTGGCTGTGCGCCGCCGACTGACCCTCGCCGACTTCGTGGCGCGGCTCGCCGACCTGTGGGGTGATCGGGTGCTCGTCGACGAGTTCGGCGGCGAGCGACTGACCTTCGCGGACGCGGCTCGGTGCGTCGAACGCTGGTCCAATGGCATCGCGGCCTCGATCGCTCCGGGCGACCGGGTGGTGTTGGCCACCCCGAACTCCTACGAGCAGTTCCTCCTCTGCCTGGCGGTCTCTCGCGCCGGCGGGCTGCCGGTGCCGGTCAACCCGCAGATGCGACCGGCCGAGATCGACCACGTGATCGCCGACAGCGGTGCCTCGTTCGTCGTGAAGGACGCCGGCGATCTCGATCCCGGGGCCCCCGCCTGCGATCCGGCAACACCGGCGACGTCCGACGTCGCGGCGCTGTTCTACACGTCCGGCACGACCGGCAAGCCCAAGGGGGTCGCGCTCACCCACCGGGCACTCGTGGGTCAGTCGGCGGCAGCGGCGCTCTGGCCGGTCCAGCTTCGTCACGACGAGGTCGTCGTGGCGTTGCCGGTCGCCCACATCATGGGGTTCGCCACGCTGGTGGGTCTCGCCACCGCCGCCCTTCCCGTGTACTTCATGCGACGGTTCCGCCCCAACGACGTGCTCAACGCGATCGAATCCCGCCGCTGCAGCGGGTTCGTCGGGGTCCCGGCGATGTACCGGATGATGCTCGAGGCCGGCGCCGACCGCCACGATCTGAAGAGCGTGCGGGTGTGGATGTCGGGCGCCGACGTCATGCCGTCGGAGCTCGCACGTTCGTTCAAGAAGTTCGGAGCGTCGCTCCACGTTCCCCTCGTCGGCGACCTGGGGGAGGCGCTGTTCGTGGAGGGCTACGGGATGGTCGAGGTGGGAGGCGGTGTCGCGGCGAAGGTGTCGCCGCCGTACCTGCCGCTCGGCGTCGGCGAAACGGTCGGGTTCCGGCTGCCCGGCTACAAGTTCCGGGTGGTCGACGAGTCCGACGCCGAGGTCTCGATGGGCGGTCTGGGCGAGTTGTGGGTGCGTGGTCCCGGCGTCCTCACCGGCTACTGGAACGCCCCGGCCGCGACGGAGGCAGCCGTCACCGAGGACGGTTGGCTCCGCACCGGCGACCTGGTTCGCGTCGGTCCGCTCGGCACCGTGATGTTCTGCGGTCGGCGCAAGCACACGGTGAAGTCGGGCGGCTATTCGGTGTACCCGCTGGAGGTCGAGACACTGCTCGAGGAGCATCCCGACGTCGTGGAGGCTTCGGTGGTGGGCATTCCCGACGCGAAGCTGGGTGAGGTCCCCGCAGCGGCGGTGCGCGTGCGACGCCGGGCCAAGGTCGACGGCGACGAGATCGCGGCGTGGGCCGCGGAGCGCCTCGCGGCGTACAAGGCGCCGCGGCGGGTGATCGTGGTCGACGAGCTTCCGCGCACCGGCACCGAGAAAGTGCAGAAGGAACGGCTCGTTGAGCTCTTCACCTGACCCCTTCGTCTCCGTCGTCATCCCGGCGTACAACGCGGAGCCCTACCTTGCGACGACGCTCCGCTCGATCCTCGACCAGACGTTCGGCGACTTCGAGGTCATCGTTGCGGAGAACGGCTCCACCGATGCCACCCAGGACGTCCTGCTCGAGTTCGCCGAACGCGACGAGCGGGTCCGGCCGCTGCTCCTCGGCGCCAACGTCGGTCGGTCGGCGGCGCGCAATGCCGGCCTCGACGTCGCCCGCGGAACGTGGGTGTGTCCGATGGACGCCGACGACCTGTGGTTCCGAGGTCGGCTGCGAGAGCTGGTGGCAGCCTCACGCCGCTACCCGGCGGTTGACGCGTTCACCGACGACCTCATCGAGTTCACCCCACAGCCGGACGGCTCGGTGTCGCTCGGCCAGCGATACGTGAGTCGGGTCAGCTGGTGGATGGGAGGCACCCACCCGTTGCGATTGGGGCCCTGGTTCCGCGACCGCGAGTGCCACATGCGGGCGTTCATTCGCCGCGACCTGCTCGAACGTCGTGCGATCCGGTTCCCCGAGGGCCTGTCGGCGGGGGAGGACCTCGCCTTCTACCTCCAGGTCGCGTTCGCGCCCGGTTCGCCGCCACCCGTTCGTGTCGCGCAGGCCAACTACTACTACCGCGTCGGCCACTCGACCCGAGCAGCGAACATGGCCGAGTCGCGGGTTCGGCTCACCGAGATTGCCATCGAGGGCACCGGGAGCGAGGAGCTGCGGCGTCTCGTCGAGGCTACGAACCCGGGCCGCATGTTCACCTATCACCGGGCCGATGCGATCTGGGCGGCCCAGGGTCGTTCCGCCGAACGCGACGCCGACGTCGAGGGAGTCGACCTCGTGATGGACCGGTCCGCCGGCTACCGGCAACTGGCGATCAACCGCGTGTTCGAGGTGGTCGGGAAGCTCGCCGATCGCCACCTTCGGCCCGCCATCGCCGCCGACATCGCGGCGCAGCTCGCCCGCTGAACCCGACCGCGGCCCCGCCCGAGTTCAGTTCTCCTCACCGGCGCCCGCTCGCTCGAGGCGCAGTTCGTCCCCGTTCCATCGGCGCCGCAGCCAACGGTCGTGGCTGGCGACGATGACGGCGCCGAGCGTGGTCATCAGCGCTTCCTCCAACTCCTCGGCGAGGGTCAGCGAGAGGTGGTTGGTGGGCTCGTCCATCACGAGGACGTGGGGGCGATTGGCGACGATGCATCCGAGGGCCACCCGTCGACGCTGACCGACGCTGAGCTGACCCAGCGGTCGCGAGAGGTCGCTCCCGGAGAGCAATCCGAGGTCGGTGAGGGTCACGCCGCGGGCCACTGCGTCGAAGGCGCGTTCCGCCGTGAGGTCGGGGTCGTCGAACACGACGTCTTGGGGGAGGTACCCGATGCGGAGTCCCTTGCGCCAGGTGACGGTGCCGGTCGTCGTCGGTGTGCGCCGAGCGAGTGCTGCGAGCAGTGTCGACTTCCCGACCCCGTTCGCTCCGGTGACGAGCAGGCGGGTCTGCGCGTCGACCGCCACGTCGACCCGGGCGAGCCGGTGCTCGACCGACACACCGACGGCGCCGATCAGCGGTTCGAACGACTGGGTGCCGGTTGTCGTCGGCGCCTCGAAGTGCAGGGCGACCGGCGGCCTGCGGACCTGTCGCTCCTCGAGTTCGTCGAGTCGCTCCCGGGCGTTCCGCAACCGACGCGAGATCTGGTTGTTGACCCGTCCGCCCTTGAAGTGGTGGATGAACTTGTCGTTGTCGGTCCTGGGGGCGTTGTGGGCGACGTTGGGCGCGACGTGGGTGATGTCGTGGCGGAGTCGGTCGAGCTGGTCCTGTTCGTCGGCGTACTGCTGGGCCCACCGGGCTCGTTCCTTGGCCTTGAGGTCGAGGTACCGCTCGAAGGAGCCGCCGTAGGTGCGGGCGGCGCCGTCGCGTCCGCCGTCGAGGTCGACGATGCCGGTGCACACCTGTTCGAGGAACAAGCGGTCGTGGCTCGCGGTCACCACGGGCCCGGGGAACGCCACGAGGAACCGGGTCAGGAAGTCGATGGCCTCGTCGTCGAGGTGGTTGGTCGGTTCGTCGAGCACCATCGCCGGTGGGTGGGCGATGAGCAGCGTCGCGAGCTCGAGCCGGGTGCGTTCTCCGCCCGACAGGGAGCCGATGGTCCGTCCCGGGTCGACCCGTTGCAGGCCGAGCCCCGTGACCACCTCGTCGGCGCGGTGATCGGCATTCCACACGTCGGCCCGCTCTGCCGCCGCGAGTGCAAGCTCGTACCGTCGGCTCGCTCCGGCGTCGTCGGCGTCGCCGAGCGCGGATGCCGCTGCACTCAGCTCCGCTTCGATGGCGCGCGCCGGGGCGAGGGCCGCCTCGATCACGGTGGCCACGTCGGTGTCCGGCGGGAACGGGAACTCCTGATGCAGGTACCCGACGCCGGCCGGCCGGTGGACGTCGCCGAGGTCCGCCTCGAGCGTGCCGCACAGGATCGCGAGCAGGGTCGACTTGCCGGCACCGTTCTCACCGACGATGCCGAGCCGGTGGCCGGGCGCGGCCACGAGGGAGACGTCGTCGAAGACCTGGACGGGGCCGAAGGCCTTGGACAGACCGGCGCCCCGGATCTCGACCGACGCGATGGCGGGTTCGGTCGCTGGGTCGTTGGTCGCGGCGACGACGGGGTCGGTGGGGGAGAAGGGGTGAGCGTGCAAGGTCATGGGACCTCCCGAGGAACGTGGACGGCGGGCGGCATCCGCGGACCGGATTCCGATGCCGCTGCATGGACAGCAGGGTCGGGTCGGTCAGACGCGGGATGGGACGCTCGCTCAGATCTTCACGAGGACGACCCTACCCCTCGGTGGGCGCGACCAGTCCAGCGATTATTCGGGGCTGCTCGTGGTGGTCGTTGTCGGCCCGGGGGTGAAGTCGATGATGAGGTCACCGTCCTTCGTGACCGTTGCCTCGAAGTTGCGGAGGCCGTCGCCGTCGGCGGGATAGGTGTCGTCGACGCACGGTGCCGTGAACTCCTCGGCATCACGGTCCCAAGAGATGAAGCAGTCGTCGGGCGCGTCGGGTGGTCGCGCCTCGAAGACGTACCAGCCGGTGTCGGGGTCAGTGCCGATGTGGCTGATGTAGATCGGGAGGCGCTGCGCACCGGCCGGATCGGGAATGAGGATCGGCCCGCGCTCGGCGATCTCGTCGGCCTTGGTCTGCGCCGTCCCGGTGTTCCACCGTCCGCCGTCGGAGCCCTTGGTGACCGAGGTCTTCTGGCCGGTCGCGGCGCGGAACACGGCGTAGCCGAGCGTGGCGACGAACACGACGGTGACGATCGCGATCAGGATCGATCGGATCTGGGCGCTGGAGCTGCGGCGTTCGATCGGCATGGCTCGTACAGTCTCGCGGTCCGTGCGGAGTTCGAGCCAGGCGGTCGCCGCTTCCCCGGAGGTGGCCGAGGCTGCCGAAGTAGGGTCGCGGGATGCGCTACGGGATCGTCTTCGCCAATACCGGACCCCTCGGAACTGCGGAGGGCGCGGTCGCGTTGGCCGAGGCGTGTGATGCCCACGGCGTCGAGTCGGTGTGGACGGTCGAGCACGTGTTGGTCCCTGGGGGCTACGAGTCGGAGTACCCCTACAGCTCGACCGGCAAGATGCCGGGCTCGGAGGACTCGCCCATTCCCGACCCGCTCATCTGGCTGACGTGGGTGGCGGCGAACTCGTCGAAGGTGAGGCTCGGCACGGGGGTGTTGATCCTTCCGCAACGCAACCCGGCGGTGCTGGCCAAGGAGGTGGCCACCCTCGACGCGTTGTCGAAGGGCCGTGTCGAGCTCGGTATCGGGGTGGGCTGGTTGGAGGAGGAGTTCGATGCGCTGGGGGTCCCGTTCGATCGTCGTGGGCAACGGACCGACGAGTACATCGCAGCGTTGCGGGAGATGTGGACGACCGAGGAGACGTCGTTCGCCGGCGAGTTCGTGAACTGGGAGCGGGTCATGTCGTTCCCCAAGCCCCATGACGGTTCGCCGCCCATCGTGGTTGGTGGTCACTCCCATGCCGCGGCGCGGCGGGCCGGTCGACTGGGCGACGGGTTCTTCCCCGGCCGCCAGGAGATCCTCGGCGAGCTCATCGAGACGATGCGCACCACGGCCGAGTCGGCGGGCCGTGATCCCGATGCGATCGAGATCACCACCGGTGCCGCGATGTCGCCCGAGAAGCGCCAGGCGCTCGTCGAGCTGGGGGTGTCGCGCATGGTGTTCCCGCCGCCGGCCTTCACACCCGACGAGATCGGCCCCGCCATCGAACGCACCCTCGATTTTCTCTCGTAGGCCGCACACTCACGGACCGCATCAATCTGACGCCCCGTCAGGTCGGGTTGGGCGCTCGACCTCATGCGCCCGTAAGATCGCCCCCCGTATGCCGGGCCGTCGATCGGCGGCCCACCGATGACGTGGAGGATCAGGCGTGGACCTGTTCGAGTATCAGGGCAAGCAGTTCTTTGCGCAGTACGGCATCCCGGTGTCCGACGGCGCAGCGACCGACAACGTCGACGAGGCCGTCGCCATCGCCGACCGCATCGGCTACCCGGTCGTCATCAAGGCGCAGGTGCAGGTCGGTGGGCGCGGCAAGGCCGGCGGTGTGAAGCTCGCTGCGAATGCCGACGAGGCTCGTGAGCACGCGACCAACATCCTCGGCCTCGACATCAAGGGCCACATCGTCAAGATCATCTGGATCGAGGTCGCCTCCGACATCGCCGAGGAGTACTACGCGAGCTTCACGCTCGACCGGGCGAAGAAGAAGCACCTCGGCATGCTGTCTGCCGAGGGTGGTGTCGAGATCGAGCAGGTCGCCGTCGACAACCCCGACGCGATCGCGAAGATCTGGATCGACCCCGTCGACGGGCTGACCGAGGCCGTCGCCCGCGAGTGGGTCGCCGCCGCCAAGCTCAACCCCGCCGCCACCGAGGGTGCGGTCGACATCCTCCTGAAGCTGTACACGGCCTACACCGAGGGCGACGCCGACCTGGCCGAGATCAACCCGCTCATCCTCAAGCCGACCGGCGAGGTGCACGCGCTCGATGCCAAGGTCACGCTCGACGCCAACAGCACGTTCCGTCACCCCGAGTACGAGGCCTACGACGCCACGCAGGTACGCGACGAACGCGAGCACGCCGCCCACGAGAAGGGCCTGCAGTACGTCGGCCTCGACGGGTCGGTCGGCGTCATCGCCAACGGCGCCGGTCTCGCCATGTCGACCCTGGACGTGGTCAGCCAGGCCGGCGGCGCGGCCGCCAACTTCTTGGACATCGGCGGCGGCGCCAACGCCGACGTCATGGCCGGTGCGCTCGAGGTCATCAACAACGACCCGGGTGTGAAGTCGATCTTCATCAACATCTTCGGTGGCATCACCCGCGGCGAGGAGGTTGCCAACGGCATCATCACCGCCCTCGGCCGCGTCACCATCGACGCTCCGATCGTGATCCGCCTCGACGGCACCAACGCCGAGGAGGGTCGTTCGATCCTCCAGCCGCACCTGAACGATCAGTTGCAGATGGCGCCCACCATGTTGGAAGCGGCTCGCAAGGCCGTCGAACTCGCCGCCGCTCGCTGAGCAACGACCACAAGATCTCGAGGAGTCAGAACGATGTCGATTTTCGTCGATGAGAACACCAAGGTCGTCTACCAGGGCCTGACCGGCAGCCAGGGCCGCTACTACGGCCTGCTCAACCGTGACTACGGCACGCAGGTCGTGGCTGGCACCAGCCCCAAGAAGGCCGGTACCGACGTCGACGGCATCCCCGTCTTCGCCACGATCAAGGACGCGGTCGCCGAGACCGGCGCCAACGCCAGCTGCATCTTCATCCCGGCGCCCGGCGTGCGCGCCGCCGTCATGGAGGCCGCCGAGGGTGGCATCGAATTCATCGTCTGCATCACCGAGGGTGTGCCGGCGCAGGACGAGGCGTGGTTCTACAACAAGCTGCAGCGCGACTTCCCGAGCGTGCAGCTGCTCGGCCCCAACTGCCCGGGCATCATCAGCCCCGGCAAGTGCAACATCGGTATCACTGCCGGCCACATCGCCAAGCCGGCCGTCGCCGGTGAGAAGAACGTGGGCATCGTGAGCCGTTCGGGCACGCTCACCTACCAGGCGTTGTACGAGCTGCAGCAGCAGGGCATCGGTGTGACGACGTGTGTCGGCATCGGTGGCGACCCCGTCCCGGGCACCACGTTCATCGACTGCCTCAAGGCGTTCGAGGCCGACCCCGAGACCCACGCGATCATGATGATCGGCGAGATCGGCGGTTCGGCCGAGGAAGAGGCCGCCGACTTCATCAAGTCGTCGGTGAGCAAGCCGGTGTCGAGCTACATCGCCGGTGTCACCGCTCCGGCCGGTAAGAAGATGGGCCACGCCGGCGCCATCGTGTCGGGCAACACCGGCACGGCGAAGGCGAAGATGGAGGCCCTCGAAGCCGCTGGTGTGAAGGTCGGCCTCAACCCGACCGAGGCCGGCGAGCTGATGGTGGAGATCATCAAGAGCCTCTGAGGCCGCCCGAAGCTCCTCGTTCTGCCCTGCAGATCGGTCGGTTCGCCGATTGAACTGCAGGGCAGAACCGCGTCTGGACCCGCTCAACCCCGGTCTCGGGGACCGGTAGCCTGTCGGCCGTGAGCTCGATCATCTACACCTACACCGACGAGGCCCCCGCACTGGCGACGCACTCGTTCCTCCCGATCCTCCAGGCCTTCGCCGGCGCGGCCGGGGTGGAGGTCGAGACCCGCGACATCTCGCTGGCCGGGCGCATCATCGCCCAGTTCCCCGATCGTCTGTCCGAGGACCAGCAGCAGAGCGACGCCCTCGCCGAGTTGGGTGAGCTCGTCACCCGGCCCGAGGCCAACGTCATCAAGCTTCCGAACGTCTCGGCCTCGATCCCGCAGCTTCGGACGGCGATCGCCGAGCTGCAGGCCCAGGGGTTCGATCTGCCCGACTTCCCCGCCGAGCCGTCGACCGACGAGGAGCGCGACGTCGCAGCCCGCTACGCCAAGGTGTTGGGTTCAGCGGTCAACCCGGTGCTCCGTGAGGGCAACTCCGATCGTCGCGCTGCCGCGTCGGTGAAGAACTACGCACGTAAGCACCCCCACTCGATGGGTGCATGGTCGGCCGATTCCAAGACCAACGTCGCCACGATGACGGCCGATGACTTCGCTCACAACGAGAAGTCGGTGACGGTGCCCGAGGCGACGACGGTGCGTATCGAGCACGTCGCCACCGATGGCACGGTGACGGTCCTGAAAGACGGCCTGACGCTGCTCGCGGGTGAAGTCCTCGACGGCACGGTGCTGCGTGTCGCGGCGCTGCAGTCCTTCCTCGCCGAGCAGATCGCCCGCGCCAAGGCCGAGGGTGTCCTGTTCTCGGTGCACCTCAAGGCCACGATGATGAAGGTGTCCGACCCGATCATGTTCGGGCACGTCGTGAAGGCGTTCTTCCCCACCGTGTTCGGCACCTACGGCGAGGTGCTCGCCGAGGCCGGTGGCAACCCCAACAACGGATGGGGCGGCGTGCTCGCTGTCCTCGACTCGCTCCCGGCCGAGACGGCCGAAGCGGTGCGCGCCGCGGCGCAGGCCGACCTCGATGCCGGCCCCGCCCTGGCCATGGTCGACTCCGACAAGGGCATCACCAACCTGCACGTGCCGTCCGACGTCATCGTCGATGCCTCGATGCCGGCGATGATCCGCACCTCGGGTCAGATGTGGAATGCCGAGGGCAAGCCGCAGGACACGCTCGCTGTGCTGCCCGACTCGAGCTACGCCGGTGTGTACCAGGTCGTCCTCGACGACTGCCGCGCCCACGGTGCCTACGATCCGGCGACCATGGGGTCGGTCCCCAACGTCGGTCTGATGGCGCAGAAGGCCGAGGAGTACGGCAGCCACGACAAGACGTTCGAGATCGCGAGCGCCGGCATCGTCCGTGTGGTCGACGCGTCGGGTGTTGAGCTGTTCCAGCACGACGTCGCCGCCGGTGACATCTGGCGTGCCTGCCAGGCCAAGGACATCCCGGTACAGGACTGGGTGAAGCTGGCTGTCAGCCGGGCCCGCCTGAGCAACACGCCCGCCGTCTTCTGGCTCGATTCGAACCGTGCGCACGATGCGCAGCTCATCGCCAAGGTCGAGCGCTACCTCCAGGACCACGACACCGAGGGCCTCGACATCCGCATCATGTCGCCGGTCGAGGCCACGCAGTTCTCTCTCGACCGCATCCGTCGTGGCGAGGACACCATCTCGGTCACCGGCAATGTGCTCCGCGATTACCTCACCGATCTGTTCCCGATCCTCGAGCTGGGCACCTCGGCCAAGATGTTGTCGATCGTTCCCCTCATCAACGGTGGTGGGCTGTTCGAGACCGGTGCCGGCGGCTCGGCCCCCAAGCACGTGCAGCAGTTCGAGAAGGAGAACCACCTGCGTTGGGACTCGCTCGGCGAGTTCCTCGCGCTCGGCGCCAGCTTCGAGCACCTCGCCCAGGTGACGGGCAACGCGAAGGCCCAGGTGTTGGCCGACACGCTCGACGCCGCCACGGCCCGGTTCCTCGACGAGAACAAGTCGCCGTCGCGGCGCTCCGGCGAGATCGACAACCGGGGCAGCCACTACTACCTGGCCCAGTACTGGGCGCGGGCCCTCGCCGAGCAGACGACCGACGCCGATCTCGCGGCGACGTTCGGCCCGGTTGCGGAGTCGCTCGAATCCGACGAGGCCACGATCGTCGCCGAGTTGTTGGCCCCGCAGGGTTCTCCCGCCGACATCGGTGGGTACTACCGGCCCGACGTCGCCAAGGCCGACGCGGCGATGCGGCCCAGCGCCACGTTCAACGCCACCATCGACGCGTTGCGCTGGGAGCCGGCGGCCAGTGGACATGGCGCCAATCTCGTCGCGGGTCAGTCCGCCGACGGACTCGATCCAGCGGTAGGTGTCGACGAGCGTGTCGGTCACGGGACGAGGTGTGATGCCGAGTGCCCGTTCCGACTCCGAGGAGTCGCACGGGACGGCCTTGCTGGCCTCGGTCATGGTCTCGTGCGTGAGCTCGAAGTCGATGGGCAGCGGGAGCTTGGTGACATCCATGACCGCGCCCGAGGCCGCGCATGACGGCTCCGGGCGGCGGGGTAGCGGAAGATCTTCTTTCCTCGCAGACGTTCGATCTCGTCGACGAGGTCGCGCCAGAGAGTGAACGTGCCGCCGGCCATGATGCGGCGCGGGCCGTGGCCCGGCTCGATCGTGGCGGTGATCATCTGGGCGAGATCGCGGACGTCGATGAGGTTGATGCCCGACGAGATCATGGGCATCGCCCGGATCCAGGTCTGGGCGGCCGTGTGCAGGACGCTGAGCGCGGGTGCGTCGGGGCCGATGATCCCGCTCGGGTACACGGTGACCACAGGAACTCCGGCCGCCTGCATGCCGCGGGCCATCCATTCGCAGTCGACCTTGGATGCGCTGTAGCCCCCCGAGGTGCCGACGCGAATCGGTGAGTCGAGGTCGACCCGACCATGGTGTTGTTCGAGCACCGACACGGAACTGATGTGCACGATCGGATCGCAGCCGGCGCGTGCCGCAGCGCCGAGCACGATCTCCGCGGCGCGGGTGTTGGTCGTGTGTGCCTCGGCGGCCTCGGAGCGGTGAAGCGCGACCATCGCTGCCGCGTGGACGACGGCGTCGCAGCCGTCGACGGCCGCCTCGATCGCCACACGGTCGGTGATGTCGCCGGTGACGATCTCGGGATCGGCGATGCCGACCATCGTGAACACCCGCTCGGCCTTGGCCGGGTCGCGTACGAGCAGGCGGACGTCGTGGCCGGCGCGTTGCATCGCCGCGGCGGCGTGGGACCCGGCGTAGCCGGTGGCGCCGGTGATGAGGACCTTCATGTTTCGTTGCCCCTGGGTGGATCAGGTTCGACCCGCGCGACGGGCCGCCGGTAGTTTGGCCCGCAATGCGACTGGCCGTCCTTGCTTCAGGAAGTGGAACGCTACTGGAGGCCATCCTGAGCGCCGGGCTCCCCGTCGAGGTCGTCGCGGTCGATCGTCCGTGCCGGGCGACCGAGGTTGCGGCGGCGCACGAGTTCTCGGCGCTCGTCGTCGAACGGACCGATTTCGGACCGGGCTTCGACCGGGACGCCTACACCCGCACCTTCGTCCAAGCACTCGAGCCCGCGGCGGTCGACCTCGTCGTGATGGCGGGGTTCGGCACCATTCTCGGTTCGCCGATGCACGACGCCTACCCGCATCGCATCCTCAACACCCACCCGGCGCTGCTGCCGTCCTTCAAGGGGTGGCACGCGGTCCGCGACGCTCTCGACTACGGCGTGAAGGTCACCGGGTGCACGGTGCACGTGGCGACGCTCGAGGTCGACGAGGGGCCGATCCTCGCGCAGGAAGCGGTGCCCGTCCTCGACGACGACGACGAGGCGACCTTGCACGAGCGAATCAAGGCGGTCGAGCGTCGGCTCTATGTCGAGACGATCCGCATGGTGATCGAGACCCCCCATCTGTTGAACGGTCGCACGGCCGGAGACGTCCCCCCATCCCCGAGAGGAACGCCATGAGAGCTCTGTTGAGCGTCTACGACAAGACCGGCATCGTCGAGTTCGCCGAAGCACTGCACGGCCTGGGGGTCGAGCTCATCTCGTCGGGGGGAACGGCGAAGGCGATCGCTGCCGCCGGTGTCCCCGTCACCGACGTGGCCGACTTCACCGGCTACCCGGCGATGCTCGGCCACCGGGTCGTGACCCTGCACCCGAAGG
>JBAOIR010000033.1:0-5635 GCA_037045585.1 Microthrixaceae bacterium
AGAGCCATGGGACCGACCCTACGGACGGCCACTGACGGCGAAACCCCGTCGGTCGGCGAGGAGAAGGACCACGGCTTCTCCCTCAGCGCGTTTGCGTTGGATGACCAGTTCGCAGAGATTCGACGGGAGCCGGCGCCCGAGTCGCTGTCGGGGGAACACGGCACCGATGGGTATTCGACGTCAGCGAGTGTTTCGGGTGAGGAGTGGCTCGGTCTGGCTGACAATGCGGTCGATGAGCTGGTCGGAAACCGGCTGGCGGAGGAAGAACAGGCTGAAGATAACAGGGCCATTGAGGACTGCGAGCATCTCGATCGTATATCTCGACTCCGAAGGGTGCGAGCAACACGTTCAATGCGGCGTGCCGGTCGATCACGATGTGCTGGAGAGCGACCGCGCTGGTGCGATCGTGGAAAGCGTGCGCCGCGAGGGTGACGATTGCGACGGCCCGTGCGGGATCGGTGTTGGCGTCTCGCAGGCTGGTCAGCCATCCCCGGAGGGTGTCGGTGACCGTTGGAGCGGCATCGGGATAGCCGCCTTCGAATCCTTCAAGGATCGCTTCTGCGATGAGCTGTGTCGGAGTACCCCAGTGCGTGTAGATCGTTTGGCGCGAGACACCGGCTTCGGCGGCGACGTTGGAGAGCGATATGGCGGACGGCCCGGCGGTGGCGAGCAGCTCGAGCGTCTTGTGGAGTACGGCAACGCGGGTTCGGGCGACCCGCGGGTCGACTCCTCGAGCGGTCATGCGCCGGGAACTGCTCGCCAGACGAAACCGCCCTCCTGAGGAGGAAAGGGCGCCGCGTGGCCGCCGAGCAGTGTCGCGAGCGCTCCGGCCGCGGCCTGCGGGTCGTCCGCGTACAGCGATGTGTGCCCGATCCTCGTTCGACCTCTCGCCGACAGGTCTGCCGTCACGACAGTTCGCCGACCGTCAGGATCAGCTTTCCGCCAGCGCCGCCGCTCTCGCTCAGGGCCAACGCTTCGGCCGCCTGGCCGAGTGGAAATGTTGCGGCAACCGGGATCCGCATCTTGCCTGCCGTCCAGAGTTCGAGCGCCTTGGTGACACCTTCGACGTTCCGCTCGCCTGGCTCTGCGCCGCTGAACCGAATGCCGAGGGCCGGGGCGGACATGTCAGCGATCGTGATCACCTTCGCCGGGTCACCGGCGATGTCGACCAACTCCGCGAGGTTCCCCTCTGCCCGCACAATCCAACAGCGCGTCCACTCCCCTTGGCGCCACAGCCGCGACTCGCTCGACGACGCCATCGCCGTACTCGACGGGGATCGCGCCAATGTTCTGCATCCAGTCGAAGGTCGACCTGCCGACGATTCCGATCACCTGCGCACCGAACGCGAGCGCGAACTGGGCGGCCGCCGAGCCCGCAGGACCACCAGCACCGTTGATCACAACAACATCGCCGGCCGAGACCGAGAGCTGCAACATGGTCCGGTAGCCGACCTCTGCGGCCACCGGGAACGCAGCGGCCTCCACAAACGACAGCCCATCCGGCTTGGCGAACACGGTTTCGACCGCAGCGATCGCCGAGGTCGCATAGCCCTCGGGCACGATCGCAACCACGCCGTCACCGACGGCAAGACCGTCAACACCTGAACCGACCGAATCGACAACGCCAGCCACTTCTGAGCCCGGCACGTACGGAAACGTCGACGGAAAGACGTCACTCAACCAGCCATTGCGGATCTTGAAGTCGATCGGATTGACACCCGCCGCTCGCACCACGATCCGGACCTCCCCGGGGCCAGGCATGCGATCATCGAACTCAGCGATCCGCATCGTCTCTGCACCACCGAAGCCATCGACGAGAATCGATGTCGCCATCACAACCTCCCAAGTCTTGGACGATATGTCCAGGAGATCCACCCTAGGGCGAGAACGACCGCTGTCACTCCCCCGGTCGCGCCTCCTGGCCGGGAATGGCCATCTGCGGGTTCTCACCGGCCAACATTCGCTCGGTGTTGCGGAGCACCATGTGGGACCAGTCCGGATGGGTCAACACGTAGAAGCGATCCGTCGAGACCGCCGTGAACACCTGCTCGGCCACGTCGGAGGGCTGCAGACCGTCGGCGATCAGCGCGCCAATCGTGTTCCGAAGGTTCTCGGCGTCCTCCTCGGTCGCAGCGCTGTCGGGCGCCTGCTCCCCCGTCGTCGGACGGTTGCGCACCGAGTTGTGGATCTGCGTCTGCACCCATCCCGGGCACACGACCGTGATGCCGACGTTCGGCGCCATCATCTGCAGTTCGATGAACATCGACTCCGACAGCGCGACGACACCGTGCTTCGCCACGTTGTACGGCGCCATGAACGGCGGCGACGTGAGGCCGGCCATGGACGCCGTGTTGACGATGTGACCACCGCCCGACGCGATGATCAGCGGGGTGAAGATGCCGACGCCGTGGATGACACTCCACAGGTCGACGCCGAGCACCCACTTCCAGTCGGCCTCGGTGAGTTCCCACGACAGGCCACCTGATCCGACGCCGGCGTTGTTGCATGCCAGGTGGACTGCGCCGAACCGTTCCATGGCAGCGTCGGCGATCGCCTGCACCTGGGCGCGGTCCGACACGTCGGCCTGCACACCGATCGTCTCGATCCCCTCCGCGCTCAGCGCGGTGACGGCGTCGTCGAGCGCGTCCTGCTGGATGTCGGCGATGACCAACTTCATGCCTTCGGCGCCGAAGCGCCGAGCCATGGCGAGGCCGATGCCCGCCCCGCCACCGGTGATGACCGCGACCTTGCCCGCGAACTCGTCCATGTGCTTCCCCCTCGATCGGATTCGACCCGGGAGACTAACGGGGCGCGATGCTCCCGATCAGGGGTTGACGGTGAAGGTGTGCGAACCACCCGGGTAGGTCGCCACGACCTGGAACGTGCCACCGCTGCCGTTGTCGTGCAACCGCGCCTTCGCGATGCCGTCCGCCTCGGTCGCGACGGTCGCCGACGTGGTTCCCGTCGCATCGAAGGTGCCACCGCTGCCGCCGTCGACGGGCACGATCGTGTACTGAACCGCCTGGTTCACGACCGGGTTGCCGAAGGCATCGCTGAGCGCGACGTTCAGCGGATTGTTGACCCGGTTCGGGAACTGCGGGTCGGACGGGAGGTTGGACGCCTGCCCGTCGCCGGTGAAGGTGTCGTTGTCGTGGTTGATCGCAGCAGCTACCACCGTCAGGTTGAACGTCGTGGAGGTGTCGGTGCCGACGACCTTGACGGTCACGGGGACCGTGCCGGACCTGTTGCCGGTCCCGATCGTGGTGGTCGCGATGCCGTCCTCGCCGGCGAACGCCTCAGCCGGACCGAACCACACCCCGGCGACCGGCGACGAGAACTCGAAGTTCTTGTACTGCACGACGTTGCCGAACCGATCAACTGCCTTCACGCCGACGGGGGCGAACTGGGTGCCCGCGGTGGCGCTCTGCCCTGCTCCGGACACGACGACGATGCTCGATGCCGGAGCGGCGCCGTTGTTCAGACCGAAGACGACATAGGGGCTCGTGCCACCGTTGACCGTCGCGCTCACGGCGTAGCCGCCGAGCTGACTGTTGGCCACCGGGGTGAACCGGGCCACGCCGTTGGCGTCGGTGGCAACGAGGCCGCTCGGAGCGGCGAGACCGGCCCCCGAATCGGGGCCCTTGAACACGACGTCGGCGCCCTTGACCGGCTGACCGTCCTTGCGGGTCACCCGCACGACGACCTGACCGAACGCTTCGCCGACGCCGGTCGTCTGGCCGCCACCCTCGAGCAGCTCCACGTTCGAGGGCCATGTGCTCATGATGAAGTCGGCGGCCTGACCGATGGTCATGACCCGCTTCCACTTCCCGCCCTGGCAGAACAGCACGTGGGTGGCATCACGGCCGGGTGCGGCGCCGTTGCGGCACTTGGCACCCTGCTTGACCATGTCGCAGCCGGCGACGGTGAGCAGCGAGGCGGCCAGCACGAGCAGTGCGACCGATCGACGGACGTGGGTCTTCGCCATCGTGAAGTCCTTCGTTTCGACGCGACCTCCCCCAGCAGGCGGTCGCGGTGCATCGATGGTAGCGAACCGGACACGTTGAGATATAACGAGATGTGGCAGGGCGTCCCGTCAGCCACTGGCGGTCGTCGAGGTCGGCGAGGTCGTGGGCGGCGCGGTGCCGGGTTCGACCACCGGGCGAGGGCACCGAATCCGCCCGTCGGGGTCCGGCTCGCGGAGGGCCGAAGCGGGAACGTCGGTGTCGTAGACCCCCGGCAGGCGGGCCACTTCGGCAGCGACCGAGTCCGCCGTGGCCACATCGGCGAGCTTCACGCGAAACGATGTCGGAAGTTCACCGACCTCGAGGGCCTCCACCAGCTCCGGTCGCTCCTCCCTGAAGATGTCCTGGTAGAGGCGGTAGGTCGCGAGGTCGTCGAGATAACGACTCGAAGCAACCCGCGGATCGCCGTCGATCAGCGCTCCGACAGCGGCGATCTCCGATGGGTCGGCATCGGCGTTCAGGTAGACGATGAGGTCGGCATCGTTCCAGCGGGTGCAGGCACGATCGACGGTCGTCGGGGGCTCGTCGGCGATCACACGTTGGCCCTCGTCGGCCGGCCACAGAGCGACCATCGATGCGGCCACGAAGGCCGCGGCCACGGCGCCGAGCCCGCCCTGCCGGCGACGCCGACGATGCCGGGCCCGGTCGACGGCCACCTCGCTCCCGCCGGTCGGCGAGCTCCACTTCCCCAACTGTCACCCCCGTCGCTGGCCCGATCCTCGAACGTCATCAGTCGTGCTCCTCCTCGATCGATTCGTCGATCGTCTCGTCGAGCTGCGCCGCCAGGGTGCGCGCGCGGCGTGGAGGTGGGATCGCACGTGGCCGCGTCGCGATCGAGCGTCGCTGCAATCTCGACCGCCGACAGATCGGCGCCGTAGCGCAGCGCCACGACCTCGGCTTGCCTGGGTGGCAGCGAACGAACCGCCGCCCAGAACGCGGCGGCCCCATCAGGACAACACCGCAACGTCGTCGTCGACTCGCCGCCCACGCTCCGAGCCTCAGCACGGCCGCTGCCTCGTTACGGAGCCGGCGGGTGCGGCTGAACACAAGGTACAACAGCACCCGCCGGCACCAACCGAGCGGCGACTCGAGCGTCGACACCGTCGACCAGCGGGCGAACGCCCGACTGAGCGTCTCCTGCGCAAGGTCGTCGGCCTCGGTCGTCGACCCAGTCAGCGCGTACGCCAACCGGGCCAACGGCGGCCGAGCCGACGAGTAGAACGCGTCGAAGCCGGGCACCGGTTCGGGACGCCGGGTCATCCCCCGGCGTCCCGACCGATCGGTCACCCGTTGGTGCGATTCCCTCCATCGAACACGTACACGCCCAAGCGGTCGAGAACGTTCAGCCACGAACCCATTGTCGAGTCGGTCGACAGCTACGACGACAGGAGCGCCGTGTAGGAGATCGTCCCCAGGGAGGTGCTCAGCTGCGTGCCGGCGCCGATGTAGAGCACAAAAAAGGAGTCGAGATGATGACAACACGGGCGCTCAGGCGTCGAGAAAATGGCGACGCCGTCGGCGCCCAGTCATGACATCTCCTCTCTGTTTTGTTTGGGTGTGGGGGTGTGTTTGCTGTGACTTTTCTGTGACTGTAACACTCTGGCGGCGGCGGT
>JBAOIR010000073.1:0-3020 GCA_037045585.1 Microthrixaceae bacterium
ACGCTACGCAGCGACGACGTCGCCCGCGCCGGCGGCAAGGGTGCGAACCTCGGTGAGCTGACCGCAGCGGGCCTCCCCGTGCCCGACGGCTTCGTCGTCACCGCCGACGCCTACCGCTCCGCCATGGAGCGGGCGGGGGTGCGCGACGAGCTCCGTCGGGCGGCCGCAGCAGTGTTCGCCGGCGAGGTCGCCGACCTGGCCGCCACGGTCGAACGATTGCGCGCCACGGTCCGATCGGCCGGGATCCCCGCCGATCTCGCCGCGCTCGTCGACAGCGCCTACCGCGATCTGGCCGGAGACGAGGGCGCCGTCGTCGTGCGGTCGTCAGCGACCAGCGAGGACACCGCGGCGGCGTCGTTCGCCGGGATGCACGACTCGTTCGCCAACGTCATCGGGACCGAAGCCGTCCGGCAGCGTGTGCTCGACTGCTGGGTGTCACTGTTCTCCGAGCGCGCCCTGTCCTACCGCGCCGAACGCGGCATGGGCGAGGAGCCCACCATCGCGGTCGTGGTGCAGCGTCTCGTCCCGGCGGTCGCCGCCGGCGTCATGCTGACCGACGACCCGGCCGACCCGGGGGTCGGCAAGCTCGTCATCGAAGCGGCCCGGGGCCTCGGCGAAGCGGTCGTGAGCGGGCTCGTCGAACCGGATACCTACGTGGTCGACACGGGTACCCACCGTGTCGCCACGACCCGTCGCGGCGCCCAACACGTCGCGCTCGAACGGCGTGCCGGCGGCGGGGTCGAACAGATCGACCTGCCGGACCGCGACGCCGGACCGGTCCTGGCCGACCATCAAGTCCTCGAACTGGCACGGTTGGGCGAACAGATCGCCGCCCACTACGGCTGCCCCCAGGACGTCGAGTGGGTCATCGCACCGACGGCGGTCGGGCCCGACGGCACCGACGGCACGCGGACACGATGTTCATCGTGCAGTCCCGGCCCATCACGACCCCCGGCACAACGGCAGCGCCGACGAACGGCGACGCGGCAGGCCCGGTCGCGGCCGATGGTGCGGTCCTCGTGTCGGGGCTCGGAGCGTCGGCCGGCACGGCTCGCGGCCGCGTCCGCATCCTGCACTCGCCGAGCGACGGCGGATTGCTGCTCGACGGCGAGGTGCTCGTCGCGCCGACGACCAGTCCCGACTGGGTGCCGGTGATGCGTCGCGCCGCCGCCGTGGTGACCGACAGCGGCGGGCGGACCTGCCATGCCGCCATCGTGACCCGCGAGTTGGGGGTGCCCTGCGTGGTCGGGACCCGCTCCGCATCGAGCGTCCTGCACGACGGCGACCTCGTCACCGTCGACGGTCGTCTCGGGACCGTTCGGGCCGCCACGACGGCCATCGCCGCTCCCGAACGCTCAACCGCGCTCGTGGCCGTCCGCGCCGATGCCGCGGAGCCCATCACCCTCGCCCGGGAGGAACCGCTCGCCACACGGGTCTACGTGAACCTGGCGATCGCTTCCCAGGCCGAAGCCGCCGCACAACTCCCCGTCGACGGCGTTGGGCTGCTCCGGGCCGAGCTCATGGCCACCGACGCCCTGCACGGTGAGCACCCCATGGCGATGCTCGCCCGTGGTGGTCGCGAGGAGTTCGTCTCCGCAATGTCGAACGCCCTCCTCACCGTCACACGGGCCTTCGGCGACCGTCCGGTCGTCTACCGGAGCCTCGACTTCCGCACCAACGAGTTCCGGGGCCTGGTCGGCGGCGCGGCCTACGAACCGGTCGAAGCGAACCCGATGATCGGATGGCGCGGCTGTTACCGCTACGTGACCGAACCCGACCTGTTCGGCCTGGAACTCGAGACGCTCGCCCGGGTGCGGGAGGAGACCCCGAACCTGCACCTGATGATCCCGTTCGTCCGCACCCTGTGGGAGCTCGAGCAGTGCCTCGAACTGGTCGACGCCTCCCCGCTCGGGCGCCTACGTGGCCTGCGACGCTGGGTGATGGCCGAAGTACCGTCGGTCGCGTACCGGATCCCCGAGTACGCCGCCCTCGGCATCGACGGCGTCTCGATCGGATCGACGACCTGACCCAGCTCGTGCTCGGCGTCGACCGTGACTCCGAGACGTGTGTCGAACTCTTCGACGAGGGCGACGCCGCGGTCCTCGACACCATCGAGCGGATCATCACCGCCGCCCACGCCTCGGGCATCACCGCCTCGCTCTGCGGGCAGGCGCCGTCGAACCGACCCGAGTTCGCCGAGCACCTCGTCCGCTACGGCATCGACTCCATCTCGGTCACCCCCACGCCGTGGCCCCGGCGTGTGGGGCGATCGCCGTCGCGGAACGACGGCTGGTCGTCGAAGCGGCCCGACGCACCCTCGGCTGACGATCTCCTGCGGGCGCCGGCGCGAGCGGCGCCGACGCCGGCAGGGCAGCGTGAGCCCCAGCGTGAGCCCCGCGTCAGGTGGTTGCGGGGACCGAGCTGTCGTGGTGCCCGAACAGCACCTCGGCACCGATCGGGCGAACCACCGCCGCCAGATCCGACGCCAGGTCGATCAGCAGATCGTCCGCCGACAAGACACCGACGAATCGGCCGTCGCGCTCGACGACGAGCCGACGGACCGCCTTCCGACCGAACACCGCGACTGCGTCGTGGAGGTCGGCGTCATCGGCGATCGACACGACCGGCGAGCTCATGACCGAGTCGACGCGGGCATCGGGCGCGATGCCACGGGCCACCGCCCGACGGACCAGGTCGCGGTCGGTGACGACACCGACCGCCCGGTCGTCCTCGACGACGGCGAGTGCACCCACGGCATTGCACTCCATCAGCTCAGCGGCCTGCCGCAACGTGCACCCCGGGCCGATGGAGAGGCCGGTCTTGCGTAGTGCGTCGGTGATCTTCATGGTCCTACCTCCTGGGTGTGTCCCCCAAGGGTGCGCCCGGTTCGGCGGGCGCGGCAGGGTCGAAGGTCCCCCGCATCACGCCAGGACCTGCGACCGTGTGACCGGGCTCGACGGCGCGGTGACCGCCGACGAGCGTCGCCACGACGGCGACGAGGACGACCGCGCCGACGACAC
>JBAOIR010000059.1:0-11998 GCA_037045585.1 Microthrixaceae bacterium
CGATCGGTCCGTGTTCAGGGCTGAACACAGACGTGGTCAGGGTCGCGTTCAGGGTGACCACGGTCGCCGACCGGGCCGGCGACCATCGCGATGACGACCACAACGACGACGGCGAACACCACGGCCGAGTAGACGGCGAAGGCAACAGCGGTACTTCCTCGGGATATTTCGACAGTTGTCGCCTTTGGCGGGATCTGCGCGCGCGATAGGTAGGGCAAGAACCCTCGACCCTTTGGAGCAATGCGTATGTCAACACCGGAACTGTTCACTGTCACCGAAGCGGCCGTAGTGCTGCGCATCGGCCGCACGACCGCCTACGAACTCGCTCGCCGTGATCTCGCTACCGGCGGCGGGGAGGGCTTGGGCGTGATCCGAGTCGGCGGGCAACTCCGGGTGCCCAGGGCGGCCCTGGAGCGGCTGATCGGCGCCCCGATCGTGTCGCCAGTTACCCCTGAGCCGGAGCCGGTCCCGCCCGCCGCCGACACCGCTCGGATTCCGCTTGCTGTGGCCCCCGACGCGACGCCCGCTCGTGTCGACCACCCGAGCGCTGCCCCCGGTCGCCGTCGTCGTCGACTTGTGTCGGTCGATCAGTTGCGGTTCGACTCGTGATCGGTCGCGAGGTCGGCTGGTCGGTGTGTTGGTCAGGTGCCATTTCGTTCGACGCACTTGCACCACGGTGCACTGACGCCGGTCACGCCTGTCGTCCGGTTCGGCCGTCGCCTTGTTGAGTCTCGGCAAGCTCGCCGCCGGGGCCGGCGACTACTACACGGCCATGGTCGCCGATGGCGCCGAGGAGTACTACGCGACCACTCGTGAGGCACCCGGCGAGTGGGTGGGCGCAGCGGCGCAACGGTTGGGATTGGCCGGCACGGTCCGGCCCGACGACTTCACCGCTGTGCTCGAACACCGCTATCCGGGAACGAACGTCAGGATCACCGCCGCACGATCGGCTCCGACGGTGGCGGCGTTCGATGCGACGTTCAACGCCCCGAAGTCGGTGTCGATCCTTCACGGTCTCGGCACCCCCGACATCCGAACTGCTGTCCGGCACGCGCACGTTGTCGCAGTGCGTGAAGCGCTCACGGTGTTCGAGATGGAAGCGTCACGGGGTCGCCGCGGCCACGGTGGCGCCGAGATCGTTGCCGGTGACGGGTTCGTCGCCGCAGCGTTCCGGCATCGCACGTCGCGCGCCGGTGACCCACATCTCCACACCCACGTGGTGATCGGGAATCTGGTCCATGGGCCCGACGACCGGTGGACCGCGCTCGATGCCCGGCCGCTTTACCACTGGTCCAAGACCGTCGGCTACCTGTATGAGGCCGAGCTCCGCCACCAGCTCGCCACGTCGTTGGGTGTCGAATGGCGGGTGGTGCGCCGCGGGATCGCCGACCTTGCCGCGGTGCCGATGCGGGTGGTCGATGAGTTCTCGACCCGACGCCACGAGATCGAAGCGCACATGGCTGCCAACGGCGGCGAGTCAGCTCGAGCTGCCCAGGTCGCCGCCTATGCGACGCGACGTATGAAAGACCACTCGGCGTCCCCCGAGACGCTGCTCGAGGGTTGGCGGCAACGCGCCGTGGACCTCGGGTTCGATGCGGAGCTGGTCTACGATCAGATCGACGCCGACATCGACCACCCAGGCGACATCGGGATCGTGCCGCTCGGTCTGATGTTCGAGCGTCTCGCCGGCCCGGACGGGTTGACCCGGAACCGGTCGATGTTCGGGCGCCGCGAGATCATCCAGGGCGTCTGCGAGCTGCTGCCGAACGGGGCGCCGATCACCAGCATCGTCGAGTGGGCCGACCTCTTTATGGCGTCCGACCACTGCGTGCAGCTCACCGGCACGGGCATTGCGGCGATCCGAACCAAAGACGGTCGCATCGTGTCAGCGAGGACCGACGAAGCTCGTTTCAGCACCCCTGACATGCTGGCGACCGAACGCCGACTCATCGACACCGCGGTCCGCCGTACCAGCGATGGGGTCGGGGCCGCGGATCACCGTCACGTCGATGCCGCGATCGACGCTCGGCCGACGTTGAGTGACGAGCAGATGCGAATGGTGTGGCGGGTCTGTTTCAGCGGCGCCGGAGTCGACGTTGTCGAAGGCGTCGCCGGGGCCGGCAAGACCTACGCCCTGGCCGCCGCCAACCAAGCCTGGACCGACAGCGGCAACACGGTCGTCGGGTGCGCGCTCGCGGCGAAGGCGGCACGGCAACTCCAGACCGACGCCGACATCCCGTCGTTGACGATCGACCGGCTCCTCATCGACCTGGACCGCCCCGAACAAGGAGGTCTCGCCTCGAACACCGTGATCGTCGTCGATGAGGCCGCGATGGTCGGCACCCGCAAGCTGCTGCGGCTCCTCGACCACGCCGAGCACGCCCGGGCGAAGGTGGTGTTGGTGGGTGACCCGTGCCAACTTCCCGAGATCGAAGCGGGTGGCGCGTTCTCCGGGCTCCGCCAGCGCCTCGACGCGAGCCTTCTTGCCACCAACCGGCGTCAACAGTCGTCGTGGGAACGGACCGCGCTCGCTCACCTTCGTGTCGGCGACACCGATGTAGCCGTCGACGCCTACCTCGACCACGGCCGGGTCAAGATCGGATCACCCGGATCAGACGCCCGAGAGCAGATGGTCGACGACTGGTACAACGCACGGCGCTCCGGGACCGCGGTCATGCTCGCCTCCACCCGAGCCGAGTCCGACGCACTCAACCAACGTGCCCGGACCCGGCTCCGAGCCGACGGCGAGATCAGTGCCGATCGGGTCACGCTCGCCGGGGCCGGCTTCGCGGAGGGTGACGTGGTCGTATCGCTCCGCAACGACCGGCGCCTGGGCGTTCTCAACGGCACCCGCAGTGTGATCGAACACATCGACCTCGACCGCCAGGTGATCCGGTGCCGAACCGACGACCACAACATCGTGTCGCTCCCGTTCTCATACGCAACCGAAGGGCACCTGGCCCACGGGTATGCCATGACCGTTCACAAAGCCCAGGGCGCCACCTACGACCACTGCCTCGTCCTCGGCGACGACCAGTTCACCAACGAGGCCGCATACACAGCGATGTCGAGAGGCCGCATCGACAACACCCTCTACCTCGACGGCGGCACGTCACGAGAGGACGCGCACGTCGCCGAGGTCACAAGCGACATCGTCGACGAAGTCCGGTCCTCGCTCCAACGGAGCGCCGCGCAGACGATGGCGATCGAACACGAGCCACGCGCCGAAGCCGACAACGACGCTGACTTCGAGATCGACCTCTGAATCGATATGCCCATAAATTGGATGCGATGTGCGCGGGATGCCTTGGAGGCACCGCCTCAAGAAGCTCGCGACAGCGGCACCGCCATGGCAGACTTTGTCGGTGCCCGGCGATTCGAGCGGCCGTTCCCATTCCGGGGCGAAGTCATCTTGCTGACGAGCGAGCAAGCTGGCCGCAAGTCGGGTCCACCGCCCAGCCCTAGCGAGTTCGACTACGCCGTCACGGCCCTTGTTCCCCCTTCGGAGAAGGTGGCGAGTCTCTCAAGACGACCTCGATAAGCGGCTGGCCGCAGCCCCTTGAAGGCGCCGAAACAGGCGTTGCTACTGCCAAGCTTCTCGCCGTCGAAGCTTCGAGGTCGAGATGGCCGATGTGTCAGAGTGGATCTCGCGATTCTCTGTAGCCGGTGGTCGACCTGTAGGCCGTCGCGGTCAAAAGATTCTTTGTCACAGATCCGGACTGAATGGAAAGAGTTCCACAGCGACGGTCTGGGAACCCCAGTCGACGCCTTCCATCAACGAACTCGGAGGAATCAGAATGACAAAATTGGTGATTGGCAGCCGGTTGGCGGCTGCTGCCGCTGTGGCCATGCTGGGCATCGGCGCGGTGACGTTGGACGCGGGAGCGACCGTGAGCTGTCCCGGCGGCGGGTACGTGTGTGTCTGGAAGGACGCAAGCTACCAGTCCTTCGGAGATGGGGCGAAGAGCGGAGCCTGGTCGGGCGACGACAACGCCTACGGCAACGACTACTACTACAACACGACTACCAGCCCACACGACAGCGTCTCGTCGGTGGTCAACTTCGGCAACTCCTGCAACGTCCGCATGTACAAGGACGTGAGTGGTGGCGGCGCAAGCTTCCTCCAGGTGCTCGGCAGCGGAGACTCCGACCTTGGGAACGCATCCGGGCCCGTCGGCTTCAACGATTCGCTCGACTCACACCGTTGGTGCGTCGCCTGATGGTGGGTCGCCCTGGCGGACGACCGAGGCGACCCTTCCTTGCTTGGTCGGCAGCGATCGTCGTGGCTTCTGCCACGGCGGTCCTGCCAGCCGGCTGCGGGTCGGACGATCTCGGATCTGTTGAGCAGGAACTCGGCTCGCACCGCGACCTTGCAGCGTATGCGTTGCCGCTTGACGAGGTCAGCATCTCATCCAGCACGTGGCCCAACTACGTCGAGAATGTTCTGGTCAAGAACTGTATGGATTTGAAGGGCGTCGAGTGGACGATTCCGGCAGCACCGGACATCAACGGCGCGACGCCCAAGTCCACCAACCAGTTCGGTCGTCGCATCTTCAATCAGAAGGTCGCGTCTGAGCTGGGCTATCGGCAGGACGGAGGCGCTACGAAGGAGCAGTTGGAACTCAACGGCCGGAAGCTGACGGATCAGCAGCAGACCGCCTTCAACGAATGCGTCGCCAAGATGCGCAAGGAGGTTCCGGCTCCACCCCAGTCGCTCGTCTTCGACTACGCGTCGGCGGCCTACTCCTCAACGATGGCCGACCCCGACGTCCTCGATGCGACTGAGAAGTGGAAGCGCTGCCTGAGCGAGCAAGGGTACGGCCAGTACGTCGAAGGGGCCGACAACTACGGTGACGTGGCTGTGAAGGTCCTCGAAGAGTTGTACGGAACAGATTCGCCGACTTCTGACCAGCCGGTTGTGGCGAAGGAGATCGAGATTGCCACCGCGGATGCAAAGTGTCAGGAGTCGACCGGATACCTCACGGTGGTCTACGCCACTGAGTACGACGAGCAACTTCGCCAAGCTGTCGGGCACGAGTCCCAGTTGCGAGCGCAACGCGAGGCCATGACGCAATACACGAAGAAGATCGACCGAATCGCTGAATCTCTCGGCTTGGCGAGTGGCGAAAGTAGGTGACGTCCCCTCCGCGCCGGCGCTTCGCTGGAGGAGCTGTGGCCAGGTGGGGACTGGTCATCCTCCCGTTTGCGGCGCTGGTCTCCCTCGTTGTCGTCGCGCTGACATCGTCATCGCCGTCGGAGATCACCGATCGGACACGGGTGTCAGCCGAACCGGTTACGTACACCGTCGGACCTCGAGTCCTGCAGAGCCATCTCGTCGTTCGCGGAGCGAAGCACCTCCGCGATCGGTGCTGACGTGCTTGCGCCGCCCGCCGCCGAGGGCAATCGGCCAGTTCTGACAAGCCTTGCAGTGACGGTTGACGCCACCGTGTCGCCATGTGGGCTCATCGGTTCGGTCGCTGATCGTCCGATCATCGCAGTGGCGGGAGTCATACAGCCGTACCGCGATCTCCGCCCTGGCGACGTTGGCACCGACGTTGCTCAACTCAGAACTGCCCTCGCTGCCTGCGGGCATCTGAGCGACGATCCGCCGGGCGTCTTCGGGCCGACGACCACCCAAGCGATACTCGACGTCTATGCGTCAATCGGCTTTCCGCCGCTGACGACCCAGGGGACGATGGGCCAGCTTCTTGCCAAGCGCGCCGAGCTCGATCGGGCAGAGAACAATGCCGAGGGTCTCCTCCGATCTACCACCGGAGACACCGCAGCTGCCCAGGGCGTACTCGACGCCGCTCGAGCCGCTACCACGGAGTTCAGTCGAAGCGAGGGTGTGGTGGTGCTGGCCACGGAAATAGCCGTCCTCGGGGCTCTACCCGGACGTGTGGTGTCGATCGGCGCAGTTCTCGGTCAGACGTTGACGGAGGGGGAGATCATTCTGACGATCGAGTCCGGGCCCGAGCTGGTGCGGGCTGACATCACCCAGTCCCAACGAGCACTCCTCAAGCCAGGTCTCGACGCGGTCACGGACGGACAGCCGTCCATACCACTCAAGGTCACGCGTCGTCTCGACGGAGACTGCTGCACTGCCCGACGGCGTCGCGGCCACGTCCACCCTGACAGTCGAGTTGACGCCAGTGGAGCCGAACGCCCTCTACATCGATGGATCCGAGGTCACCGTGCGGGTCGCTCTCGTTCCGCCTCGATCAGTCGATCTCGTGGTTCCAAGTTCAGCCATCGTTCCCGACGAGGAATCCAACACTGCTCGAGTGCTGGTACTCGACGGCACCCGTCAACGGCCAGTCACAGTGTCGATCGGTCAGACGGTTGATGGATGGGTGGAGATCATTGACTCCGGCATGCTTCGTCGAGGCGACAGCGTCGTGCTCGGCTCCGGTCGCACTCGATGAGCCTTCTTGTGGACGCGAGCGACCTGGCGCTGACGTACCCCGGCCCCCCGATCGTCAACGCCGTAGTCGACGCACACGTGGCCGTCTTGGAGGGCGAATACGTCGCAGTCACCGGGCGCTCGGGCGCAGGTAAGTCGAGTCTGCTCTCCCTCCTCGGCGGCCTGGAGCGGCCGACCGGGGGCAGGTATCTACTGCAGGGCATCGACATGGTGGCTTGTTCCGAGAGCGATCGGGCATCCGTTCGCGGGGAACTGATCGGCTTCGTGTTTCAGTCCTTCCTGCTCGACGACAGGCTCAGCGCAACCCAGAACGTCGCACGCGGGTTGCTCTACCGTGGCGGACGCGGCGACCCAACCGAACGGAGTCGAACGGCACTCGACAGAGTCGGGCTCCTCCACCGGAGCCAGGCTGATGCTGGTGAGCTTTCCGGCGGCGAACGCCAGCGGGTCGCCATCGCACGGGCGCTCGTCCATCAACCCAGACTGTTCCTGGCCGATGAGCCAACGGGAAGCCTTGATTCTGGAACATCGGGTCTTGTTCTCGACATCCTCGATGATCTTCACGCTCAAGGCTTGACGATCATCTGCGTCACGCATTCCGACGAGGTGGCTCGGCGAGCACAACGTCGCCTCGTCGTCAGTGATGGCCGCGTCGAGCCCTCGTCGTCGCATCTGACATGACAACTGGCAAGATTCGCAGTCGACTTCGGCTCCGCGCCCTCCTTGATGACGTCGGTGCGACGGTCCTCTCACGTCCCGGACGTATCGCCACGGTGGCGGCGCTCACAGCTGTCGGAATCGGGAGTGCGGTTGCAGTGCTCGGCCTCGCCGAGGCCACCCGGGTCTCCGTCTCGGACCGATTCGCAGCACAGCGATCGACCTTCGTGACGGCTCAAGTGGTGGATAGCTCAGTTGGCCTTCCAGACGACGCCGCGGGGCGCGTCGAGGACATCGATGGCGCAACTGCCGCCGTCGTACTCACCGAGCTTGGTCAGGGTTACGTCAGCGCTGGTGCGGTCACGTCCCAAGCACCAGTTGTCCGGTTTGCCGGGAACCTCGAAGTGGCCCTGGATCTCAGCCTCCCCGGTCAACCGACGGACGGTGACAAACGCTTCGCGCCCGGGGACGGCGTGTTCGTCGGCTCTGGAATCGCGCGAGATCTGTCGCTCGGTCCTGTCAGCCTCGGCCCGACCGTGTCCGTGGACGGCGTACCTTGTCCCGTCCTCGGCGTCATCACCTCGTCGCCCGAAGTGCCGGCCCTGCTGACGTCCGTGGTCATCACGAAGTCGGTCGAGGTTGCGTTGGGAGACGGGTCGACAACGATCGCCGTCAAGGTTGAAGCCGGCTACGCCAGCTCCGTAGAACGCTCGGTTGGAGATGCCCTCGTGCCGAATCGACCGGACGCGATCGAAGGGTCCGCCGTGTTCGATACTTCCAGTCTTGGTGGTCAGGTCGACAGCGACGTGCGAGATCTTGTCGTCGTCGTAGCCGCGGTAGTACTTGCCGGAGCTGTGCTGGCAGGCGGATTGTCCGCATACAGTTCCGTCACGGCTCGGCGCCCTGAGATCGGTCTACGCCGTGTGATGGGTGCTCGACCAGTTCACATCTTCGTTCTCGTGCTCTCCGAGACCTGCCTCGCAGGGCTGCTTGGCGGCTTCACGGGTGGTTGGGCAGGGGCAGCGCTGGTGCTCGGAATCCGACCAGCGGGCGAGCCAGTTTTCGACCCGCGCTACCTTGTTGCCGCACCAGTCCTCGGACTCACGATCGGCCTCATCTCAGGCCTCCTTCCGGCAGTAGGAGCAACGAGGATCAGCCCGTCAGCTGCGTTCCGTTACGTCTAGGAACGATGGCGCGAAAGCAATTCAGCCGCATCGCGCCAACTCCAGAGTTCGTTGATGTTCTCGTTTGTGCCGCGTTCCCACGGGCTACGCGGGGCAGCGAAGTAGACCGCGATTCCGGTCTCGGCCTTGAACGCAGCGTGCGCCGAAAGCTCCCCTACCGCGGTCCCAAGTGATCGGCCGGGAGAGGTGGTCGGGCGTCGCAACGCCTGGAGCGCATCCCTGCAGCTGCCCCTCCAGGATGGACTCGACGCTGGTGTGCTCGCTGCAGCCCAGGCGACGGTTGCGGAAACACGCATGAAGGTCCCGGCGAGCTACGGAGGTAGCGCTGGTCCATTTCGGGTCCCGATTCCGTGCCCTAGCCGCCGCCCTGCCGCCCGTGTGACCTTCCTCTGGACTTGTCGCAGCAGGACGATCGTGTCGGCGTCTGAGATGCCCGTCGTAACCGACCAATCGTGACCCGAACCCATCACTGCGCTTGCGAACACAACCTCGGTGGCGAGCACCACCCGACTCCAGTCGATGTAGGTGAGCGCCGCACCCGTCTTCAGTGCGTCCCGCAGCCGATCTGTCTGGGCGAAGATGTCTTGGACGCTCTCGAAGCCAAGAGCGATCGCCATCTCCTCGGTGCATCGAGCAGGACCACCCCACTCCAAGATGCCGCACCTCAACAGCCGTCGTTCATCGTCATCGAGGTCGATCGAGAAGGGATCCGAATCTGGCACGTGGCGAGTATGGCTTCACACGGTCGAACCATGCCTCGAACGCCGTCTGAGTCGCTCAGGCGACGGTGAACACGTTCGAGGTCGGTCGGTCGGTCGGTCGGCGTATCCGCAGCGCGCACGGTGGCGTGGTCACAATTTGGTCACACACCTCCCGAAACTCGCCGACAGCGATTGTCAGTGGCCGAACTCGCTAATCCTCGAAACCCCCAATTCGTGGGCATTCTGAGCCCCGCCGACTTTGGCCGACACCCATCGAACACCCCTCCCGTCGGAGTTCAAGTCCCCCCTCCCGGCACCAACCAACCAAGGGTCACTCGCGCAATCTCGGCGAGAAGGTCGCGAAACCCTGCGACGGCCGGTTGGTTGTGGGCTGGATGCCCTCTGTGAGGGCGTTGGGGCTACCGGGCTCGATGAGACCGCGGCGTCGAGGGTGTTCGCGACGGCTTTCCGTGTGTGTTCGGGCGCGCCGATGAGCGCCTAGCGTGAGGCGCTCATCGATCGAAGACGTTCCAGATGCTCCCCGGTTGGGCCCTTCGCCTCTTAGGTCCGGACCTCGCCGTCGACGTCGAGCAGTTCAATCGCTTCGTCGAGCGGACCCGGGCCCGGATCGAAACCGATCGTGTGCATGGTGCCGGCGAATTCTGGAGTCACGTTCGAAGATTGCCGTCCCACCACGACTTGTGACCTGCACGGGATCGTTGCCTACCGCCACCGCCCGTCCCGCCACCTACCGTGACCCAAGCAGTCGAGCCATGGAGGCGTGATGGCCACCTGCGAATCCTGCAACAAGCGGATCTCCGGCACTGTGCACCAGTCGGGCACGGGACGACAACTCTGGGCGGGGAGCGAACGACCGCCTGCTCGGCCCTAGACTGCCGGGATCACCGTCGGCGGCCCCACGATCAGCGACAAAGTCGGCTCGGCCGTCGCCATCGAAGGCTAGTTCAGCCGAATACGCAAGGCTCGCAAGTCGCAGCCCGATGCTGAAGCGACCTAGCCCCGCGACGACCTGGGCGGTCTGGGTGCTCGCGGTGCTCGCTCTTCCCAACCGGGTCCACTGCGTGTGTCATCGCTCCAGTAACGAGTTGAACCGCAGGTAACGAGCCTCAGGGAACGTCTCGCTCCTGACCGTGAGGCCCTCCCACCACACGCCGTCCACCAAGATGCCCGACAGCAACGGGTTCCCATGGGCGACGTCGAACTCCCCGTAGATCGCATCCGGCAGCCGCTGGGGGCCTCAAGTCCTGCCCAAAAGCGTCCGCCACAAACTTCGGTGCGCTCGCTCGCGAAAAGTCCGCGGTTCTCGAGCACGAGGATCGTCCTCGCCCCCGGTGACGCGGCGAGGAGCTTCGGCACCTTTGCGTCGAGGCTCACCTGCAGGCTGCGCCGTGCGCGACGCCCTTCCATGTCCTCAGGTCGCCAGAAGATGATCTGCACGATCGGCCGCGGCGACCGCAGTGCCGTGTGAGCAGAGAGCGCCCGCCGTTCGACCGCCAGCTCGAACCCGCTCGGCGTGCGCCCCTCGAACACGATCGACTGGCCCGGCACGTGCGGCCACGGCGCCAATCGGAGGTTGGCTCGAGTCCATTCGGTGATCTCGGCACAAACCGGCTCTTCGGATTTCAGGGTTGGATCGTGTTGAGTAGCGCCCAGTCGGGTTTGCCGGCGTAGAGCAGGCAGCGGACTCGATGATGTCGGAAGTTCACCAGGCCGAACGCGACGCGCTTGATGCGTTTGGCGAGGTTGTTGACGCCCTCGGTCGGCCCGTTCGAGACATGCGACCGGTGCCATGCGGTGATCTGTGCAGCCCACTTCTTGATGGTCCGTCCGAGGCGTCGAACCTCGATGGGCATCGACTCATCAGCGAAGTCGCGGACGATCTCAGCAACCCAGGCGTCGGCGAGTTGAGGATCGGTGTGGGCGTATGTCTGACGGACCACTTCCTTCGCGTTCCACGCGAACCACACCTCTTGTTTCGGGTCGCCAGCACGCAGCAGACCGACGAGGCGTTCGTGTTGATCGGCGGTGAGTCGCTCGGCGGCCATCGTCAAGAGTCGACGCCGCACACGGTAGAGCGGATCGTCGCGGTGGCCCCGATGCCCGCACGTCTCGTTCTGCACGCGTCGGCGGCACTCATCGAGAGCGGTGCCGGCGAGCTTGACGACGTGGAACGGGTCAGCGACTTGGACCGCCAGCGGGAGCATCGTGTCGAACACGCTGCGGTAGCTGTTCGACAGATCAAGCGTTGCCCACTCGATCCGATCCCGCCACTCGGAGGGTCGAGCTGCGAGCCATCGGCACGGCTCCGGCGCAGTCCTGCCGGGCACGACGTCGAGAAGCTGGCCTCGGCGCACGTCGACGATCTGGGTGGACCACGACTGCGTCTTGTACTTGCCGGGCGAACAGGGTCTCGTCGAGACCGAGCGCAGTCACCTCGCCGATCCGATCCGGATGGTCAACAAGCTGCTCGCCAATCGCGACGACAGCGTCCATCACGGTGTGCCAACCACAGCCGAACTCGTCAGCGAACCTCGTTGACCGAGCGGGCACACCGCCCGCCCGTGGCGGCCGACCCACCGCGCCCACGCGCCGATCCGTCATCGCACAGGCGGGGCGGCGCGATCCTCGGGTCCTGCCTTCTGTCCACTGACCTGATCCGACACCAGGCGTGTGGGCACCGCCATCGCCGCTTGCGCCACACCAACCGTGTCGCCCGACCGAAGCACGCCAGGTCGACCAGCTTCACTACGGCCGCCGGTTTTTCGAGCCACGCCCTCGACCCGCAGCCGACACAGAACGCCGTTCGTCGTGCTCGTCTCGACGTGGACCCCGATCCGACCCCTTCGGCCAGCACCGACCCCGCACGATGAACACGCCGGGCAGCCCGACAAGCAGCGCGGACATGCGCGTAGGATCCGATTCCACAGGGGCTCTCCGGTATTCTACTAGGCGTAAGACACCGTCAGACTCGCAGAGCCCCTGTACCGCGCCCGGGACCTACACCCCGCTCA
>JBAOIR010000048.1:0-21156 GCA_037045585.1 Microthrixaceae bacterium
TCTCTGAGCTCCCGGGAGGTGACGATCGAGGAAGTCGGCGTGAGACCAGATGGTCGAGCTGGTCAAGCGCACCAGGAAGCCGTCGGCGCGACCCGCGGTTCCTGGGGACCCGAGCGAGGGAAGGTGATGGGACGACGGGACGGCTGCACGTGGCGGTGACGTTCGATCTGTTGTGCCGAGAGGTGCTGCTGGGGGATGTTCAGATGCCCAGACCACATCCCCCCCTGGAGTCACGTGGGGACGGGATGCGTGTCGCCCGCAACCTCGGCGACAACCTGGGCAGCATGCCATCGTGTGGTGGGGTTCGCGTCCGCATTCCCCGGTGCGGGCGGCCGGGCGCCCGCTCTCCGCTCGATCCCGCGGGACCGGCCTTTCGGTGCTTGCGACCCACCCTCCCGGGGTGGTTTTCGGCCGTTTCGCCGCGAGATCCTTGCGCATGAAGCGCCACCTGCCGATCTGAGAGAGGCGCGACGGGATTTGTTGTGCGACGGGAGGTGCAGAATGACAGCAGCGAGCGGCCTGATCGAGGTCAGTGACGAGTGCGTCGGAACGGTCGGACTCCACGGCCTCCTCGCCATGGTCGGGGAAGACAACGCATGCTCCTGACCCGCCGTTCCAAGCGAACCGAACCCGAGACCGAAACCGAAGCGCCGGCGAAGTCACCCCTCGACGAAGCCATCGAACGCCTCGGCCCCCTCAACGCCGTCGCCGTCCAGGTGCTCCGCGCGATCGATCATCCGATGTCGACCGGTGCGACCGTCGCCGCCGCCATCGAGCTCGACCCGGTGCTCACGAGCCAGGTGCTGCGAGTGGCGAACTCGGCGAGCTTCGGTGTGCTCAGCACCGTGTCGACGACGGTTCGGGCCGTCGCCGTCATCGGCATGCCCGGCGTCCGCTCGATCGCAGCGGTCTCCACCGTGCAGCGCGGCGCTGAGATGCCGCCCGGGTTCTGGGAGCATTCCGCCGCGACGGCAGCCGGCTGCGTCGCAGCGTCGTCGGCGATCGGCGTCTCCAAGGACGAGGCCTTCTCGATGGGGCTCCTGCACGATCTCGGCTGGGCGATTCTCGACGTGCTCGATCCCGACACGCACCGCTCGATGACCGACGTGCTCGACGACGCGACCCTCTGTGCAGCCGAGGAGCTCGCGTTCGGGGCCAGCCACGCCCAGATCGCGGGCCGGTTGCTCGAGAGCTGGAACTTCCCGGCCACGATCGTCGAGGCGATCGGCGCTCACCATCTGGCTCTCGACGACCATCGGTCGACCGTCCTGAGCCCCCACACCCAGGTCCTCCTGATCGGTGACGCGCTGGCGCATCGTCTGTTGGCCGGTGCCGGGTACCCCTTCGCCGGTGTCGACCTCGGCGAGTACGGGTTCTCGGAACCGGCGATCGAGGCGTTGCTCGAGCTCACCGACGAGTACATGCGCGACATCGTGCAGGTGATGCCCCGCTGACGCGCGGCGAGGAAGGCGTCGTCGACCAGCTCCTGGCGATGACCGCCGGTGGTGATCCTGACGAGTCGACCGCCGCAACCGTGTTGCTGTCGGACAAGGAGCACGAGGTGCTGGCCTTCCTGTCCACGCTCCTCTCCTACGCCGGCATTGCCGCCGAGCTCTTCGTGTCGGTCAACACGGTGAAGTCCACCTCGAGAACGTGGAAGCTCGGTGTGAACGACCGGTCCGGGGCAGTGCACACCTCCCGCGAACTCGGCCTGATCGCCGACCGAGAGCCCCGCCCGGCTCGAAACCGACCGGCCTGATCTGAGTGTCAGGGGTCTGTGATTGACTGGTGTCATGCCTACGAACACCAGTTCGCATCACGGCGGTGGGCCGAAGAGTCAGCTCGCTTCGGACATCACCGCGATCGGTGTGGCGCTGCGCGCGGTGGTGTCGGGGCTGGAACCGAAGGACGTTCCATTGCCGTTCGCTCCCGAGGTGCTGGCCGCGTTCGCGGACGTGCAACGGGTCGCCGAGTCGGGCCGGGTGTTGATGACCGCGCGTGCCGCCCAAGCACGAGAGTGGGAACGCCAAGGGTTCGCGTCCGCCGCGGACTGGCTCGCAGCTCAGCAGGGCACCACGACGGGGCGGGCGCGTGCCGATCTCGAGACATCAGGCCACCTCGACGGCTTGGAAGCAACCGCTGACGCGGTGCGTGCCGGGAGACTGTCACCCGAGGCGGCGGGTGCGGTGGCTGACGCGGCGGCAGCGAACCCTGGTGCGGAGGACGATCTGTTGGACCTGGCGCAGCGTGAATCGCTGAAGCGGACGCGTCAGGAGGCCGAGCGCCGCAAGGCTGAGGTTCGATCCGAGGACGAGAAACGTCAGCGCGAGGAACGGGTGCGGAAGAACCGGGGTCTGCGGTTCTGGTACGGGAACGGTGCCGGCAACCTCCAGGCCACGGGTCCGATCGATGTGTTGAAGGAACTCGAGGCGTTGATTCAGCGTGAGGTCGACCGGAAGTTCCGTGCCAACCGTGACGCGGCCAGTCGGGAGTCGCGGGACAACTACGCGTTCGACGCACTCATCGACCTGGCCCGCACCGCTGTGGCCGGAGGCGGCGACAGGGTTGGCGAACCGGGTGACCACAACAGCGCCAAGGAGGGTGCTGGTTCGGCAGGCCGGGCCCGGCGGGCGCCGTTGACCCGCCTCACGCTCATCCGGGTCGATCTCGCAGCGTTGCTCCGCGGGAGTGTCGCCCACGGCGAGGTGTGTGAGATCGGTGGGCTCTCGGTATCGATCACTGAACTGCGCCGCCTGTTGGGCGAGTCGATCATGCAGCTGGTGCTCACCAACGGTGAAGCGGTCATCGACGTCGTGAACCTCGGTCGCAAACCGACCGTCGCGGAGATGATCGCGAAGCTGTTCACCGATGCCTGTTGCACCGCTCAAGGGTGTGATCGGGCGGTGCGACTCGAGTTCGACCATCGCACCGACTGGGCCCGGGTCAAGGTCACCGAGTTGGCGAACCTCGACCTGTTGTGCGATCACCACCACGACCTGAAGACCCTCGAGAAATGGGCGCTGGTCGACGGGACCGGACGACGGCCGATGGTCGCCGCCCGACCAATCCGACCATCCCACTCGGTGCCCGACCGGCCCCGAGCCCTGCCGATCGTCGAGAACCGGATCACCGCACTGGCGCCGGCATCGGCGGTGCCATCCAGCGAGGCGGGCCCACCGCCGGCGGGCGGGAACGCACGCATCACCGAACTGGCGGAACGGCTCGAGCGAATACGCCGGGAAGGACGCCGAGTGGCGGGCCCGACAAACCGGCCAAGACCAACTCTTCGACACGGGGTAACCCCGCCGCGCAGATGACCCTGCGCGCCGGCTGACCTGCCGCGCCCCTGACCCACCGCGCCGTAGCCCGCCGGTCCGCCGTGAACCGGCCGGCGCGCACCCGCCGACAACGTGCGAGCAGGCCCAGCCTGCCGCTTCGGCGCGCCTGCGGGCAGGGTGTGGGCGAGCTGACCCTCATCCAGGTCTCTGGTGCAGAGGTCGCACATCGCCATGAGGCAGATGGTGCCGCGTGGGGCTGACAGCGAGATACGAGGGACGTGGTCACGGACCGGGTTGCTCAGGGCAAGAACCCTCACGTGGGAGTGCAGAGGGGGAGGCGATGGCGGACCGGTACCCGGGCTATTGGCAGGCGTCAGACGGACATTGGTACCCCGACGCGCTGATGCCACCGCCTCCTCCGGACGCGCAGCCCGTGTTCGTCGGCCCGCCGCCGGATGACCGGCCCTCGAGCAAGGGCCGTGGAGGACTTCTCGTCGGAGCGGCGTTCGGCGCGGTGCTGATCGGGGCACTCGCCGTCGGGGCGACGGCCAACGGTGGCACCGAGGTCAAGATCCGTCCGACCGGGCTCCCTCGCGCCATCGTCACGACCGACGTGCCGGTCGTGAGCGTGCCGGAGACGACGGTCGCACCCGCATCGATCCCCGAGACGACGGCACCACCTCCGACCGACGCGCCCTCCACCTCACCGCCCCCGCCCACCACTGCCGCTCCAACGCTGCCACCGACCACCTCGCCACCGACGACGTCGCCACCGACCGCCCCGCGTCCCACCACGCCGCGTCCCACCGCGCCGCCTCCCACGGCGCCACCGGCGACCTTCGCTCCCGTCCCGTTGGTTGCCGGCGGAGGTGGCTGCGACCCGAACTACACCCCGTGCGTGCCGATCGCCTCCGATGTCGACTGCGCCGGTGGAAGCGGCAACGGACCCGCCTACGTGACCGGGCCGATCACCGTCATCGGTGGCGACCCCTACGGCCTCGACCGTGACGGCGACGGAGTGGGTTGCGAGGATTGAGTTCCCCGGCGCAAGACCTCCGGCTGCGGACCACCTCCGGCCGCCGTCAGCCAAGCCGCGGCAGCCGGGTCCGGTCGAGCAGCGTGTCGACGGTGTTGGCGTCGTCGCCGCGCCCCTCGTTGTACGCCCGGCGCCCGAGCACGGTGCCGGCGGGGATCTCGGCGATGTGGTGCAGGTCGTGTTCCACGAGATCGTCGACGAGGCCCGCGAGGGCGTCGTCGCGCATCAACCCCGCCCAGCCGGTGGCGACCAAGGTGTCGTACAGCGCCTTCCGCCAGTCGGCCTCGGTCATGTCACGTTCGACGACCATGGCCGTGGTGGTGCTGCGATGGGTCGTGAACCCACCGAAGGCGCGACCACAACCGCAGCCCGTTCCGTCCGGGCGTTCGCTGTCGCACACCAGGCTGTACCGACCGACGAGTTCGCCGGCGGGTACGTAGGAGAAGTCGCCCGGAACCGAGCCCTGTGTTTCGAGAGTGGAGACAAGCACGTTGAGCATGTCGGCGAGCATCTCATCGACGCCTGACAGTGAGGTCGGCTCGTTCAGCAGGGCCCTCGTTCAGCAGGGCCAGGGCGGCGTGGAGATGTCGACGTGGTTCGGCGGGCCGGTTGATTCGTCGGTGCCGACGACGACGTAGTCGAATCCGACCGTGGTCGACGGTGGGACTCCGATGATCGGTGGTCCGGGGAGGCCGGCGGCGAGCGACCCGATGAACTGCGGCTGTCCGTCGACGGTCGCCGCGACCTGCAACAGGTCGAGGCCCGTCGACACGGTCCGCGGGATGAGCTGGTAGCCGAGACCGAGCCGGGGACAGCTGATGTCGACCTCCAACAGCTTCTCCGGCGCCCCGATCGTCGTCGGAGGAGCGGTGGTACTGGTGGGACGCACCGATTCGGTTCGCGCCACGGACACGTCGGTGAGGAACGACGCACTCAACGTTGCCCCGGTGACGATGGCGGCGGCGATGCCGGCGCCGATCCCGATCCGTCGTCGGAGCGACGCTCCCCGAGGCGGCGGCGGGGGAGTGGTCGACAGGGCCGGCGCCTGCCGGAGCCACTCGTCGACCCGAGCGAGCACCGCCGCGACCCGGTCCGGCCCGAGCGTCGGGTGGCCACCCGCGAGGTGATCGGTCAGGACACCGAGCTCGAGGACCCGCACCCGGCCGACCATCTGCGCCCGGCGCGGCAGCGTTGCGGTCGTGAAGCAGAGGACCGAGTTGGTCTCGCAACCGAGCAGGTGCCGCGCGAACCGGGCGAGCGTCTCGACCTGCTCGACCTTGGTCGAGATGGAGGTATCGCCGTTCCACAACGTGCCCGCCTGCTTGACCAGGACCCCCGGCTCGTGCGCCGCGATGACGACCCACACCCCGGTCGGCCCGATGACGAGGTGGTTGACGACGTGGCGCCGCGAGCCCGGCCCGAAGCCGTGCACGATGTGGAAGTCGGCGGGGAGGCCGGCCAACGCGTCGGCCGTGGCGCGGGCCGACGGCGGCAGCGTCGGGGGCTCCGGTCGAGCCGGTGGCAGGCCGCCGTCCGCGTCGGCCGGTGTCGAATCGGGTCGGAACGACGGCGGGTACCACTTCCCATCGGAGGCGAGCCACCAGCTCACATCGATTGGCGTGTCGCTCATCCCGTCCTGCCCCGTTCCGAGGCCCGGAACGATAGACGTCCCCCAGAAGGTGACCAAGGACCCGGGTGCCCGCCCGCCCGAACTGATTGGGTGGGACCATGACCAACGGTCGCAAGAAGAGCACGTCCCAAAAGCCCCACCCTCACCCCAGTCACCTCCCCAAGGTCGGGTCCAAGGCGCAGGTGAAGTGGGATCGTCGAACGCGGCTGGGCGACCTCGAGTTCGATGTGGCGTGGGTGGTCGGCGTCGTCGTGATCATCATGGTCCTGGCCCTGCTGACGTACTTCCTGGGCTGACCGGTCGATGCAGGTCCAACCGCCCGACCATCCGTTCCGCCACACCGCTTCGACGGTCCGAGGAGCGTCACGCGCTCAGCGTTGGTGGTGGCTCGCCGCCGGCGTCGCGCTGCTCGTCGGGCTCGGCGCGTTGCTGGCCCGGCAGGGGACCACCGCCGCGACGAGCACGATCGAGTACTCGACCTTCCTCGCCCGCGTCGACGCCGGCAAGGTCAAGGAGGTCACGTTCCAGACCGGTTCGGGCTCGATCGACGGCACGACGACGACGGGCGACCGGTTCACGACCCAGGGCCCGGCCGGCGGCCTGCCCGACGCCGACATCGCCCGGCTCGCCCGCAACGACGTCGCCCGCAACTACGTGGCGGAGCCGTCGACATGGTTGGGGTCGCTGCTGACCCTGCTGCTCCCGATGGTGCTGATCGTCGGCGCGATCGTCTGGATGTCGCGCCGAGCCCAACGCCAGGCCGGTGGGTTCGCCGCCTTCGGGCGGAGCCGGGTCCGCGTGCACGACACCACCCGGCCGACGACGACGTTCGACGACGTCGCCGGCTACGACGCGGTGAAGCACGAGATCCGCGAGGTCGTCGACTTCCTCGGCCACCCCGACAAGTTCGCCGCCGTCGGTGCCCACATCCCGAAGGGGCTGCTGCTCGTCGGCCCGCCCGGCACCGGCAAGACCCTGTTCGCCCGCGCCATCGCCGGCGAGGCGGGGGTGCCGTTCCTGTCGATCACCGCGTCGGAGTTCCTCGAGATGTTCGTCGGCGTGGGTGCGGCCCGTGTCCGCGACCTCTTCGATACGGCCCGCAAGCAGCACCCGTGCATCGTGTTCATCGACGAGATCGATGCCATCGGCCGCAAGCGCGGCGCCGGGCTCGGCGGTGGCCAGGACGAACGGGAGCAGACCCTCAACCAGATCCTCTCGGAGATGGACGGCTTCGAGGTGACCGAGGGCATCGTGGTGCTCGCCGCGACCAACCGTCCCGACATCTTGGACCCGGCGCTCCTGCGCGCCGGCCGCTTCGATCGCCAGGTCGTCATCCCGCTCCCGAGCCAACAGGAGCGCACCGAGATCCTCGCCGTGCACGCGAAGGGCAAGCACCTCGCCCCCGACGTCGACCTCGATCTCGTTGCCCGTGGCACCCCGGGCATGAGCGGCGCCGACCTCGCCAACCTGGTCAACGAGGCCGCGCTCGCCACCGTGCGCCGCGGCGCGGAGATCATCTCGGCCGCGGACTTCGAGACGGCCCGCGATCGGCTCCTCCTCGGCCTCGAACGGTCGGCGCTCGTCGTCGGGCCCGAAGAGCAGCGGGTGCTCGCCGCGCACGAGGCCGGACACGCGCTCGTCGCCCACCTCCTCGAGCACGCCGACCCGGTGCACAAGGTGACGATCCTGCCTGCCGGCCTGTCGCTCGGTTCCACCCAGCAGCTGCCCGAGCGTGAGCGGGTCATCGAACAACGCCCGGCCCTCGACGACGCCCTCGCTGTACGGCTCGCCGGTCGCACCGCCGAGGAGATCGTCTTCGGCGTCGCGTCGACCGGGGCCCACGACGACCTCGTTCAGGCCACCGAGCTCGCCCGTCGAATGGTCCGCGAGTGGGGCATGTCACCCAAACTCGGCCACCTCGCCTGGGGATCGAACTCTGCGGTCTTCCTGGGGGAGGACCTCGTGCAGACCCGCGACTACTCCGACGAGACGGCGCGGCTCATCGACTCCGAGACCGAGAAGATCCTCGAGGCCCAGGCGGCTCGTGCCCGCGACTGCCTGGAGCGGTACCGCGCTGCGCTCGACGCCATCGCCGCCGCGCTCGTCGAACGCGAGACCCTGAGCGGCGCCGATGTCGCCGACCTCGTCGAGGCCGCGCACGCACCGCGGCTCGCCGGTATCCGGCCGTGACCGAGTCGACGTCGACCGACGTGGGCACCACCCGCCGCCGGGTCGTGCTCGGCGTCGTCGCCGCGTTGGCCGTGGCGATCGCCGTGGTCGTCGGCATCGTGGTCTGGGGTGGATCGTCCGGACACGAGGTGAGTTCCGACGAGGCCGGCCGGCGTATCGGCACGGCCACGTCGATCGCCCCGGTGCAAGGTGTGCTCCGGCCGGAGCAGGGCGTCTACCGCTACCGGGGCAGCGGTACCGACGCGCTGAGTACCCCGCCCAAGGAGCAGCTCGAGGGCCCCGACATGCCGGCGACCGTCACGCATCGGCCCGACGGGTGCTGGACGTTCCGGATCGACTTCCACTCGAATCACTGGCAGTCGTGGGAGTACTGCGCCACCGACGGCATCCTCGACGAGCGGGGCGGCTCGACCTTTCAACGGTGGGACTTCGGCGTCTTCGCCAACGAGACCACGTCGACGTTCGCCTGCGACTCGTCGGTGACGATCCGACTCGACGCCGAACCCGGCGACGAGTGGACGCAGACCTGTCACAGCGAACCGACCGACGATCCGGCCGCGTCACGGAGCGCCGGGCCCTACCGATTCGTCGGTGCCGAGACGCTGACGATCGGAGGCGAGCCGGTCGAAGCGCTCCACTACCACCGTGAGCGCACCATGTCGGGTGGGCAGGACGGCACCGAGCAGGCCGACGTGTGGTTCGCCGCTGCGGACGGACTGCCGCTGCGAAACGAACGCCGCATCGAGGTGCGCACCGACACGATCATCGGCGAGACCACCTACACCGAGGACGCCGAGTTCGAGCTGCAGTCGATCGAACCGGAGGCCTGACCGGGCCGCCCCGTACACCGGTCGGGCCCTTGGTCCCTGGTCGGTCGGGGGATCCGGTTGCACGATCTACCTACGGGCGGGCACAGACCCGGAGCGACAGGAGAGCATCGTGATCGACAAGAAGTTCCAGCGGCGCGGTGGCCGCGTGAAGGTCACGTTCTCCATTCCGACCGAATGGCTGGATCGGCCGACGTCGGTGGTGGGCGACTTCAACGACTGGGATCCAACGGCGACCCCGCTTCGCAAGAAGGGGTCCCTGCGCAGCGCCACGGTCGTCCTCGACGAGGGTGGCCAGTACGCGTTCCGCTACCTCGACGGTGACGGTCGTTGGCACGACGATCCCGCCGCCGACGCGATCTCCCCCAACGCTGACGGTGGCACGAACTGCGTCATCGACCTGCGTCGCCCCCAGCCCGACGCCACGACCGACAGCTGATCGCGGACGTGCCGCCGGTCAGCTCTCCGACGTCGGCTCCACCATGGACCCGTAGTCGAACCCGACGGCGGCCGGAGCCTCGGCCCGTCGGTACGAGGCGAGGATCACTCCCGTCGGAATCGTGGTGACCGCGTCCAGCTCGAAGTGCAGGTGACTGTCGTCGGGGAACAGCCGCTTTCCCGATCCCAGCGTCAGCGGGTAGATCGCCATGCGGAGTTCGTCGACCAGGTCGGCCTCGAACAGCGAGCGCACGAGCGTCGCTGAGCCGGCGACGAGGATGTCCGCACCGGCGGCCTTCTTCAGCGCAGTCACTGCGGTCACCATGTCGCCGCCCAACAGGTGTGTGTTGTTCCAGGCCGGATCCTGCAGTGATGCCGAGACGACGTACTTCGCCATGGCGTTCATGTGGTCGGACATCGGATCGCCGGAGCGCTCCGGCCACGCTTCGGCGAATCCCTCGTACTGCACCCGGCCGAGCAGCAACGCGTCGGCTGCCAACAGCTCGGCCGTCTTGTACTCGCCCAACTCGGGGCTGAAGTAGGGGATGGTCCAGCCGCCGTGGCGGTAGCCGTCCTCACCCCCGGGGGCCTCGACGATCCCGTCGAGCGATACGAACTCCGAGACGACCAGCTTCCTCATGACATCCTCCGTTGACGTCGGCGGCAGGCGAGTCCTGCCCCCGTCTCCTCTACGAACGGCACCGACCGGAATCGACAGTCGGCGTCGGGCAGTGCAGTTCAGGCCAGGTCGACGATCCGGCCGGTGCGGGCCGACTCCATCGCGCCGAACGCGATCCGATGGCTCTCGAGGCTCTCGGTCGCCGACGGCGACGGTTCCCGCCCGGCTTCGATGGCGGCGAGGAAGTCGCGGAACAGCGGGCGCTCGCCGCCGCCGTGGCCGTCGTACGCCGTCGGGATGCGCTGCTTGCGGATCTTTCCGCTCTTGTGGTCGGCGACGTGCAACCAACCGTCGAGCGCGTGCAGTTCACCCCACGCCGACCCGGCCGTGCCGTTGACCCGCACCGACCGCATCGCCCGGTGCGACGTCGACTGCAACGTGAAGTTGGCGAGGACGTCGTTCGCGAACCGGACCGACACCGTCTGGCCCGACGGCTGGTCGTTGTCCTCGACGCGGTACGCGCACCGGCCCCAGCGGGTGGTACGCAGCGCGTGATCGAGCCCGGCGGGCGTGTGATCGTCGGTGACCGCGGCGACGGGCCAGCGCCACCACTCGGCGCGCTTGGCCACGGCCGGGATCGGCGAGGCGACGAGCGCCGGCCGCACCTTCTTCAGGACCGACGCCCCGACGCCCAGCCCGACGGGCCGCTCGGCCATGGAGAGGTCGGTGAGCGCTGGACCCAGATCCCGGTAGGTGGCCACCGCGTCGTAGGGGCACGTCGAGGAGTGCGGACACCCCTCGATGCAGTACTCGGGCGCGCCGTCTGGAACGTTGCGCAGCGTCAACTCGGTCGGCCGCAGGAACGACGACACCTGAGCCGCGGGGGCGCCCGCGATCCAGGACAGCAGGTCGAGGTCGTGGCACGACTTCTGCAACAACCACGGCACCTCGCTGCGCCGGGTGTGCCCGCGGACGTAGGAGTGCGCAGTGCCAATAGGCGACGTTCTCCGACAACTGGATCGTCAGAACGTCGCCGAGTGCGCCCGACTCGATCACCTCGTGCAAACGATGGAAGAGGTGTGAGTGCCGGTACACGTGGCACACCGCGACCGATCGACCGGCGGCGGCAGCGGCCTCGACGATGCGGCGGCAGTCGACCTCGTCCAACGCCATCGGCTTCTCCAACAGCACGTGGTAGCCGGCGGCGAGCGCCAAGAGCGTCGGCGTCACATGGTGCGTGTCGCCGGTGGCGATGATCGCGTAATCGGCGCGCCGCGGCCCTGCGAACAATGACTCCCAGCCGTCGAAGCAGTCGGCCGTCCCCAGGGAGTAGCGCTCGGCGAACCGTGCGCGTCGACCGGCATCGGGGTCGGCGACCGCGACGATGCGGCCCAGCTCGGGTTCGTCGAGCAGGAGTGTCGCGTACGCGTCGAACCCGCGGTCGCCCGCACCCACCACCACACCTGTCGTCGCCACGCCGACATCATGGCCGACTTCCGGGGTGGCCGACCGACCCACGATGGGGCAAGCTGACACGAGTCACATGGCATGTGGCAACCGGGGGGAGAAGCAATGCGGGCGACACGCCGTCAGTTCCTGTTCGCGAGCGCTGCCGGCGCGGGCGCTGTGTGGCTGCCGGGGTGCGCGCCCGGCGAGGCGCCACCCGTGCCGTCGCCGACGTGCGCGGCCCCGAACATCGGCGGGCCCGTCCCGTTGCCGGCCCCCGGCAGCGTCGGCCTCATCGACGAGGTGGCGTTCCAGCAGCGAGCCGACGCCTACCTGACCGTGGCGACCCAGTCGCTGCAACCGACGAGCGGTGCCAGCGTCGCCACCCATCTCGTGCGAGCGCAGCGTGAACCCGGTTTCGTCTGGGACCCGAGCGCCGTGACCGCTGCGCTCGTCGACCCGGATCCGTACTACGACACCGCCGACTTCGATCTCATGAACTACCAGTGGATCCTGCGCCTCGGCGCAGGAACGCTCCCGGCGGCGACGATCACCGCGATCGAGGACGCCATCGCCGGGTTCCGGTACCGCTACGACGACCCGCTCCCCGCGGGAGACGTCGACAACAAGTGGTTCTGGTCGGAGAACCACCGGATGATCTTCGCGGTCGACGAGTACCTCGGTGGCCTCGCTCTACCCGACCGGGTGTTCACCTACACCGGGCTCACCGGAGCGCAGCACGCCGCTCGGACCCGCCAACCGCTGCTCGACTGGCTCGACGAACGCGCCCGCTTCGGGTTCTTCGAGTGGCACTCGAACACCTACATGAAATACGACTACGCGCCGCTCCTGACCCTCGTCGAGTTCGCCGACGACCCCGAGATCGTCAGCCGGGCGGCTGCCGTGATCGACCTGTGTTTCTACGACGTGGCCACGCACACGATCCGTGGCGCCTACGGCGTGACCCACGGCCGCGCCTACAAGGTCTCGAAGACCAACTCGCTCGTCGAGTCGTCGTTCCAGACGGCCAAGCTGCTGTTCGACACGACCGCTCAGCCGTTCAACGGCCCCGACATCGGCCCGGCGTTTCTCATCGGTTCCACGAAGTACCGTCTGCCCGCCGCGATCCAGGAGGCGGCCCGGAGCAGTGAGGTCGCGACGATCCGCGAGCGGCACGGCGTGGTGCTCGACCCCCACGAGGACTTCTCGCTCGACCCCCAGGGCGCGTACGGCTACGAGTACAACGCCGCGAACCTCCCGTTCTGGTGGTCGCAAGGGGCGCTCACCGTGTGGCAGATGGTGCCCGCGACCCTCGATGCCGCCAAGCGCTGGCAGCTCTTCGACTCCGAGCTGTTCCAGAAGTTCAGCGCAGTGAAGCAGTTCGCCGACCTGAACCCCGGCATTCTCCAGGTGGTCATCCGTGAACTCGCGCCGTTCGCGGCCGCGGGCGTCCTCGGCGAGGCGCACACCTACACCTGGCGGAGCCCCGACGTGATGCTCTCGTCGGTCGTCGACCACCGGTTCGGTGACGCGATGGAGCAGGTGCACGTGTGGCAGGCGACGCTCGATCCCGAGGCGCTCGTGTTCACGACCCATCCGTCCAACGACCTCCGTCCGTCGGCCGACTGGGGCAACGACAACGGCTACTGGACCGGCACGGCGTCGATGCCGCGCACGGCCCAGGTCGGACGGGCTGCCGTGCACATCTACCGTCCGCGGTACGCGTCGCCCACCGACAACCTCCTCGGGCCGTTGTTCGGCTACGAGCACTTCACCCATGCCTTCTTCCCGCAGGACCGCTTCGACGAGATCGTCGAGCAGGACGGATGGGTCATCGGCCGCAAGGGCGAGGGGTACGTCGCGCTGTGGTCCGAGCGGCCGGCGCACTGGCGGGCGTACGCGCCGGGTGAGTCGACGGGCGGTCACACCCTGCCGTTCGATCTCGTCGCTCCGGGCGGCGCCGACAACGTGTGGATCTGCGAGGTCGGCCGCGCCGCGGATCACCCTGCGCTGTCCGGCAGCGCCGCGTTCGGTGCGTTCGTCGCCGCTGTGACCGCGGCCGCCCCGGTCGTCGTTCGCACCGGTCCCGAGATCGACGTGACGTACACCTCGCCGATCGAGGGCACGCTCCGCCTCGGAACGCAGGGAGGCTTCTCGCTCGACGGAACCGCCCGGCCGCTCCGCGACCACCCCCGCCACTCGAGCCCGTGGGCCGAGCAATGCGCCCTGGGCAAGGGGATGGACATCAGCGCCGGTGGCTCGCGCCTCGAGCTGAACGTCGGGACCGGCGGGCGCCGCGTGAGCTGATCGCCCGAGTCGGTCAAGCTCCCCGCACGGTGAACCCGAGCGCTCGGGCCGCCTGCGCCTGGCGGAGGTCGAACGTGACGAAGGTGACCGTCGTGGATCTGCAGCCGCTGCGCCGATGCGAGGTGGATGGCGTCGAGCGACCGCACTCCCAGGATCTCACCGATGAGCCGGTCGGCCACATCGGAATCCGCTTCGTCCACGTAGCGCTTGAGCAGCGCACTGGAGTCGACGTACGTGGTCATTCGCGATCGTCGGCGAGCACGTCGCGTACGAGCGCCGAACCCTTCGACCGTCGCACCGGACCCAGGCCGACCCGCTCCGATGAGCACACATCGCCGATTGGCGCCGTCAGTCGGGCCGGAGTAGTCCCTATGTCGACACAGCGTCGATATCATGTCGACATGTTGTCGCCAAGATTCGAACGAGGTGGATCATGTTCCTTGCGTTGAGAGATCTCCGCGTCGCCCGAGGTCGGTTCGTCCTCGTCGGCGTGGTCATCGGGCTGGTCGCCCTCCTCACGACCGTCCTGTCCGGTCTGGCCAATGGGCTCGTCGACGACGGCATCTCGGGGCTCCGAGCGCTGCCCCTCACCCACCTCGCCCTCCAGAGCGGCGCCGAGAACAGCTTCAGTCGCTCGACCCTCACCGACAAGAACCTCGATCCGTGGAAGGAGCTCGCCGCCGAGTCCGGCGGCGACGTCGAGGTCTCACCCCTCGGTGTGTCGTTCTTCAACGCGAAGCGTGCCAACGGTGACACCATCGACATCGCCCTCTTCGGCGTGGAACCCGGCACCTTCCTCACCCCTCGCTCCGACGCCCAGGCCGCGCTCAAGGGCACGCCCGGGCTGGTCCTGAGCCACGAGTTCGAGTCCGAGGGTGTGAAGGTCGGCGACCAGCTCACGATCGTCGGCGTCGACACCACCCTCCCGGTGCTCGGGTTCACCTACGCCGGGTCCTACGGCCACGTCGACATCGCCTTCTCGTCGCTCGCGACGTGGCAGTCGCTCGTGTACGGCGACAACGCCCGGGGCCGCTTCTCCGCGATCGCCGTCCGCACCGACGGCGACGCGTCGTTCGCCGCGGTCGACAAGGCCGCCGGCACCGAGGTCGAGACCAAGGAGGCCTCCTACGCCGGCTCGCCCGGCTTCTCCGCCGAGAGCGCAACGATGACCCTCATCCGCGGGTTCCTGCTCGTCATCTCGGCGCTCATCGTCGGTGCCTTCTTCACCGTGTGGACGATCCAGCGCACCCGCCAGATCGGTCTGCTCAAGGCCCTCGGTGCCTCCAACGGCTACGTCGTCCGCGACGCGCTCGGACAGCTCGCCATCGTGTTGGTCACCGCCGTCCTCGTCGGCGCGGCGATCGTGCTGGGTGTCGGCGCCCTCGTGCCCGAGGAAGTCCCGTTCAGCCTGGAGGCCTCACCGATCGTCACCTCGGTACTGGCCCTCGTCCTCCTCGGCATGGCCGGCAGCCTCGTCGCCGTCCGCCGCATCACGTCCGTCGACCCGATCGTTGCCCTGAGCAGCGAGAACTGAGGCCCCTGATGAACCAGAACGCCGCACTCGAGCTCCAGGGGGTCGACGTCGTCGTGCCCGACGGCACCGAGACGCTGAGGATCCTCGACGGTGTCGACCTGCGCGTCGAAGCCGGTGAGGTCGTGAAGCTGACCGGCGCATCGGGCTCGGGGAAGTCGACCCTGCTGGCCGTCGCCGCACTGCTCCGGGTTCCCACGTCGGGCCGGGTCATCCTCGACGGCACCGACACCGCCCACCTGCCGGCCCGTCGGCTCGCCGAGCTCCGCAACCAGCGGCTCGGCATGGTGTTCCAGTCGTCGAACCTGTTCCCGTCCCTCACCGCGGTCGAACAGGTCGAACTCGTCGCCCACATCGCCGGCACGCTCAACGGGCCGGCCCGACGACACGCCCGCGAGCTGCTGGCCTCGGTCGGTCTCGCGTCACGAGCTGATCGCCTGCCGTCCCAGCTGTCGGGCGGCGAACGCCAGCGCGTCGGCATCGCCCGGGCCCTCATGAACGACCCCGCGATCCTCCTCGCCGACGAGCCGACGGCGTCGCTCGATGAGGCCCGTGGGCGCGAGGTCATGGCACTGCTCGTCGACGAGGCGCGACAGCGGGGAATGGCCGCCCTGATCGTCACCCACGCTCCCGACCAGCTCGTCGGATCGTCCCGTCACCTCCACCTGCGGTCGGGCCGGGTCGACGACGCCGAGCACACCGCTATCGTCTGACCGATGCCCAAGATCGCCGCCGACTCCGTGCACGAGCACGTTGCGCGTCAGGAGGCGGCGGTCATCGAGGCGGCGATCCGTCTGTTCAACGAACGTGGCGTCCGCAACGTCAACCTCGGCGACATCGCCAAGGAGGTCGGCCTCGCCCGCAACTCGCTGTATCGGTACTTCCCCGACAAGGGCCACATCCTCGCAGCCTGGTTCCGCATCACGATCGCCCCACTCGTCGAGCTGTGCGCGGTGATCGCCGAGGCCGACGAACCTCCCGCGGATCGCATTGCCCGCTGGGTCGACGCCCAGTTCGACTATCTCACCGCGCCCGACCATGCGGCGATGCTCATGGCGTCCAACGAGATGACCAATTTGTCCGACGACGTCCGCGCCGAGTTGGGGGCCGGTCACCGGGAGCTCTACGCGTCGCTCGCCCGAGTGCTCGACGAGGCCTTCGGCGGCGATCCGGAGCGCAACACCGACATCGTCACGATGCTGATCGCGTCGGTCGTGCGGAACGCGGCCGAGCAGGCCCGGGCCGGTGCCGACATCGACGCCGTTCGTGCCGAGCTGTCGAGGGTCACGTCCGCCCTCGTCGCGACCTGAGGGCCAGCAACCCCGACGGTCGGGTCGCGCCGCCACCCCACCAATCGGCGGGCAGCGCACGTCCGGCGAGCATCTTGCGGATCGATCCCAGCAGTCGGCCGGCGTGCACCGGCGTCGCGATCCACTTCCGCGCCGGTGGAGATTCAGCCCGTCGAGTCCGAGTGTCGGACCGCGGAACGACGCCGCGACCGGGGCGAAGGTCCCCGACCGTGGCTCAGGTGAAGACCTGCTCGACGAACGCGTCGAACGCCGGTTGGTCGATGGCGATGTGCAGCCGTCCGTCGACCTTGGTGATGTCGAGCGTCGGACAGAAGACGCCGTCGTCGCCCAGGAAGAAGTGCGGCGACCCGACCACGTCGCGGCGGCGGCCGTCCTCCCAATCGGTGTCGACCTGCGCGTCGTCGGACGGCATGACCGGCCCGAGCCCGTACGAGTCGGCGATGTGCTCGAGGACGTCGGGGTCGCTGATGTCCTGACCTCGTTCGAACAGCGCGTCGCGCACGGCCACGCTGACGGCCTCGCCGACCGCCGGCCCGTGGCGGTAGGCCTTCTCGACGAGCGCGAACGCCGGTCGGCTCGAGGTCGGCCAGTTCGCCGGGTCGACGTGGGTGAACAGGTCGGGTGCGACCTCTTCCCGCAACGCTGCTGCCTTCTCGGCCACGGCGGCGCCGTCCAAGGGTTCACCGTTCACCAGCTCGAGGGGCCACGCCCGAACCCGGAAGTGTGGGGTCGACCGGTCACGCCGGTCACGTTCCTCGATCAGGCGGTGCAGCCCGACGTGGGTGAAGGGGCAGGTGATCTCTGCGAAGACCTCGATCTCGTCCATGCCCTCAACCTACGGGTCGCCGGCGCGCTCCGACATGGTCGAAGGGCCCGAACCGGCCGATCCGTGTGGCCATTCAGCCGAGGCGGATCCAGGTCTCCGTGTCGTCGAACGTGAGCACGGAGGTGACGCGCAGCACGAGATCGGTCTCGTCGGCTCCCACCTGGAAGGCGAGGTTGCCCGACGCCGTGCCCCCGCCTGCCAATTCGGCGATGCCGTCGAACTGGGGGTCGGGCGGCACGACGAACGCGTCGTAGGAGTTGCGCTCGACTCCAGCCGAACCGAACACCGACGCCGAGAACCCCAGCGTTGGGCTCTCGGTCTCCGCATCGGACCGACCGGCGAACGTCGCCGTCATTGCGACCGTGATGTAACGAAACCCCGCCGGAGGCTGGTCGTTGAGCGGGTTGGCGCCCGTGACGGCGGCGGTGGCGCCGGGGCTCACGTCGGCGGAGTCGACCTTCACGGTCCATCCGTTGCCGAGGTCGACCGCGACCCCCGGTTCGACCGGTGACTGGCGGCTGCCGGCCCCGCCGTCGCCGTCGGTGGCCGGGACCGAGGCGCTCGGCTCGCCCGGCACGGTCGATTCGACCACGGTGGCCTTGTTGGCTCGGGCCTCCTCGACACTGTTGCCCGCCGCGAAGAGGAAGGCCGCGCAGCCACCGAACATGAGGAGGACGACGACGAGGATGCCGCCGATGATCCAGCCCGCCTTCGACTTCTTCGGTGCCGTGGGGTACGGCGGGATCGGGTAGGCGGGTGGAGCCTGGTAGGACGGCGCCTGGTAGGAGGGCGCTGCCTGGTACGAGGGTGGTGCCTGGAACGAGGGCGGCGTCTGGAACGTCGGCGGTGCCGGTGGCTGCGGTGCGGCCGGTGGCTGTGGCGGGTACCACTTGAAATCCGAGGCCTGCCACCAGTCAGGCCCCTGCGGCTGATCGCTCATTGCACCACTCCCACGTTGGGTCCGACGTCTCTCGGACTCTACGTGATCGGGCCCGACGCCCGTCGTGTCGTCGAGTCGTCGAGCCGGCCGCGCAGGTACGCCAGCTCGGCGGGAAGCTCGGTGAGGGCGATGGCGGTCCGGAACGCCTCGGAGGCCTCGACGCCTCGGCCGAGGCGGTGCAACAGGTCGCCGCGGGTCGCGTGCAGCAGGTGGTAGTCGGCCAACTCACCTCGCTCGACGAGCGCGTCGACCAACGCCAACCCGACGTCGAGCCCGAACCCGAAGGCCACAGCGACGGCACGGTTCAGCTCGACGACCGGGGTGGGTTCGAAGCGGTACAACTCGCCGTAGAGCGCAGAGATCTGTCGCCAGTCGGTGTCCTCGAAGGTGGCTGCCGTCGCGTTGAGCACGGCGATCGCGGCCTGGAGCTGATAGCGGCCCGGCGACCTCCGGCGCAGCGCCGCCTCGACGAGCCGTTCGCCCTCCGCGATCTCGTCCCGATGCCATCGCGAGCGGTCCTGACGCTCGGTCGTGAGCAACTGGCCGTTCCCGTCGAACCGGGCGTCGCGGCGAGCGTGGGTCACGATCGTCAGCGCCAGCAGACCCGTCGTCTCGGGTTCATCGGGCATCAGCTGGGTGAGGAGGCGAGCGAGGTCGATCGCGTGTTCGGCGAGCGCTGGGCGCATCGGATCGTCGCCGGTGGTCGCCAGGTAGCCCTCGTTGAAGATCAGGTAGACGACGCGCAGCACACCCGCCAGGCGATCGGGCAGCTCGTGACCGTCGGGGACCCGGTAGGGGATGGCGGCAAGCCGAATCTTGCGCTTCGCCCGCACGAGCCGCTGCGCCATGGTCGCCTCCGGCACGAGGAACGCACGGGCGATCTCGGCGGTGGTCAGCCCGCCGACCGTCCGCAGCGTGAGCGCGATCTGGGCCTCGAGCGCCAACGCCGGGTGGCAACAGGTGAACAACAGGCGGAGACGATCGTCGTCGATGCCCGACCGCCACCGCTCCTCGGCCAGTTCCGTCGCCACGGCGTCGTCGCGGTCGGCCAGCGCGACGGCCGCCTGTTGTCGGGTGTCGCGTTGGCGTTCCCGCCGGATCCGATCGATCGCTCGACGGCGCGCGACCGTCAACAGCCACGCCTCGGGTGAATCGGGGAACCCGGTTCGAGGCCAGTGCTCGGCGGCGAGCAGGAGCGTGTCGCCGAGCGCCTCCTCGGCAGTGTCGATGTCGCCGACGTCGCGGATGAGCGTGGCGAGCACCCGGCCCGACGACCGTCGGACCAGGTGCTCGAACTGCTCGCGATCGCCCGCAGCAGTCACCGGGTTACATGCCGTCGGGCAGTTCCATCACCTGGCGCACCTCGACCTTGCCGGTTCGGGCGTCGGGGATCTGCGCCGCGAGCTCGATCGCCCGCTCCACGTTCGGGACGTCGACGATGTAGTAGCCGCCGATGGTCTCCTTCGTCTCGGCGAACGGACCGTCGGTCGTGGTGACCTTGCCGCCGTCGACCGACACCGAGATCGCGGTCGACGCCGTGCAGCGGGTCGCCAGCCACCATCTCACCCGACTCCTGCAACGCAGCGGTGAAGGCGAAGTACTCGCCCATCCAACCGGCCTGTTCGTCGGCCGAGAGCGTCGCGAACTTCTCCGGGTCGCCGGCGATCAACAGCATGTACTTCATGAGGTGCTCCTTCATTCGCCGGGGCGCCTCCCCGGCTCGTGATGATGACGAACGGCCCGAACCGTTCTCGACAGCTTTCCAGAAAGAATCTTCGCGACGACTCCGAGCGTCGTCGCGGTCAGCCGTCGTTGCGGGCGAGTCGCACGTGGGCCGCGTCGCCCCGCCCGTCGGTGAAGAGCCGCTCGCCGCCGCCCAACAGCACCGGCACGATGACCAGGTGCAGCTCGTCGACCAATCCGGCGCGAAGGTACTGCTGGACTGCCGACGCTCCGCCGCCGAGCCGCACGTCGAGTCCATCCGTGGCGTCGAACGCACGGTCGAGCGCTGCCGTCGATGCCGTCGGCACAGCGAGAACGTCGTCCCGCCGGCCATGATCGAACCACGGCGCGGATCGAGATTCGGGACCCACGCCAGGAACGGGACGATGTGGTACGCCCGATCGAAGGCGAGGTCGAACCCCCCTTAAACCCCCTGCCGACGACGCCCCGGCCTCGCACGCCCCATCATCACGCCCCCCGAGCCAGAGGCGGAGGTGACGGCCGCGGTAGGTGAGCGCGAACGTCCGGATCGCCCAGCGTCGGTGCGCGGCGACGTCGCCGCGACGGATGGTTCGATACGAGGCGAGGGCGCACTGTGAACCCCACGCGACGGCGAGCAGCCCGAATCCGGCGAAGCCGACAACGCCCGGGCGACCGAGTACGGCGACAGGACCGCACCGGCGATCGCCGCGCACCAGGATCGAGGCGATGCCGACGCGACCGGCCACCCGGTGGAGGCGGGGCGCCCGCCGCCGGACCCGCGAGGACAGCTGCACCGGCGCCGTCAGCATGGCGAGGCCGCCGAGGCACACGTGCACGTAGAAGGCGACCTGCAACCATCCCGGCCGATCGACGTAGTTGCCGGCGATCTCCTGTCCCTCCCGGGCCATGTCGCCGAGGCCCGACGTCAGGTACGGCAGTGGAGCTGATCGCGGCGATCGCCAGCGAGGTCACCGCCAACCACCACCTCCCGGTCCGTCCGGCGAACGACCTGGCCGGGACGGTGCGACCGTCGTGCGGGGCGGCGGAGAGGTCGATTCGGCGCATGGGACGAAG
>JBAOIR010000039.1:0-6332 GCA_037045585.1 Microthrixaceae bacterium
CAACTCGGTGCACCGGGGCCCGTTCCAGAGCGTGTACGTCGGGTACTGGATCGACGAGCGGCACGCCGGACACAACTACACGCCCGAGGCCGTGGCGCTCGTGCTCCGGTTCGCGTTCGAGCAGATGATGTTGCACCGCATCCAGATCTCGATCATCCCTCGCAACCAGGCCAGTCGCCGCGTCGCCGAGAAGCTGGAGCTCCGCAACGAGGGTGTGGCCGAGCGGTACCTCGAGATCAACGGGGTGTGGGAAGACCACGTCCGTTACGCGATCACCTCCGAGGAGTGGGCGGTTCGCCGCGACGAGATCCTGGCCGGCTGGGCCTACTGAGCTGTCCCGGACACAGCGAGTCCTGGGAGACTGACTCCCATGTCGTTCATCTCCGTCGAACACCACGATCGTGTCGCCGTCGTCACCCTCGACGACCCCAAGCGCCGCAACGCCCTCAACCTCGAGCTCTGCGCCGAGCTCGTCGAGGCCGTCGAGCAGCTCGAGGCCGATGACGGCACCGGAGCGATCGTCGTCACCGGCAATCCGCCCGCCTTCTGCGCCGGCGCCGACCTGAGCCAACTGGGAGCGTCACAGCGCGAGGGTCTCAAGCAGATCTACTCCGGCTTCCTCCGCGTGGCGTCGTCCTCGCTCCCGACCATCGCCGCGGTCAACGGCGCCGCCGTCGGCGTGGGTATGAACCTCGCTCTCGCCTGCGACGTGCGACTCGCCGGTCGTTCCGCCCGGTTCGACACCCGTTTCGTGGATCTGGGCCTGCACCCCGGCGGTGGCCACACCTGGATGATGCGGCGCATCGTCGGTCCGCAGGCGACGGCGGCGATGGTGCTGTTCGGTCAGGTCCTCGACGGAGCGGAGGCGCAGCGCGTCGGGCTGGTATGGAAGTGCGTCGACGACGACACCCTGCTCGCCGAGTCGATCGCGATGGCGGCGCGCGCTGCTTCGGGGCCGCCCGAGCTGGTGCCGGTCATCAAGCAGACGATCGCCGACATGGCGAACGTGGCCGAGCACGGCGATGCGGTCGAGCGTGAACTCGACCCGCAGGTCGAGTCGCTCAACCGCCCGGCGTTCGCCGAGCGGCTCGCCGCGATCCAGGCCCGCATCACGAGGAAGTGACGACTCCCCAGGTTGGGGAGTAGACGTTATTCACCGCGGTTGTTACCCTCGCCGAACCCATCCGGGGCACGACGAAGGGGCACACCATGCGGTTCGGTAGTCGGAGGAACGTCGCCGTCGGCGTGCTCGCCCTGATGGTCGTCGCCACGGTGCTGACGGGCTGCCGCCCCGCGAAGGTGGGTGCCAAGTGCACGGGCACCGAGCTCGGGCGCGACGGGACCCACGTACTCACGTGCACCAAGGGCCGGTGGACCCGGGCGATCAGCTTCTACGACGTCGGCGTGCTCATCAAGGAACAGACGCGCCGCCCTCTGAGTGGTGTGAAGAAGATCGCAGCCGGAGCGTCGTTCAACTGCGCCCTGATCGACAACGGGACGGTGAAGTGCTGGGGGAGCAACTGGGATGGCGAGCTGGGCACAGGGTGGGGCGACCAGTACCGCCGCAATCCGCAGACCGTCCCCGGGCTCGACGGAGTGACCGACATCGACGCGTTCGTCGGGCACGTCTGCGCGATCGTCTCGGGCGGAGCGGTGAAGTGCTGGGGTGACAACGATTCCGGACAGCTCGGCAACGGCTCGACCGACTCGAGTCCGGTGCCTGTGGATGTCGTGGGCATCTCCGGTGCCACCTCGATCGCGGTGGGCTGGCGCCATTCCTGCGCCGTCGTCGCTGGTGGCGCAGTGACGTGCTGGGGCTCGAACCGGTCGGGTCAGCTCGGCGACGGCAGCGAGGACGACCGCCACACACCCGTTGCGGTGGACGGCCTCCGGGGGGCCGTGTCCCTCGCCTCCGGGGACGATCACACCTGCGGTCTGTTCGACGACGGATCCGTCGCCTGCTGGGGCCGGAACGATGAAGGTCAGCTGGGCGACGGGTCCGGCTACAGCCGCCCGTGGCCCGCGTACGTCGAGGGCCTCGATGGCGAGAGCGGCGTCGTCATCAGGTCGATCGGAGCGGGCGCCCACACCACGTGCGCCGCTGCGACCGATGGTTCGGTCCGTTGCTGGGGTTCGTCGGGCTCCGGCCAACTCGGGACCGGGAGTGAGGACGACGCGTACGAGCCCGTCGTCGTGCCGTCGATCGCCGGAGCGACGCAGGTAGCTGGAAGCTGGATCGGTCACTCGTGCGCGCTCACCGGTGGTGGCACGGCGACGTGCTGGGGCGAGCCGTTCGCCCGCCGGATCGTCCCGATGGTCGGCGGCAGCAGCACGCCCGTGGGAGTGGCTGGCCTATCCGGTGCCACGCAGATCGACGCTGGCGGTGGACACGTCTGTGCCCGGATGGTCGACAGCACGTTGATGTGCTGGGGCAACAACGCCGTGGGCCAGGTCGACGCGACGCCCATGCCGCCGTACCGCCTCCCGCTGTCAGCGATGGCGGCACCGACTCGGGTGACGGAGCTTCCGTGAGGCGCCGCGGTCGCACGAGCATCGCCGTCGGCGTGCTCGCCCTGCTGGTCGTCGCCATGGTGCTGACCGGCTGTCGTCCAGCCAAGGTGGGCGCGAAGTGCAAGGGCACCGAGCTCGGGCGGGACGGGACGCACGTGCTCACCTGCACGAAGGGCCGGTGGACCCGGGCGATCAGCTTCGTCGACCTCCTGAACGTCATGCAGGAGCAGCAGCGTGAGCAGACGCGCCGGCCCCTCGACGGGATCGCCGAGGTCGCGACGGCGATGAACACGACGTGCGCCCGTCTCGCCGATGGCACGGTTCGGTGCTGGGGGATGAACGGCGACGGCGAGCTGGGCACGGGCGCCGGCGTCGCGTCCCGGGCGAACCCCGAGCCCGTGGCCGGCGTCAGTGGGGCCACGAGCCTCGTCGCCGGCCGGAACCACTTCTGCGCCCTGGTGCAGGACGGTGCTGTCACGTGTTGGGGCGACAACCAGTTCGGAGAGTTGGGCGACGGATCGCTGAGCGACCGTTTCACCCCGGTCTCCGTCTTCGGCCTCTACGGTGCAACCGCGATCGCCGCGGGTTCCAGGCATACGTGTGCCGTCGTCTCCAACGGCGAGGTCCAATGCTGGGGGTCCAACTGGTCGGGCGAACTGGGGTACGGCGTGGACGCCGACCTGAGTGCCGTTCCAGCACAGGTGCTCGGCCTGAGTGGCGTGACGTCGGTTGCTGCTGGTGACGGATCGACCTGTGTCGTGGTCGTCGGGGGTGCCGTCGGCTGCTGGGGCGACAACATCACCGGCCAGCTCGGCGACGGCACTCTGACCGATCGAGCGTGGGCCGACAGCGCGCTGGTGTCCCGCCCGGCCAGCAAGGTGTCGTCCGGTGGCCAGGTCGCGTGCGCCATCCTGGTGAACGGTCAGGCCGAGTGCTGGGGCTCGAACGCCGGCTACCCGCTCGGCACCGACGAGGTCGACCACAGCAAGGTGCCGCGCCCGTTGCCCAACCTGACGTCCATCGCCCAGATCTCGATCGGACCGGTCGGCGACGTGTGCGCCCTGCTCACCGACAGTGCGGTCACGTGCTGGGGGGTCAACAGCAGCGGTCGGCTGGGGTTCGAGTCGTCATTCATCTGGCCCCGGCCGGGGACGGTTGCGCTGACGGGAGCGACCCAGATCGCCGTCGGCGGTGACCACACCTGTGCGCGGATGGCGGACTCGACCGTCCGGTGCTGGGGGAGCAACTACGGCAACCAGACCGCACCGAAGGTGCTGTACGGATCGACGAAGCCGGTCACCGTGACGTACCTCCCGTGAACGGGTGAGCCGCTCCTCGCCGCTACCCTGACCCGGTGCCATCCACGGACCACCGGTCGCTCTGCATCGCCGAGGCCTACCCCTGGCCGGCCGTCGACGGCTACAAGTTGCGCCTCGCGAACATGATCGGGGGGCTGTTGCTCCGGGGACCGGTCGACTTCCTGTGCCTCGACGGCTCGGGCCGCCACCGCGATCCGGCACCCGACGGCGTCACGGTGGTCGATGCACCGGAGGCGCCAGAGTTCCCGGCCAAGGTGTGGCTGCCGCGATGGCTCCGCAGTCCCGATCCTCGGCGTCTCGTCCGGCGTGACTTCTCGGAGGCACGGCGCGTCATCCCGACGCTCGACCAGTCCCGCTACGACGTCACGTTCTTCTCCCACGTCGACTCGTGGCACCAGACCCACGACCTGATCAGGACTCCGGCGTTCCTCGACTTCGACAACCTCGAGAACCTGCTCACGGCGGGCATCCGGCGGATGGGTCCCGTCGTCGCTCCCGGTGCTGGCGCTGCGGTGAGAGTGGCGGCGACGGTTCGATGGCTGGTTGCCAGCTCGTTCAACCTGGTCGACGAGCGACGCTGGGACCGGGTGCAGCGTCGGGCTGCCGCGACGGTCGGCAGCGTCATGGTGTGCAGTGAGGTCGACATCGCCCGTTCGGGATGCCCCAACGCGGTGGAGGTGCCCAACGGGTATCAGCGGGTGTGGGAACCGATCGACCACGGCACACCGAACGATCCCGATCACCCCGTCTTCCTGTTCATCGGCCTCATGGGGTACGAGCCGAACGTCGACGCGGTGCGCTGGTTCGCGTCCGACGTGTTCCCGGCGATCCGTCGTGAGCTGCCCGATGCCGAGTTCCGCATCGTCGGCCGGCACACCGAGTCGGTCGAATCGCTCGGCACCCTGCCGGGTGTGACCGTCGCCGGTTCCGTCGAGTCGTTGCAGCCCGAGCTCGAGCGTGCTGACGTCTCGGTCGTGCCGCTGCGGTCCGGCGCCGGGACGCGCCTCAAGGTGGTCGAGGCGATGGCGAACCGGCTCCCGGTCGTGTCGACGGCGATCGGCTGCGAAGGCATCGACGTGAGCGACGGTGTGCACCTGCTCGTCGCCGACGACGCCGCAGCGTTCGCCCGAAGCTGCATCCGGGCGGTGAGCGATGCGTCGCTGCGCGCCGACCTGATCGCAGCGGCCGAGGCTCGGTACCTCGAGACCTACCAGTGGTCGACGATCCGTGAGCGGGTCGCGGCGCTGGCCGATCAGGTGTCGGAACGCCGCCGGTCGTAGGCCGGCACTTCACGCACGACCGACGGCGAGTGCCGGAAGAACTGCTCGACGTCGCGCTCGTAGGAGTAGCTCGGCGTGTTGTTGCCGATCGTCTTGCGCAACCGCACGGCCTCGATGAACGCCTTCACCGACTGCGCCGACGTGTAGTCGTACTCGAATCCCGCGTCCTTCAACTTGCGGTTGTCGACACCACGTCCGAAGCGCAGCAGGTTGAGATACTCCTCGGGCAGGTCGACGATGCCGAGTCGCTTCACCGGCCAGAGCAGCGCGTCGGAGATGTACGGCGGAAGTGGGAACGTGGACTTGCCGCACAGCGACGCCACCTCGGTCCACGGGAGGAGGCCGTCGCCGGCGACGTTGTAGACACCCGAGAGGTTGTGGTCGAGGACGAACAGGATCGACCGCACGACGTCGTCCTCGTGCACGAACTGGAAGCGAGGGTCGAACCCGAACATCGACGGCACGAGCGGCAGTTCGAGTGCCCGCGTCAGCGGCGTGACGATCTCGCTGCCGATCACGTTGGAGAAGCGCAGGAGCGACACCACGACGTGGGGGTTGTCCTCGGCGAAGTCCCGCACGTACCCCTCGACCTGGTCGAGGCTGCGCTCGACGGGGCGGCGCAACGCCCGGCTCGGCGGGGTGTCCTCGGTGAACCACGTCGGGTCCTCGGGGCCGCAGCCGTACACCGCGGTTGCCGACTTCACGATCACGTTGCGGACCGTCGAGTCGGGCGCGGAGGCCGCAGCGAAGAGGTTCATCGTGCCGATGACGTTGACCTCGTGCATGGCCCGCTTCGACATCTGCGTCGGGTCGACGACGAGGAACGTGTGGATGATCGTGTCGACACGGGTGGCCCGAACGATCTTGGCGAGGATCGAGTAGTTGGCGTCGACCCGCACGTACTCGGTGCGCTCGAGCTCCACGGTGGGCTCGGTCGTGTCGAGGCCGATGATGACGTCGACGGTCGGGTCGGCCTCGAGCGCCTGGGCGATCCGTCCGCCCCAGAACGTACCGAGGCCGGTGACGAGGACGCGGCGGCCCGTCTGGTGAGGTCCTCCGGGAAGCTGGGGCGCCGGCATCAGCCGAACCAGATCGAGCGGCGCTCACGGAGCATGTCGTACAGCTCCGTCTGGATGTGGTCCCGGATCTTCTCGGACTCGTCCATGATGCGGCTCTTGGAGTAGCGCTCCTGGTCGGGCTCGACGTTGAAGTACACCGGGTC
>JBAOIR010000011.1:0-20471 GCA_037045585.1 Microthrixaceae bacterium
GCCAGCCGCATCAGAAATTTATCTGATGGCATTCACAGCCTCGCCAGTCAGGCGCGCGAATTGAATCATGCCAGTCAGGCAATTGCGATCACCAAATTGGATTGGCTCAAAGCGACCCAATCTTTTTTGATCGACATCTTCCAGCCGGAAGCCGGGTATCGATCACCCAAAGATGGAACAAAGCATCAGGAACCCGTAGCAGGCCTGGGCGTGGAAAGACGCGCTTAAGGAATCCATCATGCCAAGCATCTCCTCCGGAATCTCCATCGCACTACAGGCAGTCCTGACCCATTCGCAGGTTCTGGAAATTACCGAGCACAACATCGCCAACGCCAGCACGCCGGGCTACCGCCGCCAATCGGCGCTCCTGACCGCTGAAGTGCCATCCTCGATCAACGGCGCAGATTATAGAATCGGAGCCGGGCAGCGCGGATCAGGCGTAACGATCGATCGGATACAAAGATTTAACATTTCTTTTTTTGATGGACGCTATCGCGCGGTCTCTGCCGAAGCCCAAAACTGGGAGGCCCAAAGCGGCATTCTCTCACAACTGGAATTGGTCCTCGCCGAAAATTCAGATGACGGCTTGATCCCCAAACTGGATCAGTTTTGGTCGGGCTGGCAGTCGCTTTCCAACGACCCCACCAACACCAGCCTGCGCACCATTCTTTTGGATGATGCAAGTTCACTTGCAATGGCGTTCAATCGCCGCTCAACGCAGATTACACAATTGCGCAGCGATCAGAATCAGGTGGTGGCCAGCCAGGTGGAGGAAGTTAATTCGCTGGCGGGTCAAATTGCTCATTTGAACGAGAATATTGCGCGGGTCATTTCAGTGGGTGAACAGCCCAATGACCTGCTGGATAAACGTGACGTGGCGCTGGATCGTCTGGCTGAACTCAGCGGCGCGGTTTCCACTGAACAGAAAAACGGCGAGGTGATGGTTTCCATCGGCGGGCATGTGCTCGTGGTGGGACACGACACCTTCAAACTTGAAACCCGCACAAACCCCACAGACACCAGTGTGTCGGATATTTACTGGAGTGACGATAATCAAAAACTTGATCCGGCCAGCGGCGAGATCAAAGGCACGCTCGAAGTGCGCGATCGTATTCTGGTCGATCAATTAAACGGGCTGAACACCATGTCTGCCGGGTTGATCACTCAGGTGAATACGATCCACAGCGCCGGCTTTGGCACGAACAACGCCACCGGGCTTAACTTTTTCAGCGGCAGCGATGCTTCCAGTATCGCCGTCAACCCCGCTCTCGACGCGGCCAGCATCGCCACATCCAGTGCGATCAATCAACCCGGGAACAATAATATCGCCCTGCAAATTGCCGGGCTGAAAACAGTCAAAGGGATGAAGGCTGGCACGGCCACCTTGAACGAGTTTTACAATTCACAGGTTACAGACCTCGCGGTCATCACCAAGCGCGCTTCAGATAATACATATCAGCACGGGCTGGTCGTCCATGCGCTCGGACAACAGCGCGAGTCGGTTGTGGGCGTTTCGCTGGATGAAGAAGCCGCGAACATGGCAAAGGCCCAGAAGGCCTATCAAGCCGCGGCGCGCGTATTAACTGCATACGATGACCTGCTCGATCTGGTCATCAACCGCATGGGGCGGGTCGGGCTATAGCCTGAAGGAGACGGCATGAGAATTACAAGTCAAATGACAACCGATAATGCCATTCAAAATATCGCAGACAATCTGGAAAAGGTGAGCAAGCTGCAAACCAAACTTGCCTCAACCAAAAATTTCCAGGTTGCTTCTGAAGACCCCGGCCGCGCTTCGACCAGTTTGAGCCTGCGCTCGCATCTGACCACGCTTGAAGTCTTATACCGATACCGCTGAAATCACCCAAAACTGGATGGCCGCCAGCGACAATGCCTTCGAACAACTGGAACAGATCGCCATCCGCGCCAATGACTTGATCCTGCGCGGGTTGAACGATTCTCTTTCAGGCAGCGAGCGCGCAATTTCACTGGGTTCTGAGATGAAGGATCTGATCAATTCGGCGGTTGAGATTGGCAATACGTCTGTGAATGGTCAATATATTTTTTCGGGTTATCAGGTAAATCAGAAAGCCTTCGCATTAAGCGACTCCCCCACCACGCTCCCCGATTATCAGGGCAATCCTTTCACGCCCAAAACGGTTGCATATCTCGGTGATACGGGGAACATGCAAAGAAACCTCGGCCCGGATCAATCGGTGACACTTAACGTGCGCGGTGATCAGGCCATTTTGGGTTTCCTGCAAAACTTAGATTCTGGCATCCAATGCGCTGACACAGAACAACATCAAAGATACCGGCAACCCGGCCACAGATCCGCTTACCTTGCAATCCTCGTTGACTGGATTAAAATCATCGCTGGATACGCTGGATCAGTACCGAACCTCAAACGGCGCGCGGATGCGCCAGGTTGAGTCGGCGGCCAACTTTCTGGAGTCAGTCAAGATCGAAACGAAGAGTCTGCTTTCTGAAAACGAAGATGCCAACATGGCTGAAGGGATCGCGCTGCTGGCGAATCAGCAAACCACCTACGAAGCCGTGCTGGAAGTCAGTCAACGGGCGATCTCGGCGCTCAGTCTCTTTGATTATTTACGCTAACCTTGTAACACGGAGTCCTTCACCATGCTGGTCATATCCCGCAAAGTAGATGAAAGCATCACCATCGGCGACAATATCGTTGTCACCATACTTGCCATTGAAGGGGATCGGATCAAGATTGGGATCGACGCCCCGCGTGAGTTGACCATTCTACGGCAGGAAATCTACCAGGCCGTTCAGGATCAATCCAAGATTCAGGAATTGCTGGCTGAGAAAACCAAACCTGAGACATTTGAGCAATTAAGAGAGCTGCTCGCCGCAGAGACAGAAGTGGAAGAGCCGGTCAAAAGCGAAAACCCGGCCTGAGATTCTTTTTGTAAAAAGCCAACAATTTAAGTAACCCAAGTTGCCATCTACACAAAAGCAGGTAAAAGAAAAAATTACCAGCCGCGAATTTCGCAGATTTTCGCGAATAAAATTAAAAATTCGCGTGAATTCGCGTAATCCGTGGCAAAGAACTTGGTTTTGATCTCAAGGTAGCAACTTGCGTTAAGTACGCAGCCGCCTTGTAGCGCGAGATAGTATCTCGCGCTACTTTTTAACAGCCGATTTTACGAAAAACGCGCTCCATAAAAATTTATCCAATTTTTGGTTTCTCTTTACGGCCGGTTTACTCTCAAAGACAACCGGCTATGATAACTTTGACAAAGAGAAATTAGAGAGAACCCCGGATTATTCTATGGAAATCATTTTCGATATCAACGAAGAAGAATTGCCGATTTTTCTGGCCGAAGTGGATGAACATTTACAGGCGCTGGACGATGTTTTGCTCCGGCTGGACAAAGGGGAAACCGACCCCGACCTGGTGCAGACCGTATTCCGTTCAGCGCATACCATCAAGGGCATGTCTGGCATGATCGGTCATCAACGCATGACCAACATGACGCATGCCATGGAGACCGTGCTGGATGGCGTCCGCAAAAACGAGATTCAGATATCAAAGCAATTGATCAATACCTGTCTGGAAGCTGTCGATCATCTGCGGATGCTTCGCAACGAGGTGAGCAGTTCCGAGACAAGCGATGTTGATATTGAGGGAATTGTCTCAGCGCTTAAAGAATTGATCGGGCAGGAAAACAAAAAGACGGACCAGCCAAGCCAAATAAAGTTCTCGAAGGCGCCGTTGATATGATGCACGCCCTGGAGGGCGCAATGCTGATTCAAGCCACGATCGATACCAACAGCATGGCATCTGCCGCGCGCGCTTTTCAACTGATGATGGCGCTACAGGATGCTGGCGATATCCAAACGATGTCACCGACACAGGCGCAGATCGAAACCGCAACCACCGTCCGCGATTTCTCAGCCACGGTGGTTACGTCCCAGTCTGTTGCGCAAATCAGCGCGGCGTTGACAAGGATTTCCGGGATCGAGGAAATTTCCATCGATGGCAAACTGATCCTTTCAAACGGATCAGTCGTCGCTGAGCAGGTTTCGCAATCTGCATCAGCACAGCCGGAAGTTCAGATAGAGGATGCGGCGCTGATCGCATCCAAATCGCCATCGCAAATTGCAAACATTCTGGCGGGCGAAAGACGCAGTCACAATCCGTTTGGCAGACGCAATACAGACATGGCAATCCGCATGAATGTGGAACGTCTGGATAACCTGGTAAATCTTGTCGGAGAGTTAATCACCGATCGAAACCATCTGAAACAAATTCACAGCCGCCTGACACGCATGAACAGCAATTACGACAGGATCTCCGAAACCATCACACACCTGGGGCGCATCACCGATGAACTTCAGGAAGAAGTCATGCACATCCGCATGCTGCCGATTGCAAGTGTCTTTGGCAAATTTCCACGCATGGTACATGACATGGCGCAAAAGGTTGGCAAACAAATTGATGTGGTGCTGCGCGGTGAAAAAACCGAAATGGATCGCTCCATGCTGGAGGAAATCAACGACCCGTTGATCCATCTGGTGCGAAATTCAGTCGATCACGGAATTGAATCGCCTGAGGAACGCATCGCCGCCGGAAAACCGGAACGCGGCAAGATCACACTGACCGCCCGCCACGAACAGGGCCGCGTCATTCTGACCGTTGAAGATGACGGCGCTGGAATCCATGCCGACAGGCTGCGACAGAGCGCCGTGCAAAAGGGATTAATCACCGCTGAAGAAGCCGCCAGCCTCACCGAAGAACAATCGATTGATTTGATGTTCATGGCCGGACTCTCCACCGCAAAGAAAGTCACCGATATTTCGGGGCGCGGCGTTGGGTTGGATATTGTGAACACCAACATTCAGCGCATCAACGGCTCCATTCAAGTGGAAACCACGCCCGGCAGCGGCACACTCTTTCAAATCATTCTGCCGCTTACGCTTGCCATCGTCCCCGCCTTATTAGTGCGGGTTAATAAATCCACGCTTGCGGTTCCGCTGGTGATGATCACAGAGACATTCCGCCTTGAAGAAAGTGAAATCAAGTATGTCTATCGCAAACCGGTCACCATGCTGCGCGAAAGCGTGCTTTCACTTGTGAAACTCTCCGAAATTTTCAACCTGCCGGAAAGCAGTGAACACAGAAAATATTTATATGCCGTGGTGGTTCAATCGGGGAAACAACGCATTGGATTGCTCGTTGACTCGCTGGTAGGCGAAGAGGATGTTGTTGTAAAACCCCTCGGCGCATTCATCGGCGATATTCCCGGAATTTCCAGCGCGGCCATTCTCGGCGAAGGTCAGGTTGCGTTGATCGTTGATGTGTTTGGCCTGTTCAAACTGGCCGGAATTTAAAAGAGGTTGTATGCAGGAACTGGAGCAATTCGATCAGAAGTTATTGGAAATGCTTAACACCATCGCCGGTGAGGGCATCAAAAATGCGGCTGAAGGTTTTTCAGGAATGACCGGCCACAAAATCGAAGTCAGCAACCCGGTGATTGAACTGGCGCCGCTGTTGACGATCCCGAAAGTCGTTGGCGATCTGGAAGATGATGCCGTGGGCGTGTACCTGCGCTTTGAAGGCGATATGCCCGGGCAGATCATGATGATTATCCCATTTCATAAAGCGCTTGAATTGGCAGACCTGATCATGGGTCTGGATAGTGGAACAACCAAGCATTAACTTCAATGGAAAGATTGGCGCTCGGAGAATTGGGCAACCTGTGCGGATCATTTTTCCTGAACTCCATCGCAAAAACGGTCGGCGCAAATTTTCGTCCCAGCCCGCCAGCCGTCATGGTGGATATGGTCGGCGCGATTCTGGATATTGTTGTGGCAACCGCTGGCGGCGTCAACGAACATGTGTTGCTCATGCACGCCAACTTCATGGATGGCGCGCGCTTTGTGCAGACTGATTTCTGGGTCATCCCGGATATGAAAGCGCTGCAAGAACTTTTGTCAAAGAAAAAAGGCCTATGAACAATCCGATCAGTTTGGGTTTGGGAGAATTGGCCGTCAGCCGCAACCCTGAAGATATTCTCGTGGCGTATGGATTGGGCTCCTGCCTGGGTATTTCGATGATCGATCCGGTGACGCGGGTGGCGGGCTTGCTTCATGCGGTTCTTCCCGAAAGTTTGAGCGGATCAGAAAACGACGATATCACCACCCCGGGAAAGTATGTTGACCATGGAATTGAAAACCTGTTAACGGCGCTGGCAAAAGAAGGAGCAAACAGAAACAGGCTTGTCGTCCGCGTGGTGGGCGGTGCCAATATGTTGATTGCCCCGGGACTGACCAGCGCCTTCGATATTGGAACGCGCAACGTCGAAAAATCCCGCTCGATCTTCCAGCGTTTGAATATGAAGGTTGCAGTCGAAGAAGTTGGCGGTCACACCGGGCGCACTAATCGGGCGCATGATCGACCCATGGCCTTCCAGATCACGCTCCACGACCACTCCACCGAGCTCGTCGGCGAGGCCGACACCTACGCCCACGAGAAGACGATGACGACCTTCTACCGGACCAACAACGCCCGACGGGCCATCGACTGCTGGTCCGTGCCCGTCGCGAGTGTCCGCACCGACGAGATCCTGATGATCAAGGCCGCCGACGACGTGGTCGGATCGACCGCCGTCGTCCACCATCTGGCATCGGCCTGACCGTCGCTGGCCGACACCAAGAGGAGGACTAGGCTCTCGGCCCGTGACTGACGCGCCCGACGACCAATCCTCACCCGACGCACCCGCAGGGGTCGTCGTCATCGGAGCCGGTCCGGCGGGCCTCACGGCCGCCTACGAACTCGGCAAACGCGGACGCACGGCCACCGTCCTCGAGAGCGACAACATCGTCGGCGGCATCAGCCGCACCGTCGAGCGTGACGGCTGGCGGTTCGACATCGGCGGCCACCGGTTCTTCACGAAGGTGGCCGAGGTCGAGGCCCTGTGGCACGAGATCCTGCCCGACGGCGACTTCCTCCTCCGCCCCCGCAAGAGCCGCATCTTCTACAAGGGCAAGTACTTCGACTACCCGCTCAAGGCGTTCAACGCGCTGGGCAACCTCGGTCCCGTCGAGGCCGTCAAGTGCGTCGGCAGCTACGCGATGGCCCGCATCCGGCCGCCGAAGGACCAGACCAACTACGAGGGTTGGCTCGTGGCCCGCTTCGGCTGGCGTCTCTACCGCACGTTCTTCAAGACCTACACCGAGAAGGTGTGGGGTGTGCCCGTCAGCTCGATGCCCGCCGACTGGGCGGCGCAGCGGGTCAAGAACCTCTCCCTGTCGAGCGCCATCATCAACGCCCTCCTCCCCAAGCGGAACCAGAAGGAGATCGCGTCGCTCATCGAGGAGTTCCAGTACCCCAAGTTCGGGCCCGGCATGATGTGGGAGCGGTGCACCGAGCTCGTGCAGGCGCAGGGCTCGAAGGTGCTCATGGAGACCAAGGTCGTCGAGATCACCCACGCCGACGGCAAGGCCGTCTCGGTCACCGCCGAGGCCGGCGGTGCCCGAACCACCTACCCCGCCGAGCACGTCATCAGTTCGATGCCGATGCCCCACCTGCTGCTGGCCATGAACCCGCCCGTGCCCGAGCGCGTCATGGCTGCGGCCAAGGGCCTCCAGTTCCGCGACTTCCTCACCGTCGCACTCGTCATCCCCCGCACCGACACCTTCGACGACAACTGGATCTACATCCACAGCCCCGACGTCAAGGTCGGCCGCATCCAGAACTTCCGTTCCTGGTCGCCGTTCATGGTGAAGGACGGCCACACGTGCCTCGGGCTCGAGTACTTCGTGTTCGAGAACGACGACATGTGGAACACCCCGATGAGCAGCTCATCGAGCAGGGCAAGAAGGAGCTGGGCATCCTCGGCCTCGCGAACCCCGACGAGATCGAGACCGGCTACGTCGTCCGAATCCCCAAGGCCTACCCGACCTACGACGAGAGCTACCGCGCCAACGTCGACGTCCTGCGCGAATGGCTCGCCCACCATGCCTCGAATGTGTGGCCCGTCGGCCGCAACGGCATGCACAAGTACAACAACCAGGACCACTCGATGTTCACGGCCATGCTCACCGTCGACAACATCGTCGACGACGCCGGCCACGACATCTGGGAAGTGAACGTCGAAGAGGAATACCACGAGGAGACCAGTCAGGGCGACGGCTCCGCCGGTTCGGGCACCTCCTCCCGTGGCGGCACCGGCCGCGACGCGCCGATCATCCCCTCGACGGCGCCCCGGGTCGGCCAGAACTGATCGACGCCATGCGCATCCTGTGACCGACGCCCCGAGGAAACCGACGCGGCGCACGTTGGGCCACCAGCCCACGCTCGACGGGCTGCGGGGGCTCGCCGTCGGTGCGGTGCTCCTGTACCACGTCGGGCAGGCCGGCAACCTGGCGGGCCTCCACGAGGTGTCCCAGGGCGGGTTCCTCGGCGTGTCGGCGTTCCTCACGCTGTCGGGGTTCCTCATCACGAGCCTGTTGATCCTCGAGTTCGAGAGCATCGGCCACATCTCGCTCGGCGGGTTCTGGTCCCGCCGGCTGCGGCGACTCATGCCGGCATCGCTGGCGACGCTCGCTGCCGTCGCGATCCTCACGCCGCTCATCGGCACCCAGAACCAGCTTCGGGAGCTCCCGGCGGAGATCTGGTCGGCCCTGGCCTACATCGCCAACTGGCGGTTCATCGCCGCCGGGTCGGACTACGCATCGACCTTCAACGGCGCCCCGTCGCCCCTCAAGCACTTCTGGAGCCTCGCCGTCGAGGAGCAGTGCTACTTCATCCTCCCGTTCGTCGTCGCCGCCGCGCTGCGGTTCGGGCACAAGCGTCGCCGGGTGATCGGCATCACCTTCGGCGTGATCGTGGTCCTGTCGACGGCGATCGTGCTCATCCAGGGGCGCGGCGAGTACGCCAACGCCGTCTACATGGGCACACACACCCGTATCGCGGAGCTGGCCGTGGGTGGTCTCCTCGCGGTGGCGATGGCCGGGCACACGACGGCCAGGTCGACCGCGTCGAAGCTCCTGATGACGCTCGGCGGGCCGCTCGCACTCGGCATGGTGCTGGCCGCGTGGGCCACGACCGATCTCCAGGCCCCGTGGCTCTACCGCGGCGGCCTGACCCTCCACGCTGTCGCGGTCTCCCTGGTGATCGCTGCGGCGCTGCAGCCCCACAGTCCGATGCAGCGGATCCTGGCGGTCCGACCCCTCACCGAGCTCGGCAAGATCTCCTACGGCGTCTACCTGTTCCACTGGCCGGTGGTGTGGTGGTTGACGTCGACGCGGCTGCACGTCGGCCCGGTGCCCACAGCGGTGGTGCAGATCCTGCTCACGTTTGCCCTGGCGACCGCCTCTCACCGGTACCTCGAACAACCGATCCGCACCGGCCGACTCGTGGTCAACCGCCAACGTGTCGTCGTACCCCTCCTCGCGATGGCGACGGTCGCGGCGATGGCGTTCGCCCTGCCCGCTCCCGACAAGACCCGCATCGTCGCGCTCAGCGCGTCGAAGGAGGCGGTCATCCCGACCTCGCAGGCGGCTGCGCCGAACGAGACGACGCCCCCGCCGCCGGTGCGGGTGATGATCGTCGGCGACTCGTTCGCGCTGTCGGTCGGCCTCGGGCTCGAGCACTGGGCGCAATCCTCGGGCCAGATCGGCACCCTCAACACCGGCCTCGTCGGCTGCGGTTTCGGCCGGGGTGGCATGAACCGTGGCATCGGGCTCGAACGGGAGTGGCCCGACGAGTGCAAGGTCCGCGAGGCGACGCTCCAACAGCAGCTGGCCGACTTCCGCCCCGACGTCGTCCTGTGCACCGGTGGCATGTGGGACGTGACCGATCGCAAACTCGAGGGCTCGTCCACGTGGACGCACATCGGCCAGCCCGCCTACGACGACTACCTCGCCGGCGAGTTCCGGCACCTGACGCAGTTCCTCGGCCAGACGGGAGCGAAGGTCGTGTGGGCGACCGCGCCGCACTTCAAGCCCCGCTACAACCCGCAGACCTTCATGGGCCAGCCGCCGTACTACGAGGCCGAGGACGGCCGCTCGGACCGCTACAACGAGGTCCTCACCGCTGCCCTCGCCGGAGTCCCGAACGCCTCGATCATCGACCTCGCCGGCTGGATGCGAACGTTCCCCGGCGGCGAGTTCTCGCCGGACCTGCGCATCGACGGCGTGCACTTCACCGAGGTGTCCACCGACTTGGTCGCCGGCGAGTTCCTCGGGCCGAAACTGGTCGAGATCGGTCGAGCCGCCCTCGAGAGCCCGACCGCGAGCACCACCACGGTCACCATGACCACCACCCCGCCGACGACGACCACCACGACCACTACCACCACCACCACGACGACGACCCGGGTTGGGTCACCCACCGGCGGGGGCTGACCCCTTTACGTATTCTTGGGTAATTCCTGGCCGGACTTGAACCGGGGCGCCCTCGACCTCGACAATTGGGCCCGTGGGCGAGACGGCGGTGGCGGAGACGGTGACGGTGCGATGTGAGGGCACCATCGCCAACGTCCGGCTGTTGCACCGTCGCCTGCAGTCCGAAGGGCTCTCGGTCATGTTCGGCACGCACGGCATGATCGCCCACGACGCCCACCTGGGTCAGAACTCGATGCGTCGCTGGTTCCAGCTCGTTGTGACCGGCCAGGGCTCCTCCGACGTCTGTGCGCACGTCGTTTCCCGCTGGAGCGACGGCGGCACCGTCAGCATCGTCTGAGCGCCCTCGGCCACAGAACCCCCGCCAGCCGCCTCACAGCTGACTGACGCTCCTGGGATCTACAACTAGCGGACCTGGGCGAGCAGCTCGGGGCCGAGCCAGGTGCCGATCTGCCCGAGGTAGTCGTCGGAGTAGTGCAGGCCGTCCTTCAGCTTGGCGGGGTCGAGCTCTCCCCCAGGCTGCGCGGCGACCCAGCCGGCGAGATCCACGACCGACGTGACGTCGGGACGGAGCGAATGGGCCTTGCCCATCAGTTCGTTCAGGCGGTCCATGCGAGCCGGATCGGACTCGGGCAGACCCGTGAACCCCTTGTTGGCGCCCACGTCGATGTGGTGGTGGGTGAGCAGCACCACCCGTGCACCCTGGGAGCTGAGCAGGTCGATGGACGTCAGGAGTTCCCGCAGGAAGTAGGTGTCGGACGTCGGGTCGCCCAGGTGCCGCCACTTGCGGTCGCCCGGGAGGATGCGGTCGACGACGTCCCAGACGCCCGTGGACAGCACCACCTCGTGAGGACGTGACTGCGCCAACCAGTCGGTGAACTGGGTCGCCCAATCGCAGCGGTCGGGGAACTCGGCGACGTCCTGCTCGAACCGGTAGCTGCCACCCCGGGCCACGGGGCAGTTGAACTGGCCGCGGTTCTCGACGACGACATCATTGCGGCCGGTCGCCCAGCCGTTGAGACCGAACGCGTACCCGAACGCCACCGAGTCGCCGACGATCATCATGCGAGCCGGTTCGCCGGGGCTCGGCAGGATGCGGGGTGGCAGCTGCGGGGCCGGTGGCATCGACGCATCGGCACTCGGGTCGGTCATCGCCGCGGCCTCGGCGGGACGGGTGTCGATCCGGCGCTCGATGCCGGCAATCTGGGCTCCGAGCCACTCGACCAACGCCGGCGCTGCCGCAGCGGCGAACGTCACACCGTCGGGGCGGTCGGCCACGTCGAACTCGCCACCGGGGCGCGCTGCGGCCCACGCCGCGAGATCGACGACCCGCATGTCCGGCGTCGTGTCGGCGAGGGATCGAACGATCTCGTTGTACTTGTCGATGCGGGCCGGATCGTTCTCCGGCAGCGACTCGGCCGGGAACGGCACCCCCGGCAGGGCGCGACGGACGTGCGGGGCGGTGAGCCACACCACGGTCGCGCCGTGTGCCGACAACTCGTCGACGCGGGTGGCGATCTCGGTGCGGAGGAAGTCGTCGAACGTCTGGTCGCCGGGACGGCGCACGGGGTCCTCCGACCAGAACTGCCGGTCGGTCACGTCCCAGGCGCCGGCGGCCACGACGACGACGTCGGGGAGGAACTGGGCGGCGGCGGTCGACCATTGGGTCGGCACCGACGAGCAGGCGGCCGGGTTGGCGACGTCGGGAGCCTGGCCGCTGACGATCCGCGTGCCACCCACGGCGACGCCGCACCCTGCCTGGGCGACGACCTGCACGTCGAGTCGGGCCGCCGTGGCGACCGAGGCGTCCGGCACCATCGAGGCCGCGACCTCGTCACCGACGAGCAGAACCCGCTGCGGGGGCGGCGGTGGCGGGGCCACCGGACGGGACGACGCAGCCGAGCTCAGGCCCTCGAGGCTGACGTCGCGGGCCGGCATGTCGGCGGTCACGGCCAGCAGGCCGACGACCAGGAGCCCCATGGCCACGGGCGCCACCGCCCACGGCCGCCACCCCGTCAGGAACCGTCGGTTGCGGATCGGCTGCTCGAGCAGGTGGTAGGACGCAAGCGCGAGGGCGATCGTGACCGCCATCCGCACCCCGAACAGCGGCCACTGGGCGAGGCCGGTGCGACGAGGAGTGAGCCAGAGGAACACGGGCCAGTGGTAGAGGTACAGGCCGTAGCTGACCTTGCCGACCCACACGAGCGGCGACAGCGACAGCACCCGACCCAGCGCGCCCGGCTGCAGTGCGGCGAAGATCACGCACGCAGTGCACGACGCAGCCACGAGGAGGCCCCACGGGTAGAGCCACGCGGTCGACACGGTGGCGGTGGCCGTCAGCCAGCCGAGCACCCCGAGGCCGGCCACCCCGACGAGACCGGCGAGCACCCGCTGCCACCGGTGGGCGAGCTCGACGCGGTACAGGGTCGCGCACGCCAACAACGAGCCGATCAGCAGCTCCGACAACCGGGTGTCGAGCCCGAAGTAGGCGCGGTCGATGTTGCCCGACCCGAACGCCGCCGACGCCCACGCCGAGAGGCCGATGCCGACCACGAGGACCCCGACGAGCACGCGGCGCCGGGACCGGCCGAGCAGGAGCGCCGCTGCGACGATCAGCGGGAACAGGACGTAGAACTGCTCCTCGAGCGAGAGGCTCCAGTAGTGGTTGAGCGGCGAGGGGGCGGTCGTGTTGCCGACATAGGACGTGCCCCGCACGATGAACGAGAGGTTGACCACCTGGCCGAGTGCCGCCGGCACGTCGGTGCGCAGCGCGCGCAGCTGATCTCCGTCCCAGACACCGACTGCGGCGAGCGCCAGCACGAACCCCTGCGTGGCGAGGCTGGCCGGCAGGAGCCGCCGGAACCGCCGGGACCAGAACCCCTTGATCGAGATCCCGCCGTCACGGGCCCGCTCCCGCAGGAGCAGCGACGTGATGAGGTACCCCGAGAGGGTGAAGAACACGCTGACGCCGAGGAACCCGCCGATCGCGAACCCGAAATGGGCGTGGTACAGCAGCACGATCGCGACGGCGACGCCGCGCAGACCGTCGAGACCGGGAGCGTGACCGAACGGCGCCGGATCGGGGCCGAAATCGACGCGAACGCCCGGCACGAGTGAGCCGTCGGAGTCCCGAGTCGGCAGGACATCGGCGGCCGAACCGGATCGGCGTCCGCCCGTTGCCGCCTCGCGATCCAGCTCCTCGTCGGAGCGGGGGTCGAGGATCTCGATGCCGCGATCGGTGAAGCGTGGACCCGCCTCCGTCTGACTCACGGCTCGAACACCTCCCCCGCCTCCTGCATCTCGGTCCCGGTCCACCTTAGATACGGACCCCGCGCTGTCAACCATGGAGCACCAGCACCTCTGACGGTCGCCCGATTCGAACCGTCACGTCGGTGACTCCCCCAACCTGTCGGCTCCGCCGACACCACTGTCCTGATGGAGTGGACCGCCTTCGGCGTCCACTCTGGTTACCCACCGGCGCGGGATGTCAGCCCCGCCGTGTACCACTCGCGCCACGTCCGGACGAGCTCGGGCGCCAGGAAGTCGGTGGTTACCCGATCGGCGCCGCTGGAGTTGAAGTGGGCGCCGTCCTTGCGGAGCGACGCGTCGTCGATCTTGTCGGACATCCAGCCCGCCAGGTCGACCAGTCGGGCCGTGTCGGGCCGAGCGGCGACGACCTCGCGGACCATCGTGTTGAGCCGATCGACGCGTTCGCGGGCGTGGCTCTCCCGCATCGGCTCCGGGAGGGACTCGTCACCGGCCTCGGAGTAGTACGGCACCGTCAACCACACCACGACGGCGCCGTCGCGGGCGAGGGTGTCGGTGGCCAGGAGCAGCTCGTTGCGCAGGAAGGTGTCGTAGACGGGGTCACCGATGACTCGCCACTGGTCGTCGCCGGGGATCATGCGGGGCACCAGCTCCCACTGCGCTGTCTGGACCACCGCCAGGTCGATGTCCTTCTCGTCGACGAAGCGACCCCACCGATCGGGCCACGCGTCGCGCACCGCGGTCCGCTCGGCGACGCCGAACGCCTCCTGCTTGCCCCCGCGACCGATGCCGCACCCCAACTCGGCGTCGCCCCCCTCGAACGTCGCCTGTCCGCTCGAGAGCGCCCAGGCCGCTACCGGGTACGCGATGCTGAGCGCCACCGAGTCGCCGAAGAACCCGAGCGACGGCACCGGAACCACCGGCTCGTCGGCAACGGCGGGCATCGTCGCCGGTACCGCCGGGTCGTCGGCCGGGGCCCGACTGGCGAGCTCCTCGATGCCGGCGGCCGCCGCGTCGGCGTCGAAACCGCCGAGCGCCGGGTCGGCCGTCGGAGCCAGGAGCGGCACGGCGACCATCAGGAGCACCACGACCGGGGACAGGCGGGCCGGCGTCACCACCCCGACGCGCCACGACCGACGGCGGAGCGGCGCCTCGAACCAGGTGTGGCTCAGCATCGCGAGCACCACGGTGAACGCGACCGACAACAGGAACCGAGGAAGGTGGTCGAGCTGGGTACGGCGCTGCGAGGCGAACACGAAGATCGGCCAGTGGAACAGGTAGACGCCGTAGGAGATGCGCCCGAGGAACCGCAACGGCCCGAGCGACCCGAGGCGGGCCACCGGTCCCACGCCGAGCGTGGCGCCCAGCACCAGGGCGGCGCTCAGCAGCCCGACGAGTACCAGGCCGCCGCTCGAGACGATCGGGTCGTCGACGGCGACGAGGCCCCACGCCGCGACCGACGCAGCGAGCGCGACGACTGCGACGACCTGCACGAGACCCCGTTGGACGAGGCCGAGGGCGACCCGCCGCCGGAACGGCTCATGGGCCACGGCGACGGCGAGCAGCGCGCCCGCCAGCAGCTCCGCCGCCCGGGTGTCGGTGCCGTAGTAGATGCGGTCGGGGTCCGACAGCAGCAGCGTGATCGCCACCGAGAGGCCCCAGCCCGCACCGAGCACGATCGCGAGGGTCCGCAACGAACGTCCGCCGGCCCGGAGCGCCAGCGCGACGACGAACGGCAGCACCAGGTACGCCTGTTCCTCGATCGCGAGGCTCCAGAAGTGCCGCAGCGGGGACGGCTCTGCGAACAGGTCGTTGTAGGACGACCCCGCAGCGAGGAACCGCCAGTTCGCGACGTTGAACATCGACGCCCAGATGTCGAGGCGGGCTGAGCCCGTGAGCTCGTCGAGCGCGATCAGGACACCGGTCACGGCCGCCAACGTCAACAACGCGGCCGGGAGCAGGCGACGGAATCGGCGACCCCAGAAGGCTGCGAGATCAACGGAGCGTCGTTGGCGGTGCTCGGAGATCAACAGCGACGTGATGAGGAAGCCCGACAGGGTGAAGAACAGCGAGACCCCGAGGAACCCGCCCTTGGCCCACGGCCAGTCGCCGTGGAACAGCACCACGGCGGCGACGGCGAGGCCCCGCAGCCCGTCGAGCGCGGGGAGGTGGGTCAGCCCGTCGTCGGACCCGAAGCGCAGGAAGGCGCGTTGGGGCGAGTGGGCTTCGTCGACGGTCACCATGTCGGCGCGATCAGCGTGGGGTGGCAGCGGGGCCGGTCACCGACCACAGGCGCTGGCCGAGCGCGGTGGCCCGGAACTTGTTGGTGAGCTTCGGGAACCGGATGCAGAGCCCCCACCACGTGACCGACACCATCGTCTCGGCCATCGTCCGCACCGCCATCTTCGACTCGCCCTCGGTGCGGTCGTGGAAGGCGATGGGGATCTCCCGGACATCGGCGTTGGCGACGGTCAGCCGGTAACCCGTCTCGATCATGAAGCCGTAGCCGTTGGTCCGGGTGGTCTCGACCCGGATCGAGCGCAGGATCGGTGCCGCGTACGCACGGAACCCAGCGGTCGTGTCGTTGAAACTGAGCTTCAGCATGCGTCGGGAGTACTCGTTGCCGTACCGGGACAGCATGCGGCGACGCATCGGCCAGTCGGGGGTGGAGCCGCCCGGCACGTACCGGGAGCCGACGGCGACGTCGGCACCATCGAGGATCGCCTGGCGCAGATGTGGCAGCACCGCCGGGTCGTGGGAGAAGTCGACGTCCATCTGCATGATGAGGTCGTACCCCGCGTCGAGCGCGTAGGTGAGACCGTGGCGGTAGGCGGCGCCGAGCCCTTCCTTGCCGGCGCGGTGCACCACGTCGATCGAACCCAGCTCGGCGGCCATCCGGTCGGCGATGTCGCCAGTGCCGTCGGGGCTGTTGTCGTCGCAGACGATGACCGTCATGTCGGGAAGCACGGCCCGAACCTCCTTGAGGAAGCGTTCGATGTTGCCGGCCTCCTGGTAGGTCGGCACGACGAGGGCAGTGCGCATGGGGCGAATCCTACTGGCAGGCCCTCCGGCGGCCCGGCACCCCGACACCTCGCCGCGTACGATCGACGGCAACCAGGGGGTGGTGTCGGTGGCGTACGCATCGCAGCGAAGGACCGTGTCGATCCTGTCGGTGGCGCTCGCTCGCGCTGGCCCCGGCGTGTGTGCCCGACCCCGTGCCCTCCGGGCCGACCTTCTTCCAGGTCACGACGCCCGCCGACACGTTCGATGGCGTGTGCGACGCCCACTGCACGCTCCACGACGCCGTCGCCGCGGCGAACGCGGACACCACGATCGACGAGATCCGGATGCCGGCGGGCACCTACCCGCTGGCCCTGACGACACCCGTCGGCGCCGACGGCGACGCGTTCCGCGTGACCGATGACCTCCGCCTCGTGGGGGCCGGCGCAGCGTCGACGGTGCTCGACGTGGACGGCCGCGACGTGCGAGCGGTGTGGCGGACGACCGCCGGCCTCACCATCGAGGGGCTCACCGTCGAGGACGTCGGATCGGGGACCGGGTCGGTCCCCCGCACCGTCGTCGCCGCGCCCATGGCGGCCCCTGACGAGACGGTGCGGTTGGTCGACGTGTGGATCGACGGGGTGCAGCCCGACGCGACCGAGTCCGGTGGGGCGGGCAACGTCGGCATCGTCTCGGCCGGCGGAGCCTCCAACCCGACCGGGCATCCGTTCGACATCGCCGTCTCGTCGTCGCGGATCGAACGCGTCGGCCGGGGCACCCCGTTCGTCAACCTGGGTGCGGCGCTCACGATCGCCGACACCGTCTACGACCGGGCACCCGCCGTCCTCGCCGGACCGCCCGCGCCCGGAGCGAACTCGTTCGTGCCCCACGACGTCGACATCACGGGCACCACGATGACCAACGGCACGGCCAACGTCTTCTCCTCCTGCGTACACGGCGTCGCCGTCGAGTTCCTGGCGGGCGCCGACGTCACGATCACCGATTCGGCGCTCGGCGGTGGCGCCGCGGGAACGTGCGGCGGTGTGCCGACCGGCGGATCGGGTTCGTCGTCCGCGGGCGCGGTCGTGGGCCTCGCCGGGTTCGGAAGCTCCGGGGTCGTCGGACGGGCCACGATCCGTCGGTCGACGCTCGACGGTGCCGACCAGTCGAACGCGCTCGGAGTCCTCGCGCTGGGCGACGCCACCATTCCCGAGGTCGATGTCGTCGACTCGACACTCCTCGCCGGCGACGGATCGGCCCTGCGTGTCTCGGCACTCACCCTCGGACCGGGCCAGTCCCCGACGGGCGGACGGGTGGGGTTCGAGCACGTGACCCTGGTCGGGCCCCCGGTCGGTCCCGGGTTCGGCATCGTCGTCCCGCAGGCCGTGCCCGTCCACATCGCCAACTCCGTCGTGGTGTCGGGCGGAGCATTCCTGTGCGGTCCGGGCGCGGCCCTCACGAGCGGTGGCGGTAACACGTTCTCCGACCTGTCGTGTGCCCTCACCGGCCCCGGCGACCAGACCGGCGTCGATCCCCTCCTCGGTCCCCTCGGCGACCACGGCGGCACCGGCCGCAGCCGTGTTCCGTCGGCGTCCAGCCCGCTCGTCGACACCGCCGTCGGCTCGACGAGCACCACCGATCAGCGCGGCGTCACGCGCCCCCAGGGGTCGGGCAACGACCGAGGAGCCGTCGAGCGGCGGCCCGCCGACTGACCCAACCCCACAGCTGGTCCGTCAGCAGCGACGCGACAACTTGAACGGCGGGGCCTCCAGCACGAGGCAGTAGTCGTCCTCGACGATCCGGTTGGGCTCGGTGTCACCGGGGTCGACGCTGCTGTTGGGTTCGTCCCACCCCGACCACACGCTCGACTGGATGAGCCAGTCGGACTGTTCGAGCTCCTCCGCCAGCCCCGACCCCTCGGCATCGGCGATGCCGGGGTCCATCTCGATGTAGCGCGTCCCGGGCGCCAGCTCGGGGAAGAGGTAGTAGAAGAACGCATCGCTGTAGGGCGTCTTCGACAGGTCGTAGGGGCCGACGATCAACCGCTCACCCGGCTTCGACTCCTTGGCCAGCGCGTCGACGATCCGCTGGGCGGCATCGGCGGGAGCCTGGTCGCCGTAATAGAAGACACGATCGCCCCGTTCGATCGGGGACCCGAACACGTTGCGGCCGAACGTCTGGCCCACGAGATCGGTGTAGGTGCGCAGTGGATAGAACGGGATGACAACGAGCAGGATGACGGCGATCGGCGCCGCGGCGGCCAGCGGCCGCACACCGTCACTCCCCGCCCACCGGCCCACGGCGCGCTCGCCGAGCCGACCGGGCACAACGGCGCGGCCACGCCACAACTCGAGGATCGCCAACGGCACCAGTGCGAAGCTGATGCACGTGACCCACGACAGGTGGGCGGTATCGGGACGCTGCAGGGCCTGGCTGATGAGACCCAGATCGAACGCGGCGGCGACCGCGAGGACGCGGGTGCGCTGATCGGTGGGGCGGCGACGGAGCGCCCACCACGCAGCGCCGGCGACGAAGACGATCGACAGCGGCACGAGCCAGAACCACATGGCGATCTGCGGGCCGATGCCGGGCATCGGGAGCGGCCAGTCGGCGACGCGGAGCCCACCGGCCTTCTGGAGGTAGCCGTCGGGTTCGGCCCAGCTCGGGGGCACGGGCAGCGTCCGGCCGGCGCGCAGGTCGAACACCGGCTGGGTGAACATCCCCTCGAACGCGGCCGATGGGCCGACGGCGATCAGGAACGGCACGTAGGCCAGCAACGGGACGATCACCCCGATCAGGCCGAATCGTCGCAGCGGACGCGCCTCGTCGTCGCGGCCCACCGTGAACCATGCCACCAGCGCTGCGAGCCCGATCGCGACGACCATGTCGGGCCGGTACAGCAGCGCACCGCCGAAGCACAGACCGGCACCGAGCCACGCCGCTCGGCTCGGCGCACGGATCGCCCGGCCGACGAGCGCGAGCCCGACGACGGCGAGGCCGAGCGCCCCGTTCCACGCCATGGCGCTGAGGCCGAGGGGTGAGATCGTGATGACGAGCGCCGTGAGTGCGGCGCAGGTCGCCGCCCGCCGACCCCACGGGCGGACGAGCGCGAACATGCCGAAGACCAACAGCAGGTGTTGGACCAGTCCGACCGCCCGCTCGACACCGAGCGTCGACCCGAACACCTTGTAGATCGCCGCCAGCACGTACAGCGAACCCGGGCCGTAGAGGTGCAGGAAGTCGACGTGGGGCAGGTCGCCGGCGAGGATCCGCTGCGGGAAGGCGAGCATGAAGCCCTCCTCCATCGGCGGACCCTGGTACACCCACAGGCCGGGGACCGGCAGGGCGAGGGCGAGCGCGACGAGGGCCCACGCGATGGTGGTGCGCGGCTGGATGCGCCTCATGGTGCGACCTCCGCAACGGGTTCGATCGCCGGTTCGAGGGCGAGTTCGCTGTCGCCGGGACGCTCGCGTTGGAGCAGGAGCACCACCGCAGGTGCGGCGAGGAGCGCGAACAGCGGGGTCGACGGCACCTTGAAGCGGGTCTCCCCGAAGAAGAGGATCGGGACGAGCGCGCTCGCTGCGGTGGCGACGAGGAGGAACGCCGGCAGCACCTGGTTGCGTCGGTCACGCCACCAGCGCTGAACGAGCATCGAAGCACCGGCGAGCGCCGCGACCATCGTCAGCACGTAGAAGCCGTCGGAGCCCCAGCGGAGCGCGCTCCGGACCGGCCCCGGCAGGAAGCGGTCCTGTTCATACGACTCGACGGCCCGCAGCGCGTCGTGGTCGTGCTGGTACGTGTACCAGAGCTTGCGCAGGCTGAGCATCGGG
>JBAOIR010000016.1:0-11681 GCA_037045585.1 Microthrixaceae bacterium
GGGCGTGGGCCATGGCAGTGGCCGCCGCCAGTTGCTCGAGCTGCTGGCCGAGGGTGCCCGCATGCCACTCACCGGCCTCGCCCAGCGGCTCGGGTTCGCGCGCGCGCTCGACGGTGCAGGTGCGCCTGGCCCTCGTCCGCTGCCTCACACCCGTGGACCTGGACCGCCTGCTCGACCACATCGGCACCATCCCCGGCGTCGAGCGGACCAACTCGTCGGTGCTGCTGGCCACCCGCATCAAGGGCAGAGACCCGACGTGACCAAGAACCCCCGTGACCGCTGGAGCCTCGCCGGGAGGTTGGCCCGACGTCTCGTCGACCCGCCCCGGCCGTTGCTGGAGAGGATCGTGGGTGCACCGCCGGTGGTGGTGGAGGGGCGGGTGCTGAACCAGCACGTCCAGGCGCTGCTGGCCCACACCCACTTGGATCCCGACAGCGAATTGGCCGACATCGACACGGCCCGGCGCTCCCTGGTCAGGTGGGCCGGCGTGCTGCTGCCGCGCCGAACCGGGGTGCTGGCCGTCGACCGGGTGGCCGACGGACGGGGCAGGAGACATCCCGGTGCGGGTCTACCGGCGTCTCGGCACCACCGGCGACCGGCCCGGCATCGTCCACCTCCACGGAGGGAGCTGGGCCAAGGGCGACCTGGACTCGGCAGACCGGTGGTGCCGCATCGCCGCCGACGTGACGGGTTGCGTGATCGTCTCGGTCCACTACCGCCGTCCACCCGAGGACGTCTTCCCGGCCGCGGTCCACGACGCCATCGACGCGTACGGCTGGGTCCACACGCACGCCTGCGAGCTGGGCGTGGTCGAGGGTCAGGTGGCGGTGATGGGCGAGAGCGCAGGCGGGAACTCGCGGCCGTGGTCACCCAGCAGGCGGCGGCCGCAGGGCTCGTCCCGCCGATCGCACAGGCCCTGGTGTGCCCACGCTCGACCTGCGGATGGTGCTGCCGTCGATCGCCACGTTCGGCGCCGGCTTCGGACTCGAGCACACGGCCATGGCGCGCTACCGGGGCACCTACGTCCCGGACCCCGACGACTGGACCTCTCCGCTGGCCTCTCCGTTGCTGGCCGAGGACGTCACCGGCCTGCCGCCGACGCTGGTCGTGACGGCCGGCTTCGACCCGCTCGTCGAACGACGGACGCACCTACGCCGATCGTCTCCGGGACGCCGGCGTGCGGACGCGCTACCGGTGCTACGACTCGATGGTCCACGGCTTCGTGAGCATGGGCATCCTGCCCGAGGGCGTGGCCGTCACCGAGGAGGTCGCAGCCATGGTCGGCGCCCTGGTCAGCGACTCCATCGACCCGGCGGAACAACCCGACCGGTCGGATCTCCTCCCACCTCCGGACGGCGAACGACCGGTGGGACAGGGAGCGCAGCGCACCTGACGGGCGTACCGTCTCGGCATGGGTGAGACGCTGACCATCGGGCACCGCTTCTGCGGGCCGCCCACCTCGGGCAACGGTGGCTGGGTGTCGGGTTCGCTGGCCGGCTTCGTCGACGGTCCACCCGAGATCACCCTCCGCCGACCACCGCCGCTGGGTATCCCGCTCGAGGTGGTCCACGGCGACGACGGCGAGGTCCGCTTGATGGACGCTGCCGAGGTCGTGGCCGAAGCCCGGGCCGCGGGCCGGCGACGACGTGATCGAGTGGCCGCTGCCCGTCACCCTCGACGAGGCCCGGGCGGCCGAGAAGCGCTACGTCGGTCATCACCACCACACGTTTCCAACATGCTCGGCCTGCGGCACGGGCCGTGACGAGGACGACGGGCTGCGGATCTTCCCCGGTCCCGTCGAGGGCCGCCCCGGCACGGTGGCCGGCACGTGGACGCCCAGCCGCTCCACCGTGGACGAGGGCGGTGCGACGGTGACGGTCCCCATCATGTGGGCGGCCGTGGACTGTCCGTCTGCCTGGCCGTTCCTGGAAGACGGAACCGTGGCGCTGCTCGGGCGGATGGCCGTCGACGTGGGTCGCCCGGTGATGGTGGGCGACACCTACGTCGTCGTCGGCGAGGCCGCCGGCCAGGACGGCCGGAAGCTGTTCGGGCGGGCCGCCATCTTCGTGGCCATCTTCGACGCGACTCGCGGGAGGCCGGCATTGTGAGCGGCGTTCTCCGGTTCGAGCCGGCGGCGGAAGTCCTTTGACGAGCCGCTACTTCCCGCCACTTCGGTAAGGAAGATCGCTGTCTCGGCGGCCTCGCGGTTGGCAGAACAGCACCGGGTCGTCGCGGTGCGGACCCGGTGCCCAGTGCTGGAGCAGCTTGCGCGAGTTAGGGGGTCACGCCCGGGTAGCCGCGTGCCCGCCAGAGGTCGACCTCACGGCGGATGTCGTTGATCAGCGAGTTGAGCTCCCGGCGCTACCCGGTGACGTCGAAGTCGAGCGAGCCCTGCTCTCCAGCACCCTTGCCCTTGCGGCTCACCGGGATTGGGATGAAGGACTCGCTCGCTCGTCGGCCCGGAAGAATTTTGCCCGTCGGCCCGGTGGAGCCCAGCTCGAAATGACACTCGGGCGTGTCGTAGGGCGAGTTCAGGATCGGATTCGCGAGTGTGCTGAGCTCTTCTCCCTCCACTCGGTCGAAGCTACCGGATGTCATGAGCCGGTCGGTAAACCCTGGATGATCGAAGCAGCGAGTAGTACCGGCTGAGGCCGACCGCCGGCGCTGCCGCGAGTCAGCAACCTCATGAAGTACAGGCCGACCGATCCTGTGGATGAGAGACGGAGAGACCGACAGGGCTGACCCGGTGCCCGCCCCGACCGTCGTGCCCGTCGTCATCTGGCGCGTCGCCGTGTGAGCGCGCCGTGACCTACCCCTCTGACGGGCGACGCTCACGGTAGCCGGCCGCGGCCCGGTTTCGTCGTCGACCGGGGAGACAGAGATTGAGCGTTCCCGAACGTGTCAGTTTGTCATGGAGCACTCCACGCGAAGATCTGTTGAGGTCAGCGAAACGGGGAGACATGACCAGCTTGAAGGATCACCATCAAGGGATCGAGGGAGACGGCTGGTTCTGGCCACACGACGGAGAGAGAGCCCGCGCCGTCCCCGGCCTCCTCCGTGCAACGGTCGACGACCCGATCGAACTCGTCCTCCTCCAGCCGATGCTCAACACGCACGACGAGTGGATGCAGGGCAGCGCCAGCGGCACAACGGGACCTGCCGCGTACGGGTACATCGGCAACACTGCGGTCACGCTGCTCAACCTGCGTGTGACCGGCACCAATCACACACTCGGCAACCCCCTCGCCACGGGCGAGACGATCTCTGCGGACACAGCTGCACTAGGTGCACACCTCCCTGTGGTGCGCCGCAGGCGACGGCAGCGCAGCCCTTGTCGCTGACGCCGTCGTCGCTGAGCTCGAACTCCTCGACGAATGGCTGGGGCGCCCGGGCCTACGAATCTCGATGGAGCGGCCCGAAGGAAACAGCAGATTCTCTGCAGCGACCGTCCGCTACGAGTACCCCGACACCCTCCGTGCCGCAGTGGCCGGGGGCCACATTGAGTTGCAGGGAGAATGGACGCTGCCGAGTTACGACCATGACGTGGTCGGCATTCCGAGTGGCACGCTCCTGCGAGTGACCTCTGACCTAGAGGCCGACTTCCATGAGCCGATGGAACATGTCGCCGCCATCCGGAGCTGCTCCTCTCGCTCATCACTTCTTCGGCGCCTGACCTCCAGAACTTTCGGCTGCATCACTCGGAACGGCGGGTCGAGGGAGGCGATGGAGTCTTCCTGTACGACGTGGTCACTCTCGTGTCGGGCTGGGCCCGACGGCGACCCGGCCGCCACGCAGGCCCGTTGGAGTCGCCGTTCAGCAAGCGTCGCCTCGCTCTACTCACATTCGAGGAAATCGGCGGAATCGATGGGCTCGGCAGGTGGGTGGAGCTCTCGACCGACCTCAGGGTCGTGCTTTCGATGTTGACTTCAGCCGCATTCGCCGACGAGTTGCCGCTGGAGAACAGGTTCCTCAACTTGTGCGCAGCCGCCGAGGGGCTGCACCGCCACTGGAACCCCACCACCGATGAGGCGGAGGAGGCGGCACGCCGCCGCCGAGACGCCATCCTCCAGCGAGCTGATTCCACCGGCGAGAGGCGTCTGTTGAAGAAGGCACTCCGCTATGCACACGAGCCGAGCCTTGCCGAACGCCTGCGTGGACTCGCCTCCGAGGTACCAGCGACCGCTAAGGCGCTCACCGACGACGCAGTAATCCAGTGGAGCGACGCTGCCACTTGGACCCGCAATCAACTCGCACACCCCAACGCGCCGGGGCGAGGTCCGCAAACGCGAAGAGGCGGGGCTCCATCCAGCGGGTGGCCTCGACTACATCGCCCTCGCTCACGCCGTGTACTGGATCACCGCTGCGGCGTTGCTCGAACGGCTCGGCGTTCCCGATCGCCTCTTGGCCGAGCGAATCGATGACCATGAGCTCAGTTGGAGCAACCAGCAGGCACGTGCATCGATCCGCCGGTGGAAGCAGACCCGTGAGGGCGCGGGCTTCGTTGAGCCTTGAGCTTGGCCGGCGTCGCCGTGTGCCCGCCGCCCGGATTCGAGCAGTCTTCGACCGCAGAGCCACGAGGGGAAGCAAGTCCCGAACAGGCAGGCAAGGTACCCGACCACCGTCGGTCTCGTCGTCAGCTGACGCCGCACGAACGCGAACCATCTAGCCGCCAGCCTCCAACGGCGGCCTCCGGGCAGCCCAGGCGCTGACCACCCCTCGCCACCCCAACGTCGCCGGCGGCGCTGGAACCGGGGTGGCGACACCCGGGCGGGGGTTGTGCACGCCCTGGGCGGCAGCAGCCGAACCTAGGCGGCGAAAGTGGGAGCCGCTCCAACAAACCCCTCGAAACGGCTCGTTCCGCCAGGGTCCGGACGCGCGGAGAACCCCGGAAATCCGGGGTTCTTCGTTATTATTGGACCACGTTGGTGGCGGGGGTAGGATTTGAACCTACGACCTTCGGGTTATGAGCCCGACGAGCTACCGAACTGCTCCACCCCGCGGCGAGACATCTACGTTATCGGATCAGTCAATCACTATCAACTTGCCCTCCGGACACCGCCGATCCAAGTGCCACACGGCCGCCGGTTCACACCTTCACGGGTGCCTCACCGAACCGATAGCTGGAGGACACCACTGCACCCATGAAACTCTCGTCGTAGTAAATCCGCTCCCCCATCTCGGTCTCGGCCGCTCCTACCGCGACCATGAGCGGAATCAGGTGATCCTCACGGGGGTGACTCAGTCTGGCACTTGGCGCCTTCTCCCACTCCGTGAGTTGACGGCTCCGCTCCTGGGCGCTCGACCCGGTAAGCACCGCACCCAACCACCCGTCGAACTCAGCCGACACAGCGGCAGCACTAGCCCCGAAGTTGGACAGGTTGTGGTAACTCAAGCCACTGCCGATGATCACGACGCCTTCCTCGCGCAGGGGTGCTAGCGCTCTGCCAACTGCCAAATGCTCCAAAGGGTCGAGTCCACGTCTCATCGACAACTGCAGGATCGGGACATTGGCCTCCGGATAGGAGACATACAGCGGCGCGAACACCCCATGGTCAAACCCACGAACACCATCGGTGGACACATCCACAGCGGCCGCAGTGAGAAGCTCGACGACCCGCTGCGCGACATCTGGCGCACCCGGAGCGGGGTACTGAATGTGATAGGTGAACTCGGGAAACCCGCCATAGTCGTAGAGCATTGGCGGCTTGGGACTCGTCTGGACCGTGAACTCGTTCTCCTCCCAGTGACCAGAGATCACCAGGAGGGCGCGTGGAACCGATCCGAGTTCTCGTGGAATACGACGTAGCGATTCCTCCAGCTTGGTGAAATCGCCTGGCATCTGGTCCTTGATCCATGGCCAAGGCCCCCCACCGTGGGAGATGAAATATGTGGGAAGCGGCGGATGGACCACGGAATCAGGCGTTCTCGGCCTGCGCTTCTTCCTCACCGGTCTGGAACTCATCTCCACCGGTCGCGGCCTTCCAGACGATAGCGCCGAGCGCCCCGCCGATCACAGGTGCCACGATGAACAGCCACAGTTGGCTGAGTGCCGTCCCGCCCTCAAAGAGCGCAGGGGCAAGTGAACGCGCCGGATTCACACTCGTGTTGGTGATCGGGATGCTGATCAGGTGGATCAGCGTGAGCATCAATCCGATGCCGATCGCGGCCTGGGCCTTGGCAGCGGCCTTTGTCGTGACTCCAAGGATCACGATGACGAACAGTGCCGTCATGACGATCTCAGAGATCGCCGCACCGGGAAGGTCATAGAACATCCGGCCGTTGTGCTGCCCGAAGGCATTCGAGGCGAAGGCACCCTGGGTACGTTCGAATCCGCCCGGACGCGATGACTGAATCGCCCAGATCACACCTACTGCGCCGATCGCACCGACGCACTGGGCGACGACATATGCGGGCAGGTCTTTCCAGTCGAAACGGCCTGCAGTCGCGAGCCCGACCGACACCGCCGGGTTGAAATGACCACCCGAAACGTGGCCGAACGCATACGCGCCACACATCACTGTCAGACCAAAGGCCAACGCCACACCCAGGTAGCCGATGCCCAGGTTGAACACGCCTGACCCGACGTCGACCCCGCCGACCCCAACGGGCCCCTTTGCGCCAGCAAGTGCCTTAGCCGAGAACGCTGCGGCTCCGCATCCGCCCAGAACCAACAAGAAGGTGCCGAGAAACTCCGCACCAAGTTTGCGTGCCAACATGATCGCAACCCTTCACAAGGGGCAGCCCGGATAGGCTCCAGCCCGTTTCATTTACACCGAAACTGTATTCCATGGACTCCAACACGACCGCGGCATTCGACCTGACAGACCCCGATACCTTCGCGGCTGGCCCTCCCCATGACATCTACCGACACCTGCGCGACGAGGCCCCGCTGTATTGGCACGAGCCGACCGTCAACACTCCCGACGGCGAGGGGTTCTGGTGCCTCACACGTCATGAGGACGTCCGCTGGGCCGCCAAGAACGCGGAGTTGTTCTCATCGTTCAGCGGTGGTGACCGTGAGGGCGGCGGCACCCTGATAGAGGACCTGCCCAGGGGTTTCGCTGCAGGGGTCCTGTTCAACATGCAGGATGACCCACGCCATCACCACATGCGCAGGGTGGTCACACCTTCGCTCAGCCCAACCAGACTTCGACAGGTGGGCGAGTTGCTCCAGGGCTTCTGCGACTCGGTCCTCGATGACGCAATGACCAAGGAGCGCGTCGACTTTCTGGTCGATGTCGCCGCCGAACTACCACTCCAGGCTCTTGCGGCGCTACTCGGCGTCGAACACGACGACCGGCACTTCCTCCTCGAATGGGCCGACGCGACACTCGACTATGGCGACCGCAATCCGGGCGAGAGCTCACAGCGCAGCCAGCAGGCCGGTGCGGCAATGGCCAGCTACTGCACCAAGGTCCTGGCAGACAAGCGCGAGTGTCCAGCCGATGACCTGCTGTCATTGATCGCCAACTCGCAACTCCCTCCCGAGGCGCTTCCGGGTGGCCCGATGACGAACCTTGAACAGGAGATGTTCTTCCACCTGCTCGCCGCTGCCGGCAGCGAGACGACCCGCAACACGATCACCGCTGGACTGCTCGCACTGATCGAACACCCCGAGCAGTGGGACGCCCTCCAAGCCGACCGGTCACTCATGCCAAACGCAGTCGAGGAGGTGATGCGCTGGGCGTCGTCGACCATCTACAACCGCCGAACGGCCACTACCGGCCTGCAGCGTCACGGCACTCAGATCGAACCCGGCGACAAGGTCGTGATGTGGTGGCAGGCCGCCAACTACGACGAACGGGTCTTCGATGACCCGAACACCTTTGATATTACAAGAACCCCGAATCCGCACCTGGCGTTCGGAATCGGCACCCATTTCTGTCTCGGAGCCAACCTAGCAAGGCTCGAGATCGCACTCGTGTTCAACGGGCTGCTTGACCGAGCCGAACGCATCGATATCGATGGCCCGATTGAGCGGACCCGCTCGAACAAACACGCAGGGTTCCGCCATGTCCCCATAAGAATCATCCCGAACATGACCCAGTAGGATCAGGCGATGGCACGTCCCTCTGTCCCCGACGACACGGACCGCGAGATCGCGGAGCGCCAGGCGGACATGTGGCGCGATATGACACCCGCCGAACATTTCGAGATCGCCCGGAGTCTGACTTCAGCCGTTACGGCGATGGCCATCGCCGGAATCAGGTTCGACTACCCGGGTATCTCCGAGGATGACCTTCGTCGAGAGCTTCTTCGCCGACGCTACGGTGAGGAGATCGCCTGCGCAGTCCACGGGCCGAGCAGGCTCACACGATCCTCACATGCACATGAGTACCGATGACCCATTGGCGTTGGCCGGCCGAGTCGCCCACATGCTTGATGACCTAGGCATCCCCTACGCGATAGGCGGCTCCATCGCCAGTTCGTTCTTCGGAGAGCCAAGATCCACTGCCAATATCGACTTCGCTGTTCAGCTCGATGCAGGGATTGGCGACTAGTTCTTGGATCGTCTTCGACTGGATTTCTACGTCCCGACGGAATCCGCCAGGACCGCCATTGAGGCAAAAGCCTCGTTCAATACCATAGAGTCGAGCAGCTCCTTCAAGCTTGACTTCTTTGTTCTTGGTGACAATGTGCTTGATCGGCACCAGATCGCTCGACGGATGCAGATTCACCTTCCTGGCGACACGCGACCTGTGTGGATCACCTCACCTGAAGACCAGATACTTCGAAAGCTGGACTGGCCTTCTTGAGGAAGCCCTTGAGTCCATCGAGCCGCTGTGACTCGTCACATACTCAGCGCCACTGGGATCGAGACAACTCCTATATCTGAGAACCGCAAGTACAACTGACTCGCTGCTCCCACCCCCGCCGATATTCTCATCCTCGTTGACCACGCAACCATTGGGTCACTCCGTAGAGATTGCGTCGAGCACGTCCAGCTTCGCAGCGCGCCGAGCCGGATTGACCGCTGCCAACACGCCGGCAAGTGCTCCGATGATGGTGATGATCACTAGTTGGCCGATCGGGGCGCTGAACCCCGAGAGACCTTCGGATTCGAGCGACTTGATCATCCCCCATGCAAGGAACAGGCCGAGGCCGATTCCACCTACGGTTCCGAATACGGCGATGATCACCGACTCCCATCGCACCATCGAACGCATCTGCCCTCGCGTCTGACCGATCGCCCGCAGCAGACCGAGTTCGCGGGTGCGTTCATGTATCGACAGCGACAGAGTGTTCGCTATACCCATGAGTGCAATGATGATCGACAGCGCCAACAGCACATAGACGATCATCAGGATCTGGGTGACCTGGCCGGCCTGTTTGTCTGCAAACGCCGCTCTTGTCATCGCTTCGGGAGCCCCGGAACGCTTGCCCAGTTCGTTGATCTCCGCTCTGACCGACTCGATGTCAGCCCCGTCCTTGACGTTTACCAGGTTCACGACGTCGACATTGAACGTGGAGTGAGCCGCCCAAACGGAACGTGGCAACATGGTCGAACCCAGAAGTTCAGTGCGGTCGTAGATCGCCCCGACTCGCATGGTCTTGGTGAATCCGTCGATGAAGCCAACCTCGACCTCAGAGCCGATCCCCCAACCCTGCTTCTTCGCCTCTTCGGCCGAGACAGCGATCGAGTCATCGGAGAGCGAATCGAGTGACCCCTTGGTCACCTCGGGGTCAATAACCGATGTCACTTTGGCTGCATCAGCAACCATTACGTCAGAGGCCTTACCGTTGACAAGGACCGATCCGTATCCGAAACCGACTGAACGTGCCACACCAGGCAGCTTCTCTATCTCGGCAGCTAACTCGGGGCTCATCCCACTTCCAGTGAAACTGGTCTCGGTCATCATCAGATCGGCCTTGACCGACCCGGTGAACACCTCACGAATCATCGCCTGAAACGACGCTCCGATGACCGTGAACAACACGACCACAGCCACACCGATCATGAGCGCAGCGGCAGTTCCAGCGGTTCGGGCCGGGTTGCGAGAGGCGTTACCAGCAGCCAGATCTCCAGCGGCGCCACGCGTCGCCCGGATCGGTGCGCCAAGGAGGAACGCCGCGGGCCGGCCCGCAACCGGTCCGAGCACCACGAACGCGACAACCATCGCGACTGCGCCGGCGCCAGCCAGTTTGAACGGAGACCCGCTCACGCCGAACGCTCCGGCAAGCACGAGCCCGATCCCTACCGCAGCGAGCACGCCGCCGATGACCGCCCTGACCCGAGAGGTGTCGCTGTGGTCGACCGCCGCTTCCCGCAACGCCTCCATCGGCTTGACCCGCGACGCCCTGATCGCTGGCGCCAGTGAAGCCAGCAGCGTCACAACCATTCCGACGATGATGGATACGACTATCGAGTTAGTACCGACCTTGAGCCCGCCGGGCAGATCGACTCCAGCGGAACGCATGGCCGTGTTCAACAACGCGGCCAACCCCCAACCGGCGAAGAACCCGCCAATAGATGCGACTACTCCGACCACGACAGCCTCTATGGCAATCGCCCCGAGTACCTGAGCCCTAGTCGCGCCTATCGCCCGCAACAGCGCCGATTCGCGGGTTCGCTGAGCGAGGATCACCGAGAACGTGTTGTAGATGCTGAAACTCGACACCAGCAACGCCACACCGGTGAAGACCAACAAGATCGTCTCGAACCCGTTGAGGAACGCATCGCCGATCATCTTCTCGGACTTCGCCCTCATCTCTGCGGCGGTGTAGGAACCGATGCCCTTGGGTAGCAGTTTCTTCACCTGTGCCGACAACTCCGCCGGTGAGACCCCATTGGCGGCCAGCAAGGAGATACTGGAGTAGCCAGGAGCATCCGCGAACAGATAGTGACGGGCATCCTCGGGAGTGAATCCCACATATGTGGCTCCACCGATCGCGTCCTGATCCCCGAACTTGAGTATTCCGACGAGTCGCACCTCAACCGGTGTCGGAGTGCGCACGGTGAAGGTGTCGCCGATGTTCAGCTTCGCCTGATCAGCCGCCAACCGGTTGATAACCACTTCGTTGGGTCCCGCTGGCGCTCACCCTCAGACCAGTTCGAGCGGGTTGGTTCGGTCGTCCTTGGTGAAGATCCCACCCAGTGTCGGGGGGCCCTGCCCACCGAGCGGCTTGCCGTCCTTGCCGACTATCTGGGCCATGCCAGCGATATCTGGGACCGCTACCCCTGGAGAGCCTCAACCTTTCCGAGGACGTCCTCGGGGACGACCATGCGCTGGTCCGAGCGCGAGCCGATCGTGTCGGAACCCTGAACGACCACATCCACCTTGGAGTAGACATCCCCGAATACCTCGGAGAAGCCGTTGCGCATCGTATCCCCAAGTATCAGCGTTCCCGCAAGGAATGCCACGCCGAGAAGAACCGCCGAACACGTGCGCAGCAGCCGCCGTTTATGAGACCAAATCCCCTTGAGTGAAATGCTCAACATATCTACCCCTCAGTCTCCGAAGGACTTCATGCGATCGAGCACGCTCTGAGCCGTAGGCCCGTCCATCCGGTCGACGATGTTTCCGTCCGCAAGGAACAACACCGAATCGGCGTGTGCGGCGGCGACCGGATCGTGAGTGACCATGACGATCGTCTGATCCCGGTCTCTGACCGCGCCTCTAGGAACGTCAGAACCTCCGAGCCCAGCAATACGTAATGGTTCCGAGTAGGTTACACATAAA
>JBAOIR010000028.1:0-45581 GCA_037045585.1 Microthrixaceae bacterium
GTACCGCTGTTGCCTTCGCCGTCTACTCGGCCGTGGTGTTCGCCGTCGTCGTTGTGGTCGTCATCGCGATGGTCGCCGGCCCGGTCGGCGACCGTGGTCACCCTGAACACGACCCTGACCACGTCTGTGTTCAGCCCTGAACACGGACCGATCGCCGTCTTGACGCGTAAGAGCCTGTTGCGAAACCCGGTTCTGAGGGTGCTCGCGATTTCGTGCGGCGGAGCGCATGATCGGTGGGTGGCGTACAACTTCGTGTCGGCGGATCGGTCTCAGCGGTTCCTTCTCCCACCGGACATGGCGGACTGGTTGCCCGAGGATCACCTCGCCTGGTTCGTGATCGACGTCGTCGACCAGATCGACTTGGATCGGTTCCGGCGTGTGTATCGAGCCGATGGTCACGGGCGCCCGGCGTATGACCCGGCGGTCATGGTCGCCCTGTTGTTGTACGCGTACTGCAGCGGGGTGCGGTCGTCGCGGGTGATCGAACGGCGCTGTGTCGAAGACGTCGCGTTCCGTGTGCTCGCCGGCAATCTGTGTCCCGATCACGTGACGATCGCCCGGTTCCGGAGCCGTCACGCCGACGCGCTCGCCGAGGTATTCATCGACTCGTTGCGCCTGTGCGCTGAGGTCGGCTTGGTCCGTCTCGGCGTTGTCGCGCTCGACGGCACCAAGATGGGATCGGATGCTTCGGTCGACACGAACCGCACGTTGGCGGAGCTCACCAAGACCGTGACCGAGATGCTCACCGAAGCCGAAGCGACCGACCAGGCCGAAGACCAGGACCCGCCACCGGACCCGACACCCAAGCAACTGGCCGGGCGTGCCGAGCGGCTCGACCGGTTGAACGCTGCGAAGGCTCGGCTCGAGACCAAAGCGGCTGAGCGGGCCCACCGGTTCGAGGAACGAACCCGGGCGTCGAACGAAACCCGCGCCGCCAAAGGGCTTGCGCCCGCGAGTTCCGGCCCCGGCCACGTAGCGAAGCCCCCCAACCGAACGCGGTCGCGAATGTCACCGACCCCGAGAGCCGTCTGCTCCGCGGTCGTGGCGGTCCGGTTCAGGGTTACAACGCGCAGGCCGCATGCACTGCGGATCAGGTCATCGTCGCCGCCGAGGTGACCCAAGCGGCGAACGATGTCGAACAGCTCGCGCCGATGCTCGCCGCGACGAACACCACGCTCGCGGAGGCTGGGATCGCGGCTCGTCCTGAGACGCTCGTGGCTGATGCTGGGTACTGGCGGATCGAGAACGTGAACGGGTCGATCCCGAACGCACCGGAGTTGTTCATCGCGGTCGCGAAGCACGCGCGGCGGGGCAAGCCGCGTAAGGACGGTTCGCCGTCGGCATCGACGAGTGACGTGTTCGTCGCGGCGATGAAGGCGAAGCTGAAGTCCGATCGTGGTGGCGACATGATGCGGATGCGAAGAACGACGATCGAGCCGGTGTTCGGCCACATCAAAGACGTCCGAGGAGCTCGCCGGTTCTCCGGCGCGGTCTCGACGCGGCTCAAGCGGAGTGGCAACTGCTGTGCGCGGCGCACAACCTCACCAAGTTGTGGCGGTTCCAGACCCGACCGGCCTGAACCGGCATCGAGTCGACCCGCAGCCCTCACGACTTCGTCGAGGCCGCCGAGAAGTTGACCGCTGAAGGTCAACTTCACACGGCCCTCAATCGACAGCCTGGCGCTTTCCGCAACAGGCTCGTAAGCGTCAACATTTACGTTGATGACAAACGGGCCTCATGAGCGTAGAATCGGCGCCATGTCTGGCCGTGTTCGACGTCTCACCCCGAACCAGGTGGTCGCGCGAACCTGACCCTGGTGCGCGACGATCGGGGGTGGAGTCAACCACAGGCTGCTGCTGCGCTCGAACCGTTCCTCGGTGTGCGTTGGTCGCGGGCGAGCTACTCCGCCGTCGAGCGGTCTGTCGACGGCGCTCGGATCAAGCAGTTCTCCGCCGACGAACTCGTTGCGATCTCCCGATGCTTCGACCGGCCGATCACCTGGTTCCTCACTCCACCGGCAGGCGTCGCCCTGACGACACCCGATCAACCTCGGGGTGTCGACGCCAGCGTCGTGCAGCGAACTCTTCGAGCAACGAGGTCGCGATGACCGACACAGCTTCGGAGCAGGTCAAACGCGAGCGTCAGTGGCGCCGAAGAAGAACCCGAAGTCGGGACTGTGGGAGTTCGTTGTCGATCTGGGCCCCGGCCCCGATCGCAACGGGATCTGGCGAACCCGGCGGCAGGCTAAGCGTCGAGGATTCGCGACGAAACCCGAGGCTCAAGAGGCGCTCGATGACCTCCGTGTCGACGTTCGCCGGGGCACCCACGTCGCACTGTCCTCCGGGACGTTCGAGATGTGGCTCGACGGATGGCTCGACGGGAAATCGCTGACCGTGAAGCCGGCCACTTCGAGCTTCTACCGGCGCTACGCCAAGACTCACATCATTCCCCGGCTTGGACTGATCCCGCTTCAGCAGCTTGACGCCGTCACACTCAATCGCCTCTATCGAGAACTCCTCGACAACGGCAGGGCCGACGGGAGCGGCGGCCTTTCGGTCGCGACGGTCCGACACGTCCACACGATCATCAGCGCTGCTCTCGATGATGCAGTCAAGGCACAGAGACTCACGGCGAACCCTGCGCGAGGGGCAACCCCGCCAGCGGTTCGCTCAGCCGACAGGCCGGAGATGAAGACCTGGGATGCATCGACCCTCGGACGGTTCCTCGACCTCGAGGCGGCCACTCGCTACGGCCCACCGTTCACGTTCCTTGCGCTCACGGGCTGCCGTCGGGGCGAAGCGCTTGGTCTGACCTGGGCCGACACGAACCTCGATGCCGGACAGGTCTCGATCCGTCGCACGATCACCGAGATCGATGGACAGATCCACCGTTCGAACACCACAAAGACGGGCCGGGGCCGATCGATCCGACTGCAACCCGATCTCGTGAACTCGATGCGATCGTGGCGCGCGACGCAGGCTGCTGAGCGACTCCTGCTCGGACCTGACTACGCCGATGAGGACCTCGTGTTCTGCCACCGTGATGGCCGGCCGTACATCCCCGATATGTTCTCCCGCGAGTTCGATCGGCGAGTGAAGCGCCACAAGCTTCCACGGATCCGGCTGCACGATCTGCGGCACACCTACGCCACCCTTGCGCTCCAAGTGGGCGTCCCGGCCAAGGTTGTATCCGAGCGCCTCGGTCACAGCTCGGTGACGGTCACGCTCGACCTCTACTCCCACGTCATGCCGGCCGTGGAAGGCGAGCACGCCGACGCCGTCGCGAAGCTCATCGGCAGGAATCGCCGCAAGCTTTTGTGACCACATTGTGACCACGACGCCGATTCCGATCGGCAGTCGATCTCACAACCCTTATGTGGCGCGGGTTTCGTCCGGCGAGCTGAGTGCGGGAGGGGGGACTTGAACCCCCACATCCTTTCGGACACAGGAACCTGAATCCTCCGCGTCTGCCAATTCCGCCACTCCCGCAAGAAGTGAGCGGTCAGACGATAGCCGACGGCGAAGGGCGCCGAACAAGCCAGTTCTGCCCCGACCGCCCCGGAGAGTGCCGATAGCGTACGGCCCGTGGGTTTGTCCGACTTCGAACGCAAGCTGGAGAAAGGTGTGGAGGGCGTCTTCGGGCGGGTCTTCCGCAGCGGCGTGCGCCCCGTGGAGCTCGGTCGGAAACTGGTCCGCGAGATGGACGTTCACCGTACGGTCGGCGTGAACGGCGCCACCATGGCACCCAACTCGTTCGTGCTGGTGCTTGCCGAGGCCGACTTCGAACAACTCGCCGACATGGAGGACACGCTCGCCAACGAGCTGACCCAGTTGGCGAAGACCCACGCCAGCGAGGAGCGGTACCGCTTCGCCGGTCCGGTCGAGGTGTTCTTCGAGGTCGAGCCGTCCAGCGGCCCGGCGTGGTCACGATCGACGCCCGATTCCGCCAACCCGAACCGGGCACGGCGATCGCCGCACTCATCCTCCCTGGCGGCGATCGGGTGCCGCTCAGCAACGAGGTCGTGTCCGTCGGACACGCCTCGGACTGCACGATCGTGCTCGGTGACCAGAATGCGTCGCGCCGGCACGCCGAGTTCCGCCCCGTCGAGGGCGGGTTCGCGATCATCGACCTGGCGTCCACCAACGGCACCAAGGTGAATGGTCGCAACGTCACCGAGCATCTGCTCAAGCACGGCGACGAGGTGCTCTTCGGAGCGACGACCATCAGGTTCGAGCAGGACTGAGCGCGCCGCCGTGCCCGACGAGCTGATCACGATCTTCAAGATCTGCTTCCTGGTACTGCTGTACCTCTTCTTCTTCCCGCGTGCTGCGTGCCGTGTGGACCGAGGTCACTGCCGTGCCCGCCGGTCTGGCACCGGAAGCGCCGCCGAAAGCGTCGAAGCCACCGAAGCCGGCCAAGGCCCCTCGCAAGGCGAAGGCCAAGCAGGCCCCATCGAACCCACGGTGCCGACCCGCCTCGTTGCCGTCGACCCCCCGCACCTCGCCGGCATCGAGTACCCACTCGGCGAGGGGATGTCGATCGGTCGGGGTGGCGATTCGACCGTGGTGATCGAAGACAGCTTCCTCTCGACCCGTCACGCTGCGTTCGAACACCGCGACGGCGAGTGGGTCGTCGAGGACGAGGGCTCGACCAACGGCACGTACGTGAACAACGTCAAGGTCGAACGCATCGCACGCCTGCACCTCGGTGATCGGGTGCAGGTCGGCAACGTGATCCTGGAGGTGCAGTGATGCGTCTCGAAGTGGGATCAGGCACCGACGTCGGGCAGTTGCGTTCGCTGAACGAGGACAGCCTGCTCGTCGCCAACGGCCTGTTCGCCGTGGCCGACGGCATGGGCGGCCACCGCGGCGGCGAGGTGGCGTCGGCCCGTGCGCTCGTGGCGTTCGAACAGTCCGCCGCGACGCCGACCCTCGAGTCGCTGATGGCTGCCGTGCAAGCGGCGAACGCCGACGTGCTCGAGCACGCCCGTTCGTCGCCCGAGCTGATGGGAATGGGCACGACGTTGTGCGCGCTCGCTCCGCTCGACGACCGGCGCGTCGCCATCGTGAACGTCGGCGACTCGCGGGTCTACCTGCTCCGTGGTCAGGCGCTGTTCCAGGTGTCGGAAGACCACAGCTTCGTTGAGACGCTGGTGAGGGAGGGCCGACTCGCGGCCCAGGCCGACGTGCATCCGCAGCGCAACGTCATCACCCACGCCCTCGGCATCGAGCCCCACATCGACGTCGACGGGTGGGAAGTGCTCGTCGCCGACGGTGACCGCTTCCTCCTGTGCAGCGACGGACTCTTCAATGAGGTGGGCGACAGCGAGATCGAACTGATCCTGGTCGAGCTCACCGATCCGGTCGAAGCTGCGGGTCGCCTCATCGACGCGGCCAACGCCGGCGGCGGGCGCGACAACATCACGTGTGTCGTCGTCGACGTTCACGACGTCGGGGCCGGCAGCGCCGAAGCCGCGGCGATCGCCGTGGGTCGTCCGATCGACCAGAGCATCACCCGGCGCAGCACCGCCGCCGACTTCGACGAGACGAGCGTCGACGATCCGAACCTGTCGGCATCGAAGGCCCGGCCGGCCGTGGCAGAGGCGGCGGCACCGGTGAAGGTGCAGCGCCCCCGTCGCCTCACCTGGCGGACCGTCGTGTTCCTCCTGCTGATCGTGCTCGTTTTCGCCGCCGCACTGTTCGCGACGGACTGGTACTACAAGAACACCTACTCGGTCGGGGTGAGCGACGAACAGGTCGTGATCTTCCGGGGCCCTCCCGACACCGACATCTTGTGGTTCAAGACCGAGATCCTGCCCACCGACGTTGCTGTCGACGACCTCCGCGACGCCGAGCAACGCCTGGTCGAGCAGGGCGTCGGCGACTTCTCCCTCGCCGAGGCCAACCGGTACGTCGAACGGCTCGAGGCGCAGGCCGCGGCGGCGACGACCACGACCACCACCACAACGACGACGACGACCACGACGACCGCACCGGGCGCGGAGACCACGGTGACGACCATTCCATGACCGTCGCCCTCGCGCCCCACGGGCGCAATCGGCGCGCCACCGAGGCCGGGCTCCTCGCCCTCGCCGGCCTGATCATCGGCGTCGCGTTCGCGCTGGTCAGCCTCGGGCGCACCAAGGCGCTGCCCGCCAACCTCATCCCGTTCGTCGTCGCGGTGTTCGTCCTGTTCCTCTGCGCCCACATCGGGGTGCGGCGCCTCGCCCCCCGGGCCGACCCCCTGATCCTGCCGGTCGCCGTGATGCTCAACGGCCTCGGCTACGTGATGATCGCCCGGCTGAACCCCAAGTTGGCGTCGCAGCAGGCCGGGTGGACCGCCGTGGGTGTCATCGGCTTCATCGTGACCCTGGCGGTGATCAAACGGGTTCGGACCCTCGAACGGGTCCGCTACACCGTCGGTCTCGGCGGCGTGCTGCTGCTGGTGCTCCCGCTCATCCCCGGGCTCGGGGTCCGCATCAACGGTGCCCGAATCTGGGTCCGGCTCGGCATCGTGAACTTCCAGCCCGGTGAGTTCGCCAAGATCGCCCTCGCCATCTTCTTCGCCGCCTACCTGGTCGAACGCCGCGAACTCCTCGGTACGGCGACCTTCAAGCTCGGGCCGCTCATGACACCCGACCCCAAGCACCTTCTCCCGGTGCTCGTCGCGTGGGGCTTCGCGCTCATGGTCATGATGTTCCAGCGCGACCTCGGCTCGGCCCTGCTGTTCTTCGTGCTGTTCATGACTGTGCTGTGGATCGCCACCGGCCGCGGGTCGTACCTGGCGGTCGGTACCACGCTCTTCGGAGGCGGCGCCTATCTCAGCTGGGCGCTCTTCAGCCACGTGCAGGACCGCGTCTCGATGTGGCTCAACCCGTGGCAGGACGCCCAGGACAAGGGCTACCAGATCATCCAGTCGACCTACGCGTTCGCCTGGGGCGGGGTGGCGGGCACCGGGCTCGGTGTTGGTCTCGGCAACCGGGTCCCCATCGCCGAGAGCGACTTCATCTTCGCGATCATCGGCGAAGAGCTCGGGTTGCTCGGCGCGACGGCGGTGCTCGTGCTGTTCCTGCTGCTCGTGGGCAGTGGACTGCGAGTGGCGATGCGCTCGACCGACCCGTTCGCCAAGCTCCTCGCGGCCGGCCTGACGACGCTGATCGGCGTCCAGTCGTTCATCATCATGGCCGGCGTCACCAGACTCCTCCCGCTGACCGGCCTCACCTTGCCGTTCGTCTCCTACGGCGGCTCGTCGCTCATCTCCAACTGGGTGCTGATCGCGTTGCTCGTCCGCCTGTCCGACGAGACCGCGGGCCGGGCCGAGCCCGTAGGCGACGACGAGACGACCGTCCTGGCGATGGCGTCGTGAGCGCGGTGACGGCATGAACCGGCAACTCCGCAAGCTCGCCATCGCCTTGATGGCGTGCTACCTCGCATTGTTCGTCAAGCTCAACTTCCTGCAGGTCATCGACGCCAAGGCCCTCAACGACGAGCCGGGCAACGGACGTGCGGTCGTTCGCGACTTCAACCGACCCCGCGGCGACATCGTCACGGCCGACGGCACGACCGTCGCCCACTCCGAGGAGAGCGACGGCCGGTACAAGTACCAGCGCACGTATCCCACCGACGACCTGTTCGCCCAGACCGTCGGCTCGTACTCCCTCCTCTTCGGGACCGATGGGGTCGAGAAGCGCTACAACGACGAGCTGTCGGGCAACACGACCGACTTCCGGGTTCGAGGCTTTCTCGACCCGTTCCTCGAGGAACCCAACGTCGGCACCGTCGAGGTCACGCTCCGCGCCGACGTCCAGCAGGTCGCCAAGGAGGCCCTCGGCAACAAGCCGGGTTCGGTCGTGGCCCTGGACCCTCGCACGGGCGCCATCCTCGCCATGTGGTCGTACCCGTCGTACAACCCGAACCTGACTGCGCTGAACGACGCGACCGCGGCGCGGGCCTTCAAGGAGGCGTACGACAAGCAGGCCGACAAGCCGCTGCTCGCGAAGACGTTCCGAGAGCGCTACTTCCCCGGTTCGACGTTCAAGGTCGTCACCGCGTCCGCCGGCCTCGAATCGGGCAAGGTCACCGAGACCACGCCGTCGTTCCCGGTGTCCACCGGATACCAGCCGCCGCTCACGACCCGGACGATCCGTAATTTCGACGGCGCTAACTGCGGCGGCACGTTGTTCGACCTCCTGCGCGTCTCGTGCAACAGCGGATTCGCCGCAATGGGCGCCGAGGTGCTCGGTCCGGAGATCATGATCGGTGGAGCCGAGGCCTTCGGGTTCAATGACGTGCCGCCGATCGACCTGCCCGGCGCCGTGCGGTCCGTCTTCCCGACCGACTTCGGCAAACGCCTCCGCGACGGCGACGACCCCGGGGACGCCGCGGTGTACGAGAAGACCCCGCAACTCGCCCAGGCGTCCATCGGTCAGAACGATGTGTCGGCAACGCCGCTGCAGATGGCGATGGTGGCCGGGGCGATCGGCAACGGCGGGACGATGATGACCCCCCACGTGATGGCCGAGGTGCGGGATCGCAAGCAGGAGTCGATCGACACCTACCAGCCGTCGGTGTGGAAGACCCCGGTCTCCAAGGAGACCGCTGAGATCATGCGGCGCGGCATGGTCGAAGTGGCGACCAATGGCACCGCCAAGGCCATGGCGATCGGCGGCGTCGAGGTCGGCGGCAAGACCGGAACGGCACAGCTCGGCACCCCCGACCCCAAGTCGCACGCGTGGGTGATCGGCTTCGCCGGGCCCGCCGGCCAACCGGCGCAGGTCGCGGTCGCCGTGCTCGTGCAGGGCCAACCCGGCGCCAGCGAGCAGACCGGTGGTCGGGTGGCCGCCCCCATCGCCAAGCGGGTGCTGGAAGCAGCCCTGGCGGCCCCTGTCCAGCCGGGCACGGCCGGCCGCTGACCACCGACCCACGCCCCTCGTCGCAACATGTTGAGCCCGTTCGTCGTCTTTCGGAGTGCCACGGTTGAACGCGCGGCGCTCACTAGTCTGAGGCTGCCATGACTTCCTCCGACCCCACGGGTTCCGCCGCGCCAGTCGTTCTCGGCGGACGGTACGAGGTGCACCGACGCTTGGCGCGCGGCGGTATGGCCGAGGTGTTCTTGGCCCGCGACCAGGCCCTCGACCGCCCGGTGGCCGTCAAGATCCTCTTCCCCGAGTACGCGACCGATCCCGCATTCGTCGAGCGCTTCCGGCGCGAGGCACAGGCCGCCGCCAACCTCTCCCACCCCAACATCGTCGGCGTGTACGACTGGGGTTCGGAGAGCGGCACCTATTACATCGTCATGGAGTACGTCGAGGGTCAGTCCCTCGCCGAGGTCATCCGCGACGCCGGCCCGCTGCACCCCCGTCGTGCCGCCGAGGTCATCTTCGAAGTGGCCGGCGCACTCGGCTTCGCCCACCAGCGTGGTGTGGTGCACCGCGACGTGAAGCCGGGCAACGTCCTGATCTCCACCTCCGGTACCGCCAAGGTGACCGACTTCGGCATCGCCCGAGCACTGTCGGGCCCCGCCGACGACCTCACCCAGGCCGGTTCGGTCATGGGCACCGCCACGTACTTCTCGCCCGAGCAGGCCCAGGGCTTCCAGGTGGACGCCCGCAGCGACCTGTACTCGCTCGGCGTGGTGCTCTACGAGATCCTGTGCGGCCGTCCGCCGTTCGTCGGCGACTCCCCGGTCGCAATCGCCTACAAGCACGTCCAGGAATGGCCGCCCCGGCCGTCGCAGTTCGTGACGGGCGTGCCGGCCGGCCTCGAGTCGGTGATCCTCAAGCTCCTGGCCAAGAAGCCCGAGCAGCGCTACCGCTCGGCCGACGACCTCCGCGCCGACCTCCGCCGCTTCCTCGACGGTCAGACGACCCTCGCCGAAGAGGAGTTGGCCCGACCGGCAGCGGCCCCTGCGGCTGCCGCCACGTCCGCCGCGACCGTGGTCAACCCCGCCGTCACCGCGGATCCGAGTCACACCACGGTCATGCCTGCCCAGCAGGCACCGGTCCCCACCGAACCCGACGACTACGACGACGAACCCCCCGCCCGCACCGGCCTGTTCGTCGCGCTCACGGTGCTGTTGCTCGTGGGCCTCGGCGCACTCGGGTTCTGGCTCGTCTCGAGCCTCAATGACGACGCCGACGTGAGCGACGGGGTCCTCGTCACGAACACGGTCGACATGACCAAGGACGACGCGGTGGCCGCGCTCCAGAAGCAGGGCTTCAACCCGGTGGTCACCGAAGAAGCGTCCGACGATGCCGTCCTGGGCACCGTCATCCGTCAGAACCCGGCGGCCAACACGCGCCTTGCCAAGGGGAAGGACGTCGAGATCTTCGTGAGCACCGGTCCGGCCAACGTGGTCATCCCGCCGGTGGTGAACCTCTCGGAGGCCGAGGCGACCAAGGCGCTGACCGACCTCAAGTTCATCGTGAAGGTCGAGCCGTTCGAATCGGACACCGTGGAGGAGGGCAAGGCTGTCGAGACCTCCCCGCCTGCCGGCCAACCCGCACCGACCGGCAGCGAGGTGCTGCTGCGCATCTCGACCGGCGCCGGCTCGGAGGTCGTTCCGGTCGTCACCGGCAAGACCGTCGACGCTGCCAAGAAGGCGCTGACCGACAAGGGATTCGTCGTCGGCGAAACGATCCAACAGGCGTCGGCCGACGTCAAGAAGGACCTCGTCATCACGACCGACCCCGTCGGCTCGGCCCCGAAGAAGTCGACGATCAACCTCATCGTCTCGACCGGAGCGGAACCCGTGAAGGTTCCCGCAGTCAAGGGTCAACGCGAGGACGAGGCGACCGCGCTCCTCAAGGGCAAGGGATTCGACGTCAGCGTCGAGCCCAAGGCCCTCCCGCCCGGTGACGCCAACGACGGCCGTGTGATCTCGGTCGACCCGGCTGCCGGCACCTCGATCGACGCCGGGTCCACCGTCACGATCACCGTCGGCGTCGCCGGTGCCGCCACGACGACTGCCCCGACCAGTTCGACCACCACGACGACCACGAGCCCGTAGTCGTGGTCGCGCCCCGGGCCTCGATCTCGCGGTCCCGCCAGCGACTCCCGAGCCGCACCGGGACCCTCCCGGTCGTCATCGCGTTGGTGACGCTCGGCCTGTTCGCCTTGGTGTTCGTGTTCTCGCCCACCCTCAACCCCGCCGACCTCCTCGCCGGTCGGTTCCTCGAGGTGCCGGTCCCGAAGGTCACCGGCCTGACCCAGGACCGGGCGCTGATCGAGCTCGAACGTGGACGTCTCCACGGCGACGTCCACTTCGTGTACTCGTCCACCGTGCAGCGCGGCAAGGTCGTCCGGCAGAAGCCGCTGGCCGCGTCGAGCATGCGTCGAGACTCGACCGCCGACATCTACGTGAGTCGCGGACCGGAGTTCGTCCCGCTGCCCGAACTCGTGGGTCAGAAGCGGTCCGACGTCATCTCGACGATCCGTGAGCTGGGCCTCGAGGTGGCCGAGGAACGGGTCAACGACGAGACCGCTCCGGCGGGTGACGTGATCTCGCAGTCGCCGGCTCCGGGCACCGTCGTCGAAGGCGGTGCCACCGTGTCGATCAGCGTGTCGACCGGCCCCATGACGAGAACCGTGCCCGAGGTGACCGGCCTGCCCATCGAAGGCGCCGCGTTCAACCTGGGCAAGGCCGGGTTTCAGCTCGGCACGATCACGATCGGCGACAACCCCACCGTGAAGAAGGGCTCGGTGGTCGGCACCGACCCGCCGGCGGGCACGGTGCTGCCCCGCGACACCGCGGTCAACATGGTGATCTCGAGCGGACCGCCACCAGTCGCCCTGCCGAAGGTCACCGGCCTCAAGCGGGCCGACGCCACAGCGGAGCTGTCGAAGCTCGGCCTCATCATCGGCGAGGTGACCCAGACGGGCGCGGTCGCCGACCCGCTCGACGGCGTTGTGCTGTCCCAGAGCCCGGACCCGGGAACGGAGTTGCGGGCCGGCGACGTCGTCACGGTGACGGTTCGTCGCGCCGCCGTCCCGCCCCCGACCTTGCCGCCCACGACGGTGCCACCCGCGGTGCCTGCCACGCCGGGACCGGGACAATGACCGCGGCCGTTCGACACTCGGCCGAAGGCGCTCCCGAGGTCATCGATCCCCGGCCCATGAACGGCCCGCTCGTCGTGACGCTCATCTGCCTGATCGCGGGTCTCGGGCTGTCGTTGTGGGCGTTCACCGACAGTCTCGAGGGGAGCCGGGGCATCCAGCTGCCCCGGATCGAAGTGCCCGACGTGAAGTCGATGGGCCTCGACCAGGCGAAGGGTGAGCTCGAGCGAGCCGGCTTCGTGGTCGAGGTGCAGTTCCAACCGAACGAGGATCCGCTCAAACCCAAGGGCGTGATCATCGGTCAGAAGCCGCTCTCCGGTTCCAAGGCGGAGCAGGGCGAGCTCGTGGTCATCCGGGTCAGCGACGGCCCGCTCGGCCAATCGGTGCCCGGCGTGGAAGGCCAACAGGCCATCGACGCCGTCGCGACGCTGCAGGCCAACGGCCTGATCGTTGAGCAGATCCCGACACCAAGCGAGACCGTTCGGGCCAACGAGGTGATCGCCACCGACCCGCCGTCCGGCGCCCGCGTCCCCGGCAGCGGGCGCGATCAAGATCCTGGTCTCGTCGGGCCCGGCGCCGCGACTCGTCCCACCGATCCTCGACAAGCCGCTGGAGCAGGCCCTCGCCGACATCGGCCGGAGCGGCCTCGCGGTTGGCAAGATCAAGCGAGTGTTCCGAGCGGACCTCGTGCCGGGAACCGTGTTCGAGGCCGACCCGGCCGTCGGCTCACCGTTGCCGCGTGACACGCCGGTCGGCCTGAGCGTCGCCGGCCCCGAACCCACGACCAAGGTGCCGTACCTCGTCGGCCTCCGCCAGGCATCGGCGGAACGGGTCCTGAAGAGCGCCGGACTCAAGGTCAAGATCGCCACCTCGCCCGTCGCCGCGGGAGACGCCTCAGAGGGCAAGGTCATCTCACAGGGCACGCCTCCCCAGGTCGAGGTCAAGGAAGAGTCGGTCGTGGAGATCACCGTTGCCGTCGTCGTGGTGCCGGTCCCTGCGCCCACCACCGCGGCGCCGCCCGGAGGCTGACGCCCTCGCCGGTAGATTGGCCGGGTGGGAGCAGCAGCGTTGGACGGGCACGTCGGTGGGTTCACGATCGAGGAGTCGGCGCGCCGCCTCGGTCACTACCGGTGGGCCTCGATCCGGTTGTTCGAGGTGCTCGGCAGCTGGGTTGCCTCGGTCCCCGAGCCGGACGTCAAGGTCTTCCTTGCGGCCGCGTCCCGGCACCACGGCTGGCACGCCGAGCTGCTCCGTGAGCGACTGCCCGAGGTCCGCGAGCTGCATCCCGATCGTCAGACGACCCCGGCGGACCCCCGCCTCGTCGAGCTGTTCGACGAGCTCGAGTCGTTGCGAGGTTCCGACGTCACCGCCGAGCGGCTCACCGGTGTGTACGGCGTGGTGATCCCGCACCTCATCGAGGTCCAGTCGTGGCACCTCGACCGCTGCACCGACGTCGCCGACGCGTCGGTCATGCGCACCCTCGGGTTCGTGGTGCGCGACGAGCTCGGCGATGTCGAAGCCGGCCGACGTCACCTCGAGCAGCTCGACAGCGGCGGGGACTCCGCCACACGAACCGCCGCGTTCCGCTCCACCATCGAGGAACTCCTCTCCGCCGCGGGCGGAATATCGGGCCCCGGAACGTTGGTTGACACCCGTGAGATCGCCGGGCGCTCAAGTTCCGCACCCGATGATGTCGATGTCCCAGGCTGACGCAGCCGGAACCGGTTGCGCGTGCCGTCCTACCCCGCCCTCCGACGCCCACAACCCCCATCCCACCTACGTTTCGGGCAGAAAGGGTCTTGACGGACTCCGTATCGTTAGAGAGCGTTATCCATCTTCCCCCGTTGGAGATGGCTGACTGGAAGCGAAGGTTGCAACGTGGCGAAAGATCGTGTGGACCGCGACGAAGAAGATCTCGTCCGCCTGTATCTCACCGACATCGGTCAATACCCGCTCCTGACCAAGGACGACGAGGTCCGCCTCGCCCAGGCCATCGAGTCCGGGGTCGCCGCGACGGCCGAGTTCGAACAGCTGGGCCGCACCGCGAGCGCCGCACGCAAGCGTGAGCTCCGTCGGCAGATCCGTGCCGGCGAGGAAGCCGAGCGCACCTTCGTCCAGTCCAACCTCCGTCTCGTCGTGTCGATCGCGAAGAAGTACCAGGCTTCCGGCCTTCCCCTCCTCGACCTGATCCAGGAAGGCAACCTCGGGCTCATGCACGCCGTCGAGAAGTTCGACTGGCGCAAGGGCTTCAAGTTCTCGACCTACGCCACGTGGTGGATCCGCCAGGCGATCACCCGTGGCATCGCGAACACGGGCCGCACCATCCGCCTCCCCGTGCACGCCGGCGACACGTTGGCGCGGCTCCAGAAGGCCCGGGCACGACTCGAGCTCAAACTCGGCCGTCCCGCCACGCTCTCGGAGCTCTCCGCCGAGGTCGAGATGCCCGAGGACAAGGTCACCGAGGCACTCCGCTTCGCGGCCGAACCGTTGTCCCTGTCCGAGCCCCTCCGTGAGGACGGCGATGCCGAGCTCGGCGACGTGGTCGAGGATCGTGGCGCCGAGTCGCCGTTCGAGGTCGCTGCCACCGCGCTCCTGCCCGAGGAGATTTCCCGGCTGCTCTCGCCGCTCGACGAACGTGAGCGCGAGATCCTCAAGCTCCGGTTCGGCCTCGACCGTGGTGAGCCGCGAACCCTCGAAGAGGTGGGTGAGCACTTCCACCTCACCCGTGAGCGGATCCGCCAGATCGAGGCCCGGGCCATGTCGAAGTTGCGTCACCCCAGCTCCGACACCGGCGCCCGCGATCTGCTCGCCGTCTGACGTTCGATCGGGCGGGTCGAACGACCCGTTGACCACCGGCGGCCGGTACGCCTAGGTTCGGCGATTCTTCCCCTCTGTAGTCGGCGCCTCGTGCGCATACTCCTACGGAGCCATCGTGCTGTACCCCTTGTGGACGGCCAAACCCGGGTCGGGATGCTCGACCATTTCCCTCGCTCTCGCGGCGCGCCTCGCCGCGAAACGCGACCTCGACGTGCTCGTCGTCGACCTCGACGGCGACCTGACGGCCGCCGCGGGTGTCGCCCCGCGTCACGACGGTGTCACCGACTGGCTGGCCGCCGGATCGGTCGGTTCGGACGCGCTCCGCCGCCTCGAGGTCGAGCTCCGACCGCGGCTGTCGCTCTTGCCGGTCGGTTCGTCCCACGCGTGGCCCGATGACCGCGCCGACACACTCGTCCGGGCGTTGCACGCCGATCCGCGACTGGTGGTGGTCGACGTCTCGACGGTGACGCCGCAGGCCCTGTCGAGCATGCAGCGGCTACGTCACCGACTCGCCGCCGACGATCCGTCGTTGCTGGTGACACGGTCCTGCTACCTCGCCGTCCGGCGGGCGCAGGCCCTGCCGATCCGCCCCACCGGAGTTGTCCTCGTGCGGGAGGGCGGACGGACCTTCGACCGTCACCTCATCGCCGAAGCGCTCGGCGCTCCCGTCGTCGCCCAGATCGATCACGACCCTGCCGTGGCACGAGCCGTCGATGACGGCAAGCTGGTTCGACGGCCGCCGCGCCCGCTGTCCCGGCAGGTCGAGGCGCTGGTCCGGTGACGTCCCCCACCGATCGGGTCATCCAACGCCGGTTCCTCGACGATCCACGCCGCGACGTCCCGGCACGGACGTTGCTCGCCGAGATCATCGCCGACGAGCTGCCGCTGGCCGACGCCGCCGAGTCGGCGGCCATCACTCGAACGGCTGCACGCGTCCCTTCTCGGGCTCGGCCGGCTCGACCCGTTGTTGCACGACCCGACGGTGACCGACGTGCTCGTCAACGGCGACGGTCGGGTGTGGGTGGATCGGGGCGGCCACCTCGTTCCCGGTGGACTGGTGATGGACGTCGACGAGATCCGGCTCGTCGTCGAGCGGGCGTTCCGTCGCAACGGCCTCGCCGTCGACCGGTCGCACCCCATCGGCGACACCCGTCTCGCCGATGGATCGCGCATCAGTGTGGTGCTCCCGCCGCTCGCCCCCGACGGGATCCACGTCGCGATCCGGACGTTCTCGGTCGAGCGAGTGGGTCTCGACACGTTCGGAGACGCGAACGTCGCCGAACGGCTGCGGCGCGACGTCGGTCGCCACGCCAACATCGTGGTGTTCGGGCCGACCGGGTCCGGGAAGACGACGCTGGTCAACGCCCTCGCCACCGGGATCGATCCGTCACACCGGGTCGTGACGATCGAGGATGCCGCCGAGCTCCGCCTCGACCTGCCGCATGTCGTGCGGCTCGAAGGCCGCCCCGACAACGGCGATGGAGCCGGTCGAGTCGACCTTCGAACGCTGGTTCGCGCCGCACTCCGGCTCCGCCCCGACCGGATCATCGTGGGCGAGGTGCGCGGCGCCGAGGCGCTCGACATGGTGTGGGCGATGGCGACGGGCCACGACGGGTCGCTGTCGACCTGTCATGCGAAGTCGGCAGCCGATGCCCTCGCTCGACTCGAGACCTTCGTGCTCCTCGCCGACGGCGAGCTGCCGCACTCGGCGGTCCGCTCCCAGGTTCGCTCGGCGGTCGACGTCGTGGTCGGGGTGCGACGGATCGGCCCGCAGCGCCGCGTCGTGTCCGTGCACGACGTGGTGGCCGACCCTGCTCACCCCACCGGTGTCGAACCGGTCTACGCCGATGGCCGCTGGTTCGACCGCGCCGGCCGTGCCGGGAGTCGGGCATGAGCGCGTCGTCCTGGGGTCTCGCGCTCGCCGTCCTGGTCCCGATGGCGCGACAGGTGTTCGCCCGCCGTCGCGAGCGGGCCGACCTGGGCCCCATCGAGACCGCCCGTCCCGGTGTCGGTCGTCGGCGACGCCGCTCGTCCCGGCGCCGTGCCCGCCGGGACGGGGCGCAACTCGTCGCCGAGCTGCCCCGGCTCGCCGAGGCCGTCGCCCGCGACGTTCGTGCCGGCATGACCGTGACCGACGCCCTCGTCGGAGCCCGGACGCTCGTCGGCGGCCCGTTGGCGGAAGACCTGACCCAGCTCGATCGTGCACTCGGCGCGGGCGCATCGCTGGCCGACGCGCTCGTTGCTTGGCGCGACGACCGAACCACGCCGGCGCTCGACCAGTTCGTCGCTGCGGTGCTTCTCGGAGCGGAGTTGGGCAGCCGAGCTGCGCCCGCGTTCGAAGCCGTCGCCACGGCCCTCCGCGATCAGGCCGAGGTGGCCGACGAGGTCCGGGCGCTGACGACGCAGAGCCGGTCGTCCGCAACGCTGCTGACCGGCCTGCCCCCGTTGGCGTGCACCGGCCTCGCCGTCATCGAGCCGGCGACAGCGGGCTTCCTGTTCCGATCGTCGGCAGGTCTTGCCTGTGTCGGCACGGCAGCAGCGCTCGTCGCCGCCGGCTGGTGGTGGATGGACCGACTCTGCCGGGCCGAACGGTGAGCCCCGTGGTGGTCGTGATGTGGTGCATCGTCACCGGCGCCGGCGCCTGGTGGTTCCGTCCGCGAACGTCGCGAACCGTCGGGCCGCTTAGTCCGGGCGGGGCGGACGCACCGGTCGGAGCGCCCTCGCTCCTCGATCGGGTCGGTCGGTCGGTGACGGCGGTCGTCCCGGCACTCGAACCGGTCCCGGCGCGGCACGTCTCGCTGATCCTGCTGGCGGGCGTCCTGTCCGCTCCCATGGCCGGACCCTGGTCGGCCGGCGCTCGTGTTGTTGGCCCTGGCATGCGCTCGGGCCACCGGTCGACGTCGGGAGACGCGCCGGCTCGATCGCGACCTCACCGCGGTGGCCACGATCGCCGACCTGCTCGGCATCGCCCTTGGCAGTGGCCTGGCGCTCGGATCGGCGATCGTCGCCGTCCAACAGCGACTCCGACCGGGCGATGATGCCGGGCTTGCCGGCGTCGTCGTCGAACTCGAGCGAGGTCGATCGGCCGACGAGGCGTTGGACGCATGGGCAGGCCGCAGCCAACCCGTCGGCGAACTCGCCGCGCTGCTGCGCGGTGCCGGTCGGAGTGGCGCCGCGATCGTGGACGCCCTCGCTCGACTCGGCAACGACGTTCGTCGCCGGAGCCGACGACACGCCGAGGAGCGGGCGCGTCGTCTGCCCGTCGCCATGCTGCTCCCGCTGGTCACGTGCGTCCTTCCGGCCTTCGGTCTCGTGACCGTCGTGCCGATGGTCGCCGTCGGTCTCGGTCGGCTCGGCTCGCCGGGCTGACGCCTCGAGATCCTCCCTCGTCCGGTGCCGAGCCCACGGCGCCGGCTCGTTCCTCTTCCCCCACCATCCCGACACCCACCACTTCAGAGGTCGTCATGTTCCGATTTCCCTTCCTGCACCGTCTCGCCGCGCTCGAACGCGGCCAGAGCACCGCGGAGTACGCCCTCGTGCTCGTCGCCGTGACGTCGATGGTTGCCGTGGTCATCGTGTACGTCAGCGGGGACGGTGGCGGCCTCATCACCGGCCTGTTCGGTGCTGCGTTCGCCAAGATGCGGTCGCTCGTCGGCGGATGATGCCGATCGCGACGCAACCAACTCGGTCGGACCGGGCCCAGGCGACCGTCGAGCTGGCGTTGGTGATGCCCGTGGTCGCTGTGCTCGTCCTCGTTGTGCTGCAGGTCGTGGTGGTGATGCGCGATTCGGTCGCGCTCACCGCCGCGGCGCGGGCGGCGGCGCGGCGAGCCATGGTCGACCCGGGTCCGGCTTCGGTCCGAGCGGCGGCCGTCGGCGAGACGAGGTTGTCCGCCCGCCCGCCTGAGCGTGTCCATCGGCGGGTCCACCGAGCCCGGTGGCTACGCGACGGTCACAGTCCGGTACTCGTCGCCGACCGACGTGCCGTTGGTGGGCGCGTTCGTGGACGATGTCGCGCTCTCGGAGCGGTTCGTTGTGCTCCGGGAATGACGGCGGGGTGGGGGGACAACCAATCAGGGCGGGTTCGGCGGTAGCCTCGGCCCGTGTACTTTCACGTCCGCCGTGGGGAGCAGGGCCGCTGGACGATGGTCCACGTCCTCGGGGAGATCGATCTCGCCACGGCCCCGCAGTACCGCAGCGAGCTGATTGCCGCCGCGTCGGCGTCGACGGCGTTGGCGATCGACCTGACCGACTGCGACCTCATCGACTCGGTCGGCCTGGGCGTCACCGTCGGCGGCGCCCGCCGGATGTGGGGCGCCGGCGGTCAGTTCGCCGTGGTGACCAACGACCGGATCCGCCGGACGTTCGAACGATGCCGCCTCGACGAGATCCTCGATCTCGTCGACGCGCCGGAGGCGTTGCCCGCGGCATGATTCCGACGCACACGACCGAGCTGGACATCCCCGCCGAGAGCCGGTTCGTGGCGACGGCGCGCAACTTCGTGGCCGACGCAGCGCGACAGGGTGGATGGATGGACGAGCAGCGGCTCGACGATCTGCGGCTCGTCGTGTCCGAAACGGTGACCAACGCGTTGCACGCCCAGGCGACCAGCAGCGTCGACGAGTTGATCCACGTGGTGGCCGCCGTCTACGACGACCGGATCGAGATCGAGGTCACCGACTCGGCTGGCGGCTTCGAACCCCCCGACGAGGCGCCGGCCCTGCCCGAGCCCGACCTCCGCCGCGAAGGTGGGTTCGGCCTCCCGTTGATCGAGGCGCTGTCGGACGAGGCATCGTTCACCCGCACGCCGTCGGGCACGCGGGTGCGGGTCGTGGTGTTCCGCGATCCTCCCGCCGCCTGATCGGGCGGTGTTCCAGGCCCTTCGACGGCTACAGGCCCGGTCGGGTGCGTGGTTCGTGGAAGATCCGGTGCGCCACCATCATCGCTGCCCCGGCCGCGGCCACGGCAAGGAGCGCCGTGATGAGGATCGGCGTCGGCGGGAGGTCGAGCGCGAAGAAGTCGCGTCCCATCGGGGTGACGAAGGCCAGCGCGACGGCGCCGCCCATGGCGATCACGAGCGCCAACTTCCAGCCGACGAGGGGGCGGGCGTTGCGCAGCAACACGATCAACGAACAGCCGGCCAGCGTCATCGTTGCGGCGGTCTGCTGTTCCATCAACGCGAGGCTCTGCGGATCGGCGGGGGTGTAGTGGCGCCGGGCCATCACATACGTGACGAGGGTGGCAATCGCGGCAGATGACGCCGAACGGGACCGAGTCGCGGGCGACCCGTCGGAGGAAGTCGCCACGCACCCGGTCGGTGTTCGGCGCCAGGGCCAGGAGGAACGACGGCACACCGATGCACAGCGTGCTGATGAGGGTCAGATGTCGCGGGAGGAACGGGAAGTCGAGCGCCAGCGCTCCGGTCACGAAGGCGAAGATCACGGCGTATGTCGTCTTGGTGAGGTAGAGGCCGGCGACACGTTGGAGGTTGTTGATGACCCGACGGCCCTCGGCCACGACGGCGGGGAGGCCGGCGAACGAACTGTCGAGGAGGACGATCTGGGCCACGGCGCGTGTGGCCTCCGACCCCGAGGCCATGGCGATGCCGCAGTCGGCGTCCTTGAGAGCGAGCACGTCGTTGACGCCATCGCCGGTCATCGCAACGGTGTGGCCTCGTGACTGCAACGCCTTCACCATCGCCCGCTTCTGGTGGGGACTGACGCGGCCGAACACCGTCGTCGCCTCGACCGCGTCGGCGAGCGCCTCGGGGTCGTCGGGAAGGGTGCGGGCGTCGACGGCTGACTCGGCACCGGCGAGGCCCGCCCGTGCGGCGACAGCGGCGACCGTCGCCGGGTTGTCGCCCGAGATCACCTTGAGCGTCACCCCCTGCTGGGCGAAGTACTCGAGCGTTGCGCGGGCGTCAGGGCGGATCTTGTCGGTGAGCATCACGAGGGCAACGGCGCCCAGGTCGTCGGGGAGCCCGTCGGCGTCCGCGTCGATCGCCTCCGAGGAGTGTGCGAGGAGCAGGACGCGGAGGCCGTCGGCCGCTGCAGCCGACACGCTGTCGGCAACGGCGGCGAACGCCGGCTCGGCCAGGATCATCTCGGGTGCACCGAACAGCCACCAACCGTGGTGCTCGAACCCGGTGGCGCTCCACTTGCGGGCCGACGAGAAGGGAACGCCACCCACGCGGGTCCAGTCGAGCGGCGCTTCGGCGTAGCGGTCGGCGAGCGCCTGTTGGGTCGGATTCGGGTTCGGGTCCGCCCACGCGATCGCGGCGAGCGCGTTGTCGATCGAGGTCGCGTCGTACTCGTCGGAGACGCATTCGATGCGGTCGACCACCATCGTGCCTTCGGTGATGGTGCCGGTCTTGTCGAGGCAGACCACGTCGACCCGGGCGAGGATCTCGACCGCCGGGAGCTCCTGCACGAGGGTTCGACGCTTGGCGAGGCGAACGACGCCGACCGCGAACGCCACGCTCGTGAGCAGCACCAGGCCCTCGGGCACCATGCCGACCATGCCGGCGACCGCGGCAACGAGCGCGTCGCCGACCGACTTGCCGGGCTGGCGCAGCTGTGACCACACGAGCCCGATCGCTGCGGGTATCAACGCCCACGACACCCACGTGACGATCTTGTCGATCGAGGTCCGCAGCTCGCTGTTGGCCAGGGAGAAACGTCGCGCCTCCTCGGCGAGCTTCGCGGCGTAGGCATCGGCGCCGACCTTGGTGACTCGGGCGCGCCCGGACCCGGTCACGACGAAGCTGCCGGAGAAGAGCTCGGAGCCCGGCGACTTCACCTCGGGGTCGGCCTCGCCGGTGAGGAGCGATTCGTCGATCTCGAGCGCGTCGGACTCGATCACCTCGGCATCGGCCACGACCTGACCGCCGGGCCGGAGTTCGATGACGTCGTCGAGCACGATGTGGTCGACGCTCATCTCCACGACGTTGCCGTCGCGGACGACGTGCGCCGCCGGCGCCGAGAGCACCGCCAGCTGATCGAGTGTGCGCTTTGCCCGGACCTCCTGGATGATGCCGATCACGGAGTTGGCGATGATGACGCCGCCGAACAGCGCGTCCTGGGGCGAGCCCGACGCGAGCACGATCACCACGAGCAGGCCGATGAGGGCGTTGAACCTCGTCAGCACGTTGGCGCGCAGGATCTCGGTGACCGTCCGCGACGGGGCGGGCGGCACCTCGTTGACGAGGCCGCGACGTACGCGGTCCTCGACCTCGGCGGCGGTCAGGCCGTCGCGGGTCACCCGGGCCGGTACCGGAACGATCGACGACGCCGACGGAGTCGGCGACGAGCCTCAGAGGTAGCCGGTGTCATCAGGAGTAGCGCCCCAGCTCGGTGCGAGCGACCTGGCGACGGTGGACTTCGTCGGGACCGTCGGCGAACCGGAGGGTGCGCAGCCCGGCGTACATGCGAGCGAGCGGGAAGTCGTCGCTCACTCCGCCGCCGCCGTGCGCCTGGATGGAGCGGTCGACGACTCGCAGCGCCATGTTCGGCACGACGACCTTGATCGAGGAGATCTCCACGGCGGCACCCTTGTTGCCGACGGTGTCCATCAGCCACGCCGCTTTGAAGGTGAGGAGGCGAGCCTGTTCGATCTCCATACGGGAGTCGGCGATCCACTCGCGGATGACCCCTTGTTCGGCCAGTGGCCGACCGAACGCCACACGGTCGGTGACGCGGCGGCACATCAGCTCGAGCGCACGCTCGGCGATGCCGATGCAGCGCATGCAATGGTGGATGCGGCCGGGGCCGAGGCGGGCCTGGGCGATCATGAAACCGGCCCCTTCCTCGGCGATGATGTTCTCGACCGGCACCCGGACGTCCTCGAACCGGAGCTCGACGTGGCCCTCCCGGTCCTGGTAGCCGAACACCGGCAGGTCACGGACGACGGTGAGGCCGGGCGTGTCGCGGGGGACGAGGATCATCGACTGCTGGAGGTGACGCGACGCCGTCGGGTCGGTCTTGCCCATCACGATGAAGATCTTGCATCGGTCCGACGCCGCGCCGGAGATCCACCACTTGCGCCCGTTCAGGACGTACTCGTCGCCGTCGCGGACGATGGAGAGCTGGATGTTGGTGGCGTCGGAGCTGGCGACGTCGGGCTCGGTCATGGCGAAGGCCGACCGGATCTCGCCCTCGAGCAGCGGCTGGAGCCACTGCTCCTTTTGGGCGTCGGTCCCGAACATCGTCAGGACTTCCATGTTGCCGGTGTCGGGCGCGGCGCAGTTGAGGGCCTCGGGCGCCAGATGGATCGACCGACCGGTGATCTCGGCGAGCGGGGCGTAGTCGAGGTTCGACAGGCCTTCTGTCCACTGGGTCTCGTGGGGCAGGAAGAGGTTCCACAACCCGCGGGTGCGGGCTTCGGCCTTGAGGTCCTCGACGATCTGGGGATGGGCGTGCGGGTCGCCGAGGGCAGCCATCTGCTCCTCGTAGACCACCTCGGCGGGGTAGACGCATTCGTCCATGAAGGCGAGAAGCTTGTCCTGCAACGCGAGAGCGGTCGGGCTCAGTTGAAAATCCATGGCGTCTCCGGAGTGGGTCGTTCGTGCGCGATCGGCCAGGTGCCGAACGCGGCTTGGCCCATCAGGACAGTATCGGTTGCGCCGTCGACGGCGACGCTTCGGGCCGGCGCGGAGTGGACGCGCCGATTCACCTTTGTTCTGGGGATGTTTGACACCGCTACACGTCGGCGTCTTGAGTGTCCCCCATGGGCAACCCCCTCGTCATCGTCGAGTCACCGGCCAAAGCGCGCACGATCGGGCGCTTCTTGGGCGACGACTTCGTCGTCGAGTCGTCGGTGGGCCACATCCGCGATCTCCCGTCGAAGGCGGCCGAGATCCCACCTTCATATAAAGGTGTGAAGTGGGCGAGCCTCGGTGTCGACACCGAGAACCACTTCAAACCGCTCTACGTGGTGTCGCCCAACAAGAAGGACCAGGTGCGGCACCTGAAGGAGTTGTTGAAGGACGCCGACGAGCTCTATCTCGCAACCGATGAGGATCGCGAGGGAGAGGCCATCGCCTGGCACCTGCTCGAGGTGCTCAACCCGCGCGTGCCCGTCAAGCGCATGGTCTTCCACGAGATCACGCCCGACGCGATCCAACACGCCATCGACAACCCCCGCGAACTCGACCGTCGCCTCGTCGACGCGCAGGAGGCTCGACGCATCTTCGACCGCCTCTACGGCTACGAGGTCAGTCCGGTGCTGTGGAAGAAGGTCATGCCGCGGCTCTCGGCCGGCCGCGTGCAGTCGGTTGCGACCCGCATCGTGGTGGAGCGGGAACGTGAGCGCATGCGGTTCGTCACCGCCTCGTACTGGGACCTCGACGCCACATTCCAGCTGACCGGCAACGACCCCACCGGCGCCCCGAGGGACCAGACCCCGTTCGCCGGCTCGCTCCTCGAGGTCGACGGCGCCCGCGTCGCGACCGGCAAGGACTTCGACGAATCCGGCCGCCTCACCAAGGCCGACGCCCTTCTCTTGAGCGAGACCGACGCCGCCCAGCTCCGCACGGCGCTCACCGATCAACCCGTCCGTGTGCGGTCGGTCGAACGCAAGCCCTACACCCGCAAGCCCTACGCACCGTTCATGACGTCGACGCTGCAGCAGGAGGCCGGTCGCAAGCTCCGTTTCAGCTCGAGCCAGTGCATGTCATTGGCGCAGCGCCTGTACGAGAACGGCTTCATCACGTACATGCGAACCGACTCGACGACGCTGTCGGAGACGGCGATCAACGCGGCTCGTACCCAGATCTCCCAGAAGTACGGCGCTGCGTACCTCCCCGACGCCCCGCGGCTGTACTCCAAGAAGGTCAAGAACGCGCAGGAGGCCCACGAGGCCATCCGCCCCGCCGGCGATTCGTTCCGTTCGCCCGACGAGGTCCGGTCCGAACTGGGTAGCCAGGAGTTCCGCCTCTACGAGCTGATCTGGCAGCGCACCATCGCCTCCCAGATGACCGACGCCCGCGGCGAGAGCGTCGCGGTCCGGCTCGAGGTCGACTCGACCGACGGTCGTCAGGCCCTGTTCGCGTCGAGCGGCAAGACCATCACGTTCCCCGGCTTCCTGCGGGCCTACGTCGAGGGCGCCGACGATCCCGACGCCGAGCTCGAGGACCAGGAACGCATCCTGCCCGAGATGGCCGAAGGCGACGCCGCCCGATCGCTGGAGCTCGCGGCCAAGGGCCACGAGACGCAGCCGCCGCCGCGCTACACCGAGGCGTCCCTCGTCAAGCGTATGGAGGAGATCGGCGTCGGCCGGCCGTCGACCTACGCGTCGACCATCTCGACGATCCAGGACCGCGGGTACGTGCGCAAGAAGGGCTCGGCGCTGGTCCCAAGCTTCGTCGCATTCGCCGTCGTCACCCTGCTGGAACGGCACTTCCCCGACCTCGTCGACTACGCCCTCACCGCGCACATGGAGGACGACCTCGACCAGATCGCCGGTGGCAAGGCGGACGCCGAGCCCTGGCTCTCCCGCTTCTACTTCGGCACGACCGGTGACGGCGATCCGGCGACGGCGCGGCCGGGCCTCAAGGCGCTCACCTCCGACATCGAGGGCATCGATGCCCGCGACGTCAACTCGATCGTGTTGGGCGCGGATGCCAACGGAGTTCCGATCGTCGCCCGTGTCGGCCGGTACGGCGCGTATCTCCAGCACGAGGACGAGACGGCGAACATCCCCGACGACATCTCGCCGGACGAGCTGACCGTCGAGAAGTGTCTCGAGCTACTGGCGACCCCGAAGGAACGCCAGCTCGGCATCCACCCGACCGAGAACCTGCCGATCTTCGTGAAGAACGGCCGGTTCGGTCCGTACGTGCAGCTCGGTCAGCACGACGACGAGACTGGCTTCAAGCCGAAGATGGCGTCCCTCTTCAAGACGATGACCGTCGAGCGGATCACGCTCGAGGACGCGCTCGAACTGCTGAGCCTTCCGCGGGTGGTCGGCGTCGACCCCGCCGACGGGGTCGAGATCACGGCACAGAACGGCAAGTTCGGGCCCTACATCAAGAAGGACACCGACTCCCGGTCGATCGAGGACGAGGAGCAGCTCCTCACCCTGACCCTCGACGAGGCGTTGCGGATCCTGGCCGAGCCGAAGCGGCGCCGCGGCCAAGCGGTCAAGGGTCCGCTCAAGGAGGTCGGCCCCGACCCCGACAGCGGCAAGCCGATCGTCGTCAAGGACGGCCGTTTCGGTCCGTACGTGACCGACGGCGAAACCAACGCCTCGCTGCGCAAGGGCGACATCGTCGAGGAGCTCACGATGGAGCGCGCCCTCGAGCTGTTGGCGGACCGTCGAGCCAAGGCGCCCGCCCCGAAGAAGGCGGCGGCGAAGAAGGCCCCCGCGAAGAAAGCGCCGGCCAAGAAGAAGGCTGCCGCCAAGAAGGCGCCGGCCAAGAAGAAGGCTGCGGCCAAGAAGGCGCCGGCGAAGAAGTCGGCGACCGCCGCCGTCACCCCGAAGGCCGTCGCCGACGCCTTCATCGCCTCGGCCGGCGACGAGCCGTTCTGACACGTGAGCAGGGGTCGGTCGCAGTGACGGCGACCCTCGCTGAGCCTCTGCGCGTCCGTTGGTTCGGGTCGATCGAGTTCTTCTGGCTCTGGATCTCCCAGCTGATCAGCGCGTTCGGCGACTGGGTCGGGCTCTTCGCCGTGACGGCCCTCGCAGCGAACATCAGCAATCGTCCGGAGGCCGCGACCGCGCTGGTGCTCACGGCTCGCGTCGCGCCCAGCTTCTTCCTCGGCCCGTTCATGGGGGTGTTGGTCGATCGATACGACCGAAAGCTGCTGATGCGGATCGCGGACCTGGCCCGGGCGCTGGTGTTCTGCGCCCTGCCGTTCGCGACGACGCTGTGGCACCTGATCGTCGCGTCGCTGCTGCTCGAGGTGTTCACGCTGCTCTTCGCCCCGGCGAAGGAAGCGCTGGTGCCGGTGTTGGTCCCGCGTGACCGGCTGACCTCGGCCAACTCGCTCGGCATTCTCGCCGCCTACGGAACGATGCCGCTCGCCGGTGTCGCCCAGACCCTGTTGAAGGCCGGCAACGACCGGCTCGCCCATATCGAGTGGCTCGGTCCCCTCGGGTTCGGTCGCGATATCGGGAGCACCCAGACCCTCGCCTTCTACTTCAACGCGCTCACCTACGTGGCGGCGTTCGTGATCGTCCGCACACTGATCCGCACGAAGGCCGAGCCGGTTCACGAGCGCGTCGGTACCGTCGAGGAAAGCGACGCGCCGTCGGGCATCCGGGCCGTCCTGGCGGAGGTCCGCGAGGGATGGAAGGAGGTCGTCGTCAACCCGATCGTGCGTGCGGTGAATGTCGGGCTGGCCGCCGGCCTGCTGGGTGGCGCCATGCTGGTCCCGCTCGGACCCACGTTTGCGAAGAACATCGTGGGCGACGTCGACAAGTTCCCCCTCTACATCACGGCGTTGGGATGCGGTGTCGCCTTGGGTGTCGGTCTCCTCACTGCCTTCCAGAAGAAGCTCCCGAAGGAGAAGGTGTTCTGTGGAGCGCTCTTCTTCTCGGGCGGCTCGATCCTGTTCGGCATCAGCATGTCGACGTTCTGGCTGTCGGCGGTCGGGGTGTTCGGTCTGGGGTTGGGCGCGGGAGCGGTGTACGTGCTGGGATACACCCTCTTGCAGGAGAACACCGTCGACGACATGCGGGGCCGGACGTTCAACACGTTCCTGACACTCGTGCGCCTGGCCGTCCTGGTCGCGATGGTGGCCGGCCCGACGATCTCGTCGGTGCTCGACCCGCTGATGAAGCGGTGGATCGGCGGCCGCACTGCGTTGGGTACGCCGGGCGTGCGTTGGTTCGGCGTGGAGTACGGGTTGCCGGGCGTCCGCGTCACGCTGTGGTTCGGCGGCCTGCTGATCCTGGTCGCTGCGACGCTCGCGTCGCGCAGCATCGATCCGTCGGCTGCTCGCGTGGGACGTGCCCGACGGCGCGACACCGTGGCGGCCGGGTCGGAGGACCTGTCATGACCGGGCGGTTCATCGTCTTCGAAGGCGGCGAGGGCTCGGGTAAGTCGACGCAGTCGGCGATCCTTGCCGACCGCCTCGATGCCATCCTCACCCGTCAGCCCGGCGGGACCGATATCGGGGCGGCATTGCGCGCCATCCTCCTCGACACCGGCACGGTCGCCCTCGCCCCGCGCGCCGAGGCGTTGCTGATGGCTGCCGACCGTGCCCAGCACGCGGCCGAGCTGATCCGCCCCGCTCTCGCCGCCGAACGACACGTCGTGTGCGACCGGTACACATACTCGTCGGTCGCGTACCAGGGCCATGGCCGGGGTCTCGATCCGCAGCGGGTTCGCGACATCTCGGCGTGGGCGACCGAGGAGCTGTGGCCCGATCTCGTGGTGCTGCTCGACGTGGACCCCTCTGCCGCTGCAACCCGATTGGTCCGCGAACTCGACCGGTTCGAGCAGGCAGGCGACGAGTTCCACCGCGCCGTACGCGACGGCTTCCTGGCACAGGCGCTGGCGGAGCCCGAGCGGTGGGTGGTCATCGATGGCACCGGGACCGTCGACGAGGTCGCTGCTGCCGTGTGGGCGGCCGTCGAACCCGTGATGGAGTCCGAGTGATGGAGCGAGCATGACCGAGACGGCCGTGGAGACGGAGCTCGACCTCTGGGAGGCGGTGGTCGGGCAGGACGAGATCGTCGCGCAGCTGCGATCTGCCGCCGCCGATCCGACCCACGCGTACCTGTTCGTGGGTCCACCCGGGGTCGGGACCATGGCTGCGGCACGGGCGTTCGCGGCCGAGATCCTGAGCCGAGGTGCCACCCCCGAGCAGGCGGAGCGGCACCGTCGCCTCGCAGCGGCCGATCATCACCCGTCGGTCATCGTCGTCGAGCGCGTCGGCGCGTCGATCCTCGCGGCGCAGGCGCGTGAGATCGTCCGGCAGGCGCAGATGCGCCCGCCGGAAGGCGACCTGCAGGTGCTGATCCTCACCGAGTTCCACCTGGTCACGGTCGCCGCACCGATGCTGCTCAAGTCGATCGAGGAGCCGCCCGCCGGCACGATCTTCATCGTGGTCGCCGACGAGGTCACCCCCGACCTCGTGACCATCGCCTCGCGGTGTGTGACGTTCACCTTCCCGCACCTCAGCCGGAAGGTGATCGAGGAACGACTTCGTCTCGAAGGTGCCCCCGCCGACGTCGCCGAGGCAGCAGCCGTCGGATCGGGCGGCGACCTGGGCCGCGCTCGGCTACTGGCGACCGACGAGCAGGTCGTCGACCGCCGCAACTTCTGGTTCTCGCTTCCGGAGCGTCTCGACGGCACCGGCTCGGCCGCCGCCCGCCTGGCCGGCGAGGTGATTCGCCGCGTCGAGGAGGTGCTCGCACCCTTGGCGGCGATGCAGGCGGCTGAGATGGAGGAGCTCGTCGAGCAGGCCGAGAAGCTGGGGCAGCGGAAGACAGCGCTGAAGGAAGTCGAAGCGCGTCACAACCGTGAGAAGCGCCGCATCCGGATGGACGAGCTGCGAGCCGGCCTCGCTGCGTTGATGGACGGGTACCGCACGGTCGCGGCGACCGAGCCGCAGACCTACCTCGACGCTGCCCGTCTGGTCGGCGAACTCACCGATCACCTCCAGTTCAACCCCAACGAGGAGCTGGCGTTGCAGGCCCTCTTCGTGTCGCTCCCGCGTCGACGGTAGTCGGCGGTCGGTCAGACGCTGCCCTGCAGGGTGGCTGCTTCGGCCGCCCTGGTCGCAGTCGCCGCGGCAACGCAGAGATCGTGGACCAATGACAGCTTCTCGACGACGTTGGGGCGCAGCACGAACGGGTAGAGCCGGTCCTTGCCCATCGCCCGGTTGATCTCGTTGAGGGCGTAGGTCAGGGGAACCCAGTCCTTCATCAGGACGTCGAAGGATGCGTTCGCGACCGCGTGCGCAGGGTCGCTCCGGAACCGGTTCGACGTCGGGCTGTTGCGAAGCGCCGCAGGGCCCTCGATGTAGACGCCGTACGCGGCCGCGGTCTGGAGCGTGCCGCGGATGTGGAGGTAGTGGGCGAACGTCTCGGCCCAGTCCTCCCAGGGGTGGGTGGTGGCGTAGTTGCTGACGTAGTGCTCCTCCCAGCCCGGCGGCGGGCCGCCGGCGTAGTGCCGGTCGAGCGCTGCCTGGTAGTCGGCGGTGTCGTCACCGAACTGCTCGCGGATGCGGGCCAACGCGTCGGGGTCGTCCTGGGTGAAGAGCATCCAGTAGTAGTGGCCGATCTCGTGGCGCAGGTGACCCAACATCGTGCGGTACGACTCGCCCATCGTCTTGCGGAGCCACTCGCGATGGGCGTCGTCGGACTCGGCGAGGTCGATCGTGATGACACCGTCGGCATGACCGGTGGTGACGTGGGTGTAGCGACTCGACAGCAGGTCGAACGCCAGCCCGTGGGCGGGGTCGACGCTGCGGCTCACGACCGGCATCCTCAGCGAGTCGAGCTGGAAGAGCAGGCGGCGCTTGGCCGCCTCGGCGACGGTCAACGCGTGCTGCGCGCCGACGTCGGACGCATCGGGCAGCGTGCGTGTCAGCTCGCAGCTCCGACACCGGTCGCCGCGTTCGGTATCGGGCACGAGCCAGTTGCACATCGTCGTGGATGCGTTGACACATCGACGCCACCAGATGCCCTCGGGATCGGTGAACCGCCGGAAACGGGACGGATCGTGGTCGTCGGGTTGAAGCGTGATGACACCGCTGCCGGGGATGACCCCGAGCGGCGCGAGGCATGCCAGGCACGCCGTGTTGTCGAAGAAGACCAGCTGTCCGCAGTTGTCACAGGTGAACGCGAGCACGTTCGACGGTACCCCGCATCGGCTGCATCGAACGCGCTCCACCGGGATTCGATTGGTTCACAGGAATTCACAGGTTGCGTCGTTACCCTGGTTGCCATGCGCGTCCGCTTCATCCCCGTCCTCGCTGCGTCCCTCCTGCTCACCGTGTGCGGCGGTGGTGACGACGGAGCCATCACGATCGGATCCTCGAAGGCGCCTGGTGGTGCCGTGACGTTCGACGCCGACCAGTGCGCCGTCTTCGAGTCCGAGGACGGGCCGGACGAGAAGTTCGTCGAGTCGATGCCGGACCGGTACCGGGACGCGGCGACGGCCATCGCCGAGTTCGGCACGTCGATGGACGCGATGGGAGACAACGACGACGGCTCGATCGACGGCCTCGTCGCGTCGCTCACGAAGGACGGTGTTGCGGAGCAGCTCCGTCAGTTCGCCGCCGACATCGAGGAGCAGTGCGGATCGAGTGAAGGGTCGGTGGTGATCGGCGGAATCGCGACCGCCTCGGAGATGGCGTCGGCGCCGAAGGATGCCGAGTACTGCGACGGCATCGAGGCAGGGTTCTCGACCGACGACGGGGGCGCCGAGGAGATCGCGGCACTCGCCGACATCGCTCCGGAGTCACATCGCGAGCCCCTCGCAGCCCTCGCGGCGGTGGACCCCGAGTCGATGGACAGTGCCGATCAGGACGCCCTGTTCGGCCCGTTGTTCGGCCTCGGGATCTACGCCGAGGACCAGTGCGGTATCGAGGGTGCGCTCGCCCAGATGCTCCTGGGCGCCATGTTCATCGGTGCCGGTGCCGGTGCCGGCGACGGCATGACGACGACGACGCTCGCCGAGGGAGTCGACCCGGCGCAGTACCCCGACATCACCGCCGATGCGGCCAACGCGGCGCTTCCTGCGGAAAGTGGCATCGCGTTCCAGGTCGTCAGCGCCGATCTCGACGACGACGGCGAGTACCTCGCGTCGATGGTCGTGCCCGAAGGGTGGACGAGCGACACCGGGTTCAACGTGGAGTTCTCGCCGCCTGCGGACTCGGGCGTCAGCATCTTCACGTCGATCGAGGCGGGGGCCGGTTGCGACGGCACGTGCGAGGCGACCGATTGGGACGAGCGCCTCCGTGGCGAGGCCGGATTCCTGACCCAGTTCTTCTCCTCCCATCCGGGAGCGGCCGAGGCGCCGATCGCCGGTTCGGAAGGCGTCGTCGTCACGAACTCCACCGATGACGAGGCAGTGGCCCTGGTGCTGCGTTGGGACGACGGTGCCGACAAGTACTTCAGCTGCGAGGTGTCACTCGAGCCCGAGCAGGCCGATCTCCTCCCGGCGTTCGTCGCGGCCTGCGAGTCGTCGCGCCCGGCGTGGTTCGCCGTCGCCTGACCCTGCGAGCTCAGGCCAGCAGCTGCAGGCGGCGAGGCCCGCGTACCTGTCCGACCGACCACGTCACGGTCGCGGGGTCGGCGAGCCGGAACTCGGGCACGCGGGCGAGGAGTCGTTCGCCGGCGATGCGTACTTCGAGGCGTGCCAGGTGCGAACCGAGGCAGCGGTGGATGCCGACGCCGAAGGCGAGATGACGGTTGGGCTGTCGGTCGAGGCGGACGGCGTCGGGGTCGTCGAACGCTTCGGGATCCCGGTTGGCCGCCGGGAACGGGAGCAGTACCGGGTCGCCCTTGTGCATGGGACACCCACCCAGCGTGACGTCCTCGACCACCTCACGGGCCATCGTCACCGGGGCGTAGGCCCGGAGGAACTCCTCCAGCGCGTTGGACCACAGCGCTGGGTCGTCGCGGAGCCGACGTTGTTCTTCGGGGTGCTGGGCCAGGTGCCAGATCGTCGATCCGATCGCGCTCCACGTGGTGTCGATCCCGGCGATCAGCAAGAGGAGGCATCCCCCGAACACCTCGTTGTCGGTCAGGGGGCGCCCGTCGAGTTCGGCGCTGATCAGGAAGCTGATGAGGTCGTCGCCGGGTGCCGTGCGGCGCTCGGCGATCTGGGCCTCGAAGTACAGGTAGAACTCGGTGAGCGCGCTGATCGCGACCTCCAGATCGGTCGGCGCGAGCTCCAGCATCTCGTGCACCCACTTCCGGAACAGCTCGCCGTCCGCGTCGGGCACACCGAGCATGCGGGCGATCACGTGCACCGGGATGTGCTGCGCGTACCGCTGCGCCGCGTCGAAGGAGATCGTGCCGCCGTCGCCGGCGAAGTCGTCGATGAGTGCGTCGCAGAGGTCGGTGACGATCGGGCCCAGCGCCTCGATGCGCCGGGGCGAGAAGAACGGGAGGAGGAGTTGGCGGAACGCGGTGTGGTACGGCGGATCCGACGAGATCGGTGGCACCACGAAACCGAAGTCGCTCATCGAACCGAACTGGGCGACCAGCGGGCTGCGCGACGAGAAGTGTGTGGTGTCGCGGGCGATGGCCTCGATGTCGGCGTGTCGCGTCGGTACCCACATGCCGCGGAACCGCTCGGACCGGGCGATCGGGCAGTCGGTGCGCAACGCCGACCAGACGGTGAACGGATCGGCGGCGTAGGCGGGGTCGTAGTGATCGAATCGGGTGTGCCAGTCCGTCGATGCGGAATCCTTGACCATTGGTCAAACGTAGAACCTGATTGACCAGTGGTCAAGTACTGTGTCGTCCGTGGCTGCGACGACCGAACGGGCGAACGACCGCGCCAATGTCGGCGCTCGCAGCGATCGCAGCGCCGAACTCGTCGCGGCAGCGATCGCTGTCGTGGCCGGCGGCTCCCTCGACGCGCTCGATGCCGCGTCGGTGGCTCGAGAGGCAGGAGTTTCGAAGGCCCTCGTCTACTACTACTTCCCAACCCACCTCGACCTGCAGGCCGCCGTCCTCCGGAGCGCGGCCGAGGACCTGCTGGAGGCGATCGCACACGCCGTCACCGCAGCGGTACCACCGGGAACGCCGATCACCGCGGGGCTGGACGCCGCCGTCGCGTACATCGAACGGCACCCCGCCGCGTACGTGGCCCTCGCCCGCACTGCCGGCTACCACCCCAAGCTGTCGGAGGTGTTCGAGTTCGCCCGTGACGGCGTCGTCGATCTCATGGCCACGGCGTTCGGCATCGACGAGCCGACGCAACGCCAGCGGATCGCCCTGCGCAGTTGGATCGCGCTCGCCGAGGAGGCCGTCCTGCACTGGATCGTCGCCGACCGTCCGATCCCACGATCCGAGATCGTCGACTACTGCCGAGCGGTGGCCGAGTTCGTGGCCACCACGCCGCTCGCCCGGTGATGCGATGAGCGGGCCACTGCACGATCTGCGGGTCATCGAGATGGGTCAATTGCTCGCGGGGCCATTCTGCGGCCAACTCCTCGCGGACTTCGGCGCCGACGTGATCAAGATCGAACCGCCGGGTCACGGGCGACCCGATGCGGGAGTGGGGCCGCGAGAAGGCCGGCGGCACCTCGCTGTGGTGGCCGGTCGTGGCCCGAGGCAAGCGCTCGGTCACGCTCAACCTTCGTGAGGCCGAGGGTCAGGAGATCGTTCGCCGGCTCGTCGCCGATGCCGACATCCTCATCGAGAACTTCCGACCGGGGACGCTCGAGCGGTGGGACCTCGCTCCGAGTGACCTCATGGCGCTGAACCCCGGCTGATCGTCGTGCGGGTGTCGGGCTACGGCCAGACCGGTCCGTACGCCGACCGGCCGGGCTACGGCGCGATCGGCGAGGCGATGGGCGGTCTCCGCGGCGTCATCGGCGAACCCGACCGGCCGCCGGCACGAGCAGGCATCTCGATCGGCGACACACTCGCCGCCATCTTCGCCTGCGTCGGCACACTGGTGGCCCTCCACTCGCGTTCCAACACCGGCGCCGGGCAGATCGTCGACTCGGCGTTGTACGAGGCCGTTCTCGGCGTGATGGAGTCGCTGATCCCCGAGTACACGATCGCCGGCTACATGCGGCCCCGAACCGGCTCGATCCTGCCCAACGTCGCCCCGGCGAACGCGTATCCGACTGCGGATGGCGAACATCTGATCAGCGGGAACCAGGACACGGTGTGGCGGCGACTGGCCGTCGCGATGGGACGCCCGGAGCTCGGGGACGACGAACGGTTCGCCACCCACAATGCCCGGGGCGAACACCAGAGCGAGCTCGACGACCTCCTCGGCGACTGGACCCGGACGCTCACGTCGGCCGAACTCGAAGCCGTCCTCAACGAGCACTCGGTACCCAACGGCAAGATCTACACGGCGCCCGACATGCTGGCCGATGCGCACTTCGCCGCCCGCGAGGCGATCGTCACGATGGTGCACCCGCTGCTGGGCGACTTCCCGATGCAGAACGTCGTCCCGAAGCTGAGCGATACCCCCGGCGAGGTGCGCTGGGTCGGACCCGAGCTCGGCGAGCACACCGACGAGGTGCTCACCGAGTTGCTGGGGCTCGACGACGAGACGCGTGCCGGCCTCCACGAGCGCGGGGTCATCTGACGGCGCCGGGGCCGCTGGACGCCGCTCGGCTCACGCCTTGTTGCGGTACGCGCGCGCATCGTGAGCGGGGCGAAGACGGCGACGAGCACGGCACACGCGAGCAGCGTCTTGCCGATGTCGGTCCCGGACGCCTCGCCGTGCATGAGCCCGCGGACCGACGTGACGAGCCAGCTGATCGGGTTCACGTCGACGAACGCCTTCAGCCATCCCGGCATGGTGTCGGGACTGACGAAGATGTTGCTGGCGAACGTGAGCGGGAACAGCAGCATCATGCTCACCCCCATCACCGACTTCTCGGTGCGGAGGATCAATCCGAACATCGTCCAGATCCACGACAGGCTGAACGCGAACACGAGTAGCAACAGGACCGACGCCACGACACCGACGACCCCGCCGTCGGGTCGGAAACCGAGGATCAGGCCCATCACGACGATGACGGTCGAAGCGATCGAGTAGCGGACCGCGTCGCCGAGCAGCGGACCGACGATGGCGGACGGTCGCCACATCGGCAGCGAACGGAACCGGTCGAAGATGCCCTTCTCGTGGTCGACGTTGAGCCCGACGCCGGTGTACATCGTGATGAACAGCACCGACTGGGCGAGGATGCCCGGCAGGAAGAACTGCAGGTACGCCTTGGTCGATCCTGCGAGCGCACCCCCGAACAGGTAGGTGAACATCAGCGTCATCATGATCGGGAAGATCGTGACGTCGAACAGCTGCTCCGGTACGTGCTTGATCTTGAGCAGCGCCCGCCAGCCGTGGGTGATGGAGACCGACACGGCGTTGGGGCGCTTGGGCGCTCTTCCGACGCGAGCGCCGAGAGGATGGAATCGACATCGGCGGGAGCCAGGTCCGGGGCGAGGGTGTCGGTCATGAGCGTGCCTCCTCCTTGTTGGAATCGGTGGGGTGGTCGGGATCGGGGGACGACTCGGCCGTGTGGCCGGTGAGTGCCAGGAACACCTCGTCGAGCGTCGGCTGGCCGAAGGCGTAGGTCGCGATGTCGATGGCCGCCTGCGACAGCGCCGACAACCCGGCGGCAACCCGTTCGGCGTCGTCGACACGCGCCGACAGCGCTGCCGGGTCGGGCTCGAGCGCCACCGGGCGGTCGAGGTGGCGCTGCAGGATCGACTGCGCCTCGGGGCGACGTTCGGGGTCGGCGACGCGGACGTGGAGGGCGCCGGCGCCGACCGAGGCCTTGAGCTCGCCGGGCGTGCCCTCGGCGATGACCTTCCCGTGGTCGATGACGGCGATGCGCCCGGCGAGCTGGTCGGCCTCGTCGAGGTACTGGGTCGTGAGGAGGACGGTGGTGCCAGCCGCCACGAGTGCTCGCACGATGTCCCACACCTGGTTCCGGCTCCGAGGGTCGAGGCCGGTGGTGGGTTCGTCGAGGAACAGCAGGTCGGGGGTGACGACGATGCTCGCGGCGATGTCGAGGCGCCGTCGCATGCCACCGGAGTAGTGCTTGGCCTGCTTGTCGGCCGCGTCGATGAGGCCGAACGCGGTGAGGAGCTCGGTCGCTCGTGAGGTCGCGGCGGCCCCTCGATGGCCGAGCAGCTTCGCGAGGAGCCGCAGGTTCTCCATGCCGGTCAGGTCTTCGTCGACGGAGGCGAACTGACCGGTCAGGCTGACCATCGAGCGGACGGTGTCGGCGTCGTCGACGATGTCGTGTCCGAACACGGTCGCGCCGCCTCCGTCGGGGCGGAGCAGCGTGGCCAGCATACGGATGACGGTGGTCTTGCCGGCCCCGTTGGGCCCGAGAACGCCGTAGACGCCTCCGGTCGGGATGGTCAGGTCGAGGTCGTCGACGGCGCGTGTGTCGCCGAAGACCTTGACCAACCCGCGAGCTTCGATCGCGTGTGGTGCAGTGAGGGTGGTGGTCATGGGTCGCTCCTGTGGGGGCGCGGTGCCGTCGGCTCCGAGGCTGTCAGATGTGTCGACGTTCTGTCTTCTGGAAAATCATCGCCGGCAGGCCGATCCATGCCCCCGTGCGGTGTGAGTGACCGTGTACCCACGTAGAGTGTCCGGCGATGCAGTGGCGGACGAACACCCTTCGAGAGCGACGGAAGCGTCGCGTCGCGCTCGTTGCGCTCAGCGCGTGCGCACTGCTCGCAGCGTCCTGTGGCGACGACCCCGGCAACATCTCGATCGGCCCCCGTGCCACGACCTCCGTCGCCGAGACCACAACGACCGCTGTTGCCGAGACGACGACCGCGCCCCCGGAGTCGACCACCGCAGCACCGGAGTCGACGACAGCGCCGCCGCAGTCGATCGTTCCCGCCACCGTCGCCCCGGCCATCCCCGGTGACCATGAGGGCGAGGGCGATACCGCCGCCGGCCCACGGCCCGAGGTCGTCCGCCCGCCCGCCGCGTGGATCGGGTTCGGGCTGCCCCAGCCCGGTTCGATGTTCGAGAACCTCCACGAGGACCACGCACTCGACGGCAAGGGCAAGTTCGTGGCGTTCACCTTCGACGACGGTCCGTCGCAGTACACGAAGCCGATCTTCGACATCCTCAAGTTCATGGGGGTGCCGGCGACGTTCTTCCAGATCTCCAAGCAGTCCCTGGCAAACCAGGACCAGGTCAAGGAGATGCTGGCCGCCGGGATGCACATCGGATCCCACACCATCAACCATCCCCACCTGGCCGAGATCCCGCCCGAACAGCAGCAGGCCGAGGTACTCGGCTCCATCGACCAGATGAACGCCGCGTACGGGGCCGGCACCATCAAGTGCTTCCGCCCGCCCTACGCGCAGTACGACCAGCACGTCCTCGACCTGGTGAACCAGCGGGGGGCCGCTACGGCGATGTGGTCCCTCGACACGCTCGACTGGAAGAAGCCGGCGTGGCAGTCACTCGTCACCCGCGTCGTCGACGGTGCACAGGATCGCAACGTGCTCCTGTTCCACGACGGGGGCGGCGACCGCACCCAGACGATCCTCGCCCTGCCCTGGATCATCCAGGGCCTCCGGGACAAGGGGTTCCAGTTCATCCCCGTTTGCTGAATCGGTTGGCCGCAGCGGGGGTGTTCGCTGGTAGATTCTCCCTCTCAAGCCCGGGTAGCTCAGACGGCAGAGCAATTCACTCGTAATGAATAGGTCAGGAGTTCGATTCTCCTCTCGGGCTCAGCAAGTTGCGTGTCGGCTGGCTGCAGGTGTCGCGATCCCTGCTGTACTGCCATCTCGGTGAGCAACGCCTCGACGCCCCGTATCGAGCCTGTGCCACGATGGGAGTTCCGCTCGTTCCGGGGTGGGTCGAACATGGGGGACGTCACATGCGCAAGAGCAGAATGCTCATGGTCGGTTTGCTCACCCTGACGCCGATCGCGACCAGTGGATGCACGTACGAGGACCTCGTCTCCGGATTCTCCGGCTTCTTCTGTGGGGTCGTGCCGATCTTCACCGGCAATCCCTGCGAGCTCACGTTCAACCCCTGACGGCCCGCGTCTGCACCTGACCGTACGTACGGGTAGGGCGATCCAGCCCCGGGGTTCGGGTCTTCGTGCGCGAAACGCGACCTGTCCGCTCAGGTCGGCGGCATCGGCGTTCACGGCGACCCCGAATCAGTGCCGCCTGGGCGGAATCTCAGATCGAACGCCGCCCGGTTCTCCACTGCGAATCGGTCCTCACCGAACGTGGTCGTGAACGTGTCGAACCAGCCGCGCTGACCGAGCAGAACGTCGAAGCCGAAGCTCCAAACGCGGAGGCACGCGATTTGTAGGCTCCACTCCTCGATGGTCGACAGGTCCGGCGACAGAAGTCCGAGTGACAGGCCGAAGACCGGCACCCGGTCGAACCGGCCACCCAGCCCAAGCGGCACTTCCATCAGGGGGTCACTCTCCACGTCGATGCCGGCTCGTCGAAGCATCCCGATCGAGGTCACGGATACGGGCGATCCCGTGTCGATCACGCCCAGATGTCGCTCGGCTGATCGGGTGAGCAGGGGCACGGTCGGTCGCCTCACGGGTGAGGAATCAGCGAGGGCGGGCTCGCCCAGGTCGCGAAGGCGGTAGACCCATGGACCATCCATGGGGACGCGTCAGCCGAGGCCGATGAAGATCGGTTCGTCCAGCCTCGGAATCCGCCTGACGGTGACCAAGGGATGATCTGCGCGATCGAGGATCTCGTACAACGCGTCTGCGGTATCGGCTGCGGCGAGAACGCATCTTGCCTGCTCGTCGTGGGCGACCCACTCGCCGCGATGCTGTTCGAGCTCGGCTTCCAAGGGCATGGTCGGATCGTACCCGCCGTCGCTGACAGTGAGGCCTGGTCGTCCGTCGTGACGGTTGATCGAGCGGCGTGACGAAGCTCAACCTCAAGCGCCGGTGACTGACCTGACGCCTGACTCCTGGTTCATGGCCCGCGACGTTGCCGCAGCGCGATCGAAACACGACGGCGGAGTCGCCTCAGGTCAGCAGCGTCAGGTGTTCGTCGGGCGCCGGCTCGGCCGGCGCGGTCTCACCACGTTCGTGGCGCCGGAGCAGTCGGAGGATGTGAGGCCCCAGCAGGTCGATGGGGGTGTTCACGAAGCGCTCACCACCGAACCGGGCGATGTTGTCGCGCTGCTGCCGCAGGATCCGGTTGTCCTGGTTGAGCACCACCCGCGCGAGCGGCACGACGAGGGCTCGGGCGACGGCGGTCGGGATCGGCAGTCGGAACGCTGCGATCGCGTGCAGTACACACGAGTCGTCGTCGACCGGTGTGTAGAAGGCGTTGAGCACGATGTGGTGCTGCTCGAGTCGGTACTCCACCTGGGCGAGCGCCGGGACGACGAACCGGTCGGTGTGATCGACGATGCCGTTCTCGATCGACAACAGCTTGCCCAGCAGACCGGGAGGCACCGGCTCGCCCTCGAAGATCGCCTCGACGGAGTCGACCCCGTGGCGAATCGTGACCGCGATGGGGAGCCGCTCCCGGCGGCCGCGAAACAGCCCCTTGTGGAGGAACGAGGTGTGCGGCACGTCGAGGGCGTTCTCGACGGCGGCCAGCATCGGACCGGGCACATCGAGGCGGAGGTCGATCGTCCGGTAGCCCGGCTCGTCGACACCGGCCAGACGTGTCGGGCCCACGATGGGGGCGACGCCACTGGGAGCAACCCACACCATGCCGTCCTGTTCGACGACGGGGAACGCCGGCACACGGCGAACGGCGCGGTCGGCCCGGTCCTCGGCGAGGCCGGGCACCTCGACGCAGGTGCCGGCGCCGTCGAACCGCCACCCGTGATAGCCGCACTCGACCTCGCCGCCGACGCACCGGCCGACCGACAGTGGGACGTTGCGATGCGGACACCGGTCGAGGAGGGCGCGCGCCGAGCCGTCGGCCTCGCGGAACAACACCAACGGGACGTCGAGCACCCGGCGGCCGATCGGCGTCGATCCCAGCTCGCTCGCGAGGCAGGCGACATACCAGTGGTTCGGCAGGCGGACCGTGGTGAACCGGCCGCTGGGCTGGATGTTCACCGGGACCTCGCCGCTCATCGGGCCGACGATAGCGCTCCCACCCCGGCGAAGATCCATAGGCTCGCCACCATGCATCGTTCGTCGCGACGCCGAGTGGCAGTGGTCCTCACCCTCGCGGCAGTGGTCACGGGGGCGTGCCTGCCGGCGAAGCCGCCGCCCGGCTCGCCCACGGGTGCCTGTCGTCCCGACCCGTTCTCCGCCGATGTCGGCGCGGTGCTCGATGCCTTCGGGGCCGCGAGCCATCACCTCACGGTCGCCGTGTACGACGACCGGTCCGGCTGCTGGTACCACCTGCGGCCGGGGCAGCGGATGACAACGGCATCGGTGGTGAAGGTCGAGATCATGGCCGGCACGCTGCTGCGGGCCCAACAGCAGGGACGCGGGCCCACGTTGTCCGAGCATCAGCGGCTGGTCGCCATGATCGGTCGATCCGACGATGCCGCAGCGAGCTCGTTGTGGACCGCGCTCGGCGGCGAGCCGGGGATGGAGCGCATGGGGTCGACGTTCGGTCTGGGGGCGACCGACGAGATCGCCCCGACGTGGGGGCTCACGTCGACAACTGCGGAGGACCAGGCACGGTTCCTGGCAGCTCTGGTGCACGGACCCTCGCCGCTCGACGAGGCGTCGCGCACGCGGGCGTGGGGCTACCTGACCGACATCACCCCGTCGCAACGGTGGGGCGTCCGCGCCGGCGTGCCGCCCACATGGACCGTGGGTCACAAGAACGGGTTCGCCGGATCCCGCTGCTGCGGATGGCGGGTGAACTCGGTCGGCTATGCCGCAGACCCCGCCGGAGGCGGATACTCGATCGCGGTGCTGTCCGATGGCTGGCGCACGTTGGCCGAGGGCATCCCGCTCGTCGAAGGCGCATCCCGAGCTGTCGCAGGCGTCCTGACTTCGGCCGCGGTCGTCTCGGAGCCGGGGGCGGTACCGGCGGGGTGACGACCCGCCGTACAGTTGCGGCCCATGGCTCTCCGCACCGCTCCCATCGTCGCCGGCTCCCTGATCGGCGGGTACCTCGTCGCCCGTGAGACCAAGAAGCGTCAGCTCGGCGGGGTCGTGCTCGCCGCCGGCGGCGTGATCGCCGCCCGGGAGTGGGCGGCCCGTGTCGGCACCGCCAAGATGTTCGCCCTCCTCGCCGTGTACCTGCTCGGCTTCGGCGCCTCACACCCGTTGGCCAAGAAGATCGGCGCGTGGCCGGCGGTGTTCACCGCCGCCGGTGCGTCGGCCGTGGCGGCCCACGTCGTGTCCGACAGCGCCGCCTGACCAGCACTCCGCGCTGCGGCCCTCCGGCTCGAGGCTCGCACACCTAGTGCGGGCCGACCTCGCAGACCTCCAGATGTGAGCCCTTGTCGGTGCGTGTGACTTCGATGCCGTAGCCGATTCGTTCGCGGAGGGCGCCGACGTGGCTGATGACGCCGACGAGCCGACCACCGGCCCGCAGCTCGTCGAGCTCGTCCATGGCCAACTGCAGCGCATCGGCGTCGAGTGAGCCGAATCCCTCGTCGACGAACAGCGCGCCCAGCTCGACGCCGCCGGCATTGGCTGCGACGGTGTCGGCAACGCCCAGTGCGAGTGCCAGCGAAGCCTGGAAGGTCTCACCCCCCGAGAGGGTCGCGACGTCGCGGTCGTCGCCGGTGTGGGCGTCGCTGACGCGGAGACCGAGGCCGGACTTCCCGGCGTGCCGAGCCGGCTCGCTGTCGACGAGGAGGCGGTACCGGCCCCCGGTCATCCCGGCCAGCCGGTGGTTGGCGTACTCGCAGATCTCCTCGAGGTAGGCCGCGAGGATCCATCGCTGGAGCGACACCTTGGGCGGCAACTTGCCGGCGCACCGCAAGGCGACCCGATGGGTCTCCTCGGCGATGGCACGGGCGGCGGTGGCGCGGTCGGACGCCGAGTGATACTCGGCGTCGAGACGGCGGAGGTCGGCAGCGGCGGCTCCGAGACGGGCAGCTCGTTGCACGGCGTCGGTGTGTGCGGCCCGCTGCGACCGACACGGCCTGATGGGCCCCGTCGGTGTCGGGCCGCTCGTCGGGGAGCGCCTCGAGATCAGGGGTCGCGAGGACGGCCGCAGCCGCCGCGAGCTCGGCGTCGTGGTGCCGAACCGACTCGGCGAGGCGGGCGAGCTCGTCAGGAGACGTCAGCGCGACCGTCGCCTCGGCGGCATCGCCGAAGGGCGACGAGGCGAGATCGCTGCGCAACCGGGCCTCGGCCTGCTCGAGCGCGGCTGTTGCCAGATCGTGGGCCCGCACGGCGTCACGCAATGCCGACAAGGTGTTGGCGACGTGGTCGACCGACGTGATCGTCGTGCGCAGGTCGAGGTCGGGCCCGTCGCCGAGCACCCGGCTGACCTCGAGTTGGGCCGCCTCGGCCTGCGACACCGATGCGTCGGCGTCGGCATGATGGCCGGCGATGACGCCGGCGAGCTCGAGTCGACGGGCCTCGAGGACGTCGCTCCGCTCGATCGTGGCCTCGACCCGGGCGGTCAGGGCCGGGATGCGTTCCGCCGAGCGGCGGGCAGCGTCGACCTGCGCCCGGGCGTCGGACGCCAGCCGGCCGGCGTCGTCGAGCGTGGGGCGATCGCCGACCTTCGCGATCAGGAGGGTGATCTCGGTCGCAAGCTCTCGTTCCTCGGTCTCGGCACGATCGAGCTCGAGTGCGGCGGCGTCCGCGATGGCCTCGGCCTCGTCGACCTCGGCACGCTCCACCTGGTCGTGGGCGGGCCAGGCCGGATCGGGATGGTTGGTCGACCCGCAGACCTGGCAGGGGTCGTCGGGGCCGAGCGTGGCGGCCAGTACGGCGGCGATGCCCGACAGGTAGTTCTCGCGGCGGTCGGCAAGCCGAAGCCGCGCCGTGGCACTGGTGTCTGCTGCAGCGATGCGGGCCTCGTGGGCAGCCGCGTGGCGGGGCTCGAGCGCAGCGAGACGGCGGCATGCGTCGCGGCGCTCGCTGGCGATGGCGGCGGCAGCGGCGAGCGACTCGACCCGCTCGGCAGCGCTCCGCGCCTCTATTCAGGTGGGTTGCGGCGGCCTCCCGAGCGGTCGCCAGCTCCTCGAGTTCTGCGGTCGTGGCATCGGATTCGTCGGTCGCGGCCGCCGCGAGACGGCGCGTCCGCCGCGCTGCGGCCCAGTGACGCTCGACCAGTGTGGCCGTCTCCGACAACCCCCGGAGTACCCGGCGGTGCGCCCCGACCGCCTCGCCGGCCGTCACGATCGTGTCGCTGTCGGGGAGTGTGTCGTGCACCACGGCATCGAGCTCGAAGGGAAGGGTCGGCGACGACTCGACTGCCGCCCGCAGTGTGCGTTGGTGCGTCGCGGTGGCGGCGGCAGCACTCGACGCGGCCTCGGCGGCGGACGCCACCGCGTCGAGACTGGGCGGAGGGCCTCGGCGAGCTGGGAGCGATGAAGCACGGTGCGCGTCGCGTCCGATCGACTCGGTGCGAGCTGTGAGACGTTCCACCCGCTCCCGTGCAGCGTGGCGGCGATCCCAGCGAGCGGCGACGGCATCGACCGTTCGCTGGTGGACGAGCGCCTCGTCGAGCAGACCCTCGCCAGCTATGGCGGTGCGCTCGGCCTCGGCGTGGAACGTGTTGGTGCGTTCGACGACGAACCGGAACCACTCGGGAGGTTCGAGCTGGTGGAGCGACGGTGCGGAGTCGCCGTGACGCGTTTCGGCGGGTCGGCCGAGGTCGTGGTCGAACGACCGGCTCTTCCGCGGCCACCGCGGCCAACACCAGCTCCTCCGCCGGTGCTCGCAGGTCGATGCCCTCGACCTGCTCGAAGATCGCCCCACTTGAGCCGGGCTTCGGCGGACAGGTCGTCGAGGCGAGCCTCGATGCGCTCGGCATCGGCCACTGCTGTTGCGGCCCGCTCCTCGAGCCACGACGTCATCTCGGAGAACAGCGTGGTGTCGAAGAGCGTTCGCAGCAGCTCCTCCCGCTTGTCCGAATCGGCTTGGAGGACGGTGCCAACTTGCCCTGCGGCAGCAGGATCACCTGGTGGAACTGCGCGACGTTTCAGACCGATGACGTGCTCGATCTCGGCGCGGACGTCGGCCTGCTTGGTGGAGACGCTCGCCCAACCGTCGTCGGTCAGACGTTCGAGGTGTACCCCGCCCGCTTTCGGTGTCGTGCCTCCGCCTCGCTTGGGTGCGATGTACGCCGGCGTGCGTGAGATGCGATGACGACCGGCCGAGACGGTGAACTCGAACTCGACGAGCGGCTGGGTGCCGAGTTCGACGAAGCGCCGAAACCAGGCGGTCGCGACTGCGATCGCCGGGAAAAATCCCGCCATAGAGGGCGAACGTGATGGCGTCGAGCAGCGTGGACTTGCCGGCGCCGGTCGGGCCGTGGATGAGGAACAGGCCCTCCTCGGCCAGTCGGTCGAAGTCGACGACCTCGTGACCGGGATGCGCTGAATGCCGCGAGTTCGAGCCGATGTGGTCGACGAGACCCCGACCTCGGGCACACCGGATGTGGAGAGACGTGCCCGGTAGGCGGCCTCGATGAGCTCGAAGCCTCACGCCTGCTTGTTGGAGCAGCACCGTGCTGGTCGGCCCAGAAGCGCTGCGTCAGTTCGAGCGGCGAGATGTCGCGGCGGTCGCGCCCGGGGGCCGGCCGCCGAGACATCGAGCACCCGCGACCTTCGGGGCGATGACGAAGCTCGACCACGTGTGGAAGCGACGCTTGAGGCGGGCCATCGCCTGGTGGGGCAGCTCGGGGTCGGTCAGCGTTGCGCGCACCCACGCCGTCTCCGCCTCGGTGTGCGAGCGATCCGACACCAACTCGTCGAGACGGCCGGTGATCGATCGCACGTTCATGCCGACGTCGAGTCGGACCCGGTCGACGGTGGCAGCGCCGTCGGGGCCGAAGCTCCGAACCCGACGCTCACGCCCTTGTGGTGCCGTTCCTCGGAGAACGAATAGGGCAGCGGCGAGCCGCTGCTACGCGACGCGGCCGTCGGCGAACGCCTGGGGCCCATGGAGATGTCCGAGGGCCACGTAGTCGAACCCGTCGAACGCATCGA
>JBAOIR010000050.1:0-18645 GCA_037045585.1 Microthrixaceae bacterium
CAGATCGCGGCCCTCACCGACACCGGGCAACTCGCCTGCATCGAGGGCGCTGACACCGACGCCACCAAGGTCATCGGCACCCTGACCGGCCTCGAGGCGAACGAGACGCTCGTCGGCATCGACTACCGCTCGCCGTTCAAGGACGCCGGAGGCGTGTCGAACAACGTGCCGGTCGAAGGCACGCTCTACGGCCTCGGCAACCTCGGCGGCCTCTACTCGATCAACCCGTCGACCGCCGTCGCCACCAAGAAGGCCCAGATCAGCGTCGCCCTCGCCGGCACCGCGTTCGGATCGACTTCAACCCGACCGTCGACCGGCTCCGCGTGGTGAGCAACACCGGACAGAACCTCCGTGTGAACGTCGACACCGGTGCCGCCCTCGTCGACGGCGGGCTCGTGTCCGGCGGCACCACCGCCACCGGCGTCGCTGCGGCCGCCTACACGAACGTCGACAGCGATCCCGCCACGGGGACCACGCTGTTCGACATCGACGTCAACTCCGACCAGCTGCTCGTCCAGAACCCGCCGAACGACGGCGTGCTCGTCGGCATCGGTGCCCCGCTCGGCATCGACGTGACCGGCCCGGTCGGCTTCGACCTGTATTCGTCGGTCAAGGACATCGGCGGCGGCGTCCTCACGACCACCGACCTCGCCGGGTATGCCACCGTCGCCACCGCGGCCGGCCGCTCGCTCTACCAGGTGAGCCCGTTCTCCGGCCGGCTCGTGAACCTCGGCGCCCTCGGCCTGCCGGTCCGGGACATCGCCATCCCGTTGGCCCAGTAGGCAACGGCAGGGGGGTCGCCAACCGTGTACCGACGGCACCGGACTGCCGCCGGCACGCCGCCGGCGAGACCCCGACCTGTTCGGTGAACAATCGGCCGAACGTCCCGGCGCCGCCGGTAGCCGACCCGTTCCATCACGGCGGCGACGCTCATGTCGTCGGTCTCGAGGAGACGCTTGGCGGCCTGCACCCGGGCCGACTGGAGGAAGTCGAGCGGCGACCGGCCGGTCTCGGCAGCGAACCGCCGCAGCAGCATGGTGCGGGTGCTCACGTTGAACTCCCGTGACAGTGCCCCGAGGTCGTAGGGCTGGTCGAGACGCTGGAGGAGCCGCCGCTCGACGTCGTGGGCGAAACGGGACGAGGGGGCAAGCAGCATCGAGTCGTCGACGTAGGGCGTCTGGGTTGTGCGATTGTCGGCGACGAGCGTGACCCTGGCTGGTCCGGCGGGCCACCTGTTCGCCGGCGTGGCGGCGGATGAGTCGTATCGCCAGGTCGTGCACGGCGCTGAAGCCGGCGGTCGTCGTCACGGCATCGTCGGCGACGACGATCGCCTCCGGCGTCACCGACACGTCGGGGAAGCGGCTCGCCAGGGCGGCGGAGAACAACCACGACGTCGTGGCCCGACGGCCGTCGAGCACCCCCGCCTCGCCGAGGAGGAAGGCCCCGACGCAGACCGACGCCACGGGCACCCCTACCGCCACCGCTGCGGCGATGAACCACGTGCTCCGCCGTCCACGCTCCCAGCGTGGCGTCGAGATCGTCGCCGGGCATCACCTCGAAGCCGGGCACCACGAGCACGTCGAGGCCGGTGTGGGCCAGCGTCGCCCCGAGCGGGCATCCGCCAGCGGCGCTGACCGGCCCGCCCCCGGCGGACAGCACGGACACCTCGAACTGGTCGCCCACCGTGGCGGTCGACGCCAGCGCGACGCGGTTGGCCATGAGCAACAGGTCCGACAGCCCGAAGATCTCCGCGGCGAAGCATCCGTCGAACGCCAAGATGCCGACACGGAACGGCCCACCCGGAACGACTCGTCCCACCATGTGGCGAGAATACCCCTCAACTCTGGCGATCCTGCCACTCGATCCGACGACGATCGCTGAGCACACTCGATGCATGCGACTCACCCCCAGCTACGGCCCCGATCCCGTCATCTCCCTCGACGGGCCGCCCGACGCCGTCGCCGCGCCGGCGATCCGCCAGCGCCGACGCCTCGTCGACCTGCTCGCATCGCTCGACGAGGCCGCATGGTCACACCCGAGTCGCTGCGAAGGATGGACGAACCGCGACGTCGTGGTGCACCTCGACTCCACCAACGCGTTCTGGACCCACTCGATCACCGAAGGCCGCCGCGGGCGGCCGACACGGTTTCTCACCACGTTCGACCCGGTGGCGTCGCCCGCCGAGCTGGTCGCAGCGACGGAGGTGCGCTCCGGCGCCGAGACCGTCGAGCGGTTCGCGGCATCCACCGACGCGCTGCTCACGCTGGTCGAACAGCTCGACACCGCCGACTGGACCGCCACCGCCGAAGCGCCAGCGGGCCACGTGTCCGTCGTCACCGTCGTCCATCACGCGCTCTGGGACGGCTGGGTCCACGAACGCGACATCGCCCTCCCGCTCGGGTTCGACCCCGCCGTCGAGGACGACGAGGTGCTGGCCGCCCTCCGCTTCGTCGCCGGCCTCGGCCCCGCCTTCAGGATCGGCCGCGGCGTCGGCCGAACGGGCCGGATCGTCATCGACACCACGTCACCGGAGTCGGCGACGACCGTCGAGATCGGCGATCGGGTCGTGGTGCGGCGGGGGAGCGACACGGCTGGCACCGATGACACCGACGACAGCGACGTTCTCCGGCTCTCGGGCGACGCCGTCGACCTGCTCGAGGCGCTCAGCACGCGGTCGCGCCTGGACCCTCCCGTCGCGTCCGAACACACCTGGATGGTGTCGGGACTTCACGAGACGTTCGATCAGGCGCCCCTCGGCTGACCCACGCGCGTAAGGTACGGGGAGTGACCGACCTCCCTCCGTCGGCCAGTCCGGCGACGGCGGCACCGCCTCGACGCCGGGGCGGCCCCGTCCCACGTCTCAGCATTGATCTGATCACCGCAGCGGTGATCGAGCTCGGCTTCGAGAACGCCTCACTCACCAACGTCGCCCAGCACCTCGGCGCCGGCCACGGCGCCCTGTACCGCTACATCGGCGACCGCGACGGCATGATGCGCGAGGCGCTCGAACGCCTGACCGCCTCCTATCCCTGGCCCGAACTGGCCGACGACCGTCGTGAGGTGTTGTGGAACGAGTCGAAGGCGTGGTGGGCGCTGTGCACCGAGTACCCCGGGTTCGTCGGTGCGCTGGCCTCGACCCCCGGCCTGCCGGCGGCCATGAGCCGCCGGACGTTGCTCCTCGCCAAGCACCTCAACGAGCTCGGCGTCAGCGCCGCCGACGCGGTCATGGTCGTCGATCTCACCATCAGCCTCGTCCACAACATCTTCAAGTGGGCGGCGCAGCGGGAGGCGATCATCGAGCAGACGCTCGCCATGTCGGTCGACGAGGCCATGGCCCAGATCGAGGGCATCCCCGACGAGATCGTCGGGGTGCTGGGCACGGTGCTCGCCGGTGAGATCTGGCCCTGGTACGCCGGCCAGCTCGAGATCATCCTCGACGGACTCGACGCCCGCTGCGCGTGACGACCGGGGCGGGCCCGGTCCGTCAGACCCCGAGAACGAACGGTTCGATCGCCTCGAGCCTGCTGAACGCGAGGAGCAGGCCGGGCACCGCCACCTCGGCCCACTTGGAATGGCCGTCACTGGTCGGGTGGAACATGTCGGGCCCGAAGAGCGAGCGGTCACGGAAGTAGTGGTTGGACGGCGTCACGTCCAACAGCACCGCCTGGGCGTGCTCGCCCGCCACTCGATCGACAATCCGGCAGAACGTCCGGCCTCGCTCGCGAACGATCGTGCGCAGTGGGCGGGGGAACCGGGCGATGTTGCCGAGGTCGCCGACGTTGGTGACCGCCACCACCTGCACCCTCGACAGGAGTTCGGTGAGCAGCGAGTTGTAGTCGGCGGCGAACCGGCGTGCAGAGGCGCCGTGGATCGCGTCGTTCGATCCGACCGAGAGGATCACGGCGTGGGCGTCCACCGCCAGGGCCTCGTCGAGGCGACGCCGGACGTCGCCGACCCGCGAGCCACCGACTGCGAACGACACCAGTTCGACGGGCCGGTCCAGATCGAGGGCCGACAGTGCTTGCCGCACCCACAGGTCGTCGGGGCTCGTGAGTCCCGGACCGGTCAGCGTGCTGTCACCGAGCACCACGACCCGAACGGGCGGACCGGTCCGGTCGGCGCCCAGCACTCCCGACGCGTCCACCTCGGCTCCGACGGGGAGCCGCCGGTGCGCCGCCCACAACACCTCGGCGGTGATCGTCATGCCGGTGGCGAGCGTCAGCCCCGTGGCCGCCCTCGGCAACAGCCGTCCCACGTCCAGTCGCACCACGCCCGATCACCTCGTCCCCGAGATCGCCGCTCCCGCCCTTCGTGGGGACGTTACGGAATCCTCCCGGCTCCGCAAGGGGGAAACGCCGGTGGCAGGCTGGTGCCATGAGCGCATCGAAGCCGGCGAACCCGGTGCCCGCCGAGACCGTCCTCGCCCACGTCCGCGACGCCTGCATGGCACTGCCCGAGGTGAGCGAACGTCCGAGCCACGGCTCACCGGCCTGGTTCGTCCGCGACAAGAAGACGATCGCGATGTTCGTCGACAACCACCACGGCGACGGCCACCTGGGAATCTGGTGCGCGGCGCCGCCCGGAGTACAGGAGGTGCTCGTGGAGACCGAGCCCGAGCGGTTCTTCCGACCGCCGTACGTCGGCCATCGCGGCTGGATCGGCGTCGACCTCGCAGTCGACCCCGACTGGGACGAGGTGCGGGAGATCCTCGTCGACGCCTACCGCTGCGTCGCCCCGAAGACCCTCCTCCGGCGGCTCGACGACGGGCAGTAGCCCCGCCGCACCTTCCAACATGCTTCTGGGCGCGCCAGCGGTACGGATACGACCCGCGAACGCGCCCAGAACTCAGCCGTGGCCCGACCCGGCGCTGCGCCGGGCTTCCACCCGCGCCCGAACTGCCGCCGCCACCGTCGCCGGCGACTGACGGCCGAATAGCCGAGGTACATGACATCCCAGCCGAGCACGCTCGCTGCGTGATCGCGGTGCTCGTCGCTGGCTTCCTCCTCCTTGGTGAAGTGGTGCCGGCGGCTGTGTGCCTCGATGCCGAGCTTCACCTCGGGGACGGCGAGGTCGAACCGGGCGACGTGGCGGCCGTCGCCGTCGTTCAACTGATACTGCCGGGAGACCGCGCCGATCACCGGATCGTCGAGGCACTGCTCGACGAGCTTCTCGAACCAGGAGTCGCGGACCCGACCCCGCTGCTCCATGGCGTCGAGCGCACGGACGAGCTGGACCGGTCCGGTCCGGCCTCGTTCGCGAAGCCGCTCAGCGGTCGCCCGGATCCAACGTGGGTTGGAACCACGACGCACCGCGTCGTCGAGTGCCCGTTCCAACATGTCCGCAGTGACGACTCCGGCGAGGTCGCAGAGCGTCCGGGCGCGGTTCGTACACGGAACCGGTCCGATCATGAGGACGTCACACCGGTCGAGCGTGTGCACACGGTGGGTCGTGACTCCCGGCGAACGGAGCGTGTTGGGGCGGACCACGGTCAGGTCGATCGACACGAACCCGCCGTACCCGTCCACCCCGTCGAGGCGAGCACTGGTCGAGTGGGAGGCGACCGAGCCCGGATGGGCGAGCGCGGCGCCGGTCGCGTGCTGCAACCACGTCGGCCCGCCGGGCCCGGGCAGCAGCACCAGACCGCCTCCCGGGCAGCGGGGCCACGACTCCCGCCGTGATGAGCCGTTGGATGTGCTTGCGATCGACACCGTGGGGAGCAGCCTGCTGGCGGGTGAAGACGTTGTGTTGAGAGGCTGCGAGCTCGGACACAACGCTCAAGGCGTTGACCGGCATGCCGCCATCATCGCGATCATCGCTGACAGCGAGCTGACAGCGAGCGGACGGACCGTTCCGGGCGCCAGCGGTACGGATGTGACCCGCTGGCGCGCCCGGAAGCGGGGAACCCCGGATCCGGATCAGGACAGCTGCTCGGTCTCCACGCCGAAGAACTCCTGGTACGGGCGGGCGTGGCTCGCGCAGCTCGTCCTCGTCGAGGCCGGTGTCGGCGAACGAGTAGCGCTTGAGGCTGCCGGCCTGGTCGCCGGGATGCGCGGCAAGGAACGATCGCATCCGCGCCTCGGTATCGACCGTGAGCTCCAGGCCGATCTGGTCGTAGATGTGGGCAATCGTCGCGATCGGGTCGTGGCGGAAGTCCTGGTAGCGCACATCCACGACCTGGCCCGGGCGAAGAGCCGGTCCGCCCGCGCCTGCAACGCCCGGTCGAGGCCCACCATGATGTCGTCGCCGTACTGGGCCGCCAGGGTGCGCACGTCGAAGTTGTCGGTCGTCATCTCCCGCAGGCTGGCCCCCAACGCGCTGATCGAGGCGATGACCTTGAGCGGGTCGCGGTGGTTCTGGATGACGATGGCATCGGGGTACTCGGCGAGCAGGGCCGGGAGTGACCACAGGTGCGCCGGTGACTTGAGCAGCCACCGTTCGCTGTGGTGCTCCGACTGCAGATGCTGCAGGAAGCGCCGGTGCCACCGGTAGGCCGGCGCCATGTCTGCCTCGTGGAGGAGCCAACGGTTGTACTCGGGCACTTCGAACTGCAGCGAGAACTGCATCGAGCGGAAGTCGCTCGTGAAGATGCGAACGTCCTCCTGAGCGAGTTGGGCGCCCAGTTCGTGGAACGAGGTGAACCCCGGGATGATCGACTCGACGAGATCGAACCCGGCCTGCGCCTCGGCGATGCGGGGGTCGGTCCCATAGGTGGCGGTTCGCGGCGCCGGCACCGGGCGTTCGATCTCCCAGCTGAGCGGCGCGCGGTTGGTCCGGTCCTGGGCCATCAGGTCGAACAGGATCGTGGTGCCGGTTCGGGGTTGCCCGACGATGATGATCGGTCGGTCGACCCGCTGGGTGGCCACCTCGGGGTGGTCGCGGCGCCATCCCTCGATGCGCAGCCGGTTGGACAGATCGGTCACGACCCCGCCCTCGGCGACGCCGACGCCGATCTCGTTGAGGTCGGCGGTGGCGTCGAGCGACGTGAGGAGGACGTCGAGGCCCTCCTGCCAGCTGTCGGACCCGAAGTCGTCGAGTCCGGTTGCGGTGATCGCCGCCTCGACGAGCCGATCGCGTGTGGTCATGGTCGTGTCCCCCTGGTTGATGTCGTTCGTGCCGTGTGGGCGCTGTCCCCCCGGATCGCGCCGTCACTCGATCCGGGTCACTCGATCCGGATCGCCGCCAGATGCTTCGCGACCAGCGCCGGCAGGTCGCCGGAGCCGCCGCTGGCGACCCATTCGTCGCAGGCGAGCCGCGAGGCCGCCATGGTCATGGCCCCGAGCATGCGTGGGCGGGGGTCGTGGGGCTGCAGGTCGGCGAAGCGGGGAGCGACCGCCTCGGCGATCGCAACCTCCCAGTCGACGTACAAGTGGAGCGTCCAGGCGAACATCGCCGTGGACGAGCGGCTGAGCAACGCCTGCTCGAGGAACATCGCACGGTCGTTCTCGAAGTCGGCGCCCAGTGTGGCCTGCGCCGCCCGGATCGCACCGATCGGGTCGAGGTCGTCGGGCAGGTCGCGCAGGGCCTCCGACATCACGTAGATGGCGGCATCGGAGAGTCCCGTGGCGATCGCCAGTTCCTTGGACTCGAAGTAGCGGAAGAACGTGGCCCGACCCACGGCGGCGGCGACGGCGATCTCGTCGACCGTGGTGTCGGCGATGCCGTGTTCGGACGCGAGCCGCGCCGCGGCATCCGCGAGCCGGGCACGGGTCTCGAGGCGTTTGCGTTCCCGCACCCCCACGCCGGCTGTGGTGACCTCGCTGCCATCCATCGAGCGAAGCGTACCCACAAAGGTGAGACGGAGTATCGTTTTGGAGTCGTCGGTGAACTCAGGGGGAAGCGTATGCGAGCTGTGCAGGTGACCCGTCACGGACCTCCCGGCGAGGTGCTGGCCGTGAACGAGGTCGATGTCCCCGAACCGGAAGCGGGCGAGGTGACGATCAGGGTCGCGGCGGCAGCGTTGAACTTCAACGACATCGACCGGTGTCGGGGGACGCTCGTCTCGGTCACCAAGCAGCCACCCTTCACGCTCGGCATGGACGTGTGCGGTGTCGTGACCGGCGCCGGGGCGGGAGCCGAGCCGTGGATCGGACGACGCGTCGTCGGGATCTCGAAGGATGCGCTCGGCGGCATCGCCGAGTACACCGTCGCGCCGGCCGTCGGGGTGTTCGACGCTCCCGAGTCGCTGAGCGACGAAGAGGCGGCGGCCTTCCTCATCCCGTTCCACACGACCCACCTCGCCCTGTTCCGCCGCGGTCACCTGACGGCAGGGGAGACGCTGCTCGTCCACTCCGGGGCAAGCGGGCTCGGCACCGCCGCCATCCAGCTCGGGGTCAGCGCCGGCGCCCGGGTGTTCGCCACGGTCAGCAGCCCCGAGAAGGCCGAGCTCTGCCGGTCGCTCGGCGCCGACCTGGTCATCGACCACACACAGGAGGACGTCGTCGAAGCCGTGCTCGGCGCCACCGACGATGTGGGCGCCGACGTGATCTGCGACCTGGCCGGCGGCTCGTTCGTGCCGAGATCGTGGCAGTGCGTGGCACGCGAGGGCCGCTACCTCGCCGTCGGGTTCACCGACGACGACGAGAACGGGATGACCGGCCGCCCGCTCCGCATGGCGAGCATCGGCAACTTCTCGGTCGTCGGGGTGCTCGGCGCCTGGGTCGACGACCTCGACCCGGGGATGCGGCGGTTCGGATTCAACCCGTTCACCCGGGCCGACGGCGATCAGGTCCACCAGGCCCTGGTCGACCTGATCGCCGCCGGCAAGATCCGCCCCCACGTGGGCCGAGTCGTGTCGATGGACGAGGCCGGCCCCGCACTCGACGACCACGAACAGCGGCGCTCGATCGGGCGCACCGTCGTCCGGATCGACTGAGCCGCACCGGCGCTGGGGGAGGTCCCCCGCCGAAGCACCTCCCACACGACCCGGCGCACATCGTGTCGACATCGATCGGACCGTCCGGCGAGTTGATCGTCGCGACCACGACCGCTGATCCCATCGCCACCCACGGGGTCCGGCACCTCGACCCCACGCTTGGCGGTCCGGGTCGTCTGCCCGACCCTGCCCCGTACCCCCTCGAGATCCACACCCACGGCGCCTCCCGACCCGTCGTTCGGGTCGAGCAGGTCGACCTGGCGGCCCCCACGGTCCAACCCGTGCCCGGAGGTGGTTACCTGCTCGTCGGCGCCCGGGCCCGTTGGCACGGCGAGCGGGCCGAACCGAACGCTGTGGTACTCGACGCCAACGGGCACCACCTCCGCTCCTTCTGCATCGGCGACGGCGTCGCGCACGTCCAGGTCAGCGAGGCCGGCGCGATCTGGGTCGGGTACACCGACGAGGGCGTGTACGGGAACTCGGGCGGCTACCGCGAACTGGCCGACCGCCTCGCCGTTGCTGATCTCTCCGGCGGTGCGCGGCGTGCCCTCAGGATCGTGCTGCCCGACGGCTCACCCCTCCCACCCGCCGCGGAGCTGATGGCCCGAGGGAGCGCGCTCCACACGGTGATCGGGGGAGTCTGGCTCTCGCTCGACCTCGACGAGGTGACCTGACTCGGACCGATCCGGTTCGGCGAGGACTTCCCGGCGGTGCCGCCGGGTAGGTTCCACCACGACCGGAGGTACGAGATGACCGAGCAGCTGTACGGCACCGAGACCCAGAAGGCGATCGACAACTTCCCGATCTCGGGAGAGCGGGTGCCGCTGCCGGTGATCCACTGGCTGGCGCGGATCAAGGGGGCGGCTGCCACCGTCAACGCCCGACTCGGCAAGCTCGACCCCACGATCGCCGGCGCGATCGAGGACGCCGCCGCGGCGGTCGCCGCCGGTCGGTACGACGACCAGTTCCCGATCGACGTGTTCCAGACCGGGTCGGGCACGTCGACGAACATGAACGTCAACGAGGTGCTCTCCGCCCTCACCGGCGGGGCGGCGCATCCCAACGACCACGTCAACATGGGGCAGAGCTCGAACGACACGTTCCCGTCTGCGGTGCACCTCGCCGCCCTCGACCAGGTCACGGGCGCGTTGTTGCCGGCCCTCGCGCACCTCGAGTACACCCTCGGGACCAAGGCCCGCGAGCTGCACGACGTCGTGAAATCGGGGCGTACCCACCTGATGGACGCTGTCCCCGTGACCCTCGGCCAGGAGTTCTCCGGGTACGCCGCCCAGATCCGACTGGGCATCAAGCGGGTGAGCTCGACCCGTGAACGGGTCGGCCAGATCCCGCTCGGCGGAACCGCCGTGGGCAACGGCCTCAACACCCCGCCCGAGTTCGCGGGTGAGGTCCGCGCCATCCTGGCCGAGCAGTCGGGCCTGCCCTGGATCTCGGCCCCCGAAGATCCCTTCGAGGCGCAGGCCAACCGCGATGCGCTCGTCGAGCTGTCGGGGGCCCTCAAGGTCGTCGCCGTCTCGCTCACGAAGATCGCGCAGGACATCGCGCTGATGTCGTCGGGACCACGCGCCGGTATCGGCGAGATCGTGCTGCCCGAGCTGCAGAAGGGTTCGTCGATCATGCCGGGCAAGGTCAACCCGGTCATCCCCGAGGTCGTGATGCAGGTCGCGGCCCAGGTGATCGGCAACGACACCGCCATCACGATCGGCGGCATGCAGGGGCAGTTCGAGCTGAACGTCCGGGTGCCGCTCATCGCCCGCAACCTGCTCCAGTCGATCCACCTCCTGACCACGGCGGCGACCGCGTTCGCCGACACCTGCGTGGCGGGCATCGTGGCGAACGAACGGGGTGCCGATCGGTCGGCCCACGCGACGCTCGCCGTGGCAACCGCACTCAACGAGATCATCGGCTACGACGCCGCGACGAAGATCGTCAAGGAGGCGACGGCAACGGGTGAGCCGCTGCGCGACGTGGCCATCGCCAACGGGGTCGACCCCGAGGTCTACGACCGGGTCGTCGACCTGCGCGCCATCGCGGCCGGAAACGGGTTCAGCCGATGAGCTTGATGAGGATGGACTTCGACGCGCTCTGCGTCCCGACTCCGTTGACGGTGATCGTCGCGAAGTACTGGTAGCTGCCGACGTCGTTGAAGGTGCGGTTGACGCTGCACGGGCTCGACGTGCAGGTCGTGATGGGCACCATGTTGCCGCCGGGCGAACTCTGGACCGAGATCACCAGACTGAAGGGGCGACCCGACGCAGCGCCGGTCGCCGTCAGGGTGACCGGGATCCCGACGAACTGGGTCGACGGCCCCGACACGCTCACGGTCGGGGCCGGGTAGGCAGTCGTCGCCGGAGCGGTCGTGCCGGGGGCCTTCGTGGTGGCCGGGCCCGACGGCGTCGCCGTGGTCGGGGGAGCAGTGCCGCCGGGCGACGTCGGTGGTGTAGTGGCCGGGGCGCCCGGGACCGTGGTGCGCGGCGCGGACGTGCGCGGCGATCCGGCTCGGGTCGTCGTCGGTGCGGCGACGACCGTGGTGGGGGTCGTTGTGTCCGCCGTGGACGACGTCGTCGTGTCGACCGCGGTGGTGTCGGTGACCGAGGTGGTCGTGGTCGTGCTCGTTGTGGTGGGCACTGCCGCGGGCTCGCCCACCTGCACGGTGACCGTCGAGCTGTACCCGCTCCAACCCTGGTCGGACTCGCCGCGGACCTGCAGCTCGTGCACTCCCGCCGTTGCCTCCCAGTCGAGGGTGACCACACCGAGACGATCGTCGCCGCCGGCGGACTCGTCGGCGACCGTACGACCGTCGACGGCGAGCTCGATTCGCGTGACGCCGCCGGGCGCGCTCGCGTGGGCGCGGACGCGGACCGTGCCGGGTTCGAGCCGCTCGCCATCCATCGGGGAGTCGACCCACGCCTGCGCCGCGCCCGTCGGCTCCGACGCACCGCCGCTCGACGCCCACGCGACCCCGCCGCCGGCGAGCATGAGGACGGGGAGCGCCGCCTTGGCGATGACCGTCAGCGCAGGCATCGGCCCGGGTGGATCTGCATGGACGTCACGGTACCGTCGAGTCGTGCAGAAGCGGCGCTGGATGTTCTGGGGTTCCGTCGGGGTCAGTGCGGCGGTCCTGGCGACCGGTCTGGTGGCCGTCGCCCGCAGCGAACCGGTGCCGGCAGTGGTCGCTGTACGCCCTCGCGCCCGCTCCGCTGGCCGTCACGATGAACGTGCTCGACACCGGCCATCGTGTCGCGATGGGTGGTCGCGTGACCGTCTCGGTCGAGGCGATCGGCACCGATGTCGACGCGCTCACGCTGTGGGACGATGACCGACTCGTCGCTACCTTCGAGCCCGAATCGCCCGTTCCCGGAGTTGGCCACACCTTCGAATGGCTGGGTCTCCGCCCCGGGCCCCACCTCCTCCATGCCACCGCCCACGGCAGCAAGGGCACCGCCCACTCGGCGCCCGTCGGCGTCGAGGTGTTCTTGACCTCGACCACACCCACGGAGCTGCCCGTGTCCGCGCCGAGCGGCACGACCGCAGCGATGCTCGCAGCGGCGACCGGTGTCGACGAGGGGTCGATCACCGCCGACGGTGAGATCGCCGACGCGACCGCGCCCGGATCGGGGTCGGCCGCTGCGACACGACCGGCCTTCGTCGTCGATGCACCGGCGGTCGCCGAGGCGGCCGCTGCCGACCTCGCCGATTCCGCTGCCGAGGCGGTCGCCGGAGTCGGCACCGACGTCATCGCCGGATCCCCGGACACCGGCGACTCGTCCGACGACGACTCGGCCGAGTCATCGGGCTCCGACGCCTCGTCCGCGCCCGGCCTCACCGCCCAGCGGGACGGGTGCGCCGTGTCCGTTCGTGTGCAGAACGCGACCGGTTCGCTGGTCGTCTACCACGCGACCAGCGGCGCAGCGGGTTTCACCGAGATCGCCACCGTCGACGGCGACCAGCCGGTCCGCCTGGAGGACCTCGGCCCGGGTTCCCACGTCTTCACTGCCGGGCCGGCCGGCGAGCCGACCACCTTGGCGCCCGTCGCGATGTCACTGCCGTCGGAGTGCGTGCAGTCCTGGTGGAAGGGCGACGCCTCCATCGTCAACGGCATCCTCACCATCGCCGAACCGACCGACGACGCGATGTGGGTGTTCCTCAGCGTCGACGGCAAGCCTGCGACCCGGCTCCCGGCGGAGAGCCTGCAGAGCTTCCGGGCGTCGACCCGCCGAATCGACGTCACGCCGTGGTTGCCGTCGCTCAGCGGACGGTCCGTGCACCTCGAGGTGTGGGCGTACGCCCCCGGCGACGACGCGGCCCGCAAGATCGGCACCGGTGACGCCGATCTTCCCGAGGGAATGTCACCGGCGCAGCTGATCGGGGAGTCGGCACGTTCGTGGGTGACCGTCTCGCCCGACCCGGCGAAGGTCAGCGACGCCACGCTCACCGCGAAGTGGGGAGCGACGTCGCCCCGGGCGGACCGCGTGCTGTGGCAGGTCACGACCCAACCCCAGAGCCAGGGCAACACGTCGCTGCAACCGCCCGGCCTCGTCGCGAGCGGGATCTCGGTGGCGACCTCGTCCGACGCGAAGAACGGCGTCGCCCACGCCGGCACCTTCACGATCCCCGTGACGGCCCTCGCGCTCCCGACGTCGGCCCCGATCGTCTCGAAGCCCGTCACCCTCCAACAGGTCGGAGCGGGCAGCGGAGCGAACCTGCCGAACGTGGCCCCGAAGCTGATCGTCGATCCCCTCGCGATCGACCTCGACGACCTCGCCGCCGGACCCATCGGCGACCCCGAGGTCGAAGGCGGCGTGGTCAGCACCAACCTGCCGGTGCTCAGCGGCAGCACCTACTTCGTACGGGTGATCCCGTTCTCGGGTACCACACCGCTCGGCGGCACCAGTCCGGCGGACCGCATCGATCTGCCGGCGCCCACCGACCCGCCGCAGAAGGCCATGGACACGACGTCGATCGCGTTCGACGCCGGCCGCGCACCCAACTACGACCTCCGCGGCTGCATCCGCGTCACGGCCGTGCCGTGGCCGTCCGGCGGCACCGACTGGACCACGTTCGAGGGCGGGGTGACCCGAGCGTTCTTTCCCCAGATGGGCACGTTCTGCCCCGGCGACTGGCAGAGCGACAACAGCTGTTGGGCGCCCGACGTGCTGTGCGACGCGTGGGACGTGCTCGTCGAGGGCGTGAGCTGGGTGATCGAGCAGGCATCGACGCTCTGGGATCTGATCGCCGCCGCGTACAACGGCATCATCGACCTGGCCGTGAACATCATCGCCCGGTTCAATCCGTACTGCATCCAGGCCGCCATCGCGGCCAAGGCCGCGGGCGCGATCGGATTCAAGAGCGGCGAGGCGGTCGCCGGGGCGGCCAGCGACTTCTGCGACAAGATGGCGCCGATCGTCGCCCGAGCCGCCGTCGGCGCCGTGCTCGCCGTCGTCGGGCTTCCGCCGGCGCTGCCGACCTCGGACCAGTTGAAGGCCATCGCCGAGGGCAACCTCGTCGAGCTCGCCGTCGTGTACCTCGAGCAGCTCGGCATCCCGTGCGGCGACCTCACGATCGACGCCGACACCGCCGGGGCCGTGTCCTCGGGTGTGAGCGCAGCAGGCGGCGACGTCCCCCCGAGTGTCGCCGACGGGGTGGACGTGTGCCGTGACGCGCTGGGCGCCGCCCTCGGGAAGGTCAAGGAGCAGGTCTCAGCGCAGGCTCAGCAGCAAATCCGCGACAGCACCGGCCTGCCGCTGCCCAGCACGCCGATCCCGGGGTTCGAGTTCGAGCTGGAGCCGCGGGCCCGGTATCGCAACCCGTCGATCGCGATCACCGCGACGGCGCGTGACGGCGACATCCCCGTCACCTCCCGCTGCGATGCGTGGCTGACCACCACGCTCGTGAAGCCGAGCGTGGGCGACACCAAGAAGCCAACGTTCACGCCGGTGAAGGTGAGCCTCGGGCGCCAGCTGTTCACACCGACATGGAGCGCCGCAGCCCAGTTCCCGTTCAACCCCGCCACCGGGTACGACGGCAACGACTACAACCTGTCGGCCGGCACCGCGCTCACGAGCAGCCTGTCGAGCCAGTGCCTCGGCGATGGCAAAGGTGTCCTCGTCACCGGGGCCGTGTCCCCGCCGCGAGGACGGTGGGCCCCCGGCGAGGACGACTGATCGCGTCGCCCCCGATCCGGGTCAACGGGAGCCGCTTCGATCGATGAGCATCGTCGGATGCGCTCCGCCGACGTAGGTCGATCAGTGCTCGCGGGAGCGACGCCGCGCTGCCGAGGTCGACGGCGGACCTTCTGGCACGGGGTTCGGCTGCATTTGGTCGCATCCAGCCCATCTCCTGAGCGCCTTCCACTCGTCGGAGTTCCAGGCACGGCTCGCCTGGTGCTCGCCGAGGCGACGGTAGGCCTCGAAGGTCCGGTGACTGTAGAACTGGTTGCTCGTCGGGTGATCGGGGAACGTGTTGTGCTGCTCCGCGAACGTGTGCACATCCCACGGCAGATCGTCCGTGAGAGCGGCCTCGATGAACAGGACGCATCCCTTGCCGTACTGGTCATCGTCCCACCATCCGGTCACGAACGGAGCGGCGGCCATCGCCTGTGGCTCGACCGAGACCCCTCTCCATCGGAGCAACTGGCGTCGCGGTGTCTTCGACTGCTCGTCACTGCGAACGGCGCGGAGCGCGCTTGCGTCGAGATGGATCTCGACCCCGGTCTGCTCGCGTGAGCGCGATGGCGTCACCCAACGTCGGGAAGAAGTCGACACTGTCACCGGCCGCCGACAGGACAACGATCTCGCGGCAGCCGTGCCGCACCAACTCAACGAGTCCGAGGTTCTCCCAATGGCCGCCATCGGTCGTATAGACGAACGGGTCGTCGTAGCGGTAGCGGCCGAACACCTCCTTCAGAAGGTAGGGCCACCCTGGCGTACCCTCCCATGACGGCTCCTCCGGCGGAGCGGCCGAGGCGGGCGGGTGACCACGCTCGGCTTCCGTGAACACGCTCAACGGGTTGGGGATCCAGAGGCCGAGCCGCAGGTTGAGGACGGCGAAGAGGCCACCGATGGGGCCCATGTTCATGTTGCCCATGGCCGGCGAGAACGCAGCTCCTGACACGGCCACGATCGAGGCCATCGAGAGGTCACGCTGTCGCTCCTCCGTCAGCCGGTCGAAATACCTCGCAGCGTCGTAGTAGCCGAGCGTCGGCGATCCCAGGTGGGTCGGCGTGAAGACGAACGAGTCGGCCCACCGTTTGGCGGGAAGTCGACTGCCGCCGTCGTTGATGTTGGCAGCACAGCAGAGGATCAACTCCGGCCACAGGACCGGTGCGGCGTCCGGTGCCGAACGTGCCAGGACGTGAACCGGCTCGAGTCGAGACGCGTCCACCGTCGAACTCTCGACGACCGCGTTCCGATCGTGCGGGAGGGGGGTCGTGGACTGCTCCGGGGATGTCAGGCTGAACGCTCGAGCGAGGCGATCGCGGTAGATCGGGTTGAGCGACCACGAATGGGTCTCCACCAGCTCCTTGACGACGATCATCACGACGAAGGCCAGCAGCCACTCCAGCACGTCCGGGAGCATGTGCGCGACATCCTCGACGCCCGACCACGCGCCAGCCCCTCGTCCACCGGGGCCGATCATCGCGCCTTGGTTGGCGATCAGGACCGCCACCAGCACGCCCGTCGTCGCCAGCACGAGGAAGGCCATTCCCTTGACGAGACCCATCGAAATACGACGCGGCTTGGAATCACCTCCGGCGCCGAGGAACCCGGTCGCGAACTTTGCGATGCCAGTGGACGCGAGGGCGCCGGTGATCCACAGGATGATCGTCGAGATGGCAGACGTGACCGGCACCTTGGCGTCTCCGAAGACCGTCGGGAGATCGTCGAGCAGCCGCGGCACCTCCTGCTCGAACCAGGGACCCACAACTGCAACCACCAACCAGCCGACGACCAGGACGGGCAACACGGCGAGGAATCGACCGTCGCGAAGTGTGGGGGTACCGCGGCGATCACGTCGCGCCCAGGGGAACGCGAACGTCACCACACCGACGATGAGGAGGACCCCCGTAACGGCCCAGATCCACGCGTCGATGTCGATACTTGGACGGCTCAGCGCAGGGTCGACGTCATGGTTCGGCCCCACTGTCGGCGGCTCGACGAGGACAACGTGGCGGCGAACCAGGGCAGCGTCTGCGCTCGCAGACGCGGTGCCGATGATGTCACCGTTGATTCGATAGCGCGGCTGTCGGACGATCTCGACCTCGGAGGACACCTCCAACCTCGGCTGTCGGACGAGCTCGAGACGGGGACCGCACGAGCGGACCAGCCCGGGGGTCGCGGTTGACCAAGTCGGACCCGAGCCCCCCGCCACCCCCGTTGCGGTGATGGTTCGTCGGTCCGATCCGACGTCGGTCACGCTCAGTCGGCGCTGATAGCTGAAGGACCCCTCCGCAGGGGTGAAGACCCAGTAGTCGCCTCGAGCGCCTGCAGGACAGTCCATTCCGGCATCGACGTCGTGCTCCGACAGCTGCTTCACCTCTGGTGCCCACCGTCCGGAACTCGCGAACGAGTCGACGAATGGGCCAGCAGCTCGGAGCTCGTGGTGCAGGACCCCGGTGACCCACCCGATCGGCCGAACCGTGAGATACAACGCGCCGTAGAGGAGCACGAGGTTGACGAGGAGAGCAGCCAGCACCCGCACGAAGGTCAGTCGACCGTCCGCTCCGTTGAGGAACAGGAAACTCGAGCGCGAGCGCAGCTGGCGCATCTCAACCGAGTCGCGCCCAAATGGCAGTTCCGGAACCTCCGGCGCAGATGGGGCACCCACCGCCTGCGGGTCGTTCGCCGCCATCTCGTGGGCCGCCTTTGTCATCGCGGCGGCGGTGTAGGCACCGCCGGACACGGCCGCGAGATAGGCGGAGTTGCGCACCGCGTCCTTCCCGAGCCCGTGGAGCGCGCCCATGCTGAATGCCGCGGACCGGATCCCTCCGCCGGAACAGGCAATCCCTCGTGCCGGAGCGGCTGAGCCGAGCTTGGTCCAGGGGTCGTCATCGATCACGCTCGGGGGATCCACAAAGGTGGAGGTCGCTCGCGGCGCCCGCCGGACCTGCCAGCCGATACAGACGACCACAACGATGGCCATCGCCCATTTCAGGTACGCCGTGACGTGCAGAACGGCGAGCCAGTTGTCGTTTGTGCCGACGGTTCCGTGATCGTCTCGTGCTCGAAGGACGACCATGCACAGGTTCTCGCTGAGGTCGAGCAGAGCGAGCAGCGTGGGTGCTCCGAGGACCAGAGGCCGGGCGGTGGTGCCCGATCGCGTGGTCGACCAGAGCCGGTTCAAGAGGACGGTCAGCAGCGCCCAGTATCCGAAGATGAACAGCGTGTCGGCGACGAGATGGCGGCGCATCCAGAACACGTCGAACCCGCGCTTTGGACCAAGCTGCAATGGAACGAGGTCCTCCGCCCCAAGTGCGGCCACGGCGAAGAACGTGACCGTGAGGAGGACCGCGAGCACCAAGGCGACCGTGCCGGCGGCGCGCTTGGTCTTCGCCGACTTGCCCATATCGAGACCGTCGACATTCCCGGTGTCGTTCATCGACCAACCGCCTTCCGCCCCGCTCGAACGTATCCGAACGGACTGTCGCGTTCATTCGAAAGATGCAGCGCTGGTGGAAGTGTCACATACCGACCGCGGTCAGTCAGCTGCTCGCGCCGTCGTAGCTCGACCACAGGTCGCGGTAGCGACCCGGCGTG
>JBAOIR010000071.1:0-6243 GCA_037045585.1 Microthrixaceae bacterium
GAGCCGTCGGAGCTGCGTGCGCACGTCGACAGCTCCATGGCCACGACCTCCACGGGCGACGTGACGGGCACAGCCACTGGGGTCGACGATGCGATGACGGAACCGTTGCCGAGCTGGCCGGCGTCGTTCCCGCCCCAGCACTGCAGGCCAGTGGCGCCGACGGCGCACGCATGGCCCTCTCCTACCGACAGGTCGGTGACGCCGACGAGTCCCGGGACGGGCGTCGGTGCCGATCGGTCGGTCGTGTCGCCGACGCCGAGCTGACCGCGGTCGTTGGCGCCCCAGCACCAGACTCCGGCGGGTCCGGCCGCGGAGGTGGTGGCACCGCCGGCGGCGACGAGCGTGACGCCGACCAGCCCCGGCACCGGGGTGGGCGCGAGGCGGTCGGCGGTGGTGCCGTCGCCGACCTGGCCGTGGTCGTTGTCGCCCCAGCAGGTGACGCCGCCACTCGAGAGCGCGGCGCAGGTGTGATCGAGACCGGCGGCGACGGACCACGGCTCCTGCGAGGCCGGTCACCGCGGTCGTGCCGACCATGTCGGAGCGGGTGCCGTTGCCGAGCGCTCCCTGAGCGTTGTCGCCCCAGCACCTAACGGTGCCGTCGCCGCCGACGGCGCAGGTGTGGCTGCCGCCGGCCGCGAGGGCGATCACCGAGTCGAGCTGACGGACGACGGGGGTGGTCGGGCCGGGATCGCAGGCGGCCGCGATCGTGGTGAGGCCGGCGACGACGGCGAACAGCAGGCGGCGGGCGAGGGTCATGGTCGGGCCTCCAGCGTGACGGCGATCTGTTGTTCGCCACCGGTGACGACCGTCGCCGACGTTCGGTCGGGTCCTCCGTACCAGGCACGTCGGAGTTGGCCGCCGGACGGACGGACCTCGATCTGGTAGCTCCCGACCGGCAGGGTGTCGAACGTCGCCGTGCCGTCGGTAGAGGTCGACGCCACCGCTCGGGGGCCGACGGCGCCGACGGCGAACACCCTGACGTGTGCGGCTCGGACCGGACCCAAGGGCCCGACGACGGTGACGACCAGGCCGGTTGGTGTGACCGTCGGCGCTACGACGATGGTGCGCGTCTCCGATGTGGCGCCGCCGTCGTCGTCGCGCAGGTCGATCCGGACGGTGCGCGTGCCCGGCGTCGAGAACGTGTGTGGGACGGTCGCCGCGCCGACTCCGGCGTCGATCGCCGCTGTCGACAGCGGCGATCCGTCGCCCCAGTCGACGGTGACGGTGTGGGCGTCGAGCACCCCTGCGTCGCGGAACGTCGCCTGCCAGGTCGACGGGCACCCCGACCGATGCCGTGCCGGGCAGGGTGACGGCGTCGATGATCGGCGCAGCGTTGGTCACGACGATCTCGGTGCGATCGGTGGCCGTCGCGTCGGCGGCGGTGGCTGACAGGTCGGCCACGACGGTGCCCTCGTCGAGCGTGGTGAAGGTTGCGTCGGGCCGGAGGGGTCGTCGAAGTCGCCGCCCTCGGCGGTCCAGGCGATCGTTGCGTCGGGGTCCCCTTCGATGCCGGTCACTTGGCCGGCCAACTGTAGGGGCGTGCCCTCCACCGCAGCGTAGGGCCCGCCGGCGCCGGCGACCGGGGTCGGCACTGCGAACGTCCATGTCGAGAAGCGCGTCGTCGCGACGGTGACGTCGGCGTTCCCGGTCGTGTTGTTGAACACACGGGAGCGGACGCAGGGGTCCTCGGGATGCGGCGGCGACGGTGTGCTGCAGTCGGGTACCACCACGCCGTTGCGGATGACGTTCATGTCACTCACTACCCCGCCGCCGAACGCCGCCTGCGCTCGCTGGGACGTGGTGAGGTAGAGCGAGAACGTGACGACGTGAGGATCGTTCGCCGGCGCCGGGGCGACCGTGCTCAAGGTCACCATCTCCGACATCAGTTGATAGCCGGAGATGTGCTCGGCGAGGTCCGGATCGAGCGGCGCTTCGGCTGCAGTGACCCGGATCGTGCCCACTCTTCCGTCGTACCTGCTCGATCGGATCTTCGTCTCGATTCGGTCGGTTGCCGTTGCGCCGTCGCCCTCGTTGTCGGTCGTGACGGTCCGACCTCGGGCGATGTTCGTGAAGTCGGTGATCTCGGCGGTACCGAGATCCGGGATCCGGTCGCCGCGGAAGAACGAACGATAGAGGCCGGCGTTCACGAGATCAGCGTGCTCGATCCAGGGAAGAGGGAGCGGCGCGAGGGTCAGACCATCGAGCCCGTTACCGCCCAGCATGCCGAAGTTGCCGCGGCCCCAACCCCAGACGCGCCCCGACACACCGATCGCAAGGGTCTGGATGTTGCGCGACACCTGGGTCACCTCCTCGCCGATCGCTGCACGGACCAGGGGGTAGACCTGGCCGGAAGCACCGTTGTTCAGCTGGCCGTCGCCGCTGAGCTGACCCCACGACCAGACGTCACCGGCGCCGTTACCGTCGTCGTCCACCACGAGGGCGACGCCGTCGCGCCCGGACCCGTCGAACCCGATGACCGATCCGGGCGCAGTGAACGCCACCTTCGGGACGAAGGAACCGTACGGCGTCGAGTTGTTGAAGCAATGCGTGTAGGTTCCCCAGCAGATACCACGGTCACGGTCGGTCAGGGCAAGCATGCCGTTGGACTGAATCGACACCCTCACCACGCGCTCGCCCGGCAGGAGTGGGAGATACGGTGTCAAGTCCTGCGCCGGTGCCGCGAGCGACGGCGGAAACGGTCCGAGCGCGCTGAGCTGGCTCACGCCCCAGGTGAAGATCCGGCCGTCGGCGGTCACCGCTGCGTGGTGGAACCCGTACGCGGCGACGTCGACAACCTGGAGGTTCCCGGGCAAGGGCACCGTGATCGCCCGGGTGAACTCACCGCCGGCGGCGCCCGGCGTCACGCCGCCATAGGTGTTGTCACCCCATCCGACGAGTTGGCCGGCGCCGTCCCCATCGGCGTCGACGATCGCGAAGCCATTGGAACTGCCGGCGGTGACCCGGGCGGCGACGAGGGGCTGTCCGTTGGGTAGAAGTACCGGCGATGGACGGGGAGACATCGAGCTTGCGAAGCCAGGGATCGGCGGACCGGAGCTGCGACCGAGGCCGCTGTAGTAGTTGTCGCCCCAGCTGCACACCACGCCGGACTGCAGGCGCGCCAGCGTGATTCCGCTGCCAGCCGAGATCTGGTCGACCCCTCGCAGAAGGTTGATCGGCGTCGGGGAAAGCAGTGTGCCGGTCGCGGTTACGCCGACTTCGGCGTTCGTGTTTCTTCCTGTCGCCAGCAGCTCGTTGCCCGGCCCGGTCTGACAAGCGTTCGTCACGGCGGGCAGGACCGAAGACGTGACTGTCGACGAGATGTCGTTCCCGGCGTTCGAGTCAGCCGACGCCGTGGCCACCGTGGCGAGGTTGGAGACCACACCCGTGCTGAGGGTGCGCACATCGATCGTGCGGATCGCCACGGCGCCCGCCTCGATGTCACCCACGGCACAACGAACCTCACCACCGGCCGTGAGGCCGTTGTGCGTGCACCCTGGTCCGCCGCCGAGATAGCGCACGCCGCCCGGGAGCAGGTCGGTCATCACGACATCGGTCGCCACGCCTGGCCCGTTGTTCCGGGCGGTGAGCGTGTACTGCAGGTCACCACCGCTGAGGAGCGTTGTTTGGTCGACTGCCTTGGTGATCGCCACGTCGGACGTCGTCGGAGACAGGCGGACGAGGCAGTCGACGACCTCGTCCGCGTCGGTTGCGAACGCCACGTCGCCGGGCGACGTCCCTGGCCCGGAGTCGGTGTCGTCGCAGAGCACGTCGAACACCTCCCATCCGGGTGGTCCTTCGACGTGGGCGGTCGGCGAACCCACGGGCACGACGGCGGACAACGACCCGCCGTGTTGAGTGGTGCCAGTTATGGCTCCCGTCACGGTGACCTGCGCCGGATCGCCGGGCGGGATGGTGGCGATCGAGACGCTGACCGTCGAGGTCGGAGCGTTCTCGGTGAAGCGCACGATGCGAGAGTTGAACGAGTCCGTGACCCACGCGTCGCCCGTGACCGGGTCGAAGACAGGATCGGTCAGGAACCGGCTGGTGCTTCCGAGAATGTCAACCTGTGACATGTCGCCTCGCTGCAACAGGAACGGTGCGGAGCCCAACGTCATGAACCGGCCTCGCGCCCCGTCGACTGCGAGGTGCCCGTTGCCGCCGTTGTTGGTGGGTCCGGGGATTGCGGCTGTGCCGTCGAAGTCGTACGTGCGAACCGAATAGCCGGCTTGCGAACTCACGAACCAGCGGCTCGTCACCGGATCGATCGCCACCGCCGGTCCGGAGATCGTGGGCATGATGGGTGGTGCGACGTCGAGGTCGGTCGCTGCGACCGTCCACGATGCAACGTCGATCACATGTGCGCGAAGGAACTGGTCGACCGCGACCAGGCGGTCGTGAGGAGGGTCGTACGCGAGATCGACCCCGCAATCGCTGAGAAGGATCGGTGCCGAGAGACCATTTGCGTCGGCTCTCACGACCTCGCTGTGACACTCGTTGTCCGTGGAGTACACGTCAGCGGCAGCGAAAGCTCTTGGAGCAGCTTTGTCGGCGACGAGAGCTGAGAACTGGCCATGCGCGTACGAAAGGGTCTGAAGCGGGCTACCTGTAGCTGGGTCGATTCGGTAGATGGCCGAGTCGTAGGGATAGAACCGCTCGACGTCTTCGCTCGTGAGTGCTCCCGCCCACAGCACCCCGGACGGTCCCGCTGCGACGTGAGTGGTACCGCCGACTCCTGACTGTGCCGGCAACTCCGCGAACTGCAACCTGAGCGCCCGTCGTCGTGCGAATAACGGCGACGCTACGTCCCCCGTACTGCCCCGACCACGAGACGTTGTCCAGCCGCATCGATGTCGACAGGTCCTGGTTGCAGACCGAGGGGGTAACTCCGTCCGACGGCTCCCTCGTGGGACTTGATCTCGACGTCGCGATACTCAGTCGTCTCCATGTTGTCGTCGTCTCTGACGGTCACACGAACCCGGTAGGTGTCGACGGCCTCGTAGGTGAACGTGGCGACGGGACCGAACCGCAGCCCGATGTCGTAGTCGCCGGAGTCGATCGCGATGTCGACGACGGCGCCGTCGTCGGTGCTGGCCGATGCGTCGACGGTCGTCTCGCCACCGATCACGCCGTCGGTCGTGATGGAGATCACCACGGCAGGCGGGGTCGAGCCCGCGCTGGCTTCGCCCGGCGTCACGAGCGATGCGGTGAGGACCGTGGCGCCCGCAATCGCCGCACGCCTGCGCCGCGACCCGTGCGATTGCCCCGACGTACCACGGGCGCGCCGACGCGCGCGATCACGTTCCGCCAGGTTCGCCATGCGGGAACCGTACCCGGCCCCCCACCCACGACGCCCCGAAAACGCACGTCCCCGAGCAGGTCCCCGAGGACGCGTGACCTCGACTCCCTTCGCGGGATCTGGGGCCGGCGAGCTCGGCGTAGCGGTGCTGGAAGGGCCCCGGTGAGGAGACCGGAGAACTGCTCGCAGCGGCGAGCGGCTGGGCCACAGCTCAATGGCTCGCCACGTCGGATCGGCGTCTTGATGCAGCTACCCGTGTCGGCGACGCCGTCACTCGCCGGGCCGACCGCTGACCATCGGCCATGGCCGCGGTGGGCGCCCAGTGGCACACGGTCATTCGGTGGGAGCGGCCCGAAACCAAGGCAAACTGCGCCAGGCACACCGGTGGGGCTCCGACGCATGGATCAAGGACTACACCCGCCGCACCTACGTCGAAGGCAGCTTCGGTGAGCTCCGCAACCCCGCCCTCGGTGCCCTCGCTCGCGGCAGTTTCTGCATCATGGGCCTCATCAAAGTCACCCTGATGCTCGCAGCACTCGCCGCTGCGTCCAACGCCAGACGCATCACCACCTGGGCCACCAACCAACACGTCATCTCCGACGACCCAGCACTCGCCCCGGTCACCGACGACGATTGGGCGTTCGAGGAACCCGGACCGGGCCTCCACACGGGCACCGACCCACCACCAGCAACCGCACCGAACTGATCAACCACTCCGGCCGAGCCGGAGTCCTCACCATGCCCCGGCACACCGAGTCTCGGTGACCCGGGGCATCTTCATGCCCCGCCACCGGTCATCGCAGCGGGCCGCAGCGGTCCCCGGCACTCACATACCGGCCGAACACGACGAAACCCCGCCTGGATCGCTCCGGGACGGGGTTTCGTGAACACTGACGGCCCACTTTCGTGAACCACCCTTGGTGGCGGGGGCGGGATTTGAACCCGCG
>JBAOIR010000020.1:0-45870 GCA_037045585.1 Microthrixaceae bacterium
TCGGCAGGTCGCTCGCGGCGACCGAACTCGAGGTGCAGCAGACCTTGACCGCCTACCTGGCGCCGTTCGCGTTCATGACCTTGTGGCACGGCTCGATCTCCGGATGCGCTGGGTCGCCGCGTGGTTGTGCTGGTCAGCCTGCTCGGCTTCGCGGCGGCCTCCGCCGTGTGCATGCTGGCGCCGAATATCGAGACGCTGTGGCTCGGCCGTGCCCTGCAGGGCATCGCTGGGTGCCGGCATGGTGGTCGGCCGCGCCATCGTGCGCGACCTGTTTCGGCGCCGAGCGCAGAACTGGATCGCACGCATCGCGATGATCTTCGCCATCTCGCCGGCCGTGGCACCGATCATCGGCGGCTGGATCTACGTCGCACTCGGGTGGCGCGCGACTTTCGGTTTCCTGCTGCTGTTCGGTTTGCTGCTGTGTCTTGCCTGCTGGCGCTACCTGCCCGAAACGCTGCCGCCGGACAAACGCCACAGCCTGCATCCGGTGACACTCGGATGCGGTTGATCTTGTCCTCGGTGGTTTCGTCTTCCTGCTCTGCACCGCCTTCCGACAAAGCCATGCTCATCGCCGCCGTGGCTCGCCCGCCTTGGCTGGAGTGCGCCTCGTCGATGATGATGGCGAACCTGCCGCCGCGATGCGCCTCGCCGATGCTGTCGAGCACAAAGGGAAAGGTCTGCACGGTGGAGATGATGTTTTCTTTGCCGTCTTCTTGAGGAACTTTCGCCAACTGTTCGGTCTTCGAAGCTGCCCAGCGCCTTCTTTCACCGCGCCGATCGATGCTGCCCACCTGGGCAAAGCCTTTGATGGTCTCGCGGATCTTGCTGGTCGAGCAGGCGGCGATCGGTGATGACGATGGCAGAGTCGAATACCTCCGTCCCCCGTCCTTGCGCAGCAGGCCGATCAACTGATGTGCCCAGCCAGGCGATGGAGTTCGACTTGCCGCTGCCCGCACGAGTGCTGGATCAGGTAACAGCTTGCCCAGCCCCGTGTTCGAGCGCCATCCGGCAACAGATATGCCGAAACCACCTCAAGCATTTTTGGTGGTAACGGGGGAAAATCTGCAACCTGCTTTTTCTTGCCTGTCTTCGGGTTCACTCTCCTCAACGATCTGGGCGTAAGTTCTCCAGAATGTCCGGTCAGCCGCACCGGGGTGAGGATGCGCTTCCACAAGTAATCGGTCTTCAGGCCATCGGGGTTGGGCGGATTGCCCGCGCCGTCGTTCCAGCCCTGGTTGAAACGGCAGAAACCACGACTCCTTCGCCATGCCCTTGCTGCTACGGGCTCCTTCGCATGCGGCGGTGCGGTGAGCTACCGGCTCGACAGCGCCTCCATCGTGACGACAACGACCCAAGTGACACGCCGCACGCCGATGCCGATGACCCTGCAGGTCAACCCGGCCAACCACCGCACGTTCAACGTCTTCGGTCGGTGGCACTGCCGTACACACAGATCAACGTCAAGTGGTGGCAGACGCCGGCGACCGCAGCGAGCACCTACACCCTCCCCATCTTCGTCGGATCGGTCGACGCCCGATCACTGTTCAGCCACCCGGCAACGACCAGGTCCCCGCACACATCGGCACCCCTCGCGTCGCGCACCCTCCAGCCCCTCGAACGCCACGTCCGCATCACCGCGTCAACCGGAATCGGCGCCAATCGTCGGGTCCTCGGCAGCACCCTCGTGTCGATCGTCGAAGAGAAGCCGATCGCACCGGCGACCACCGTCACGGGCGCCGTCGGGACCTTCTCGCCCGGCGAAGGGCTCGCCACCACGGACTGGAACTACTGCAACGTGGCCTGGACGCCCACGGCGAAGTGTGACGCGGCTCAGCGGCCGGCGCCACCACCCCCCACCATGCTGCGAACGGTCCGGACGATGACACGGGCGTCGAACCGCAGGTCCTGGTTGCGCAGGTAGAAGAACTCGTACTGCAGCTTCTCGAGGGCGTCGGTCTCGTCCCCGGCGTAGCCGTACTTCACCTGCGCCCACCCGGTGAGCCCGGGGCGGACGAGGTGTCGGAGGTCGTAGAACGCCAGCTTCTCGCTGAGCTCGGCCACGTACTGCGGCTGCTCGGGTCGAGGCCCGACCACGGCCAGGTCGCCGCGCAAGATGTTGACCACCTGCGGGAGTTCGTCGAGGTGGGCGCGCCGCAGGAACCGGCCGAACGGGGTGACGCGGGGATCGTCCGCGCGGGTCCAGTCGCTGCCGGCGGCCGACGGGGTCATCGACCGGAACTTCAGGATCGTGAACTGCTGACCGCCCTTGCCGACGCGCACCTGGCGGTAGAGCAGCGGTCCTCGGTTGGCGACCAGGTTGCCGACGAGGACGATCGGGGTGACGAGCTCAAAACGCCAGGCAGCCGACGGTGCCGAGCGCGAGGTCGGTCAGGCGCTTGAGCCGGCCGTACACGTTGCGGTGCACCTCGCCGATGTCGAACAGCAGCGAGTTCCGCTCCAGCTCGCTCAGCGGCAGCTTGCCGAGCCACTGCTCGTAGAACCCCTGGAGCGTGCGGATGCGCACCCCGACTCGTGGAGCTGGGCCGCCTGGGCGATCACACGGTCGTCCGCCTGGGCATGACGGTCCAGCACGATGAGCGTCGCCCCCGACGCGCGTGCGCGTCGATGAGCGGCGATCGGCCGGGCCGACCCGATGCAGCCTCGGTCGTAAGCGACGCGACGAGCGATGCCGCACGTTCGGGATGCAGGCCGAGGTCGTCCAGCAGGCGACCTGCTCGGCGAGATCGGCGACGAGCAGCACCCGGTCGCGGTCCTCGGCCCGGCTCGTACCCCGCCGCGCCCACGCGTTCGCAACCACCTGGATCGGGATCATCGTGAGGACGGTGCCGAAGACGACGAAGCGGGGGAGGAGGCTGTCGCCGGCGACCAGCTGGAAGGCGGAGACGCCGAGCGCGGCGATCAGCGCTGCGGCGAATCCGACGATCGCAGCGTCCCGGCGGTTCCGCGGCTGGTCGGGGAGGCCGAGGGCGTACGCCGCCAGAGCGAGGAAGGCGACGTAGCCGCCGGCCCACACGAAGCGGGACGATCCGGTGAAGTCGTAGTGCGGGAACACGATGAAGCGGGCGTGGACCTTGCTCAGCGCCAGAACTGCGATCGCTCCGCCGCCGATGCTCAAGGATCGAGCGAGTCGGCGCATCCCTTCAGGCTAGGGAGGGCCTCCCGGAGTTCCTCCCGTCAGAGGATCCAGCGGACGCGAGGATCAGCGCTGCAGGGGCACCAATCTTCCGTACTGGGCAGCGGTGGAGATGGCGTCGTCGTAGAGACCGCCGCCGATCGCACCCTTCTCGTTGGCGGCCCGGACGAACCCGTCGATGTCGGCATCGGTGGCGCCGTCGGAGAGGCCGCCGACGGGGTGCACGGCGCAGTCGGGTTGCCGAGGTTGGTGCGCACCCGGTCGATGTTCTCGCGGGTGTACACGTAGCCGTCGCGCCAGCCCGACGCGACCGTGCGGTTCGTCCAGTACGACATCGGCATCCACACGTCGTAGCTGGTGCTGATCTGCTTCCACGGGAACTGTGGCCAGTAGTTGAGGTTGAGGATCTCGGTCACGACGGGCGGCAGGACGATGGCGCTCAGCGGCATGGCCGGGTAGGTGGCGCGGAGCCAGTTCGACAGGTCGATGAGGCGTTGGTTGCGCAGGCCGAGCTCGGTCGCCGTCGACTCGATGTCGACGCCGATGCCGTCGACGCCGAGGTCGGCGGTCGCCGCGAGGTGGGCCTGGTCGACGGCCGGATCGGCGAACGTGGGGAGATACCAGCCGACGACGCGCAGGCCCCGCTGGCGGGCCTTGTTGATGATCGACGTGCAGCAGGTCACGATCGAGCACCGCATCGGGCAGTTCGGCCTTCGCCGTCTGGATGTACAGCGTCGAGATGCCGTTGTCCGCCATTCGATCGATTCGCGAGAGCGTGAAGCTGGGAACCGCGCCGGCCTTCTTCGAGGCGACGAACGTCGGGGACCAGTCGTAGACGTCGACCCACGCCCCGGTGCCCCGCATCACCGAGGCCCGCGCCTCGGAGCTGACCTTCCGCTCCGCTTCCGCAGCGGCCTGCTTGTTGGCGGCGTCGACGAAGCGGAGGTAGTCGCCGAACGTCATCGCCTTGACCCACTTGCCGTTTCGGCACTGCAGCACGTGGGTGGTGTCACGCGCCCACCCGTTGCCGGTGCACTTGCGACCGACCTTGGTGAGCGGGCATCCGGACGCGACGAGGGCCACCAGCGCCACCACGGCGACCGCCGTCGAACGGCGGGGCCGGATCGAACGACGGCGGTCCTGAGGAAAATTCATCCGGCAAGGCTAGGCCAATCGGGGTAATCGGTCACCCGCGGGGCGGCGATCCGTGGGTTTGGGTAGCGTTCGCTCCAACGCAGCCACGGACGTGGCTGATCAGTACAGCCACGTCAAGGGGGACGTTTCGTGAAGAACTACGAGAACTTCTACATCGGGGGGCAGTGGGTGGCGCCGGTCACCGCCAACGGCACCACCGACGTGATCCACTCGGCGACCGAAGAGGTCATCGGGCGGGTGCCCATGGGCACGCCCGCCGACGTCGATGCTGCGGCCGCCGCCGCCAAGACGGCGTTCGAGACCTGGTCGACCACGCCGGTCGACGTGCGCGCCAAGTACCTGCGCGACATCGGCGCGGCGCTGGCCGCACGATTCGAGGACATCGCGACCACCATCCAGGGCGAGGTCGGATCGCCCAAGGGCTTCTCCGAGTTCGTGCAGGCCGGCCTCTCGCTCGGCGAGTGGGAGACGTTCGCCTCGCTCATCGAGGGCTACGAGTGGGAGTCCACGCTCGGCAACAGCCTCATCGTCAAGGAGCCGATCGGTGTCGTCGGTGCCATCACGCCGTGGAACTACCCGCTGTACCTGATCATCTGCAAGGTCGGTCCGGCCCTCGCCGCCGGCTGCACCGTTGTCCTCAAGCCGTCGGAGATCACGCCGCTCAACGCCTACATCCTCGCTGAGGTCGTCCACGAGGTCGGGCTGCCCGCAGGTGTCTTCAACATGGTGATCGGCGACGGCCCCACGGTCGGTTCCGCCATCTCCAAGCACGCCGACATCGACATGGTCTCGTTCACGGGCTCCGGTCGCGCCGGCGCCCAGGTGCAGAGGGACGCTGCCGACACGGTCAAGCGCGTCGGTCTCGAGCTCGGCGGCAAGTCGGCCAACGTCGTGCTCGACGACGCCGATCCCACCGCCGTCGCGATGGGCGCCGTCTTCGGCGCCTTCATCAACTCGGGCCAGACCTGCTCGGCGCTGACCCGCGTGCTCATCCCCGCCTCCCGTGAGCAGGAGTACACCGACGCCATCGTCGCCGAGGCATCGCTCGTGCGCCTGGTCGACCCCCACGCCGACGAGCCCGATCTGTTCCACTCCCTCGGCCCCCTGTCGTCCAAGGCGCACCAGGAGCGGGTCCGCTCGTACATCCAGAAGGGCATCGACGAGGGAGCCACCCTCCTCGTCGGCGGTCCCGAGCAGCCCGAGGACAAGGAGATCGGCTTCTACGTGAAGCCGACCGTGTTCGGTGGCGTGACCCCCGACATGTCGATCGCCCAGGAGGAGATCTTCGGCCCGGTGCTGTCGATCATCACCTACACCGACGACGACGACGCCGTCCGCATCGCGAACGGCACCATCTACGGCCTCTCCGGCGGCGTGCAGTCGGCCGACCTCGAGCGCGCCAAGGGCATCGCCCGTCGCATGCGCACGGGTCAGGTCGACATCAACGGCGCCGCCTTCAACGGCGTGGCCCCGTTCGGTGGCTACAAGCAGTCGGGCAACACCCGCGAGCGGGGCCAGTACGGGCTCGAGGAGTTCCTCGAGACCAAGGCGATCCAGCTCCCGGGCTGACCCGACCGCCGACCCGCCGGGGTCACGAATCCGAATGGTGACCGATCAGGCCGCCGACACCGTGGGCACACGTTGTGCCCACGGTGCGGCGGCTTCGATCTGTCCGGCCAGCCGGAACAGCAGGTCCTCGCGGCCGTAGCCGGCCACGAGCTGTGTGCCGATCGGCAGCCCGGTCAGCGCTCGTCGCCAGCGGCAGCGACATCGCCGGCTGGCCGGTCGCGTTGAACTGGGCGGTGAACGGGATCAGCTCGGCGACACGGATCGACGCGAGGTCGACCGTCTCGGCCGTCGCGAGCAGGTGGCCGAGCTGGGGCGGCGGCGCGGCCAGCGTCGGCGTCAGCAGCAGGTCGAACCCGCCGTTGCCATCGGCGCCGCTCCACCACGACGCCATGCGTCGGCCGTAGGCGTGCACCTGCTTCGATGGCCGCCAGGTAGTCGGCGCCCGAGAGCTTCGCTCCGGTCCGGCCGCTCGCCCAGTTGGCCGGTTCGAGGTCGTCGGGGGTGAGCGGGCGCCCGGCGAGCTCTTCGAGCACGGCGACCTGGCGCGACATCGCCACGGACAGCACCGTGAGGAACGGGCCCATGAACGCCGCCTCGCCGAGGGCAGCCGGGTTGGCGTCGCGGACGACCTCGTGGCCGAGCGATTCGAGCAGGTCGGCGGTGGCGTGGGCCGCGGCCACGCACTCGGGATCGGTGGTCATCGAACCGAAGACGTGGTCGGTGCGGACACCGATGCGCAGCCGGCCCGGGTCGCGCCCGACCTCGTCGAGGTAGGGGCCGCTCGGCGGCGGGGCGGTGTAGGGGTCGCCGGGCTCCCAGCCGGCCACGAGGTCGAGGAACGCCGCCGAGTCGCGGACGCTGATGCTCACGCACCCGTCGGTCGACGCCCCGCCCCACCCCTCGCCGGCCTGAGGGCCGCGGCTGATGCGGCCGCGCGACGGCTTGAGGCCGAACAACCCACATTCGCTCGCCGGGATGCGGATCGAACCGCCGCCGTCGGAGGCGTGCGCGACCGGAACCATCCGAGCCGCCACGGCCGCTGCCGAGCCGCCCGACGACCCACCCGACGAGTGATCGGTGTTCCAGGGGTTGTGGGTCGCGCCGTACGCCAGCGGCTCGGTCGTGCACGTCGAGCCGAACTCGGGGGTGTTGGTGCGGCCGAGCACCACGAACCCGGCACGACGGAGCCGCTGCACCAGGTAGCTGTCGGCCTCGGCGCGGTACTCGAGCGACTTGAGCAGCCCCGACCCGGCGTGCTGCGGCTCGCCGGCCATTGCCGCTCCCGAGGTCCTTGAGGAGGAGCGGAACGCCCCGGAACGGGCCGTCGGGCAGGGTGCCGGCCGCCTCTTCGATCGCGGCGTCGAACCGCTCGGTGATGACGGCGTTGAGCTCGGGGTTGGTGGCCTCGATGCGCTCGATGGCGGCTGCGACGAGTTCGGAAGGCGACGCGGCCCCGGTCCGAACGAGGTCGGCCTGGGCGATGGCGTCGAGCGAGGCGAGATCGTGGTCCATCACGGAAACCTACTGGTCCGGGGGATGCCCGGCTCGGGTAGCCTCGCCCACCTGATGGGGAGGGGGACGAGCGACGTGGATCGAGCGGGGCGGAGCGCCGGACGAACGTCGCGAGCGTGAACCGTCGGGGTGCGGCGCTGGTCGCCCGGTTCATCCGCACCCACCCGATGCCGATGGCCGTGTCGGTGATCGGCGCCGTGATGTTCGCGGCCGCGGCGGTCGGTGCGACGGTCGCCGTTGGCCACGTCACCGACACCGTGATCACCCCGGCCTTCTCCGGTGGGGTGAAGAGCTCGACGGTGTGGGCCGGCGTGGTGCTGATCTTCGTCGTCGGCGTCGTGCGTGGGCTGTCGGTCGTGGTGCGGCGGTACTTCGCGGCGATGCTCGAGGCGCGGATGCAGGCGACACTCCGACGGGGCGTCGTCGACAAGTACCTGTCCGCACCGCTGTCGTTCCACCACTCCCGCCCGACCGGCGAGCTGCTCGCCCACGCCGACGCCGACGTCACCGGCACCACGATGCTCATCAAGCCGCTGCCGTTCAGCATCGGGGTGTTCGCGCTCGTGTTCTTCGCCCTGATCAGCCTGATCGCCGTCGACTGGACCTTCACGCTCATCGCCATCGCGTTGTTCCCGATGCTGACGCTGCTCAACAAGGCGTACGCGAAGCGGGCCGAGGTGCCGTCGGCGCTGGTGCAGCAGCGGCTCGGCGACGTGTCCGCCGTCGCGCACGAGAGCTTCGACGGCGCGCTGGTGATCAAGACCCTCGGCCTCGGAGCCCAGGAGGCCGAGCGGTTCGCCGTCGCGGCCGACCGCCTCCGTCAGCAGCGACTCGTGGTCGGCGGTCTGCGGGCGACGTTCGAACCGATCCTCGACGTGCTGCCCAACATCGGCACGATCGTGCTCTTCCTCGTCGGCGCCTGGCGGATCGACTCCGGCGCCGTCACCCCGGGCGACCTGGTGCAGGCCGCATCGCTGTTCTCGATCCTCGCGTTCCCGATGCGGGTGCTCGGGTTCTTCCTCGAGGAGCTGCCCCGAGCGGTCGTGTCGGTCGAGCGGGTCGACGGTGTGCTGGCGGCGGACGACGCGACCGGAGGCGTGCCGACGGCGTGCGTCCACCCGACTCGGAGACGCGCCCGTCGGCATCGCGTTCGAGGACGTCTGGTTCCGCTACGACGACGTCGACGTGCTGCGCGGCGTCACCTTCGAGGTCCACCCGGGCGAGACCGTCGCGCTGGTCGGGTCGACGGGCTCGGGCAAGTCGACGATCAACCAGCTGCTCGTCCGCCTCCTCGACGCCCACACGGGCACCATCTCGCTCGGTGGAGTGCCCGTCTCCGACCTCGACCCCGAGGCGGTCGTCGACCTGGTGTCGCTGGTGTTCCAGGAGTCGTTCCTCTTCGCCGCGAGCGTTCGCGACAACATCATCCTGGGCGCCGGGACCGAGACCGCCAGCCGACGGCGGACCCTCGAGCTCTCCGCCGACGACGAACGCCGACTCGTCGAGGCGGCCGACACGGCCCGCGTCCTGCGGTTCATCGATCGGCTGGCCGACGGCTGGGACACCGTGCTGGGCGAACGCGGCGTGACCCTGTCGGGCGGTCAGCGCCAACGCGTCGCCCTCGCCCGGGCGCTGATGCGCCGGCCCCGGGTGCTCCTCCTCGACGACGCCACGTCCGCCGTCGACCCGACCATCGAGGCCGAGATCCTCGGCGGGCCTCCGCCAGGCCGAGGCGACGCTGCTGATCGTCGCCCACCGGCTCTCGACCATCGCCCTGGCCGACCGGGTGATCTACCTCGACGACGGCGTCATTGCGGGCACCGGCACCCACGCCGAGCTGCTCGCCATTCCCGGGTACGCCTCGCTCGTGCACGCGTACGAGGCCGAACCGGAGGACGAAGGGTGCGACCATGAGTGACGCCACCGAACGGCCCGACGGCGACACCACCGCAGGGCCCGACGCCGGGCAGTCGGGCATCGGCACGGTCCTGCGCCGGGGCCTCCGCGAGAGCCCCGAACTGCGCGCCGGGCTCATCGTCACCGTGGCGATGGCGATGGTGGTCGCCGCCGGCAAGCTGGTCGTCCCCGTGGCGATCCAGCAGATCCTCGACCGCGGCATCACCGGCCCCGACGGTCTCCGTCCCGGTTTCGTCGTGGTGTCGTGCGGCATCGCCGCCGGCCTGCTGATCACGATCGCCGTCGCCAACCGGATGACCTACCTCCGCCTGGTGCGGGCGGCCGAGAACATGCTCTACGGACTGCGCACCCGGACGTTCGCGCACGTCCACGCACTCAGCATCGCGAGCCACAACGAATCGAAGCGCGGCGTGCTCGTCACCCGTGTGACGTCCGACATCGAGACGATCGCCCAGTTCGCCCAGTGGGGTGCGATCAGTTGGATCGTGAATCTGACGATCATCGCCGGCACGCTCGTCGTGATGGCGGTGTACTCGTGGCAGCTCACCCTGATCGTGATCGTGGTGTTCTCGCCGGTGGTGCCACTGCTCCGCTGGGTCCAGGTCCACCAGCTGCGTGCCTACGACCAGGTGCGAACCAGCGTCGGCGAGACGCTCACCGAGATCTCCGAGGCGGTCATGGGCGCGCCGGTGATCAGGGCCTACGGCGTCGAGGCCCGAACCCGTCGACGTCTCCATCGGGCGATCGCCCGGCAGTACCGCTCGCAGATGCGTGCGGCCTGGTACTTCGCGCTGATGTTCCCCGTCGCCGACGTGTTCGGCGCCGTCGCGCTGGGTTCGGTGATCGGCGCCGGAGCATGGTGGGGCCCGGGCTGGGGACTCGACCAGGGCTCGCTCGTCGCGTGTGTGTTCCTGACCAGCCTGATCCTGCAACCGATCGGCGAGATCGGCGAGGTGCTCGACCAGACGCAGACGGCGGTCGCCGGCTGGCGCAAGGTGCTCGACCTGCTCGACGAGCCGATCGAGGTCGTCGAGCCCGAGGCCGGTGTCGACCTGCCGTCGGGAGCGCTCGACGTCGAGATCGACCACGTGAGCTTCTCCTACGAGCCCGGCGACCCGGTGCTCTCCGACGTGACGCTCCGCATTCCGGCCGGTACGAACGTGGCCGTCGTCGGCGAGACCGGCTCCGGCAAGACCACGTTGGCGAAGTTGGTGTGTCGGCTCGCCGACCCCACCGGCGGAGTCGTGCGCGTCGGTGGCGTCGATCTTCGCGACGTCGCACCGGGCAGTCGCACCACGGCGATCCGCATGGTGCCCCAGGACGGGTTCCTCTTCGACGGGAGCGTCGCCGACAACATCGCCCTCGGCACCTCGACCGGTGTCGAGGGGACGGCGGCGGACGTCCGCGGAGCGATCGATGCCCTCGGGCTCGGTTGGTGGGTCGACCGCCTCGCCGACGGACTCGACACCAGTACCGGTGAACGTGGCGAGAACCTGTCCGTCGGCGAGCGCCAGCTGGTGGCCCTGGCCCGGGCGCAGCTCGCCGATCCCGGCCTTCTGATCCTCGACGAGGCGACCAGTGCGGTCGACCCGGAGACCGAGCGGGCGCTGTCGGACGCGCTGCTCCGTCTCGCCGCCGGTCGGACGACGATCAGTGTTGCCCACCGCCTCTCCACCGCCGAGGCCGCCGACCTCGTTGTCGTCTTCGACCGCGGCCGGATCGTCGAAGTGGGCTCCCATGACGAGCTCGTGGCGGCGGGTGGTACCTACGCCGGGTTGTACGCATCGTGGGTCGGCAACACCCGCGCCGCCTGACCGGGCCCGGGCCCCGTCGCCCCGAGATGAGGGCCCTGGAGCACCCGCTGTAGTCTCGGAGTACCCGTGGCGGCACCGAGGTCGCCCAGCGTCAGATCGAGGAGATCTCTGTGACCACCAAGGCCCCCCTGCGTGTCGCCGTGACCGGCGCCGCCGGCCAGATCGGCTATTCCCTCCTGTTCCGCATCGCCAGTGGCGCCATGCTGGGCGACGACCAGCCGGTCATCCTGCAGCTGCTCGAGATCACCCCGGCGCTCGGCGCCCTCAGCGGCGTCGCCATGGAGCTCGACGACTGCGCGTTCCCGCTCCTCTCGGGCATCGTCCAGACCGACGACCCCAACGTCGCGTTCGGTGACGCCGACGTGGCCCTCCTCGTCGGCGCCATGCCCCGCAAGGACGGCATGGAGCGTTCCGACCTCCTGTCGGCCAACGGCGGCATCTTCAAGCCCCAGGGCCAGGCCCTCTCGGCCTCGGCGAAGAAGGACGTGAAGGTCCTCGTCGTCGGCAACCCGGCCAACACCAACTCGCTCATCGCGATGAACAACGCTCCCGACCTCGATCCGGGCCGCTTCACCGCCATGACCCGCCTCGACCACAACCGTGCCATCGCCCAGCTCGCGGCGAAGACCGGCACGACCGTGTCCGACATCACCAAGATGACGATCTGGGGCAACCACTCCGCCACGCAGTTCGCCGACCTCTTCCACGCCGAGGTGAAGGGCCAGAACGCCGCCGAGCTGGTCAATGACGAGGCCTGGTACGCCGACACGTACATCCCCACCGTCGCCCAGCGCGGCGCCGCCATCATCAAGGCCCGCGGCCTGTCGTCGGCAGCTTCGGCCGCCAACGCCGCCATCGACCACATCCGTTCGTGGCACCTCGGCACTCCCGAGGGCGACTGGGTCTCGATGGCCATTCCGTCCGACGGCTCCTACGGCGTGCCCGAGGGGCTCATCAGCTCCTTCCCGTGCGTCTGCAAGGACGGCAAGTACGAGATCGTGCAGGGCCTCGACATCAACGAGTTCAGCCGTGCCCGCATCGACAAGTCCGTCGGCGAGCTCGCCGAGGAGCGCGACGCTGTGAAGGAACTCGGCCTGATCTGACCTGCCGCTCGGGGTTTTGTACTGCGAGGATGGCCAGTGACGGCTCGTCTCGCAGTACAAAACCCCGTGGCGTCCTGGGGTCGACTACTTCAGGAACTTCGACGTGGTGTTGTCCGCGAGGATCTTGCCGGCCGTCTGGCACGTCGCGCAGTAGTCGACCTGGTAGGCGTTGTAGCTGACCTCGCGGATGACGTCGCCGCAGCGATCGCACGGCTCGCCCTTGCGGTGATGCACATGGGCGAGCCGGGCCGCGGACTTCACCATCGTGTCCCGGGTGCGCTCGTCGTCGGTCGACTCCCCGACACACGACACGATCGCCGCACCGAGGCGGGCTCGGCCCTCGGCGTCGATCTTGTTGCAGGCGGCGAACGGCGACAGCTGGGCAGTCCAGCAGATCTCGTTGGCGAGCCGGCGGCCGAGCCCGGCGAGGCGTCGCTGATCGCGGAGGACGCCGTGGAGGCGTGCCCCCTTGGCCTCGTCGAGGACCGCTCCAAGCTCGTCGGGCGACAGCTGGTCCGCCTCCGGGCCGAGGTGGGCGAGGGGTTCGACGTCATCGACGGGGGGAGCGATCACCCACACGCCGGCCTTCTTCTCGGTGCCCGCCTCGGTGAACAGCAGTGCGTCGCGTCCGTCGAACTTCCAGCGGCACAGCCCGCCGCGGGGCTTCTTCGAGAGCTTGGGATCAGGGGTCAGACGTCCGCCCTGCATCAGGTGGATGACGAACACCGCAGGACCGAAGTCCATCAGCAGGTACTTGCCGCGCGTCCCGACTCCGACGAGTTCGTGTCCGAAGGCGACGTCGGGCGCAGGACTGAACGTCTTGAGGGCCGTGAACGAGAGCGGCACGAAGCCGGTGAGCTTGCTCCCTCGGTAGTCGGCGCTGAGACGCTCGGCATGGACGCGAACCTCGGGCAGCTCGGGCATCGGCTCAGCCGGCGCCGCAGATCTGGGCGAGGTAGTCGGTGACGGCGTTGTTGGCATCGATGAAGTCCTGGCTCGACACTGCCTCGCCGATGTCGGACGGGTTCGAGGCGTACACGTCGACCATCGTCTGGATGTCGTCGCGGAGGTCGCTCGGCAGCACTTCCTTCATCTTGTCGAGCGCCGCCTGTGCGCCGTCGGGGGTCATGTCCGACGCCGATCCCAGCGATGCTGGAGAATGCTTCGCTGACCTCGATGCACTTGTCCATGTTCGGTTCGACGCCACCATCGCTGGACTCGGCCGGCGTCGTGTCGTCGGCCATCGTGTCGTCGGTCAACGCGTCGTCGGTGGCCTCGTCGATCGTGGCGGCGCTGTCGTCGTTGCCGGCAGTCGTGGCCGGGGCGCTCGACGCGGCCTCACCGATGGTGATCTTGCCACCGCCCCCTCCACAGGCGCTCAGGGCGAGGACGGCGATCAGGAGCGGGGCGAGGTGACGGGCGCGCATGATCTCAGGCTATCGACCCGGACGGCCTGTCAGGCGGGAACGAACGTGGTGTCGGAACGCAACGGGCGCAACGCGTCGCCGACCTGGGCGATGAGCCCGGCGTTGGCGATGAGCGTCGCCACGTCGCCGCCGACCTGGATGTCCGCGGCGAGGAACGCCGCCTGTGCGCCGACCTCCCCGGCGGCGACCCCGGCTGCGAGCGTGTAGCTCTGCGTGAGCCGGACGGTGGACCGCTCGCCAGAGTCCGCCGGCCGGGCCCGCACGGCGGAACCGTCGAACTCGAGCACGTAGCCCACCACTCCGTCGGGTGCGTCGGTGACCACCGTCTCGACGGTGAACGCCGGACCGAGGACGGGCGGATCGACCACGACGGTGCGGAGCAGGGCGTCGGCCGCATCGATCCAGGCGGCGCTGAGATAGGGGATCGACATCGGGCGCACACTACCGGCGCCCGCCCTACGATCCGATCCATGCCCACGCCGAGCCCTGCCGACGAGCGTCGCCACACCCCCGACGATTCGCTCCTGTGGAACGAGTCCTACTACCTGGACTGGTTCTCCGAGGACGGTTCGCTCGGCGGCTACATCCGCATCGGCTTCAACCCCGGTCTCGGGACCGTCTGGTACTGGGCGTGTCTCGTCGGTCCGGGGCGACCGCTCGTGACCGTGGTGAGCAACGAGGTGCCCCTGCCATCGTCGGCGCAATCGCTCGAGATCCGCACCGAGGGGATCTGGGCGGACCACACCGTCGAGGTTCCCCTCGATCACATGACCTGCAATCTCGAGGCGTTCGGCCTGCAGGTCGACGATCCGGCCGACATGTACCACGACCAGCGAGGAACACTCGTCCCCTTCGGCTTCGAACTCGACTGGGAGACCGACCGCGCCGCCTATCTCTGGCCGCCGGTCACGCCCCGATACGAGATCCCGTGTCGAGTTCACGGTCGGGTGCTGCTCGGCGACGAGGTGATCGAGGTCGACGGATGGGGCCAACGCGACCACTCGTGGGGAGCGGCACGCGACTGGTGGTCGCTCGGATGGTGCTGGTCGGCCGGTCGACTCGACGACGGAACGCGGTGGCACAGCGCCGGAGCATTCTCGCCGGACCACAATTGGGGTGTGTCCTACCGGCTCGACGCCGGCGCCACGGAGTTCTCCGAGTGCTTCGAGATCGACGTCACGTCGGAGCTGGGGCGGGAGGGCTTCGCCGACAGCGCTCGCCTCGTGATGGGCGACCTCGCACTGAACGTCGAGCCGCTGGCGTGGTCGCCGGTGCTGCTCGTGCACCCCGACGGTCGCGAAGCGCGCTTCCCGAGGGCGCTGGCTCGTTTCACCGCCGACGACGGGCGGAGCGGGTTGGGTTGGATCGAATTCAATCAGCCTCCGGCGCCGTCCTGATGGCGAGCCGGTGGGTCAGCCGGCGCAGCTCTCCTGGAAGTAGGCCGACAGCCGGTCACTCGCCGCCGTGAACTTGGGGTCGGCAACGGCTTCGGCCGCCTTGCCGAGATCGCCGCCCGCTTCGCTGAGCTTGGAGTAGGCGTCGACCAGCGTGTCCAGATCCTTCGCGATGTCGTCGGGCAGCCCGGCGCGGATCTCCTCGATCTGCGCCTTCGTCTCCTCGGGGATGGGCGAACCCATCGCCGACATCGCCATCGTCGACATGGCCGTGGCCAACTCGGCGCACTTCGCCATGTCCTCGGGAAGGCCCTCGGGAATGGTGCCGAGGTCGGGGATGCTCATCTCGCTGGAGTCCCCGGGCGACTCGGTGGTGTCCGCCGTTGTGTCCTCGGTGGTCTCGTCGGTGACGACCGTGGTCGACGCACCCTCAGCGGCCTTGCCGATGGTGATCTTCCCGTCGCCGCTGCTGCACCCCACGAGCGTGATGCAGAGCGTGGCGACGGCGAGGGCGGTGAGGCGGGTGCGCATGACCGGAACGCTAGCCCGCCTTGCGCTGTCCCCCGCGGCGACGGTTCGCCAGCTTCGCCTTGAGGTAGTCACGGTTCATCATGGCGATGAAGTCGATCGTGATCTCCTTGGGGCAGGCTTCCTGGCACTCGCCGTGGTTGGTGCAGCTGCCGAAGAACTGTTCCATCGTCTCGACCATGTTCTCGGCGCGGCTCCAGCGTTCGGCCTGGCCCTGCGGGAGCATGTTGAGGTGCTGCATCTTCGCCGAGGTGAAGAGCTGGGCGGCCGAGTTCGGGCACGCCGCGACGCAGGCACCACAACCGATGCAGGCGGCGGCGTCCATCGCGGCGTCGGCGACGTCCTTCGGAACGGGCGTGAGGTTCGCCTCGGGCGCCGAACCGGTGCTGACGGTGATGTAGCCGCCGGACTCGACGATGCGATCGAAGGCCGCCCGGTTGACCATGAGGTCCTTGATGATCGGGAAGGCCGCGGCGCGCCAGGGCTCGATCACGATCGTGTCGCCGGACTTGAACTGCCGCATGTGCAGCTGGCAGGTGGCCGTGGCCTTCTGGGGCCCGTGGGCCTGGCCGTTGATCATCACGCCGCAGGTTCCACAGATGCCCTCGCGGCAGTCGTGGTCGAACGTGATCGGCTCACGGTCGTTGGCGATCAGATCCTCGTTGACGTAGTCGAGCATCTCGAGGAACGACGCATCGTCGGCGATGGTGGTGGTGTAGGTCTCGAACTCGCCGGGAGCATCGGGGCCGTCCTGGCGCCAGACCCGGAGCGTCAGGTTCAGCATCTTCGCGTGCGACGCGGGCGCTGCGGGGATGGTCGGGGTGTCTTCTGCGATCGACATGGCTTCCTGCCTACTTGTAGCTGCGCTGGCTGAGCGGGACGGATTCGAACACGAGCGGCTCTTTGTGGAGCACGGCGTCGTGCTGGATGTTGGGCCCGGCGTACTCCCATGCCCCGACGTAGGCGAAGTGCTCGTCGTCGCGGAGGGCCTCGCCCTCGGGCGTCTGATGCTCCTCACGGAAGTGGCCGCCGCACGACTCCTCGCGATGGAGTGCATCGCGAACCTTGAGCTCGGCGAGCTCCATGAAGTCGTCGACCCGGAGCGCCTTCTCGAGCGACTGGTTCACACCTTCGGAGGTGCCCAGGATCTTGACGTCCTTGCGGAACTCCTCGCGGAGCGCTGGGATCTCCGACAGCGCCTTCTCGAGGCCGGTCGCGTTGCGGGCCATGCCGCAGTAGTCCCAGATGATCTTCCCGAGCTCACGGTGGTAGTGGTCGACCGACTTGGTGCCTCGGGCGCCCATGAGGCGGTCGATGCGGCCGCGGGCATCGGCTTCGGCCTGGTCGAACGCCGCAGCGTCGGTGGCCATCGGCTTCTTGTTGAGCTGCGGCGCGAGGTAGCCGGCAATCGTCGACGGCAGGACGAAGTAGCCGTCGGCGAGGCCCTGCATGAGGGCCGAGGCGCCGAGGCGGTTGGCCCCGTGGTCGCTGAAGTTGCACTCGCCGATGGCGAACAGGCCGGGGATCGTGGTCTGGAGGTTGTAGTCCACCCACAGCCCGCCCATCGTGTAGTGGGTCGCGGGGTAGATGCGCATGGGCGTCTCGTACGGGTTCTCGCCCGTGATGCGCTCGTACATGTCGAAGAGGTTGCCGTAGCGGGCCTTGATCGTGTCGAGCCCGACGCGGTCGATCGCCTCGCCGAAGTCGAGGTACACGCCGTTGTGCAGCGGACCGACACCGGCGCCCTGGTCGACCGCCGTCTTGGCGTTGCGGGACGCGATGTCGCGGGGAACGAGGTTGCCGAACGCCGGGTACTTGCGCTCGAGGTAGTAGTCGCGGTCGGCCTCGGGGATCTCGGACGCCCGCTTGTCGCGGTCGTCGGGGTTCGCTCGGCACCCAGATGCGACCGTCGTTGCGCAGCGACTCCGACATGAGCGTGAGCTTGGACTGGAACTCGTCCGACGCCGGGATGCAGGTCGGGTGGATCTGCGTGTAGCAGGGGTTGGCGAACGCCGCGCCCTTGCGGTGCGCCCGCCACGCGGCGGTGGCGTTGGAGTTCTTGGCGTTGGTCGACAGGAAGTAGACGTTGCCGTAGCCGCCGGTCGCCAACACGACGGCGTGCGCCGAGTGCCGTGACAGCTCACCGCTGATGAGGTCGCGGGCGATGATGCCCGTGGCGAGACCGGTCTCGGGGTCGACGACGACCTCGACCATCTCCATCTTGTTGTAGAGGGTGCAGGTGCCCAGGTGGATCTGGTGGGCGAGCGCCTGGTAGGCGCCGAGCAGCAACTGCTGGCCGGTCTGGCCTCGGGCGAAGAACGTGCGGGCCACCTGCGAACCACCGAACGAACGGTTGTCGAGAAGGCCGCCGTACTCGCGGCCGAACGGCACACCCTGGGCGACACACTGGTCGATGATGTTGACCGACACCTCGGCGAGACGGTGGACGTTGGCCTCGCGGGAGCGGTAGTCGCCGCCCTTGACCGTGTCGTAGAACAGGCGGTGGACGCTGTCGCCGTCGCCCCGGTAGTTCTTGGCGGCGTTGATGCCGCCCTGCGCCGCGATGGAGTGCGCCCGGCGCGGGGAGTCGTGGTACGTGAAGACCTTGACGTTGTACCCGAGCTCGCCGAGCGTCGCCGCTGCGGCGCCACCGGCGAGGCCGGTGCCCACCACGATGACCTCGAACTTCCGGCGGTTCGCCGGGTTCACGAGCTTGAGGTCGAACTTGTAGTTCTCCCACATGTCGGCGATCGGACCGCCGGGGACCTTCGAGTCGAGCGTAAGTGTCATGTCGGTTCCTGGGTCGGTTCGAACGAGGTGGTTGCTCGGGTCACTTCACCACTCGCGTGGTTCACTTCACCACTCGCGTGACGATGAGAATGGGGAACAGCACGTTGCCGACACCGATGAGGAGCGAGATGCCGGTGGCGAACGCCCTGCGTGCGGCGTTGTAGCGGGGGTTGTTGAGGCCCAGGCTCTGGAACATCGACCAGGTGCCGTGGTACAGGTGCACCGCGATGGCGATGTTGGCGATGATGTACGCGATGGCCACGGGCCAGCGCTGCATCGAGGCGATCATGTTGTTGTGGACGGCGCCCTCGACGAAGTCGGGGTTGGCCGGGCCGATCGTGAGGTCCAGCAGGTGGAACACGAGGTAGGCCAACAGGATGATGCCGGTGTATCGCATCGACCGTGACGGCGAAGTTGACCGCGACGTAGTCGCGTGACGACTGGTAGCTCGTGGGCCGCGCCTTGCGGTTCATGATCGTGAGCGTCGCAGCGGCGTGGACGTGGGCGACCAGCGCCACGATCAGGCCGATCCGCAGGATCCAGAGCACCACCATGTTGGGCATGATCGGGTGGAGCAGCTCGCGGAGCGCCTCGCCGTACACGTCGATCGCGTACTTCCCGTCGGGCTCCTTGCCCAGGTACAGCTTGAGGTTGCCGACGAGGTGGGCGACGACGAAGCCGAGCATCATGATGCCGCTGATCGCCATGACCCACTTCTTGCCGACTGCCGATCGGTAGAACTGGACGGGCCACGGTGCCCGTCGGGCGGCCGGGGGATTGATCACCGGAGCGTCGGCCCCGGGTCGCTTCATCGTTTGCGCCATGTGCGGTGAGCTCCCACTCGACGGGTTTCCCTTACGTGAGAAACCTACCGTCCACGTCGGCGACAGCGGAAACTGAGATGTTGCTCAGACGGACGTCACATCGGGGGCGGCGTCGAGGTGCGCCGTGTCGTTGAAGCGGCGCAGCACCTGGCGGCCGTCGTGGACGACGAGCTCGGAGATCGATGCGTTGTCGGCGCCGACGAACGCGAAGCCCTCGATGCCGACGGCGTGGGCCAGGAGCTGGCCGATCACGCCGCCGTGGACGACGGCCACCACGGTCTGGTCGGGGTGGGCCTCGACGATGCGCGAGAGGCCGTCCTGGAGGCGGCGGTCGAAGTCCTCGAGCGGTTCCGCACCGGGAATGAGGTCCCATCGCTGCGCCGCCATCGCCGCGACGAACGCCGGGTCGCCGGCAGCGGCCCGGACGCGTAGTTCGCCTCCCTCCCAGTCACCGAGGTGCACCTCTCGGAGATCCGGCTCGACGGCCGGGCTGAGGCCCGTGAGCGCGGCCAGCGGGGCGGCGGTCTGGTGGGTGCGCTGGAGGGTGGTGACGTAGATGGCGTCGACGGCTTCGGTCTCGGCGAGCCGCCGTCCCACCGCCTCCGCCTGCAGCTCGCCATCGGGGTGGAGGGGCGGATCGCCGTGACCGTCGGCGAGCGGGAAGGGCCGGTCGGGATGGGCCGGCGCCGATTCGCCGTGGCGGACGAGGAGCACTCGCGTGGCCCCGGGGGCGGGAGCGAAGCGGTGTTGGCGGAAGCCTTCGGTCGGTGCGGTCACGGTGAGCTCCTGTGTGGGCGGGGCGGGTCAGTGTTCGTGGGGGTCGGCGAAGATCTCGCTGCGGTAGGTCCGCGCGACCACCGCATCGCCGTGGCGGAGCTCGATGACGAGATCCAGTGGGCCACTCACCGGGGGGACGACGATCGGGATCGTGCCCACGCGTTGCACGCTGTCGGGGGCGGCTCCCCCGCCGAATCCGTAGCGTTGGCGGCCGTCGGCCCACGTCAGCGTGGCGACGACCGACGCGTCCGCGAGGGGCTCCGCCAGGTCGTTCACGACGTGGACGTCGATGGCCAGCGCCTCGTGCCCGTGGAGGTGCGGGGGCAGCCGATCCGCGATCACGGTGACGGGGTGATAGGCGTCGGTCAACGCCCTCAGCGCCTCCTTCGGCGTGCCGTCGGGCCCGATGAGGGCCGACGAGACACCGCCGGCAGGGTCGTAGAGCGCCTCGGGGACGACCATGCCGAGCGGCGAGTAGCGGAGTCGGCGGGCCGTTTCGACATGGAAGCGGATCACCATCGCTTGATAGGCCCGCGTCGCGGCGGCCCAGTCCTGGGGGTCGTCGAACGCTGCAGGGGGAGTGTGTCGAAGGAGGCACGCAAGGTCCCGCTCGCCGACCGGGGGACCGTCGTGTTCTCCGAGCCGGCGCCATGTTCGTCCGGCGTCATCGAACCAGGCGTCGGTCGCTGCGACGGACGGTGCCCCGAACCCGGTGAGGGCCGTCGGTGGTCGACGCGCTCGCCGCATGCGGTCGGGCAGGTCGCGTTCGTCGCCGGTCGCCCATCCGAGTGCCCAGGGTCGTGGCGTGGACACGATCGGCGGACCGACCCGGTCAGCCGGTCGCTTCGGGCGCCACCCTCGACCCTCGACGAACCAACCCGCCACGCCCGCTGCGGCGGGCCGACGTCGGGGGTCGTCGATTCCCGAGACGTCGACGAGCACGAGGACGCCGCAATCGCTCGCAGCATCGAGCAGGTCCGGCGTCGCGTCGTCGGGTTCGACGACGAGAGCGTTCGCTCCGGTCGCAGCGACGACCAACGCCGCGGAGCGCCCGTCGACGTCGGACCCGGACAGCGACGTGCCCCGTGGCGTGAGACGGATCCCGCTGAGGAATCGACGTCGTTCGTCGATCGTGACGATGCCCCGATCGACCGTCACGGAGGTGGGGCGGGGCATCCGCCGACTGTAGTGAGACGTTGCTCCCGGCGGAGACCGTGGCGGGGAACGACGAACCCCGGGGGCTGCCGAGCATGGAGCTCGACGAACCCCCGGGGTCCGGGTCGGTCAGATGATGTCGGGCGCCCTGGTCAGAGGGTGACGGAGTTCGTCACCGTGCCCGTGGCCCCACCGTTCGTGCCCCCGGCGCCGCCCGCTCCACCGGAGAAGGTCGCCGTGCCGGTTGCCGAGCCGTGGCGGACGATGCCGATGGCCGGGCCGCCGGCGCCACCACCGCCGGGTCCCGACGTGCCGCCGTTGCCGCCGTTGCCGCCGGCGCCGCCGGCGCCGCCATCCTCGAAGCCCGGTCCGCCCGTGCCGCCCGAGCCGCCCGGCTGACCGAAGGCGCCGTTGCCCCCGTTGCCGCCGTTGCCACCCGTGCCGAGCACGATCTGGACGCCCGTGAGGGTGGGCGAGGAGTTGTCGAGCAGGAGTGCGATCGATGCCGCTCCGGCGCCACCGCCGCCACCACCGGAGAACGCTCCGGCGCCACCGGCGCCGCCGCCGCCACCACCGGCGCCGGCGTCGTCGCTGTCACAGTCGGAGGCGCCGCCGCCACCGCCACCGCCTCCGGGACGACCCGGACCGCCGGCGCCACCGTTGCCACCGACCGACGAGGGGGATGGCGTCCAGAGGCCACCGCTCACTGCTCCGTTCGAGGCCGAACCGCCGGCGCCCGCGCCGCCGTTCGTTCCAGCGACACCCGCACTTCCTGCGCCGCCGGGCGTCGGGAGACCGTTGCTGCCGCAGCCGATGAGCGAGGCGGTGTCCGGCTGGCCACCGCTGCCACCGGCGGTGCCGCCCGCCCCGATCCCGCCTTGCTGGCCCGCCTGGGCGTCGTGGTTGCCGAAGAGGCTCGTCGACGCGTCGACCACGCCACCGTTACCGCCGACGCCACCGCCGCCCGCACCGCCGCCACCGGCTCCGGAGTCGGTGTTGTTGTAGGTGCCGGACGGTTCGAAGCCGCCGCCGCCACCCATGCCCGAATCGGCCGGAGCCGAGGAGGCCGAGATGCCGTTCGCCCCGGCGGAACCGCTGCCGCCGGTGCCGCCGTTGATCTTGACCGTGTCGAAGACCAGGGCCGTGGTCGAGTTGCGCACGATCACGCCGTAGGACGCCAGGCCGGCGCCGGCGACGGCGCCGTTGACCACGAGGTCGGCGAGCTTGGTGGACGTCGTGATGCCGAGTGCGGTGATGCCGACGGGACCGCCGACCGACGCGTCGAACGAGGCCGTGACGACGGTGTCGCCGGCGCCGGCCTTCGTCCAGGTCGCCGAGTCGTAGTGTCCGCCGATCTCGAGACCGGCGACGACATCGAACTTGGCGTACGTGCCTTCGGCGACCTGGATCTGGGTGCGGCTGAGGGCGCCGGCGCGGACGATGCCCTGGTCGATGGTGGCGCAGGGAGCGGCGATGTCGCCACACGTGGACGAGTCGGCGCCGGTGTTGGACACGAACACGGTGTTGGTGGCGATCCCGTCCTGGCCGTCGCAGTTGGAGTCGACCCCGTCGCCCACGGTGTCGACGGCCTGGCCCGGGTTGACCGCCGGGTCGTTGTCGTTGCAGTCCTGGCCGGTCGTGTAACCGTCGCCGTCGCTGTCAGCGAGCGTCGTGGTCGTCGTCGACGTGGTGGTCGGTGCGGTGGTGGTAGCGGTACCGCCGCCGCCGGGCTGTTCGGGACACGCGGTGGCGACGAGCGCAACCATCCCCAGCAGCGGTAACAGAGCACGGCGTACGCGGACGATGAACCTCCCAGTTCGTCCCACCGCCCCTCGGTGAGGGTGCCTGACTATCGGTCGCCCGGATCCGAAGCAATGGATCGGGAACCTTTGCTCCCAGGCTGTGGGCAGCAGTGCCCGGACGCGACCGGAGCCGCCCGAGAGGGCGGCTCCGGTTCGTTCTCGATGTCGTCGACGCGTCGTTGTGGTCGGGCGTCAGACCGTCGCGATGTTGGAAACGATGCCCGTGGCGCCGTTGTTGCCACCCGTGCCACCGGCCCCGCCGGCGCCGCCGCTGAACGTGGGGGTGCCCACGGGACTGCTCGTACCGGTCGTGCCGAGCCCGACCGCGGCGCCGCCGCCTCCGCCTCCGCCGGCACCTGATGCTCCGCCGGTCCCGCCCGTCCCTCCGGGTCCGCCGGCACCGCTCACCTGGTACCCCGATCCGCCGGGCCCGCCGCCGCCACCGGGCTGACCGGCTGCGCCGGCGCCGCCGTTGCCGCCGACGCCACCGGTTCCGAGGTTGAGCTGCACACCGATCAGCGTCGGGCTCGAGTTGCTGAGGTAGAGCGAGATGGCGGCGAGGCCGGGTTGGCCGCCTGCACCCGCCGTCGCAGCGCGAAGGCCGCCTGCACCGCCGCCGCCACCGCCGGCCCCGGCATCGTCCTGGTCGCAGTCGTTGGCGCCGCCGCCCCCGCCGCCGCCGCCACCTCGGCCGGCGGAGCCGAGCCCGCCGGTGCCGCCGGCAGTACCCGCAGTGCCTCCGGCCCCCGACGAACCCGCGGCGCCGTTGGCCCCGGGCGCACCCGCGCTGCCGGCGAATGCCGGCGCGCCGTTGAGGTCGCAGAGGCCCGGGAACCCGCTCGTCCCAGCTGCACCGCCGGCGCCGCCGATGCCGCCGGGGCCACCGCCCGTCGCGCCGGTCGACCCGGCCTGGGCATCACAGCCGCTGCTGCAGACACCGAGGAAGTTGCTGCACCCGGGCGAGTCGACGACGCCGCCCTTGCCGCCGGTTCCACCGTTGCTGCCGCCGGTGCCGCCGGGGCCACCGGCGCCGGCACTCGTGTTGTTGCATCCGAGGCCGCCCGGTTCGAAGCCGTTGCTGCCGGCGCTGCCTGGGTTGGCCGCCTCGTTCCACCCGCCGCTGCCGTTGGCACCGGCTGAACCGACTCCGCCGGTGCCGCCGTTGACGGTGACCGTGTCGAACGTGAGCGCCGAGGTGGAGTTGAGCACGGCGACGCCGTAGGAGCGCTGGCCGGGTCCGGCCGCGACGCCACTGACGGTGAGGTCGGAGACCTTCGTCGGCGTGGAGATCCCCGAGGCGAGGATGCCGACGGGTCCGTTCACGGTTGCATCGAAGGCGGCGGCCACGAAGGTCGTCGTGCCGCCCGCCTTGAGCCAGGTCGCGGAGTTGTAGTGGCCGCCGATCTCGAAGCCGGCCACCACGGTGAACTTGGCGTACGTGCCGCCGGCCACCTGGACCTGGGTGCGGCCGAGCGAGCTCGCACGGGTCAGGCCCTGGTTGATGGTGGCGCAGGGCGTGAGCGCCTCGCCGCAGGTCGAGATGTCCTGGCCGGTCGTGGCGACGAAGACGGTGTTGGTCTGGATGCCGTCGGTGCCGTCGCAGTTCGAGTCGACTCCGTCGCCCACCGTGTCGACGGCCTGGCCCGGGTTGATGGTCGGATCGTTGTCGTTGCAGTCCTGGCCGGTGTTGAAGCCATCGCCGTCGTTGTCGGCGAGGGTGGTCGTGGTCGTCGACGTCGTCGTCGTGGGCCCGCCTCCGCCCGGTTGCTCGGGGCATGCGGTGGCGACGAGCGCGAGCATGCCGAGGACAGGTACGAGAGCACGACGTACGCGCATGCTGATCCCTCCAAGGACGTTCCCGCCGGCCCCGGCGAGAGTTCCTTCCTAACTTGAACAGGTCGACAGGTCAACGTCTCTCGGGTGACGAGAGGGCAAACTCTGTCATCTGACGCCCCGTTCGGGGGAGGGCTGCACCGGCGGACCGGACGAGCCGGCGCCGCGGTCGATCAGAACAGCGTGACGGGTGTGCCGATCGGTGCCAGGTTGCTGTCCCACAGGAAGTTGATCTCCTGGTTGGTCATCCGCACGCAGCCGTGGCTCGCCGGATAGTTCGGCACGCTGGGCGAGCCGTGCAGGGCGTAGCCGCCGGTGAAGTACTTGGGCCGCCACAGCTGGCCCAGGTTGGAGACCCGCTGCCCGTTGATCTGACGAGTGATCTTGTAGGACCCCCGAGGCGTGGGTGTCGAGCTCTTGCCGGTCGACACGTCGAACACCCAGATGACCTGGCCGGCGTCGGAGACCGTGAGGATCTGACGAGCGATGTCGACCTCGATGCTGCGTCCGGCCTTGGGGACCTTCGGCTGGGCGCGGTCGAGGGTGGCGCCGAGCACGAAGCGGGTGAGGGGGTCGAGCTTTCCGGTGCGGGGCAGGCTGGAGTACTTCTGGAACGCAACCAGCGCGTGCCGCGTCGACGCCCCGAAGTTGCCGGGGAAGTCCTGGAGCCAGAAGCCGCGGGCCGACAGCGTGATCTGCATGAGGAAGATCTCGCTGCCCTTCGCCCCTTCCGCAAGCGTCGCGCCCGAGAGCGGGAGGTAGTGGAGCACCACGGGTGCGGGGGGAGCGGGAGGCGCCGGGGGAGCGGTCGTCGTGGTGGTGGTCGTCGTCTCCGGTGTGGTCGTCGAGGACGGATCGGCTTGTGCTCCCGCCGAGCCGACGGTGGTCGTCAACGTGACGAGCGAGGTGAGCGAGGCGATGACCAACCGGCCGCGGAGTGACGTGCGCATGGCTGGCGAGGGTACCGCTCCCGGGAGCAGAGCGGTAAGTCCAGGGGCCTGGGAGCGGTCGGTTCGGCGCCCGACCGTGGCCCGAACCCATGGGGTAGGTTGCCGACATGAGTCGACCCGGAACGCTCGGTGAACTGAAATCGTCTGGTTGGGAGTCCACCTCGGTGAAGGAGGAGATCCGGCGCAACGCGATCGCTCGGATCCGAGCCGGCGAGCCGCTGTTCCCCCAGGTGATGGGCTACGAGGACACCGTCGTCCCCCAGCTCGAGAACGCGCTCATCGCCGGCCACGACATCGTCTTCCTCGGCGAACGGGGCCAGGCCAAGACCCGCATGATTCGTTCGCTCGTCGAGCTGCTCGACGAATGGATGCCCATCATCGCCGGCTCGGAGGTCAACGACGACCCGCTCGCGCCGATCTCGCGGTACGCGATCCACCTCATCGCAGAGCACGGCGACGAGACCCGGATCGACTGGGTGCATCGCAGCGACCGCTACGGCGAGAAGCTCGCGACGCCGGACACGTCGATCGCCGACCTCATCGGTGAGGTCGACCCCATCAAGGTCGCCGAGGGTCGGTACCTTTCCGACGAGCTCACGCTGCACTACGGGCTCGTGCCGCGCACCAACCGCGGCATCTTCGCCATCAACGAGCTCCCCGATCTCGCCGAGCGGATCCAGGTGGGTCTGCTCAACGTGCTCGAGGAGCGCGACATCCAGGTTCGTGGCTACAAGATCCGCCTCCCGCTCGACGTCGTGCTCGTTGCCTCGGCGAACCCGGAGGACTACACCAACCGCGGGCGCATGATCACCCCGCTGAAGGATCGCTTCGGCAGCCAGATCCGCACGCACTACCCGCTCGAGGTCGCGACGGAGGTCCGCATCATCGAGCAGGAGGCGACGCCGCTCGTCGCCGACGGCCTCACCGTCGACGTGCCCGACTTCATGTCGGAGATCATCGCGACGTTCAGCCATCTGGCCCGTCAGAGCAGCCACATCAGCCAGCGGTCGGGTGTGTCGGTCCGTCTGTCGGTGTCCAACCAGGAGAGCGTCGTGGCCAACGCGGCGCGGCGAGCGCTGCGCGCGGGCGAGACCCATGTCGTTCCCCGCATCTGCGACCTCGAGGCGCTGCCGGCCTCGACCGCCGGAAAGGTCGAGATCGAGTCGCTCGAGGAGGGCCGTGACGGTCAGATCATCGACCAGCTCATCAACGGTGCGGTGTTGAGCGTGTTCCGCGAGCGGGTCGCCCCCGAGCATCTGCTCAACGTCGTCGAGGCGTTCGACGGCCGCGAGCCCGTCGAGATCGGTGAGGACGTTCCGGCCGCCGCGTACGTGCAGCTCTGCACGGAGCTGCCGGCGCTCGGTCGGGCCGCGTCGTCGCTGGTCGCGGTCGAGACTCCCGAGGACATCGCCAGCGCGGTCGAGTTGGTGCTCGAAGGGCTCCACCTCTCCAAGCGTCTCAACAAGGACGCCATCGGGGGACGGGCGCAGTACCGGTCTCGTGGCTGAACCGATCCCGTCGGCGTCAGTGCCGTCGGGATCGGACGAGGTCGGTGCCGCGGTCGAGACCCGATCGGTGGTCGTGCGCGGTCTCACCAAGTCGTTCGGCGACAAGGTCGCCGTCGCGGGGATCAGCCTCGACGTGCCCCGAGGATCGTTCTACGGGTTGGTCGGACCGAACGGCGCCGGCAAGTCGACGACGATCAAGATGTGCACCGCGTTGTTGCGGCCCGACGCCGGGGACGTCTGGATCGACGGCCAGAACGTGTGGGCCGACACCCACGAGGCCAAGCGGCGGCTGGGGGTGCTCCCCGACGACCTGCCGTTGTTCGAGCGGCTGACCGGTGACGAGTTCCTCACGTTCCTCGGAATGTTCCGGGGTCTCGACCCCGACGTCGTGGCGTCGCGAACCGCGGAGTTGCTCGACGTGCTCGATCTGACCGAGGCGGCGCGTGTGCTGGTCGCCGACTACTCGACGGGCATGCGCAAGAAGATCAGCCTCGCCGCCGCGGTGTTGCACGGCCCGCGGGTGCTGTTCCTCGACGAGCCGTTCGAGTCGGTCGACCCGGTGTCGGCGCGCACGATCCAGGACCTGCTGCGCACCTTCTGCACCGGCGGCGGCACGGTGGTGCTGTCGAGCCACGTCATGGACACGGTGGAACGCCTGTGCGATCACGTGGCCATCGTGAGCGCCGGCCGCATCGTCGTGCACGGGTCCGTCGACGACGTTCGGGGTGGACGCCGACTCGAGGACGTCTTCATCGACGCAGTCGGAGGGGTGCACCTCGGGGCCGGATCGATCGGATGGCTGGCGCAGGACCGGTGAGTCCCACGCGGGTGTTCGTGCTGCTGAAGGCGCGGTTGGTCGTCAACGGCGTGCGGAGGATGACGCGGTCGACGTGGGCGCGGGTCGGCTTCGTCTTCTCCCTCCTGTTCGCGCTGGTCGCAGCGGGGGTCGGCGTCGGCATCGCGCTCGGCCTGCGGGTGTACTGGGATGCCGATGCCCAGCACCGCAATCTGGTGCTCCTCTCCGCCGGGATCGTGTTCGGCTGGTGGTTCGCACCGGTGCTCGGCGGCGGTGTCGACGAGACGATCGACCCGGCGCGCCTGTCGCTGTTGCCCCTGACGCGGTCCCAGCTGCGGCGGGGGCAGATCGCCGCCGGTTTCGTCGGGATCGCTCCGGTGGTGATGATCTGCTGGGTCATCGGGCTCGTCGTGGGCTCGGCGCGAACCTGGGCGTCCGTGCCCTTCGTGGTGGTCTGCGGTGCGGTGCTGCTGTTGGCGGCGCTCGTGGGCAGCCGCGCTCTCTCCACCTCGTTGGCCCGCCTGTCGCGCACCCGCCGCGGGGGTGATCTCGCCGCGGTCGTGGCGGTGCTCGGCGGTTCGGCGATCTTCGCCGGATCCCAGCTGCTCCGCTTCCTGACCGACGAGCAGCTCGACGCAGCGGCTCGCGTGCTTCGTTGGTCTCCTCCGGGGATGGCCGGTGAGGCGTTCGAACTGGCCGGCCGCGGGAGTTTCGTCGCCGCCGGGTGGCGGATTGCGGTGCTCGCCGCCGTCGTGGTGCTGGCGGGCTGGTGGTGGTCTCGTCAGCTCGATCGCCTGCTCGTCGAACCCGCACAGACCGGTCGCAGCGCGTTGCGGAACGACGGGGAAGCGCTGGCGATCTTCGGCGGGTGGCGTCGGCGGCTCCCGCGGACTGCGGCCGGCGCCGCGGCGGCGCGAGAACTCGTGTATCTCACCCGCTCGCCCGGACGGCGTTCAGCCCTCCTCGGCGGCACGTTGTTGGGGCTCGTGTACGTGGTGATCCCGGTCGCGTGGGTCGGGAGCCCCCGCACCTGGTTGGTGTTGGTGGCTCCGGTGGCGATGTTGCTCGCGCTGCAGTTCGCGTCGAACCAGCTCGGCGTCGATCCGGCCGTGTTCTGGATCGAGGTGGCGGCCGGGCCCGAGCCGGCGGCCCGGTGGGTCGGGCGTCAGCTCCTCGGCTGCATCGCAGTGCTGTTCCCCGTCCTCCTGGCCGCCACCCTCCTCGCGGTGTGGACCGGTGGGTGGATCGAATTCGGGGTGGTGGTCATCACGATGGTCCCCGCCACCCTCGCGATGGTCGGCGTGGGGTCGCTGCTCTCGCCGATGCTCGTGACGCCGGTGCCCGATTCCGGGAACCCGTTCGGGGGGCGGCAGGCCATGTCGGGCACGGGGTGTTCGGCCGTGATCGTCGGCCTGCTGTACTTCGTGCTCGTCGGGGTGCTCATCGCCCCCGCCGAGATCGCCCTGCGGTGGGCGTGGCGCTCGAGTTCTCCGCTCGTGGCGATCGCCATCGGCGCGGGTGCGTCTGCGGTCAACGTCGGGGTGTGGTGGTGGTCGACCGCGGCGGCGGTGCGTCAGCTGCCGGACCGCGAGCTGGAGGTCCTCTCGCTCCTGGACGCTCGGTTGAACACCTAGATTCGGGCGATGACGGAGATCTCGGCCGACGACTTCGGCGACGGTTTCACCTGGGGGGTCGCCACGGCGGCGTATCAGATCGAAGGCGCCTGGGACGCCGACGGCAAGGGTCCCTCGGTGTGGGACGAGTTCACCCACGGCCGGGGGCCGCTCGGGCTCCGCCGGATCAAGGACGGCGCAACGGGCGACGTCGCCACCGATTCGTACCACCGCTTCGAGGAGGACATCGCCCTGGTCGCGGCGATGGGGTTCAGCGCCTATCGCTTCTCGATCTCGTGGCCGCGGGTGATGCCCGACGGCACGGGGGCGGTCAACGCGGCCGGGCTCGACTACTACTCCCGCGTCGTCGACGCGTGCCTCGCCGCGGGGATCGAACCGTGGGTCACGCTCTACCACTGGGACCTTCCGGCCGCGCTCGAGCGCCGGGGCGGCTGGACCAATCGCGAGATCGTGGGCTGGTTCAGTGACTACGTCTCGGTGGTGGTCGCGGCCCTCGGCGACCGCGTGCGCCAGTGGATGGTGTTCAACGAACCCCTCAGCTTCACGATGCTGGGCTACCTGCTCGGGGCACACGCTCCCGGTCGACGGGGCCCGGCCGCGTTCTGCGCCGCCGCGCACCACGTCAATCTCGCGACCGCCGAGGGCGCCCGGGCGGCGCGAGCTGCGAGCCCGAGGAGCGACGCGTCGATCGGCACGACGCAGTACCTGTCGCCCGTGTTGGCGAGTGGGGTCGGTCCGCTCGCCGGCATCGCCGAACGGTCGGCGGACGCACTGGTCAACCGCCTGTTCCTCGAACCGAATCTCGGGCTCGGCTACCCGTGGGACGACTGCGGGTTGCTGCGCGGGATCAAACGGCATCACCGTCCCGGCGACGACGAGCTCGCCACGATCGACCTCGACTTCCTCGGCGTGCAGTACTACACGCGGCTGCGGGCGCCGTGGCTGCCGATCCCCGGTATCTGGACCATCCCGCACTTCGGTCAGGATCGGGGGTGCGAACTCACGTCGATGGGGTGGGAGGTGCGGCCCGAAGGTCTCGGTATGGTGCTGGATCGGGTGCACGCCTACGGCGCGTACGACCGTGTGGTCGTGACCGAATCGGGTGCGTCGTTCGACGAGGAACTCGTCGACGGCCGGGTGCACGACAACCGTCGCATCGCCTACTTCCAACGGCACCTCGCGGAACTGCGGGCGACCATCGATCGCGGTGTCCCCGTCGAGGGGTACTTCTGCTGGTCTCTGCTCGACAACTTCGAGTGGACGTTCGGCTACCGGCCTCGGTTCGGTCTCGTGCACGTCGACTACGCCACCCAGCAGCGGATCGTGAAGGACTCGGGCCGTTGGTTCGCCCGCCTGCTGGGCGGTCGCGCCGCAGACGCTGCGTCGCAGGGGTAGCGTCCCGTCATGGCTGCTCGACGTTTCCGCTACTCACCCTGGGACGGCACGCAGCGGGGCTTCGAGCTCGATGCGACCGACGTCATGGAGCAGCTGACCGACGATCTGCTCTACCACGGCGATCTCAACGCTGCGCTTCGGCGCATGCTGCAGGACGGCTTCAACGATCGCAACGGCGAACGCATCCAGGGTCTCCGCGAGATGCTCGAGAAGCTGCGCGCCGAACGGCAGGAGCGCCTCGACCGCTTCGATCTCGGAGGGGTGTTCGACGACATCGCCAAGGAGCTCCGCGACGTGGTCGAGCAGGAGCGTGCCGCGCTCGACGAACTCGCCGAGGAGGGCCGGGCGTCGGGCGACGAACGGCGTCAGGAGCTCACCGATCAGGTGGTCGGTGAGCGCAACATGCAGCTGGAGATGCTGCCGAACGATCTGGCCGGTCAGGTGAAGTCGTTGCAGAACTACGACTTCACCAGCTCCGAGGCCCGGGAGAAGTTCGAGGAGCTCGTCGACAAGCTCCGTCAGCAGTTGATGCAGCAGGCGGTCGACCAGATGTCGGGCGCGATGAGCGACATGTCCCCCGAGGACATGGCCCGCATGAAGGACATGTTGGCCTCGCTCAACGAGATGCTCGCCCAGCGCGCTGCCGGTGAGGAGCCCGATTTCGAGAAGTTCATGGCCGAGTTCGGCGACTTCTTCCCGGAGAACCCGCAGACCCTCGATGAGCTGCTCGAGGTCATGGCCCAGCGCATGGCCGCCATGCAGGCGATGCTCAACTCGATGACGCCCGAGCAACGCCAGCAGCTCCAGGATCTGTCGAACCAGCTGCTCGAGGACATGGACCTGGCGTTCCAGATGGACCAGCTGGGTCAGAACCTGCGGGGGATGTTCCCCGACGCAGGGTGGCAGCAGCGGTACGACTTCAACGGCGTCGACCCATTGGACTTCCCCCAGGCGATGCAGGCGATGAGCGACCTGGGCGACCTCGACCAGCTCGAGAACCTGCTGAAGGGCACGGTCAACCCGGGAGCGTTGGCCGAGGTCGACATCGAGCGGGCCCGCGAGCTCGTGGGTGACGACATGGCCAACTCGATGGAGCGCATGGCCGAGTTGTCGAAGATGCTTCAGGACGCTGGGCTGATCGACAACGTCGAGGGTCGTCTCGAGCTCACTCCGGAGGGCATGCGCCGTCTGGGCAAGAACGCCTTGGCGGAACTGTTCAAGAAGCTGTCGAAGGACATGCTCGGCGGCCACCAGATCGACCGCATCGGCATCGGCCACGAACGCACCTACGACACCAAGGCGTACGAGTGGGGTGACCCGTTCAACCTCAACATCAACCGGACGATCGGCAATGCCGTCCGCCGGCGATCGAGCGAGGGGTCGGTCGGCGGGAAGGTGCAGCTGACCGCTGACGACTTCGAGATCGAGCAGACCGAGCAGCTGGTGCGTACGGCCACCGTTCTGATGCTCGACCTGTCGTTGTCGATGCCGATGCGCGAGAACTTCCTGCCGGCCAAGAAGGTGGCGATGGCGCTGCACTCGCTCATCTCGATGCAGTATCCCCGCGACTACCTCGGCATCGTCGGGTTCAGCGAGGTCGCCCGCGTGCTGGAAGCACATCAGCTGCCCGAGGTGAGCTGGGACTTCGTGTACGGCACCAACATGCAGCACGGGTTCGTGTTGGCCCGTCAGCTGCTCGCCCGGCAGCACGGCACCAAGCAGATCATCATGATCACCGATGGGGAACCGACGGCCCACATCAACGCCTACGGCGAGCCCGAGTTCCACTACCCGCCAATTCGGGCGACGGTGGACGCCACGCTGCTCGAGGTGTCGCGGTGCACCCGCGATCAGATCCGCATCAACACCTTCATGCTCGACGCCGACCGTGGCCTCCAGCATTTCGTCGAACGTATGACCGAGCTGAACCGGGGTCGGGCGTTCTTCACGTCACCGGACACGTTGGGCGATTTCGTGCTGGTCGATTTCTTGGAACAGAAGCGCTCCATGCTGCGTGGGCGGCGGGCCGGTTGAGGTCTCCGATGGGGCGGTTCGTCGGCCCGGCGGGCCCGGGAAACCATGGTTGTGGCCGGAATTCGTCACGATTTCGATGGTGTCGTTCGCAACGATCGCCTCTTGCATCGCTGAGGCCGAACGACCATGATGGAGGGCTACACGTATGTAATTACGCGGGGGTCCAGACGGGATGGCAGCGATGAACGAGGAAGAAGACCACAGTTGGCAGTTGGCGGCGAACTGCCTTGGGGTCGACCCCGATCTCTTCTTCCCCGAGCGTGGTGCTTCCACCAAGGAAGCCAAGGCCGTCTGCCAGGGTTGTGAAGTCCGGGGTGACTGCCTCGAGTACGCCCTCGCCAACGGCGAGAAATTCGGCATCTGGGGCGGCCTGAGCGAGCGGGAGCGTCGTCGCATCCGTCGTCAGCGCGCCCTCGCCCGCGCCGCCGAGTCAGCCCGTTCCGCCACCGCCTGACCGCCGGTCGTCCCGGTTCGTTCCCTCGACCACGATCACCTCGTCAGGCAGCACGACCGCATCCATCGCCACGTCCCATGCCTCGGTGACGATCCGCTCGACCAGTTGTTCCGGATGTACGGCCGCCACCAGGATCGGCCGGCCGGACCGGGGGCGACCGGCGAAGGTCCGGTCGTAGAACCCGCCTCCCATCCCGATCCGGTTGCCGGCCCGGTCGACGGCCACCGCCGGTACGACGACGAGGTCGAGCCGGGCAGCGTCGATGGTGTCGGCGTCGTCGGGTTCATCGATCCCGAACCGGTTCTGCGACCAGGTGCCGGTCGGCGTCGACGGCGCGAACCGGAGCTGCCGACCGTCGAGGACGGGGACGTAGGTCTCGATGCCCCGGCCGCGGGCCCATTGCTCGAGCACCGAGGTGTCGAGTTCTCCGGCAACGGCCCGGTAGACCCCGAGCGTCGCGACCTCGGGCCACCACGGCAGCGACGCAGCCGTGGTGGCGAGTGCCTGGGCTCGCAGATGCTGCACGTCGATGGGGATCGATCGCCGCAGTGCCCGCATCCGTGAGCGGAGTTCGTCGGTCACGGTGGCCTCCACGATGTCGATCAGGGTCGTCTGTCACCCTGCGGGGCCCGCGTGATGGGAACCGTGGGCATCAGGTTAGGATGACGCCATGCAAGGAACCGACTGGATCATCGTCGCAGTCATCGTCATCGTTCTGTTCGGCGGAACGCAGATCCCGAAGCTGGCGCGATCGTTGGGCCAGGCGCAGAAGGAGTTCAAGGAGGGCCTCAAGGAAGGTTCCGCCGAGGACACCCCTGCGTCGGACTCTCCCGCCGACAAGGCCTGACGTCCAACCGCTCGGCACGAGCCGGGAGGTGACGCGCCCGCGCTGACCTCGGCGAAAACGACGAGACCGCCCCGGCTCCGTGGAGCGGGACGGCCTCGTGATGGTCGGGGGAGGTGAGCGGGGAGGTGTGCTCAGCCCACCGCGACGGGCTGGTCGGCCGGCTTGGTCTGACGGCTGCGGATGATGCGCCGACGCTCACGCTCGGAGCAGCCGCCCCAGACACCGTGGTCGATTCGTTCGGCAATGGCGTACTCGAGGCACTGGGTCTTGACCGGACAGCCTTCGCAGGCCTTGCGAGCGATCTCGACGCCCACGCCATCGGACGGAAAGAACATCGACGGGTCACGGTGTGCACAGTTGCCGTGGCTCATCCAGGTGGTGTCGGCGAAATCAGTGACGTTCATTGTGGGCCTCCCGCTGCCCGGCGTGTCGCCGGAGCAGATTGCGTGTACCCAGCATGGGCTCCCGGCAGACGCGAGCCACGCTGAGCACTGAGATGGCTCTCAGAACGAGGCCCTCGCGCTGAGCCCGGTCACAGCGGACCTCGTCGCAGTGGTGTCGGCCGCACCCGCCCGGGTACATACTGGCGAAGCGATCAAGGAGCGCACATGTCGAACCACCAACACGCGCCGTCACCGTTCGCGCCCCCGAGCAGCACGGGTGGCGCGCCACCCGTCGCCTCATCGTCGGAGCCCGTGTGGGCCCCGCCGTCGGAGCCGTCCGGACCGCCGCCGTACCTCGCCGGACCGTCGGGGTTCGGTCCGCCCCCGTACGCTCCGCAGTCGGTGGGCGGAAGTGGCGCCGCCGCGGTGCTGGGCCCGCCGACCGCTCCGCCGCCGGTCGGGCCACCGACCGGCCCGATCGGTGGTTCGTTCGCTCCCGGTGAGTCGCGTCCCGGTCGCGCCCCCAAGGAGCCTGCTCGCGTCCGGCCGTGGGTCTCGGGGCTTGCCGTCGGCGCGCTGATCGGCGCCGTGGTGGCGTCCCTCGTCGCCGGTGCCATCTACGTCGCGTCGGTCGAGACCGGCGGCAGCGTGCTCGTGGCGGATCAGCCCAGATCGCGCACGCCAGTGACCATCAAGGGGCAGGTGCTCGACATCGGAGCGCTCCTCGACAAGGTCCGCCCCTCGGTGGTCTCGATCCAGATCGACGGTGGCATGTCCGGCGAAGCCGCCGGCTCGGGCATCGTGATCGACGACCAGGGCACGGTGCTGACGAACGCGCACGTCGTGTCGGGCGCCGCCGGGTCGAGCACGGCGATCCACATCGCGTTCTCCGACGGAGAGGTCGTACCGGCGACGCTCGTCGGCAGCTTTCCGGCTCAGGACGTCGCGCTGGTCAAGACGACCACGGTCAAGAAGACGACACCTGCCGAGCTCGGGTCCTCCGATGCGCTGCAGGTCGGCGACGATGTGGTGGCGATCGGCAACGCGCTGAACCTCGGCGCCCAGCCGAGCGTGACGAAGGGCATCGTCTCGGCGCTCAACCGTCAGCTGTCCGCCGAGGGCGAGGAGCTGGAGAACCTGATCCAGACCGACGCCGCGATCAACCCGGGCAACTCTGGAGGTCCGCTCGTCAACGCGCTGGGCCAGGTGGTGGGCATCAACACGGCCATCATCCAGAACAGCCAGAGCGTCGGCTTTGCCCTGTCGATCGACTCGGTGAAGCCCCTGATCCGCGACATCGAGGACGGCAAGGGCACGATCGACGGCGACAGTCCGTTCCTGGGCGTCGAGACGATGAAGGTCGCCGACCAGTCGGCGGAGATCCTCCAGCGCTTCCAGATCGACGTCGAGGAGGGTGCGTTCGTGTCGGACGTGCAGCCGGGGAGCGCCGCCGACCAGGCCGGGTTGCAACCAGGTGATGTCATGGTGTCGATCGACGGTGCCGACATCTCGTCGCCGTCCGATGTCGGTGCGGCGATCCAGGAGAAGTCGCCCGGCGACACCATCTCGATCGAGATCCAACGTCAGGGCGAGAGCAGGACGTTGTCGGCGGCGCTGGGTCGTCGAGGCGGCTGACCCGCTGCTCGAGCGGGTCCGTGCTGCTGCCGCACCTCGCTCACGGGTACACTCGGTTCGGCCCGATTCGAGCTCGGGCACCCCACCAACGTCGAGCGCGGCCGTTTCCGCGCCACCAGGAGTGACCATGTCGGACATCGCAGCAGCAACCAACGAGGCGCCCCGGGCGTCGGTGACGGTGGTGTACCTGGGCCCGGTTGCACCGCACTGGGACGTTCGGAGCGACTACGGCGAGAAGGTCGTGGTGGACGAGTTCCATCGTCGGCTGAACGCCCGGCTCATGCTCGTGCCGCCCCACGACCCGCAGTTCCGTCGGAACCGCGAGCGGGGTCATCCGCGACGCCGAACGCGAGAACATCCTGCTCGCCTGGGACCCGCCCGAGCTCGCGGACTCCTACTCGTCGCGCTGATCCCCACTGCGGGTCGAACGCTCCAGGAACTCGGACCGGACCAGTTCGGCATCGAACCCGTACGACAGCTCGTCGATTCCTGACTCGTCGATCCACCGCAACTCGTCGACCTCGTCGTTCACCAGGAACGATCCGGCCGTGATGCTCATCGAGAAGTAGCGCACGCGCTTGGGACGACCCTTGCGGTCCCGGTACTGCGTCTCGCCGGCCGATCCGATGATCCGGCACGACAACCCCGTCTCCTCGAACACCTCGCGGAGCGCGGCGTCCTCGGCGGTCTCGCCGGTTTCGAGATGCCCCTTCGGGAGTGACCAGTCGTCGTAGCGGGGTCGGTGGACGATCGCGACCCGACCGGACTCGTCGACGACGATGCCGCCGGCCGCCTCCACTGTCACGGGTTGCGGGCCTGGGACGCCCAGGTTCGAGCCAGGTCGTGGAACTCGGTCTGGCATTCGCGTCCGGCGATCGTCGGCACCTTGCGCCACGTGCTGTCGACGAGGCGCCATGCGAGCTGATCATCGGCGAGTTGCGCCGCCAGAACGTCGTCGATGCGTTCGAGGAGGATCGGGTTGACGATCGTGACGAGCGCTTCGACGCGACGGTCGAGGTTGCGCGGCATCAGGTCGGCGGACCCGAGGTGGATGCTGGGCACACCGGGGCCGGAGCCGTTCGCGAATCGGTAGATCCGGGAGTGCTCGAGGTACCGGCCGACGATGCTGCGCACCCGGATGCGGTCCGACAGGCCCGGCACGCCGGGTCGGAGGCAGCAGATCCCTCGCACGATCAGATCGACCTCGACGCCGTCGCGTGACGCCGCGTACAGCTCGTCGATCACCTCGGGGTCGACGAGGCTGTTCATCTTCATCACGATCCGGCCCTCGCCGCGGGGCGTGTGGCCGACCGGTTCGGGGCGTTCTCCGCGGATGAGGCCGACGAGGTCGGTGCGCATGTGGTCCGGCGCCACGAGAAGTCGGAGGTACGACACGTCGCGGCTGTAGCCCGTGAGGAAGTTGAAGAGGTTCTGCACGTCGATGGCGACGTCGTTCGCAGCGGTGAACAGGCCGAAGTCTTCGTACATCCGGGCCGTCCGGGCGTTGTAGTTGCCGGTGCCGACGTGGCAGTAGGCGCGCACGGCGTCGCCCTCGGACCGGGCGACCATGGCGATCTTCGTGTGCGTCTTCAGACCGACCAGCCCGTAGACCACGTGCACGCCGGCGCGCTCGAGACGGCGCGCCCATTCGATGTTGTTCTCCTCGTCGAATCGGGCCTTGAGCTCCACGAGCGCCACGACCTGCTTGCCCGATTCGGCGGCGCGGATCAGGGAGGCGACGATCGCGCTGTCGCCGGACGTGCGGTAGAGCGTGACCTTGATGGCCTGGACGTGCCGGTCGTTGGCGGCCTGCCCGATGAACTCCTCGACCGAGGTGGTGAAGCTCTCGTAGGGGTGGTGCACGAGGACATCGCCACGACGGAGGACGTGGAAGAAGTCCGCGGGAACCCCGTTGGGTGCCGTGAGGGCGCGGGCGTCGAGTGGATGCAGCGTGGCGAACTTCAGGTCGGGTCGGTCGAGCGCGTAGACCGACCAGAGGCCGGACAGGTCGAGTGGACCGTCGTGGCGGTGTACCTGCTCGTCATCCTCGAGCTCGAGCTCCGCTGGAGCAGGTCGACCATCTCCTCGCTCATCGCGACGGGGACCTCGAGGCGCACCGGCTTGCCGAACCGGCGGCGTCGTACCTCGACCTCGACCGCTTCGAGCAGATCCTCGGCGTCTTCTTCCTCGAGGTCGAGGTCGGCGTTGCGGGTGACGCGGAACGTCTGGTGTTCGTCGACCACCATGCCGTTGAAGAGGCGATGGAGGTGCGCCGAGATCAGCTGTTCGAGGGGCACCAGGCGTTGTTTGTCCTCGGTCACGAAGAAGCGCGGCAACGACTGCGGCAGCTTCAGGCGGGCGAAGCGCTGCTCGCCGTCCTCGGGATCGTGGACCCGGATCGCCAGGTTCAGTGACAGGTTGGAGATGTCGGGGAACGGGTGGCCGGGGTCGACCGCCAAGGGGGTGAGGATCGGGAAGATCCGTCGGTCGAACTCGGCTCGCAGGAACGCCCGGTCGGTCTCGACCAGTTCCTCCCACTGGCAGAAGCGGACGCCGGCGTCGGCGAGCGCCGGCACGACCTCGTTGAGGAAGATCCCGTCGGCCCGTCGCGTCAGGACGGCGACCTGGCGGGCGATCAGGCTGACCTGTTGGGATGCGGTCAGACCGTCGGGGCTCAGGTCGGTGACACCCGCCTCGACCTGGTCGAGGAGGCCGGCGGCGCGCACCTGGTAGAACTCGTCGAGGTTCTGGCTGAAGATGGCGAGGAACTTGGCTCGTTCCAATGCCGGGGTCGACGGATCGGCGGCGATCGCCAGGACGCGCTCGTCGAACTCCAGCCACGAGAGCTCTCGATTGATGAATCGCCCGGGATCGCCGTCCACGGGGTGCATGGTACCGACGTGTCAAGGGGGTTCCGCAGGGTGCGAACCCCGCAGAACCTGGGGACGGGGGCTCGCTGCGCAGTGTTCGACCAGCGTTCACCTCCCGTTCACCCAGGGTGTGGGGTCGCGACACCGGTCCTGCGTACCGTTCTCGACGAAACAGGTTTCCTGCGAGACTGTTTTCGAGAGGAACGTGCCATGACGACCAACGACCGGACCGAGGCCCGAGCAGCGACGCCCGCAGGCGCTGCGCTCGACTCCGCCCGTCGACCCACCGACGAGGAGATCCCCAGCGTGGTCACCGAAGCGGTCTTCGAGACCCGCGACCTGTCCGTGCTCTACTCCGGCTTCCGGGCCGTGAGGAACGTGAACCTCACGATCCGTCGTGGCGAGATCACGGCGTTCATCGGGTCGTCCGGTTGTGGCAAGTCGACCGTGCTGCGGTGTCTCAACCGTATGAACGACCTCATCGAGGGAGCGTCCGTCGAGGGCGAGGTGAGCTACCGAGGCGTCAACCTCTACGACCCTGCGGTGAACCCCGTCGAGGTCCGCCGGCGTATCGGCATGGTCTTCCAGAAGCCGAACCCGTTCCCGAAGTCGATCTGGCACAACATCGCCTATGGCCCCCGCGTGGCCGGCGTGAAGAAGAAGTCCGAGCTCGACGACATCGTCGAGCGTTCGCTGCGCCGCGCCGCGCTGTGGGACGAGGTCAAGGACCGGCTCGACTCGTCTGCCATGGGCATGTCCGGCGGCCAGCAACAGCGGCTCTGCATTGCCCGGGCGATCGCGTCCGAGCCCGAGGTGCTCCTCATGGACGAGCCGTGCTCGGCCCTCGACCCCATCGCGACCGCTCGCGTCGAGGATCTGATGCGCGAGCTGCGCGACGACTACACGATCGTGATCGTCACCCACAACATGCAGCAGGCAGCCCGGGCGTCGGACAAGACGGCGTTCTTCGGTGTCGAGGTCAACGACGACGGTGACCGTCGTACCGGCATGCTGGTCGAGTGCGACACCACGGCCAAGATCTTCTCGAACCCGTCCGACGAACGCACCGAGAACTACATCACCGGGCGCGTCGGCTGACATGAGCGACACCGATCTCCGCATCGAGTTCCACGAATCGCTCGACGAGCTCCGCGACGACATCGTTCGTCTCGGCGCCCTGACCGTCGAGACGATCGGCAAGGGCACGGCGGCGATGCTCGATCGCGACCTTCACGCTGCGCAGGCGCTGATCGACGGCGACGACGTCATCGACACGCTCGCGATCAGCATCGAGGAGAGCTGCTACCGGCTGCTCGCCCTGCAACAGCCGATGGCGCGTGATCTTCGCTTCATCGTGTGTGCGCTTCGCTTCGCGAGCGAGCTCGAGCGCTCGGCCGACCTGATGGTCAACATCTGCAAGGCGTCGCGACGCATCTACGACGTGACGATGAGCCCGAACGTGCGCAGCCTCATCGAGGACATGAGCATCGAAGCGGCCTCGCTCACCCGCAAGGCCATCGACTCGTTCATCGAGGCCGACGACGGTCTCGCGTCGGCCCTCGACGACATCGACGACCGCCTCGACGAGCTGCAGGTGCAGTTCGTCGAATCGATCTTCAGCTCTCACGACTCCGACCGGCTCGGTCTGCGGTCCGCGGTGCAGCTGGCCCTGATCGGCCGCTACTACGAGCGCATCGGCGATCACGCCGTCAACATGGGCGAGCGGGTCACCTTCATGGTCACGGGCTGGCTTCCCGAGCACGCTGCTGTTGCCCGCCTGGAGATGAAGAGCCGGCGCGGTTCGCCCGATGCCTGATTCTCTCGACTCGACGCGGTCGCGACGATCATGACCGCTCTCGTCGTCGTCCTCGCCGTCGCACTGGCCGTTTCGGCCGGGGTGATCGCGACGCTGGTGACCCGGGTGCGTGCGCTCGAGTCTGCCGCCCAGTCCACGCCGGCACCGGTCCCGGCCGCGGCCGAGGACCCGACGGACGGGTCGCTCCCACGTCTCGTCGCGGCCCTCGACGCGTTGAGCCTCGGGGTGGTCGTCGCCGATGCGGACGAGGTGCTGGGCTTCCAGAACCGTTCGGCCCAGGCGATCCTCTCGTCGCGCGATGCCCGGACGATCATCAATCGGGCGGTCCGTGAGCTGCTCGTCGCCGCGGTGCGTGGCGAACCGGGCGAGCGGGAGATCGACCTGTTCGGTCCACCCAAGTCCACCTACCTGATCCGGGCGGTACCCCTCGGCAATGGAGTCGCCGTGGGCGGCGGGAGCGTGGCCGTCATCGAAGACGTGACGGAACGCCGGCGCACCGACCAGGTGCGGCGGGATTTCGTGTCGAACATCAGCCACGAGTTGAAGACCCCCGTGGGGGCCGTCGGGCTGCTGGCGGAGACCCTTCGCGACGAGACCGACCTGGCGACGATCCGGCGGTTCTCCGAGCGGATGAGCCTCGAGGTCGCTCGCCTGTCGCGAACCATCGACGATCTGCTCGAGCTGAGCCGCATCGAGTTCGCGGACGATCTCTTCATCGACGAGACCCGGGTGGGTGACATCGTCGAGGACGCCCTCGGGCGCTTCCGCGCCGCCGCCGACGCCCGGGGCATCACCTTGAAGTCCGTCGGCGAGTCCGGCATCGTCGTCGCCGGCGACCGTCGACAGATCACGAGCGCGCTGGGCAACCTGATCGACAACGCCGTGAAGTACAGCCCCGACGGAGCCACCGTGACGGTCTCGGCCCGAGTGAATCCTTCGGGCTTGGCACTGTCGGTCGCCGACACCGGCGACGGCATCCCGAGTCGAGACCTCGATCGGGTGTTCGAGAGGTTCTACCGGGTCGACCGTGCCCGGAGCCGCGAGACGGGCGGGACGGGCCTCGGGCTCGCCATCGTTCGTCACGTGGCACACAACCACGGTGGAGAGGTGTCGGTTCGTTCCAAGGAGGGGCAAGGGTCGGAGTTCACCCTCGTCCTGCCGTTGGGGACCGACGTGGTCGAACCGGAGAGCCCGGTCGATGATTCCGAGGTGAGCGCGTGAACGCAACGCCGGTGATTCTGGTGGTCGAGGACGAAGAGTCCTACATCGAAGCCCTGAACGTCGGGCTCCGACGTGAGGGCTTCGCCGTGGAGGTGGCTCGCACGGGCCCCGAAGCCCTGCAACGGTTCGACGACGTCGATCCTGACCTGATCCTGTTGGACGTGATGCTGCCCGGCGTGTCGGGCGTCGACGTGTGCCGGGAGATCCGGGCGAAGTCGTCCGTGCCGATCATCATGGTGACGGCCAAGTCGTCGGAGATCGACACCGTCGTCGGTCTCGAGGTCGGCGCCGACGACTACGTGACGAAGCCGTACCGGTTGCGCGAGCTGGTCGCCCGCATCCGTGCCGTCCTCCGTCGGCGAAGCGGTGCGCCCGAGCAGGCGCCCCGCGACGACGTGGTGGTGGTCGGTGACGTCGAGATCAACGTCGACAGTCGCGAGGTCCACCTCCAGGGCGATCTCGTTCCCCTGCCGCTCAAGGAGTTCGAGCTGCTCCTGCTCCTCATGGAGCACGCCGGCAAGGTCCTCACCCGGGGAACGATCATCGACCGGGTGTGGGGGTACGACTACGTCGGTGACACGAAGACCCTCGACGTCCACGTGAAGCGGCTGCGGGCGAAGATCGAGGACGATCCTGCCTCGCCGGTGAGACTGCTCACCGTCCGCGGCGTGGGATACAAGTACGCGTCGAATTAGTCTGACCGGGTGATCGACCCGGACCGTCCCGCATGAGCGCTGCGGACACGGGGGCGGGGTCCGACGGCTGGCAGCCGCTCACGCGCCCGCCGCGGCGCCTCAACGTCGATTGGGACGCGGCGTTCCCCCGGCTCGCGTTGTGCCACCTGCTCTCGGTGTCGGGCGAGACCCTCGTGGTGCTCAGCCTCGCCGGTTCGTTCTTCTTCAAGGTCGATCCGGCCCAGGGCCGCGAGAAGGTCATCCTCGGTCTGCTGTTCACGATGGCGCCGTTCGCGCTGGTCGGTCCGCTCATCGGGCCGATGATCGACCGGGTGAAGGGCGGCCATCGCGTCGTCATCCAGGCGACGATGGCGCTGCGTGTCGTGGTCGCCATCACGATGATGATTGCGGTCATCAACGACAGCCTGGCGCTGTTCCCCGAGGCGTTCGCGATGCTCGTGCTGGCGAAGACGTACCAGATCGCCAAGGCGGCCGTGGTGCCGTCAACCGTCGCGGGTGACATCGAGCTGGTCGAGGCGAACTCCAAGCTCCAGCTGCTGAGCGGGCTCGCGGCGATCGTCGCCGGTGCGCTGGGCGGCATCCTCTTGCAGATCGGCCCCGAGTGGGTGCTGGCGCTCACGACCCTGACGTTCGGAGCGGCGTTCGTCGCCGCGCTGCGAATCCATCCATCGGTGACAGGGGAGCGCGAGGAGTCGGAGATCGCCGCGGGCCCACCGCCGTCGCGCTCGTTGTCCGACGCCCTCCCTCCCGGTCTCGCCGTCACCGCGTTCGCGATGTCGACGTTGCGATTCCTCGTTGGCCTCCTCACGTTCCTCCTGGCCTTCGAGTTGCGCGGTGAGAACCAGATCACCCCGCTCGCGGCGATCGTCCACTGGACCTTGCAGGTGCACCGGAGCCTCGTCGTCACGACCGTCGTTCCACCGATCGACGGTCCGCCGCCGACCTGGTACTTCGGTGTCGTCATCATCGCCAGCGTCGCCGGAGGTCTCGTCGGCGCCGTCCTCGCCCCGCCGTTGCGCCGCCGCCTCGCCGAGGAACGGATCCTGCTCGGCGCCTGTGGCCTCGCGATCCTCGCCGGGGTCGCCGGCGTGATCCTCGACGGGCTGGGCGGCTATTCGCTGATGTCGCTCGGCATCGCCACGGCGGCGGCGCTCGGCAAGCAGGCGTTCGACGCCGTCGTCCAGCGCGACGTCGAGGAGAACGATCGCGGCCGCATCTTCGCCCGGTTCGAGGCGCGATTCCAGATCACGTGGGTCGTCGGCGCGCTCGTGCCGTCGATCCTGCACGTCCCGAACGCCGCCGGTGCGATCCTGATCGCCCTCGGCGGCGCACTGGCGACGGTCGTGATGGCGACCGGGGTCCGCCCGGTGCTCCTCAACCGCGAGGTCGACGGTCGGCGCCTGGGCCGGCCCTACTTGGCAAGGAACCGTTCGTCAGATCAGTGAACCCCGCGGGATCGCTCTGCGCTATCCGTCGAGGTCGGGGAAGTCCGGTATGCCGGGGTCGTCGTCGAGTTCCGGCAGCGGCTGATCGGACTCGAGTCCGACCCGTGCCAACCACAGCCCGGGAGCCTGCAGCTCGTTGGGCGTGGGCAGGTGTTCGACGTCGGACCAGAGTGCTGCCAGCGCCGGAGCGCCGGCGCGGGCGAACACGCCGTCGATGAATGCCGAGCCCTGGTCGATCTTGTCCTGGGTGAGTTCGAGCCCGAAGAGGCGCTCGACGAACCGGCTCGCCTGCGCGGTCTCGACACGGCGGCGACGGAGCGCTTCGCTCACCATCGGGTACGAGGTCAGGAGCTTCGCCCCGATCGTGTCGAGGATCCAGTCCACGTAGCCCTCGATGCACCCGACGAGCGTGTCGATCGCCGGCAGGATCTGCCGCTGGCGTTCCGACCGGATGGCGCTGAGCATGAACTCCGGGTTGCCGAGCGAGTTCTGCAATGACCCGAGGGATTCGGGGTCGGACAGGTCGATCGGCCCGAGGCGCTCCTCGAGGGCCGCCGAGTCGGCCTCGAACCCGTTGGCGTGCTCGGCGAGCAGTGAGTTGAGGCGGTCGCGGACGTGGGGCTGGGACAGCACGGCGTGGTGCGCCATTTCGGCCAGGCAGATGCACAGGCGCAGGTCGTCGAGCGGGAGGCTCCAGTCGTTACCGAAGTCGTCGATGGCCGTCGCCACCACGAGGAGCTCGTCGGAGGGTGGTCGGGGATCGGCAGGTCGTAGGAGCCGAACGCCCGACTGCCGAGCTGGCCGACGGTCGACCCGGCCATCGTCACGAGCATCATGGGTCCGATGAAGCTCGACATACCGGCCATGAGCGCCGACATGTCGAAGCTCATCCCCGGCGGCATCATCGAGCTCATCTCGTCGAGTTCGTCGGAGGAGATCTCGTCGAGCTGTGACGTCATCATCCGGCCGAGCGACACCGCCAGCTTCTCGAAGAGCGGCCGGTAGGCATCGACGGTCGCGGCTGCCCACTGAGCCCGATTGACCGGCGAGACCGTGAGACCGGCACCGGTGCGGGAAAGGGTGAGGCCGATCACCTGGGCGACCTGCAGCTCCGCAACCCGGGCGAGCTGCTCGAACTGAATCCGCACGAGCGGATCGACGTTGGCCTCCGATCCGCCCTCGGACGCGAGCGCCGCTGCTGCCTGCCGGGCGCGGTCCCAGTCGGGAGCCGACCCGGGCCCTCCGAGCCCGCCGCCGCCGAACAGTTGGAAGATCTGGTTGAGCCCCGCGGTCATGTCGCCGAACGGATTCGGTTCGGATTCGTCGTCGTTGCCCGGCAGATCGTTCACACGTGCATCGTAGGAGCGCCGGACGAGGCCACGGCCGCGCTCGGCGCCGGGATCAGGGCAGCGTGGTGGTGGTGGCGATCGGAT